>NZ_JBHULM010000007.1:0-725148 GCF_042684485.1 Lacinutrix gracilariae | reverse complement strand
AGCCCATTCAAAAGTGTTTTTCAATGAGTGGTCACATCCGATTTTTTCAATTCGGTTTTCTATAAAAACACAAAGTTCAGTTACTTGATTTTCTGTTAATACGGTCATTTTTCAAATTATGGCTAACTAGTTTATATACTCGTAAAACACATCGTTTTGCATCTAAAAGAGATGTAAATCAATGTATTCATACAGCGTTTATATTTTTTTAAATGTAGATTAAATTTCAAAATCATCAAAAGGATTCTTGATTTTTTCTAAACTTATGGTGCTTACGTGTGTGTAAATCATGGTGGTTTTCGGACTGTTATGCCCTAAAAGTTCCTGTATAAACCTAAGATCTGTTCCGTTTTCTAGCAAATGTGTCGCGTAACTATGTCGTAAAGTGTGCAGCGTAACGTGCTTTTTAATATGTGTTCGTTTTACTATTCTACGTAATACTTGTCTTGAACTTACTGCCGAATATTCGCCACCATGCTGTCCTTCAAATAAAAATTGCTTTGGTTTATAACTTTTATAATACTTTCGTAATATCGAAATCATGGTAATAGATAAAGGTACATATCTGTCTTTTTTACCTTTTCCTGATTTTACATGTAATAATCTGCGTTCTAGATCTAAAGAAGTAAGTTTTAAATGCAATGCTTCGCCAATTCGCAATCCGCAAGAATATAACAAGCACAGCAAGGTTTTGTGTTTTAAATTGGTGGCACTAAATAAAATTTCTTTTACTTCGTCTAAACTTAAAACTTCGGGCAAACGCTTGTCTTTTTTTGGCCTGTCTAAAGTCTCTATATCAATATGTATATTATGCGTTTGCTTGTAAAAAAGCTTAATAGCATTAACCATTTGGTTTTGGTAAGTGTAAGAGTAATTATTTGCTAAAATATAATTAGTATTAAAATCTATTAAATCTGCATTCGTAATATCCTCTATTCGTTTTGTGTTATGAAATTTAAAAAACACAATAAGCATAGATTCATAAGTTTGTATGGTATTTAAACTATATCTTTTTTGATGCATCCATTTTACAAATCCTTTAATTGGCTCAAAATAATCTTCTTTTAAAGCATTTAAATTTTTATCAGCATTAGGCTTTTCATTCTTTTTATAGCCTTCCTCTAGTAGCAAACTATAATCCACCACATGCTGTTTTGCTCTTAAATGTTTATACAAATTATTCACATTTGTTTTACTAAACGGAATATAATAAGTGCCATGTGTATTGCTCCATTTTACTAACGGAAATTGCTTTACATACTCCTTTACTTCAAAATTATATTCAAAATCAATTTTTACTTGCTCTTGGTTGTTATGCAGTATTTTAGATAGTTCAAAATGTGCCATAATTTTTTAGTTTTTCCACTTAATATTACAACCTATACTTGGTTTTTGAAGTTTTTCATTTTCCGTATTATTTAGTACGCAATCTAAAGCATGACTTAAATCTAATCCTGTAACAGCAATACCATTTCCAGGCCTTGAGTCGTCTAATTGTCCTCTGTACACTAAATCCAAATCAGCATTAAAAACATACAAATCTGGTGTGCAGGCAGCATCATATGCCTTTGCAACCTCTTGTGTTTCGTCATATAAATAAGGAAAAGGATAGTGGTTTTCCTTAGCATGAATTGTCATTTTTTCTGGAGCATCCTGCGGATATTTATTAGCATCATTACTAGAAATTGCTATAAACGAAACGCCTTTAGTAGTATACTTGTTTGCCATTGCTACCAAAACAGGGTTTACATGAAGCACAAACGGACAATGGTTACAAATAAACATAACCACAGTTGCTGCTTTTCCTTGTAACTGCTGAAGACTTAATGTTGTATTAGAAACAGTGTCTAACAATTCAAAATTTGGTGCTTTTGTGCCTAACGGAAGCATATTAGAAGGTGTATTTGCCATAATAATTTTGTTTTAAAATAATTCATTAAGTTAGTAAAAAGGAATGAAAATTCATAAAAAAGGGAGTCTCAATTTATATAAAACATCTTTTGAATAATCGATTTCTCCTACAATAGTAAGCCTTTCGTAAAATGATTTTTTATTGAAAAAATAAACCACAAAAACATTAAAAAAGGGCACAGAAAAGAACTTATAAATTCAATTTTAAGCACCAAAGTGCATTACCTTATAAAAAATCAATATATTAACACTCACTAACTAAATATAAAATGAAACAAGCCATAACTTTTGAAGATTTTACCAAAGTAGATCTTCGTGTAGGAACCATTATTGAAGTAAATGATTTTCCCGAAGCACATAATCCTGCTTACCAGCTTACCATAGATTTCGGAACCTTAGGAATAAGAAAATCTTCGGCTCAAATAACAACTTTATACACAAAAGAAGATTTACTTAACAGGCAAATTGTTGCTGTTTTAAACTTTAAGAAAAAACAAATAGGAAAATTTATGAGCGAATGCCTAGTTTTAGGTGCTGTAAATAATAAAGATGTAATTTTATTAAATCCTGAAATTAAAGTGAAAAACGGAACTACTGTTGCTTAAATATGATAGAGTTAGATGCAGTAAAAATTAATTTTGACACCACGAATCTTTGGGTGCTAAATATTGCACTTGCAGTGGTAATGTTTGGTGTTTCTCTTGGTGTAACATTAAATGATTTTAAACAATTATTTAAATCGCCTAAGTTGGTTATACTTGGTGTTGTGTTGCAATTTGTACTTTTACCTTTAGTTACTTATTTTTTTGTGTTGCTTATAAAACCTCACCCAAGTATTGCTCTTGGTATGATGATGGTTGCAGCTTGTCCTGGCGGAAATATTTCTAATTTTATGACACATCTTGCAAAAGGAAATACAGCACTTTCGGTTAGCTTAACAGCTTTTGCAACGTTTTTAGCAATGTTTTTAACGCCATTAAACTTTCAGCTTTATGGTAATTTATACCAACCAACAGCGCAACTTTTACAAAACGTAGAAATTAATTTTTTAGAATTAGTAAAACTAATCATTCTCATTTTAGGAATTCCGTTAGTATTAGGTATGTCCTTAAAAAGTAAATTTCCTGATCTAGCAAAAAAACTTTCTAAAATACTAAAACCTTTTTCTATACTAGTCTTTGTAACCATTGTTATTATTGCCTTTGCAAACAATTTAGAAATCTTTAATCGCTATATTGATAAAGTATTACTTATTGGTATTAGCCATAATATTTTAGCGCTTGCTCTAGGCTTTTTTGTAGCAAAAGGTTTAAGGTTGTCTTTTAAAAACCAAAAAACATTAGCTATTGAAACCGGAATTCAGAACTCTGGTTTAGGTTTATTACTTATTTTTACTTTCTTTAACGGACTTGGCGGAATGGCTTTAATTGCTGCCTTTTGGGGAATTTGGCATATCATTTCTGGATTATGTCTTTCTTTGTATTGGTCTTCAAAATCAAAAAAATAACTTCGTGAAACAACTCTGGCTCTATTTTTTTAAAACATATCTTAGCATTGGGCTATTCTGTTATTATAAACGTTTTAAAGTGTATAATGTACAGCAGGTACCAAAAAACAAACCTGTTTTATTTCTAGCAAACCATCAGAACGCATTAATAGATCCTTTGTTAATCGCTACTAAATCGGGTAGATTTTGTTACTTTTTAACACGTGCTTCGGTTTTTAATAAACCAATAATCAGCAAGTTTTTACGTAGTTTACAAATGCTTCCTGTATACAGAATTCGAGATGGTTGGAGTAGTATTAGCAATAATAATTCTATATTTTCAACTTGTACAGAGGTTTTAAGCCAAAATAAAACGGTTGTTATTTTCCCTGAAGGAAACCACCATATTAACCGAAGCGTGAGGCCTTTGAGTAAAGGGTTTACACGAATTGTTTTTGAAACTCTAGAGAAATATCCAGAAATAGATTTACAAATTATTCCTGTAGGAATTAATTATAACAAAGCAGATGATTTTGTAGATAGCACTTCTGTTTTCTTCGGAAAACCTATTCCTGCTAAAAACTACCTGTCTACAGATAAAAATAAAGCTATTATTAAACTAAAGGAAGATGTGTATCAGGCTATTTGTAAATTAACTACACATATTCCTTCAGATAATTATGAAGCTATAGCTAGTAGGTTAGAAGAAATTCCAGTAGATTTTTTAAATCCTGAAGCAGTAAATACCTGTATTGCATCTAATTTTAAATCCTGCCAGAAAAAAGAGAGACCAAATAAAAGTTATGTAAAAACGGTTCTTAAATACCTACTTCTAGTTCAATTTTTTATTCCCTTTTTAATATGGAAATCTTTTGTGAAACCAAAAATTAAAGAAATAGAATTTGTAGCAACCTTTAGGTTTGCAGTGTATATAACCTTGTTTCCGTTGTGGTTTTTTATTCTTGTTGGTATTGTTGCTGCTTTAGTGGGTTGGCAAATAGCCATCCTTTATGCTGTAGTACTTTCTGTTTTAACCCTGTTTTATGTAAAGGTTTAAATATTACAAAAGAAGCTTCGTCTTTTGTGCTATAACTCTAGGTTTTATTATGTTTTCGCTTTGAGTAATAAGCTGGTACGTTTCAATTTCTACAAGAAGTTAAAAGAGTAGGGGAGTTTTTAAAACAAAAAAAACCGTTACTAATAGCAACGGTTTTAACTTTAAACATTTTCTTAGATTTTAAATATCATCAAAATCAATATCTGTAAATCTGCTTTCTACAGTTTCTGAAACTTCAGGAGTTTCAGTAGTTTCAGATGTATTTGTGTTTTCTGTATGATATTCTTTTTTAAAGTCTTTTTGGTGACGCTCGCTAATTACTTCGTCTCCTTTTTCAGCTATAATATAATCTGTCATTTCTGCTAAAATGCTATTGAATTCAGAGAAATCTTCTTTGTATATATAGATTTTATGTTTTTTATAATGAAAAGACCCATCATCATTAGTGAATTTTTTACTTTCAGTAACTGTTAAGTAATAATCTCCTGCCTTTGTTGCTCTAACATCAAAAAAATAAGTGCGTCTTCCTGCTCTTAATACTTTAGAATAAATTTCCTCTTTCTCCATCATGCCATTGGTATTCATAGTGTTGTATTTTATATTAAGTTTAATTAATAGATTTTCAAAAATCAAAAAAAAATAGATAACAACCAACTAATTGTTATAAATCTTTTAAATATTTGATTTAGGCATTATTATTGGCAGATTTGTACTACTAAATATTGCTATGTGTTTTTAGATAATTGTTTTAAATACAAGCTTTTATAGTATCCTTCTTGTGCTGTAAGACTATCATGCGTACCTTCTTGTACTATTTTTCCGTCATCTAAAACTATTATCTTGTCTGCATTTTTAGCTGATGAAATTCTATGACTAACAATTATTGTTGTTTTTCCTTTAGATAACTTGTTTAAACTTTTAAGTATTTTTTCTTCGGTTTCTGTATCAACAGCAGAAAGACAGTCGTCAAATAATAATATTTGTGGATCTTTAAGTATGGCTCTAGCAATAGATACACGTTGCTTTTGTCCTCCAGAAAGTGTAATTCCTCTTTCACCTAAAACCGTTTCATATCCTTTAGTAAAGCCTATAATGTTTTTATGTACTTGTGCATATTTTGCCGCTTGTATTGCTTCTTCATCTGTAGCGTCTTCTTTTCCAAATTTAATATTGTTATTAATAGAGTCGCTAAACAAAAAGGCTTCTTGTGGTACATAACCAATGCTTTCTCTTAAACTGTTTAGGTTTACCTGGTCAATAGGTGTATTGTCAATTAATAACTCTCCTGATTTAATATCATAGAGTCTTCCTATTAAATCTAAAATGGTAGATTTTCCAGAACCTGTTTTACCAATAATAGCTAAGGTTTCGCCAGAATTTAAAGTAAAGCTTACATCTTTTAAGGCTTCAATATTAGTGTCGTCATAAGTAAAAGATACATTTTTAAAAGTGATGTTTCCTTGAATTTTAGAAGGTTCACTTGCTTTGTTTTGTATTTCTGGTTCTATGGTTAAAAAGTGATTTATTCTTTTTTGTGATGCTTCTGCTTGCTGTATAATAGAGGTAACCCAACCAACGGTTGCTACAGGCCATGTTAGCATATTTACATAAATAATAAACTCTGCAATAGTACCTAAACTTTTAATTTCTCCGTTAATATATTGCTGTCCTCCAATATAAATTACAATTAAGTTACTGATACCAATAAGTAATATCATGGTAGGAAAAAAAAGCGCTTGTACCTTAACTAAATGTAATTGTTTTTCTTTGCTTTCTGTAGATAGTACATCAAAATTATTAAAAGTTTGTGGCTCCATACCATAAGCTTTAATAATAGAAATACCACTAAAAGACTCTTGGGTAAAAGTCGATAGTTTAGATAAATACTGCTGTACTATAGTACTGCGTTTATGTATTTCTTTACTTACATTAAATACAATAATAGATAAAATAGGTAATGGTATTAGCGTGTATAAAGTTAATTTAGGTGCTTGACTATACATCGAGCTAATAACAATTATAAACAGTGTAATGGTGTTAATGCTGTACATAATTGCTGGTCCTGCATACATACGTACTTTAGTAACATCTTCACTAATTCTGTTCATTAAATCTCCTGTTCTATTTTTTTTGTAAAAATTTAGAGACAGTTTCTGGTACTGTTGGTACACTTCGTTTTTTAAGTCATATTCAACATAACGAGATACATTAATAATGGTTTGACGCATAAAAAAAGTAAGAATACCTGTAATTAAAGCAGCACCAATGATATAAAGGATGTTTTCTAATAGCTCTGCTTTTACTAATTGTATATCTGTAATACTTCCTTTTCTGTACTCATCTACTACATTAATAGATTTTCTAATAAGTCTAGGTGTATAAAGTAAAAAAATCTTTGAGGCTATTGTTATTAATATACCAAAGATTAGACTAAATTTGTACTTTAAGAAGTACTTATTTAAGTGCTGTAATTCTTTCATTTACAGAAATAGGATTATTTTTTATTTTTATCAATTTCATAATTTAACATCATTTTTATTGCGTTTATGTGAATATTGGTTTAATTTTGCATATTGTTTTTTTGAATTTATCAAAAGAACAACCCTAACTTTAAATATAAATTAAATGGTTTCAGACGTTATTAACGCAAAAGATCTTAAAAAAGTAGATCCTGTATTTGGACAACTTTCTTTCGATGATCATGAGCAAATTGTTTTTTGCAACGACAAAGATACAGGTTTAAAAGCAATTATTGGTATTCATAATACAGTATTAGGTCCTGCACTTGGAGGAACTAGAATGTGGCAGTATAATAATGAATGGGAAGCCTTAAACGATGTATTAAGACTTTCTCGTGGTATGACTTTTAAGTCTGCAATTACTGGATTAAACCTTGGAGGAGGAAAAGCCGTAATTATAGGAGATGCTAAAACACAAAAAACACCAGAACTAATGAAAAAGTTTGGTGAATTTGTACATTCTTTAAGTGGTAGGTATATTACTGCAGAAGACGTTGGTATGGAAACTGCTGATATGGATTTAGTGCATGAAGTTACTCCTTATGTAACTGGTATTTCTGAAAGTAAAGGTGGAGCAGGAAATCCGTCACCTATTACTGCATATGGTGTATATATGGGAATGAAAGCTGCTGCTAAATATAAATTTGGAAGCGATGTGCTGGATGGTAAAAAAGTAATTGTTCAAGGTATTGGTCACGTTGGTGAATCTTTAGTTGATCATTTAACTAAAGAAGGAGCAAAAGTTATTATCTCTGATATTAACCAAGAACGTTTACAAGAAGCTAGTGCAAAATACGGAGCAACTATTTACACAGGAAACGATATTTATAGCGAAGATGTAGATATTTACGCACCTTGTGCCTTAGGAGCAACTATTAATGACGAAACCATTAATAAACTAAAAGCTAAAGTAATTGCTGGAGCAGCAAATAACCAATTAGCAGAAGAAGCAAAACATGGTTTAATTCTTCAAGATAAAGGAATTGTTTACGCACCAGATTTTTTAATCAATGCAGGAGGAATCATTAATGTTTATGCAGAATTAGAAGGTTACGATAAACAAGAAATTGTTCGTAAAACAGAAAATATCTATAACACTACATTAGAAATTTTATCTAATGCAGAAATGAATGATATTACTACTAATCAAGCAGCTCTCAATATTGCAAAAAGTAGAATTGAAACAAGAAAGAATGAAAATTCTAAATAATTCTTATTAAAATACTATTATATCAAGGCGAAAGTAACTACTTTCGCCTTTTTTAAACAAAGTTCTTTTTTATATGCTTAATAGAAGACACATTCGTATTAAAGTTATGCAAATCCTTTATGCTTTTAAAGGAGGTGAAAGTGATGATTTTAGTAAAGACCAAAAGTTTTTACTTAACAGTATTGATGGTATGTACCATCTATATTTGCTCCTAATGTCCTTATTAATTGAGGTACATAAAAAAGCAGAAATCAATATAGAAAAAACACAAAAAAAGCTTCTTGCTACTAAAGAAGATAAAGATCCCAACAAGAAATTTATTAATAACGAAGTATTTTTACTACTAAAAAGAGATCCTGCTCTTCTAGAAGCTATCTACTCGCATAATATTACCAATTGGCAGTTAGATGATGAATATGTAGATATTCTTTTTAGAGAAATACTTGCTAGTGATTTGTATGCAGAATACATGCAAACAAAAACATCAACCTTTAAAGAGGATAAAGACTTTGTGGTAGATGTTTTTAAAGAAATTATTGCACCTAACGAAAAGCTTTACGAGTATATTGAAGATAAAAATTTAACTTGGTTAGATGATTTACCTATAATAAACACAGCCATTTTAAAATTATTAAAAAAGGTAAAAGCTAATGTAAAGCCTACGCACTTTGTACCTAGTTTATATAAAGACGATGATGATAAAAAGTTTGCTATAGATTTATTAACTAAAACTATTTTAAAACAAAGCAAGCTAAATGCCGAAATAGATAGTAAAACAAAAAACTGGGACGCAGAACGTATTGCTAGTATAGACTATATTTTACTACAAATGGGAATTTGCGAACTGTTACACTTTTCTTCTATTCCTGTAAAAGTTACCATTAATGAGTATTTAGAAATAGCTAAAGAATACTCTACACCTAAAAGTAGTGTGTTTATAAATGGAGTTCTTGACAAATTAGTTAAGCAATACGAGGCAGAAAAAAAGTTAAATAAAATAGGTAGAGGATTGCTGTAAATATAAAATTTATTACATTTACGTTTCAAAATAACTTTGTAAATATAAAAATAGAATTATGAAAAAAGTATTATTAGGTTTAAGCGCATTTTGCTTAATCGCTTTTACTTCATGTAAAGAAGATGCCTCAAAAAAAATTGATGAACAAAACGTTGCTGAAGCAGCAGAAAGAGATGCAAGTGCAACAAACTTTCCTGTTTTAACTTTTGATAAAACAGAGCATGATTTTGGTGAAATTGAAGCTAAAACTCCAGTAGAAACTGTATTTACTTATAAAAACACAGGTAAAGCACCTTTAGTTATAACAAACATTAAAAGTACATGTGGTTGTACTGTACCTCAAGATTGGTCTAAAGAGCCTTTAGCTCCAGGAGAATCAGGTAAATTTACTGTAAAGTATAATGGTTCTGGTAAAAACGCTATTACAAAAACAATTACTGTAACAGCTAATACAGAAACAGGTAAAGAAACTGTTAAAATTAAAGCTTTTGTAAAAGCAGATCCTAATGCAGTTAATAAAAGTACACAAACTGTACCAGCAGGTTCTGTAAATGCAGCTGCTCCTGTAAAGTCAAGTACTCAACCAGGTCACGAAGGTCATAACCACGATTAATTAGAATGGGAGAAATAGGACAATTTTTACCGTTTATAGCAATGTTTGCTGTAGTTTACTTTTTTATGATTGCACCTCAAATGAAACGTGCAAAACAAGAAAAAAAGTTTGCTAGCGAACTTAAACGTGGAGATAAAGTAATTACTAAAAGTGGTTTGCATGGTAAAATAGCAGATTTAAACGAAAAAGATAACAGTTGTGTTATTGAAACTATGGCTGGAAAGCTAAAGTTTGATCGTTCTGCCATTTCTATGGAATTAAGTAAAAACTTAAACGTATCACCAACAGAAAGTAAGAAGTAAGTTTTACATACTTCATTATATAAAAAAAGCTTCAAAGATTTTTTCTTTGAAGCTTTTTTCTTTTCTATACTCACACCTAATACCTAACAATTCTTATACTTATCATGTAAACCTGCACCTTTAAGAATCATAGGTTTTATCTTTTCTATTCTAGACTGTTTTGTAGTTGCTCTTTTAGCTGATGCTATATGTTCGCAATACTCACGTTGTTTAGCAGGAGAAAGTGCTTTAAAAGCTTCTTTTACTGAGCTATTGCCATTCAAAGCATCTTTTAATTCTGTAGGAATAACAACATCTTTTTTTGTGGTTTTTACAGCCTTTATTTCTTTTCCTAGTTTTTGATTTTCTATGGCTTCTTTTA
Organism: Lacinutrix gracilariae; assembly: GCF_042684485.1. NCBI lineage: Bacteria > Pseudomonadati > Bacteroidota > Flavobacteriia > Flavobacteriales > Flavobacteriaceae > Lacinutrix > Lacinutrix gracilariae. The sequence goes on along the minus strand of NZ_JBHULM010000007.1, from coordinate 714,671 downwards.
TATAAGCTAAAACTATATTTGGTGCTATTTCTTCAATAGATGAAAATCGCATTTGGCGTAATGCTTTCGTTTTTTCTTTAGCTTGTTCTAATAATTGATTTTCATCTTTTAAGAACACACCATTAAAAAACCAAATACAGAAATGCTTTTTAAAGGCACCAAGCCCTAAAATGTTCTTTCCGTTTAAACTATAAGTAGGAGCAGACCATTTTATAGACTCGTCCAGATTGGTTTTTAAAACTATTTCTCTAAGCTTTTGTAAAGCTTCTTTAAAATGGCTATTTGTTTCTATATACTCTTCAACAGAACTTACTTTTTTCATACGTATTATAATGGTAAACAAATATACATAAATAGTATTCAAAATTATTTTTAGCGTATGTTGTTGACATTCAGATAGCTAATAAGTTTATTTTTATTAGGTCTAAATAAAGTTTGTTTTTTCTCTTCTGGGTTTTATATTTGCGCCTTTATTTAAAATCAATCCAAATAATAAAACCATGAATAATAAATTATTTTTTCTTTTTGCTTTACTTGTGCAGTTCTCCTTTGCGCAAACAAAACTAGAAGGTCATATTGTAAATGAAAATAATGAAGACATTCCTTTTGCTACTGTACTTGTTAAAAATACAAGTAGAGGTGTTTCTGCTGATGCAAATGGTGTTTTTGTAATGAATGCTTTAGAGCCAGGAAATTACACTTTAGTAATTTCTTCTATTGGGTATAAAAAGGTCGAAAAACAAATACTAATAGATACTAAAAGCCAACAGTTTATAGAGGTACAACTAACAAAGGATGGTAGTATTGATGAGGTAGAGGTTTTTGGTAATCGTTTTAAGCATCCTGATAAAATTGAAGCTTTAACTAGATTACCTTTAGAGCCTTATGAGCAAATACAGAGTATATCTATTATTTCAGATAAGTTAATTACGCAACAAGGTAACCTAACTATTTCTGATGCAACTAAAAATGTACCAGGTGTGTATACTTTTGCAACCTATGGTAATAAAAGAGAGAGTATGTCTTCTCGTGGATTTAGAGGAATACCAATTTTAAAAAATGGTGTTCGTGTACATTCCGATTTTAGAGGAACAGGTATTTTAACAGATATGCAAGGTGTAGATAATATTCAGGTATTAAAAGGTGCAGCATCTATAACACAAGGTGTAGCAACAGATTTAGGTAGTCCTGGAGGAGTGATTAATATTGTAACTAAAACACCTAAGTACTATTATGGTGGTAATGTTTCTTTAAGAGCAGGAAGTTTCGGACAAGCAAGAACTACTTTTGATGTGTTTGGTCCGCTTACAAAAAACGAAAACCTTGCTTTTAGAATTGATGGAGCTTTAGAAAGAGCAGATAGCTATAGAAACGGAATTTCTTCAGATCGTTTTTATATTAATCCTTCATTAGAGTGGAAAGTAGATGATAAAACTACAGTTACTTTTGAAATGGATTATTTTGAAGATAGTAGAACTCCAGATGTAGGTACAGTAAATTTAAGTGAAGATGATGAAAATAATATTTATGATTTACCTGAAGATCAGTTTTTAGGATTTGAAAATGATAAATCTTTAACTACTAATAGCACTTATGCTATTCGATTTAATAGAGAATTAACCGATAAATTAAGCTTAAAAGCTGCTTTTTATAAATCTAAATTAGATTTAGATGATAAAGGAGCAAGTTTAGGTAGTGTGGTAAGTGATGATTTAGGAGATCCTATTTATAACCAACGTGCAAGAGGATATGCTGTTTCTACCAGAAGTGATGATAACAGTGTTTTACAATTTGACGTTATTGGTGATGATTTAAAAACAGGAAGTCTTTCGCACACTTTTCAAGTTGGGTTTGATTATAGAACCTCAGATTATAGTACCTTTTCACAAAGCGTTTCTACTGTAGATAGTATAGATGTATTTACAAACAATACACATACACTACCAAGTAATTTAGCTTTTGGTGATGCAAGTGTAGCAGGAGCAAAATCTAAAGCATTAGGTTTTGTAGCACAAGATGTAGTTACTTTTAATAAGTATTTAAAAACATTTTTTGGTTTTAGATATAGTAAAACACAAACCATAACTGCTACAGAAACTACAGAAAGTGATGCTTTTAATCCTTTATTCGGAGTAATAGTAACACCTCTTAAAAACGTAAATGTATTTGCATCATACACCAACAGTTCTTACCCAAGAACAGCAACTCGTTTAGATGTAAATGGCGAAGAATTAGGTAATGAGCGTTATGATCAATTAGAAGCAGGTATTAAAACCAATTGGTTAGATAGTCGTTTACGTTTTAACTTTACTTTCTTTAAAATTAATAATAAAGATATTAATTTACCTGTGTATGATGAAAACTGGGTAGAAACGGGTTACTATCAAAAAGGAGGAAACGACGAAAGAAAAGGAGTAGAAGTAGAGCTTAGCGGACGTATTTTAGATAATTTAGAAGTAATTACTGGATACTCTTATATAGATGCGCAGTATAAAGAACATACTTCTTATGTGTATGGTTCTGCACCATTAAATACACCAAAACACACTTTTAATGTATATGCTAATTATAGCTTTAAAAAGCAATTAGAAGGATTGTCTTTAGGAGCAGGAGTATATTATACAGGCGAAAGACCTATTAATGATTGGAGCTCAGGAGCTGTAACACATGAAGGTATTGTGCCAAATCAAGAGCCTTTTTATGTAGATGCTTATACACAAGTTAATGCACAAGCTAGTTATAGATTTAACAAACACTGGAGTGCAAGATTATTAGTTAATAATGTGTTTAATAAAATTGGCTATAATGCATACAGAACCACTTATATAAACCAAACAGATCCTAGAAACTTTGCAGGAGTTTTAACGTATAATTTTTAAACAATACACTGGGTTTAAATCAAAGAGTCTGTCTTATTTATTAAGGCAGACTCTTTTTTTATGCAATAAATTCTACACAGCAATAACAATAATAAGGATTACTTTTTAGTATAAAAAAATGAAAAAATGGCATTTTTAAAGGGATTCAATGGAAGTGATTCTGAAAAAATGACAGAAATAGCCTTGTTTTTTAAAATAATTTTAACAGAAAAACAAGCTATACTTGGTTTGGTATTTTTTTTGAAAATATTAAAACGGAATCTCTAAGGTTTCGAATTTGAAATAATGTTTAATTTAAAATTTTGTAATTATGAGCAATTTAGTTAATGTTCCTAAAAACGGAAGTTTAGCAAACACAAATTCAAATGCAAACTTCCCAACAATTTCTAATTGGTTAGAGGATATTTTTAATAGAGATTTACCATCTGTATTTACCTCTAATTTTAATACAGGCATTACCTTACCAAAGGTAAATATTAAAGAAACAGCAGATGCTTTTATGGTAGAAATGGCTGTTCCTGGTTTAAAAAAATCTGATTTTAAAATAGACCTAGAAAATCAAGAATTATCTATTTCTACAGAGGTTAAAGAAGAAAAGGAACAAAGAGAAGAAAACTACACACGTAGAGAATTTGGCTATTCTTCGTTTAAAAGAACCTTTACCTTGCCAGAAAGTGTAAATGAAGATCAAATAAAAGCAAGTTATAACGATGGCATTTTAAGTGTTCTTTTACCTAAAAAAGAAGAAGCTAAACAAAAACCTCCAAGAAGCATTAAAATTTCATAAGGCTATTGTTGTTTTAATTGAAGTACAGAGTATGAGGCTGAATTTTTTCAGCCTTATGCTTATAATTCATAGTAATCATTAAAATAATAAGGTTATGCCAAGAAAATTTAAACCAGGAGATTGGGTGAAATTAAAAGGAAAATTTGCTGCTCCAAAAATGGAAGTACTCAAATATGTTTCAAAAAAAGATACTCTTTTAGATCTGGTTAATAATAACAGCTATTTGCAATGTGTTTGGTATACCAATGGAGAAAGAAATGTAGAAGTGTTTCACCAAAATAAATTAATAAAATGCATCAAAACAGGAGGTCTTTTTAAAACATAAGGTTAAATAAACTTTATAATGTATAACATAAAATTTTTATAAAATGAAAAAGTATATGGTATTGTGCATTATAGCCATGTTAAGCATTAGTTGTAATGGACAAGTAAACAAAGAACAAAATATAGACACCAAAGACCAAAAAAATAACCTAGTAGAAAAACCTGAAGGATCTTGGAAAGTAGATAAAGAATTTGATGAAAACGGAAACTTAATTAGATATGATAGCATTTATTCTTGGTCTTCTAATAACAAATACGACCATTTAAAAGATGCAGATAGAGATAGTTTAATGCAATCTTTTAAATCTAGATTCTATAGCAGTTTTTCAGGATTTAAAAATCAAGGTTTTGAAGATATTTTTGCTAACGATTCTCTTTTTAGTAAACAGTTTTTTAATGCTGATTTTTTTGGAAGTGATTTTGGCAAAGATTTTATGGATATGGATAGAATAACACAGCAAATGATTGCTAGACAAAAGCAGTTTTTAGAAAAATACCAGTCTGAGTTTATAAAACCAGAAGAAGAGGATAAGAATTAAACTAAAAGAGATTTAGTAGTATAAGCAAAAAGCCATAACAAGTTTGTTATGGCTTTTTGTATACAGTATTGCGTTTGTAAATAATTGGCTAAAAGGAATACCCAATTCTAACATGTGTATTTACTTGGTGTCTTACTTTTTAAGCGCAGTAAGTTCTGCTATTTTACAAATTACTTCAGTAGCTTTTAGCATACTCTCTACAGGAACATACTCATAACGACCATGAAAATTATGTCCTCCAGCAAAAATATTAGGACAAGGTAAACCCATATAACTTAATTGCGAACCATCTGTACCACCACGAATAGCTTTAATAAGCGGTTTAATATCTAGTTGCTTCATTGCTTCTTCAGCAATATCTACAATATGCATTACAGGTTCAACCTTTTCTTTCATATTAAAGTATTGGTCTTTAATTTCAATAGAAACTACCTCACGACCATACTGCGTATTTAATTCATTGGTTAGTTTTTGCATCATTTCTTTTCGTGCTTCAAAATGCTCTTTATCATGATCACGAATAATGTATTGTAAAACCGTTTCTTCAACTTCCCCATTTATAGAATACAGGTGAAAGAAACCTTCATAACCTTCTGTATGTTCTGGAGTTTCCATTCTTGGTAGTGAATTAATAAATTCTGTAGCTATGTACATAGAATTTATCATTTTACCTTTTGCATAACCAGGATGTACAATTTTACCTTTTACTTTTACAACTGCTCCTGCAGCATTAAAGTTTTCGTATTCTAGTTCCCCAATTTGGCTTCCATCCATAGTGTAAGCCCAATCTGCTCCAAATTTTTCAACATCAAAATGGTGTGCTCCTCTACCAATTTCTTCGTCAGGAGTAAAACCAACTCTAATTTTTCCGTGTTTAATTTCAGGATGCTGAATAAGGTACTCCATAGCAGAAATAATTTCGGTAATTCCTGCTTTATCATCTGCACCTAGAAGTGTAGTTCCGTCTGTAGTAATTAAAGTTTGTCCTTTATATTGTAATAAATCTTCAAAATAATCAGGAGAAAGTACAATGTTTTCGGCTTCATTTAAAACAATGTCTTTTCCGTCATAAGTTTCAATAATTTGCGGTTTTACATTGGCTCCTGTAAAATCTGGCGTAGTATCAAAATGTGAAATAAAACCAATAGTTGGTACTTCATGGTCTACATTACTTGGTAAAGTTGCCATAATGTATGCCTTGTCGTCAATGCTTACATCTTGCATACCAATAGCTTTAAGTTCTTCCACTAAAGCATTTGCTAAATCCCATTGTTTTGCTGTACTTGGTGTGGTTTTACTTTCTGGGTCTGATTCTGTATCTACAGTTACGTAGCCTACAAATCTTTTTATTATGTCTTGTTTAGAAATCATTATATGTATACTATTTTTTTTAATTGGAAAGCGTTAAGTGATTAAAGCTTTTAAGTTTCAAAGTTACAATTATTCGGCTTTATATAAATTGTAAATCACATTTTTTAGAATTACTTTTGTGCAAACATTACTAGATGTACAAATTACTACTAAGACCGATTTTCTTTCTTTTCGATCCCGAAAAAATTCATTATTTCACTTTTTCATTAATTCGCTTTACGTGTAAAATTCCAGGATTTTCCAGCTTGTTTAAAAGCATGTTTGCTATAGAAGATGCTAAACTAGAGCGAAAACTCTTTGGGTTAACCTTTAAAAATCCAGTAGGATTAGCAGCAGGTTTTGATAAAAATGCGGTATTATACAATGAATTGTCAAACTTTGGTTTTGGGTTTATAGAAATAGGAACCGTTACACCTAAAGGACAAGCAGGAAATCCTAAAAAAAGATTGTTTCGTTTAAAAGACGATCAAGGGATTATTAATAGAATGGGCTTTAATAACGAAGGTCTTGAAACTGCAATTACACAGCTAAAAAAGAATAAAGGCAAGGTTATTATTGGTGGAAACATTGGTAAAAATACACAAACTAAACCTGAAGATTATACCAAAGATTACTTAGAATGTTTTAATGGTTTGCATCCTTATGTAGATTATTTTGTACTTAATGTAAGTTGCCCAAATGTTGGTAGCCATGCTAAATTAAATGATAAAGACTATTTGTTAGAATTGATTGGTACTGTGCAAAAAGCCAATAATACATTTAAAAAACAGAAGCCCATTTTACTTAAAATTGCTCCAGATTTAAATGAAGGACAATTAGATGAAATTATCGAGCTTATTGCAGAAACCAATTTAGATGGTGTAATTGCAAGTAATACATCTACAGATAGAACAGGTTTAAAAGCAAGCGAAGCACGATTAGCAGAAATCGGAAATGGAGGTTTAAGCGGTAAACCAATTAAAGAAAAATCTACCAAAGTCATTAAGTACTTAGCAACTAAAAGCAATAAAGCCTTTCCTATTATTGGAGTAGGAGGAATTCATTCTGCAAGCGATGCTCTTGAGAAAATAGAAGCAGGAGCAGACCTTGTTCAAATTTATACAGGTTTTATTTATGAAGGACCTAAACTTATAAAAGATATAAATAAAGCAATTTTAAAAATGTAATGCATGAATTATGATTTGTTACTTTCCTTTGTGTTTGCAACATCTGCTTTAGCATTTTCTCCTGGACCAGATAATATTTTTGTATTGATGCAAAGTATTACCAATGGTAAACAATATGGATTAGCAACTGTTGCAGGTTTAATAACAGGTTGTATTGTACACACAACGTTAGTAGCTTTTGGTGTTTCTGCAATTATAAAGGCCAATGATCATTTGTTTTTTACCATTAAACTTTTTGGTGCTTTATATTTACTTTTTTTAGCCTATAAGGTGTTTAAAGGCGATTCTAGAATAGAGTTTAGTAATACTAGTGCTCCTAAAAAAAGCCTATTACAATTATTTAAACAAGGGTTTATCATGAATGTATTAAACCCTAAAGTGTCTATTTTCTTTTTAGCATTCTTTCCTGGTTTTTTGTTTAGTGATAGCCTAAGTACAGTAACACAATTCTATGTTTTGGGTTTTGTATTTATGGCAGTATCTTTTGTAATATTCTCTTTAATTGCCATTTTAGCTGGATCTATTTCAGATTATTTAAAGCAGAATAATAATGTAGGAGTTGTTTTAAAATGGTTGCAGATTGTTGTTTTTATTGCCATTGCCATTTTAATCTTACTTTAAAATCTAAATCGTTTTCGTTACTACGAATCTTTTTTATCTTTGACCTATATGAAAAACAAACACGTTAAAGTTATTGAATGTCCTCGTGATGCTATGCAAGGTATAAAGCAGTTTATACCAACAGAGCAAAAAATACAATATATTCAGTCTTTATTGCGTGTAGGTTTTGATACTATTGATTTTGGAAGCTTTGTGTCTCCAAAGGCAATTCCGCAAATGGTAGATACAGCAGAGGTTTTAGCGCAGTTAGATTTAAGTACTACCAAGAGTAAATTATTAGCTATTGTAGCTAATCTTCGTGGTGCCGAAGCTGCTTGTCAACACCCAGAAATAGATTATTTAGGCTATCCTTTTTCTATTTCAGAAAACTTTCAAATGCGTAATACGCATAAAACTATTGCACAATCGGTGTTACTTTTACAAAATATACTAGAAGTAGCAGACAAACACAATAAAGAAGTGGTGGTGTATATTTCTATGGGATTTGGTAATCCGTATGGAGATCCTTGGAATGTAGATATAGTAGGAGAGTGGACCGAAAGATTAAGCAAAATGGGAGTTAAAATACTTTCGCTTAGCGATACTGTAGGAACCTCAAATCCTGAAAATATAGATTATTTGTTTTCTAATTTAATTCCGCAATATTCTCAAATAGAATTTGGTGCGCATTTACACACCACACCAACCACCTGGTTTGAAAAAGTAGATGCAGCTTACCAAGCAGGATGTAGAAGATTTGATGGAGCCATTCAAGGTTTTGGTGGTTGCCCAATGGCAAAAGATGAACTTACAGGTAACATGCCAACCGAAAAAGTACTTTCTTATTTAACTACCAAAAAAGCACATGATTTAAGTGCAATGTCTTTTGAAAGTGCTTATAATGAAGCCACAAAAATCTTTTCTAAATACCATTAAAGTTTAACAATATTATAAAACTTGTATTTTGGTTCTTACTTATAAATACAATATTTTTATAAATACAACTTAAAATTTCATTCACTAGATAAAACAAATAGCATGAACACTACTATAGAACAACTATTAAACGACCAAATTAAATATGAAGCACAAGCATCTATGCAGTATTTAGCAATGGCTTCTTGGGCAGATGCTAATGGCTTTAATGGTGTTGCAGATTTTTTCTACAGCCAGTCTGATGAAGAACGTGTGCACATGCTTAAACTAGTAAAGTTTGTAAATGAAAGAAGTGGTAACGTAGTAGTTCCTGCTTTGCAAAAACCTACCGATTCTTTTAGCGGAATTATTGAACTTTTTGAGAAATTTTTAGAAAGTGAAATATTTGTAACCGAAAAAATTAATCAGGTCATTTATGAATGTCTTCAAAATAAAGATTATAACGTGCATAATTTTATGCAATGGTATGTTACCGAACAATTAGAAGAAGAAGCAATGGCTAGAACCTTGTTAGATAAATTAAATATAATAGGAACAGATAAATCTGGTCATTATTTATTTGATCGTGATATTAATGATATTGCATCTTCACACCAAAAAGGGTAGGTAAACACTTGATAATTATATCTTAAAAGATTCCTCTATGGAATCTTTTTTTTATAAGTTTGCATTTATTTAGAATAAATTAAAATAATGCAAGCAGAAATATCTCCTAAAATAATCCCTGTTTTAATAACCTCAAGCGTTATTTGCTGTAGTGGTAATAAGAAATCGAAATGCTGTAAAAAGTATAAAAAGAAAGGAAAGTCTAATTGTAAACGCTGTCCTAAATTGTAATTATTAAGTTTATTTAAAATAAATCTAAATAAACTTGCACATACTATTATTCAATACTATTTTTGCGGACTTAAATAAGAAATTATTTATAACAAGTCTAAATAAAGATAAAATTGAATATGAAAAAAATTACTCTATTCTTCACATTGTTAGCTACTTCAGTAGCTTTTTCTCAAACGGTTGTTCAAGATACAACTGCTACAAAAAATCAACAAGCTAATGCTGTGCAGAACATTTTAAATGGTACTGCCTCTAAAGGAATTACTATTGGTGGTTATGCACAAATAGATTACAACCAACCAGAAGGTGATAATGGTACCTTAGATGTACATAGATTGGTAATGCTTTTAGGTTATAAGTTTAGTGATAAAGTACAGTTTGTAACAGAAATTGAATATGAGCATGTAAAAGAACTTTATGTAGAGCAAGCTTTCTTAAACTACAGCCTAAACGATAAAATAAATATTCGAGGTGGTTTAATGTTAGTACCAATGGGAATTGTAAATGAGTATCATGAACCTACAGTTTTTAATGGTGTAGAAAGACCAAGTATGGATAAAAGTATAGTGCCAACAACATGGAGAGAAATTGGTGTTGGTCTTACAGGTAAATTAGATAACGCTTCGTTACGTTACCAAGCATATATTTTTAACGGTTTTACTTCTTTAAATGGAGACAGTACTTTAGGAGGTAGTAACGGTTTACGTAATGGTCGTCAAAAAGGAGCAGAATCAACAGTTAATACGCCTAATCTTTCTGCTAAAGTAGATTACTATGGTATTTCTGGTTTACGTTTAGGTTTATCTGGTTATTTTGGAAGAACGCAAGCAGAAGACGATATTCAAGAAACGCCAGGCGCAGATGTAGGTATAAATATGTTTGGTTTAGATGCTCGTTATATAAACAAACGTTTTTCGGCAAGAGGACAATACATTCACGCTTTAATTAGTGATGCAGATGATTATAATGCTTTATATGAAGCTAATTTAGGAAGTGAACTTAAAGGTTGGTACGCAGAAGCTGCTTACAACTTACTACCTCTAAATAAGGAACAAAAATTAGATGCCTTTGTTCGTTATGAACAATATGATACACATGCAGCTACTAAAAATGCAGGTATTACTAGAAATTTAGCATATAACAGACAAGAGTGGACAGGAGGATTAAGTTACCACGTTGCAAATGGTGCTGTAGTGAAAGCAGATTATCAAATATTAGATAATGCAGCAGCAGGAAACGATGCAACAGGACAATTAAATATTGGTTTTGGTGTTTGGTTTTAATTCTATATTATAACTTTTTATATACCTTCTCTTTTTTTAAGGGAAGGTTTTTTTATTTAAAAGTATTGTAATAAATACCCAATGGTTTAATAACCTGCTTTAATTATATTTGTACTATGAATTTTAAACAGATCTTTTTATTATTAATTGCCTTAAGCATGCTTTCTTTTGGATTGCCAAAAAACATTCAGAAAAAAGTAGACAAAGAGATTAAAAGTGTTTTTGATATCGAAACATTTTCATTTACTCCAAAAGTAATTTCTACAGATATAGCAAATACATTACCTTCTAAATTTGAAGAAAACAACCTTTTTGAAATTAAAAAAGAGGATGCTCTTTTAGGCTACGCTTACGTTTCTAAAGCGGCTAGTAAAACAGATGAGTTTGATTATTTAGTGCTTTTAGATACCGATTTAATTGTTTTAAAATCTAAAGTGCTTATTTATCGTGAAGATTATGGAGGAGAAATAGGAAGCAAACGTTGGTTAAAACAATTTATAGGAAAAACCCAAAATGACCAATTGCGTTATGGAGATAATATTGTAGCAATTTCTGGAGCTACAATATCTGTACGTTCTATGACTAATGCTATGAATAATTTATTACAATCACTAAAAATACTTCATTCTAAAAACATTTTATAATGCAATTAAACGGCTTGATATATGCATTTCCTAAAGAGATTAAAGGGTTATTAGTTGCTTTTGTTATTGTATTAAGTATTGGTTTTTATTCCGGTTTATTGTTTGTTTCAGAAACTTCTGGAACAAAACCTAACGGAATTCAAGAGCAATATTTAGGTAATGAAGCCGATGAGGAAGCAACGGTAATGAAGTTTAAAAAAAGTGAACAAGAAATGCTCACTTTAGTACATGGACATATTTTATCTATGTCTATTATCTTCTTTTTAATAGGTGTTATTGTAAGTACTACAAAACTTCATAAAAAATGGAAGCTGTTTTTAATGATTGAACCTTTTGCTTCTGTTTTATTAACCTTTGGAGGAATTTATTTACTTTGGAAAGGGTACCATTTTATGAAATATATTGTCATGTTCTCTGGTGCACTAATGACAATCACTTTTACTGTTTCTGTATTAATCATTTTAGTACAATTACTTTCTAGAAAACCAGCGCTTTAAATAATTTGTATTGTAGCCTTTCTAGCATGCTGTATTTATTTTAGTATCTTTTCTGAAATTATAAAGAATTCCGTTTTACTGAAAAAATATGAAGCAGCTTGTATTTGTTCTTATATGTAGTATTTCCTTTTCGGCATTTTCAAAAGAATGGAAAACCCTTCAACACTATAAAGAAGTAACCAATAAAAATACCTTAGCAACACAAGATTGGTTACGTGCAGACCGAAAACAAAACACTATCGTTTGGCAGAAAGCAAATATATTTAACCTTCAAAATAATATACCACAAGAATACCAAAGCATACAACAACGTCGTGATTTTTATGCATGGTATTACCAAGAATTAGATAAAAAAGGGCATGAAGTAGTATGGCCAAAAATGGCACACTTTATTTCTAGTAAATTACAACTAATAAAAGCGTTTCCTTATAACATCTTTACCAAAAAAAGCATAAAAAACTATGCTTATCTTGGTAGTGAAACCGTTTTTAATCATGCATTTGTTGAAATGGAGAAATTATTTTTCTCTAAAATAACCTTAAAAGGAAAAGAAGCTTTGCAATGGGATAAAAGTATTTTGTTTAAAGAACAGTATAAATGGATTGAAACTATTTATAATTCTATAGATGCTAATAGCTTGAAAACCATTAGTAAAATGGCGAAAGGGAAAGGTTTTTATGGTGTAATGCTAACAAAAGAAATTAGGTTTCAAGGTACTATTTCTAGTGCAAGAGATAGGTTTGAATATGCCATACATACGTTAAGAGCCTATTGTAAAAAACGATATCGTTAATTTAATTAAAACTTAAAACTTTTATCCTAATTATTGTCGTATATTAGCATGCAATTAATTCTAATTGCAACATGACAGCACACAACAACAAAATTGTAGGAGAAGGTTTAACGTACGACGACGTACTTTTAGTTCCAGCGTATTCCGAAATACTACCACGCGAAGTCAAAATTCAAACAAAATTTACTCGTAACATTACTATAAATATTCCTATAGTTTCTGCAGCTATGGATACCGTTACAGAAAGCGCTATGGCAATTGCTATGGCTAGAGAAGGAGGAATTGGTGTTTTACATAAAAACATGACTATTGCGCAACAAGCAAATGAAGTTAGAAAAGTAAAACGTGCCGAAAGTGGTATGATTACAGATCCTGTAACCTTAACTATAGACGCAAGAGTTATAGATGCTAAGCAAAATATGGCTGAGCATAGTATTGGAGGTATTCCAATTATTGATGAAAACGGAACCTTAAAAGGTATTGTAACCAATAGAGATTTACGTTTTGAAAAAGACAATACAAGACCTATTGTTGAGGTGATGACTAGTGAAAATCTAGTAACTGCTCCAGTAGGAACCTCTCTACAAGATGCTGAAGGTATTTTAAATCAACATAAAATAGAAAAACTACTTATTGTTGAAGAAGATTATAAACTAGCAGGTTTAATAACCTTTAGAGATATTACTAAACTTACTCAAAAACCAATTTCTAATAAAGATAGTCTTGGTAGATTACGTGTTGCTGCAGCTCTTGGTGTAACAGCAGATGCTGTAGAACGTACAGAAGCTTTAGTGAAATCTGGTGTAGATGCAGTTATTATTGATACAGCTCACGGACATACCAAAGGTGTGGTTGCTGTTTTAAAAGAAGTAAAAAAGAAATTCCCAGAATTAGAAGTTATTGTTGGTAATATAGCAACAGGAGCTGCTGCCAAATACTTGGTAGAAGCAGGAGCAGATGCTGTAAAAGTTGGTATTGGTCCAGGTTCTATTTGTACAACACGTGTAGTTGCTGGAGTAGGATTTCCACAATTTTCTGCAGTTCTAGAAGTAGCAGCAGCAATTAAAGGTTCTGGTGTACCAGTAATTGCAGATGGTGGAATTAGATATACAGGAGATATACCAAAAGCTATTGCTGCAGGAGCAGATACAGTTATGCTAGGTTCTTTACTTGCAGGTACTAAAGAATCTCCAGGAGAAACTATTATTTACGAAGGAAGAAAATACAAATCATATAGAGGAATGGGTTCTGTTGAAGCTATGAAACAAGGTAGTAAAGACAGATATTTTCAAGATGTAGAAGACGATATTAAAAAACTAGTTCCAGAAGGAATTGTTGGTCGTGTAGCGTATAAAGGAGACCTTTTTGAAAGTATTCATCAGTTTGTTGGTGGTTTACGTGCAGGAATGGGATACTGTGGCGCTAAAGACATAGAAACTTTAAAAGAAAATGGACAATTTGTAAAAATTACAGCATCCGGAATTAATGAAAGTCATCCGCATGATGTAACTATTACCAAAGAATCTCCTAATTATTCTAGATAATAAATTCCTGTGTAAACAGAAATTTCATTGAAGAATAGATACATTATTAATTCCTGCGAAAGCAGGAATTTTTTTTTATACTAGCTTTTAGGTTTAAAACAGCTTCGCATTTTTCGTCTAAACGGCCACATTTGTTAAACTCTCTAGTATGGTTTAATAATAATTTTAAATAAGAAGAAAAAGAAGGTTTAGGTGTTTTGCTTAACTTCTTGTTAATCAGTTTTATGTGTGCTAAAAACTGATAATTATCATAGTTTTTCAGGGAATAAATTAGTAACTTAATGAATAAAAAATTATGTTATTATGAAACCAAAGAAAAACCCAAAAATAGAAGTTGGAAGAAATAGCAGCATATATTTTCTTATAGGAATAAATTTAATGCTCTTTCTTACTTGGCAAGGTTTTGAGCAAAAAACCTATGAAAAAGAAGCAATAAAAAAAGAATATATAGAAATTGCTCAGGAGATAGAAGAAGATATACCTATTACCAATTTAAACACGCCACCTCCACCACCTCCACCTGTAGAGCTAGCAACACCAGAAATAATTACTGTGGTAGAAGATAGAGAAGATGTAGAAGAAACAGTTATTGAAAGTAGTGAAACCAGTCAAGAAGAGTATATTGAAGAAAGAGAAGTGGTAGAGGTTAAAGATGTTGTTGTTATTGAAGAGGTAGAAGAGGAGATTGAAGTACCCTTTGCTGTTGTAGAAAACGTGCCTATTTTTCCTGGTTGTACAGGAACCAATGCCGAACTTAAAAAATGCTTTAATGACAAAGTCTTAGCACATGTAAAAAAAACGTTTAGGTATCCCGAAGCAGCCCAAGAATTAGGTGTGCAAGGTAGAGTTTATGTTATGTTTGTTGTAGATACTAAAGGTAATATAAGCAATATTAGAACTCGTGGTCCAGATAACTATTTAGAAAAAGAAGCTAGCAGAATCATTGATGCTTTACCAAAAATGACTCCTGGAATGCAACGTAATAAACCGGTTAATGTACCTTATTCTATTCCTATTACCTTTAAGTTAGATAATTAACTGTGCATAAAACCATAAAGTATAATTAATAAAAGCGCTTTGTTATTCTTTTTTGTGCTTATCGGCAAAAATTAATTCTCCTTTGGTAATCCATGAAATTCCAAAAGCCCAAAGTGCAATACTTTCTAACCAAAAAACAGGTTTTAGTTTTTGTAATTCAGGATATGCTTCTTGTAAATAAAAAAAGTATAATGCAATTAAAGCAATACAGGCAATCATAACATATCCACAGATATGAAATATCGTATTTCGCTTCCTTTTAGGAGCTTCCATTTCTGATTTTGGAGTTTTAGATTGTGTAAATAGAAATAAAGAAAAGTAAATAAGTACTGCAAAAAACAAACCTGCAAAAGTAAAATGTACGGTTTTAATCCAAGGTTCATAAACAATACACTGTTCAGCACAAGTAGATAGTGTATCTACTCCTGTAGGAAAAAATGCAACACCAACAGCAAAAACACAAGCAAGATTTCCGGCAATACTATCTCTTATATCATAACCTTTATAGGTAAACATAAACAAGGCTACAGCACATAAAACACCAACTAGAATGTTTCGCATTTTGGTGTGGTAATAATCGCTTATAGAACTTTGTACAATTTCGCAATTGCCATAATAAAAAGCACCAACTACTAGTAGTATAGGTAATACAATACCAAACAGACCAACAAGTTGTCTTAATAGTTGGTAAGATATTAATTGCGGGTTTTCATGTCCTTCAAATTGTGGCATACCTTGAATTGTTTCTTTAAAATTAGGCATTTTATCTATTAAAAAAAATACGTAGAACTACTTATTTTTAATGTTTATACATCTCAGTAGTGATATTTTACAATTCGGTAGGTTTTAATTTCTAGTATTTGCTAAGTGTTTCATATTTGTGACAACCAATTAAAACCAATAGTAAATTATGAAAAAAGCAATCCTTGTTTTTATTTTTTTAATTAGTGCTTCCGTTTCTGCACAAAGTATAAAAGGAATTGTCACAGATGTTAAAAACAATCCTATACCACAAGCTAATGTATATTTAGAAGGTACCTATGATGGTGCTACTACAAATGAAAAAGGGGAGTTTGCATTTAAAACCACAGAAAAAGGAACACAAACCTTAGTAGTATCTTATATAGGTTTTGAAACCTATACCATGATTGGTGATATTGCATATATGAAGGATTTAAAAATTCAGCTTCGTGAAGATGTTAATTCTTTAGACGCTGTAATTCTTTCCGCAGGAACTTTTTCCGCAGGAGATAACTCTAAAGTAAATGCTTTAAAACCTTTAGATGTGGTTACAACAGCAAGTGCTTTAGGTGACTTTGTTGGTGCATTACAAACCCTTCCAGGAACCACAACAGTAGCAGAAGATGGTAGACTGTTTGTACGTGGTGGAGAAGCAGAAGAAACACAGATTTTTATTGATGGAATAAAAGTGTTCACACCTTATAGTCCTTCGGCAAATAATACACCTTCTCGCGGACGCTATTCTCCTTTCTTGTTTGATGGTATTACCTTTTCAACTGGTGGTTATTCGGCAGAATATGGTCAAGCTTTATCAAGTGTATTGCTTTTAAATACTACAGGAGAGCCAGACCAAGAAAAAACAGATGTTAGTATAATGACTGTTGGTGCTGCACTTGGTAATACGCAAAAATGGAAAAACAGCTCGTTAAGTGTAAATGCTTCGTATGTAAATTTAGCGACTTATAATGCTATTTTTAAAGATAGAAACGAATGGATAAAACCTGTAGAATCTGCTTCTGGTGAAGCCGTTTTTCGTCAGAAAACAAATAACGGAATGTTCAAGCTATATACTGCTTTTGATGCTAGTAATTTTGAGTTAATACAAGAAGATATTAATACTCCTGATGGTGTGCATTTTAAACTAAACAATAATAATTTATATTTTAATGGTTCTTATAAAGGAATGTTAAGTGATTCTTGGACACTGCAAACCGGAATGAGTTATACACATGCTAAAGACAAAATTCATATAGATGATGCAGGAATTAATGACACCCAAAATGCTTTTCATGCTAAAGTAAAACTGAAACATAGATTTAATAATCGTTTTAAATTAAATTTTGGAGCAGAATATATGGCTACAGATTTTAACGAAGCTTATGAAGATGCTGTAACGCCTTCTGTAGATTACGGATTTAACAATAATATAAGTGCAGCATTTACCGAAGCAGATATTTTCTTTTCTAAAAACCTGGCTTTAAAAGCTGGATTACGCTTAGAATACAGTGCTTTGTTTGATGCTGCTACACTTTCGCCTAGAGTATCTATGGCGTATAAAACTTCAGATAAAAGCCAAGTTTCTTTAGCCTATGGTGATTTTTATCAAAACCCAAATAGTGACGTTTTAAAGTTTGAACAAGATTTACAAGCACAACACACTTCGCATTATATTTTAAACTATCAGTATAATAGCAATAAACAAATTTTTAGAGCAGAAGCCTACTATAAAAATTATACAGACTTAGTAAAATACGATAGTGCGTATACCAGTTTTGATGCTAATTATAATAACCAAGGAAAAGGTTTTGCAAAAGGAATCGATTTGTTTTGGCGTGATAATAGTAGTATTAAAAATGTAGATTATTGGGTGAGTTATTCGCTTTTAGATAGTGAAAGAGAGTATAAAAACTATGCCAATGCTGCACAACCAAATTTTGCAAATACACACAACCTTTCTGTTGTTGGTAAATATTGGGTAGACGACTGGAAAAGTCAAATAGGTTTAAGTTATACTTTAGCTTCTGGTAGAACCTATACCAACCCAAATGAAACAGGCTTTTTAAACCAAAAAACAAAAGCATATAACAGTTTAAGTCTTAATTGGGCATACTTGCTTTCGCCTCAAAAAATTCTATACTTTTCTGTAAACAATGTGCTAGGTTTTAAAAATATTAACGGTTATCAATTTGCAGACCAACCAGATATAAACGGCAATTTTGCTAGTAGAAGTTTACGTCCTGCAAACGATCAGTTCTTTTTTGTTGGTTTCTTCTGGACCATTAGTGAAAAAGGAACCGATAACCAATTGAATAATTTATAACAATCTGTCCTTAAAAAATGACAGTTCGGTAGAACACTTTTTAAAAACAAACAGATTCCATAGATATTTGTATCACCATTAAAAAACAATCATAAAATGAAAACTCTAGCCATTATAGTAGTACTATTTGTAACCAGTATAGTAACAGCACAAACCCAATACCAACAAGGTATGCAAAAAGCTTTTGATCTATGGGAAACCAATGCCATAGAAGCCTCGCAACTTTTTGAGCGTATAGCAAAAGTAGAAACCGATAATTGGTTGCCTCCTTATTACGCAGCAGAAACTTTAATTTTAGACGGTTTTAGCAAATTAAATGATAAACAAGCACTAGAGGCACAATTAAATCAAGCGCAAGACTTTTTAAACCAAGCAACAGCTATTTCTAAAAACAATCCAGAAATTATGGTAATGCAAGCTTTGTTACATACTGTTTATGTAGCAAGTGATGGTGCAACCTATGGTATGACGCTTTCAGGTAAAATCATGAATTTGTATGTAGAAGCAGAAAAAATAGCACCAAACAACCCAAGAGTGGTATTAAGTAAAGCTGATTGGAATATTGGTGGTGCGCGATATTTCGGACAAGATATTAAGCCATTCTGTAAAGACGTAGAAAGAGCATTAGAACTTTTTGCTACCTTTAAACCAGAAACAGCATTTCACCCAGATTGGGGAAGAGAACGTGCACAACAAATTTTAGCAAGCTGTAAACAATAGTTTAAAATAGAACCAAAACCTTATGAGTCAATACATAAAAAATATACTAATCACCTTTGTTATTGGTTGCGTGGTATTTGTAATTGGTAATGCTTTTTATAACGGATTTGCATTTAAAAGTACCAATGCCTTTTTAATCAACTTTAGCTTTTATCAGTTATATGCATTTGTGTTAGGCTATTCTAATATGTATTATTTT
Source organism: Lacinutrix gracilariae (assembly GCF_042684485.1). Taxonomy (NCBI): domain Bacteria; kingdom Pseudomonadati; phylum Bacteroidota; class Flavobacteriia; order Flavobacteriales; family Flavobacteriaceae; genus Lacinutrix; species Lacinutrix gracilariae. Next base: position 695,453 of record NZ_JBHULM010000007.1, on the reverse strand, counting down.
AATTACTTAGAAAAAAGAACTTGGCAAACAAAAAATGGCATTAGTATTAAACGTGTTGTAATTGGTATTTTAGGTTCTATTATAATAACAATTATAGGCTTATTTATACTAAGAGTATTTACTGCTTTAATTTATAATGGTGTTACTCTTGAAGCTTTTATAGCTAAAGAAAATTGGAAAAATTATTCCTTTGGTGTCTGGATAACACTATCTATTGTTATTACGTTTCATGCCTTTTATTTTTTCGCAAAATTACAGCAACAAAAAGTAAAAGAGCAAAAAGTAATTGCAGGAACAGCAAGCGCAAAGTTTGATGCGTTAAAAAACCAATTAGATCCTCATTTTTTATTTAATAGTTTAAATGTATTAACCAGTTTAATTGAAGAAAATCCTGATAGTGCACAAAAGTTTACCACGTCCTTATCTAAAGTATATCGTTATGTATTAGAGCAAAAAAATAAGGATTTAGTAACTGTAGATGAAGAGCTAGCATTTGCAAAAACCTATATGTCACTTTTAAAAATGCGATTTGAAGATAGCATTGTTTTTGAAATTCCAGAACAAGCAACAAATCCAGAAAGTAAAGTCGTGCCATTATCGCTTCAGCTTTTACTAGAAAATGCGGTAAAGCATAATATAGTAACCTCAAGCAAACCATTATATATTAAAATATACGAAGCAAACGGAAATTTAATTGTAGAAAATAATTTGCAAGTCAAGCAAATAGTTAAAAAAAGTAGTGGCGTTGGTTTAAGCAATATCATGCAACGTTACCAATTATTAACCACAAAAAAAGTAAATATCAATCAAGAAGCAAACCGTTTTGCAGTAGCAATACCAATGCTTACAAAACAAATCACAAGTATGGAACGCATAAATACAAATACAAAAGAAGACGCGTATTACAGAGCAAAAAAACGTGTAGAAGAAATAAAAGGCTTTTATGGCAACCTAACTTCCTATTGCTTAGTTATCCCGTTTTTAATATTTATAAACTATAATACTTCTTGGAGTTTTCAATGGTTTTGGTTTCCTCTTTTTGGATGGGGAATGGGACTAGTAATTCATGCCTTTACTGTATTTGGTTATGGTAAAACATGGGAAGAACGTAAAATAAACGAAATCTTAGAAAAAGAACAAGAACAAAATAAATGGAGGTAATTATGGACACAAACCATTTTAATAATGATCGTATAGAAAAGGCAAGAAAGCAGGTAAAGAGAATTAAAGGCTTTTATTCGCACCTCATGATGTATGTTCTAATTAACGTGATGCTTGTTTTTATTAATATTAAAAATTTAGATCCCGGCGAAAGTTATTTTCAATGGCGTAACTTTATAACTCTAGGCACTTGGGGAATTGCAATACTTATACATGCCGTTTCTGTGTTTTTACCAAATTTTGTGTTTGGTAGCAAATGGGAAGAACGTAAGATCAAGCAGTTTATGCAAGAAGAAGAAGAAAAACGTCAACATTGGAATTAGAAATGATGGATAATAAAAATACAAAAGAAACCTACAGCCAAAATGCGTATAGCAAGCAAGAAGCTTATGATAAAGCAAAGAAACGTGTAGGCCAAATCAAAGGGTTTTACTGGCATTTACTTTCGTATATCGTGATTAATATCGTGATTCTCATTATGATCTATAGAACGGTAGATAGTGCGCATTTTTGGACATTTAATGTCTTTTCTACCGTTTTTTATTGGGGAATTGGTCTCTTTTTTCACTTTTTAGGCGTTTTTGGTAAAAATCTATTTTTAGGAAAAGACTGGGAAAACAAGAAAATAAATGAAATTTTAGAAAAAGAAGAAAAACAAAACTGGGAATAATTTTTTGGGCGTTACCCTTTTTGCAAAAAAGCTGCAAAGGGTCGCGCTTTCCACTTAAATCTTTTTTTACTATCCTTCCTGCCAAAGCAGAAAGTATACCAAAAAAAGGATAACGTTTCAATCGCTAACGCAAATACAAGTATGACAACCATAATTATAGAAGACGAGAAACCATCAGCAAGACGTTTACAACGTATGTTAAATACATTAGGTTTAAAAGCAGAAACCATGTTGCACTCTGTAGAAGAGTCTATACATTGGTTTCAAAATAATACACATCCAGATCTTATTTTTTTAGATATTCAGTTAAGTGATGGTTTGTCTTTTGAAATTTTTGAAAGTATCGATATACAATCTGCTGTTATTTTCACTACTGCTTATGATGAGTACGCATTGCAAGCCTTTAAACTAAACAGTATTGATTATTTGCTAAAACCTATTGATGATGAAGATTTAGAAAAAGCGGTAAATAAATACAAATCTCGTGTTCCTCAAAAACAACATGTTACTTTAGATTTTAATGATATTAAAAAACTACTAGTAAATCCTATAGAAAGAGAATACAAAAAAAGGTTTTCAGTAAAAGTAGGGCAGCATTTAAAACTTATTAATATTGATGATATTGAATGTTTTTATAGCGAAAATAAAGGGACTTATTTACACACTACAGAAGGTAGAAATTATTTGTTAGATACTACATTAGAGCAACTAACCGAAGAACTGGAACCACAGCAATTCTTTCGTATAAACAGAAAATTTTTTGTAAATATTAATGCTATAAAAGATATGGTAAGCTATACCAATTCGCGTTTACAAATAAAATTAAATTCGTTTCATGAGCAAGAAGTAATAGTAGCACGTGAACGTGTAAAAGACTTTAAAGCTTGGTTAGAGTAATTTTAGTCTTCTTCAATTCGGTTATCATCAAAAGCACTAGGTAGTAATTTGGGTATAAATTTTATAACTAATGGTAGTAACAATGCACCACCAGGAAGCATGAAAATAGCCAAGCTAGGTATAGACTTAAAAATATCTAATAATTGACTTTGTACTTTTTTTTGTTCTTCATCACTTAAATCTCTAATAGTAGACTGCGAAATAAGTAACATGAGTTCCTTACTTTCGGTAAGCTCTTTTAATAATCGTTTGCTATTTCTAGAAATAAGCTTACTTACCATATTACTAGAGTTATCATAAAATGTTTTTACAATATTTTTAGAACCAAGTAAAACTATTTGCTCTTTATACGTATTGTAAAACAACGAAATAGAGTTTTTAGCCTCGTTAATTGTTTTTTGCTCTAGTTGTAAATCTGCTCCTAATTGATTTAAAAAATCATGTTCTTTAGTGTCAATAGAGGCATCTGTCCAGGTAGCCATGCAAGCTATGTCTAATATATATTGCGTTTCAAGCTCACTATTAATAAAAGAGATGGCTTCGTTATAGCTAATATTGTGTTTTGTTTGGTAGCGTAAAGATTGCTCAAACAACCTAATTAAACTAGTATCATATTCGCTTTTAGACTTTTTAGCACTTAACACACTTAGCACAATAGTTTCTATAGAAGATTCTAAATTTTTTATATAACTAGTGGTAATTGTGTTGGTTTTTAAATAGTGCTTATAAGCAAGTACATCTATATATAATAAAGCGTTTGTAATAAAGTAATTAAAGCTTTTAGAGATGAGGTTGTTATCTATTAATACACGTTTGTGAATTATTTTTTCTAATAAACCATCCGATTTTTTTTCACCTAATAATTCACTAAAATACGAGGTTTTATATTCTTCAATCTTAGTATAAAATTCAATAACACTATCAGTAAAATGATCTGAGCCATTTAGTTTTTTATAAGAAAAATGAAAAGCTAACAGTAAGTTTATTTTACAAATTTCTTCGCTTGAAAAATCCTTTTTATCTAATAAATCTTGAACAATAGCTACGTTGTTTCCATAAATAAATCCGCTTTCTCTTAACGCTAAATAAAATGCACTAGTAGAAGATTGCTCTAAGCTATCATTATTTTTTATCGTATTTAGTAGTTTGCTTATCCAGCCACTTGCCGATGGATTCATGATTTTCTTATTAAGGTATTGTAAAGATAATTTTTTCTTCGAAACAAAAAATAATTAAAATTTATAAAAATCACTTTTATTTTTTTGCCTAGATAAGTGCTTTCTATTGCTCAATTTTAAAATAAAAACGAAACTAAATCACTAATAATAACGTTGTTTTATTTGCTGTATTGAAAGTAAAAAAAAGAATTGTTAGTAAGTGTTTTAAACTTGTTGATTGTATTAAAAAGGAAATAAGAAATATTTAATATTTTCGCGAAAAAATACTACACATTAATGAGGAATATAATTACAATAATAGTGCTGCTTTTTTCTTTTTCTAGCGTACTAGCACAAGATATTAAAGGAAAAATAACCGATGCGTTTAAGCAACCATTAGAGGATGTTTATATATTTAATGCAAGTACTAATTCGCATGCACATTCATTACCAAACGGAACTTTTATACTCTTAAATAACAAGGTTGGTGATACCTTAAATTTAGGTTTATTAGGTTTTAAAAAACAAACAATAGTTGTAAGTAAACAACATGTAGAGCAAGGTTTAGAAGTAGCATTAGAGAGTAAAACATTAATGTTAGAAGAGCTTGTAATTAAAGAACAATTAAATCCTGTTAATACTATTACTAAAATAGATGTAGCAACAACACCTGTAAATTCTTCACAAGAAATACTAAGAAAAGTTCCTGGATTAATTATTGGTCAGCATGCAGGAGGAGGTAAGGCAGAACAACTATTTTTAAGAGGTTTTGATATAGATCATGGTACAGATATTTCTATTAATGTAGATGGTATGCCTGTAAATATGGTATCTCATGCACATGGTCAAGGTTATAGTGATTTGCATTTTGTAATACCAGAAACTATAAATGAAATAGACTTTGGTAAAGGTCCTTATTATGGAAAACAAGGAGATTTTAATACTGCTGGATATGTTGATTTTTCAACAAAAGACCATTTAAAAGAAAGTACTATTAAACTTTCTGCAGGACAATTTAACTCTTTAAAAACCTTGGCTATGTTTAACTTGTTAGAAGATAAACTAGATCAAAACGCATACCTAGCTGCAGAATATTTAGAATCTGACGGACCCTTTGAGTCGCCACAAAATTTTAACCGATTAAATCTTTTTGGTAAGTATGTCATGTACACACCAGACAATAATAAACTGTCATTAACAGCCTCTCATTTTACTAGTCGTTGGGATGCTTCTGGACAAATACCACAAAGAGAAGTAGATAATGGTAATATAACCCGTTTTGGAGCCATTGATGATACCGAAGGTGGTAATACACACCGTACCAACTTTAATTTAGAGTATAATAAATACATGTCTGATAATACCAAGCTAAAAACAAATGCTTTTTATTCGCATTATGCTTTTGAGTTGTATTCTAATTTTACCTTCTTTTTAGAAGATCCTATTAATGGAGATCAAATAAAACAAAAGGAAGACAGACATATTTTTGGTGTTAATACAGAAATTACAAAAGATCTATCTTTAGGAAACTTACCTCTAAGTTTAACTTCAGGAATAGGTTTAAGACATGATGTGGTTAATGATGTAGAGTTATCTAAAACCTTAAATAAAACGACTATAATTGAAAATGTGCAGTTAGGTGATATTAATCAAACCAATATAGATGCTTTTGTATCTGCTGAGGTTGCACTAGGAAAACTTACTATAAACCCAGCTTTACGTTTTGATTATTTTAAGTTTTTATACAATGATAAACTGCAACCTGCTTTAAATACACAATCGGAAACCAAAGCAATAGTTAGTCCGAAATTAAATTTTTTCTATGATGCCAAAGACAATCTACAACTGTTTGTAAAGTCGGGAATTGGATTTCATTCTAATGACACTAGAGTAGTGGTAGCACAAAGTGGTGAAGATATTTTACCTCGTGCTTATGGTGTAGATGTTGGTAATATTTGGAAACCTTTTTCTAAATTAATAGTTAATTCGGCTTTATGGTATTTGTTCTCAGAACAAGAATTTGTATATGTTGGTGATGCAGGAATTGTAGAACCTAGTGGAGAAAGCGAGCGTTACGGATTAGATTTAGGATTGCGTTATCAGCTTAATGATTGGTTGTTTTTAGATACCGATGCTACCTTTACGCATGCAAGAAGTGTAGAAGAAGCAGACGGAGAAAATTATATTCCCTTAGCACCAGATTTTACAATGGCAGGAGGATTATCGGTTAAAGATATTAAAGGTTTTTCTGGAGGAATTAGATATCGTTTTATTGATGATAGACCAGCAAATGAAGATAATTCTATAGTTGCTGAAGGGTATTTTGTAACCGATTTTAATGTAAACTATACTTTTAGTGATATTACTTTAGGGCTAGTTATAGAAAACCTATTTGATGTAGATTGGAATGAAACACAATTTGCAACAGAATCTAGACTACAAAATGAAGCACAACCAGTAGAAGAAATTCACTTTACTCCAGGAACGCCATTTTTTATAAAAGGTAGCATAAGCTATAGCTTTTAATAGATACACGTCAATACTAGATGCTCTAAAATACTAGAGTTATTATTACTGCTTTTTTTGTAGGTAAGAAAACGTTACGTTTAGCAATAAACTAGCGTTTTCTTTTTTTACGCTTATGCGTTGTTGTAAGTGATTTCAATTTGCTTGACATATTCTATTACGTGTTTTATGGTTTTGTTAGGTTCTTTTTTTCGCCAGTTAATGTATAGGCTTATTTCTTCTTCTAATTCAATAAACTTTACATTTTGAGTTTTGGCAAATTTAAAAGAACTCGGAAGTATAGAAATACCTAGTTCTTTAGATACAAGATTTAAAATCATACCACCAAAATCAGATTCAATGACTGTTTTAGGTTCTAAGTGATGTTTGTTAAATAGATTTCTTAAAAGCGATGCAAAAAAAGTGTTTTGGTGTAATCCAGAAATAATAAACTTTTCATTTTTTAACTCGCTCAAGTTTTCTATAGATTCATTATTTAACCAATGGTTATTAGGTACTACCAAGCAAATAGGTTCAGAAGAAAGCTTTAAAGATTCTATGTTTGCATTTTTTATTTCATCTCTATTAAAAGCAATGTCTGTTTTATAGTCTAGTAGTAGTTTTTCATGATTGTCATCTGTAGGCTCTGTTAGTTCTAATTTTAAATCGGGAAGATTCGTGTTTATAGCGCTTAAAAACTTAGGTAAAAAGCTAAATGCAATAGAACCAGGATATGATATAGAAACAAAACCAGAAGTTCCTTGGTCAATTTTTTTTGCTTGCTCTTGTATATGGTCTAGCTCTTCTATAATGTTGGTCCAATTTTCTTTTAAAAAGACTCCTGCATCTGTAAGTTTTACATTTCTTTTATCTCTTTCAAAAAGTTGTATGCCAATTTCATCTTCTAGAGATTGAATGTTTCTAGTTAATGAGGATTGTGCAATAAATAGTTTCTCTGCTGTTTTCCAGAAGTGTAGCTCCTTAGCAAGCGTTAAAAAGTATTTTATTTGTTGTGTAGTCATGATTAATGCGTTTTATGCATTAGTTAGGCTAAAATATGTATTTTATTAAAGGAGTCAAAACTATTTCTTTGTCCTGTTGTTTTATATAGAAGATAAAAAATACAGACTATGGGAATTCAAAATTTTATTACGTTTTTAGTAACGGCTTTGTTTTTTGTGATGACACCAGGAATAGATACTTTGTTTATATTAAATAAATCTATAAGTCAAGGAAAAAAATCTGGTATTTATGCTACCTTAGGTATTAATACAGGTGTGCTCACGCATACTTTTTTTGCAGCTTTGGGTTTGTCTGTTTTAATTGCTAAATCTGCGTTAGTATTTACAATAATTCAGTTTGTAGGTGCTGCTTACTTAATTTATTTAGGTGTTTTTAAACTTATTAAAAAGAGTAATTTTTTAACGGAAGAGACAACAATTAAGAAAACTACAAATACAAAAAATGATTTTTGGACAGGGTTTTTTACCAATTCTTTAAATCCTAAAGTTGCATTATTCTTTTTAGCTTTTTTTCCGCAGTTTATTAATCCTAGTCAAATAGAAAACCCAATTCCTTTTATTTTATTAGGTGTTACATTTGCCTTAATAGGTGTTATTTGGTACATGAGCCTTAGTATTTTTGCAAGTGTTTTTTCTGAAAAGATTAAAAATAACCCAAAGGCAGGGATTTGGATTAATAAATGTAGTGGAATTGCTTTTATTATTCTAGGTCTAAACATAGCGCTTTCTTAAATAGCTAATATAACGTAGTGACGTAAAAAGAACGCTGTGACTTTTTAGCCTTTAAATAAATTCCGTTTTTCAAGTTTAAATTCGCTTAAAAAACACAAAAGCCATCTTAATTAAGATGGCTTTTGTTATTCTATAAATTATAAAGAAATATAATTTTAGGGTTTACTTGTCACGTAAATAAGTGCTAACTACAATATCAACATCTTCCCATGTTTTGCTAACACCATCAGCTCCTTTATGAAGATCAAAACATACTTTGTTTAAGCTAGCTAAAGCATCTAAAGCATTCCAATCTTTCAGATTCATTTTCCCTTTCATAGTAACACGTCTTTCTTCTGTAATACTAACTTCTAAAGGTAAATTGTTAGTAGTTCCGTTCATGGTAATAGAAGCCACATAATTGTTATTTGTGTAATTAATAGTACCACTTATTAACTCTGTGTCTAACATAGCACCAAAGAAAGAGGTTTTTAATTTAGCATCTCTAGTATCATCTTTAGTAAATAAACTACTTACAGGAATTGAAAATTTTAAACCGTTTAAAGCTTCTTCAGGAGTAGCTCCTTTTTTGTTTTCAAAATTAAGGGTTGTAAATTCTCCTCCAACACCAACTTTGTCTGTTGTTTTGTATGCAGTCCATGTTACAGAAGTAGCTTCAGGCTTAACTATAAAGGTCTCAGCAGGAGTTGCACTTTCTGTAATTGGTGTTTCTGTTTCTTTTTTTTCTTCTTTACATGAAGTAAACAGTAGTGAAGTAACTACTAATAGTGTAAAAAATTTAGTTATTTTCATGATTTTGTTTTAAAAAGTTTCAGTAAAGTTAAGCAGATAAAAGCGTACAAGCAAGAACAAGTTACATTCTTAATTGTAGTATTTTTCTATTTATGATATATGTCATATTTTTTTAATGAATAGCAGTGTAATTTTGCAATAGAATTTTTTAGGTATGGCAAATTCACTAGTAAATAAATATAATGTAGCAGGACCTCGTTATACGAGTTATCCTACAGTTCCGTATTGGAATAACGATACATTTTCATTAAAAAAATGGAAATCATCTTTACTACAAGCATTTCAAGAAAGTAATGAAACAGAGGGTGTTAGTCTGTATATTCATCTGCCTTTTTGCGAAAGCTTGTGTACCTTTTGTGGTTGTAATAAACGTATTACTAAAAGACATGAAGTAGAGTCTCCTTATATTACAGCCGTTTTAAAAGAATGGGATTTATACTGTAATCTATTAGAAAACAAACCCAATATTAAAGAGTTACATTTAGGAGGAGGAACGCCTACTTTTTTTACTCCTGAAAATTTAACACGACTAATTAAGGGTATTTTAAATAAAGCTACTCTTGCAGAAAATTACGAGTTTAGTTTTGAAGGACATCCTAACAATACCACTACAGCACATTTACAAACCCTTTTTAATTTAGGATTTAAACGCGTAAGCTTTGGTGTACAAGATTATAATGAAACTGTACAGAAAGCAATACATAGAATACAACCTTTTGAAAACGTAAAACGTGTAACAGAAATGGCTCGTGAAATTGGGTATACCTCTATAAGTCACGATATTATTTTTGGTCTGCCTTTTCAAACCGAAGCACACGTAACAGAAACCATTAACAAGACCAAACTATTAAAGCCAGATAGAATTGCTTTTTATAGTTATGCACATGTACCTTGGATTAAAGGAAATGGGCAACGAGGTTATAAAGATAGTGATTTACCAACCGCAGAAAGCAAAAGAAACCAATATGAACTTGGTAAAAAAATGCTGTATGAAGCAGGTTATGTAGAAATTGGTATGGATCATTTTGCATTGCAAACAGATACATTATATCAAGCAACAACCAATAAAAAACTACATAGAAATTTTATGGGTTATACAGCCTCTAAAACCAAAGCAATGATTGGGCTTGGTGTTTCTTCTATTAGTGATAGTTGGTATGGTTTTGCTCAAAATGTAAAAGGATTAGAAGAATATTACCATTTAATAAATGAAGGAATAATACCTGTATATAGAGGACATATTTTAAACACAGAAGATTTAATTATTAGAAAACATATTTTAAATTTGATGTGTCAATTAGAAACATCTTGGCAACAACCAGAAGATTATTTTGAACAAATACCAGATGTTTTAATAAAACTAAAAGAAATGGAACAAGATGACTTAGTTGAAATCTTGTCTAATAAAATAATAATAAAAGATAAAGGAAAACCCTTTGTAAGAAATATTTGTATGGCTTTTGATTTGCTTTTACAGCGTAATAAACCAGAAGCACAACTATTTTCAATGACCATTTAAAAACCAAATAACCATGAAAAAAATTATTGTACCAATAGATTTCTCTGAACATTCAGAATATGCATTAGAAACTGCTGCTGTATTTGCAAAAAAATACGATGCAGAAATATTAGCGCTACACATGCTAGAACTTTCTAACGCTATAATATCTAGTACAGATAACGCGCAACAAGCAGAATCCGTTTTCTATATAAAATTAGCAGAAAAAAAGTTTACAGAGTTTTTAGATAAAGACTATTTAAAAGATATTAAAGTAACACCAATAGTTAAACACTTTAAAGTGTTTAGCGAAGTGAATGAGGTAGCTAAAGAACACGATGCAGATATTATTATCATGGGTTCTCAAGGAGCAAGTGGTTTTAAAGAAGCATTAATAGGTTCTAATACAGAAAAAGTAGTAAGACACTCTAGTATTCCTGTTTTAGTAATAAAAGAAAACCCAATATTAACCGATTTTGAAAATGTTGTTTTTGCTTGTGATTTTTCTGAAGAAGCTATAAAACCATATTTAAATGCTACTAAAATGTTTGAAGGCTTAGAGGCAAAAATGCATTTAGTGTATGTAAATCTTCCAGATAACCGTTTTAGAAGTTCTGCAGAAATGGAAAAAAGAGTTGCAGAGTTTTTAAAAGCTGCAGATGGAAATATTGATAAAATGAAAAACGTTGCTTATATAAGTGATTATAGTATTGAAAAAGGTATTTTAAATTATTCTAATATTGTTGGTGCAGATTTAGTTGCTGTGGCAACACATGGTAGAACAGGATTAGCTCACTTTTTTGAAGGTAGTGTTTCAGAAGATATAGCAAACCATTCTACTTTGCCAGTGATGACATTTAAGATATAATATTTCTTTATTTTTGATAGTTAGTTAATTTTAAAAATGGAAAAAGCTGGACCTAGTCCAGCTTTTTTAGTTATAAATTTTAATTAAGACTATTTTGTCCTAAATATGATAAATATCATGTTTTTTGAGAAGCTTTATAGCTAAATTTGAGATATTAAAACAAATATTTAAATATAACAGATGAAAACAACACTAAAATTATTGATGGTATTATTTGTAACACTTCTAGTAAGTTGTGGAGGCAAAGAAGAAAAGAAAAAAGAAGGTTTTTCTTATCAAAAGAAAACAACAACAGAAAAAACAACAACACCTAAAGCAGAAAAAGTTCCAGCTTCAAAAAAAATTGATTTAGCCAATAAAGGTATTGGGCCAATTTCATCTGTAACTTTAGATGCAGAAGTAGACCAAAAAATGGCTACACACGGAGCAGAAGTGTACAAAAAAATGTGTACTGCTTGCCATAGAGCAGACAAAAAATTTATTGGTCCTGCACCAGTAGGTATATTAGAACGTCGTTCTCCAGAATGGATTATGAATATGATTTTAAATCCAGAGCAAATGGTAAAAGAAGATCCATTGGCAAAAGAATTATTAATGGAATTTAATGGTTCTCCTATGGCAAATCAAAACTTATCAAAAGAAGATGCTAGAGCAGTTTTAGAATATTTTAGAACGCTATAGTATTCTAGAATACTAACTTTTAAATATTAACCAATGAAAACTTTAAAAACCATTTTTTTCGGATTTGCATGTTTAACACTAATGCTTTCTTGTAAAACGGAAAATAAAGAAGCTACAGATACTACTGTTTCTCCCGAAGCAACAGAATCTTCATCAAGAACAGGACAAGCTTTTATTGAAGATGATGGCTCTACACCAAATGTATTGCAAATAGCAATAGGTTCTAAAGATCATACTACTTTGGTCGCAGCTGTTCAAGCTGCACAATTAGAAAATGTTTTAGTAAATGCAGGACCATTAATGGTATTTGCACCAACTAATGAAGCCTTTGCTGCACTGCCAGAAGGAACTTTAGAAAACTTGTTGAAACCAGAAAATAAACAAGCATTGGCTAATATTTTAAAATATCATGTTACTCCTGGTAACTACTCAAAAGACTTTTTAAAGAAATTTAAAAAACTAGGACAAGCCAATAATGCCTATGTGCCAGTTACAGTGGTAGATGGAGAGCCATTAATTGGAGGCGCAAAAATTTTAGCAAGTATACCTGCAGGTAATGGTATAGTGCATGTAATAGATAAAGTTTTATTGCCACCAACGGAATAAAAACACACTAATCAAAAACACATTAAAATGAAAAGAATAATAACATCAGCTATTGCAATAGTAACAATTCTTGCTGCTTTTACAAGTTGTAATAATTCTAGCAAGTCTAATAAAAATGGCGCTTTATCTAGCAATAATGCAGAAAAAGTGTACGTAGCACCTGGAGAACATGATTCACATTACGCATTTATTTCCGGAGGATATAGTGGTAACCTTACGGTTTACGGCTTACCATCAGGAAGAATGTTTAAAGAAATTCCTGTATTCTCTCAATTTCCAACAAATGGTTATGGGTATTCTGAAGAAACCAAACCAATGTTAGAAACCTCTTATGGCTTTGTGCCTTGGGATGATTCGCACCATCCAGATATTTCTCAAACAAATGGAGAATTAGATGGTCGTTGGGTTTTTATAAACGGAAATAATACACCTCGTATAGCAAGAATTAGTTTAACCACTTTTGAAACAGAAGAAATTATCGAAGTTCCAAATAGTGCTGGTAACCACAGTTCTTCTTTTATAACAGAAAATACGGAGTATGTGGTTGCAGGAACACGTTTTTCTGTGCCAATTCCTCAAAAAGATATCGCAATTAAAGAGTATAAAGGAAACTTTAAAGGTGCTTTGTCTTTTATTTCTGTAGATCCAGAACATGGCCATATGGATATTAAATTTCAAGTGTTAATGCCAGGATTTAACTATGATTTATCGCATCCTGGACGTGGAAAATCTCATGGATGGTTCTTCTTTACAACATATAATACCGAAGAAGCTAACTCTCTTTTAGAGGTTAATGCTTCACAAAACGATAAAGATTTTATTGCAGCAATAAACTGGAAAAAAATTGAAGAGTATGTAAACAATGGTGGAGGTACAATGATGCCTGCCAATTATGCACATAATGTGTATAATGATGATAGTCATATAGCAACTTCTACCATGAAAAAAGAAGTACGTGTGGTTAACCCAACAGATGTTCCTGGAGCTGTATATTTAATCCCAACACCAAAATCACCTCATGGATGTGATGTAGATCCTTCTGGAGAGTACATTGTTGGTAATGGTAAACTTTCAGCTAACTTAACAGTACACTCTTTTACAAAAATGTTAGATGCTATTGAAAACAAAAAATTTGCTGGAGATGCTTATGGTATTCCTGTATTAAATTTTGAAGATGTTTTAGCAGGTTCGGTTGAACAACCAGGATTAGGACCTTTGCATACAGAGTTTGATGGTAAAGGAAATGCTTATACTACCTTCTTTATTTCTTCGGAAGTTGTAAAATGGAAGTTAGGAACTTGGGAAGTTATAGATAGAAAACCAACATATTACTCTGTAGGTCACTTAACTATTCCTGGAGGAAACTCAGCAAAACCATTTGGTAAATATATGTTTGCAATGAACAAAATTACCAAAGATCGTTATTTACCAACAGGTCCAGAAATGGAACACTCAGCACAATTATATGATATTTCTGGAGATAAAATGGAACTGCTTTTAGACTTCCCTACACATGGTGAACCGCATTATGCAGCAGCAATTCCAGCAGAAATTGTTAAAAATAACTCTCAAAAAATATTTAAGCTATCAGAAAATGAGCATCCTAGAAAAGCATTAAGTGATGACGATACTAAAGTAGTTAGAGATGGTAAAAATGTACATGTGTATATGACAATGATACGTAGTCACTTTTCACCAGACAATATTGAAGGTGTTAAAGTTGGAGATAAGGTGTTTTTTCATATCACTAACTTAGAACAAGATTTTGATGTACCACATGGTTTTGCTATGATTGGAGCTAGAAATGCAGAATTACTAATTGCACCAGGACAAACAAGAACCTTAACTTGGGAACCAGAAAGAGTTGGTGTGTGGCCTTTTTATTGTACAGATTTCTGTTCTGCTTTACACCAAGAAATGCAAGGTTACGTTCGTGTATCTCCAGCAAATTCTAATATAGAATTGTCTTGGTCTTTAGGAGAATAAGAAGTGAATTTTAGGAGAATTTTGTTTTAGTGTTTATTTTCCTAATATAAAGCGAGAGTTGATTTTGTCGCTCTCGCTTTTCTTTTTAAATCACTATATAAATAAATGGTTAATTAGATAATATATATTATGAAAAAGGCTGGAATTATAATGGTAATAGGTTCTTTATTATTGTTAGGACTTTTTAAATTTCCTCTTTGGAATATCATGCTTGGTGCTCCTCAATATCCAGATCCATTAGGAATGAATATTTACATTCAAGGAATTAAAGGTGTTTCTGAATTTGATTTACAAAATATTGACGGATTAAACCACTATATAGGAATGAAAGTAATACCTAAACCAGAAGATATGTGGGAGTTTTCCGTTTTTCCTAAGGTAATTATCGCAATGGTAATTTTAGGTGTTATCATTGGTTTGTTAGGGTATTTTGAAAAAGTAAGTTATAAAGCTTTTTTAGGATGGTTTGTATTTATGTCTTTATTAGGTGTAATGGGAATGTATGATTTTAATAATTGGTTAATAGATTATGGTAGTGATTTAGATCCTCACGCTATAATAAAAGTAACCAATCCTGATGGTTCACCAATGTCTTATAAACCACCACTAATTGGTTTTAAAAAGTTATTAAATTTTGATGTAACTTCACTACCACATACAGGAGGTTATCTCATGTTTGTTGGAATGTTTTTAACACTTGTTGCATTTTGGTTAGGTAAAAAAGCAAGTCTTAAAAAAGCAACACAATAAGTAATGCCATAAATTAAAAACACTAAAATCATGCAAACACTAAAACACTATCTCTATTTTGCAGTATTTCTGTTCTTTTTCAGCTGTAATGTATCACCAGAACCTATAAATTATGGAAGTGATGGTTGTCAGTTTTGTAAAATGACTATTGTTGATAAGGTACATGCTGCTCAAATTGTTACTAAAAAAGGTAAAGTATATAAATTTGATGCTTCAGAATGTATGCTTCATTTTATGCAAGATTTTGATACTACTGAAATAGCGCTATACTTAACCAATAACTACACCGAACCAGAAGTTTTAATAGACGCTACCAAGGCAACGTTTTTAATTAGTAAAAATATACCTAGTCCTATGGGAGCATTTCTTTCTGCTTTTAAAAACAAGTCTGATGCTGTAAAAAGTCAAAAAGAAAAAGGAGGCGATCTATATACTTGGCAAACGTTGACCGCAAAATTTAAAGACTAGATAAATGAAGCACCTATTCGTTTTTATAGCACTCATTTTAATAGCTAATTCTACTGTTGCACAAACTATTGTGGTTTGTAAAGCATGTGCTATTACTACATTAAAAGAGGGTATTGCTCAAGCAAAAGATTTTGATACCATTGTAGTTAAAAAAGGCACTTATAAAGAGCATAATGTTATTGTAAACAAACCTTTGATAATTATTGGAGAAAATTATCCGGTTATAGATGGCGAATTAAAAGGGGAAATAATTACTATAATATCAGACCATGTTACAGTTGATGGCTTGTTTATTATTAATGTTGGCAATAGTTATACCGAAGATTATGCTGCTATTCGAGTAAGGAATAGTAAAAATTTTTTAATTCAGAATCTAGTATTAGAAAAGCTTTTCTTTGGAATTTATATTGAAAAATCTAGTGACGGAAAAGTATATCATAACAAAATAATTGGTGAAGCTGTAGAAGAATATAATTCTGGAAACGGTATTCAATTGTGGTACAGTAAAAATATTCATATTGAACATAATTTTGTGCAACACGTTCGTGATGGTATTTATTTAGAGTTCTCTAATTTTTGTACCATTAAAAATAATGTGAGTGCTTTAAATGTTCGTTATGGCTTACATTTTATGTTTTCTAATGACGATGTTTATGAGGATAATACCTTTGAAAATAATGGAGCAGGAGTGGCTGTAATGTTTTCTAAACGTATAAAGATGTATAACAACATTTTTAAAGAAAATTGGGGAACAGCTTCATACGGACTGTTACTTAAAGAAATTAATGATGCAGAAATTATTGGTAATTCTTTTGAAGACAATACTATTGGTATCAACGTTGAAGGGTCTAACCGCATTAATTATAAACATAACAATTTTGTAAATAATGGTTGGGCAATTAAAGTTAAAGGCGCTTGTTATACTAATGTATTTACCGAAAATAATTTCCTATATAATTCCTTCGATATAGCTTATAATAGTAAGGTAAATGATAATGAATTTGATAAAAACTACTGGAGTAATTATACTGGTTATGACTTGGATAAAAATGGTATAGGTGATGTGCCTTACAGACCTGTAAAATTGTTTTCGTATATAGTAAATCGTACACCAGAAACTATTATTTTACTCCGTAGTATGTTTATAGACATTATTGATTTTTCTGAAAAAGTATCTCCTGTTTTTACACCAGATAATTTATTAGACAACAACCCATTAATTAAAAGGATAACATGGTAAACATTAAAAATTTACATAAAAAATTTGGTAAAAATCAAGTGCTAAGTGGTGTAGATTTAAACATCAGTGAAGGCGGAATTTTTGCTATACTTGGTCCAAATGGTTCTGGTAAAACCACTTTAATTAAAGCCGTTTTAGGTATGGTAATTCCTAATAAAGGAGAAATTACAGTACTTGGTGAAAACATTAATAAAAATTCTGAGTACAGACATAAAATTGATTATTTACCGCAAATAGCTAATTTTCCGAGTAATTTAAAGGTGAGGGAATTAATAAAAATGATTAAGGATTTACGCAAACCTACAGACGAAGACCAACGTTTAATAGCCTTGTTTCGATTAGAACCTTTTTTAGATAAGAAATTAGGAAACCTTTCTGGAGGAACAAAACAAAAAGTAAATCTTGTTTTAACTTTTATGTTTAATAGTCCATTAGTTATTTTAGATGAACCTACAACTGGTTTAGATCCTATTTCATTAATTAGATTAAAAGGTTTAATTAAAGCAGAAAAAGCCAAAGGAAAAACAATACTTATTACTTCGCATATCATGAGTTTTGTGGAAGAAATTTCAGATGAAATTGTATTTATACTAGAAGGAAAAATTTACTTTAAAGGACCTATTTCAGAATTAAAAACTAAGACCAATCAACCCGATTTCGAACATGCAATTGCGTCTATATTAACAGATAATCATGCTTAAAATATTAAAATATAGTTTTTTCGATTTAATGCGTAGTCGTTGGAGTTACGTGTATTTTATTTTCTATTTATTACTAGGTATTGTACTGCTATTTTTAAATAATGATTTATCTAAAGCAGTCATTACTTTAATGAATGTTATTATTGTTCTTGTACCTTTAATAGGAACCATTTTTGGTGTTATGTATTATTATAATTCCCAAGAATTTACAGAGTTACTTTTAGCGCAACCCGTAAAACGTTCGTCTATATTTTTAGGACAATATTTAGGAGTGGCATTATCACTTTCTATGAGTTTAATTCTAGGTTTAGGGATTCCGTTTGTATTTTATGGTTTGTTTGAAAGTAGTGCCATTTGGGATTTCTCCTTATTACTTGTTACAGGAACCTTTTTAACTTTAATTTTTACCGCATTAGCTTTTAATATAGCACTTTCAAACGAAAATAAAATCAAAGGTTTTGGCTATGCTATTTTACTTTGGCTATTTTTAGCTGTAATTTATGATGGCTTGTTTTTAATGACATTAATTCTTTTTGAAGATTATCCATTAGATAAATTATCCTTATTGGGTACTATGTTAAATCCTATAGATTTATCTAGAACTTTAATCTTATTAAAGTTAGATATTTCGGCATTATTAGGGTATACAGGTGCTGTTTTTAAGCAGTTTTTTGGTACTAGTTTTGGGTTAATTGTTTCGTTTGTAATGTTAACTGTTTGGGTAATTTTACCTGTTTTAAGAATACTATTTAAATCAAATAAAAAAGACTTTTAATATGAAAATAAAATATCTACTTCTATTAATGTTTGCACTAGCAATTGTTGCATGTAATGATTCTAAAAAAGTTAAATTAAACACTAGTGAAACCAAAGAAATTAGTTTATTAGACACCTTACAACTAAAATTAAATCAAGGTAATAAATGGCTTGTAAACCCAGAAACACAAGGAGGTGTTGAAAAAATGAATACTATTATTAAGGCATTTAAAGCAGGTAATAATAAAGATTATAATGCGCTAGGAAAAAAACTTGCCAAGCAAACAAGTTATATCATTAAAAACTGTAATATGGTTGGAGAACCACATGATCAATTGCATGTGGTTTTAGTACCAATGTTAGATGAAATTTCTACATTAAAAGAAGCTGAAAATAATACAGAAGCAGAAGCTGTTTTAACTAGATTAGAAGATTTAATTAAAGACTATTTTGTGCATTTTAAACTATAGCTATTACCTTTATAATAAACCAAAAGCGTTTAAGGATGTAATATTAGTATAGGCTTTGTTATTTTAGAAATATTAACCTTTGTGTTAGCTTTAGAAAAGAAATGGTCTAAAAAGCCTTCATTTTTAACAAATAAAGACAAGAAGTCAATAGTGTTTGTTTGCATATAGCTAGATAGAGCAAAATCCATAGGTACATTATTTACTACATGGTATTTACAATTAAAAAGCGCTAGGTTTTCTATATCATCACTTTCAATATCTGTTTTTTCGTTATTAGGATTAATTCTTAAAGCATGCAGATGTATTTTAAAAGTTTCTATAAAATCTATTAAATCCATAAATTGTTTTCCATCTAAAGCATCTTCAGGATCTAGAGGTAATAATAATTCTTTAATAGGTGTAAATGTTTGGTTTTCGGGAATAATTAGTGTTTTACAGTTTATCTTTCTAATTACATGTACTGTATTACTGCCTAAAATAACTTCTTTAGTACCAGAAGCACCATTGGTACCCATTACTAAATAATCTATTTTATTCTTGCTTATTGCTTGTTTAATAGCGTCTATAAATACATCAAAATCAATATGTGTTTCAAAGGTATATTTTGCGTTAGTAAAGGTAGTAAGCAATTCTTCTTTTAACTTATTTAATGCTTCTTTAGGTTCTTTAGTAATAGAATCATACACACTTTCTTTAGGCGCTTGCATTAAATCGTCTGAAGTGAAACTTCCTATTTTATGTACATGCATTAAGTGAAATAGGCATGCTTCATTTTTAAATAAATGCAAAGCATAATGTATTGCATTTTTAGCATTATCAGAAAAATCTGTTAGGAGTAGAATATTTTTCATGGTATTAATAATTTAATTTTAAAGTTATAAAAAATACACGTATCATTATATGATATAAATCAGTTAGTTATATAAATATAAATTTTACAATTAAAATCAAATAAGATAAAAATGTCCTATTTGTGATATTTGTCATGTTTTAAATTTTTTCTTTATTTTAATTTTGTCAAAGAAATAAAAACTAACTATTATGAAAACAACACTAAAATTAATGTCACTTATTCTAGCACTAACCATGTTTAGTTGCTTTAATAAAAAAGAAACAGAATATGCAAATGCAGAAGATATTCCTGTAAATCGAGAAATGATAGCAGAATTAACTTCTCCACCACATGTACCAACTCCAGTAGGAAGACGTAAAGCCAAAAAACTTATTGTTAAAATGGAAATCCTTGAAAAAGTAGGAGAAATGACAGATGGAGTAGAATATATGTATTGGACTTTTGGCGGAACAGTACCAGGAAGCTTTATAAGAACAAGAGTAGGTGATGAGGTAGAATTTCACTTGCAAAACCATCCAGATAACAAACTGCCACATAATATAGACATGCATGCAGTTACAGGTCCTGGAGGAGGAGCAGAATCTTCTTTTGTAGCTCCTGGACATGAAAAAGTGTTTTCTTTTAAAACCTTAAATCCTGGTTTATATGTGTACCATTGTGCAACTGCTCCAGTAGGAATGCATATTGCTAACGGAATGTATGGACTAATTTTAGTAGAACCAGAAGGAGGTTTACCTCCAGTAGATAAAGAATACTACATCATGCAAGGGGACTTTTATACTAAAGGAGCCAATGGAGAACGTGGTTTACAACCTTTTGATATGCAAAAAGCTGTAGATGAAAAAGCAGATTATGTTGTATTTAACGGTAAAGTAGGTGCACTTACAGGAGATAATGCAATTACTGCAAAAGTAGGTGAAACGGTAAGATTATTTGTTGGAAATGGAGGACCAGGTCTAGTATCTTCTTTTCATGTTATTGGTGAGATTTTCGACAGAGTACATGTTGAAGGTGGCGATTTAATTAATGAAAATGTACAAACTACTATGATTCCTGCTGGTGGTGCTGCAATGGTAGAATTTCGTGTAGATGTACCAGGAACTTTTATTTTAGTAGATCACTCTATTTTTAGAGCATTTAATAAAGGTGCTTTAGGAATGCTTAAAGTAGAAGGTGAAGAGGATAAGAAAATTTATTCTGGTGAAATTAGAGATGATATTTATTTACCTGAAGGTCCTGGTATACAAGAAATGCCTACTACAGACGAACTTGTAGCATCAGAAATTCCAGCAAAATCTTTTGAAGAGCAAATGGAATTTGGTAAAAATGCATATATGCAAACCTGTTTTGCTTGTCACCAAGCAGAAGGACAAGGTATTCCAAATGCGTTTCCTCCTTTAGCAAATTCCGATTATTTAAATGCAGATGTAAATCGTGCTATCGGAATTGTGTTACACGGAAAAACAGGAGAAATCACAGTTAATGGTAAAAAATATAACAGTGTAATGACCAGACAAATGTTATCTACAGACGAAATAGCAAATGTTTTAACCTATGTTTATAACAGTTGGGGAAATAACAAAACTGTTGTAACTAAAGAAATGGTAGAAAAAGTTAAAAAAAGTAAATAATATTTAAAATGATAAAAAGCCAAGCCTTTAGACTCTTGTTTGCTATGTTAGTGTTTCAAACGATGCTTTATGCACAGTCTGAAGGCATGGTTACTATAAAAGGGAGTCGTTATTTACCGTTATACGGAAGAGATTCTACAGTAGTTGCTGTTAAAGATTTTGAAATGGATGTGTATCCTGTAACCAATTCACAATTTGAAGATTTTGTGAAAAAATATCCGAAGTGGCAAAAATCTAAAGTCATTAGTTTATTTGCAGATAAAGGCTATTTAGCGAATTGGAAATCTGATACAGAACTTAAAGATTCTGAAAAACCTAACAGTCCAGTTACTTATGTGTCTTGGTTTGCTGCTAAAGACTATTGCGAATGCCAAGGGAAACGATTACCAACAGTAGATGAATGGGAATATGTTGCAATGGCAGATAAAACCACAAAAGATGCAAGGGTTAAACCCGAATATAATGCCGAAATTCTTGCTTGGTATGAAGCACCTAGAACCAATGAAAATACCATAGGACTTCATCCAGAAAATTTTTGGGGTGTTCATGATTTACATGGTTTGGTTTGGGAATGGACGCTGGATTTTAATTCGGTATTAATTTCTGGAGAATCGCGTAAAGATGTAGATAAAGACAATAATTTGTTCTGCGGAAGCGCAGCAGTTAATGCCACAGATTTAATGAACTATGCCGCTTTTATGCGTTATGCTATTCGCGGAAGTTTAAAAGCCAAATATTCTATGAAAAATTTAGGCTTTAGATGTGTTAAAGATATACCAAATGAATTTTAAAATTATTGATGGTAAATTTGAATAGTATTTTCTTTAGATGAGATAGAAAATATAAGCATAGCATTAGTTAAGGTTCTATTTTATATGGATATGTAAAGGAAATAGAAACGAATTTAACTCATCATTTTGAAGTTTACTTGGTATTAAAAAATGAATAAAAAATGAAACACTTAAAAATATTTCTATCCGTTTTTGTAATTGTGGTTGCTTTTACGGCATGCAATTCTAAAACTTCTAAAAATAATGCGGAAGCATTAGAAGTTTACCAATGTCCTATGCAATGTGAAGGCGCAAAAACCTATAGCAAAGCTGGTAGTTGCTCTATTTGTAACATGGATTTAAAACCTATAGAGAAAGCTTCCAAAGTATTGGAAAACAATGAAATTACGGAAGCATCCATTTTCAATTTAACTTCTAAATGGAATACCGAAGAAGGTGAGGAGATTCAGCTTAAAGATTTAAAAGGAAAAACCTTAGTAATGGTCATGATTTATACTTCTTGTAAAGCTGCATGTCCTCGATTAGTAGCAGATATGCGTAATATTGAAGCAAAAATCCCAAAAGAAAACCTAAAAGATTTAAATTTTGTACTAATAAGTATCGATCCTGAAACCGATACACCAGAACGTTTAAAAGCTTTTGCCATTGAAAATCTTATGGATGATGAACAATGGACTTTTTTACAAGGAACCGAAAGTGGTGTTCGTGAATTTGCTAATGTACTTGCCATGAAATATAAGCAGATTTCACCAATAGATTTTTCGCACTCCAATATAATAAGCGTCTTTAATACCAAAGGCGAATTAATACACCAACAAGAAGGTTTAGGGGTAGATAATAAAGATACCGTAGATACCATTCTAGAACTTACAGAATAAAAACCAATTACCATGAAAAGTATATTAGCAATCCTATGCTTAGGAGTTGTAATGACTTCTTACGCACAAGAATTTGAGATTTCAACAGAATTAAGACCACGTTTTGAATATAGAAATGGTTACAAAACCTTAATAGCAGATGATGCTAATGCAGCAACATTTATATCGCAACGTACGCGATTAAATTTTGGTTATAAAAGTGAAAAACTACAGATGTTTTTGGCAGTACAAAATGTTAGAGTTTGGGGAGATGTTTCCACTTTATCTACTTCAGATACCAACGGAACAACAATACACCAAGCTTGGGCAAAATTACATTTAGATGCTAAATTGTCTTTAAAGTTTGGACGACAAGAAATTGTATATGATGACCAAAGAATCTTTGGAAACGTAGGTTGGGCACAACAAGCAAGAAGTCATGATGCATTTATTGCGACCTATAAACCAAATAAAAATAACCAATTAGATATTGGATTAGCTTTTAATGAAGATGCAGAAACCTTGTTTGATACAGAATATACTGTAGATAATTATAAAGCGTTTCAATACGCTTGGTACCATACTAATTTGGATGCTGTTGGATTAAGTTTTTTAATACTTAATAACGGATTAACCTATGATGCAGATGGCGAACAAAAAGTAGCTTATAACCAAACTTTTGGTACGCATATAAATTACAAGAAAAATAAGTTACAAGCGGATGCTTCTATGTATTATCAAACCGGAAAAATTGCAAACACCAATTTGAATGCATTTAACGTTGCAGGAAATGTGTTTTACACCATTAATGATGCATTTAAAACAGGTTTAGGCGCAGAATACCTTTCTGGAGCAGATAGCAATAGCACAGAAAACAAAATAAAATCTTTTAATCCTTGGTTTGGTACTAACCATAAATTTAATGGTTTGATGGATTATTTTTATGTTGGAAATCATTTAAATTCTGTAGGATTATTAGATGTTAATGCAACAATAGCCTATAAAAAAGATACGTTTTCAGCAAAATTAATTCCTCATGTTTTTTCTGCTGCTGCAACGGTTGTGGATGCGTCTGGAAAAGAAATGGATGCGGTTCTAGGAACCGAAATCGATTTGGTTTTAGGTTATAAATGGACTAAAGATGTTAGTTTTCAGGCAGGATATTCACAGATGTTTGCCACAGAAACTATGGAAGTTTTAAAGTCTGGAAATAAGGACAATACAAATAATTGGGCTTGGTTAATGATAACGGTTAAGCCTAGTTTGTTTAAAACTAAGTTTCAAAAAGAGTAAATTAAAAATTCCTATTTATTTCCAAAATACATCTTCCAGATTATCTTCAAAATCTTCTGGTTGATGTATTTTTTCTATTTGAAGCATTTGGTTTTCAGTGGCAACTTTTTGTATTTCAGGAAACAAAATGCGTTCTTCAAACCGAATGTGTTGTTCTAATTCTTCTTCAATTTTATTTAATGTTTTAAAATCATCTTCGGTTTCAGTAAACAAACGCTTTAAACGTCTGTGTTCTGCTAAAGCTTTTTTAACATGCTCGTTATCTTCTTCTAAAATGGTGAAAATATGCGTTTCTTCCATTTCAAAATGCGGAATTAAATGGGTTTTAAAAAACCAATTGGCATAGGTTCTTATTCTTTCTGGTGATACATTTTTGCTAAATCCAGATCTAATTTTCCACGATAATAATAATCCATGATGATGCTCTCTACTTAATGGTTGTAGTGCTTTATGACGTTTTTGTGGTTTTGTTTTCATGGAGTTTTGTTTTAATAATATTAATTAGAATAAAAAGAATTCCTAGAGGTAATAACATACTAAATAGGAACAATAATTGGTAATAATTGGTAAGCATTCCGGTTTCAAAATAAAATTTACAACCTTGAATAAGTAATAACATTTCTGTTAATACGAAGCCCAAAAGAAAGATGAAAATTCCAATATATAACGATTTTGTAAATCGTACTAAACTCGGGTTTAATAGAAACGAAAATAAGAAACCGCTAATAATACCAAGCATCATTAAATGAATAAAACCAATAACAAAATTGCGATGCTCAAAAACGACTAGTGCAAATTCTGGTAAAATTGTTAATGCCTGAAAAAGTGTTTTTAAAATGAAACATACTACGCTAAAAAAATAGAGGTAAAGTACCAGTTTAGATTGTGCTCTTGTATGGATTAACAACGTAGGTTTAATAAGTTTTAAAAATAAATATAGGCTTACAAGTTGTAAAAAGATACCAAGTGTATTAATAAAAAGTAGTGTTTGATGAGGTGCAAACCATTGTATTGGCAAGGCAAATGTTAGAATAGTGGAGGCCATTAAAAGTCTGAAGAACGATTTAAATAATTTAGAATCTTTAACCTTAAGTAAATGGAAAAACACAGCGATAACCGCAATTAGAAACCAACCATTAAACTGAAAATGTAAAAAGAACTGTATGGCTATTTGGTAAAAAGCAGAGGCTTGTCCGAGCATAGAAACAGCAGGTCCTAAGCACCAAACACCAAGTGTAGAAAGAACCATTAATAGGAGCGAAGCCTTTAAAAGTTTTTTGGTTACTACTGATTTGGTTTGATGGTTTTTCCAAATAAGATAGGCAAAGTAATAACTGCAAAATATATGTAAGGTAGAAAAGGAAATGGAAATTGCAGCATAACCTTGAATAGGAAAGCTTAACATCATACCTACTACAGCAAATTCGGTAAGCCAAAATAAACGATTGTAAATAGGTTTTTTATCAGGAATGAAATAATGTACTATTAAGGTAAATAGCATAAGGTAAACCCAACCTAACATGGCAACATGCGAGTGTGCATGTGTTAAAAAACGATAATTTAAACCAATAGATTCCATTACCGAAAACCGAAGCGCCAAACCCATTAACGCTGCAATGAAGAAGTTGATTAGGCAAACAAGAATTAATTTTTTTTGCATTGTATTAAAAAGTAGCTCTTTAATAAAGATATAAGTTTTAATAAAAATCCCAGAACATAGTAAGGAAAATGTTCCAGGATTTTCTAAGTACTAAAGTTGCAAATTATGAAGTGCTATTAATCAAATTGTTGCTCTAGTTTTATGGCTTCTGGGAATAAAATATTATTTTCTAAATGTATGTGTAGGTGTAGATCTTTTTCAAACTCATCTAACATTGCATAGGTTACTTTGTAGGTGTTACAAGCGTCTACAGGAGGATTATAATCGTTAGTTAGTTTTGCAATTTCTCTAAAACGTTCCCCTTCATTATCGTGTTCATGCATCATCATAGCTATTGGGTTTTCTACGGTTCCAAATTGTGGAGATTGTATAGCTTGGTTGTCTATTTTAGCTTTTACCATTCTTTTTACAAAAGGGAAGAGTATGAGTTCTTCTTTTTTCATATGCGCTGTCAATTCGCCAGCAGAAGCAGTAAATAGTTCATTTACTTTAAATAATTCTGGGTGATTGGCACCATGTACACGACAAAGTTTATCTAAAAACTGACGCAATACTGGGATTTTTTCTTCCACATATCTATGGTGTTTTTTTTCAATATATTCTGCTAATAAATCTAAAGGCCAAGATTTATAATCTATAGATTGATCTGTTTTCGAGTTTAAAACCGTTTCTAATTCATCGACTAAGGTGTTGCTATCGATTCTTTTTTTTTCGCAAGCTTCGTCAATAGTTCTGTTTCCATTACAACAGAAATCTATTTTGTATTTTGAAAAAACTGCCGCAGTTCTAAAATCGTCTGCTACATATTCACCTATTTGTTTCTGCGTATTTTTTTGTAATGTTTCCATAATGTGTTTGTTTTAAAATTGGTAAAAGTAATGGCCTTTTATTCTTTTCTTTAATAAGAAAGTGAAGGCTGTTTTATGTCGGATAATTTTGTCCTATTTATATTCAAATTTTTTTAAGTCTTTAAAAATGTCATTCCTGTTTTAATATCTAAAGCAAGCTCTTCAAGGTTTGTTTTTTCTAGCATGTTTTTTAAATCATCTCTAATGAACTTAAATTTATCGTGCAGAGGACAAGGATGGTTTTCATTGCATCTCTCTAAACCTAAACCACAACCACTATATATTTTATCACCATCTATAGCTTCAACTATTTGTGAAAGCTTAATAGAAGCAATTTCATCTTTATTAATTTCAAAACCACCATAAGCTCCTTTCACAGAATTTATTATTTCATTTCTAACAAGAGCTTGTAAAATTTTTGCAGTAAATGCTTGTGGTGAATTTATTTCTTCAGAAATTTCTTTAGGAGAAACACGTCTGCCTTCACGCGAATTTTTTGCAATAAAAATGGAGGCTCTTATACCATACTCACAAGCTTTTGAAAACATATTTTTTTTTATTTCTTTTACAAAGATAGGATATTATTTTAATTAGGACAAGTTTGTCTTAATTAAAATATAAAATAATATAAACATAAAAAACACAGTTGAAAAACTATACATTTTTAGGTGTAAATATACTTTCAACGGTGTTTTAATTAGTACTATAAATTAGTTTTTAGCAATTTTATTGCCTTTTAATTTTAAAATTGTTCAATCAAGTAATTTATTAAATCTGTAGTGGTAACAATACCAACTAAAGCATTATTATCTACAACTGGTAAGGCATGAAATTCTTTTTTTGCTAGTATTTCTGCAACTTCTTTTATAGTTGTATCAGAACTAACATGAATTATATTTTTTGCCATTACTTGTTCTATAGTAAACATGTTATATACAACCGTGTCTACTTCTTTTTCGTCTTCATCTATAGCGTCTGCAAAACTAATTCGTAATAAATCGGTATAACTTAGTATACCAATTATTTTCTCACCATTTACTACAGGAATATGACGAATATTATTTTTTTTGAATAACTTTTCGGCTATTTCTAAATTGTCAGAATGATTAAGAGTAATCACATCTTTGGTCATAATAGCTGAAACGGGTGTTCTTTTTTTCATAGTTTTTTGGTTTTAAATTCTTGATGTAAGATAGTTTAAAGCCTAGAAAATAAATATGATAAATATCAGTTCACAACATTTAACAGCTTATACAATTTCTTTAGCAAAAGATTCACAGGTTTTTAAGGTGTCTTTAATATCTACAATGGTAGTTCTTGGGTTAATTAAGCACATTCTTAAAACTACTTGTTTTTGTAAAATGGTAGTTACCAATAATGCTTCTCTAGAGTCTACTATTTTTTTAGAAATCTCTTGATTAATAGCATCCAGTTGTTTTTCGGAATAATTTTTTCCTATGGGATTGTATCTAAAATTAATTACTGCAAGTGTAGCAGGAGATACTACTTCCCAATTCGCACTTTTACGTAAATGTTCTTCTATTTCTTCTGCTAAATCAATAGAATAGGAAACCGCTTTTTTAAATGCGGTAAGTCCGAAGGTTTTCATCGACATATAAAACTTTAACGCTCTAAAACGTCTTGTAAGTTGTATACCATGATCGTAAAAATTAATTTCCGATTGATTGCCTTCAATATCTCTTAAATACTCTGGTTTTTCGGTAAAAGTTTCACTTAGCCATTTGTGATTTCTAACTAGTAAACAACCCATTTCATAAGGCTGAAATAACCATTTATGCGGATCTATAGCTACAGAATCTGCTTTTTCAATTCCCTTTAATAATTGGTTTCCTTTTTTAGATAAAATGGCTGCTCCACCATAAGCACCA
Organism: Lacinutrix gracilariae; assembly: GCF_042684485.1. Lineage (NCBI taxonomy): Bacteria > Pseudomonadati > Bacteroidota > Flavobacteriia > Flavobacteriales > Flavobacteriaceae > Lacinutrix > Lacinutrix gracilariae. The sequence continues at coordinate 666,671 of NZ_JBHULM010000007.1, read as the reverse complement.
TCAATATGAAACCAAAGTTTTTCGGTTTTGCAAATTTTAGCAATTTCATTTAAAGGATCTACAGTACCTGTATTTGTGGTTCCTGCAGATGCTATAATACAAAAAGGCTTTAAACCTTCTAATCTATCTTTAGCAATGGCATTTTTAAGTTTATTAATTGCCATTTTAAATTCAATGTCTGTAGGTATTATACGTACTTGTTCTTTCTTAAAACCTAAAACGCGAATAGCCTTTATATTAGAGGAGTGCGCTTGGTCTGACAGGTAAATAATGGCTTTAGAAAAATCGTCGCCACAACGTTGTCTACGTGCAGTTACTAAAGCTGTTAGGTTGGCCATAGAGCCTCCACTAGTGAAAATTCCACCACCTTTTTTTGTTGGGAATTTAAATAGTTTTAATAACCAGTTCATGGTAACAATTTCTAGTTCTGCAGCGGCAGGAGAAGCAGCCCAACCACCAGAAAAAACATTAAATCCTGTAGCTAGTGTATCTGCCATTACGCTAACATAATTACTAGGTCCAGGAACAAAAGAATACGATTTTGGGTGTGTTACTATATTACTATTAGGTAGTACTTTTTCGGTAACAAAATCTAATACTTCTTTGTAGTTTGTAGCTTCTTCAGGTGCTTCGGTTTTAAAAAGCAAATCCATTTCTTCTCTAGAAGCTAAGGCAACTGGTTTTTTTGTGTTTTCTGTATCAAAATGTTCTACAATGGAATCAATTACCTGATATCCATATTCTCTCATTTCTTCTTTACTTAATTGCAGTTTATGCGAATTATCCATTTTTAGCATTTTTATTTTTAATAGCTATAGGAAGTATTATTTAAAAAAAGCTACAGTATTTAGTGACACTCAATAGCACTAGATGCTGTTTCAATAATTGGAGCAGGAGAGAGGTAAGGAATACCTAAACCTAATCCACGAAGTATAAACAATAATCCTATAATGACTACAAAAATAGGAATCACTTTTTGAATACGTTGCTTCATTTTAGAATTTAAAAATTTACCTAGGTAAATAGCAGACGTCATTAATGGTATGGTACCTAAACCAAATAAGACCATATACAAACTAGATTGCCATGCATTTTGCATTGCTAATGATGCAAAAACAGCCATATATACCAAGCCACAAGGTAAAAAGCCATTTAAAAAACCAATGGTTAAAAAGGTATCTGCAGTTTTCTTTTTTAAAGCCTTACCTAAGGAAGATTTTACTCTAGAAATAATTTTGTAAAGTGGTTTTGAAAAATTGTATTTGTTAAAGATTTTTACAGGAATTAAAACTACTACAATCATTAAAACACCAATTAGTATAGAAAGTTGTTGTTGTAAGCCAAAGATGTATAGGCTTTTACCAACTAATCCAAAAAACAAACCAATAAGAGAATAGGCTAATAATCTGCCAAGATGGTAGGTAAATATCTGGATGACTTTTTTAATAGAGTTACTCCTGTCTACAGGTAACATAAATGCAATAGGACCACACATACCAACGCAGTGAAAGCTTCCTAGTAATCCAAATATGAGTGCAGACCAAAGCATGTAGTAGCTGTTTAAATTTTATGTGGTCTAGAATTGTTAAGACCATGTATTAAAAAGACCTCTACGGTTGGTTAGAGGTAATCGTGCTATTTAATAGGTGATTTCCTTTTTGTAGAGATAGTTTTTTCCGTTATATTGCCAATCCACATTAATGTTCCAGCGACCATCTAACAAACGTTTGTCAGGTATGAGCAAATTATGGTTTGATAGAGAAATAGGCATTTCAAAATCAAATTGTTTATTAGATGGTCTATATAGGAACACTTTTCCAGATATGTTATTAATTAAAAGGTTTTCAGGAAATATAATTACTAAACCTTCTTCCGTTTTTTTGTACGTTATGTTTTCTGTTAAGGTTTTAGCATTGGTTTCTTTATCTATGTCTTTTTGAAATTGTAGCTCTTGTTTGTAATAATCTTCAACTACTAAATCATGGTCATATTTATTATTAGTCATCATGGTAATAATAAAGTACATGATAAAGCTAATAAAAACGATAAATGCAATAACGATTCCTGTTCCCCAATTTATTTTCATCTTTTTTCTTCCACAAAAGTGGTGCTCTCTTTTTAATTAGTATTCTTCTTGCATGCAAGAGATTTAAATATTACAAGGGTTTTTAACTTTACAATTTAGGTTGTTTAGTTATAACTTCTAGGTCCTAGAAAGTTTACACTTGTATTATCAATTAGTTTATCACCACTATACACATCTATCATGAGCTTGTTTTTGTCTCCTTTTAGTTGGCTTTTATCTATTTCAATAAATAAGGTTCCTTCTGCAATACCTTGAGCAGGAACTATAAAATTATCTGTGGTGGAAACTAGTTTTATTTCTCCGTTATATTTTCTAAGTTTAAAGTTAATGTTTTCAATTTCTTGAGTTGTTTTATTCACTAACTTATAGGTGAAAACGTTACTTATTATGGTTTCCCCTTTGTGTTCATATAATTGTCCTGGTAGTCTTAATACTCTTGCTTCTACATCATTTCTTAAAAGTAGCATACCACTTAAAACACCAACAAGTATAACAAGAACAGCTATGTAGCCTTTCATTCTTGCGGTGAGTTTAAATTTTTCGCCTTTTTCTATTTCATTTTCACTAGCATAACGAATTAATCCTGTTGGAAGATTAATACTTTCCATAATATGATCGCACTCATCAATACAAGCAGTACAGTTTACACATTCTAATTGCGTACCGTTTCTAATATCAATTCCTGTAGGACAAACATGTACACATTGTAAGCAATCTATACAATCACCATGACCTAAAGCTTCTCTATCTTCATTTTTTCTGAATTTTTTTCTTCCATTTTCACCTTCACCTCTTACATGATCATAGGCAACAATAATAGATTTATTATCTAAAAGTACACCTTGTAATCTACCATAAGGACAAGCAATGATACATACTTGTTCTCTAAACCAAGCAAAAACAAAGTAGAAAACAGCAGTAAATATTAATAAAGGAAATAGGGTTCCTAAATGTTCAAAAGGACCATCTGTGATATAGTTTAAAAGTTTATCACTTCCTATTAAATAGGCTAAAAACACATTAGCTATTACAAAAGAAATGACTAAAAATAGAAACCATTTTAAAAGTCGTTTTTTAATTTTTTCGGCATCCCATTTTTGTTTGTCTAATTTACGCTGTTTGTTTCTGTCTCCATCAATCCAATATTCAATTCTACGAAAAACCATTTCTAAGAATATGGTTTGTGGGCAAATCCAACCGCAAAAAATACGTCCAAACCCAACAGTAAATAAAGCGACAAAAATGACACCAATAATCATAGAAATTACAAAGAGGTGAAAGTCTTGCGGCCAAAAAGGAAATCCGAAAATATTAAAACGACGTTCTAATATATTAAACATTAAAAACTGGTTGCCATTAATTTTAATGAAAGGAGCAGCGATAAGAAAAGCTAATAAGATATAACTTACTATTTTACGCTTTTCATAGAATTTACCGCTTGGTTTTTTGGGGTATACCCAAGCTCGTTTTCCTTCTTCATTTATGGTTCCAATACTGTCTCTAAATGATTCGTTTTCTGGAGTTTCCAAAATATTTATTCTTTAGGTTCTTATTCTTGAGTTTCTTCCCAAATATCACCTTCTGCTGCTTTTGGTTCTGCAGGAGTTGTACCTTGAAATTGTAATACGTAACTAGCTACTTGATTAATTTCTGATGGTTTTAAACTTTGTTTCCAGGCAATCATTCCTTTTCCGTTACGACCACCTTCTGTAATGGTTCTAAAAACATTTTTAATTCCACCACCTAAAATCCAGTGGTTATCGGTTAGGTTAGGTCCAATTCCACCACCACCATCTGCTTTATGACAAGCGACACAGTTGGTTTCAAAAATTTTCTTTCCGTTTGCTAAATCTGCAGCATCTGTTAAAACTTCAACAGTATTAAAATCTACTAAATCTTTAGCTGTTTTTTTGTATTCTTCTAAATCAATTTTAGCTTGAGCATATTCTTGTTCTAATTCTTGGTATTGGTTTTCACCATTGAATACATGAAATTTAAGTAAGTAAATAGCTGCAAAAACGATAGAGATATAAAAACTATATACCCACCATGGTGGTAAGTTGTTATCTAGTTCTTTAATACCATCATAATTATGGTCTAAAATGATTTCGTGTTCTTCTTGTATAGGTTTAGCTCCTAATAATTTAATATAGGTTTCTTCTAACCAGATAATAAATTTAGGTTTTTTTGCTTTACTAGAAGCTTCATATCTAGCTTTAGCTTCTTCGTCTAAACTTTGATAAAGTATGTTGTCCATAGAGCCAACAATAGCTTCTGTAGCTATAAGTATAACTAATACTAATAATAAGAATAGCATAATTATAGGTTGCTCAATAAATGCAGGTTTACTACCAGCAGAGTCTACAAAATACTCTACTAGGCCGAATATGATAAAGAATATAACAGGTACTCTTATCCAAGATGGTATAAAATTTTTCATTTTTCTGTTTGGTTTTGGTTGTCGTTTTCTAATGGAATGTTACTTACTGTTTGTATGTACTCTTTTTTTGCTGTAAAAACCCACAAAAAAAGAACTACAAAAAAGCCAAAGAAAATTAATAAGGATATGATTGGATATACTTCAATTCCAGAAATACTGTCCATATAATTTTTTACAAATTTTAACATAATTCTAGTTTTGAGCTGTTTCTATATCTTTTACTTTAATATCAGTACCTAAGCGTTGTAAGTAAGCAATAAGTGCAACTATTTCACGATTACGCATTTCAACAAATTCTGGTCCTCCAGCAGCTTTATCCGCTTCATAGGTTTGCGCAAAATCAGGATCTGCATATAGGTTTTTTTCAATTTTAGTACCTTGTTCTAGCATAGCTTGTTGTGCATTTGCTATTTCTTCTTCGGTATAAGGAACTCCTAATTGTACCATGGCTTTCATTTTAGCTTCTGTCATAGATTTATCTAATTCATCTTTAACAATCCATTTATAAGATGGCATGATAGAACCAGAAGAAGTACTTTGCGGATCATACATATGGTTTAGGTGCCAGTTATCAGAGTATTTTCCTCCTATACGATGTAAATCTGGTCCTGTACGTTTACTTCCCCACAAGAAAGGATGGTCATATACAAATTCTCCTGCTTTTGAATATTCTCCGTAACGTTCTACCTCACTTCTAAACGGTCTTACCATTTGTGAGTGACAACTAACACAACCTTCACGAATGTAAATATCACGTCCTTCTAATTCTAAAGGAGTATATGGTTTTACACTAGCAATAGTTGGTATATTAGATTTAACCATAATGGTTGGTACTATTTGTACAATACCACCAATTAAAATAGCAATGGTTGCACCAATAGTTAATTTAATAGGTTTACGTTCTAACCAAGTGTGCCATCCTTCACCAGCAACACGTCTTTTAGATACATGTTGTAATGCAGGAGCTTCGGCTAATTCATCTGTAACTTTACTACCATTTTTAATAGTAACAATTACGTTGTAAACTAGAATAAACATACCTGCTATATATAGTGTACCACCAATAGCACGCATCCAATACATAGGCATAATTTCGGTAACGGTTTCTAAGAAGTTACCATATACTAATGTACCATCAGGATTAAATTGTTTCCACATACTAGCTTGTGTAAATCCAGCAACATACATTGGTAAGGTATACATTATGATACCTAATGTACCAACCCAGAAATGTAGATTAGCTAAACCAGTAGAGAATAATTTAGTTTTAAATAATTTAGGAACTAGGTAATAAATCATACCAAAGGTTAAGAACCCATTCCATGCTAAAGCACCAACGTGTACGTGTGCAATAATCCAATCGGTAAAGTGACCAATTGCGTTTACATTTTTAAGCGAAAGCATTGGGCCTTCAAAAGTAGCCATACCATAACCAGTAATTGCTACAACCATAAATTTTAAAACAGGATCTGTACGCACTTTATCCCAAGCACCACGAAGTGTTAAAAGTCCGTTTATCATTCCTCCCCAAGAAGGCATTAATAACATTATAGAAAAAGCAGTACCTAAACTTTGTGCCCATTCTGGTAAAGCAGTGTATAATAAGTGGTGAGGTCCTGCCCAAATGTATATAAAGATTAAAGACCAAAAGTGAACTATAGATAATCTATAAGAGTATACAGGTCTGTTAGCAGCTTTAGGAACAAAATAGTACATTAAACCTAAAAATGGCGTTGTTAAAAAGAATGCCACTGCGTTATGACCATACCACCATTGTACTAAAGCATCTTGAACTCCTGCATATACAGAATAACTTTTCATTGCACTAATAGGTAGCTCTAAATTATTAAAGATATGAAGTACAGCAACGGTTACAAATGTTGCTATATAAAACCAAATTGCTACATATAAATGACGTTGTCTTCTTTTAAGCATGGTACCAATAAGGTTAATACCAAAAGCCACCCAAATAACAGCAATAGCAATATCAAAAGGCCATTCTAATTCGGCATATTCTTTTGTTGTTGTATACCCTAAAGGTAATGTAATGGCAGCACCAACAATTATGGCTTGCCAACCCCAGAAGTTGATTTTACTTAATAGGTCACTGTACATTCTTGCTTTAAGTAAACGTTGTGTAGAGTAATACACACCAGCAAAAATAGCATTACCAACAAAGGCAAAAATTACAGCATTGGTATGTAATGGTCTTAAACGACCAAAACTTAGCCAAGAAATACCTTCGGTGTAATTTGGGAAAATGAAAAAATATGCCAGCATTAAGCCAACAGCCATTCCTACAACTCCCCAAAAAATGGTAGCGTAAAGGAAATTTTTAACGATTTTGTTATCGTAATAAAATTGTTGTACTTCCATAATAATTAATTCGTCTTTTTAGTTTTTATAGTTGATTTAGTTTGATCTTTAACAAGTTCGTCTTCAAAAAGCATTCTAACCGATGGTGTATAGTTGTCATCAAATTGTCCTCTTTTTAAAGCATAAATAAAAGCTGCAAAAAAAAGAATTGCAACTAAAATACTGATAGTTAGTAATATATATATAACGCTCATACCTATTAGAAGTTATGGTTCAAAACTACAGGAAAACACTTTTTTAAAACATGATTTTTATCATGTTTAAAAAATAATATCATTTATTACATGCATATAGATTAAAATAAAAAGCGGTTTACTTGTTTCTATTTTAATTTTCGTCCTAAAATATTAGTAGCAATGGTTGTAAATACTACAATGCTAATAGAACTTAAAGGCATTAATATTGCAGCTACAACAGGAGCTAATTGCCCTGTAACTGCAAAATATAACCCAATAATGTTGTATATAAAGGATAAAACAAAACTCCATTTTATAATTTTTATAGCACTTTTTGATGCTTTGATATAATTGTAAAGTTGATTGAATTTTGAAGCATCTAAAATGGCATCACAAGCAGGAGAGAATACATTTACGTTTTCAGATAAAGCAATACCAACATTACTTTGTGCTAATGCTCCTGCATCATTTAAACCATCACCAATCATGAGTACTTTAGCTCCTTCGGTTTGATGGTATTTTATGTACTCTAATTTATCGTTTGGTTTTTGATTAAAAATCAACTTTGTTTTGGTAGGCAGTAATTTTTTTAAATTATCTAATTCGCCTTCATTATCTCCAGACAGGATTACCAAATCGTAATGTTTTTTAAGCTTGTTAAAAAGTTTAGCTAGTCCTTTTCTATAACTATTATAAAAAGTATACTTTCCTTTATACGTATTATTGGTACTAATATGCACTGCAGTGTTTAAAACCGAAGTTTCTGTAGAACCAACAAAACTAGCAGAACCAATTTTAATGTTTTCGTTGTTATGTGATGCTTCAATACCTTTACCTAAATGTTCTTCAAAATGATTTAGTGTTATAATATTGTTTTCTTCAAGAATGTTATAAAGCGTTCTACTTAATGGATGGTTAGAACCACGAAGGGTGTTTTTTAGTAATATCTCTTCAGAATTAGAAAGTGTTTCCCCTTCATAGGTAGCTGTACTTTGTTTGTTGGAAGTTATGGTACCTGTTTTATCAAATATTATAGTGTTTATAGCTGCTAATTGTTCAATAACCGAAGCGTTTTTTACATAAAATTTTTGTTTTCCAAAAATACGAAGCAAATTACCAAAGGTAAAAGGAGCAGAGAGTGCAATAGCACAAGGACACGCAATTATTAACACGGCTGTAAATACATTCATGGCTTTAGAAGTGTCTACAAATAGCCAAAAAGTGGTAGCTATAACAGCAATGCTTAACACAGCAATGGTAAACTGTTTACTAATTTTATTGGTTAAGGTTTTAAATGCATCTTCTTTATTTTTACTAAACACATCATTACTCCATAATTGTGTGAGGTAACTTTGTTCTACAGATTTAATGGCTTCCATTTCCATAATTCCAGCAGTTTGTTTACCTCCAGCAAAGAGTTTATCTCCAGATTTTTTACTAACGGTTTCTGATTCTCCTGTAACAAAACTGTAATCAATTCTTGCTTTTCCGTTAATGAGTATTCCGTCAACAGGAATTAACTCTTCATTTCTTATTAGTAATCGGTCTCCTTTTTTTATTTCGTAAACTTGAATTGGAGTTTCTCCTTCTTCCGAAGAAATTTTAGTTACAGCAATAGGAAAATAGGATTTATAATCACGCTCAAACGATAGGAAGGAATATGTTTTTTGTTGAAAAAATTTTCCGAGTAATAAAAAGAAAACCAAACCCGTTAAGCTATCAAAAAATCCGGAACCTAAATCAAAAATAATTTCAGCAGTACTCCTTACAAATAAAACAGTAATACCGAGTGCAATTGGCACATCTATGTTTAAAATTTTTGCACGTAAACCTTTATATGCAGAAATAAAATAATCTTGAGCAGAATAAAAAACTACAGGTAGTGAAAAACTAAACATGAGCCATCTAAACAGGTGTTTGTATTGCTCTAGCCAAAATTCGCCAACTTCAAAATATTCTGGAAACGATAAAAACATGACATTACCAAAAGCAAAACCAGCAATACCTAATTTATAAATAAGACTTCTGTTAATATGCTCTTTTCCTGTTTTAAAATCGTCTAAAGAAATATATGGTTCATAACCAATACTACTTAAAAGTAACACCACTTCTTTAAGTGATGTCTTTTCGGTATTGTAAGTAACACGAACCGTTTTCTTACCAAAATTTACTTGTGAAGCAGTAATACCTGGATTTAATTTATTTCCGTTTTCTAGAATCCAAATACAGGAGCTACAGTGAATATGCGGTATATAAAGCGTGACAATTTGTGTGTTGCCATCATTAAATTCGGTTAGTTTTTCAATAATGTTTTCTTGCCCCAGAAAATCATATTTCCCTTGAATTTCTTTAGGAACTGCTCCTGGTGCTGCTTGCAAGTCATAATAACAAGTTAAATCATTTTCAGAAAAAATTTCATAAACCGTTTTACAGCCATTACAACAAAATGTTTTTTCGTTGTATTTTATAATTGTAGAATCACAAGGATCACCACAATGAAAACAAGTAGACTTGTCCATAATATTTGCTCATTTATACCTGTAGCAAAATTCTTAAAACTTGTTAAATTAAAATATGATATTTGTCAGTTTTTAATTAAATTTACGGAACACTAGAAATATACCCTATGAGTAAATGTGAACAATGTATAGTTAGAAAATTTAATTCGTTAAAAGCGTTGACTAAAGATGAGTTAGTAAGAATTTCTGGTTGTAAAACTTCAAAATTTATAAAAAAGGGAGAAGTGATTTTTGACGAAGGAGAAACTTTAAACGGGGTTTATTGTATTAAAGATGGCATCTGTAAACTTTCAAAGTTAAGTGCTAACGGAAGAGATCAAATAGTAAAACTAGTAGTAAAAGGAGATTTATTAGGCCAAAGATCTTTAGTGGTAGATGAGTCTGCTAATTTAAGTGCTGTAGCACTTAATGATATGGAAGTTTGCTTTATACCAAAGCAGGAGATTATGACTGATTTACATAAAAACCCTGAATTTTCACTAGATGTATTACAGCAAATGGCTTATGATTTAAGAGAAAGTGATGACATTATTGTTAATATGGCTCAAAAATCTGTAAAGCAACGTTTGGCCGAAATTTTAATCTATATTCACGATCATTTTGGTGTAGACTCTAATAATTATTTTAATGTTTTATTATCTAGAGAAGATTATGCTAATGTAGTAGGTACAGCAACAGAGTCTGCAATTAGAATTTTGTCTCAATTTAAAAAAGAAGGACTTATCTCTACTTCTGGTAAACATATACGTATTGAGGATATGGAAGGCTTAAAGCACGTAGAATAATTTTGTTAAAATATTAAAACTAACTTGAAATAGTTGTATTTTTATACAGCTATGAAAAAAGAAAATATATATAAAAAGGGCTTTGTATTTAAAACGTACCAAGCTCCTTCACAATCTCCTTTTGAAAAACTTTTTGATATCTTTAAAGAGTTAATAACACATACTTCTGGAGATTTTGACGAAGCAATAAGTTGGCTTCGTGATTTAAATAAAGAGTATAAATTAACTACTCCAGAATATACTATTGACGACTTTATTGAAGACCTTAAAGCTAAAGGATATATTCGAGAAGAAATTAAACCTAACGGAAAAAAAGGAAATGCAATTACCGCAAAAACCGAACGTGCCATAAGGCAATCTGCACTAGACCAAATTTTTGGAAACATTAAACGTAGTGGCTCTGGAAACCATAAAAGTAAAGGTGTAGGAATAGGAGATGAACACACAGGAGATTTTAGAAACTATCAATTTGGTGATGCTTTAGATAAGGTGTCTATGACAGAGAGTTTACGTAATGCGCAAATAAATCATGGTATTAGCGATTTTAATTTAACTGAAGATGATTTGGTGGTAGAAGAAACCACACACAAATCGCAAATGAGTACGGTGTTAATGATAGATATTAGCCACAGTATGATTCTTTATGGAGAAGATAGAATTACTCCTGCCAAAAAAGTAGCTATGGCTTTAGCCGAATTAATAACTACACGTTACCCAAAAGATACCTTAGATATTTTAGTGTTTGGTAATGATGCTTGGCCAATTAAAATTAAAGATTTACCCTATTTAAATGTAGGTCCTTATCATACAAATACGGTTGCAGGATTACAATTGGCAATGGATTTATTACGCCGTAAACGTAACACTAACAAACAAATTTTTATGATAACCGATGGTAAACCAAGTTGTTTGCGTTTGCCAGATGGTACTTATTATAAAGACAGTAACGGCTTAAATCCGTATATCACCAATAAATGTTATGCACAAGCCCAACAAGCTAGAAAATTACATATTCCTATTACCACTTTTATGATTGCTCAAGACCCTTATTTAATGCAGTTTGTTCAAGAATTTACGCGAGCCAACCAAGGAAAAGCATTTTACACAGGACTTAAAGGTTTAGGAGAAATGATTTTTGAAGATTATGATACCAATAGAAAAAAAAGAATTAAAGGCTAAATAAGATTAAAGAATAAAGAGATAAGAAAAGAGAATTATTGACAAGTATTTAAGGTCTTTTTTCTTGATTCTAACTTCTCTTCACTAAAAATATAATATGAAAATAGATACTATAAATACTTTAGGCGATTTAAAAAACGCTGGATATAAAAGCAAGTCTATAAAAGATGAATTAAGAGATAATTTAATTGAAAAAATAAAGAATAAAACTACTGTTTTTGAAGGAGTACATGGTTATGAAAATACGGTGATTCCTGAATTAGAACGCGCCATTTTATCTAGACATAATATTAACTTCTTAGGATTAAGAGGACAAGCAAAAACACGTTTAGCACGTTTGATGCTGAATTTGTTAGACGAATATATTCCTGTGGTAGCAGGCTCTGAAATTAATGACGACCCATTACAACCAATATCTCGTTTTGCAACAGAATTAATTAAAGAAAAAGGAGATAACACACCAATTACCTGGATGCACAGAAGCGAGCGTTTTGCAGAGAAATTAGCAACACCAGATGTTACTGTAGCAGATATTATTGGTGATGTAGACCCAATAAAAGCCGCAAATTTAAAATTGAGTTATGCAGATGATCGCGTAATTCATTACGGAATGATACCACGTGCAAACCGTTGTATTTTTGTAATTAATGAGTTGCCAGATTTACAAGCCAGAATTCAAGTGGCTTTGTTTAATATTTTACAAGAAGGAGATATACAAATACGTGGATTTAAATTGCGTTTGCCTTTAGATATGCAGTTTATATTTACCGCAAATCCAGAAGATTATACCAATAGAGGAAGCATAGTAACTCCTTTAAAAGATAGAATTGGCTCGCAAATATTAACGCATTATCCAACAGATATTGAAACGGCTAAAATTATTACGCAACAAGAGGCAAAGTCTGATGCCAGACAAAAAGAAAGTATTCACGTACCAGAATTAGCCAAAGATTTGCTAGAACAAATTGTGTTTGAGGCTCGTGATAGTGATTTTATAGACGAAAAAAGTGGTGTAAGTGCTCGTTTAAGTATTACTGCTTTTGAAAATTTGTTAAGCACAGCAGAATTAAGAGCTTTAAAGTCTGAAGATGCAGATACTACTATACGTTTGTCTGACTTTTTAGGGATTATTCCTGCCATTACAGGTAAGGTAGAATTGGTTTATGAAGGCGAACAAGAAGGTGCAGCACAAGTAGCTTATAACTTAATTGGTGAAGCTGTAAAAAGTTTGTTTCCTGAGTTTTTTCCGAAGATTGAAAAATTAAAAAAACAAGAAGATACAAGTCCTTATGATGATATTGTATCCTGGTTTTTTAATAATGCAGACGGATTTGAGTTGTTAGATGATTTGCGTGATAAAGAATACAAAGCACTATTAGATGCAGTAGCTCCTTTAGACGATTTATTAGCAGAACACCAACCAAAACTTTCAAAAGAAGAAAGCTATTTTGTAAAAGAATTTGTGCTTTGGGCTTTAGTAGAGTATAAGCTATTGAGTAAACATCGTTTTACCGAAGGGATTCAGTTTAAAGATCCTTATGGTAGTTTTATTAGTGGATTATAAGAAAAGTGTAATAATTTTTTAAAGGAAAAATAAGTAAAGAATTTCATTATATAACTAATGAGATTCTTTACTTACTTTTTAAAAGATAACGAATTAAACCAATTTAGTAAGCACTTGTATGTCACTATGCAAGGTTTTGTGTACAGGACACTTGTTAGCAATTTGAAGAATACGTTGTTTTTGTTTTTCGTCTAAATTTCCGGTAAGTTTAATATCTCTATTAAAGGTATCTATTTTTACTTCTTTATTTTCACCATTCACAGCTACCTGCTTTGCAATTTTAGTGTGTGAGGTATGGACTTCAATATTTTGTAAATCCCAATCTTTTCGTTTTACATACATTTGTACTGTTATTGCAGTACAAGCAGAAAGTCCTGCAGAAACTAACTCATAAGGCGAAGGACCAAAATCATTACCACCATAACTTATAGGCTCATCTGCCATCATGGTATGGTTTCCTACAGTCATTTGTGTGGTATAACCATCTTGCGCATCTAGGCTAGCTACCGCTTGGTGCGAAGTACTAATTTTTTCTGTTTTAGGAATAGAAATATATCGTTTTGCCCAAGTAGCAATAACGCTTCCTGCGTAAATAGAATCTTCTTTTTTCATTAATAAATGGTCTGCACCATCAAGCGTTACAAAACTTTTAGGGTGTCTTGCTGCTACATAAATCTCTTCTGCATTTTCTATACCAACAGTGGTGTCTTGAGGAGAATGCATAACCAATAACGCTTTGCCTAATTTTTTAGCAACCTGAGGTAGCGATTTGGTTTCAATATCTTCTAAAAATTGTTTTTTAATGGTAAATGCTCTTCCGCCAATTTGCACGTTTGCTTTTCCTGTTGCATTTATTTCTGCAACGCTGTTTTGTATTAAATGCTGTACGTGTTTTGGGTTAGAAGGCGCTCCTATAGTAGCTATAGCTTTTACCGATGGTATTCTTGATCCTGCAAAAATAACAGCAGCTCCACCTAAAGAATGACCAATAAAAAGGGTAGGAGCAGTATAGTTTTCTTTTAAATAATTAGAAGCACTAATTAAATCTTCTACATTTCCTGAAAAGTTGGTGTCTTCAAAGGTACCTTCACTTTCTCCTAAACCTGTAAAATCAAAACGCAATACACCAAAACCGTTAGCTGTTAATTCACGGGTTATATTTTTTACAGCAGATAAGTTTTTATTGCATGTAAAACAATGGGCAAATATGGCAAAGTTATGAGGATGTTGGTTTATTGGGAGCTCTAACCTACCAACTAATTGTTGCCCTTCAGCGTTTGTAAAATTTATTTTTTGAATATTCATTTTTATAGCATTTTATATTCAGTCGAAATAATAAAAAAGCCTTTCACTTATAAATAAAGTATCCTTTTACTTTATGAAGACCTCTAGATAGAAGAATTTAATATTCTTCCGTTTTATTTATGAAAGAAGCAGAACTATTATTCTCCTTTATAGGTTTACCAAGTTTATGCGTTTACCGAGAATTTCTAGATTTAATATTGGCTTGGCAAAGTTTTATAATTTCAGAAATTCTTTTTTCTCTTGTAGCTTCTCGTTTTGCGCTATGTAACCAATACAAATATTGTTTTCTGTAAGAAGGAGCAAAGTTGTTGTAATTTTCAAAGGCTTTAGGGTTTTTGCTAAAAGCAAGTTGTAAAGCTTCAGGAATGATGCCTTTTTCTACAGGATCTAAAGCAGACCAACTTCCGTTTTGTTTACCAATTTTAATGCTTTCCATTCCTTTAGGATGCATTAAATCTTTAGCCAATAGATCTTTAATGTGTTTTTTGTTTACAGCACTCCACACACTTTTAGCATTTCTTTTACAAAAGTATTGTCTGCGTTTTCCGTTTCCTAAACTCTTTACAGTACTATCAATCCAACCATAACATAAAGCAACTCTTACTGCTTCTTCCCAGCGCATACTTTCTTTTTCGTGGTCTACTTTATAAAAGATGAGGTAGATACCATTACTGTTGTCATGGTTAACATGCAACCATTCACGCCATTCCGTATCCGATTTAAAGTAAAGCTCTACTAAAGACATTGGTGTTATAGCTTTATAGATTTTACGTAAAAATCTTCATCAATTTTAATAGTATCACTTTTTATAGATAATGTTTTCCAGGTATTATTAGGGAAAATCCATTGTGTTTTATTAGCTATAAGTACTTGAATTGGCATATCAAAACCATCGACTATATTTGTCCATCTATATTTTAATTGCTTGTTTTCTATTTTGTATTCAAGCGTAGGAATTCTAGTATCTCTTAAATATTGATTAAAAAAAGCAGTTAAATCTATTCCTGATTGTTCACTTAAATAATTTTCAACTTGTTCTGTAGTAACCGTTTGGTGGTAAAAGGTTTTGTTTAAACCACGTAAAATTTGTCTCCATTTTTCATCATCTTCAATAAGTTGGCGTAAGGTGTGTAGCATATTACCACCTTTGTTATACATATCACCAGAACCTTCATGGTTTACGTTGTATTGACCAATAATAGGTCTGTCATTTCTAATACCATTTCTAGTTCCTATTACATATTTAGCAGAAGATTCTTTTCCATAGTAATAATCTAAAAACAGATTTTCTGAATAGTTGGTAAAGCTTTCATGAATCCACATATCTGCTATATCTACATTGGTAATATTATTTGCAAACCACTCATGACCAGCTTCGTGAATAATAATAAAGTCAAATTTTAAACCTTCACCTGTTCCAGAAAGGTCTTTACCTAAATACCCTTTTTTATATTGGTTTCCGTAGGTTACAGAACTTTGGTGTTCCATACCTAAATAAGGAACTTCTACTAATTTAAAACTGTCTTCATAAAAAGGATAAGGACCAAACCAATGCTCAAAAGCTTTCATCATTTTAGGAGCATCTTTAAAGTGCTCTTTTGCTTTTTCAAGATTGTCTTTTAGCACATAATAATTCATGTCTAAATCGCCTTTTTCTCCTTTAAAAACTTCAGAAAAATTAGCATAATCACCAATATTTATATTTACACCATAATTATTTATTGGGTTGGCAACATGCCAATTGGTGGTAATTGTTTCATTATTATTGTCTACAACACTTTTAAGTCTTCCGTTAGAAACATTCATTAAACCTTTAGGTATGGTTACACTAATATCCATACTGTCTACTTCGTCATACATATGGTCTTTGTTTGGCCACCAAACGCTAGCACCAAGTCCTTGGCAAGAGGATGCAATAAAATGCTTATTGTTATTGTCTTTTTTCCAAGAGATTCCTCCATCCCAAGGAGCACGAATAGCTTCGCGAGGTTTTCCTTGATAATAGGCAATAACGCTATTTATTTCTCCAATATTTTGTTGGTCTTTTAACATTACAAAATGCGCATTACCATCATGTTTTATTTCTAATTCTTTACCATTTTGCGTCACTTTAGTAAGCTGTAAAGGCTTTTGTAAATCTATTTGTAGCACTTGATATGGTTTTAAAACTCTATACTGAATAGTGTTTTTTCCTGCAATAGATTTTTCTTCAGGATATACCTCTATATCTAAGTGGTAATAAGTTAAATCCCACCATTCACGCTCTGGAGTAATGCTTCCGCGTAAAGTATCTTGTCTGGTAAAATTGTTTTTTTCTTGTAATAACTGCGCATTACTATACGTTAAAGGAAATATTAAAAAAACAACTAGGAAAAATAAAGGTGATTTCATTGCTATAAATTTACTCAAACTTACAAAAATATAAGCGAGTGGTTAAAGGTGTTATTGTTAAAAAAATGGTAATTAAAAAGGGTTTTTTAAACGAGTTCTTTTAACAATTCTCGAACTTTATTAGGATCTTTGATTTGATATTTTGCTTTTGTTTTTACGTACCCAATTTTAATGGTTGTGGCATAATCTGGTGCTACTTCAAACATATATTCATCTGTCCAATCATCTCCCATGATTAAAACAAAATCATAGTCATCTTTCATTAAAAGTTGGCTTGTTGCTCTTCCTTTATTTACGTTGCTACTTTTTATTTCTATTACTTTATTTCCTTGTAAAACAGATAACTCATTATTAGTAACCATACTGGTTAGTACAGTATTTAGTTCCATAGTACGTATTTGTGCCAGTTCTGGATCTGCTGTTCTATAATGCCAAGCCAAAGAGTATTCTTTTTCTTCAATAAATGTACCAGGAGTTCTATCTACAAAAGTTTCTAGTATTGGTTTAATATTAGACATCCATTCGGTTTTTAAGATTTCTAAAGGAGTCCATTTTTTATCTTCTCTAATCCAAACACCATGATCTGTAATTAAATCATAATCTTTATGGTTATACCATTTTTCAAAAGTAGCTTTATCTCTTCCGCTAATAAGGCAAAGTTTTGTGTTCTCTTGGTTTTGAAAAGCATCTAAAAGCGCAAAAAGTTCTGCATCTGGTTTTGCATCTTGCGGATTGTCTTTAAAGCCAACCAAAGTGCCATCATAATCAAGAAGAACTAATTTGTTTTTTGCTTTTTTAAATTTTTCAATAATATTGTTTTCTTCTATGGTATTTAATTTTTTAGAAACTACAATTTCTTGCAATTGGTTGGTGTCTTCTAAGGTGCTTAAAAATTCTTTTGCCCATTTTTCTACATCATAGCGTTTTAAACGCTTTTGTAGAATTTTCATTCTATTATTTTGTTCTTCTAAAGGCATGGTTAATGCTTTATCTAAGGCTGTAGCAAAATCTTCAAAACTATTTGGGTTTATTAAAATAGCTTCATTCATTTCTTTGGCAGCACCAGCCATTTCACTTAAAATAAGTACACCATCTAAATTGGTACGTGTGGCTACATATTCTTTAGCAACCAAATTCATACCATCTCTAACAGGTGTAATTAAAGCAACGTCTGAAGAGGTATAAAGGTCAATTAAGTTTTCAAAAGGTAAGGATCTGTAAAAATACCAAATGGGAGTCCAACTAACGGTTGAAAATTCACCATTTATACGACCTACTAATTCGTCTGTTTCACGTTTTAATCTTTGGTATTGTGGCACGTTAGAACGCGAAGGAACAGCTAACATGATTAGCCTTACTTTTTCTTTGTATTGCGGATAAGTATTTAAAAAATGTTCAAATGCTTTTAACCTATTAGGAATCCCTTTAGTGTAATCTAGTCGATCAATAGAAAGGATGAATTTTTTATCATCTCCTTCATTTAGATGCGCATCTAAACGTTTTTGAAGTTCAGATATATTTGTATCTGGATTATTATGTGTGAGTGCAGCTTCATGAAATTTGTTATAATCAATTCCCATAGGAAAAGAATCTACTTTAACAATTCTGTCATGATAAGTAATTTCATTAAAATTAACATCTAAGCGTAAAATTCTTTTTACAGAGCTTAAAAAATGACGTTCGTAATCATAGGTATGAAAACCAATAAGATCTGCACCTAGCATACCTGTTAAGATTTCTTCACGCCAAGGGAAGGTTCTAAATATTTCATAAGAAGGAAACGGAATATGTAAAAAGAAACCTATAGTTACATCTGGTCTTACATCTTTAATAAGTTGCGGCAAAAGCAATAATTGGTAATCGTGTACCCAAACAGTATCTCCTTCTTCAATAGTTTCTAAAACTACTTCAGCAAATTTTTGGTTAACACGTTTGTAGGCTTCCCATTGTGTGTTTTCAAATTCGCTATATTCTAAAAAATAATGAAAAAGAGGCCAAAGCGTTCGGTTACTAAACCCTAAATAATAATCGTTAAGATCTTCTTCGGTAAGTCCAACGGCTTTACATTTTTCTTTTTCAATTTTAGCGTTTACTTCTTTTTTTAAGGATGCATCTAGTTCTTCATCTGTTATTCCAGACCAGCCAACCCAAACACCATTTCCTTCTGCATGCACCGATTTCATTCCTGTTGCAAGGCCTCCAACGCTTGGTGATACGTTAAGTTTATCTTGTTCTATTGAAATTTGAAGTGGTAATCTGTTAGAAACTATTATTGTTTTATTCATACTAATATTTTGGTTGGTTTTATAGATTTTCGTTAATTTAAAGAAATTGCAAGTTATACCATCATTTAAAACAAAAAAATTAATGAATAATTTAGATTACGGAATTATAGGAAATTGTAGAAGTGCCGCTTTAGTGTCCAAAAAAGCATCCATAGATTGGTGTTGTTTACCCAAATTTGATTCTGCATCTGTATTCGCAAAGCTGTTAGATGATGA
Organism: Lacinutrix gracilariae; assembly: GCF_042684485.1. NCBI lineage: Bacteria > Pseudomonadati > Bacteroidota > Flavobacteriia > Flavobacteriales > Flavobacteriaceae > Lacinutrix > Lacinutrix gracilariae. The sequence goes on along the minus strand of NZ_JBHULM010000007.1, from coordinate 647,349 downwards.
AATAGGAGGGAGCTTTGGTTTTGAGGTAGATGAAGGTTATACTACCGAACAATTTTATCAAGAAAATACAGCTATTTTAGTTACGCGTTTTAGTAAAGACAATGATGTTTTTGAAGTTATTGACTTTATGCCAAGATATCATAAACCAAACGGAACTTACCATTCGCCTCCAGAATTTATTAGATATATAAAATACGTTTCAGGAAAACCAGAACTACAGGTTGCTTATGATCCTAAATTAGAATATGCAAAAGGGGTTACTTCAACCTATGTAAAAGATGATTTTATTGTGAGTTTGAATAATGAAGACACTTATGACACCTTATTTTTGTATACCGATTTAGATAAAGAAGCAGTATTAAATGGGGATACAATAAGTATAGATGCCGATCATTTTTTCTTGGCAGGTTATAATGAAAAACTATTTGTTCCGCATTTAAAATATGCAAGTTTAGAGTATGAACGTACTAAAGTATACTGGTTAAATTGGTTAGAACGCACACCAACATATAAAAAGTACAACGAACAAATATCGCGTAGTGCAATGACTTTAAAGTTATTGAGTTACGATAAAACGGGAGCTGTTTTAGCAGCAGCAACTACGTCTTTGCCAGAAACTATTGGTGAAGTTAGAAATTGGGATTATCGTTTTTGTTGGATTCGAGATGCCTCTATGGTAATTAAGGTAATGTCTCAACTTGGGCATAAAAATATAGCACGACGCTACCTTAGGTTTATTATTGATTTAATGCCAGATAAAGATGAGAAATTACAAATTATGTATGGTATTAGTGGAGAAAAGAAACTTACCGAAGAATCTTTAGATCATCTTTCTGGATATAAAGGCTCAAGTCCTGTTAGAGTAGGAAACGCTGCTTATATGCAAAAACAGAATGATATTTATGGTATTTTAATGGATGTTATTCATCAATTACTACTTAACTTTAGTAATGATATTGATAATGGTGAAGAGCTGTGGACCATGACCAAAGGTATAGTTTGGGTGGTTAGTAAGCATTGGCAAGAACCAGATAAAGGTATTTGGGAGTTTAGAGAAGGCGATCAACATTTTACTTTTTCTAAAGTCCTTTGTTGGACAGCAGTTGACAAGGCCATTAAGGTATCTAAGCTTTTAGGGAAAACCTCTAAGTTGCCAAAATGGGAAGCTTTAGAAGAGGAAATACGCAAAGATATTATGGAAAATGCATGGAACGAAAAAGTACAAGCATTTACCCAAGCTTATAACTCACCAGATTTAGATGCTTCTGTTTTACTCATGGAGTCTTATGGTTTTATTGATGCCAAACACCCAAAGTTTGTAAGTACAGTTAAAGCTATTGAGCAAAACCTTTGTTATGAAGGATTACTATATAGATATAAAAATAAAGATGATTTTGGTTTGCCTTCATCATCTTTTACTATTTGTACTTTTTGGTTTATTAATAGTTTATATAAGATAGGAGAGGAGCAAAAAGCCACAGAACAATTTGAAAAACTATTATGTTATGGTAATCACTTAGGCTTGTTTAGTGAAGATATTGATTTTAAAACCAAACGTTTATTAGGAAACTTTCCGCAAGCGTATTCGCATTTAGCATTAATTGAAACAGCTATTAATTTATCTAATGTAACTGCAGAAGAGCGAGTAAAAGGCATTATAAGTTAGTTTTTTAGCATTTAAGTAATATAGCAATAAAAAAACCACTTCAATTTGAAGTGGTTTTTAATTTTAATAATCCGTAGTATTTAAAAACAGTATTTGTTTTCTGCTTTTACTTTTTCGGCAATCTCGATACGTAAATCTACAATATCTGGATAGTTTGCATATTTTGTAAAACGTTTAAGTCCCATTAACATCATACGTTGTTCGTCACCTTCGGCAAAAGAAATAATACTTTCTTTTCCTTTTTCTTCTACAATATCTACAGCATGATATAAATATAATTTAGCCATTGCAATTTGAGCAGATTGCTCTTTTTCGCTAGTGCGTTTTACGTTTTTCTCTGTTCTTAAAATGGCAGACTCAGCCATGTATATTTCAATTAAAATATCTGCAGCAGCAATAAGTAATTGTTGGTGATCTTCAAGGTTTTGTCCGTATTTTTGAACAGCACCACCAGCAACCATTAAAAATGCTTTTTTCAATTTCTTGATCATTTCTTTTTCTTCTGAAAATAATTCGGAATAATCAGGAGTATCAAAAGAAGGAATACCCATTAGTTCTTCTTGCACTTTTTGAGCAGGACCTAATAAGTCTACATGACCTTTCATTGCTTTTTTAACAAGCATACCAACGGTTAGCATTCTATTGATTTCGTTAGTACCTTCGTAGATACGAGCAATTCTAGCATCTCTCCATGCAGCTTCCATAGGAGTTTCTTCAGAGAATCCCATTCCTCCAAAAATTTGAATACCTTCATCTGCACAGTTTTGTACATCTTCAGACACAGCAACTTTTAAAATAGAACATTCTATAGCGTATTCTTCTACACCTTTAAGTTCTGCTTCTTGATGCGAGTTACCACTAGCAACTCTTAAAGCAATTCTATCTTCAATATTTTTAGCAGCTCTATAGGTTGCAGATTCACCAGCATAAGCGCTAGCAGCCATTTCTGCTAATTTGGTTTTAATAGCACCAAAATCTGCAATAGGTGTTTTAAATTGTTTACGCTCATTAGCATAGGTTACTGCAGTGGTTAAAATTCTTCTTTGCGAATCTAAACAAGCAGCTGCTAGTTTAATACGACCAACGTTTAATGCATTCATTGCAATTTTAAAACCTTCACCACGACCCGCTAACATATTTTCAACAGGAACAACAGTATCATTAAAAAATACTTGTCGTGTAGAAGAGGCACGAATACCTAATTTGTGTTCTTCTTCCCCTAAAGTAATTCCGTTAGGATTTTCTTTATCATACTCAACAATAAAACCTGTAATATTTTTATCGTTTTCAATACGAGCAAAAACAATCATCAAGCTACAGAAACCTGCATTAGAGATCCACATTTTTTGTCCGTTAATTTTATACGATTTTCCATCAGCTGAAAGTTCTGCTGTAGTTTTACCAGAGTTAGCATCAGATCCTGCACCAGGTTCTGTTAAACAGTAAGCACCAAACCACTCACCAGTAGCTAATTTAGGCACGTATTTTTGTTTTTGTTCTTCGGTACCATATAATGTAATTGGCATAGTACCAATACCTGTATGTGCACCAAAAGCAGTACTGAAAGAACCAGTACCAGAAGAAATATAATCACAAGTTAAAACCGTAGAAACAAACCCCATTCCTAAACCATCATAAGCTTCAGGAACTGCAACACCTAAAAAACCTAATTCACCAGCTTTACGCATCACTTCTTCTGTTAATGCATAGTCTTTTGCTTCAAATCTTGGTTTATTTGCAATGATTTCACGTTCGTTGAACTCCATTACAGCATCTTTCATCATGGTTTGTTCTTCTGAAAAATCTTCAGGAGTAAACACGTCTTCACATTTTGTTTCTTTTACTAAGAATTGACCTCCTCTTAAGATGTCTTTTTCAGTTGCTTCCATTTTATAGTATTGTATTAGTTTTTTATTAATAATTGTATGTTCGAGCGCAGTCGAGAACTTTTTTAATATTGTCCGATCCATAAGGTCTCGACTACGCTCGACCGGACAGTTTTATTATTCTAATTTAAGAATTCAAATATTCCACAAGCACCTTGTCCTGTACCAACACACATGGTAACTGCACCATATTTTCCTTTCATGTCACGCTTACGCATTTCATCAAAAAGTTGTACAGATAGTTTTGCTCCAGTACATCCTAATGGATGTCCAAGTGCAATAGCACCACCATTTACGTTAATAATATCTGGATTAAGATGTAACTCTCTAATTACTGCTAAAGATTGTGATGCAAATGCTTCGTTTAATTCAATTAAGCCTAAATCATCTTGTTTTAATCCTGCTTGTTTTAATGCTTTCGGGATTGCTTTTACTGGTCCAATTCCCATGATACGAGGTTCAACACCTGCAGCAGCATAGTTCACCATTCTAGCAATTGGTTCTAAACCTAGTTCTTTCACCATGTCTTCACTCATTACCATTACAAAGGCAGCACCATCACTCATTTGCGACGAGTTACCAGCAGTAACACTTCCTCCAGCAGCAAATACTGCTCTAAGTTTTGCTAAAGCTTCTTTGCTAGTTCCTTTTCTAGGACCTTCATCTTTAGTTACTGTGTATGATTTTGTTGCTTTTTTTCCGTTAGCGTCAACATAAGTTTGTTCTACTTCAATAGGTACTATTTGGTCTTGAAAACGATCTTCAGCTTGCGCTTTTAACGCTTTCATGTGTGAATTGTATGCAAATTCATCTTGGTCTTCACGAGATACGTTAAACTGTTTAGCAACAGCTTCTGCCGTATTTCCCATTCCCCAATAATAATCTTCATGGCCAGCTTTTACAATATCGTAGTTTAATTCTGGTTTAAAACCAGTCATTGGTACACTACTCATGCTTTCTGCACCACCAGCAATAATACAATCTGCCATTCCGGCTTGTATTTTTGCCGTTGCCATACCAATAGTTTCTACTCCAGAAGAGCAAAAACGGTTAACGGTTACACCAGGAACATCTACAATATCTAATCCCATTAAAGAGATTAAACGTGCCATATTTAATCCTTGTGAACCTTCGGGCATTGCGTTACCAACAATTACATCGTCAATACGCTTAGGGTCTAAATTTGGCAACTCTTTCATCATGTGTTTGATGGTTTCTGCAGCCAATTCATCTGTTCTTTTAAAACGGAACACGCCTTTTGGTGCTTTACCAACTGCGGTTCTATATGCTTTTACTATATATGCTTGTTTGTTCATAGTTCTATTTGTTTTTTGAAAAAAGAATCTAGAATCTAGACGACTAGAAATTAGACTTATTCTCTGTGTCGTTATTATTCTTCTAAATTATCGATAAATTTTCCTAACATTTTTTGAATCTGAGATATTTTATTTTCTAACTCTTCAAACTTATTTTTGTTTAAATACCTTTCATTGTAAGAAACAATTAACTGTGTTTCCCATTCGAAAGCTGAACCTAGACTATTCTCTAAATACTTTTTGAAATGTCTATTTGTGCTTTTACTTGAACCTTCTGAAATATTTGAAGGTATAGAAACTGCACATCTATTCATTTGGCTAACTAAATTGAATTTCTCTATTTCGGGAAAAGATCTAGTCAATTTGTAATTGTCACTAACTAGTGCAATTGCATCTTGCCAAACTTTTAATTTTTTAAAATTATGTCTTCCCATCTTGTTTGAAACTCTATTCGTCTATAATCTAGTGTCTAACTGTCTATCTGTCTAATTTCTTAATGGTTTCCCTTTGGTTAACATGTGTTGAATTCTTTCTAATGTTTTTCTTTCAGTACAAAGAGAAAGGAATGCTTCACGCTCTAGATCTAATAAATACTGTTCGTTAACTAAAGTTGGTTCTGATAAATCACCACCAGCCATTACGTACGCTAATTTATTAGCAATTTTCATATCGTGCTCTGAAATGTAATTAGAGTCTTGCATAGAGTCAGTTCCTACTAAAAACATACCTAAAGCTTGTTTACCAAGTACTTTTATGTCTTTGCGTTTTACAGGTTGTGTATAACCAGCGTTAGCCATTAACATAGCGTGTTGTTTGGCAACTGCTATTTGGCGATCTTTATTAACTACAACGACATCTTTTCCTTTTTGTAGTAAGTTTAAATCGAATGCTTCATAAGCTGAAGTAGATACTTTTGCCATACCAATAGTTAAGAAATGCTCTTGTAAAACATTAAGTTGTACATCTCCTTTTTGAAAAAGGTCTTGTGCTCTTAACGCCATTTCTTTAGAACCTCCACCACCAGGAATAACACCAACACCAAACTCTACAAGTCCCATGTATGTTTCTGCTGCTGCAACTACTTTATCTGCGTGAAGTGATAACTCACAACCACCACCTAAAGCCATTCCGTGAGGAGCAGAGATAGTTGGAATAGAGGAGTAGCGCATACGCATCATAGTATCTTGGAAGTATTTAATAGCCATATTAAGCTCGTCATACTCTTGTTCTGCAGCCATCATAAAAATCATTCCGATGTTTGCACCTACAGAGAAGTTTGCCGCTTGGTTACCAACTATTAATCCAGCAAAATCTTTTTCAGCTAAATCAATACCTTTATTTAAACCTGCAAGAACGTCTCCACCAATGGTATTCATTTTAGATTGGAATTCTACGTTTAGTATTCCGTCACCTAAATCTTCAATAACAACACCAGAATTTTTAAATACTTCGTTTGTTTTTCTAATATTATCTAAGATGATAAATGCATCTTGACCAGGAATTTTTGTTTGTTTTTTTGAAGGAATATCATAATAATAAGAAGCACCTTCTTTTACTGTATAAAAGGAAGTATTTCCTGAAGCAATCATGTCATTAACCCAAGCAGCAGGTTCTAAACCTTCGGCTTTCATTAATTCGATTCCTTTTTCTACACCAATAGCATCCCAAATTTGGAAAGGACCATGTTGCCAACCGAAACCAGCTTTCATGGCATCATCAATTTTATAAAGCTCGTCTGAAATTTCAGGAATACGATTGGATACGTAAGCAAATAAAGCAGTAAAGCTTTTTCTGTAAAATTCACCCGCTTTATCTTTTCCTTTAACTAATACTTTAAAACGATCTACTACTTTATCAATAGTTTTAGTCATTTCTAAAGTAGCAAATTTTGCTTTTTTAGCAGAACGATATTCTAAGGTGTTTAGGTCCAGTGAAAGAATTTCTTTTTTCCCTTCGGCAGAAACACTTTTTTTGTAAAAACCTTGTTTTGTTTTACTTCCTAACCATTTGTTTTCCATCATGGTATTGATGAAATCTGGTAATTCAAACAACTCTAAACGTTCGTCATTTGGACAGTTTTCTCTAATTCCGTTTGCTACGTGAACCAAAGTATCTAAACCAACCACATCTACTGTACGGAAGGTTGCCGATTTAGGACGACCAATTACTGGTCCTGATAATTTATCTACTTCTTCAATAGTTAAATCTAAATCTTTTACTGCGTGAAATAAACTTTGAATGCTGAAAATACCAATTCTGTTTCCTATAAAAGCAGGAGTATCTTTAGCAACAACAGAGGTTTTTCCTAAGAATTTTTCGCCATATTCATTTAAAAACTCAAGAACAGAAGCATCTGTTTTTGGTCCAGGAATGATTTCAAATAATTTTAAGTAACGTGCAGGATTAAAGAAGTGTGTTCCGCAGAAATGTTTCTGGAAATCTTCGCTACGTCCTTCGTTCATGAATTTAATTGGAATTCCTGAAGTGTTTGATGTAATTAGGGTTCCTGGAGTTCTGTATTTTTCTAGTTTTTCAAAAACTTGTTGTTTAATATCCAACCTTTCTACTACAACTTCCATAATCCAATCTACATCAGCAACTTTAGCAATATCGTCTTCTAAATTACCTGTGGTAATACGACTTGCAAAAGCTTGACTGTAAATAGGAGAGGGTTTAGATTTTAACGATGCTTTTAAAGCGTCATTAACTAATCTGTTTCTTACGACTTTGTCTTCTAAAGTTAATCCTTTAGCTTTTTCTTTGTCGTTTAGTTCTCTAGGAACAATGTCTAATAATAATACATCTACACCAATATTGGCGAAGTGACAGGCAATTCCTGATCCCATAATTCCGGAACCTACAATTGCTACCTTTTTAATTCTACGTTTGCTCATATTTGTTTTAAAGTGTGTTCTTTTTATTGTAAATCTTTTTATTTGAAATCATATTGTTGATGACTTCAGCTACTTTTTGAAAATTTTCTAATTCTTCTGGTGTTACATTGTTTTTTATTGCTTCATTAAAGGTTAGTACTTTTTCTTTAGAGTAGTTTCTTTTTTTAACCCCAAATTCGGTTAAAAAAATAAGTACGCCACGACCATCTTCAGGATTAGGTTTTCTAATGATTAAACCTCTTTTTTCCATGTTTTTTAAAGTACGAGAAAGACTGGTTGCTTCCATTCCCATTTTTGGACCAAGAGAAGTAGATGGTGTACCATTTATTGGGTCTATACTAAGTAATGCAAAACCTGTAGCCATAGTGCTATCAAATTTTGACGCTTCTTCATTATACATTTTGGTAACAGCTAACCAAGTTGTTCTTAGTATATAATCTATTGTTGCATCTTTCATTTAGGTAATTTTGATACCCAAATATACAAAAATATACTATGCACGCATAATAAATATAAAAAAAAATACGGATAAATTGCAAAACTCCTAATTAAAGAAGCTTTTTGTTACTTATCTATAAATTTTATCGTAAAGATTTTGATGAATTGATTTAATTACGCTTCGTTTCATTTTTAAAGTAGGAGTAAGGTGACCAGAGTCAATAGACCATATTTCTGGAGTAAGTTCAAAACGTTTAATTTGTTCCCATTTTCCAAAATGTTGATTACATTCGTCTAATTCTTGTTGAATTCTTTCTTTAATTATATCTGAAGCTACAATTTCTTCATTTGTAGTACCAATATTTTTCTTTTTAAAAGCAATCCACTCTTTAATAAATTCAAAGTTAGGTTGTATAATTGCGGCAGGCATTTTTTCGCCTTCACCAATTACCATAACTTGTTCTATAAATCGGGATTGTTTTAATTCGTTTTCTAAAAGGGTAGGGATTACATATTTACCTCCAGAGGTTTTAAACATTTCTTTTTTACGACCTGTGATTTTTAGGAAGCCATCTGCATCGATTTCTCCTTTATCACCTGTGTGAAAAAAGTCACCAGACATAACGCTTTTGGTTTTTTCAGAATCTTTGTAGTAACCCATCATTACATTAGGGCCTTTTATTAATAGCTCACCATCTTCGGCAATTTTAACCTCTACGTTTTTAATAGGTTTACCAACGGTTCCTAATCTAAAATGATTATCGCGATACATTTCTACAGAAACAACAGGAGAGGTTTCTGTTAGTCCGTAACCTTGCATTACCTGCATTTTAGCTGCAGTAAACACACGAGAAAGTCTAACTTGTAAAGCTGCAGAACCAGATACCATAGTTTTTAGTTCTCCTCCAAGCGCTTCACGCCATTTGCTAAAAATAAGTTTGTTGGCAATTTTTAATTTAAATTCATACCAAGCACCATTGGCTTCATAAGGTTCCCATTGTTCTCCTAGTTTAACAGCCCAAAAGAATAAGGCCTTTTTTATAGGAGATAAATCTTCTGCTTTGTCAATAATTTTATCGTAAACTTTTTCTAATAGTCTAGGTACCACACTCATTAAGTGTGGCTTGATTTCTTTTGCATTTTCGCCAATTTTATCAATTCCTTCGGCAAAATAAATAGAAGCTCCAGCGTATTGATAGATATAAATTAGTACACGTTCAAAAACGTGACAAATAGGTAAAAAGCTTAATACTCTATTTTCATCATTGTTGTCTAAAAGAGGTAAACGATGTGAAGCATCTAGCGCATTACTAGTTAAATTGTTATGCGACAGCATTACGCCTTTAGGTTTTCCTGTGGTACCAGAGGTGTAAATAATAGTAGCTAGGTCTGTTGGTAAAACAGCATCTTTTCTAGCTTCTACTTCCTTTTGATTACTAGTGTCTTTACCTAGTTCAAATAATTCGGAATAGTGTTTACAACCTTTTATATGGTTAAAAGAAAAGACTTCTTTTACCTTTGTATTAGCTTGTACTTTGCGTACTTTTTCTAATACACCTTCATCTGAAACAAAACAGTAAATAGACTCACTGTGGTTTAATACATATTCATAATCTTCTGCAGAGATAGTAGGATAAATAGGAATATTTTGTGCTCCAGTTTGCAGAATACCAATATCCATTATATTCCACTCTGTTCTGTTTGTTGAAGAAATTAAAGCAATTTTATCATCCTTTTTTATTCCCATCTTTAATAAAGCCCTACTAACTGCATTTGCTTTATCTAAATATTCTTTAGTGGAAGTTTTAATCCATTCGCCATTTTTTTTCGTTACTAAAGCAGCATCTAAATTATATTTTTCAAGTTGGTAATAAGGAAAATCAAAAAGTCTCGTAATTTCTGTCATCAGTCATTTTAAATTTGAAGACCTGCAAAGTATGAAATTAAAAAATAGTTTTCAAATTACTAAGACAAAAAGGAAGCATAAAAAATACGGTTATAATAAAAATAGCTTTAAGGAATGTAGATTTGTTAGCAATTACCTGCAATAATTGAAGAATTCTTAAATTCGTCTTTTGTGGTTTCTGTCTAAAAAGCGTTCTTTTTTAAGTGAAAAAGGAATAAAATGACGATTTATGAGGTTTTTATACGCAAAAAGGAAGTAATTTAATTTCATTAAAATGTGTTAATACAGAAAGCTAGAACAGCAATATTATGTATTTTTGAAGCCTGTTAAATACCAATTATGATTAAAAAGCATGTTAAGCAGCTTTCTTTTATTTTAATAATATTATGCCATTTAGGTTTTTTGGCTGCGATATTATTTGAAAAGCAGAATAACATATTTGTTTCTGCATTTGTAATTTTAGGCTTAATATTACTTATTGTAACCTATAAAAAAACGCCATTAAGCGCTAAAGATCATAGTTTAGAACATGTGTTAACTATAGCATTTGTTTTTTTTGGAGCTATTATTACCTATATACTATGTGTGTCTTTTGGCTTGAGTAGTGTTTTGGCAGCAGGTTTAGTAGGTTTAAGTGTTAGTTTTATTCCAGATTTTTTTAAAAAAAATGCATTTATACAAGGTATGCCAACTGCTGTTTATTGTGGTGCATTTGTAGGTATGACCAATGTTAGTGTTGCGCCAGATTATATTTTTATAACCTTAGCAAGTGGTATTACAGGTATACTTTTAGTTGGTACTAAAGATGCTTTTCATGGTGTAGGAGGTAAGTTAGGTACTTTAGCTTTTGGAGGTGTTACACTCGCTTTTTTTATTACATTTTTAATTTCGCAATGGATATAGCACATTTTATTTTACTGTTAGCAGGAGGTGTATCTGCTGTATTTACTTATGTTTTACAAGTAAATTATAAACAAGGCGCTGTAAGAGCATCTGCTATGGTAGGAGTTTTTGTTAGTGTATTTGTTTTGTTGTTTTCTAAATTAATACCTGCGTATTTAACAGAAAACTTACCTTTAGTTTGCTTTGGAGCATCCTTTGTAGGAATGGTTTCTTATAAAGTACTATCTAATTATTTTTTAATAGGAATTTCGGGAGTAGTTTTTACTGTTATCTTTTTAAATACTAGTACTTATTTTAATGGTTTTGGAGGCGGATTAGGTTCTGCTGCCTGTATTGCTCTTTTGGTAACTTTAAGTATTCCTATATTAAAGAAAAAAGGAAAACTAAGCAATGGTTTCTTGCAGCTAAGAAAACAAATGCGATCTAGAATGAAGAAAAAAAGATAATGTGTAAGTTTAATTTGTTGTAGCTAGTTACAATGTATAGATATATAAAAAGCGGTTTAAGAACATTATCTTAAACCGCTTTTTTGTAATTGTATTTTGTTTTCTTATTTGTTTTTAGCTTCTATCCATGCTTTTGCATTTGTAAAAGCTTCTAACCAAGGAGTAACTTCATCTTTTCTGTTTTCAGGATAGTTAGCCCAGTTCCATTGAAAAGTAGAACGCTCAATATGTGGCATAGTTACTAAGTGTCTTCCTGTTTTATCACAAAGCATAGCAGTGTTAAAATCTGAACCATTAGGATTATGCGGATAGCCTTCATAACCATATTTAGCAACAATGTTGTATTGGTTTTCGTCAAGCGGAAGACTAAATTTTCCTTCACCATGAGAAATCCATACACCAAGTGTACTTCCTTCTAAACTAGAAAGCATCACAGAATTGTTTTTTTGAATTTTAACCGAAGTAAATGCACTCTCATGTTTATGTGAGTCGTTATACGTCATTTTTCCATGTGTTTCATGCTCTGGATTAATTAGTTCTAATTCCATCCAAAGTTGACAACCATTACAAATACCAACAGATAAAGTATCTTCTCTTTTAAAGAAGTTTTTTAATGCTGTATTTGCTTTTTCGTTATACATAAAAGCACCAGCCCAACCTTTAGCAGAGCCTAAAACATCAGAGTTAGAGAAGCCACCAACTGCACCAATAAACTGAATGTCTTCTAGTGTTTCACGACCAGAAATTAAATCGGTCATGTGCACATCTTTTACATCAAAACCAGCTAAGTACATGGCGTTTGCCATTTCACGCTCAGAATTAGATCCTTTTTCACGAATAATAGCTGCTTTAGGTCTTTTTGAGTTTATAGTAGGTAGTTTTCCTGTAAAATGTTTTGGAAATGTATATTGTAGTGGTTGATTTTTATAATTATCAAATCTATCTTGTGCTAAATCATTTGCTGTTTGCTTTTGGTCTAGTAAGAAAGAGGTTTTAAACCATACATCACGCAATCTTGAAACCGTTAAGGTAAATACTTCTTGATGGTTAATAATGCTTAAGGTGTCACTTTCTGTAACTTTTCCTATGTTGAAAAATGCAATATTAGCATCTGATAATACTTTTTCTACAGAAGCATCAGACGATTGAAAAACAATTCCTGCATTTTCAGAAAATAATAATTTAATAGCATCTTTTTCTCCTAAATCGGTAAGATCAAGTTCAGCACCAAGATTGGTATCAGCAAAACACATTTCTAATAACGTAGTAATGAATCCTCCTGAAGCAATATCATGACCAGCAACAATTTTATTGTCTTTAATTAATTGCTGAATGGTATTAAAGGTGTTTTTAAATTGTGCAGCATCTTTAATAGTAGGAGTTTCTTTTCCTATTTTATTACGTACTTGCGCAAAAGAACTTCCTCCTAATTTATAGGCATCTTGAGATAGGTTGATATAGTAAATATTACCAGCGTTTTTCTTAAAAACAGGTTCTACCACCTTAGTAATGTCATTACAGTTACCAGCAGCAGAAATAATTACAGTACCTGGAGAAATAACTTCTTCATTAGGATATTTTTGCTTCATAGAAAGCGAATCTTTTCCTGTAGGAACATTGATACCTAAATCGATAGCAAATTCTGAAACCGCTTGAACAGCTTCGTATAATCTAGCATCTTCTCCTTCGTTTTTACAAGGCCACATCCAGTTTGCAGATAGTGAAACACTGTATAATCCATCTTTTAAAGGCGCCCAAACAATATTGGTAAGCGATTCTGCAATAGCATTTCTACTTCCTGCTTTAGGAGAAATTAATCCCGAAATAGGAGCATGACCAACAGAAGTTGCAATACCTTCTTTTCCTTTATAATCTAATGCCATAACACCACAATTATTAAGAGGTAATTGTAATGGTCCAGCACATTGTTGTTTGGCAACTTTACCACCAACACAACGGTCTACTTTGTTTGTTAACCAATCTTTACAAGCTACAGCTTCTAGTTGTAATACTTGGTCTAGGTAGTCTAGTATTTTATCTGAAGTATAGTTAACATCTTCATAGATTCTGTTCACCGTTTTGTCTGTCATTATTGTTTTAGGCGAACTACCAAACATATCTTCTAGCGCTAAATCCATAGGTTTATCTCCTTTGGTTTTAGACTCAAAAGTAAATCTGTCATTACCAGTAACGTCACCAACAGTATACATAGGTGAGCGTTCACGATCTGCAATTTTGTTTAATGTGTCTAGGTGTTTTTCGGCAATTACTAATCCCATTCTTTCTTGAGATTCATTACCAATAATTTCTTTAGCAGAAAGAGTTGGGTCACCAACAGGAAGTTTATCTAAGTCAATATTACCTCCAGTATCTTCTACTAATTCGGATAAGCAATTTAAATGTCCACCAGCACCATGATCATGAATAGAAACAATAAAGTTTTCATCGCTTTCTACCATACCACGAACCGCATTTGCAGCACGTTTTTGCATTTCTGGGTTAGAACGTTGTACAGCGTTAAGCTCAATACCAGAAGCAAATTCTCCTGTATCTGCACTTGAAACTGCAGCGCCACCCATTCCTATTCTATAATTTTCACCACCAAGAATAACAATTTTATCGCCTTCTTTAGGTGTGTCTTTTAAAGCTTGTTCTGCTTTACCATAACCAATTCCTCCGGCTTGCATGATCACTTTATCAAAACCTAACTTACGCGCTTCTTCTTCATGTTCAAAAGTTAATACAGATCCGCAAATAAGTGGTTGTCCAAATTTGTTACCAAAGTCAGATGCTCCATTAGAAGCTTTTATTAAAATATCCATTGGTGTTTGGTATAGCCAAGGACGTTCTTCCATTTTTTGTTCCCAAGGTCTAGCTTCTTCTAGTCTAGAATAAGAAGTCATGTAAACAGCTGTTCCTGCTAAAGGTAGTGATCCTTTACCTCCTGCAAGTCTATCTCTAATTTCTCCTCCAGCACCTGTTGCAGCACCATTAAAAGGCTCTACAGTTGTTGGAAAATTATGAGTTTCTGCTTTTAATGAAATAACAGAGTTAAAGTTTTCTGTTTGGTAAAAGTCTGGCTTATCTGCTGTTTTAGGAGCAAACTGTTCTACTATAGGACCTTTTACAAAAGCAACATTATCTTTATATGCCGAAACAATTTCATTAGGGTTTTTGTTAGACGTTTCTCTAATCATTTTAAAAAGAGATACTTCTTTTTCTTCACCATCAATTATAAAAGTTCCGTTAAAGATTTTATGACGACAGTGCTCTGAGTTTACTTGCGAAAACCCAAAAACTTCAGAATCTGTAAGTGGTCTTCCTATTTTTTTAGAAACACCTTCTAGATATTCAATTTCTTCGTCATTTAACGCTAAACCTTCTTGCTGATTGTAGGCAGCAATATCTTCTATTTCTAAAATAGCTTCTGGTTGTATGTCTATAGTAAAAGAATCTTGATTTAATTGGTTGTATTTTTCTGAAATCATAGGGTCGAAATCTTTAAAGTCTGCAGATACAGCTTTAAATTCTTCAATTCTAATAATATCTAAAATACCCATATTTTGGGTGATCTCTACTGCATTGGTGCTCCAAGGAGTTATCATAGCTGCTCTTGGACCAACAAAAAAAGCATCTAGTGATGCTTGTTCTATTTTAGGCTGGTTGCCAAATAACCAAGTCAATTTTGAAATGGTTTGGGTTGATAATTCTTTTGTTGCTTGAACAGCAAATATTTTACTGTTTTGGTTTCCGAAGAAATGAATCATTTTATGTTGTGTTGTATAAGGTTTAACAAAAAAGCAAATTTAAGTTTTTTAGTTGTATTTATAGGATAAATTAATTGCTTAATTTTTTAGTTATTCACGATGTTTTAAACAAAAAAAGCGACTACTAAGAGTCGCTTTTGTTACTTATGCTAAACAAGTACTTATTGTTTAATCAATTTTTTGGTAGTAGTACTCGTAGCAGAATTTAATTTTACTAAGTATACACCTCTAGATAAGCCAGAAATATTTAATTTATTTTGGCTAGAAGTAATAGTTTGTGCTTTTACTTTTTTACCTAATATATTATAAACTTCTACTGTAAGATTTTCTTGAGATATTATAGTAACTGTATTTCCGTTTGTAGGATTAGGATACATTTTAACCGTATTAAAAACATAGTCATCTACGCTTAGGTCTTGTGTATGTGATCCTAGGTTTGAACATTCGTTTTGTGCAAAACTATCCCAATGAGTAATATCAAAAGTTGTTGAAGGCTCAGTAAATTCTGGTTTTCTAACTAAAGTTACATCTTTACCAAATTCTGCACTGTCATTAATATCACCAATAATATCTATTAAAACATCATTTTTAAATAGACCAATAGAATCATTACCATTAAAACTAGTAATATCTGTGTTTAGGTCATCATATTCTGTTTCACAAACTGTAGAACCTCCATTAGCTATAACATAAACATCTTGATTTGCTATAGAAGCTCCTGAAGGAAAAGTATATGTTGTACCCCAAGTTCCGTTACCATTAGCAGCTAGTTTTAATGTGTAAATAGATAAGTCTGTAATGGTTGTACCTGTAAAGTTTGCTATTTCAATAACTTTATTAAAGCTGCTTCCTTCTATATATTCTGAAAAGTATAAATCACTACCACCACCTACAGTGCCCATGTTTGTAGTAGTTTCACATGCTTGATTACTAAATTCTGAAGTGTTTCCAGTAGTATCTACAGCTTTTAAAGTAAAACAATAATTGGTGTCTGGAGTTAATCCTGTAACTGTTGCAGTAGTAGATGTATTGCCTGTATTAAAGCTAAAAACATTATCGATATACACATCATAAGATGCTACAGATACATTGTCTGATGCAGCTGTCCAAGATAAATCAATGGTGTTATCTGTTGGGTTAGCAGCAATAAGGTTTGTAGGTTCTGTTGGTGCTTCTGTATCTGGATTCGTGTTCCAGATTAAGTTTACATATTCAGGATGATCTACAAACGGATTTCTGTTATTTTGATAGTTGTAGTAAATGTTATTATTTCTATCAATTTCTTTTTGTGATACAGGATCCATATTATGCCAAGTCATTAAAATACTTAAAAAAGTATTGTCTAACGCTTGGTCTGCTGTACCATTAAACATAGCATAAGAAGACCATGCACTAACTTGGTCTTCATAACGAGTAACAAAGTAAAAATAAATTCTAGCAATGTCTCCTTTAAACTCGTCTATTGGTTCAAACACAATACCAGAATAACCAGCAGAATATCCACTGTTTAAATTATTACCTAATTTACTACCATTTCTAGTTGGATTTGTAATACCACTTTGGCTTACTAATTGTGTATCGTTTACAAGACCAATTGGGTAATTGCTTCTAAAACCGTTTACACGACCATCTGTAGGTAATAATTCGTGCGCATCACTATACATTGGTGTTTGGTCATTAAAAACAGATTTTGGTATTACGTGTTCTTTGTTATAACAATCTCCTTCGCTACTATATTCTCCACATTCATTTGCAACAGGAGTAAAGTTATAAGGATCTGCAGCTAGAGGATCTTCAGAATATACATCTAAAATAGTGTTGCTATCTCCAGCATCATAATAAAGGTCTAAATCATAATTAGCAATAAAACCATCCATTGCAGAATACCCTTGGTCATTATGATTGTTAATTATATTATGTAATTGCGTTTTTAAAGTAAATCCTGAACCAGTAGCTGAATCATAGTAACCCGAAGGTATCTGTGCAGAAACAGTTAGAGTTAGTAAAAGGAATAGTATGGTGTAAATTTGTTTCATAGTTTTATTTTTTCTTTTCTAATAACGCCATGTAAAATCCGTCGAAACCAGATTCATGCGATAGTATTTTTTTCTCTTTTACAAAGGTAAAATCTTTTCCAGCTTCAGAAGTTAAAAAATGTTTAACTTGATCTTGGTTTTCTGAAGGAAGTATAGAACATGTTGCATATACTATTTTACCACCAGGTTTAACCATTCTAGAATACGAGCTTAAAATTTGCGCTTGTGTTTCTTTAATTTTATCAATAAATTCTGGTTGTAATTTCCATTTAGCATCTGGATTTCTACGTAAAACACCTAAACCAGAACAAGGAGCATCAATTAAAACTCGGTCTGCTTTATCATATAATTTTTTGATAGGTTTAGTAGAATCAATGACACGCATTTCTATATTATGTGCACCAGCTCTTTTTGCTCTACGTTTTAATTCTTTCAATTTATTTTCATAAATATCCATAGCAACAATTTGCCCTTTGTTTTCCATAAGAGCAGCAAGGTGTAATGTTTTTCCTCCAGCACCTGCACAAGTATCTACAACTTTCATTCCTGGTTGTACATCTAGAAATTCTGCCACTTTTTGTGAAGAACCATCTTGTACTTCAAAGAAACCTTTTTTAAAGGCATCTGTAGTAAAGACGTTTGTTCTTTCTTTTAATCTTAAAGCATCAGGATGGTTTTTAACTTCTTCGGTTTCAATATCTAAGTCAAAAAGCTCTGCTTGTAATTTTTCTTTAGTAGTTTTTAGTGTATTTACACGTAAAACAACATCAGCTTGTAAGTTTAAAGCAGCAACTTCTTTAGACCAAAGATTTTCGCCTAATTCTTTAGCTACTAGTTCATCCATCCAGTCTGGAACAGATTCTTTAATTTTTCTAATTTTAGAGAATTCGTCAAAACGACCTTTAATTTTTCTAGTAGGTGTATTTTCAAAATATTTCCAATCTGGTAGTTTAATACCTTTTAATGTTGCCCAAACAGCAATCAAGCGCCATACATCATCACGAGAAAACGGTTCTTTAACTTCTGCAATTTCTGCATATAAGCGTTTCCAACGTACTATATCGTATGTAGTTTCTGCAACAAAGGCTCTGTCTCTGCTTCCCCAACGTTTATCACGTTTTAATAATTGTTGTACAACTTTATCTGCATATGTGCCTTCGTTAAAGATCTGTAATAGTCCATCAACAGTGGCAAAACATAAATTTCTGTGTAATCTCATATATTCGTATTCGGTGTTCAATAGCAGAAATAAGTATTTATTCAGATTGAACTTTTAGTATTTTAAAACGTGCAAAGGTATGATTTTAGAAATAATTATACTTATTTCTTGTTAATAATAGATGTTATTCTTTTGCTTTTGTTTTTTGAAAATAAAAAAAAATAATTTTTTTTAAAAATGGCACAAGTTTTTTTAAAATATAACATCTAAACATAAAAGCTTTAAAACCAACTTTTATGAAACAATTAATTACTCTTTTATTATTATGTATATCTATAAAATCATTTTCGCAGGATTTGTACGATATAAATACCATACAGACCATAGAAATAGAATTTGCAGAAAGCAATTGGGATGCTTTATTAGATGCAGAAAAAGCAGGAGATAATAATTATACAGAAGCAACATCTGTAACCATTAACGGAACTACTTTTTATAGTGTTGGTGTAAAGTATAAAGGAAATAGCTCTTATGATGCTAACCAAACTAAAAATCCTTTTCATATAGAATTAGATACTTATGTAGATCAAGACTATCAAGGTTATAAAGATATTAAGTTGGCAAACGTGATGTTTGATCCTTCTTTTGTTAGAGAGACAATTGCTTACAATATTGTAAACCAATACATGGATGCACCAGAAGCAAACTATGCTAATGTGTATGTAAATGGTACCTTAATTGGTTTGTACACCAATACAGAGGCAATTACAAAAACTTTTGTAGATAAACATTTTTACTCTAAAGATAATGCGTTTTTTAGCTGTAGTCCTCCTGATGGTGCAGGACCTGAAACTACAAACTTGCCAAATTTAGAATATTTAGGTACTAATTCTGCTAGTTATGAAGACGCTTATGAAATTAAATCGGATGATGATACAGACCCAACTATTGCAGAGGCACATTGGGATGATTTAATTGAATTAACAGATATATTAGATAGTGATATAGAAAATATTGAAAACGTTTTAGATGTAGATAAGGCAATTTGGATGCTTGCACTTGATAATGTTTTGGTAAACTTAGACAGTTATATTGGGCAATTTAAACAGAATTATTATTTGTATAAGGATGATAATGATCAGTTTAATTCTATTATGTGGGATTTAAATATGTCTTTTGGAGTTTTTAGTATGACAGGAGAAACAAGTAGTGGTCCTGGAGGTCCAGGAGGACCTGGTGGACCAGGAGGACAATCGGGAACATTAACTTCTACTACGCAAAAAGCAGAACTAGACCATATGTTACATGAAGATGATGCTAATTTTCCGTTGTTTTCTAAATTAATGGAAGTGCCAAAATATAAAAGAATGTATTTAGCACATTATAAAACCATTTTAACCGAAAACATAAGTAATTCTAACTACTTAACAATGGCAAATGATTACCAAGCAATTATTGCCACAGCAGTTGCTGCAGATACTAATAAGTTTTATACAGATGCTCAATTTACAGGTAATATAGATACAGATTATAATGTAGGTGGTAATACAGCGCCAGGATTAGCAAACTTAATGGGTTCAAGAAGCACGTACTTATTAGCGCAAACCGATTTTAATAATACACAACCTACTATAAGTAATGTAGCTTCTTCTGTTACAACACCAATAATAGGAGATACTGTTACCATTACTGCAACTGTTACAGATACCAATACAGATGCTGTTTATTTAGGATATAGAACAGATGAAACCATGCCATTTACAAAAATACTAATGTATGATGATGGTGCGCATAATGATGGTACTTCTGCAGATAATGTATATGGTGTAGATGTGGTTATTGATGCCGACTATATGCAATATTATATATATGGAGAAAATGATAATATTGGTTCTTTTTCTCCAGCAAGAGCAGAATATGAATTTTATACTTTAGGAGCAACTTACGAAACCTTAACACCAGGAGATCTTGTAATTAATGAATTAATGGCTTCCAATGAAACAACAGTTACAGATCAAGATGGAGAATATGACGATTGGTTAGAGTTATATAATACTAGTGATGAAACATTAAGTTTAGATAATTTATATCTGTCTGATGATCCAGAAGATTTATTAGCTTGGCAGTTTCCTACAGGATTAACAATAGCTCCAGATAGCTATTTAATTGTTTGGTGTGATAAAGACGATGATCAAACAGGATTGCATGCAGACATTAAGTTTTCTGCAGGAGGAGAAAGTGCCATTTTATCTTATGCAGATGGTACTATAATAGAAAATATAACCTTTGGTGCACAAGAAGATGATATGGGTTATGCAAGAGTACCAAACGGAACAGGTGATTTTGCCATTCAATTACCAACCTTTGCTGCAAATAATGAATCTTTATCTGTAAATGAAATAGATTTTAGTAATCACTTACAATATTATCCAAACCCTACAAATAATGTAGTAACCATTACAAATACTTCTTATGCAATAGAAAGTATTCAGGTGTATAATGTGCAAGGTCAGTTATTGTTACAAGACAAAAATATAAACGATTCTAATATTGTAATTGATTTTTCTAGTTTCTCAAAAGGTATGTATTTAGTACATGTTAACAATAGTAGTGTTTTAAAAATTATAAGAAATTAAAAATATAGTATAGCATCTTATTCCCTAGAGATGTTTGTTTTGATTAATAGCAAGAAAGGCTTTATGATTTATTCATAAAGCTTTTCTATTTTTATAGAAATTTAAAACCTATGAAAAATACCCTTCCTTTTTTAATTGTACTTTGTTTTTTGTTTTCCTGCGGAAAAAAAGAAACACCACTTCATGTTAAAAATTTTAAAACCGTAGAAATAAAAACTCTATTAAAAGATTCTTTGTTAAATGTTCGTGCGTTAGAAGTAGATGCTAACGGATTTGCTTCTTTTGCCACCTCTGATGGAAGAATAGGAGGTATCTCTAAGAATGCCATAGATGAAGAAGCTCGTTTAACTTTTCAACTAAAAGAAGATACTATCATACCAAATTTTAGAGCATTAGCAGTTACCAATAATGCAGGTTTTGCTTTAAGTATTTCTTCTCCAGCTCTTTTGTATAAAATAGATGCAGATTCTTTAAAAATAGTGTATAAAGAAAACCACGAAAAAGCATTTTATGATGCTATGGCTTTTTGGAATGATCAAGAAGGAATTGCAATTGGAGATCCTACCGAAGATTGTTTGAGCATTATAATTACTCGTGATGGTGGAAATACTTGGAACAAACTCTCTTGTGATGATTTACCAAAAGCAAAAGAAGGCGAAGCGGCATTTGCAGCAAGTGATACTAATATTGCTATTGTAGGTGATAAAACATGGATAGCAACAGGAGGAAAGGCTAGTAGAATATTATACTCACCAAATAAAGGAAAAACCTGGAAAGCCATAGAAACTCCAATGGTACAAGGATTAGAAACCACAGGAATGTATAGTGTTGATTTTTATGATGCGAATAACGGATTTGCTATTGGAGGAGATTATACCAAAGCAGCAGACAGCTCTGCAAATAAAATACGTACAACAGATGGTGGAAAAACGTGGCAATTAGTAGCGCAAAACCAAAGTCCTGGTTATAGAAGTTGTGTGCAGTATGTACCTAATAGTAATGCTAAAGCATTAGTTGCTATTGGTTTTAAAGGAATTGATTATAGTAGCGATTCTGGAAATACCTGGAAACATTTAAGTGACGAAGGCTTTTATACACTTCGTTTTATAAATGATAGTGTTGCTTATGCAGCAGGAGCAAAGCGAATTAGTAAATTAACTTTTAAATAGTTTTTATTACTATTAAATATTAGAGTGTATTTGTAATAAATACGAAACTCTTTCATGTGTTTAAAATATTATTCTAAATAAAAAAAGCAGCCATGGGCTGCTTTTTTATTGTTTTATTCTTTGTTCTTTTTTCTTCGTTTTTTGTATTCTTCAAACATTTTTTTTCTAAAGTTATCTTCTGTTTCCTTTAGTTTAATTATTTTTTTTGCAGTAAATACAGTCTGTAAATCTTCTAGATAATTATTATAAAGCTGAATACGTTTTATATTATTATCCTGCATTTGTTTTAGTAAGTCTTTAGCTTCTGTTTCTGTTAACGTTTCTGTATTTGCATTTTTTCTTAAAGCATGTGCAGCATCGCGTAAACGATCTTGGGCTTCTTCAAACGCATTATAGATTGGCCAAAATTTTTGTGCTTCATTTGTAGTTAACTCAAGGTTTTCTGTTATGAATGCTACTTTTAAGGTCATGATTTTGTCTTTATCTAATTTGTCTTGTGAAAAAGTTGCAATAGATAGTAATAAAGCAAAAAATGTTATAATTGTTTTTTTCATTGTTATTTTGTTATTCAATATAAGTCGTTAAGTTCTATATTATCATTTATATAATCTTGTATTGCTTCGTCTGAGAAGCTAATAGCTTCAAAACCTTCTTCAGAAAAATCTACTTCATTAAACAAGGTTGCTAATTCTTCTGTAGCAATGTCTTCATTTAAAACATAGTTTTCTACTGTGTCATACGCTAAAGCGTCATAAGTAACCTTATTATTAAAAATATTTAGGTTAAACAGTAACAGTATTGCTGCAGCTACACTAGATATATAAAAAATAGTTTTCTTGTTTATTAAAGGAATTACTTTTACAGGTTCTTTTTTAGTAGCCTTAGTTAAAATAGCATCTTCAACTTTTGAAAAATAATCTTTAGGTACAGTAAAACCTGCATCTGTAGCTTTATCTTTTAAGTTTACATGGCTTAATATAGACGCTTCAAGGTTTTCAAAGTAATTTTCAGGAACTTTAAAACCGGATTCTTCTATGTTGTTTAAATTTGTTTTCATCTTATTATATAGACTCTTTTTTTTGACAAAGGTTTAATCTTTAGTAAGATAGTCTTGAATTTTTTTTACTGCTATATGGTAAGATGCTTTTAAGGCACCTTCACTAGTTTCTAATATTTCTGCCATGTCTTTGTATTTAATTTCTTGAAAATACTTCATGTTAAATACTAATTGTTGTTTTTCTGGTAAGGTAGCAATCGCTTTTTGTAATTTTAATTGTATTTCATCACCTTCAAAATAGACATCAGATTGTAAATTATTAATTGCTAATTCTTGTGTTTCTTCATTAGTAATTTGCAATCTTTTTGCATTTTTATTTATATGTGTTATAGCTTCATTAGTTGCTATTCTGTACATCCAAGAGTAAATTTTACTATCTCCTTTAAAATTGTCAATATTTTTAAAAACTTTAATAAAGGTATTTTGTAATACATCATCAGTATCATCATGAGATTTTACTATATGACGTATGTGCCAATATAAACGTTCTTTATATTGTGTAATCAACTCTCTAAAAGCTTGTTCTTTAGAGTTTTTAGATTGTAGTTGTTGTAAAAAAACGGTTTCGTTTAACACAGAGTGTATTTAGTTTATACCTTTTAGACTGATGAATTTACAAAAAGTTTAAAAAAGGATGTATTTTTTTTAGAAAGAAGAAAAAAACTTAAAATTTCTTTAAATTTTTAAATCCTTGAAAAGCAAGTGTTTAGCCTTAAAAACATCGATGAAATGCGTTATTAGCATGATGAAATACATTTTTTATTTGGTAGCTATATTTATTTGATATATATTTACACCATCAAACCTACTAAATGTTAGAAGCCCCAAATCTAACATAAACAAAAAGCTAGAATTTCTTCTAGCTTTTTTTATTTCAATTATTTGCAGTGTGTATATTATTCAAAGCTTTGCATTTCTACTAACTTTTTATAAACACCATTTTTATCTATTAATTCTTTGTGTGTGCCTTGTTCTGCAATTTCTCCTTTTTGCATCACTAGAATTTTATCTGCATTTTGTATGGTAGATAGTCTGTGGGCAATTACAATAGAAGTTCTGTTTTTCATCATGTTTTCAAGAGCAACTTGAACTAGGCGTTCACTTTCTGTATCTAGTGCAGAAGTTGCTTCATCTAAAATCATAATTGGTGGGTTTTTTAAAACAGCACGAGCTATACTTAAGCGTTGTTTTTGTCCGCCAGAAAGTTTTCCTCCAGAATCTCCAATATTGGTTTCTATACCTTTAGGTAAGTCTTTAACAAACTCCCATGCATTGGCAATTTTTAAAGCGTTGATAATTTCATCATCTGTAGCGCTTGGGTTTCCTATTAAGATATTGTTTTTAACGGTTTCGTTAAATAAAATAGAATCTTGTGTTACTAAACCTATTAAGCTTCGTAAAGATTTTTTAGTAAGATTTCTAATATCTTCACCATCAATAGAAATGTTTCCGTCGTTAACATCATAAAAACGAGTTACTAGATTTGCAATGGTAGATTTACCAGAACCAGATTGCCCAACTAGTGCTACTGTTTTTCCTTTAGGAACAGTAACCGTAAAGTTTTTAAGCACTAAATCATCTTCATATTTAAATGAAATATTGTTTACAGCTATTTCAGAATTAAAACCTTCTTTAGTGATAGCATTTGGTTTGTCTTCAAGTACAGAAGGTGTATCAATAATTTCAAGCACACGATCTGCAGCAGCATTACCAGCTTTTACTTTATAACTCGCTTTACTTATTGCTTTTGCAGGAGTTAATATTTGGTAAGCTAATGCCATGTAGGTTATAA
Source organism: Lacinutrix gracilariae (assembly GCF_042684485.1). NCBI lineage: Bacteria > Pseudomonadati > Bacteroidota > Flavobacteriia > Flavobacteriales > Flavobacteriaceae > Lacinutrix > Lacinutrix gracilariae. The sequence goes on along the minus strand of NZ_JBHULM010000007.1, from coordinate 622,278 downwards.
ATGCACCACCAGAAAGACTTTTATCTATTAAAACCATGCTTCCTCCATACCATAATAATGCAGCAATAGTTGCAATACCTAAAAACTCACTTGCTGGTGAGGCTAGGTTTTGACGGTTTAGTAAGGTGTTTGAAAAATTGTAAAAACGGTTTGTAGATTCTTGAAACTTGGTATTAAAACGTTCTTCGGCATTAAAACCTTTAATTACTTTTAATCCACCAAGAGTTTCTTCTAAAGTAGATAAAAATATACCTTGTTCTTGCTGTACGCGTCCAGATTTTTTCTTTAAGCTTTTACCAATTCTAGAAATAATCATTCCTGCTATTGGAATAAAAACAAATACAAAAATGGTTAGTTTCATTGAAATTGTAAACATGGTTACAATAGCAAAAACAATGGTTAAAGGTTCTTTTACTATTAATTCTAAAATGGCTAACACCGAGTTTTTTACCTCGTTAACATCACCAGAAATTCTAGCAATGATATCTCCTTTTTTCTTTTCAGAATAATAAGAAATAGGGAGTGTTAGTACTTTATTGTATATAGAGTTTCTTAAATCTTTTAATACACCATTACGCAAAAAGGTAATAAAGAATAAGGCTAGATAGTTAAATATGTTTTTGAGTAAAAACAAACTAATGATTAAAATAATCATGTATAACAAGGTTTGTTGAGCACCTTCGTTTTCGTTTGTTGTAGTTACAAAGTAATTTAAATAATTTTCGCCAAAAGACTTTAATTCACCAATACCTTGATAAACGGGTTTTACATATAGTTTTTTTGTTTCTCCAAATAGCACATTAATCATTGGCATTAAAGACACCATAGCAAGTGTACTAAACAATGCATAGAGTACATTAAAGAAAATATTAAGGTAACCGTACTTTTTATACGGTAATAAATAAGGAGCAATTTTTTTTAAATAATCCATTAATTAAGCTTCAAGTCTTTTAATATGGCATCTATTTTTAAAGCCAATTCATTTTGCTTTTCTGTAAAAGCCGAAGCATTTTCAAGGGTAGTATTTACACTAATATAGAATTTAATTTTAGGTTCTGTACCACTTGGTCTTAATGCTATTTTGCTACCATCTTCTGTATAGTAAATAAGTACGTTAGATTTTGGTACATCTATAGTAGTTTCTTTACCAGAAACAATATCTTTAGTTATAGATAATTGGTAATCTTCAATTTTTACCACTTTAGAGCCATTTACTTCTTTTAAAGGGTTTTCACGAGCATCTACCATCATTTGTTTGATTTCTTGAGCGCCTTCAATTCCTTTTTTAGTTAATGAAACTAAGTGTTCTTTATATAAACCATGTTCTACATACAGGTTAATTAATTCTTGATATAATGAGCTTCCTTTTGCTTTTGCTTGTGCTGCAATTTCAATTGCTAATAAAGAAGAAGTGTTAGCGTCTTTATCTCTAACAAAATCACCAACCATAAAGCCAAAACTTTCTTCGCCACCACCAATAAAATCTTGGTTAGGGAAGTCTTTAATCATTTTAGCAATCCATTTAAAACCGGTTAAACCAATTTTACATTCTGTATGATATGCTTTTGCTAAAGCAGGTATCATTGGTGTAGAAACTATGGTTGTAGCAACAAATTCGTTTCCGTTTAATTTATTATTGTCTTTCCATTGTTTTAAAAGAAAGTTGGTCATTAAAACCATGGTTTGATTTCCGTTAAGAATCGTCATTTTTCCATCTAAATCTCTAACCGCAACACCAAGTCTGTCTGCGTCAGGATCTGTACCAATTACAATATCTGCATTGGTTTTATCTGCTAGTTCTAAAGCCATTTTTAAAGCTTCAGGTTCTTCCGGATTTGGTGATTTTACAGTTGGAAAATCTCCGTTTGGTTCGCGTTGTTCTTCAACAATATGTACATTTTTGTATCCTGCTTTTTCTAATGTATCTGGAAAAATGGTAATAGAAGTACCATGTAAAGAGGTAAACACAATGTTTAAATCTTCTTTAGCTTTTGCTGAGGTTGCAAAGCTTCCGTTTTGTATTGAAGCATCAATAAAAGCTTGATCTACTTCTTTACCTATATATTTTATTAAGTCGTTGTTAGCTTCAAATTTAATTTCGGCATAATCTAGACTGTTAATTTTACTAATTATTTCTGCATCCTGTGGCGGAACTAACTGTCCTCCATCTTGCCAATATACTTTGTAACCATTGTATTCTGGTGGATTGTGAGATGCTGTTAAAACAATTCCGCAGTGGCAGTTTAAATGTTTTAAAGCAAAAGAAAGTTCTGGAGTAGGACGTAAGTCTTCAAATAAAAATACTTCAATATTATTAGCCGAAAAAACATCTGCTACTACCTTTGCTAGTGTTTTACTATTATGTCTACAATCAAAAGCAATTACTACTTTTAGTTTTTCGCCAGGAAATGTTTGGTGTAAATAGTTGCTAATACCTTGTGTGTTTTTACCAAGTGTGAATTTGTTTATTCTGTTGGTACCAATACCCATAACACCACGCATACCACCTGTACCAAATTCTAAATCTTTGTAAAAAGATTCTTTCAGTTCTTTTGGGTTGGTAGCAATTAAGTCTTTTATATAGGTTTGTGTTTCTGTATCAAATGCAGGAGTTAGCCACTTGTTTACTCTGTTTAATAATTCTGGTTCAATGTGTATCATATTGTAAAGTAATTATTTTTATAAAAATATAAAATACTAAAAAGCTATGTATTAATTAGCCGTTAAATTAATTTCTTCTTTAACTAAGTATCTTTTTTTATCTGATTTTGTTCTTAAAATAATCTCGCCTAAAAAACCTGCAACAAAAAACTGTGTACCAATAATCATGGTAACTAACGAAATGTAAAATTGAGGCCTTTGGGTAATAAGTCTTCCTGTTGGGTTTAAATATAATTTATCTATTCCTAAATATAAGGCAAAGCCAAAACCTATGGCAAACATGATAAAGCCTAATGCGCCAAAAAGATGCATTGGTGTTTTACCAAATCTAGAAATAAACCAAATGGTTATTAAGTCTAGAAAGCCATGAATAAAACGGTTCATACCAAATTTAGTTTCGCCATATTTTCTTGCTTGATGCTGTACTACTTTTTCGCCAATATTAGCAAAACCAGCGTTTTTAGAAAGCACAGGAATATAGCGATGCATTTCACCATTTACATCTATATTTTTTACCACGTCTATATGGTATGCTTTTAAACCGCAATTAAAATCGTTAAGTTTTACACCTGAAGTTTTACGTGCAGCCCAATTAAATAGTTTGGAAGGTAGGTTTTTAGATAGCACAGCGTCATATCGTTTCTTTTTCCATCCAGAAACCAAATCAAACCCATCTTTAACTATCATATTATATAGTTCAGGAATTTCGTTAGGATTGTCTTGTAAATCGGCATCCATAGTAATAACAACATTACCTTGGGCTTTTTCAAAACCAGCATGTAGCGCTTGTGATTTTCCGAAGTTTTTTAAAAAACGAATACCTTTAACGTTAGCATCTTTTTTAGATAGCTGCGAAATTATTTTCCAAGAATCATCGGTACTACCATCATCTATAAAAATGATTTCATAAGAAAAATGATTGGACTGCATAACTTTTGCAATCCAATCATATAGCTCTGTTAAAGATTCTTGTTCGTTAAGTAGTGGTATGACTACTGATATATTCATGTATTATGCTTCTTTTTTCATTACTAATCCTCCTATAAGAGAATAAATCAATCCAAAAATAGAACTAAAAGCAATAAAAGCAGCATTAGCTATTAAAGGACTAGAAAACTTTTCCATCATATCCATTTGTTTGTCTACAATTTCTTCTGTTAGGTTAGGGTTTTCTAATAACTTATCTCTTACAGCTTCCATAGCTAGACCTTGAAATTCTGGATCTATAATATAATTAAATATTAAAGAGTATACAGCAAACACAATAGCACTAATTACAGCTATTAATAGACCAATTTTTATGGCTTGTTTTAAAGATAAAAGGTTACCATTTTGTTTTTTATATTGGCTAATAGCGTATATAATAGTTACAGGAAATATGATGTAATATAGGTACATTGGCCATTGTATACCTTCAAGTTGCATACCTGTAACGTACATGATAACTGTAATTAATACAAGAATTAAACCTAATATTAATCCGTAATTTTTAGCAAAGTTTGCTACAGGAGCATTTTGTGATTCCATAATTTATTTTTGATTTTTTGGTTTATAGAATAGTTAGTAAACAAATATAACAAAACGTTACATTTAATTCTCACGAAAGTGATAATCTTAAATTTGTTTGGGCTAATTACTATAAAATTAAGCAATATTTTATACTTTTGACGCTGTAAATTTAGGGATTGAATAATTTTATAAAATAATTTTATAAAATAATTTTTAAAAAAATATTGTTCATTTGTAAAAAATACTTAAATTTGCACCTCGAAAATAGTTAAGATAATAAAGCATTTAGCGATGAAAAAAGGAATACATCCAGAAAATTATAGATTAGTAGCATTTAAAGATATGTCAAATGAAGATGTGTTTATTACTAAATCTACAGCAAATACGTCAGAAACACTAGAAATTGAAGGTGTTGAATATCCATTAGTAAAAATGGAGATTTCTAGAACATCTCATCCATTTTACACTGGTAAATCTAAATTAGTAGATACAGCTGGTCGTATTGATAAGTTTAAAACTAAATACGCTAAGTTTAAAAAATAATTTAGCTTATAAATATTTTATTAAAGCCTTTCAAAATATTGAAAGGCTTTTTTGTTTTTAATTTTTAGGCTATTTTTGGTATATCAGTAAAAATAGATTTTTGTTAAGAGTAAAGCATTTTTAACATATAACTTTTAATTTCATTTAATCATGAATTATATTCTTTTTGATGGTCCTTCACGTAACCAATTGCTTCCTTTTACATACACACGTCCTGTTGCAGATATTCGTGTTGGTATATTAACCATTAGAGAAAAATGGGAAAAACATTTAGGTTCTACAACAACTACAATTACAGAAGATTATTTATCTGAAAAATATCCTATGGTTGAAATGGAAGAGAATGTTATGATAAATGCATCTTATCTTCCAAATTCAGAATTGGTTGAAATGATAAAAGCTCTTGAAGAAAATCAAGCTATTTTTAATGATGATGAAGTTATTGCTTTTTTTACTAAAGAAGCACAAGAAGATATAGATTTAGGTACCTACCAAGCTATTGAATATAATGAGCCAGTTTTAAAAATTGAAAACACTTGGGATATTTTCTCTAAAAATGGAGCAGCCATTCAAGAAGATTTTGATTTTTTAACCAACGGAAGAAAATCTCAGCCAATACCTAGTTCTAATAATGTAATAGCAGCAGAAAATATTTTTATTGAAGAAGGAGCAAAGCTTGAATTTGCTACTTTAAACGCTAGTTCTGGTCCTATTTACATTGCTGAAGATGCAGAAATTATGGAAGGAAGTATCATTCGTGGTCCTTTTGCTTTATGTAATCATGCAACCGTTAAATTAGGAGCAAAAATTTATGGACCAACTACTGTAGGTCCGCATAGTAAAGTAGGAGGAGAAGTTAATAATTCGGTTCTTTTTGGGTATTCTAATAAAGGACATGATGGATTTTTAGGAAACTCTGTTTTAGGTGAATGGTGTAATTTAGGTGCAGATACTAATAATTCTAATCTAAAAAATAATTATGCAGAAGTAAGATTATGGAGTTATGAAACCGAAGGCTTTGCTAGAACAGGTTTGCAGTTTTGTGGACTTATGATGGGAGACCATAGTAAATGTGGTATTAATACCATGTTTAATACAGGTACAGTTGTTGGTGTTAGTGCCAATATATTTGGAAGCGGTTTTCCTAGAAACTTTGTGCCAAGTTTTTCTTGGGGAGGAAGTGGTGGATTTACCACTTACTTGACTAAAAAAGCTTTTGAAGTAGCTCAAGTTGTTATGGCTAGACGTGCTATAGATTTTACAGAACAAGATGCAGCAATTTTAGAGCATGTTTTTGAAAACACTAAAAAATGGCGTAGCAATTATTAAGTAGCTTACAATTAAAATTGGTTATGAAAAATATATTTTGGGTTTATTTTATAGTATGGATAAGCCTAGTTTTTAAAGGATTTTCGCAAAACGAAGCTATTGAAATTGTTAACTTAAAAGTGAATGATGAAAACAATCATTTTGCGGTTTCATATTTAGAAGGAAATAAAATAGTTTTTACCTCCAATTTGTTAAATAAAAGAGGAAAACAAAAGCTAATTAATGGTACACCTCAATTAACCTTATATCAAGGTGAAATTAATGAAGCACATGAAATTGTTAATGTTTCTCCATTACCATATCATGTAGATTCTTCTGTGTTTAATTTATCTGCTTCTACCTTTTATACTACAGATAAAAAATACATTGTAATTACTACTAATGTGTATAATACTGAAAGAAAAGCCAATTTATCACAGAAAGCTTCCAAATTAAAAATTGAAATTGGTGAATATGTAGAAGGTATTGGTTGGACCAATTTTAAAGTACCTTCTTTTTGTGATTCTAGATCTTCTTATGGGCATCCTGCAATTAGTCCTGACGGAAAGTATATGTATTTTGTGTCTACCATGCGAGGAACTTTAGGTGGTACAGATATTTTTAGAGTTGCAATTCATGAAAATAATACTTTTGGTACGCCTGAAAATTTAGGACTTGCTGTAAATACCAGAAAAAAAGAACTTTTTCCGTTTATAAGTAAAGATAATGTGCTTTATTTTTCATCTAATAGGCCTAAAGGAAAAGGTAAAATGGATATTTATAAAAGCCAAATTCTTGAAGATGGTACATTTGCACAAGCAGAGTTGCTAGAAGCTCCAATTAATTCAAGATTTGATGATTATAGCTATTTACTTAATGACGATTTAGAATCTGGTTATTTTTCTTCCGCTAGACTAAATGGTAAAGGAGGTGATGATTTGTATTACTTTTTTGTGAAATAAGTAAAATAAGAGGGTTTTATTTAAGGAATTAACAAAAAATAAAATTTTTTGAAAATTGTTTATTTTAACAATCTAAAATCTTTATTTTTGATTTAAGTTGCTGAAAATTAGGGAAACAAGAGTTGTGTTTGCTAATTAGCTATTATTCAAAAAACCAATCATGTTTATTTTTAAAGATAAATTCTATTTTTCAATTTTCTTTTTTTCTATTCTAATTATTGATGTTTTTTTTAAAGTAATTATTGATCTAATTCCTCTTAGAGTAGTAACTAAATCTTTAGTTGTAGGTTCTTTGTTGGTTTATTTCTGCATGCATATTAAAAATAGAACTGCTAAGGATAGTATTTTCATGATTATGGCATTATCCTTTTTTATTTTAGGAGATTTACTTTTTATTTTTAAAGATTTTATTGTCTTTTTTTTGTTAGGAATATTAAGTTTTACTATAGGTAAACTGTTTTATGTTTTTAGGTTTTCTAATCAAAATGATTTTAAATTGGTTCATTTATTTCCTGTTTTAGCCTTTTGTTTTATTTACATGTTCTTAATATTAAGTGTAATTTATGACAATTTAAAAGAATTTTTTATTCCTGTTTTAGCTTACCTATTTATAGCATTAATTGTTTTGTTATTTGCTTATTTAAGAAAATCTGAGGTAGACAAAAAGAGTTTTTTTATTGTAGGTATAGGAATTTTATTTTCTGTTATAGCAGATTCTATAGCTGTTTTAGCTAGGTTTTATAATAATGATATATTTTATAGTGCCATAACAGTAATGTTGTTTTATGGAACTTCGCAATATTTAATTGTAATGGGTATTTTAGACGAAAAAGTAATAAAACAAAACAGTGTTTTATATAATGATAACCTGTTATAAAAAGAAGGTGTTATTCTTCTTTTTTAACATGTTTTAAGTTTAATAAATTTATAGGATTTATACCTAAGTTGCTTACGTTCTTTCTTGTAAAACGTACTACTTCATCATAAAACATAACCACAACAGGTGCTTCTTGTAGCACTAAAGAATCCATTTTAGTATATAATTTTTCTCTATTTACAGCTGTTGTTTCTGTGTATGCTTGTTCATACAACGAATCAAATTGTTGCTTTTTAAAATGCGTATAATTCGGTCCGTTTGGTGCAAAATTACCACCATAATATAAAGAGAGGTAGTTTTCGGCATCAGGATAATCTGCAACCCAACTAGCTCTAAACATATCTGTTTTTCCGTTTGCTTTTGCTTCTTTTAAAGCAGAAGCAGGTACAACATCTACTTTTATTTGTAATCCTGTTTTTTTTAATTCACGTTGTATGTATTCGCAAAAACTTAAATAATTGCTAGTTGTAGTTAGCGTTATTTCTGGGGTTTTATTTCCTGTTTCGTTTATATATTGAGTCACTAAACGTTTTGCTTTTTCTGGTTGGTAATTATACCCAATATTTGCATTGTAACCAGGCAATCCTTTAGGTATAAACCCTCCATTTGCTGCTATACCAATGCCATTTCTTAGGTAGGTCATCATTTTCTTTCTATCAAAACCATAATTTACAGCTTGCCTAAGTAGTTTAGAAGATACTTCTTGCGTTTCGCTGTCCATATAAAAACCAAGATACTCTGTGTTTAAATAAGGACCACGAATCATGGTAACATCTTTGGTGTATTTGTCTCGTAGGTTTCCGGTTGCTGTTAAAATTTCGTCTTTATAAGATGCGTCTAAACCAGAAACAAAATCAATATTTCCTTGTGCAAATTGTAAAAACTCACTTTGTTTATCTGGTAAAAAAGTGATAGCTACAGCTTCTAGGTAAGGTAAGGTGTTTCCGTTGGTATCTTTTTCAAAATACAAATTGTTTTTTCTAAAAATTAGTTTAATGTTTTCTTCCCAACGTTTAAATAAAAAAGGACCAGTTCCTATTGGGTTTGCTCTAAAATCTGTACCATAATGGTTTACAATTTCTTTGGGTACTACAGAGCAATATTTCATGGTTAGTAGTCCTAAAAAAGCAGGGAAAGCCTGTTTTAGTTGTATTTTAAAAATAGTATCGTTTATAGCTTCATAGTTTGCAACTTTATTTAAAACCCAACTTCCTGAAGAAGCTACTTTTTTATCTTTTAGTCTGTTAAAGCTGTATTCAAAATCATTGGCAATAACTTTTCTAGTAGAATCTTTTCCAAAAAGTACATGTTTATGAAAAAGCACATCATCTCTTAATAAAAAAGTATAGGTAAGTGCATCTTTAGAAACAGACCAGCTTTTCGCAATACAAGGCTGTACATTTAAACTATCGTCCATTTGTACTAAACCATTAAAAAGTTGATTAACGGCCCAAATATCTGCGTTGTCTTTTGCAAAAGCAGGATCTAAAGAACCAATGTTTTTATGTTCATTATACCTAAATACATCCACCTTTTTTTTCCTATTAGAACTGCAACTACTTAAAAGTAGGAAAATTACGATGAAATATTTCATTTATTAGAAGTAATATTTATATATTTAATCAATGTTAATCTAAAATTTTATAATATGAAAAAAAATTACATTCTTTTTTTTATGATTGGTTTATTCACCTTGTCTTTAAAAGCACAAGTAATAATTACACAATCTAACGACCCTGTTTCTGTTGCAGATGGAGGTGTTGCATGTTGGAGTCAGCCACCTACAGGAACTGGAGAATACAGGGAAAATTCATTTTTGAGAGCTTATAATTTAGCAGATTATAGTATTACAGGAGATTTTGAAATTACTTCTGTAGAGTATGGTCAAGGAGCTGCAGATGATGGTAAAATAATTACTTGTAATGTTTATACAGCATCATCAGATGATTTAACTACAGCTACACTAACTTTAATAGGTAGTGCAACCCATACATCTGCTGCTGCAGACGATTTAAGCTTAGTAAGTGTAGCATTATCGGCAACAATTCCTTCAGGAACTACAGCAATTGCTTTTGAGGTTTTGGCTGGAGATAGTGGTACTAATACAGGTGAAACCTTTTTTCCTGGTATCAATACAGGAGGAGAAAATGATGATAGCTACTTAAAAGCTGTAGATTGTGGTATAACTTCACCTACAACAGCTACAAGCATTGGTTTTCCTGATAATCAATATGTAATGAATGTTGTAGGAAATTTATTGAGTGTAGAAGAATTTTCTTTAGATACTAGTGTTTCTGTTTATCCTAACCCAACAAAAAATATACTTCATCTAGATGTTTCTAATCATGTTACTATTAAAAGTATAGAATTATATAATGTTATTGGTAAGCAAGTATTAAAAACAAATAATACAACTTCTTTAGATTTAAGTAATCTAGAGTCTGGTGTTTATTTGTTAAAAGTAGCTACAGATTTAGGTAGTATAACTAAAAAAGTAATAAGAAGCTAAAACAAACATTTTTAGCCTAGATATAAAAAAGAGCGTTTTAACTAGTTAAAACGCTCTTTTTATGTAATTTTGCATCGTTTTATTATTACATTCATGGCACAAAAAAAAGTCGCATTTTATACTTTAGGTTGTAAACTTAATTTCTCTGAAACATCTACTATAGCTAGAAACTTTAAAGATGAAGGTTTTGAGCGTGTAGACTTTAAAGAAGAAGCAGATATATACGTTATTAATACTTGTTCTGTTACAGATAATGCAGATAAACGATTTAAAACTATTGTAAAACAAGCACAAAAGGTAAATCCGGATGCTTTTGTTGCTGCAGTAGGTTGTTATGCACAACTAAAACCACAAGAATTAGCAGATGTTCATGGTGTAGATTTAGTGCTTGGTGCTACCGAAAAATTTAAAATTACAGACTATATAAATGACTTGTCTAAAAATGATTTTGGTCATGTGCATTCTTGCGAAATTGAAGAAGCAGATTTTTATGTAGGTAGTTATTCTATTGGAGACAGAACTCGTGCATTTTTAAAAGTACAAGATGGTTGTGATTATAAATGTACTTATTGTACCATACCATTAGCTAGAGGTATTTCTAGAAGTGATGAGCTTTTAAACGTGTTAAAAAACGCGAAAGAAATCTCAGAAAAAGGTATAAAAGAAATTGTACTTACAGGAGTTAATATTGGTGATTATGGTAAAGGTGAGTTTGGTAATAAAAAGCACGAACATACTTTTTATGAGTTAGTTGAAGCTTTAGATAAGGTAGAAGGCATTGAGCGCTTGCGTATTTCATCTATTGAGCCTAATTTATTAAAAAACGAAACCATAGATTTTGTTTCTAAAAGCAGAATATTTGTACCTCATTTTCATATTCCTTTACAAAGCGGAAGCAATGAAATTTTAAAGTTAATGCGCAGAAGATACATGAAAGAATTGTATGTAGATCGTGTTAACAAGATAAAAGAAGTAATGCCACATGCTTGTATTGGTGTAGATGTAATTGTTGGTTTTCCTGGTGAAACCGATGAAATGTTTCTAGAAACCTATAACTTTTTAACCAACTTAGATATTTCTTATTTACACGTTTTTACCTATTCTGAAAGAGATAATACCGTTGCTGCTACTATGGAAGGAGTAGTGCCTAAAAATGTTAGAGCAAAGCGTAGTAAAATGCTTCGTGGTTTATCTGTTAAAAAACGAAGAGCTTATTATGAAAGCCAAATAGGAAGTACAAGAACGGTTCTATTTGAAAGTGAAAATAAAGAAGGATACATTCACGGTTTTACAGAAAATTATGTAAAAGTTAAAACACCATGGAATCCAGAACTAGTAAATACACTGCACGAGGTAACCCTTACTAAAATTGATGATGATGGTATAGTAAGATTTGACTTTGTTAAAACATATGCATAAAAAAAAACGAAGCTTTTGCTTCGTTTTTTTTGTTTAATTATATTCTTAAACCTACAGGTAACATACTTTTATATTGTCTGTTTTTTCTAAAAAACTTAACAATTTGAGGACAGGTAGGAACAATGCTTATGTTTCTATCTTCAATATTTTTTAATACAAGTTTTATAAATTCATTTTGAAAATCTTCGGTAAAAAGTTCTTCTGGAATATAAATCTTGGTTAAAAATATTTTTCGTTCTTGAAGAGAATATTCAATTTTTGCTAAATGGTCTTCAATTTTTAATTCAAATTGACGTAAAAAGGCATTGTCAATTAATTCAGCTGCATCAATCATAATACTGTATTTTTGTTTCAAAGGAAAATTAAGGAGTAAAAACTTTTTTCATAGTTTTGTTCTGTAAATTTACGAAAATTAATCGGTTATTTGGTGTTAATAAGAACTTAAAAACGAATGAATCAAGAGCTTATACATGTGTATTTAATGCCTGGAATGGCTGCTAATCCTTCTATTTTTGAAAATATAAAATTACCAGAAGAGCGGTTTAAAATACACTTGTTAGAGTGGGTGATTCCTTCTAAAAAAGAAACTTTAAGCGCGTATGCAAAACGCATGACGAAGCATATAGAACATGAAAATATTGTTTTATTAGGTGTTTCTTTTGGTGGTATTTTAGTGCAAGAAATGAGTAAACATATTAAACTACGTAAACTCATTGTAGTTTCTTCTGTAAAAACCATGCATGAGCTACCAAAGCGCATGAGAATTGCTAAATACACCAAAGCATATAAAATATTACCTACAAGTTTAGCGAGTAATATAGATACTTTAGCAAAATATTCTTTCGGGAAAAATATAACCAAAAGAATAGCGTTATATAAAAAATACATGTCTGTGTATGATAAGGTATATCTAGATTGGGCTATAGAGCAAGTAGTGTGCTGGCAACAAGATAAACCAATACCAGAAGCTATTCATATTCACGGAGAAAAAGATATTGTTTTTCCGCATAAATATGTTAGTGATTGTATTACTGTAAAAGGTGGTACACACATCATGATTATTAATAAATACAGGTGGTTTAACAGGAATTTACCAGAATTAATATTACAGTAAATTCTCACCATAATTATGCTATTTATTTTTTAACTTTATACAAAAAATTAGGGACTATGAAATGGATAAAAAATACGCTTGCACTTTTAGGATTATTAAGCCTTTGTGCCTTTTTTGTTTTTGCATTACAAGATGCACCAACAGATGAAAACTTTGAAAAAAAATTAATAAACGACTATAATGTTTACGCTTTACAAGTACCAAGTGATTTAGAGTTTGCAGGAGAGCAAGTGCCTTTGCATAATCCAGATATTTTAGAGCGTATGGATAGAGAATTGTTAGTAAATACCTATTGGCAATCTAATGGTTTTTTAATGTTTAAACGTGCTCGAAAATATTTTCCTATTATAGAACCTATTCTTGCAAAACATGGTGTGCCAGATGATTTTAAATACTTAGCAGTTATTGAAAGTGGTTTAACTAATGCTAAATCTCCAGCAGGTGCTAGTGGTGTTTGGCAAATAATGAAAGCTACAGGAAGAGAATATGGTCTGGAGGTAAATAGCAATGTAGATGAACGCTATAATGTAGAACTAGCAACAGAGGTTGCTTGTGAGTATTTAAAAAAATCGAAAGAAAAATTAGGCTCTTGGACGCTTGCTGCTGCTGGTTACAATGCAGGAATGGCAGGAATGGCAAGAAGATTAAAAGAACAAGACGTATCTAGTTATTATGATTTGCTTTTAGGTGAAGAAACAGGACGTTATGTTTTTAGAATAATTGCTCTAAAAGAAATTTTAAGTAATCCAGATAAATATGGGTTTAACTTTAGAGATAAAGATTTATACAGATACATACCAACTTATAAGGTTGCAGTAGATACTGTAGTAACCGATTTTTCAAGTTTTGCTAAAGGTTTTGGTATAAACTATAAAATTCTTAAAATTCATAACCCTTGGCTTCGTGAGCCTAAATTAAACAATGCTTCAAGAAAAGAATATTTTATAGATATTCCGCAACAAGGTTACTATAAAACGCAACCTTAATGCTAGATTTTATAGCGAATAATATTTGGACTATAATAATTATAGTTAATTATATATTAGCTATTTCTGCTGCTTTTATAATTTTATTTAAAAATATAAATCCATCTAAAACAATGACCTACATCATTGTTTTATTGGTTTTTCCTTTTCTTGGTATTCTGGTTTATTATCTTTTCGGACAAGAATATAGAAAGTCAAAACTATTTAACCGTAAAGATGTTTTAAATAAAAGTGTTATAAAGCAAATTAATCACGAGTTAGAATTATCTTATTTTGAAAAAAAGGAAATAGATAAAGCTTTAGACGAAAAATTAAAACTAGTTAAGTTATTATACACCAATGAATCTTCTCCTTTAACGCTACAAAACAAGGTAGAAATTTTAAAAAATGGTGATGATAAATTTAAAAGTTTAATTCACGACTTAAAACAAGCAACCAATCACATACATTTAGAATATTATATTTTTTTAGATGATATTATAGGTAATGAAGTTATAGATATTCTATGCGAAAAGGCTAAAAATGGAGTAGAAGTACGTGTTAGTATAGATGATGTTGGTAGTAAACTCTCAAGATCTGTAAAACAAAAGCTTAAAAATTCTGGAGTAGAATTATTTCCTTTTATGCCTGTTTTTTTCTCCAGATTTACAGGAAATTTAAATTATAGAAACCATAGAAAATTAGCTATAATAGATGGTTTAATAGGATATATTGGCGGAATTAATATTGCGGATAATTATTTAAATAATAACCATTCTGAAGATTTTTGGAGAGATACCCATTTAAAAATTCAAGGAGAAGCAGTAACACAATTACAAATTCATTTTTTTATGACTTGGAATTTTGTTTCCAACAGTTCTATAAAAATTACCAAAAACTATTTTCCAGAATCTAAAGTAACAACAAAAACTCCTGTACAAATTGCAGCAAGTGGGCCAGATACAGATTGGGCTAATATTATGGAAGTTATTTTTACTGCAATAATGACTGCAAATAAATATGTGTACATAACAACGCCATATTTTATTCCTAATGATGAAATTATTAGCGCTATGCAAGTAGTATCTAAAAGTGGAGTAGAAGTAAAGCTGTTAATACCTAAAGCATCCGATTCCTGGACAGCTAAACATGCAACAAACTCTTATTTACAAGATTTGTTAGAAGCAGGAGTGCAGGTTTATAGATATAAAAAAGGATTTATACACGCTAAAACCATTGTTGTAGATGGTATTTTTTCTTCTATTGGCACTTCTAATATGGATTATAGAAGTTTCAATATAAATTTTGAAATTAATGCTTTTATCTATCAAGAGTCTGTAAGTAAAACGCTAGTAGCACAATTTCAAGAAGACATAAAAAATAGTGAAGAAGTTTCTCTAAATACATGGATTAAGAGAAACTCCTTCACTAAATTAAAAGAATCGTTTTGCAGATTGTTTTCTCCGCTATTATAAATTATCTACTTCTTCTTTTTTGAGAACGCATAGATCCTCCTTGACCATAATGTTGATTAGGTGCTTGAGCACGCTTCATATTATCTTTCATCATTTTAATTTGGTCTTTAAGCATATCACGCTTATCTAATTTTTCGGCTTCCTTTAATAAAACTTGCGCCTCTTGCTTTCTTCTTTTAGAAAAAGCAATTCCTGCTAAATTTAATTTAGCCATAGCAATATCATGATCCATAGATAAACCAAGAGAAAGGGCTTTTTTAAATCGCTTTTCTGCTTCATTCATGTTAGATTGGCTCACCATAATACCTTTTAAATAGTTATAATAACCTTGCTGTTTTGTAACTAAAGCAGCCTCCGGATTTTTAATTTTATCTAACCATTTATTGGCTCCTTCAAAATCTTGCTTACGTAATTTTAAAAAAGCTAATAAAATAAATTCGTTTTTAAAGTACAGTAATATAAAGATTAAGGATAATAAAATAAACATAATTCCATTACCAATATAACCTTCTATAAACTGCCAAACAGCTACTCCCACTATGATTGCAGCAATAATTAACTTAAAATTTTTGTTGTACATTTTTTACTAAAATTTTTGGATTACAAAGAAACTAAATTTTTATGGAAAACACCACTTAATAAATTTCAAAAAAAATATTTAAATTTAGGTTTGTTAAATAAAAAAGGCTTTGTATATTTGCGCGCAGATTTGAGGAAACTCATTACTGAATAAAATATATAATAAAGAAGATTTAAAAACATAAGACAATGCCAAAAAGAACATTTCAACCATCAAAAAGAAAGAGAAGAAACAAACACGGTTTTAGAGAAAGAATGGCGTCTGCTAATGGAAGAAAAGTACTTGCACGTAGAAGAGCTAAAGGAAGAAAAAAATTGTCTGTATCAACTGAAACAAGACATAAAAGATAATGATTAACAATTGTTAATATTATAAAGGCGTTACTTAGGTGTAACGCCTTTTTTTATATCTAATAAATGTTATTTTTGCAACACACTATAATTTAATACAATGCCAAAAAACACGCAACTAAAATCTATTTTGATCATTGGCTCTGGACCAATAGTTATTGGGCAGGCCTGTGAGTTTGACTATTCAGGAACACAAGCTTTACGTTCTTTAAAAGAAGATGGTATAGAAACCATTTTAATTAATTCTAATCCTGCAACAATCATGACAGATCCTACTATGGCTGATCATGTGTACTTGTTGCCTTTAACAACAAAGTCTTTAGTTCAAATATTAAAAGAACATCCACAAATTGATGCTGTTTTACCAACAATGGGAGGACAAACTGCTTTAAACTTATGTATTGAAGCAGATGAAAAAGGAATTTGGGAAGACTTTGGTGTAGAGATAATTGGTGTAGATATTGACGCTATTAATATTACCGAAGACAGAGAAAAATTTAGAGAGCTAATGCTTAAAATTGGTGTGCCAATGGCACCTCAAGCTACAGCAACTTCTTATTTAAAAGGAAAAGAAATAGCACAAGAGTTTGGTTTTCCTTTAATTATTAGAGCCTCATTTACTTTAGGTGGTGCTGGTGCTTCTTTTGTATATAAAGAAGAAGATTTTGACGAATTATTAACTCGCGGATTAGAAATTTCTCCAATTCATGAGGTCATGATTGATAAAGCACTTATTGGATGGAAAGAGTATGAGCTAGAACTTTTACGTGATGCTAATGATAATGTAGTAATTATCTGTTCTATAGAAAATATGGATCCTATAGGTATTCATACAGGAGACTCTATTACTGTTGCTCCTGCAATGACTTTAAGCGATAAAACCTACCAAAAAATGCGTGATATGGCAATTCATATGATGCGTAGTATTGGTGATTTTGCTGGTGGTTGTAACGTGCAATTTGCTGTAAGTCCAGATGAAAATGAAGATATTATTGCTATTGAAATTAATCCTCGTGTTTCTCGTTCTTCTGCATTAGCAAGTAAAGCAACAGGATATCCTATTGCTAAAATTGCTGCAAAATTAGCTATTGGTTACCATCTAGACGAATTACAAAATCAAATTACAAAATCTACTTCTGCTTTATTTGAGCCTACTTTAGATTATGTAATTGTAAAAATACCTCGTTGGAACTTTGATAAATTTGAAGGAAGCGACAGAACTCTAGGCCTACAAATGAAATCTGTAGGTGAAGTAATGGGAATTGGTCGTTCTTTTCAAGAAGCTTTACACAAAGCAACACAATCATTAGAAATTAAACGTAATGGTTTAGGTGCTGACGGAAAAGGTTATAAAGATTACGAGCAAATTGTAAGCAAACTTAAATATGCAAGTTGGGATCGTGTTTTTGTTATTTATGATGCTATTCAAATGGGAATTCCGTTAAGTAGAATTCATGAAATAACTAAAATAGACATGTGGTTCTTAAAACAATACGAAGAACTATATATGCTTGAAAAAGAAATTTCAACCTTTACTATAGAAAGTATTCAAAAAGATTTGTTGCTAGAAGCCAAACAAAAAGGATATGGTGACAGACAAATTGCACACATGCTTAACTGTTTAGAAAGTCAAGTATATAATAAACGTGAAGAATTAGGTGTAAAAAGAATTTACAAACTAGTAGATACTTGTGCTGCTGAGTTTAAAGCAATGACACCTTATTATTATTCTACTTTTGAAAATGATATTGAAACCGCAGATGGTAAACGTTATGCAGATAATGACAGTGTAGTTTCAGATAAAAAGAAAATTATTGTTTTAGGTTCTGGTCCAAATAGAATTGGGCAAGGTATTGAGTTTGATTATTGTTGTGTGCATGGTGTTTTAGCTGCAGCAGAATGTGGTTATGAAACGATCATGATTAACTGTAATCCAGAAACCGTTTCTACAGATTTTGATATTGCAGATAAGCTATACTTTGAACCTGTTTTTTGGGAACATATTTATGATATCATTAAACATGAAAAACCAGAAGGTGTTATTGTACAACTTGGTGGACAAACAGCTTTAAAATTAGCTGAAAAATTAACCAAATACGGAATTAAAATACTAGGAACTAGTTTTGAAGCTTTAGATTTAGCAGAAGACAGAGGGTTATTTTCTAACCTATTAAAAGAAAATAATATTCCTTATCCAAAATTTGATATTGCAACAACAGCAGATGAAGCAGCTGCTATTGCAGACGTTTTAGATTTTCCTATCTTGGTAAGACCTTCTTATGTATTAGGAGGACAAGGTATGAAGATTGTTATTAATAAAGCAGAACTAGAAAAACATGTTGTTGATTTATTAAGAAGAATGCCAGGAAACCAACTATTACTAGATCATTATTTAGATGGAGCAATAGAAGCAGAAGCAGATGCTATTTGTGATGGTGAAAACGTGTACATTATTGGTGTAATGGAGCATATTGAGCCTTGCGGAATTCACTCTGGAGATAGTAACGCTACTTTACCTCCTTTTAATTTAGGTGAATTTGTGATGCAACAAATTAAAGACCATACCAAAAAAATTGCTTTAGCTCTAAATACTGTAGGTTTAATAAACATTCAGTTTGCAATAAAAGATGATATTGTATACATTATTGAAGCAAATCCAAGAGCTTCACGTACTGTACCATTTATATCAAAAGCTTATGGTGAACCTTACGTAAACTATGCAACCAAAGTAATGTTAGGAGAAAAGAAGATTACAGATTTTGATTTTAAACCTAATCTTAAAGGGTATGCTATTAAACAACCTGTTTTCTCTTTTAATAAATTCCATAATGTAAATAAACAACTTGGTCCTGAAATGAAAAGTACAGGAGAAAGTATTCTATTTATAGATAGTTTAAAAGAAGACGAATTTTATAATTTATATTCTAGACGTAAAATGTATTTGAGTAAATAATAATTTACTCAGTACTTTTTTAAAAGCTTATAAAAGCATCAGTATTTTTCTGATGCTTTTATTGTTTTATAAACTTTTTGGTTTGTGCGTTATCTCCAGAAATTACTCTAATAATATAAAAACCACTTTGCCATGAAGAAACGTTTATAGCTGTGTTTCTTGTGGTGTTTAGTGATTTTATAAGCATACGTTTGCCTATAACATTATACACTTCTATTTCGGCTGGATTAGAGTTGTTTGGTAGCTGTATAACTATATTTGAGGTTGCTGGGTTTGGTGTTATAGAAAAGGTCTTAAACGCTTCCTCTTCAGTGCTAGCTGTAAGGTCTACTGTTATAGTTCCAGACATACTTGCTGCACCATGAATACCACAAAAATAATCATTGGTACCAATTACGGTAAAAGTATAAGAAAAGGTTTGGCCTAATCCTGTTAAAGTACCACTGTTAAAAACTTCTACAGCACTTGAAACTACATTTTCTACAGTATGCGGACTTGTGTCTGTCCATGTCCAACGTACAGTGTCGCCAAGTTCAATAGTTAAATCTGCATTTCCTGTAATATTTCTTTCCCAATCTAAATCATGCGTAGTTTGTGCATATAAGCTACAGGTAATAAAAAAAACGAGTAATAGTATATTTTTTTTCATAGCAACTTTATTTAAAAATTCCTACTTAATATATAAAAAAATAACGAGTTAACCTACTGTTTTTCAGGTTATTGCATTAAAAACAAGTAAAGTAAACCAGTAATTATAGCTATACCAAAGCTAATTAGTGTACCAATTAGTATGTATTCGGTAAGTTTTCGGTGTTTAGATTCTTTTAAATCTCCAAATCTAAAAACAGATTTTGCTGTAATTAAAAATCCTACAGCTTCCCAATGGTTGGCAATTATAAAAATAAAGACTAAAATACGTTCTAAAATACCAATGTATTTTCCTGCATCTTCTAATGATTCTGTGCCTTTGGTAAGTTTAGAAATATCCCATTTTATAAAAATAGTTTTCATTATTATAGAAACGGGTTGTGTTAAAAAGGCCAAACAGGTAATTAATAATATATTTTGTTCGGTAAAAAGCGATTTAAAATCTATTGTGGTATTTGTAAATATATAGTAGGTACTAAAAATTACAGCAATATGTAATACCTGATCTAAAAAGAAAAGTAAACGTCTTGTTTTATTTTTTTGAATAATTAGTTTGGTTGCATCAATTATAAGGTGTGTAATGCCAATAATTGCTATAATTGGCCATTTTGATACATCCCAAAGTAGGATACCAAGTAAAATAACATGAATGAGTACATGTAGATATAGTTTTGTAGATTTTAGTTTTTTAGTTTCCTTATCTCTAACCCATTTATATGGTTGTAAAAAGAAATCACCAATTAAGTGCGCTAGTAAAAGTTTAATAAGTAGTATCATGTTAAGCTGCTTATTTTATGTATATACATGTTATTTAATGCTAGTATTTCATCTAAATTAGCACGTTTTAAACGTTTACTAATAGCATTTTGGTTAGTACCAATTTTTTTTGCTAAATCTTCTTGTAATGCTTTAGGGTTTTCTAAGGTTAATTTAACAATTTCTGCTGAGTTAACGGTCCAATGATCCATGCTAATTAACGCTAGCTTAAAATATAGGTTTAACTCTTTGTTAAGTATTGGTGACTTTGTTTTTATTTTAAGGTTTTGTTTTTCTTTTTTTAAGGTTTCAAAAGTTTCTCCAGAGTATATAAATGCTTCACCATTAGATTCTGTTACGTCTTTACCTTGGTAGGTTTTTTCGCCAATACCAATGGCTAGTCTTACATCTAAGCCTTTTATTATTTTAATGGCTGCTTTTATGTAAATAGCAGCTTCAAAACTTTTGGTTGCGTCTTTAATTTCTATTTGAAAACTATCTCCACGATAGATTTCCCAAAGCGAATTATCTTTTTCTAAATACGATAATGCATTTTTTAAATGGCTAAGCCAAACCTCAGGATTTGTCTGTGCTCGAGATTTAATAATGTCTCCTGTTATAATACTAGTCATTTGATTTATTTTTTTATCACTTTTATGTGTGATAACTTTAAATATCATGTAAAAAAGTGATATTTGTTTTTATCGCTTTATTACGTGATAATCAAATATATTCCTTTTTTATGGAATAATCAAATTTATTCCTTATTTATGGAATAATTTAAAATATTCCTTTATTACGGAATATTGTTTAAAAACAAAATTAACTATCTAAATTATCTGGTAAATCAATTTTAACACGATGGTTTTTTAAATCGTTTAAATAGTTTTCTAAAGAAAAGTCTACATGATTAAATTCTTCTTTTCTAGCTCTATGATTTTCGTTTCTATTTATTGCTTTTAAAAAACGAACAACTTCTTTTTTGTCATTAAGTATTAAACCAGGAACAGTTACAGATTTGCCATCGTCATCTTTAGCAACCATTGTAAAATAAGAAGAGTTACAATGTTTGGTTTCTCCTGTTCTAATGTTTTCTGCTTCTACACGAATACCAACAACCATAGATGTTCTACCAACATAATTAACAGAGGCTTTCATGGTTACTAAATCTCCAATATCTATAGGATTTAAAAAATCTACTGTATTAACAGAAGCTGTAACACAATAGGTTTCTGAGTGTTTTGAGCCGCAAGCAAATGCAATTTCATCCATTAAACTTAAAATATATCCACCATGAATTTTACCTCCAAAATTAGAATGTGATGGTTGCATAAGTAGTGAAATACTTATACGTGAGGAATCTGCTGTTTTAAATTTAAGTTTCATACTAGTATCTGTTATAATTTCTTGTGGTGTCTTCTTCTACGTTTGTAATAAAATATTGGGTATCTCCTAACCAAAAAAGGGTTTTGTAACGTTCAAAATAGCTTAGTTTTACAAATTTACCTTGTAAACGATTTAGGTCTTTAATAACTTGTTCTTCTTTATCTTGTACAGAAAATTTAAAAAATTGCGATTCAGAAACCCCTTGACTTATTTCTCCTTCCCAAGTTTTAAACAAAACTCCTTTACTACTAAATTTAACTAATTCTCCAGCTCTAACGCCTTCGCTATAGGTTGCAAAATAGATAAAACAGAAATAAGCCACAAAAAGTAATGCAATGGTAAGGAATGCTTTTGTTAAAAATTTAATCATAATATTTATATGTTAATTGTAGGTTGTTTCCGTTTTAATATAGAATTTAATTTTTGTTTTTTTCTTTAATGCCATTTTCCGTTTCTACTCTATAATAAAGTCCTATAAACGAAAATATAATTCCTAATAAAAAAGTTAGGACACCAATAAATATATCAAAATCGGGTTTATTTATAATGCTATACTCTGAAAAGAATAAACCTATGCTAAAACTAATTAAAGCAGCGCCAATACATAGCATTCTAAAATAACGCAAACGTAAAAACCATTGGTATATCCAGTCTATTTTTTGTTTATTCATTATCTTCAATAGCTCTTTTAATAATGCTTTCTGGTAATGATTTTTTAGCTTTTGCTCCTAACTTTTTAATTTTTTCTACGCTAGTAATTAAGTTTCCTCTTCCTTCTACTAATTTATTCATAGCAGCAGAATAGTCTTTTTTAGCATCATCAATTTTTTTGCCAACTCCTGTTAGGTCTTTAACTAAACCTTCAAATTTGTCATATAAAGCACCTGCTTGTCTAGCAATTTCAATAGCGTTTTGTTGTTGTTTTTCGTTATTCCACATACTATCTACTGTTCTTAGCGTAGCTAGTAGCGTAGAAGGTGTAACAATAACTATGTTTTTTTCAAAAGCTTTATTATAAAGTAAATTATCGGCATTAATAGCAACTGCAAAAGCAGGTTCAATTGGTATAAAAAGCAAAACAAAGTCAGGACTTTCTATATCATATAGGTCTTCGTATTTTTTATCAGAAAGCTGATCTACATGTCTTCTAATAGAGTTGATATGTGCTTTTAAAAAAGTTTCACGTTCTTCATCTTCTGCATTTACATAACGTTCATAATCTGTTAAAGACACCTTACTGTCAATAATCATTTTTTTATTGTTTGGTAAGTGCAACACAATATCAGGAAGCACACGTGAACCATCTTCTCTAGTAAAGTTTTGTTGTACAAAATATTCTCTGTCTTTTTCTAATCCAGACTTTTCAAGTACACGTTCTAGTACCAATTCGCCCCAATTACCTTGCATTTTACTGTCTCCTTTTAATGCTCTGGTTAGGTTGGTAGCTTCTTTTGTCATTTGTTGGTTTAGGTCTTTTAAACCTAATAATTGCTCTTTTAAAGCAGAATGCATACTGATGCTTTCTTTTTGAGTATCGTCTACTTTTTTCTCAAAAGTTTGAATTTTTTCTTGTAACGGATTTAATATTTGTTTGATGTTTTCTTTATTCTGAAGGGTGAATTTTTCAGATTTTGCATCTAGTATTTTATTGGCTAAGTTTTCAAAATCTGTACGAAGCTGTTTTTGGCGTTCTTCTAATTCTTCGTCTCTTTTTAAATTTAGTTTTTGAAGGTTTTCATATTCTGAGTTTCTTCGTGCTAATTCGGTATTTAAAAAATCTTTTTCACGACGAATTTCTTCACGTTCGCTTTCAATTTTAGAAATTACGTCTCTTAATTCGGATAGTTTCGCTTCAAAATTTTGATTTTGTTTTTGGTTTTCGGTTTCCGAAAATTGTTTAAAATCGTTGAACTGCTGTTGTAAGTTATTATTGCGTTCTTCTAAAGTACTTTTTTCGCTTTTACTTTTTAATTTGGTGAAGAGCATGCCTAAATAAGCACCAATAGTTGCAGCAATGATAATGGCTAGAATGAGAATGATGTTGTCGGTCATTAAAAATAGAAGTTTATCCAAAGATAAATTTTTATTCAGAAATAAAATGAAGGATTGAAAAATGATTTGCCAATTGGTTGTTTATAAAATAGAAGTAGTAATTTCAATATCTGCATCCTTCCAAGCAGTATCAAACTCTTGCTTTATTTTGTTTGCTTCATCCTGTTTTCCTTGGGCTTTTAAGCTTTTGTATAAACCCATTAATGACCAACCATTTTGTCTTAAATCTTTTAAATCTTCTTTAAAAACTTGTTCTGCTTCTTTATATTTTTTCGCATGAAGTAATACAGCTCCCAAATTTTGTCTTGGCGGAATATACCATGCAGATGGTTCGTTGTAAATTAAATGATCTTCCATTTCTACAGCGCTTTCTAGATGTGTAATAGCAGAATCATGGTTTCCTTTTAAGGCTTCTAATTCGCCAGCAACGACTTGAAATGCCAATTTAGAAATAGTAGTACCATTATCAAAACCTGTAGCCACTATGGTTTCCATTTCTGGATCTTTAATAAAACTAGCAATAGCGTCTAGTTCTTCTTGTGCCTCTTTAATATTGTTTTTTCTAATAAAAGCTATCCCACGCGCATAATGCCAAATCATTTTTAAATGTTTGATGTCATCATTTGGTTTTGGAATGGTTAGAATTTCATTCCATTTTCCAAATCGTGTATAGGCAAGTAGTGGCGTTGCAGCAAAATTTTGTAAAAAAGGAAGTTCTTTTAATTCTCCTGTCGGAACTTTTTCTGCTGTTTTTTTAGCGGCATCTATAGCAATTTCACTGTTTCCTAAAAGGGTTGCTGCCGACCATAAAAAATGTATGTTATGCGGATAATACCCTAAAGGATACATGCCTTGAGATAAACATTGTGAAATATAATCTTCATCTGCTAAAATGGCTTTTTGGTTAGATTCTACAGCATCTTTATATCTACCAACACGTATATAAATATGAGACGGCATATGTACAATATGTCCGGCAGCAGGCATTAATGACGCGAGTTTTTCTGCACTTGGAATTGCCAAATCTGGTTTTGGTAATTCTACCATATGAATATAATAATGGTGTGCTCCAGGGTTATTGGCATCTAATACCATGGCTTTCTCTAGCGCTATTTTTGCTTTATCAATATTTGGGGAAGGGTTACCATCTTTGTCCCAATAACTCCATGGAACCGTATTCATAACCGACGCAGCAAATAAAGTATTAATATTGGTGTCTTCGGGATATTTTTCAACAAGTTTAGTCATAGCTTGCATATATGCAAGGTTTAATTCAGGAGTATCTGCAGTTAAATCTTTAGAATATCGATGGGTTAATGCTTCTATGATGGCTTGTTCCTTTTTAGTTGCGTTGGTTGCTAACTGTTTCGCTTTTTCTATTGCTTCGTTGTATTTGTTTTTACGATCATCGTCTGGAAAAGGATCATTAATATTAGGGCCTAGTACGTAAGCTTGTCCCCAAAAAGCCATCGCTAAGTTTGGGTCTAATCTAGACGCTTCCATAAAAGAGCGATGTGCTTCTGCATGATTAAAAGCGTATGTTAGTCGTAAACCTTGATTGAAAAACTGTTGTGCCAATTGGTTTTTTGTACTGACTTTGTAGGTATGGTTTCCAAGATTTTCAAATAGTGGAGAAATTTGTTTGGTGCTGTCTATTTCTTCTAATAAAAACGTTGCAGGTGTGCATGAAATCACATTCATGCCATATTTTTTAGAATAGTCGATTTCTTCTTCTTTATGGAATAGAAATAAAGACATTAAAGTCAATGTGAGAAGTGAAAATAATAATAGATTTAATTTCGTTTTCATGTTTTCTATAATTTAGAATGTCATAAAATTAATACGATAAATTTAACTAGATAGGTTTAAATGCTTGAAAATGAGCGATATAAATATAGTGAATTTATATGGTAATTTTGATGGAATTATTTTTTTACTCTAAAACTTCCGGTAGTTGCATCGAAGCTAATCAAGTCTTTAGGAAATAAAGTATTAAAAGTTCCTTGTTGAATTAAATGACAAGGCGAATCTGAAACCACTTCTTTGTTGGTCATTACAACCATAGTGTCACACAATTGAATGGCTAAGTCTATTTCATGCGAAGAAAAAAGAATGGTTTTACCTGTTTCTTTTACTATTTTTTGAAGCAATTTTAAAATGTATGCTTTGTGGTACATGTCTAAATGTGTGGTTGGCTCATCTAGAATAATTAAATCGGTGTCTTGTGCCAAAGCACGTGCAATCATTACTTTTTGTAATTGACCATCACTAAGTTCAAAACATTTTTTGTGTTTTAAATCTTCAATATTGGTTTGCTTAATGGCTTTGTTAACAATAGCAATATCTGTTTCAGATAAATTACCAACCCAATTGGTGTAAGGTTGTCTTCCTAGTGCAATAAGCTCAAAAACAGATAGATTTTTAGACGCAATAGTTTCGGTTAAAACCAAACTCATACTTCTTGCTAAGTCTAAATTAGTATAATTTTCTAAAGGTTTTTGGTTTAAAAGAATGGTTCCAGACAGTTTAGCTTGTACCTGAGTTACTGTGCGTAATAGGGTAGATTTACCAATACCATTTGCACCAACTAAACTAATCAGTTCTCCTTTTTTTAATGTAATATTTATGTTTTCAGCAATTGTAATTGCTTCTTTTTTAGAAGTGTATCCTATTGCTAGGTTTTCGGTTTTAAGGATGATATGTTGGTTGGTTTCTGACAATACTTTTTTCTAATTTGTTTAACTAATATAATTCCTTTTTACTGAATTTTGACGTTTCCGACTGTGTTACAATTCCTAATTTATTTTATTATAAGCTTGATTTTTTTAAATCAACAAATAGCATTTTTTTATACTAAAACACCATCTTTCTTTTTCTAACCAATAACCAAATGACCACAGGAGCTCCAATTAAAGAAGTTATTGCGTTAATAGGTAACGTATAATCACTAGTTGGTAATTGTGCAATGCAATCGCAAATAAGCATGACAATAGCGCCAAATAAAAATACTGCTGGTACTAATATTTTATGGTTAGAAGTATTGAAAATCTGTCTAGTTACATGCGGAATTGCTAAACCTATAAAAGCAATTGGTCCTGCAAAAGCGGTTATGGTTCCTGCTAATAAACTAGTTGCTAAAATAATTATTAATCTACTTTGCTTAATATTTAATCCTAGACTTTTTGCATAGTTTTCACCTAGTAATAAGGTGTTTAATCCTTTAATAGAAACAATACTTAAAAGGATACCAAAACAATAAATAATAAAGAAAATAGCAAGTTCGCTCCAAGAGAGGTTTCCTAAACTACCAAATCCCCAAAAAATGTATTGTTGTAATTGTTCGGCAGAACTAAAATAGGAGAGTACACTTACCACAGCAGCAGTAATGCTTCCAAACATTAAACCAATAATTAATATAGCCATAGTATCTCTAACACGAGACGATACAATTAATACAGCCAATAAAACCAAGAAACTACCTAAGCTTGCCGCAATAACTATGGTCCATTTAGAAATTAATAAAGCCGATAATACACCACCAAAAATTCCTGCACCTAAAATTACTAAAGCAACACCTAAACTTGCTCCAGAAGTAATACCAAGAACAAAAGGTCCTGCTAAAGGGTTTCTAAAAAGGGTTTGCATTAATAATCCTGAAATTCCTAATCCAGAACCTACTAAAATAGCAGTAAATGCCTTTGGTAGCCTGTAATTTTGAATAATATAATTGTCTGTGGTACCAATTAAACTTTCAAAAATAGTTTTAAAAGGAATAGATACAGAACCTAAGCTAATGTTAGCAAAAAAGCAGCATAGTAATACAAGTATTAATATTACAAAAGGTGTTTTATATGTATTGGTTTTAGACAATTATTTTAAGGCTTTAAAAAAGTAAGGTGTATAGTTTTGTAATAATTTTGGATGGCAAATTTTAATGACATCTTTTAATACTAAATCTGGTCTTGCTGTACCAAGTTCATAATATAAAACACCTCCAGTTTTACCTGTTGTGTTTGCAAAAGAATAAATGTTCTTGTTTGTAAAAGCATCAAATTTGGTGTAATGTTGATTGGCTTTTTCTAGCGCATTTAAACTGTTGTAATATGATGGACTTAACCATAAATCGGCATCTTTAGCTTTATCAAAAACAGCTTCAAAGCTTAAGGCTAAACTACCAGTTCCTGAAGTTTCACTCCATAAATAGTTTACGTTGGCATCTTTTAATATTTGTGCTTCTGGGCTTGTACCATTTGGTAAATACCATACGTCTTTATGCATAGCACCACTTAAAACCGTTGGCTGTTTTTTTACTTTCGATGCAATTTTTTTAGCTTCTAGGTAATCTTTTTCAATTTGGTTAAAAATAGCATCTGCTTCTTTTCCTTTGTTGTAAAGTACACCAAAAAACTTAATCCATTCTGCTTTTGCTAAAGGCGTTTTTTCTACCCAATCTCCATTATAAATTACAGGAATACCAGATTTTTTAATAGTTTCAAAGGTTTTGTTGTTTCCGTCAATACCAAAACCAATAACTACATCTGGTTGTAATTGTAGTAAAACTTCGGTGTTTATACCTTCGTTTTTTCCTAGTTCTCTAATTTCTTGATGATCTATTCTAGCTCTTGTTTTTTCTGAAGAAACATAATCTGTACCAGGAAAACCTATTAAAGTTTCTTCTGCATTTAAAAGTTCTAAAGCAGGAATGTGTGTGGTAGAGGTAACTACTATTTTTTCAATAGGAATAGTAATGATGCCATCAAATTCCTCTTTATTTAAAGTGATTTTTGATGCTATATTTTTAGGTACTAATGCATATTTATATTCTTTTTCTGCTTTAGGCCAAGGATTTTTAATGTTTAATATTTTAAAGTTTTCGTTATGCGTAATGGTAAAACCTTCGGCATATTTAAAAGCTGTATTTACAACATCTTGTTTGCTTATTTCAGGAATAGTTTTTACTTCCTTTTTACAAGAAATAAAGAATAGTATACTACAAAATAGAAGGGAAGTAAAAGTTTTGTTTTGTAACATTTGTGGCATTTAAACAGATTAAAATCGTGTAAATTTATATAAAATTTTAGTCATGAGAGACGGTTCAAATGTAACAATATATATAGTAGGTGGAATTATAATCTTTCATTTTTTAATTGGTTTTATATTTCTCATTTATAAAATGAATAAGAAAAAGTAGCCATAAATTAGCTTGCATTTAAAAAAGAAACTACTTTTGCAGAGAATTTTGGTTTGATTTTGCAATGATGCAAAGTCAATTAAAAGGGAATCTAGTTAAAGTCTAGAACTGTTCCCGCAACTGTAAGCTATAAAGCTTCATGTTATACTTCAAGTCACTGGAAATAATTTCTGGGAAGACCAACATGAAGACGCAAGTCAGGAGACCTGCCAATTTCAACATTCAATAAATCTTCGGGAGAAAGATTTTAAGATTATGAAAAAAGGTATTCTATTTTTAGTTGGTGTTATTTTTAGTTTAAGCTGTTTCTCGCAAACAATGCTTGACTCTGTGCAACAATTAGATGAAGTAGTTTTAAAGTCAGATAGATACTTAAAAACCTTTTCAAATACACAAAAGGTTGAGACATTAAAAGACACTATATTATCTAAAAGTGCACCTTCTTTAACCCAGTTGTTAAATTACAATTCTAATATTTATTTTAAGGAAAATGGTTTAGGAATGGTTTCTTCGCCATCCTTTAGAGGAACCACAGCACAGCAAACTGTTGTAGCTTGGAATGGTATTAATATCAATTCGCAATTTAACGGTCAAACCGATTTTAATACCATCAATATTCGCAATTTTGATGCAGTAAGCGTTAGAAGTGGAGGAGGAAGTGTGCTTTACGGAAGTGGTGCCATTGGTGGTTCTATTCACCTAAATAATGATATCGCTTTTAAAGAAGGATTTAAGAATTCTATTTATGCCAACTACGGAAGCTTTAATACTTTAGATGTAGGCGTGAAGTCTGGATTTTCTTCTGAAAAATTTAGTGTAGATGTAGCGATTAGTAGATCGAGTTCAGACAATGATTACGATTATGTAGATAGTGATAAAACCAATCTTAATGGTGCGTTTTACAATCAGAGTGTATCTGCAAATTTTGGATATAAAATCAATAAGAAAAATGTGCTGAAATTGTACAGTTACCTATATGATGGCGAACGCGAATTTTCGTTTATATTTCCTTCAGAAACACCTACAAAATACCAAGATTTAAATTCTAGAAACATGCTAGAATGGAATGGATTATACGGAAAATTCATCTCTACCTTAAAACTAGCATATCTTACCGAGCAGTACAAATATTTTGCAAATAGCAATTTGGATACCTATTCCTTTGGAGAAGCAAAAACCCTTATAGGTAAATACGATTTAAGCTATCGTGTATTTAAGGATGCCATGTTACAAGGTGTTGTAGATATAACAAATACTTCTGGCGAAGGATCTAGTATTGGTGAAAAAGAACGAACTATTTCTAGCTTTAGCTTGTTGTACAAACAAGAGATTAAATCCTTTTTATACGAAGCTGCTTTACGAAAAGAAATTACCAATAACTATGAGAGTCCGTTACTATATAGTTTAGGATTGCAATATCAATTTGGTAAGCATTATACCATTAATGTAAATGGTTCTAAGAATTTTAGAATACCTACCTATAATGATTTGTATTGGGAAGGAAGTGGTAATACCAATTTAAAACCAGAAACTTCAAATCAGGTAGAAATGAGTCATCAATTAGACTTTAAATACCTGTCTTTTTCGGCAACAGGTTTTTATAATGATATAAAAGATATGATTCGTTGGCTTCCTAAAGGAAGTAATTGGCAGCCTGTAAATACAGACCATGTAGAAAGCTATGGTTTGGAAACTGCATTAGATTTTAAGTATACTTTAAAAGACCATCAGTTTACTTTAGGAGGAACGTATGCATATACTATTTCTAAAAATAAAGAAACAGATTTACAACTAATTTATGTGCCAAAACATAAGGCTACAGCTACTTTTAACTATCAGTATAATCGTGCTTCTTTATATTACCAAACCCTTTATGTTGGTGAAGTACTTACTTTACAAGATGACGATCCTAAGTATACATTAGATGCTTATTTGGTTTCTAATATCGGACTTACTTATGCTTTAGGAAAAGAGAAACAATTCACTTTAGGAGCACAAATTAAAAACCTTTATAACAAAAACTATCAGAGTGTAGCAAATCGCTTCATGCCTGGAATTAACTATAATTTTTACTTAAACATTAATTTTTAAACTATGAAAAAACAATTTAAATTTTTAGCATTTACGCTATTTTTTGGCCTTTTAATTACATCATGTAGTAATGATGATGATTCTTCTAATGGTGATACAAACTTAGGTGATTATGACAATGGCTATTTTGTGTTAAATGAAGGAAACGGAAATCCTGCAACAGCATCTATCACTTTTGTTGGTGATGATGGTATTATTGTAGAAGACGTTTTTAGACTTGTAAATCCTGCTGCAGAAGAGATAGGTTCTTATTTGCAAGATATCTTTTTTGATGATACTAGAGCATTTATTATTTCTGGATCTGCAAATCAAGTAACTGTTGTTAATCGTTATACATTTGAATATATAGCTACTATTAATACTAACTTTTCTGCACCAAGATATGGTACTGTTGAAAATGGAAAAGCATATGTAACTAACTCTGCAGATTGGAGTACAGGAACTGACGATTTTCTTACTATTATTGATTTAAATGATTACTCAACAACAACAATGATTGTAGGAGATTATTCAGAAAAAATCACATCAGATGATGATTATGTGTATATTTCTAATGGATATTATGGTAGCGGAAATGCAGTAACTGTATTAAATACAAATACACAAGAATTAACAAGTATTGATTTAGGTGTAGGAAACTCTCCAAATTCAATAATAGAAGAAGATGATGATTTATATTTATTATCTTATGACTACGCATCTAACGGAAAGATTTTTAAAATCAATACAATTACTAATACTATTGAAAATACAATAGATCTTCCTGCTTCATTAGTTGGTGCTAAAAATTTAGTAATAGAAGATGATACTTTTTACTTTACTGTAGATGCTTCAGTTTATAGTGCTTCTATGAGTAGTACTACTATTTCTGATACTGCTTTATTAACCTATAATTCTACATCTACTTATGGTGTTATGTACGGATTTAATGTAGAAGATGAAAAAATTTATATTTCTGATGGAGGTGATTTTAACTCTAACAGTAATGTATATGAATATGCATTAAATGGTACTTTATTAAATACCATTACAGTAGGAGTAGGACCAAATAGTTTTCATTTTAATTAAATTCAGCCTTTAATTATTTTGAAAAAGCCACTCATTAGGAGTGGCTTTTTTTATGCAATTAAATCGCAAAACCAAAAACCAGATTTTTCGTTTTTGGTATTCGGTGTATTATATTCTCGATACACTTTGTCTCCAAGGGTAAAAGGAATAGGAGATTTAAAAATTGGACCATCATAACAAAAGGTATGAAACTCTCCATTTTCTCCACAAGGATCTACCTCTTTTGGTAAGTTTTCAATAAGTTCTTGCGTTATGGTTTTTCCAACAAAATCTTCACAGAAATATTTGGCACTAGCACAAACAATAACAGCTTTAAAGCCTAAGTCTAGAAACTCTGTAATTAAAGCTTTAGTGTTCTTTTTCCAAAGCGGAAACACAGCAGAAATACCAAGTTTACCTAAATTGTCTTCTCTATACTTTTTTAAATCTTCTAAAAAAATATCTCCAAAAGCACTATGTGTAAAGTGGTCTGCCTTTAAGGTCTGTAAGGCATTATACATGATGCTTTCATAATCAGTCATGCTAGGTTGCTCTGGTAATTCTATAGTTTGTAACGAAATGCCAATTGCTTCGGTTTGCTTTTTTAATAAAGAAATTGGCAAACCATGCATAGTCACTCTTTGATAGTGAGTATTAACTGTTGTAACTAATTTCTCTACAGAAAAATGTTTGTCTTGAAGTAAATAATATAAAGCTAAAGTAGCATCTTTTCCTGTGCTCCAATTAAAGTATGTTTTATTATTCAATGTACATGCCGTTTTCAAAAGGTTGATAGTCTACTTTGTTTTTTAGCTTATTAAAATTATTTGTTCTAGGTGCATATCTTCCGTTTTGTAAAATATGCTGTAAAGCAGCAGCAAGTAAGGGTTCGTTTTCATCACCTAAAACACCATAATTTTGAGGGTTTTCTTGTAGTTCTATTGTAGGTGTTAATCCTTCATTAGGTACACTTGCTTCTAATTTGTTTACTGTTTTAGCAACTAATGGCTGCATCGCGTAGGTGTGTAGTGGGTTTGCACCACTTCTTCCAAAATCTGGAGAATCGTAAATGGTTATAGATGCTTGCGATTTTCCTGTAGTTTGTTGTCCTATTTGTATCACTTCTATTTGCGAGTAGGCTTTTAAACTGTTTATAACCATTTCGCTAGCAGAGGCAGTAGTATCTGTGGTAAGCACATAAACCTTTTGTAAATTAAGACTGTTTATACTGTTTCCTTCAAAAGAATCTGTAAAAAGATATTCGGTATTATTACTTTGTAAATCGTTATTGTAGATTAGTTTTGAAAAAACTTCGCCAGTAAATTGTCCTGTAATCATGCTTCCTAAAAGCGTTGCTGTATTTACCGAACCTCCAGGATTATAGCGTAAATCTAAAACTAAGTTTTGTACATTATTACTTTGTAAAGTGGCAAAAGCATTGTTTAGTTGGGTATTAAAATCTGCAGTAAAACCATTGTACATTAAATAGCCAACGTTTTGGTTGTTCACTTCTAATATTTCGGTTTTGTGTACTGGGTTTTCGGTAAAAGTAATTTTGCTTAAGGTTGCAGTTTCGCTAGAGGTATCTATAGTATCATCACTATCGTCATTTGGTGTGTTATTATTGTTATAGGTTGCAAGATGTAAGGTATAGGAGTCTTGATTTAATAAGGTGCTCAAGTTACTTTCTGTTAAAGTTTCACCATTGACTGCATTAAAAATTTGTCCGCGTTGTAAACCCAAACTTTCCGCAGGACTATTGTTTAAAACTAGTCTAATAATTCCAAAAACATTGGTTGTGCTTCCTGGTTGGTAGTAAAAATCAAATTCTAAACCGTTACTTTTTCGTAGACCATTAAAACTTTCTTCTAAAGCAATATAATCACTAGTAATCCAGCTAAATCTATCGATGTTTTCTCTATCATAAATTAAGTTTTCAAATAAGGATTCCGGACTGTCAAAGGTGTTTAAATAACTAGAGTACTCACTATCACTAGAAAACCTGTCATCAGCCAAATCGGGTTTGTTTTCTTTGTATAAATAGGCATAATTCATTCCTTTATAAACAAAATCTTTAATATCGTTGCTAGTAATAGGTGTGTCATCTAAATCTTCAAAACAAGCTGTACATAAGGATGCAGCACAGAATAGAAGGGCTAATTTTTTTAAGGTATTCATAGCAAAATGTTTTTTCTTTTTCATTGTGAAGTTACGCAATAAAAATAATTATCTTGGTAATATATATGCAACAAAAAATTAAATTGTAACAAAATATAGAGTTGTTCGTCTTAATAGAAACGGCCTTTACCAAGCAGTTTTTTAACTAGCACCAAAAATAATGACACAAACCGAGTTTTTACATATTGTAATGCCTTTTAAAGATAAGGTGTTTCGTTTAGCAAAGCGATTGCTAGTGTCTAGAGAAGAAGCAGAAGATGCTACACAAGAAGTACTTTTGAAACTGTGGAAGAATAAAAAGAAGATACAAGAGTATAAAAACGTGGAAGCGTTTTCTATGACAATGACTAAGAATTTTTGTTTAGACAAATTAAAATCAAAACAAGCACAAAATTTAAAGCTAGTACATAGTAATTATCAAGATAATAATACCTCTTTACAAAAACAATTAGAGTTTAGTGATAGCGTAAATTGGGTTGCTAAAATAATTGAAGATTTACCTGAGCAGCAAAAGCTTGTGATACAATTAAGAGATATTGAGCAGTATGATTATGACGAAATTGGCAAGATGTTAGATATGAATAATACAGCAGTGCGTGTGGCATTATCTAGAGCAAGAAAAACAATAAGAGAAAAATTAACAAAAACACATAATTATGGTGTTAAATAATATAGAACAATTACTAGAAAAGTATAATAATGGTGAAACAACGCTAAAAGAAGAGCAGCAGTTAAAAAACTATTTTACACAAGAAACTGTAGCGCCACATTTAGAAATGTATAAACCAATGTTTACCTACTTTTCGGTAAGCCAAGAAGAGCAGTTTAGCAAAGACGTTCCATTAAAAACTAACAAAAACAATTTGTATAAATGGATTTCGGTTGCAGCAGTAGCAGTTCTTATGATAGGATTTTATTTTAAATCGCCTCAAACATCTTCCGATGATTTAGGTACTTATAAAGATCCTGAAATGGCATATCTTGAAGTAAAAAAATCTTTAGAAATGATTTCTACACAATTCAATAAAGGCGCTTCAAGTATTAATTATTTAACAGAAGTAGAAAACACAACAAGTTTAATTTTTAAAAAATAGAAAACATGAACCCAACAATAAATAACAAAATAAAGAAAATGAAAAAGAACGTAATTTTAATAGCAATGGCTTTATTAATGATGCCATTTGCAACCAAAGCTCAAGATATTTTTACAAAATATAGTGACAATGCAGATGTAACGTATGTAAACATTAAACCAAAAATGTTTCAAATGTTAGCAAAAATAGATATTGATACGGATGATCCTGAAGCTAAAGAGTATCTTGAAATGGTAAATAGTATTACTAGTTTAAAAACAATTATTACAGAAAAAGGAGATATTTCTGCAGATATTACTTCTTGGGTAAGCTCTAAAACAAGTAGTTTAGAAGAGTTAATGGAAGTAAAAGACGACGGAACAGTTATTAAGTTTTATGTAAAAGAAGGTAAAGATGAAGACCACGTACAAGAACTTTTAATTTTTGTAAATGGAATTAGTAAACACATGGAAGATGCTAATGTTTCTGTAAATGGTGAGCAACGTAAATTTGAAACTGTTATTGTTTCTTTAACAGGAGATATTGATTTAAAACAAATATCGAAACTTACCAAGCAAATGAATATTCCTGGAGGAGAACATTTAGAAGATAAAGAATAAAATGATGAATACAACCATAAAAAAACTATGTTACAGTTTACTAGCAGTTACTTTGCTAGTAGGTTGTAGTAATAAGCAATCTTTACAAACGTATTTTGTAGACAATCAAGAAGCTGCAAATTTTACCACTGTAGATATACCAACAAGTATTGTAGATTTTAAAAATGCAGATTTAACTGAAGAAGAAAAAGAAGCATATAAGGCTATAGATAAACTAAACTTTTTAGGTTTTAAATTAGATACTACTAATAAAGAAACCTATGAAATTGAAAAAGCTAAAGTAGCCTCTATTTTAGAAGATGAAAGATATATAGAACTAGGTGATTTTAATATGTTTGGCTCTACATTATCTGTAAAATATATTGGCGATGATGATCTAGCCGATGAGTTTATTGTATTTGGTAGCTCTAAAGAATTTGGTTTTGGTGTTTTACGTGTTCTAGGTGAGGATATGAGTCCTGCAAAACTAGTAAGACTAGCAGAATCTATGAATAAAGGAAAAGTAGATGATAGCCAATTAAAAGGAATTATAGATTTTTTTAAATAAATAGTTTCTACTTAATTCTAATAAAAAAAGCTTACCGTTTTGGTAAGCTTTTTTTTTGTGGTATTATTTAAAATGGTTGAAACCTATTTATTTAGCATCAAAAAACAAGTTCAGTATAAATTACAGTCTTTTTTTATTCTCTTCTGTAGAAACTTTTTGTTCTTGAAGTGTATTTTCTTCTTCTTCCGAAACTCTTTCTGTTAGAATTAAATTAATAATTATAGTTAAATAACCTATAACCATTGGAGCTGCAATAAAAATATTTTCTAAAATATCTAGTATACCAAAGAAAACAAACAAAAAGGTAAAAATTCCTATAAGTAGTATTGATTGTTTATCTGTAAGCATGCTATTAAATAAGTTTATATTCCAGTGTAATTACTAGGTGTAATCACTTTTAGTTCTTCTTTAATTTCGTTAGAGACTTCTAAGGTATCAATAAAATTTGAAATAGACTGTTGCGTGATTTTTTCATTGGTTCTTGTTAAACCTTTTAAAGCTTCATAAGGGTTTGGGTAAGCCTCTCTTCTTAAAATGGTTTGAATCGCTTCTGCAACAACAGCCCAATTGTTTTCTAAATCTTGAGCAAATTTGTCTTCATTCAATAATAATTTATTTAATCCTTTTAAGGTACTTTTAAAAGCTATTAAAGTATGTCCAAAAGGAACACCAACATTACGTAAAACCGTACTGTCTGTTAAATCACGTTGTAATCTTGATATTGGTAATTTAGCAGCTAAATGCTCAAAAATAGCATTTGCAATTCCAAGGTTTCCTTCAGAGTTTTCAAAATCTATAGGATTTACTTTGTGTGGCATTGCGCTACTACCAACTTCACCAGCTTTAATTTTTTGCTTAAAATAATCCATAGACACATAGGTCCAGATATCTCTATCTAAATCTAAAACAATATTGTTAATACGTTTTAAAGCATCAAATAAAGCAGCCATATGGTCATAATGCTCAATTTGTGTAGTAGGAAAAGAGTGGTGTAAGCCCAATTTTTCTTGTACAAAACTAGTACCAAAAGCTTTCCAATCTATACTTGGGTAAGCCACTTTGTGTGCATTGTAGTTTCCTGTTGCTCCACCAAATTTTGCAGCACTTGGTACATCATTTAATAAATTAAATTGCTCTTGTAAACGTACTACAAATACCTCAATTTCTTTTCCTAATCGAGTAGGAGAAGCTGGCTGACCATGCGTTCTTGCTAGCATAGAAATTTGTGACCACTCGTTTACCAATTCTTTTAATCGGTTAAGAAGTGTATGGTATTCTGGTACATATACATCATTCATAGCATCTTTAATGCTTAACGGAATTGCTGTATTGTTAATATCTTGAGAGGTTAATCCAAAGTGAATAAACTCTTTGTATTCTTGTAATCCTAGCTTGTCAAATTTGTCTTTGATAAAATATTCAACAGCTTTTACATCATGGTTGGTAACTTTTTCAATGTCTTTTATAGCTAAAGCATCTTCTGTAGAAAATTCTTTATAAATAGCTCTTAAATCTTCAAAAACAGAAGTGTTAATAGATTCAAGTTGTGGTAAAGGGATTTCGCAAAGTGCTATAAAGTATTCAATTTCTACTAAAACACGATATTTTATAAGTGCTTCTTCAGAAAAATAGTTACCTAATTCATCTACCTTATTTCTGTATCGTCCATCAATAGGTGAAATGGCATTTAATGTATTTAAAGACATAGTTTGTGTGTTGATTTTTTAGAAGTTTCAAAGATAGGTTTTTGTATTAGTAATTACGAATTTAGAATTATGATTTTTTTGTTTTTATCTTTTTTATAATTTGCTTAGCTCGTGCTTTATAGCCAGAGCTTTGCATCTGGTAATCACGCTCTAAAATTAAAACCAGTTCTGGGTGAATCCAATCATAATCATTACCAAGTAAAAACAAGGTATACATAGCATATGCTTTTGGAGCAATTTTTTCGTCATTAATCATATAATCGAAACAGACTTCAATAATTTTTTCACGATGTTTAGGCAGTAATTCTTTTTTAATTTTGTTTTCGGTTTTAGCATAGTATGCTTTTACCAAATACTCACAAATTTTAGCAACAGGTCTTACTGCAGAATCTTGATGTACTTGATGCATATTCTGAGTAAATGTATCTAAAAACGGAATCATTTTTTCTAAATTCTCTTTGCACATAAATTCTAAAACCCAAGCGGCTCGAGGAGAAATTTTATCATCTACCTTAAAAAGAATTTCTAATACTTTGGGTATCCATTCCGGATTATCTATCAGTAAATTTGCGTAATACAAGCGTTTTTCACGCGAGTGATTTACATAATTTAATTCTTGATATAGTTGGTCAGAAGTCAAAAGATTTAGTATTTTTAATGTCTAAACTAATAAAAATAACTAGATGAAAATTATAAAAAAAATACTTTTGCTTTTACTTGTTGTGTTTGTAATAGCACAATTTTTCGGACCAGAAAGAAATGAAGGAGAACTTACATCTATTACAGCTTTTGAAACCGAAACCAATCCGCCAGAAGATGTAAAGCTTATTTTACAAACTAGTTGTTATGATTGCCATAGTGATGTTACCAATTATCCATGGTACAATAAAATAACTCCAGTAAATTATTGGTTAGCAGATCATGTTAAACACGGAAAAAAACATTTTAATGTTTCTGGTTGGGAAGCTAATTCTGTAAAAAAGAAAGACCATAAGTTTGAAGAACTTATAGAAATGG
Source organism: Lacinutrix gracilariae (assembly GCF_042684485.1). NCBI lineage: Bacteria > Pseudomonadati > Bacteroidota > Flavobacteriia > Flavobacteriales > Flavobacteriaceae > Lacinutrix > Lacinutrix gracilariae. Next base: position 582,741 of record NZ_JBHULM010000007.1, on the reverse strand, counting down.
TAGAAGAAAAAGAAATGCCATTAGAATCTTACACTTGGGCACATTCTGAAGCAAAACTTACAGATGCACAAATAGAATCTGTAATTAGTTGGGCAAAAAATGTACGTTTAAAATACAGCTTATTACCAAAACCAGAATAAACGTTTTACAGTAACTACACTTTAGTAACACAAATAACATTGCACCTTTGTGACAAAAAAACTCTTAATTATAGGTTTTGTATGGCCAGAACCTAAAAGCTCTGCCGCAGGAAGCAGGATGATGCAGCTTATAAAACTGTTTCAAGAACAAGAATATACCATCACGTTTGCTAGTCCTTGTGCTAAAAGCGAAAATGCCTTTGATTTAACTACCATAGGTATTACGCAAGTTGCAATAGCACTCAATAATACCAGTTTTAATACATTTATTGAAACCTTGCAGCCAGATGTGGTGCTTTTTGATAGGTTTATGATGGAAGAACAGTTTGGTTGGCGTGTTGCAGAAAGCTGCCCAAATGCTTTACGAATTTTAGATACCGAAGATTTACATTCTTTACGCAAAGGAAGACAGCAAGCCTTTAAAGAGAAACAGCCTTTTAATACTTCATATTTACTTAATGATACGGCAAAACGCGAAATAGCAAGTATTTATAGAAGTGATATTTCTTTAATTATATCTGAAGCAGAAATTGAAATTTTAAAAGATAAATTTAAAGTAGATGCTGCTTTATTGCATTATTTACCATTTATGTTAGATGGTGTTTCTATCCAAGCTATACATAAACTACCAAGTTTTAACGATCGAAACCACTTTATAACCATTGGTAATTTTATACATGAACCTAATTATAATTCGGTTTTATATTTAAAAGAAACTATTTGGCCATTGATAAGAAAACAATTACCAAAAGCCGAAATGCATATTTATGGTTCTTATGCTAGTCAAAAAGTAAATCAGTTACACAACAAGAGAGAAGGATTTTTAATAAAAGGTTTTGCGCAAGATGCAAACCATGTGATGCAACAAGCTAAAGTATGTGTAGCGGCAATACGCTTTGGTGCAGGTTTAAAAGGAAAACTGGTAGAAGCGATGCAAAACGGAACGCCTTGTGTTACTACAACTATAGGAGCAGAAGGTATGTATGGTGATTTGCAGGCTAACGGATTTATTACTGATAATCCACAAGAGTTTGCAGACAAAGCAGTTGCGCTTTATAAAGACGAAACACTATGGAAACAAAAACAACAAAACGGTTTACAAGTGATAAATACACGCTTTCAAAAAGAAACACTGCAGCAAGAATTTATAGCTACCATAGAAAGCGTTACAAACCAATTAGTACATCATCGTAAGGAAAACTTTACAGGGCAAATGTTAATGCATCATACTTTACAAAGTACTAAGTTTATGAGTAAATGGATAGAGGAGAAGAATAAGATTTAATTCCTATCTTTAAGATGTTTTATGTATTAAAATCAAAATCTAATGAAATTATTTAAAAACTCTGTAGTAGGTATATTGTTGCTATTCTTTTTTATAAGCAATAATGTCACTGCACAAGTGTCTTCAAAGCAAATAGATTCCATTATTAACTATGCTATGAGCAAGTTTAACGTAGCAGGAGCAGCAGTTGCAGTAGTTAAAGACGGAAAAATTATTCATAATCAAGGATATGGTGTAAAATCAATAGCAACAAAAGAGCCTGTAAATGCACATACACAATTTGCTATAGCATCTAATAGTAAAGCGTTTACTACAGCAGGATTAGCCATTTTAGTAGAAGAAGGTAAAATAAACTGGGAAGATAAAGTAAAAGATCACATACCAGAATTTACTATGTATAATGACTATGTAGAAGACAATTTTAATATTCTGGATTTAGTGACACATCGAAGTGGTTTACCTTTAGGTATGGGAGATTTAATGTTTTTTCCTGACGGAACCGATTTTACTATGCAAGATTTACTTTCTAGTTTTCAACATTTTAAGGCTTCTTCTGCTTTTAGAACCAAATGGGATTATGATAATTTATTATATCTAGTTGCTGGTGAATTAATAGCCAGAAAAAGTGGCATGACTTGGGAAGCCTTTATTAAAACTAGAATATTAGAGCCTTTAGGTATGGATAATTCTTATGCTGCCTTATCAGAAATTAAAGACACCTCTAATTTATCTGCTTCACATTCTACCGAATCCGGAAAAATAGAAGTCATACCAACTTTTGAAGAAATGATGAATGGTGCAGCAGGTGGAATTTTTTCGAATGTAGATGATTTATGCCAATGGATGCTTTTACATTTAAACGCAGGAAAATATGGTGAAAGTTTAGAAAAAGAACTTTTTAGTGCTGCTAATCATGACCAAATGTGGAGTATACATACTGTTATGGGAGTAAATAAAAATCCTAGATACAATTCGCATTTTTCAGGATATGGTTTAGGTTGGTTCTTGTCTGATGTGCTTGGTAATATGAAAGTAGAACACACAGGTGGTTTGCCAGGAATGCTATCACAAACCGTATTAATTCCAGATATGGATTTAGGTATTGTTATTTTAACAAATACTAGTAATGATGGTGGCGCATTTTTCTCTTCGGTATCACAAACCATTTTAGATAGATATTTAGAATTAGACGATTTTAAATGGATTGATAAGTATGCTGATTACTTACAATCTAAAGAAAAGAAAGGAGATGCTATTACAGATGAAGTATGGGAAACAGTGAAAAACAATGCAGATAAACCAATAGATACCCAAAAGTATATTGGCATTTATAAAGATAATTGGTTTGGTACTTGTGAAGTTTTTATGAAAGAAAATCAACTTTGGATAAAGTTTCATAGATCACCAAAATTAAACGGACCTTTACGTTTTTATAAAGACGAAACTTTTGCTGTACAATGGGAATATCAAGATATGAATGCAGATGCTTTTGTTAGCTTTAATTTAAACGAAAACCAAAAAGCACAAAATATTAGCATAAAAGGAATCTCGCCAAATATAGATTTTAGTTTTGATTTTCATGATCTAGATCTACAGCGTGTTGAAGAGTAATTTTATATAAAAAAAGAAGTAGAAAGCCTTTTGTTTCCTCTTCATGAAATGTTGTAAAAAGTTCCTGTTTTAGGTGCTTTTAAAAGGCTTTAATTGAAAAATAAGGTCCAGTTGTTTTGCTTTTATGCAAACCTGCCTTATTATGCTATATTTGTAAAAAGAAAAGTATGTCGTACATAACTACCATGCGGAGTTTCCTGCGATTATAAACCTAATTTTAAAGAAATAACATGAAAAACAATAGTAAGTTAACAGGAAAAAATGTTTTAATCACAGCTGGAGCGCAAGGAATTGGTGAAGCAATTACTAAACACTTTATAGATAGTGGTGCCAATGTTGTTATTCATTATTTTTCAAGTGCAGATACTGCTAACCAATTAACAGCATACGCTACAAGTAAAGGAGTACAAGCAGCTGCAATTAGTGGAGACTTAACCAAAGAAGAAGAAGCAAATGCATTGGTAGAAAAAACCATAGAAGCATTAGGTGGTTTAGACATACTAATTAACAATGCAGGTTCTCTTGTTGCACGTAAATTACTAAACGAAATAGAACCAGATTTCTGGCATAAAGTAATGGATATTAATCTTACTTCTATGATGTTTGTAACACGAGCAGCAGCTCCTTATTTAGCAAAAAATGATAATAGTAGTATTGTTAATTTGGCATCACTTGCAGGACGTAAAGGAGGGCATCCAGGATCTTTAGTTTACTCTACTAGTAAAGGAGCTATTTTAACTTTTACAAGAGCACTTTCTACAGAATTAGGTGCACAAGGTACTAGAGTTAATGCGGTTGCTCCAGGACTTATTCTTGGTACTTCATTTCATAACACACATACTACAAAAGAGTCAGCTGCTGCTACAACAGCAGGTATTCCTATACAAAGAGCAGGTAATGCAGATGACGTAGCTAGAGCTGTTTTATATCTAGCGTCAGAATATGATGGCTTTATTACAGGTGCTACATTAGATATCAATGGTGGTGTTTACAATATGTAGTTTTTTGAAAAATAATTAAACATCAAAAACATTTAAAACACTAGGTGCTACCTAGCCCCTAGTGTTTTTATTTACTTTATAAAGCTACAAGCTATGTTAAAAACACCCGTAATTCATCCTACTATAATGGAAGTGCTTGCACGTTCCGGCCATTTTGCACAAGTTGTTATTGCAGATGGTAATTTACCTGTTGGTGCCATGAATGGTCCAAATTCTACAACAGTACACCTTAATTTTCGTCCAGGATTATTAGATGCACTTACTGTTCTTGAAGGTATATTAGAGGTTTGTCCTATTCAAGGAGCTATTGTAATGGAAAAACCTGCAGAAGCAAATGCAGAAATACATGATGCTTATAAAAAAATGTTGGGTGACGTAACTTGGGATGAGATGGAGCGTTGGGCTTTTTATGACAAAATAAGAGATGTTAACACTACATTAATTATTCAAACGGGAGAACAGCGTCGTTTTGCTAATTTGGTACTTACTGTAGGTGTGGTAAAAATGGCTGAAGAAAGTAATTTTTAAATTTTGTATCCTCTTAATAGTTTTTTCTTAAACGTTTAAAAAAAGAAACATGTTTACATTTAATCATATAGCACTTTCTGTAAAAGACGTAGATGCCTCTGTTGCGTTTTATCAAAAAGTATTTAAGTTTAAAGAGATTGCAAATACTGCTTCTAACTCTAAAACAAGATGGCTTTCTATAGGGGATGGTAAACAACTTCATTTAATACCAAGACCCAATGAAGAAGTAATAACCAACAAAGCTGTTCACTTTGCTTTAGCAACTGCAGATTTAGGTTTATTTATAAGTCATTTAAAGACTTTAAATGTAGATTATAGTGATTGGATTGGCACTGTTAAAAAAGACTATGTTAGAAAAGATGGGGTAGAGCAGGTTTACTTTCAAGATCCAGATAAGTATTGGGTTGAGGTAAATAATGATCAATAAAAAACAATTTAAATCTATTCATTAATAAAAAGAATCACTTCTTTTACTCCAATAGTTGCAGGTTTTGCAACAACAGTTAAATTGGTTTTACTGGACATTGCAGGTTTTGGATCTATAAAATAGGTTGGTGTGTTTTCTGGTACATAATGCATTAAACTAGCAGCAGGATATACTTGCATGCTGGTACCAATAATTAAAAGAATATCTGCTGTTTCACAAATTTCTACTGCTTTTTCAAACATTGGTACTGCTTCGCCAAACCAAACAATATGTGGTCGTAGTTGGTGGCCTTTTTTATTCACATCACCAAGCAGTAAATCTGTTTTCCATTCTTGTACATCATTTTCGTTAGTAATACTGCGAACTTTTAATAATTCGCCATGTAAATGCACTACGTTGGTACTTCCTGCACGTTCATGTAAATCGTCTACATTTTGCGTTATAATGGTTATGTTGTGTTCTTTTTCTAAAGAAGCCAAATCATAATGTGCTTGGTTGGGTTGCACTTCTAAAAGTTGTCTTCTTCGTTGGTTGTAAAAATCTAAAACCAAGGAAGGGTTATCTCTAAATCCTTGTGGAGATGCTACTTGCATCACATCGTGACCTTCCCATAAACCATCGGCATCTCTAAAGGTTTTAATACCACTTTCTGCACTTATTCCTGCTCCTGTTAATACTACAATGTTTTTCATATAATTAGATCCTATTTCTTCCCACCAAAGTGGTAATCTGCTCAAAATATAAAATTACTTTTTTTGTCATTCCTAAGAAAGTGGTTATCCGTTCTTTTTTAATTAAATTTGACTTTTAGTAAAAAATATGACAGACATTAAACTTCTAGAATATCTAGAAACCTACTTAACCGAAAACCGAAGAAACAAGTTTAATAGAGTGATTAAACAACGTACAAAGCATTTTACGGTTGCTACAGAAGACGTGTATCAATTACATAATTCAAGCGCTGTAATGCGTAGTTGTGATGTTTTTGGTATACAAGAAGTGAATATAGTAGAAGAGGTGAATAGCAAAAGTATTGACAGAGAAATTGCTATGGGAGCACAGAAATGGGTAGACTTAAATAGGTTTCATTCTATTAAAGATTGCATTGCAGATGTAAAACAAAAAGGATATCAAATTGTAGCAACTACACCACATATTGAAGATTGCGAATTACAAGATTTTGACTTTACAAAAAAGTCTTGTTTTTTCTTTGGAAGAGAAACCGAAGGCTTAAGCCAAGAGGTTTTAGATGCTGCAGATTGTTACCTAAAAATACCTATGATTGGTTTTACAGAAAGTTTAAATATTTCTGTTTCTGCAGCTATTGTTTTACAAGAAGTAACAGCCAAATTAAGACGAAGCGATATTGCTTGGCAACTTAGTGAAGAAGAGCAAAATGCAAAGCGATTAGATTGGGTGAAAAAAACAATTAAAAGCTATGACCAAATTATAGCACGTTATTACGAAGAGAATAAATGATTGCAATAAAAAAAGCGTAACCCAATAAAGGATTACGCTTTGTATATTATATTTTAAAAATCTTTAAAATTTACTAGATCTACTTCTGTTTAATACTTTGTATTCTTCATAACACTCACTAATAGCATCTAAAATTTGAAGATCATTAGCAGAGTTTATAAAATCTTTAGAGTAGTTACACTGGGTCACAATTTCATCTAAATCTACTCGGTTTACTTGTAATAAAGCCATAAGCATTTCTCTGTCAAAACGTGTAGCAAGTAAGTTTCTTATCTCATCATCTTGCTTCATCTTTTTTAGTTTTCGCATCTCATTTGGTTGTCTACCAAACATTCTATACAAAAAGTCTGCAGGATTAAAAATAGCACCTAAAACTTTGGTTACAGCACTTGGCGAATTATTTCCAGCTTCATAACCTGTACTAGGTAAGCCCGAAATTGCATATCTGTAATTATTGTTTGTGGGTACATTTTTAATATCTACCTCTAAAAAACCAGTAAGTTTAAACTGTGTTACTACTACTTCTTCTAAAGCTAAAGCCAATTCTGTTAAAGCAATATCTGAACTACCATACTTCAACCAGTCATTAGTTACTCTTACCTTAATAGATTTAAAACCTAAATAAGAAAAGTGTAAGGTATCATTTGGCTTAGCTGTAAGTTCAAACACACCGTTTTCATCTGTTGTTGTACCTATTACTTGTGTTAAGTTTACAATATTTACGCTTTCTAGAGTGGTATCATCTGCTGCGTTAATTACTACACCTTTTACTTTAGAAGGCAGCTCTTGCGCCTGACTAAATGTAACAATTAGTAGTAAAAAAAATATAGTAAACCAGTTTTTCATAATAGTGGTATGTAGTTTTATAAAGATACAAACATATTTATAAATACGTTATACCTTTTAAACTTTGACTTAAAATTAACAAAATTACTAGCCCAAAGGCAAGATGGTTTAGCGTCTTGAACGTCTTGGTCTAGAATGTGTGGTTTTAAATTCAGACTTATCTCTAGATTCAGATCTTCTTGAAGAACCTTCAGCGCTACGTCTATCTCCTCTATTAGAGTCGCTTCTTCTTTCGTCTCTACCAGAACTACGTCTTTCTCCTCTTGGTCTATCAGAACCTCCACGTCTTCTGTCACCTCGGTTTCCACCATCACGACGTCTTCCGCCACCACGATTTCCGCCGCGACTTCTTCCGCCACCTCCACGGTTTTCACTAACTTCTACATTTACAAAACGTCCTTCGTGTTTGTAATCTGTAAAAAAGGCAAGTATCTTTTCTTGGTGTTCTTTTTCAGTATTAAAGAAAGAGAAACTTTCTTTTACATCAACTTTAAATACATCATCTCTACCAAGTTCTAAAATTTCTTTTAAGAAATCTTTAAGCTTCATCCAGTCAAAGCCATCTTTTTCACCAACATTAATAAAGTAACGAGTATCATTAGTGTTACTACTTCTTCCGCCTTCACGATCGTTAGAAGATGCTGTTACATTTAGGTTTTTAGCTTTTTGGTAGTAGTTAAAGAAACGTGTAAACTCTACAGAAAAGAATTTTTTAATAAGTTCTTCTTTTGTAGTTTCTTCAAACAAAGCATTTATATCTTCTAAATACTTATCAATTTCATGATTGATTTCTGTATTGTGAATTTTATTTGCTAAAGACATTAGTTGTACTTCGCAAATTTCCATTCCGTTCGGAATTTCTTTTAATTCAAATTTCTTGTTTATAATACGCTCAATACTTTTTAATCTGCGTATTTCGCTTTTAGAAACAATAACCATAGAAACTCCTGTTTTTCCTGCACGACCTGTTCGTCCGCTTCGGTGTGTATAAGTTTCTACTTCATCACTTAATTGGTAGTTAATTACGTGTGTAATATCATCCACATCAATACCACGAGCAGCAACATCTGTAGCTACAAGCATTTGTATTTGACGTGTTCTAAATTGTTTCATCACAATATCACGTTGGTTTTGGCTTAAATCACCATGTAGTGCTCCAGCGCTATAACCATCTTCAATTAAGTTTTCTGCAACTTTTTGTGTATCTCTTTTGGTTCTACAAAAAATTACCGAAAATATATCTGGATTTGCATCTGCTAAACGTTTTAATGCTTGGTAACGATCACGTGCATTTACTAAATAGTATTCGTGAGTTACGTTAGAAGTACTTTCATTTTTATGACCAACCGTAATTTCTTTTGGGTCAAACATAAATTTCTTAGCAATTCTAGCAACTTCTTTTGGCATAGTTGCAGAAAATAACCAGGTATTTTTATCTTCTGGTGTACCAGAAAGAATATCTGTAATATCTTCTTTAAATCCCATGTTTAACATTTCATCGGCTTCATCTAAAACCGAATATTGAATTTTAGTGATATCCACTAATTTTCTGTTAATCATATCTTTCATTCTACCAGGAGTAGCAACTATAATTTGCGCACCACGTTTTACTTCGCGTGCTTGGTCTGTAATACTTGATCCACCATAAATAGCAACTACATTTAAACCTTTGCAGTATTTACCATAGGCTTTCATTTCGTTTGCAATTTGTAAACAAAGCTCACGAGTAGGAGAAAGTATTAAACCTTGTGTTGTACGACTGTTAACGTCGATTTTTTGCAACATAGGAAAACCAAATGCTGCAGTTTTTCCAGTTCCAGTTTGCGCTAATGCAACTAAATCTGTTTCTTCGTTTAATAAAATTGGGATTGCTTTTTCTTGTACTTCAGAAGGGGATTCAAATCCTAAATCTGTAATACCTTGTAATAGTTCTTCGTTAAGACCTAAATCTTGGAATGTGCTCATTCTTGTTTTATGTATTTCAATGTCAATCTATTTTGGTGTTACAAATAGAAGTGCATTGAACATACTTAACCTAAAACTTCTAGTAACACATCCTCTCTCTGAGGAGTCCTTTTTTTCAACGCGTTTTGCGTTTGCAAGGTGCAAAGGTACAACATTATTTTCGATATTCAATTTTTGGGCGTTTTAACACGCTATTCGTTATATCTTTTTTCTTGTGTTTACTGCATTATAACAGCTTTAAAATTAAGCAATAGGCCTTTTTTTAAAAAGATACTAAAAACAGTTTAACACAAAAAAAGGATGCCACTACTATCGTTAACGCAACTACATGATGTTTTTGTTATTTATTAAAGATTCTCACTAACAACGTAAATAATAGAAGTTTTTTTAATCTTATGCTTGGTCTTTCTAGGTCTTCGTATAAAAGTTTTTACCTTAGCTTCTTTAAAAAAAAATTAAAAAATAGGGATGTTAGATTATATTATAATTGGTGGCGCACAAGCAGGATTGTCTATGGCTTACCATTTAAAAATATTAGAAAAGGAATTTTTAATACTAGATGGTGAAAAAGAAATTGGAGCCTCTTGGTTAAACCGTTGGGACTCTTTAAAATTATTTACACCAACCGAATATAACCACTTACCAGGATTAAAATTTGATGCACCAAAAGGACATTATCCTACTAAAATAGAAGTAAGTAACTATTTTAAAAAATATGTAGAAACCTTTAAAATACCAGTACAGCTCAATACCTTGGTAACTGCTGTACGTAAAACAGAAAATGGTTTTTTTGTCACTTATAAAGATGGCGAATTGCAAGCTAAAAATGTAATTGTTGCTACAGGACCATTTCATATTCCGTATACACCTCCTTGTAATACTAAAATTGCTGCAAGCGTGCTACAAATGCATAGTAATTACTATAAAGGCGTGTACCAATTGCAAGAAGGTGATGCTTTAGTAGTTGGAGGAGGAGATTCTGGATACCAAATTTTAAACGAAATCTCTAAAGATGGTTCTAGAACCGTTTATTTTTCTGGAGATACTACTGTAAAATCTTTACCACAACAAATTTTAGGAAAAACCTTGTGGTGGTGGTTTACCTTAGTAGGTTTTTTAAGTTTTAGTAAATATAGTTGGATAGGGAAACGCTTAAGTAATTCTTCGCAACCTGTAATTGGTACAGACGTTAAGGAAATACTTTCTAGAAAAAATGTGATAGCCAAAGGAAGAACAAAAGATGCTATGCAAGAAGAAATTATTTTTGAAAACTCAACAGTTTCTACCATTAAAAATATTATTTGGGCAACAGGATATCGTCCTAATTTTAATTGGATTGAAGGATTAGAGTTAGACGAGAATGGTTATCCTAAAAATTACAGAGGTGTAAGTAATATAGAAGGTTTGTATTTTATTGGCTTACCATGGATGTATACTCGTGGTTCTGCAACTTTAGGAGGAGTAGCTAAAGATGCTAGTTATTTGGCAAATGTTATTAGTCAAGACTAGTTATAGTTATTTAAAAAGTCTACCAGTTGTGTAACGGCTTTTCCTCTATGTCCTACTTTGTTTTTTTCTGCTATAGAAATTTGAGCAAAGGTTTTATCAAATCCTTCGGCTTTAAAAATAGGGTCGTAACCAAAACCTTTTTCTCCCTGTTTTTCTAAGGTTATTTCTCCTTTGCATATTCCTGTAAAGGTTTCTAGCTTTCCGTTAAGGTGTAAAGCAACAACGGTTTTAAATTGTGCACTTCTACTTGGTTTGTCTTTAAGATTACTTAAAAGTAAATTCATATTATCCTGGTCATTACGTTGTTCTCCTGCATATCTGGCAGAGTATACTCCAGGTTCTCCTTGTAAAGCGGCAACTTCTAATCCTGTGTCATCGGCAAAACAATCATAGCCATACTTTTCTTTTATGTATTCTGCTTTTTGTATGGCATTGCCTTCAATAGTTTTTTGAGTTTCTGGTACGTCTTCAAAACAACCTATATCTTTTAAACTTAAAAGCGTAATGTGCTCAGGGATTAAGGATTGTACTTCTTTTAATTTATTTAAATTATTGGTTGCGAAAACAAGTTGCATAGTTTGTAGTAATTAATGTATTTTAGCTTTTGTAAAAATAGAATATCCCAAATAAAATGTATCTATTCTAGTGAAATTTATTTGATATTAACCAAATTAAAGGCCTTTTGTTACCACAGAATATTTTTAAAAAGTATTTAAAATTCAGATTATATTTATTCGTTGTTTTTTGTTTTAGTTGCATATCTGTTCACGCGCAATCTATAGAAAATATAGACTCTTTACTTATTGATAGAAATCTAGAAAATTATTCGGTACGTTTATTTTCTAATTTTAAAGTAAAGAAATTTAGTATAAAAGACGGAAACTCTAAGGCTAAATTTGTTCCTAATAACAGGTATGGATTGGGTTTTGGTGTTGCTAGTAAAAAGTTTATTATCGATCTTGCTTTTAATATTAAAAATCCAAATAAAGAAGAGACAAAAAGGTTTGATTTGCAAGCTACAACCATAGTTAAAAAACAACATTATGTAAACGCATTTATACAAACCTACAAAGGGTTTAATGCAAAAAGTGATTTTGATGTTCCTACGGTTTTTAGAAGTGATATTCGCTCGGTAACTTTTGGCGTTAATTACTTATATACTTTTGATGAAGTAGCGTTTTCTTATTCGCAGTTAAAAGCTGGTTTAGCAGAAAAACGAAATAAAAACATGTATATCACTGGTGGACTCGGTTTTTTTGGTGTGTTTGATTATTTTTCGGCCAAGCCTAGTCTTTTTGATGAGGAGACAAGTATCTACTTTAATGAAGATGCTAATGTCAAAAGATATCGTGGTGGTGCTTTAGGGCTTTTAGCAGGATTTGTATCTTATTTTAAACTTCCAGAAAATATTACTGCTACTTTTAATTTTATGCCAGGAATTGCTTTAATGAACAAGAAAGTAACCTTACAAGATGATAGCTATAGACCATCTAATCCAATGTTGTATAAAATAGATTTTAATATAGGTTTAGGTTATAGTATAGATAGATATTACGTTAGTTTAACCTACGGAAACGGTTATTACACTACAGATTTTGATAATGACAATGATTATTTCTTCAATTTGTCTAATGCAAAATTGGCTATAGGTTATAAATTAAAAAGAAAGAAAAAGGAGTAATTAGCTTTAAGTATGATATAAGTCATATTAAATGGTTTGTATAATTCGTAATTTTGAAATATATGAATTAAACACTTGAAACTATGACTATAAACTTTGAATATGTTGGTGTAGATATTAGCGAAACGTTAAATACACTTACAACCGAAAAATTAGAAAAATTACAGGATAGATATGAATTTTTAATTAGTGCAGTTGTTCGCTTTAAAAAGAATGAAAACGAACACACTAAAGGAAAAATTTGTGATATTGAGCTAAGTTTACCTGGACCAAGAATTTTTGCTACTTCAGATGAGAGAAATTATGAAGTTGCAGTACGTCAAACGGTTAGTGATTTAGAAAAACAACTAAAAAAACGAAAAGAAACTTATTCTACTAAATAAATACAAGTACAGAGGGTTTACCTATGATGATATGGTTCATTTTTTAAAATAGTAAACCCTCTGTAAATTTGTTCTATTACAAATAAACGTACCATTTGGTGTGAAAATGTCATTTTAGATAATGAGAGTTTTCCTTGTGCTTTTTGGTATACTTCTGGGCTAAATCCGTAAGGTCCACCAATTACAAAAACCAATTGCTTGATACCAGAATTCATGTGTTTTTGTAAGTAGTTAGAAAATCCAACAGAATCTAATTGTTTTCCGTTTTCATCCAGTAAAATTAATACATCTGTATTGTTTAACTTACTTAAAATAAGCTCTCCTTCTTTTTGTTTTTGTTGGTCTTCGCTTAGGTTTTTTACCTTTTTTAAATCTGGTATAATCTCTAAATGAAACTTAATATAAAAGCCAAGACGTTTAGTATAATCGTCTATTAAGCTTTGTAGTTGCTTGTTGTCTGTTTTGCCAATGGCAAGGAGTTTAATATGCATTAAAAGCAGTGTTTTGTAGTGAAGTCGAAAATAGGATCTTCAAAAAAGTTTTTATTTATATAGCATCCTTTTTCTTTAAATTCTTGTAAATCTTCTTTATATGGCGTCCAGTCTTCTTTGTTAAGAAGTAGCTGCACATTTTTGTTGGTAATAAAGCTTCCACTTAAAAAATATTCGCCATCAGGTTTTAAAATTAATAAATTATAGTTTTTGTAAATTTTAAAAAAGGTGTTTTTAAAAATGCCTCTGTCTTTTAATCTTGGTACATTTTCAAAATAAGAAAATCCATCTTGTTTATTATTGTACATTAAATTTACAGTAACCAAATCTTGTTTTTCAAATTTTTCTATACACTTTGCTAAGTATTTTTCTCTTTTCTCATTAAAATGAATAAAATCCTTTTTGTTTAAAGTTTTATCTGGACTTTTAGAAATAGAAAAACCATTACAAATAAGGGATTGCTTATTACTTTTCTTTGTTTTTGTAAATGATGACATTTGTTTTTTTATCACAGTTTCTCTATTAAACAAGGTGTCAGAATATGAGATTATGATTTTAGAACCTGAAGCTATTTTTGTTTTAGAATCTAGCTCTAAAATGCTTCGTATTTGTTCATATTCTTCAGATGATATTTTTCCGAAGCTATATTTGGGTAATACTTTGTTTACTAGAATAGAATCTGAGCTATATGCTAAGCATTTATATGCGTGATTATTACAGATAGTATTAAACTGAAGCGAATCTATTTCCTGCATGTTTTCATCTAAAAACACTTTTTCCTGAGCCATGCCTTTAAAGCAAACTAGTAGAAGTAAAAGAGTAATTTTATAAATCATTTAAAATTTTGGTTTTGGCTTCAATTTTTTCAAAAATAAGAAAATAAAAAATCGTATTTCAAAAAACTAATATCGTAAATCTATTTCTTATTTTAGCACAAAGAATTATTTTATGATAAGCAAAGCACAATTTGATACAGAAATAGAGTTAATAATAGCAAATGCCATTAGAGAAGATGTTGGTGATGGAGATCATAGCTCACTTGCTTGTATTCCTGCAACAGCACAAGGAAAAGCAAAGCTTTTGGTAAAAGATGAAGGTATTATTGCAGGAGTAGCGTTTGCAAAGCAAGTTTTTGCTTATGTAGATAAAAATATGAAAGTAGAAACGCTTATTGAAGATGGTAGTAAAGTAAAATATGGTGATATTGTTTTTTATGTAGAAGGCGCTTCGCAGTCTATTTTAAAAGCAGAACGTTTGGTGCTTAATGCCATGCAACGTATGAGTGCTATAGCTACTAAAACAAGACATTTTGTAGATTTATTAGAAGGTACAGGAACCAAAGTTTTAGATACCAGAAAAACCACTCCAGGAATTCGTGCATTAGAAAAATGGGCTGTAAAAATTGGAGGAGGAGAAAACCATAGATTTGCATTGTATGATATGATTATGCTTAAAGACAATCATATTGATTTTGCTGGCGGACTTACCAAAGCCATTGAAAAAACAAAAAACTATTTAAAAGAAACCAATAGAGATTTAAAAATAATAGTGGAAGCTAGAGATTTAAACGAAATTGAAGAAATTTTGAAAAGCGAAGGTGTATATAGAATTTTAATTGATAATTTTAATTTTGAAGACACTAAAAAAGCTGTAAAACGAATAGGAAACCAATGCTTAACCGAAAGCTCTGGTGGTATTAACGAAAAAACAATTAGAAAGTACGCAGAATGTGGTGTAGACTTTATATCGTCTGGTGCGTTAACGCATTCGGTATATAATATGGATTTAAGTTTAAAAGCGGTTAATTAGTTTTTAGTTAGCATCACAGTTTGCAGTAAGTAACCTAGTAATTTATAAACAGGCTAGTCTTAATTAATGACCAAAAAAATAGAAGATAAACTAGAAAAAATACCAATAATAAATTTATTGGTAAGGCTTTTAAAACAATTAAAACTTCCAGGTTTTGAGGGTTTATCTATTTATGATTTGTTAGAACTATATGTTATTGGTATTGCTAGAGGCGCTTTGGCTACAAGAGCTAGTGCTATTGCCTTTAGTTTTTTTATGGCAATATTTCCGTTTTTACTGTTTGTACTTATTGTAATACCTTATATACCTATTGAAGGTTTTAGATCTGAGTTTTTATCTTTTTTAAATTCTTTTATGCCTCCAAATACATCAGAGTTTTTTGATGAAAACATTTACGGAAACATCAATACAGGTCGTGGTGGTTTACTTTCTTCGGTGTTTTTACTTTCTATTATTTTAATGGCAAATGGTGTAAATGCCTTGTTTTCTGGTTTTGAAACGTCCTACCATGTACAGTTATCACGTAATGTGGTAAAGCAGTATTTATACGCTTTAGGTGTTGCTTTAATTTTAGCAATTATGGTAATTTTAACCGTTATTATTTTTGGTTATGTAGAGATATATTTGCTACAACCCCTTTTTGATACCTTAAATAAAGAAGGTTTAACAGAGGTAGACTCAAATGTATTCTGGATTGTAACTGCTAAATACTTATTCTTTTTAATGATGACGTATTTGGCTACTGCAACTTTATATTACTTTGGTACAAAAGAAGGAAAACAGTCTAGTTTCTTTTCTGTAGGAGCGCTTTTAACCACTTTATTGTTTATTTTAACCTCGTATCTTTTTGGTATTTATATCAATAATTTTGCACAATACAATGAGCTGTATGGTTCTATTGGAGCTATATTAATTTTAATGTTTTACTTATGGCTAAATGCAAATATTTTGCTGTTAGGTTATGAGTTAAACGCTTCTTTAAACGAGTTGCGAAAATTTAATAATACGCATTTAAAACAATAATTTTTTCACCTTTAAAACAGAAGAGCGTTGCGTAATTTAAAGCATACTAATCAAATATTTAATACTTATTAATCTTGTATTATATAGACGTCATTTTACCAGTTCCGCTAGAAAAACTATTTACCTATAGTATAACAGAAGCAGAAGCCTCTTTTTTGCAGGTAGGCATGCGTGTGGCTGTTCCTTTTGGTAAAACAAAAATGTACACAGCACTTGTGCATAGTATTCATACCAACAAACCTTTGGTGTATGAAGCTAAAGATATTCATCAAATTTTAGACGAAACACCAATAGTTAATCCAGAACAATTATCTTTTTGGCAATGGATTTCTAATTATTATATGTGTACTCTAGGTGATGTTATGCGTGCAGCTTTACCTAGTGCATTTTTGTTAGAAAGTGAAACTATAATTAGCAAGAATAACGAAAAAGAGATTGCAAATGAAGATTTAAAAGATGATGAGTTTTTGGTGTACGAAGCACTACAGTATCAATCGTCTTTAAAAATTCAAGACCTAATATCTATTCTAGATAAAAAGAACGTGCTTCCTGTAATTAAAAGGCTTTTAGAAAAAGAAGCCATTCATTTGCAAGAAGAGATTTATGAAAAATATAAACCAAAGTATGTAAGATATGTAAAACTGCATAGTGATTATACTTCAGAAACGTCCTTACAAAATGTTTTAGAAGCCTTAAATAGAGCACCAAAACAGAAACAAGTAATTATGACCTTGTTTATGTTGTCTGCTAAAAGCAACAAGCCTATTAAGGTTGCAGAGCTAACCGAAGCGAGTCAAGCATCTTCAGCAATTATAAAAACACTGGTAGATAAAGGTATATTAGAAGAATATCACATTCAAACCGATAGAGTTAATTATTTTGGTGAAGAAAACGAAGCTTCAAAACAATTAAATGAGCATCAAATAAAAGCTTTTGAAGAAGTTAAAACTTCTTTTAAAACACATGCTGTAACTTTATTACATGGTGTTACTTCTTCTGGTAAAACCGAAATTTATGTCAAACTTATTGAAGAAGCTTTGGCAAAAGGAGAACAGGTTTTGTACTTGCTTCCTGAGATAGCATTAACCACACAGTTAGTTTCTAGGCTTCAGAATTATTTTGGAGAGCAAGTAGCTGTATTTCACTCTAAGTATTCCATTCATGAAAGAGTAGAAGTCTATACTAATTTGCTAAACAATTCCGCGAAAGCGCAAATAATATTAGGTGCTAGGTCTTCTATATTTTTACCATTTAAAAACTTAGGATTAATATTGGTAGATGAAGAACATGAGCAATCTTTTAAACAGTTTGATCCTGCACCAAGATATCATGCAAGAGATGCAGCAGTGGTTTTAGCCAATATTTTTAAGGCAAAAACCTTGTTAGGATCTGCTACACCAAGCTTAGAGAGTTACTATAATGCTAGACAGAACAAATATGGTTTTGTGGCATTAAAAACACGTTTTAATAATGTTTTGATGCCAGAAATTGAATTGGTAGATATAAAAGACAAGCATAAACGTAAAAAAATGAAAGGCCATTTTAGCGATAGAATGCTAGAAGAAATGGCAGAAACCTTAAAAGCTGGTCAGCAAATTATACTCTTTCAAAACAGAAGAGGTTTTTCGCCAATTGTAGAGTGTAATACTTGTGGTAATTCGCCACAATGTCCAAACTGTGATGTAAGTTTAACTTATCATCAATACAGAAATCAATTGCGTTGCCATTATTGTGGATATCATTCTGCTATGTTGCTAAAATGTATGGCTTGTGGTAGTCCTGATATAGATAGTAAGGGTTTTGGTACAGAGCAGATAGAAGTAGAGGTAAAGGAGTTGTTTCCTAACCATAAAGTAGCCAGAATGGATTTAGATACAACGCGAGGTAAGTATGGTTATGAAAAAATAATTACATCTTTTGAGCAACAGGAAGTAGATATTTTGGTGGGAACACAAATGTTAACCAAAGGTTTAGATTTTAGAAACGTGAGGTTAGTAGGTATTATGAATGCAGACAATATGCTTAATTTTCCAGATTTTAGAGCACATGAACGCAGTTTTCAATTAATGCTTCAGGTTTCTGGTAGAGCAGGTCGTACCGAAGAACGCGGAAAAGTATTAATACAAACCTATAATCCGTTTCATAAAATATTACAACAGGTTTCTACCAATGATTATTTAGGCATGTATAAAGAGCAAATGGATGAAAGATTTAATTTTAAATATCCACCAGTATACAGGCAAATAAAAATTACTTTAAAACATAAAGATTATAATCGAGTAAATATGGCTGCAGATTGGTATGCAAAATCTTTGCGTCAAGTTTTTGCTGCTTTTGTTTTAGGTCCAGAATTTCCGCCAGTTTCTAGAATTAGAAACCAGTTTCATAAAAACATTTTAATTAAAATACCACCAAAACAATCTTTAGGTAAAACTAAAGAAGCTATTCATAAAATAGATACTAGTTTTAATGCTGTAAAAGATTTTAGGTCTGTACGTGTTATTTTAAATGTAGATAATTACTAAGTTTTAAAGCAAAAAAAAAGTCCAACAAAAGTTGGACTTCATTATTAGGTATATGTTATGACTAGTTGTTGTTTAAAGCTTCAACTAGTTGTGTTTTTTTGTTTCTACTTAACGGAATCTCATAAGCGCCAACTTCTACATTTTTGCTGTTAAATCTATCTACTTTATCTAGATTAACTATGTATGATTTATGAATTCTTAAAAACTTACCTTCTGGTAACTCATGTTCAAAAGCTTTCATTGTAGATAGTACCACAAGACTCGTTTCTTCAGTTACTAGTTTTACGTAGTCACCAAGAGCTTCAATCCATTTAATATCTTTAATGTAAACTTTACGTTTTTTTAGGTTACTCTTAACAAAAATGTGTTCGCCTTCTGCTTCGTTAAAATCTAACTTTAGTTTGTGATATTCTAAAGCTTTTTCAACTGCAGTGTTAAAACGTTCTTTGGTAATTGGTTTTTGCAAATAGTCTGTAGCATCATAATTAAATGCTTTAAAAGCGTATTCGGTTTTACCAGTAACAAAAATAATTTGTGGTTTATTATTTAATACATCTAATAATTCAAATCCGTTTAGAACTGGCATTTCAATATCTAAAAAGATTAAATCTACTTTATGTGTATTTAAACCATTTTTTGTTTCTAAAGCGCTACTATATTCTGCAATTAAATTCAGAGAAGAATGATTTTCAATTAGTTTAACAATTGACAGACGTTGTATTGCTGAATCATCAACTACTACACAGTTTAAAGTCATAACATTTATGTTTATTCGGTTAAGATATCGACAATAGTACGAATAATTCGGATAAAAACCAAAAAACACCGACTAAATGTTAGTTTTAACAAATTATTAACGTTTTATTTATAGCAGAAAAAAAGCGGTATAATTTTGTAAGATTATTTTATGTTTTGTTGGTTCTTTAAATAAAAAGGCTTACTTTTGCAGCCAATTTTTAACAAATAAATTAGATTTTTATGAATCATTATGAAACTGTTTTCATCTTAAATCCCGTTTTATCTGAGACACAGATAAAGGAAACAGTAAAGAAATACGAAGATTTTCTTGTTTCTAGAGGAGCAAAGATGGTAGCCAAAGAAGATTGGGGCTTAAAAAAATTAGCTTACCCAATTCAAAACAAAAAGAGTGGTTTTTATCACTTATTCGAATACCAAGTAGATGGTGAAGTTATTAACCCTTTAGAAGTAGAGTTTAGACGTGATGAGCGTTTTATGCGTTACTTAACAGTATCTTTAGATAAGCACGCGATTTCGTGGGCAGAAAGAAGAAGAGCTAAACTAAAACAAAAAGCATAATCATGGCAAGCACTATAGAACAACAATCTAAAGGAAAAAAAGACGGAGAAATTAGATATTTAACTCCTCTTAATATAGAAACGAACAAGAATAAAAAGTACTGTCGTTTCAAAAAATCTGGAATCAAGTATGTAGATTATAAAGATGCAGACTGGTTATTAGGTTTTGTAAACGAACAAGGTAAAATTTTACCAAGACGTTTAACAGGAACTTCATTAAAATATCAAAGAAAAGTGTCTGTTGCTGTAAAAAGAGCACGTCACTTAGCATTAATGCCATATGTGGCAGATTTATTAAAATAAAATACGCATAACAATGGAACTTATATTAAAACAAGACGTTGAAAACTTAGGATTTAAAGACGATGTTGTAACGGTTAAGAACGGTTATGGTAGAAACTTTTTAATTCCTTCTGGTCACGCTGTTATTGCTACTGCTTCTGCAAAGAAAGTATTAGCTGAAAACATAAAGCAAAGAGCTTTTAAAGAAAAGAAAATTATAGACGATGCTAACAAAGTTGCAGATGCACTTAAAGCATTAGAAATTAAAATACCTGCTAAAGTTGGTTCTGGAGACAAATTATTTGGATCTATTAACAACATTAACTTAGCTGAAGCTTTAGCAAAAGAAGGTCAAGAAATTGATAAAAAATTCATTACAGTTACTACTGTAAAACGTTTAGGTAAGTATGATGCTACTATTCGTTTACACAGAGAGGTTACTGTTGAATTATCTTTTGAAGTAATAGCTCAAGCTTAATATTTTAAATCACATTATTAAAAACCGTTTGGAGCTATTCTAAACGGTTTTTTTTATTTTAAAAATCTAGTTTTTACTAGTAAAAGGTTTAAGTAACAGAATACATATGCGCAAACCATTATATTTTATAGTACTATTTGTTTTAGTAATTTCTTGTAAGAAAAATGCTTCTGAAGCAAGTACTAGCAATGAAACAGTACAAGAATCGATTAAAAAATCGGCTTTAATTGAAAGCTTTAAGTTTCAACCCAATGCAGATGCTATTATTAGTGTACATCGTGGCGGAAAAAGTATTACCAATTATCCTGAAAATGCCATAGAAACTTTAGCATATGTGTATAGCAATATACCAACTGCTATTTTTGAAATTGATGTGGCCAAAACAAAAGATAACCAATTGGTATTATTACATGATAATACTATAGATAGAACGACTACAGGATCTGGAAAATTAATTGATTTTACTTACCAAGAGTTACAAGCTTTTCATTTAAAGGACGATTTTGGTAATGCAACAGAATTTAAAATTCCGTTATTTTCTTCCGTTTTACAATGGGCAAAATCTAATAATGTGGTTTTAACTGTAGATATTAAACGAAGCGTAGCCATTGAAACTGTATTAGATGCCATTAGAGCAGAAAATGCAGAAGATGTTTGTGTTATTATTACCTATGATTTAAAACAAGCAGAAAAAGCATATAAGCTTGCGCCAGAATTATTGTTATCTGTATCTGCAAGAAATGAAAAGGAATTAGATTGGTTATTACACTCTAATATACCAACCGAAAATATGTTGGCTTTTACAGGAACGCGATTATCAGCAGATGCTTTTTATAAAAAAATACAGTCTTATGGTATAAAAACCATTTTAGGTACTTTAGGAAACTTAGATAAGCAAGCAGCAGCAAAAGGAGAAAACCTTTATAAGGTATGGTATAAAAAAGGAATAGATGTTTTTGCTACAGATAGACCTTTTGCAGCAGCAAAGGCTTTAGGTGTTACCAAATAAATTTAAAAGGCAATAAGGATGTTAATGCCTTATAGCTGTTAAAATATAAATTAAAATCCCTGAGCAATAGGGAAGCATGTTACAATTCCGTTTTCGTTTTTACGAAAATATTAAATAAAATAGTTTTTAATGAAATATTCAAGACTTACAAAAGAGCAATTTGAAGAATTGCACCAAGAATTTATTAATTTTTTAGCAACACAATCTATAACTGCTAGTGAATGGGAAACTATTAAAACCAATACACCAGAAGTAGCAGAACAAGAATTAGATGTGTTTAGCGATTTGGTTTGGGAAGGTGTGTTAAATCAAGCAAAATATGTAGAGCATATTTCACCACAACAAATGCATTTGTTTCATTTAAAAGAAGACGTTATGCATGTTATAGCTGTACAACTTAAAAATGGAATAGATATAACTACCAAAGAAGGATTTAACTGGCTACGAGAAAACTTAATGGATGATCAAGTAGAGTTTTTACAAGCTAAAAAAGAATATTCTGAAGATAAGAATAAAGATAAGTTTACCCTTATTCAACAAGGTGGTGTTATTACAAAAGGCGATTTATTTAAGTATTTAGATAAGTTGATTAATTAATAATACCATACTATGGTTGCTATACATTTATTAGTAACAATATAAAAAAGTAAAGGTATCTAAAGTTGTAAGCTTTAGGTACCTTTTTTTATTTTACCAATACTACCTTTTTTAATACGTTATTGGTTTTTTATTTTCTTGTGAATAGATACATGTGGTGATTAATAAGAAAATAATTGCAATTAATTTTTTCAAAATGCAGATAGGTTATGGGTTGTATAAAATGGTTTAATTAGGTTTACTCATAACGTAAAGATTCAATTGGGTCTAGTTTAGCCGCTTTAATAGCAGGTAATAAACCAGAAACTACAGCAACTAAAAAGGCAATTGCAAATGCGCTAAACATAGCAAACCAAGGAGTTGTAAAATTAAAATTGGCTAGTGTTGCTACTAGTAATCCTATTAATACACCAAAGATAATACCTATAATACCTCCTAATTGACCAATGATTAAAGCTTCCATAAAAAACTGAAAAGCAATGGTTTTCTTTTTTGCGCCTAAAGCTTTACGTACACCAATTTCTCTTGTTCTTTCGGTAACCGAAACAAAAAGAATATTCATAAGAGCAATAGAAGAGCCTAAAATGGTAATAATACTAATTATCCAAGCCGCATATTCTAAATAAATAGTGATAGATCCAATTTTGTTGATTAAATCGTCACTACGCTCTAGTCCAAAATTATTTTCTTCTATAGGGTTTAAACCACGAATGTTTCTAAAGGTAATAATAGCTTGGTCTTGTGCGCCTTCTAGCATTTCTTTTTTATCTACCATAATGCTAATTTGATAATTAATATTAGGTAAGGTAAAAATAGAGCGTGCATTTTGAATAGGAATAATAACACGTAAATCTAAATTATTACCAAAAGTAGCTCCTTTAGATTCCAGCGTGCCAATTACAGTAAATTTTACGCCTCTTACGCTTATGGTTTTACCTATTGGGTTTACGTCTTTAAATAATGCTTTATTTAAATCGCTACCAATAACACATAAGTTACTATTGTTTTTTACATCAAAAAAATTGAGTTCTCTACCTGCTTCAATTTTTAAACCAGAATTTTGTATAAAATGTTCATTAGCACCAATAACAGTAACTTCTGGGTCTGTTTTTTTATTTTCATATTTTACTTCTGCACCACTAGTTCCAGTGAAAGAAACCGAAGTTTTAGTACCAGGAAACTCATAGGTTTCTTCAAACTCTTTTACATTTCTATAACTAATTACTGGGTTAATTTTTTGTACTTCGCCACGACCTCTACGTTGTGTGGTAAACTCATAACGTTGAATGTTAAAGGTGTTAGAGCCCATGGATGAGAAGTCACTAGAAATCGTGTTTTCTAAAGCAGAAACAGCGCTTAAAATACCAACCAAAGCTGTGATACCAATGGCAATAATTAAAACGGTTAAAATGGTACGTAGTAATTGACTTTTAATAGAATCAAAGGCAATTCTTATATTTTCTCTAACGAGTCCAAACATGTTTTTTGGTTTGTTGTTTTTTAATAAGACTATGGAAACAGGATAAAGTTACTATAAATATCAAATAATTAGGATGCACTTTAAAATTTATGATATTTTTGCACTAATTAAACCTAAAAATAAAGGCAATTAAAGTGTCTTTTTATGAAGTTTAAAAGTAAAAGGCGATAAATAATAAAAGAGATTCCTGCTAAAGTTTAGTTTTAGCACTGCGGAAAATAAAAGTGAATATGGCACAAAAACCAAGCATTCCTAAAGGAACAAGAGATTTTAATCCAGAACAAGTAGCAAAGCGTAATTATATTTTTAATGTAGTTAAAAAACATTTTCAGCAATTTGGCTTTCAACCAATAGAAACGCCAAGTTTTGAAAACTATGATACTTTAATGGGTAAATATGGAGAAGAAGGAGATAGACTTATTTTTAAGATTTTAAATTCTGGAGATTATCTGTCAAAGGTTGATGATGCGCTTTATGCTAGTAAAGATGCGGTTAAAATGACCTCTAAAATCTCTGAAAAAGCACTTCGTTATGATCTTACAGTGCCTTTTGCAAGATATGTTGTGCAACATCAAAATGAAATAGAATTTCCTTTTAAACGTTACCAAATTCAGCCAGTTTGGCGTGCAGATAGACCACAAAAAGGAAGATTTAGAGAGTTTTTTCAGTGTGATGCAGATGTAGTTGGTTCTAGCTCTTTATTTCAAGAAGTAGAATTGATACAGCTTTATGATGCTGTTTTTACAGACTTAAAATTAGAAGGGGTTACTATTAAAATTAATAATAGAAAAATACTTTCTGGTATTGCTGAAGTTATTGGTGCTAGTGATAAACTTATTGATTTTACTGTTGCTCTTGATAAGCTTGATAAAATAGGCGAAGACAAGGTAAAAGAAGAAATGCTAGGAAAAGGTATTCCGCAAAGTGGTATTGATAAATTACAGCCTTTATTTAGTCTTACTGGTGATTTTGAAAGTCAGATAGAAAGCTTAAAAGGAATTTTAGATACTTCTGAAGAAGGAAAAAAAGGAATTGAAGAATTAGAATTTATTAATAACGGAATTACTGCCTTACAATTAGAAACTGCAAAATTACAGTTAGATGTTACTTTAGCTCGTGGTTTAAATTATTATACAGGAGCTATTTTTGAAGTTTCTGCTCCAGAAAACGTAAAAATGGGCTCTATAGGTGGAGGAGGACGTTATGACGACCTTACTGGTATCTTTGGAATGAAAAACGTTAGTGGTGTTGGTGTAAGTTTTGGTTTAGACCGAATTTATTTGGTTCTTGAAGAACTCGGGTTATTTCCAGATACTGTAACAAAATCTATTGATGTACTCTTTATTAATTTTGGTAACACCGAAGCTTTGTTTTGTTTAAAAGCAATTAAAACATTGCGTAAAGAAGGTGTTAATGCAGAATTGTATCCTGATGCTGCAAAAATGAAAAAACAAATGAATCATGCTAATAAGCGTAATATACCATTTGTAGTTTTAGTAGGAGAGCAGGAGATGGAAGCCAACAGTTTTACTCTAAAAAACATGCAGTCTGGTGAGCAATTAAAACTTAATCTTGAAGATTTAATAAAACATTTAAAATAAAAAGCCCTGAATATTTCTATTCAAGGCTTTAGTAAAGCTCAGTTAATGTTTAGTGGTTTTTTTGGGATAAATTAATTAACTAAAACTTTTTTAGATACTTCTCCAATTTCGGTTTTTAACGTAATAATATACGTACCAGTACTTAAATTTTTCGTTTTAAGTTCTATATAGTTTTGAGACTCTATTGTTTGAAACGTATATATTGTTTGCCCAAGTACATTGCTAAGTTTTGCTTCATCAACTTGAATATTATTTGGGTTATTAATTACAATACTATCTGTATCATTAGAGAAATAAGTGTTTAAATTATTGGTTTCAAATTCATCTGTACTTAAGGTTTGATTGGTGAAAGTAATTTCAAAACGATCAAGATATATACCAGTCGCTAAATTTACTTGATAATCACTTGTTCTTAAATTGTGGTAGGTATCTGCATCTATATCATGAACATATACTTGTAGTTCTTCAGGAAAGTTAATTAATGCATCAATAGTAATAGTGTTTAATCCTGCATTACTAACTTCAATACCAATAGGTAAAATGGTAGTTTGATTTATTTCATTAATTCCTTGAATTAAGCATTGTTCATCACTAATTACCCAATACATGTCATCCATTTGATCGTCTAAGTTTTTAGCATCAAATCCCCATTCATAACCAGCCGTAGCTCTTTCATCTGCAGTAACTAATAACTGTCTGTGTATTGCGTTAACAGAGTTAAAACCAAGTCTTATTTTTGTTCTATCATCTCCAATATCTGCATTTGCAGTAGGAGAGGAGTTAGCGCTATCACGAACAAACACAGAGTTTGTACCTTCTTTTTCAAAAACACGTTGGCTATTGTTAAATTTAATCGTTCCGTTAGCTTCACCAGTAACAAAGAAACCTTGAGCTACAGGAATATATTTTCCAGGAATTTTGGTAGGTGTTCCACCAGTACCTACATCAGGATCATTAGTTCCTAATGAAGCAGAAGGAGTACCTCCAGAAAGATTATAAGTAGCGTAACCACCTTGATAATCTGATAAGTTATGCGAACTTCCTCCCCAATGTTCCCAGAAATAAAGCGTTCCAGTAGTGTTTCCTGTACCTTCAATATTAGGAGCATTGTCAAGAATAAACGTATCTGCATTAATAGCAGAAGGATAAGGGTTACCAATAAGGTAATCGTTACCTGCATTTATAGACAGTGTAATATCTCCATTATTAGGTTTTCCTTCAATAACATAGTTTTGTGTTAAGCTTACGTTTTCATTTGTATTAGCAACACCTTTCATAGTAAAACCTTCACCAGGAAACAGTGTTCCTGTATTGCGAATATGTTGCCAAGAAGCATAGTTATCACTAGTTCTGTTGCTAAATTTCCAAATCCAATAATTTGCAATATTAATAGGAGAACCATTATTACCATTGTATCCAGACACAAAATTAATGTTTACTGGAGCAAGAGGATCTGTTCCATCTTTAAATATATTGTTATTTAAAGTATAACTATTGTTATTAGAAGAGGTATTACTAACACCTACAGGAGAAGACCAATAATTATAAGTAAAATAGTCTTGTGTACCTTGTTGGTCTTTTTCTAAGGTTCCAGCGCTTGTTACAGCTAAATCAGAATCTTCTGTTTGAATTAATTGCGATTCTCCTTGTAAATCAATCTTACCATCAAGATTTAAGTAATGAGAAACGGTAAGTCCGTTTCCAGTTTGTATTGTATTATTACCATCTACAGTAAGTGTATTAGCATTAACAAATAAACCTAGTACTTTTCTGTTTTCGTTATTTCCGCTAGGTAAGCTAGTATTATCCATTGTAACATTGTGATTAGTAATTACAATATTCCAATCTACAGTTTTTGTATTATCTACAATAGAAATGGTTCCTGGTATGGTTTGTAAATTCCCGTTTAACCAAGTAGCATTTGTATTCCAATCTCCATTGGAGTTGGATCTATAAGGAAGAGGAGCTGTTTGATGATCTACCGTATTTAGATTTCTTAAATATCCTTGGTTACCATTACCTGAAGCATCTTCGGTATTAGTGTAAGTATAAATGGACATAGGATAGTAAGCAGCAAGTTGTGACCAAGGAATTGTTATAATATCGTTTTTAGTAACAGTAGTAGGCATAACTTTACCATCTACAAAACTACCATTTTCTTCAATTTCTTGATTCATGATATATTGCAATTGGGTTTGCGTTAAGGCAGTATCCCAAATTCTAACCTCATCTATATTTCCTTTAAAGTAAGCTGTTGGTGTGTTTTTAGCTGCTGCACCAATATATGCGTATTGATTTGTGGAAGTAGGACTACTTAGTGTAGTTGAAGTATCTTCAATACCATCAATATATAGAGTTGCTACTCCTGATTTATAAATAATAGCAACTTGATGCCATTCATCTTCAGGAATTTCAACGGAAGAACTTAAAGATTGTAGAAAAATTCCATTTTTCCAAGTCGCTTCAAATCTTCCTAAAGCATTAATTTTAAAATCATATCCTTCGCTGTAAAGAAAATCTCTTTTAGATAGAATAGAAGTATTGTTAGAACCAGACTCTCTGTTAATCCATGCAGAGATTGTAAATTCTGATGCATTAAGGTTTAGTTTGTTTTCTATATCAATAAAGTCTACAGTTCCATTAAAATAAACCGAACGTTCTACTATAACTTGTGGAGCATAGCCAAAAGTGATATATTTTGTTCCATCAAAATCATAGTCGGTTTCTAAATTTGTACCATTTTCTGTCATTAATCTATAGCTAGCAGTTGGGTCAAAAACAGGAGTGTCTGAAATAAACATATAATAATTACCAGGAGGAGATATGTTTCTTACTGCATCAAGAGGTATAGAAATTTTTACTGAAGGAATATCTCCTGCGTTTTCTACTACTTTCCAGATACGTTGCATTCTTGTAAAAGAAACATTGGTGCTTAGTGTACCAATACCTATACTCATATTTACATCAACAGTTGAAGCTGCTAAATTTAAATCGGCACCATTATTTCCCCAAACTAAAAACTCTTTGTCGTTTAGCTCTGTGGCATTATTAGACTGGTTTAAGTTATTGGTGTCATATATGTCTGTTAAGCCCATGGTTATGATTCCTTGTGTTCTACCAAAACCATCAGTATCGTTATTAACACTTCTTGATTGTTTTTGATTTAAGTCTGATGCGTCATCACGACCAATACCAGCAATATCATAATTAAATCCAGCATTTTCAGATTGATCCCAAATTAATGTACCATCACTATCTACATAGTCTTGTGAAGTACCATTAACACCTAAAGTGATTCCGTATTTAATACCTAAATAAGATTGTATTCTGTTTCTTTCTTGTGTTAAATCGGTATCTACTTTTCTAGAAGAGAAGGTGATAATTTCAGCTATTCTTGCATTAGCAGTAGCTTCCCAACCTTCACTTCTTCCAATCCAATATCTAGAATTTTCTACATTAACAAAGGAAGGAATATCATTTTGATTATATTCAATATTGTTTGCATTATAATATAATTCTTGTTGTGTTATGGCTGTATTGTTTCTGGCGTTAATTATACCAACATTATCGTAGGATGTGTTTGGTCCATCATTAACAGCATAACCATCATTAGGAATACTAGTAGAATAGCTGTCTATTGCAAAGCAAATAGATTCTCCACTAACACGTCCTGTAAAGTTTCCAAAGCCAATTCCTGTTGCATCTGTTGCGTTTGTAGAAAAATCGGCATCACCACAAAATACATCCATAAATCCAAAAGACTTATTAATAGGAGTATCATCTGGAATAACTACTAGAAAAATATCTTGTGTATATAGCCCTGAATCTCCTTCTAGAAATTGAGTAGAAGTATCGTTATAGGAATAATCGGAATCTAATGAATACGTAGCAAATGTATTATCAAATTCTACAACAGGATTAAAATTTATATTTCTTGTTGTGTTATCATAATAGGTAGGTTCTTGTCCAGTAGTGTTTACAGTTGCATCTGCACCACGACCTTGGTCTGCCCAAAGGCTCACGCTTTGACCGCTAGAATAACTTAAACCGTCTGTACCTTTAAGCCATAATCTTAAATCTGAGGTAACACCTCCAGGACCTTCTGTTAACGGAACTACTCCTGTACCTTGTACAGTGAAATTATATGGATTTTCATTAGAATCATCATTAGCAATAGATAGTATTGCTGTACGTGTACCATTAGCTATAGGATTAAAGTCAACCGTAAAAGTTGTGCTACCTGATGCAGCGACAGTTGTAGCAGGAGCAGCGCTAATAGAAAAATCTAATGGGTTTGCTCCTGAAAAGGTTAGAGTACCTATAGTTAAAGCTGAATTTCCAGTATTTTCAATTGTAAACGTATGCGAAATTGGTGTTCCTGCACCTGTACTTCCAAACTCAGTATCATCTGTAGTAGTAGGTGTTGTGTCACCATCATATATAGTTACACTATTACCTGTTATGTTTATTTCTGGTTGAGGGATTCCGCTTGCTATATTAATAGTATAATCTTCTACTTCTCCAAAATTAAAAGATTCACAAGGATCTGTAGGAGTATTATTATACTTCATACTTATACGCATTCTTGTGCTACCAAGGGAGGCTGTAATAGGAATAGTAAAAGTAGCAGAAACAGGACTAACACCTGTAGGTGGTATTGTTGCAACCTGTTCACCAAAATCATTAAAATCTAAATCTTGATTGTAGTCAATCCAAACGGAATATCCTTCACTAAAACTTCCTCCAGTCCAAGTTGGAGTAATAGTAATAGTTTCTGTGCTATTTTGGTTTAATGTTGTTGATATTGCTGTAAAGTCAGAATATCCTGTACTAGTTGTACCTATTCCAGAATAATTATTTATGGTATTTAGTTGAACGTTTCCTATATATTCATAACTTGTATTATTACCATTAGAAGTACAATAACTTGAAGTAGTGCTTGATGTTAAACCTGATAAATCTACAATTTGTATTTCATGTGCCATCGTGTTTCCGCTTCTGTGTGACCAGTGTGCTGCTTCTGTTGTAGAATTTAAATAATAATTACGCCAACCTCTAGCATAAGCTGTACCAGTTCCACTTGAGGTAGAAGAACCAACAATAAGAGCTTGGTTTATATCTGTTAAACCAGCAGATGTTATGTTTATAGTTGATTCTCCTGCTGTGTTAGAAGAATTTTGATATCTAGTTACATTTAAATTGCTATTAGTTAGTATGTGAACAAATTGTCTGTTAGTTCCTGCAGAATCATGATGTCCATTAAAGGTCCAATCTACAGTTCTATTATTGTTTCCAGGATCCATTTTTGGCCAGTTATCTGCTATGGCATCATTAGTTCCGCTAGCATTTGTATCTCCTATGTGTTGACTAAAAATGATAGCATTACTCCATGCACTTACATTGGTATTAGTTCCTGTTCCGTCAGAATTATTTTTTAAATTTATTGTTCCTGTATCTGCAGAAACACTTCCAGAATCTCCATGAAGTACTGTCCAATTACTTCCTGTGAATTCTACAAGAGTAATATAAACTGTTACGTTATTAGCATTAGAACCTTTTAAAACTCTTAAAGTATTGTTGTTTTCTAAATAAGCAATAGCAGTACCAGAATCTGCATCTTCACTATTTGTATTATTCATAATTCCTGTAATAAAAGGAATACATTTTTTAGCATTGGTTATACCAGTAATTGCTTGTGTAGTGTTATTAGAAGTTCCATTAAGGTTTATAGCGTAACGTCCTCTTACTATCATTTCATTATCTCCAGCGCTAGGGCCAATATACTCCCAAATTGAAGTATTAAAACGCATGTTTGCATTTACAGAACCAGACT
This sequence comes from Lacinutrix gracilariae, assembly GCF_042684485.1. Taxonomy (NCBI): domain Bacteria; kingdom Pseudomonadati; phylum Bacteroidota; class Flavobacteriia; order Flavobacteriales; family Flavobacteriaceae; genus Lacinutrix; species Lacinutrix gracilariae. The sequence continues at coordinate 551,442 of NZ_JBHULM010000007.1, read as the reverse complement.
CTCTGTAATAAGTTAAAGTATTAGTTCCTGTTAAAACTCTAGCTCCTGCTAGGTCGTCTCCACTAAGATTTGTAGAAGATCCATTTCTACCTGCACTTGTTTTTCTATTGTTGTTTGCAAGAGCTATTGCGTTATTAATGGAAGATACTGGAGTAAATGAAGTGTTAGAGCCTCCAGTTCTTGCTATGTCATCTTGTATGTGTTGTACATTGAAATCTTGCGAATAGGTGAAGTTGGATAAAAGCAAGAAACTAATAAATATAGTATACCCTATAATTTGGTTAGTATAAGTTTTCATAAGAAGGTTAATTTAGTTTGGGACTAATATTAATAGGTAAATTTAATATTTAACTCTGCAAAATGCAAATATAATCGACAAAGTGCACTTCGAAAATGTAACTATCTAGAGTTAAGCGTATTGTTGTGGTAAAAGTCACAATAAAGTATTATGACTTTTACTACACACATTTTATAAAATTTTTATTTTAAAATCTTCCTAACTACCGCTGTATTAGATTGGTTGTCTTTGATTTTTATGAAGTAAGTACCATTAGATAATTTATCTAAATTAGAAAGATTGATTATGTTATTAGTGGCTTGCGTATTTTCTAAGTTAAGAACTAATCGGCCTCTAATATCATACATGTTTACAGTTATAGCGTTGTTAGTATAGCTATTAGGTAATTTAATAATAATATTGTTATTAAAAGGGTTTGGGTAAATAGCTAATTCTTCTAAAACATTAGTATTAGAACTTAAGGTACCTAATACAATATTTACCGTATAATCTTCTACTTCTCCATAACTAATAGAATCATCACAAGGATTATTTGGAACTTGATTGTAAGCCATGATTACTCGCATTCTTGCTGTTCCAGCAGTTAAACCTTCTGGTACTGTAAATTGTCCAGAAACACTAGTGGCATTCGTTGTTGTATTTTGAAAAATACGTTCGTCTGTTGTGAAACTACCATCTCTATTGTAGTCTATCCAAACAGCATAACCTTCACTGTATGTCGTTCCTGTCCATTCCGGAGTTATAGTTATAGTATATTGCGTTTCTACTTCTAAGTCTGTAGGAGTTTCTTGTGTAAAATCTGAATAACCTACACCATTTGCTCCGTCTCCAGAAGTTTTAGACCAAGAACCTATTTGTACTTGTTGAATATATTCATCAGAATCATCATTAGTTCTTGCATCACAATAGGATATTTGTGTTGTAAAAGTGATAGAAGTAGAGTATGCAGAAGGCGAATTAGTACCACAAATAGAAGCTACTTGTACTTCGTATTCCACACCAACTGTTAAGCCTGTGATTTCATAAGAACTTGCTGTTATATCTGTAATTGTAGTCCAAGTAGAACCGCTTGTTTCTTTATATTGTAAGTTATAACTATCTGCATCATCATTCCAGCTTATTGTAGCAGAGGTAGATCCAACTTCAGTGGTAATACCTGTAGGTACTGTATTACTTGGTACTAATAAAACATCTGCTAATGTAACTGTTTGTGCGTTTGCTATGGTTTGGTTTGTTAATGTAACCGATTGGTAGCAACTAGCTTCAATTAAAATGTCGTAAGTTCCAGCTCCAATAGGTCTATAAAAGTCACCATGAGAAATATCTGTAACCGTATGAGAACCATAATTATCATGACCAACTATAGTAATTGTAGCATCTATAGGACTGTTGGTGTTAGCATCTTTAACAGCGCCTCTAAAACCATAAGTACCTTGCGTTAAGAAATCTAATAAAGCATCTCTATTATAATACCAATAATCATCTAATTTGCTTTCTGCTAAAATTTTAGTGTCTGATAATTCAATTGTTACTTCTCTACATTGGTGGTAGTAGTTCATATAATCTTGTCTTCCTCCATATACTCTGTACCATTCTGCTCCATGCGTAACTCCAGGACTTGGGTTAACATTGCTATCATCATCATCTGTCATATAACTAGTTTTGTAACTATATGGCGCTGCAGCAGTACTTCCTGAATTGGCATCAGTCTGTGCATTTGTAGCATATTCTACAGAAATATCTTCAAACCAATCATTGTCAGGATGTGTATATTGACTTACGTATGCATTATCAAAAGGGTAGTTTACTAATTCTGTACCACCATGAAAGTTTGCCGCAATTACAAAATGATTTGCCTCTGCCATTGCCATAAAAGCTAATGTTTCGGTTTGATATGCATAACCGTCATCATGTGCACCAGCAACATTATCTGGATAGTTTCTATTTAAATCAATATTATTTCCATTTCCTCTTCTCGCATTTACTACAGAAGTATTAGATGCGCTACCATTATAGGTTCCATCTGGATTAGCGCTAGGGTTTATCCATATTTCTGCATTTTCAACTAGGTTTTTTACTCTAGCGTAGTCTGCATGACTAGGATTAGAATATACAGTAAGTATATAATCTATTAATGAAAGCATCATTGGGTAACCAGCAATTTCATCACCATGCATAGATGAGGTTAGCATTAGTTTTGGTTCTTGCTCATCTGTAGAAACATTATCTGAAATTTTTACAAATAATAATTCTTTATCTCCATTTCCTGTAGTACCAATACTAAATTTTTCAACTAGTGTTGGGTAAGCATCTTCAAAATCTTGCATTTGAGCAGCATATTCTGCATATGTAGGATATGAATTTACAGGAAAACTTAAAGTGGAACGATTTGCAGATCTACTTGCTAAAGGTCTAACATCATAAATAACACTTTCATCTACTTCATTTTCTTTTGTTGGAACCGTAAAAGGAATGTTTTTAGCTTCAAATGCTCTAAATTGTTCTTCATTAGCCCAAGCAATTAGTGTATTTGTTTCTGGGTTATAATTAATGATAGAAAAATCTTTAGAGTATAACTCTATTTCTCTAGTGTTATTTACTTGAAAAGAAAAAGTTAATTCTCCTTGTTTTGAAATATAATGATCTGCTTTTTGCTTTTCGGTATTTTGAGCGTTAACAGAAGTAAAAGTTGCTAGTATTAATACTAACAGAAGGGTAATTTTTTTCATTAGATTTGGTTTTAATAAATTGATTACTGAATTAATATGATGCTAATATATATAAAATTCTCACAAATAATCTATGAAACGCAAGAAAAATCGATGAAAAACACTTTTAACTCTTGTTTTAGTGTAAAAAAACAACTATGAATAATCCTGTTTTTAGTAGGTATAGCAACATTTGCGCAAGTGTATTAGCAAAGTGAAATACTTGTTAAATAAAAAAAAGTTGTTATAAAAAGGTGTAAAATTCTGATGGAAGTTTAGTATCAGATATTTAGGCATAAAAAAAGCTCTTAATTTAATAAGAGCTTTTTTCTTGTAGCGAGAACGAGATTTGAACTCGTGACCTCTGGGTTATGAATCCAACGCTCTAACCAACTGAGCTACCTCGCCATAATTTTGAGAGTGCAAATATATAAACTATTTTGAACCTCACAAATAAACTGAAAAAAAAATATTATAAAATAAATTTTAGAACTTAATAATTAAATGTATATATTGAACAAAATATTATTATTTATATGGAAGACAAAATTAAATACGAACTAGAGTTCCCTATACAAGCATCACCTCAATTGTTATATCAATATATTTCTACACCTTCAGGATTATCAGAATGGTACGCAGAAAATGTAAATTCGCGTGGCGAGTTATTTAAATTTATTTGGGATGGAGCAGAAGAACAAGCCAAGCTTTTAAGTAAAAAGAGTGGAGAGCGCATAAAATTTAAATGGTTAGATGATGAAGATAGTGCTACTTATTTTGAAATTAGAATTCAAGTAGATGAAATTACTAAAGATGTTTCTATCATGATTACAGATTTTGCGGAAGAAGATGAAATAGAAGAATCTAAAATGCTTTGGGAAAATCAAATTTCAGATTTAAAGCAAGTATTAGGTTCTGCTTAAAAAGAATACAATTATTAAACTTATATTTGTCCCGAATTTATTTTTCGGGATTTTTTTATGATAAATTTTAATGGAAATATTACAGACGAAACCAATGTGATTTCGTTTAATAATAGAGGTTTTAACTATGGTGATGCTTTATTTGAAACAATTAAATGCTCACATGGTAAATTGTTGTTTTTTGAAGACCATTACTTTAGGTTGATGGCTTCAATGCGTATTATGCGTATAGAAATACCTATGGAGTTTACCATGGAGTTTCTAGAAGAACAGATTTTAAAAACTTTAGAAGCTAATAATTTATCTAATGCATCTGCAAGAGTTAAGTTGTTAGTGAATAGAGCAGCAGGTGGATTGTATTTACCTACAAATAAAGAAGTAGACTACGTAATAAACGCTGTAGCATTAGATGCCGATTTTTATCTTATTGATTCTTCACGTTATGAAGTAGATTTGTTTAAAGATTATTATGTAGCACCAAGTTTATTATCTACATTAAAATCGAATAACAAAGCGTTACACGTAGTAGGAAGCGTTTATGCAAGCGAAAATAATTTAAATAACTGTTTGTTATTAAATACCAATAAAAATGTAGTAGAAGCTTTAAACGGGAATTTATTTCTTGTAAAAGGAAATACAATTAAAACACCTCCTTTAACAGATGGTTGTTTAAAAGGTGTTATGCGTAAACAAATAATGGAAATAATAGATTTAATACCTGAATATACCTTAGAAGAGGTTTCTATTTCACCTTTTGAATTACAAAAAGCAGATGAGCTGTTTATAACAAATGTTATAACAGGAATACAATCTATAACTAAATACAGAAAAAAAGAATTTAATACATCTGTAGCAGAAAATGTATTAAAGAAACTAAATGTAAAAATTAGATTGTCTAGTTAAGACTAGGGTTTTCTGGTGCATTAGACCAAATGCTATACTCACCACCAAACTCTACCATCTTTTCTTTCCAGAAGGCTTGACAATCTTTTTCAATAATTTCTTTTTTGTAGACATTTTCGGTAACAACCCATGAATTAGATTTTAGTTCATCTTCTAATTGGTGTTCTTGCCAACCAGAATATCCTAAAAAGAACCTAATATGTTTTTCGTTTAATTTATTGTCTGCAATAAGTTCTGCCACTTTATTAAAGTCTCCTCCCCAATATATACCTAAAGATATTTCTATACTGTTAGGTATTAGTTCTGGTACTTTATGTATAAAATACAGATTGTCTTGTTCTACAGGTCCTCCATTGTATACTTTAAAATTAGCATCAATTTCTGGAATAAGATCACGAATAGAGTACTCTAGTGGTTTATTTAATATAAAACCAATAGAACCTTCGTTGTTGTGGTCTGCTAGTAAAACTATTGACCTATTGAAGGCCATATCTCCTATAATGGAAGGTTCTGCAATGAGCAAATTTCCTTTTTTTGGTTTGATTGAGATCATAAAGATTGATTTTAGCTAATTAAATCTAGTAAAATTTTATTAATAAACCAATATTTATTGGGCTTAACATAAAAAAAAAGCCTTCTTAGGTAAGAAGGCTTTTTATAATGTTCTAAAAAAGAATTAGTTTACTGCATTAGATAAATCTGATCCAGCTTTAAACTTAACAACATTTTTAGCTTTGATTTTTATAGTTTCACCTGTTTGAGGGTTTCTTCCATCTCTTGCAGCTCTTTTAGAAACTGACCAAGATCCAAAACCTACTAAAGAAACTCTGTTACCTTTTTGTAAAGCTCCTTCAATTTCTATTAACGCACATTCTAAAGCTTTTTTTGAAGCTGCTTTAGTAATTCCTGCGTGTTCTGCCATTGCATCGATTAAATCTGTTTTGTTCATAATATTAATTTTAATTATTAATTTGTTGGTTAAACATTATTGTTATATCCTCTACAAAATTATACGGAAATTCATACTATGCAAGTAATAGCAAGGGAAATACGTGTTTTTGTTAATAACTTTTGCGTTTTGTTAATAAAGATGCTTATTTTTTTTCAAATTTTTAACAAGTCAATAGGCATAAGGCTTTACAGCATTTTTGCGTTAGCATCAAAATTATAACCGTTTAAAAGTGCTTTTGCTTCCATTTTTCGTTTTCCTGGAAGCTTAATTTCTTTAATAATTAAGTAACCTTCTTTAACAGAAACCTTTATCTCTTTTTTGGTAGTTATAACTTTTCCTATGTCTAACGTATGTGTTTCTATCTCTTTTTCTGCAGCATAAATTTTAATGTCTAGTGTTTCTTCTCCATTTTGTAAAACACACCAAGCAGCAGGATACGGACTTAATCCTCGTACTTTATTATAGATGTTATCTAAACTGTCATTAAAATCTATTTTACAATTGTCTTTATTTAATTTGTATGCTGTTTTTATTTCGGCATTTTCAGGCTGTGGTGTAGTTTCTACATTTCCTTCTGCTATAAGAGAAACTGTTTTTAAAACTAATTGGCTTCCTAAGTGCATTAATTTATCATGAAGGCTTCCTGCATTTTCATTTTCTTCAATTAAAATTTCTTCTTGCAAAATCATTTCGCCAGTATCAATTTTTTCGTCTATAAAAAAAGTAGAGACACCTGTTTTTGTTTCGCCATTAATAATAGCCCAATTAATTGGTGCAGCACCTCTATAATTAGGCAATAAAGAAGCGTGTAAATTAAATGTACCATATTCTGGCATTTGCCAAACTACTTTTGGTAACATTCTAAACGCAACTACTATATGTAGGTTTGCTTTTAATGCAGCTAACTCTTCAGTAAATGCTGTTGCTTTTAAATTGGTAGGCTGCAGAATGTTTAAATCTTGTGATTTTGCATATTGCTTAACTGCAGACTCGTTTAGTTTTCTACCACGACCAGCTGGTTTGTCTGGCGCTGTAATAACACCAACAATATTATAGTTGTTTTCTACTAATGTTTGTAAAGTGGCAACTGCAAAATCTGGAGTTCCCATAAATATAATTCTTAAATCTCTCATTATAAATGTGCTAATTTGTAGGTGTTTGTTTTTGTTATTGTAATAATATGATGCTCTAATAGTAATTGTAACATATTATTAATTTCTTTTTCAGAAAATGGTAATTGTTTGTTTAATGCTCTTGATGATAGATCTTGGTTTTCAAGCAAGTTGATAATAGCATTTTTTATCGTTTTTGTATCATGCACAACAGTAGTTTTTTTGGTAATACATACAGAGCAAATCCCGCAAGGTTTTGCATCTTGTTCACCAAAATAGTTTAGCAGTTGTATACTTTTACAAAGGTCGTCCTTTTTTACGTAGTTTAATACAGCTGCTACTTGTTCTTGCTTTAACTTATTTTGTTGTTTTAAAATACTAGCTATTACATTTATGGTTTTTTCATCTTCTCGAGGTACTATAAAAGTAATTTCGGCATCTGTTTTTGATGCGTTTAATGAAATTATTTCATCTTTTTCTAATTGTGCTAGTACTTTTAATACTATATTTTCATTAACCGAAGCTTTGTCTGCAATTAATGTTGTATTTATTTTTATTTCTTGATCAAAAATACCTCCATAGGTTCTAAGTATAGATTTTACAACTAGGCTTAAATGGTTGTTGTTTTTTAAATAAGAAAATAAACTAGCATTGCTTATAATAAATTGTACTTGGGTTTGCCTATGAAATTGTTTAGATAAACTAATAACACTTGTTCGGTCTAAAAACTGAACTGCATTATAGCATAAAAGGGTATTGAACTTATAGGTTTTACAAAACTGGTTAAAATTAAATTGATGCGTGGAGTCAATACCTTCACCATAGGATATTTGAAAATAGCTACATAGCTTTCTGTAAACCAATTTTACAAAATCTACCGTAGGTAAGGAGTCTAAAAATTGATTTTTAATTAAAGCTTCATCACTATTATTTTTTAAAATAACAGCAAATGCTTTTTTACCATTTCTTCCTGCACGACCAGCTTCTTGAAAGTAACTCTCAATACTTTCTGGTAAATTAAGGTGAATAACTGTTTTTACATCTGGTTTATCTATTCCCATACCAAAGGCATTGGTAGCAACCATTACTTGTTTTTTATTTTGTAGCCAGTTGTTTAGGCTATTGTCTTTTTCAGTATTACTAAGTCCACCATGATAATAAGTAGCGCTTATGTTTTGTTGCGCTAATTGGTTGCTAATTTCTACAGTTGCTTTTCTGTTTCTTACATATATTATTGAAGGAGCATTTTGTTTTTTTAAAATGCTTTCCATTTTATAGTATTTATCATCTTCATGAAAAACCATATACGCTAGGTTAGGTCTTGCAAAAGATTGTTTAAATATTTTAGGACTTATAAAGTCTAATTCTTTTGTGATGTCTTTAACCACAAGAGGTGTTGCAGAAGCTGTAAGTGCAATGCAATTAGCATTAGGTTTTATTTGTCTTAGTAATTCTATGTTTTTATAAGATGGCCTAAAATCATTTCCCCATTGAGAGATACAGTGTGCTTCATCTACAGCAATAAGGTTTACATTCATTTGTCTTATTCTGTCTTGCACTAACTCTTGCTCTAAACGTTCTGGAGATAGATATAAAAACTTATAATTACCATAAATACAATTATCTAAAAGCGTATCTAAATCTTTATAATGTATACCACTTGTTAGTGCTATAGCTTTAATACCTTTATCTGTTAAAGCTTGCACTTGGTTTTTCATTAAAGCAATTAATGGAGAAACAACAATACAAATACCATCTTTAGCTAAAGCAGGAATTTGAAAACATAAAGACTTACCTCCTCCAGTTGGCATTAGTGCCATAACATCTTCTCCTGCTATTACAGCATTAATAATGTCTTCTTGAAAAGGTCTAAAACTAGTAAAGTTCCAATAACGTTCTAATATGTTTATTGCGTGTTGCATTACAATGCTTTTACCACATTTAATATAAAATCAGCTCTGCTTTCTACAGAACCAAAAGGTACATCTAATAAACTATAATTGTACGTTTTATACGTGTTTAATAAGTGTTTGTGTATTTCAATAGCTTGCTCAAAATTTTCATAACGTTCACTATCACTACTAAAAATTTCTTGCCAAGGCGCTAAAATAAAAACATGATCATAAATATTCTCTTTACAAGCATCTGTGAAATCTTTAGGATAGGTGTCACCAATAAAATCCATATAAGCCAAAACGTCAGGAATACCTCTGTCTAAAAAAACAAAGTCTTTTTGTATAGCTTCAGCATCTATATACTGTTGTTTTCTTCCTTTAAGAAGCAGCTCACTAAAGAGTAATGGCTCTGTAAGAAATAGCTGCTCGATACCATCTTCACGAGCTTTTAAGGTAATTTGTCTAGATATTTCTTCAATACAATCATGGCCACGTTTTGTAAGCTCATTAATTATAGAAGTTTTTCCTGTTCCTGGTCCTCCAGTAATAACAATTTTTTTAGTATTCAATTTTGGCAAGGTTTTGGGTGTAAAAATCGGAATTTAAATTATAAATAAAAAATGTAAAGGAAACTGTATCTTTGCAACATATTTTTTAATCATGAGCGAAAAACAAAACCCAGAAGAATTTTATAAAAAATTAGAAGCACAATTGTATGATACTGCAACTTGGCCATCAGAGTACTTATATAAATTTATAGTAAAATCTGATGTACAAAAAATAGCAGAAATTGAAGCTTTATTTAATAATATGGGAGCAGTAATTAATACTATAGAATCTAAAAACGGAAAGTATACTAGTGTTTCTATAAATGTATTAATGAGAGATCCTAAGGCTGTAATAGCAAAATATAAAGAAGTAGCAGAAAATGTAGAAGGAGTTATTAGCCTTTAATTATTTTTTGTACTTTGCACAAGCATAATAACTACGTGCAATTAATATAACTCTACACTTAAATTTTGATAGATAATTTAGAATATAATACAGAGCGTGAACATTTAATTATACCTGAATATGGAAGACATATGCAGAAAATGATTAATCATGCTAAAACACGAGAAACCAAAGAAGAACGTAATAAGTTAGTAAAAGCCATTATATCTGTAATGGGAAACATGCAACCACATTTACGTGACGTTCCAGATTTTCAACATAAACTTTGGGATCAGCTTTTTATAATGGCAGATTTTGATTTAGATGTAGACTCGCCATTTCCTAAACCTTCTAGAGAAGAAGTATATGCAAGTCCTGAGCCTTTAAAATACCCTCAAAATTTTCCTAAATACAGATTTTATGGTAATAATATAAAAACCATGATTGATGTAGCTCTTACTTGGGAAGATGGAGAAATGAAGGATGCTTTAGTATTTACTATTGCAAACCACATGAAAAAGTGCTTTTTAAATTGGAATAAAGATACTGTTGAAGATGATGTGATTTTCAATCATTTATACGATTTATCTAACGGTCAAATTAATTTAAAAGGGACCAATGAAGATTTATCTGATGCATCTTCATTGTTACGAAGCAAAAAGAAATACACCAATACAAAGAAAACGCATCACAAAAAAGGAGGTAGTAACCAAAACAGAAACAGAAAACGCTACTAGTATTTTATGGGAACATTTAAAATTGAAGGAGGTCATCAATTAAAAGGAAAAATTCAACCTCAAGGAGCAAAAAATGAAGCCTTACAAATTTTATGCGCTGTATTACTAACTCCAGAACTAGTAACCATTAACAATATACCAGATATTGTTGATGTTAATAAACTAATAAACCTACTAAAAAAACTTGGTGTAAAAATCAACAAACTAGGTAAAGGTTCTTACACTTTTCAAGCCGATGAGGTAAATTTAGAATATTTAGAATCAGATCAATTTAAAATAGATGGTCGTGGTTTAAGAGGCTCTATTATGATTGTAGGACCACTTTTAGCACGTTTTGGTAAAGGATATATACCAAAACCAGGAGGAGATAAAATTGGTCGTCGTCGTTTAGATACTCATTTTGAAGGATTAATTAAGCTTGGTGCTAAATTTGGCTATAGTAGAGAAGAGCAGTTTTATGGTGTAGAAGCTAAAAAACTAAAAGGAACATACATGTTACTTGAAGAAGCTTCAGTAACAGGAACAGCTAATATTTTAATGGCTGCTGTTTTAGCAGAAGGACAAACTACTATTTACAATGCTGCTTGCGAACCATATTTACAGCAGTTATGTAAAATGTTAAACAGAATGGGAGCCAAGATAAGTGGTGTTGGTTCTAACATGCTTATTATTGATGGTGTTGACGCTCTAGGCGGAACAGAGCATAGAATGCTTCCAGATATGATTGAAATTGGTAGTTGGATTGGTCTAGCTGCTATGACAAAAAGTGAGTTAACCATTACTAATGTATCATGGGACGATTTAGGAATTATTCCTGAAACCTTTAGAAAACTAGGTATTACTGTAGAAAAACAAGGAGATGATATACATATTCCTGCACATACAGATGGTTATGAAATACAAAGCTTTATTGATGGTTCTATTTTAACTATTTCTGATGCTCCTTGGCCAGGATTTACTCCAGACTTATTGAGTATTATTTTAGTAGTAGCAACACAAGCAAGAGGAAGTGTTTTAATACACCAAAAAATGTTTGAAAGTAGATTGTTTTTTGTAGATAAATTGATAGATATGGGAGCAAAAATAATTCTTTGCGATCCGCATCGTGCCACAGTAATTGGTCATGATTATAAATCTACTTTAAAAGCAACAACCATGACTTCTCCAGATATTCGTGCTGGTGTATCTTTATTAATTGCAGCACTTTCTGCTAAAGGAACATCCACGATTCAGAATATAGAACAAATAGATAGAGGTTATGAAAATATAGACGAACGTCTTCGTGCTATTGGTGCAAAGATAGAGCGTATAGAATAAAACTAAAACCTATATAATTATAATACAAAAAGCTTCTATGGTTACATAGAAGCTTTTTTATTTTGGTTAATTTCGTTATTCCATAGAATAAAAATATTGCTCGTTTGCAATTTTACCATTCTTTACTTCATAAACGGCAACTTCTTCCATTTTCTGTCTTCCACGATCTTTAAAAGTCACATCAAAATCCATTTTAGAGGTAAAATGATTACCTGCAACCACAGGGTCTGTTATAGAGCTAGAGTGAATTTCTTTTACATTATCAAGCCACTCTTTACTTTTGTTCCAAACATTTTGTTTTCCTGTTACAATTTCTCCAGGCATTCCAGGCATTTCTCTGCTTACTACATTTTCAGCATACAGTTCCTTTACACATTCTAGGTTTTTGCCTTCTCTGCACATTTGTGCCCATTTTTTTGCTACATCTTTAGTTTCCATCTTATTATCGTTTAATGTTGTTTACCTAAAGTTACTGAAATTAGATGTGTAAATGCGTTAATTCGCTGTTAATGAGTGTTTAATGCTTCTTTGTAAACACGTAAGCAACGCTCTCTTGCTTCTTTATGGTCTACCATAGATTTTGGGTAACTAAGCTCTTGAAAATTTGGAACCCATTTTTTTATGTATTCTAGGTTTTTATCAAATTTTGTTATTTGTGTGGTAGGATTAAATATGCGAAAATATGGTGCAGCATCAACACCACAACCAGCAACCCATTGCCAATTACCAACATTGCTAGCCATTTCATAATCGTGTAATTTTTCAGCAAAATAAGCTTCGCCTAATCGCCAATCTATTAATAAGTGTTTGCATAAAAAACTACCAACAAGCATACGTACTCTGTTATGCATAAAGCCAGTTTTATTTAACTGTCTCATGCCTGCATCTACTAAAGGATATCCTGTTTTTCCTTGACACCAAAGTTTAAACTCTTCTTCGTTATTTCGCCATTTAATGTTGTCATACTGTGGTTTAAAACTAGAAGTAAGTGTTTGCGGAAAATGCCAAAGGATTTGCATAAAGAATTCTCTCCAAATTAATTCTTGCCAAAAGACTTCATTAGTTTCGGCTACAGCTTTTTGTACCATTTCACGAATGCTTACTGTACCAAATCTTAAATGTGGACCAAGTCTTGAAGTGCTATCTTGTGCAGGGAAATTTCTAGTAGTTTCGTATTGCTGAATTAGAGTAGGTGAAATTTTATATGGTTGTATCTCTTGATTAGAAGCAGTAAAACCAATAGCTTTTAAACTTAAACTAGGAAGATTTTTATCTTGAATTAAATTGTTTAGTAAACCAATAGAATTATAGGTTTCTATATTTTTTGTTGTAAAAGTAGCCTTCCATAATTTCATGTAAGGTGTATATACTAAATACGGTTTTCCGTCTTTTTTTACTATTTCATCTTTTTCAAAAACAACATGGTCTTTACAGGTTGTAAAACCTATGTTTTTAGCTTTTAAAAAACTAGCTATTTCGGTATCACGTTGTTTGGCGTAAGGCTCGTAATCTCTATTTGTGTACACAGCATCTATGGTGTAAGATGCTGTTAGTTTTTTGTACACTTCTATAGGCTTGCCAAAATACATAGCTATGCTACTATTGTGTTTGGTTTGTAGTTCTTTATTTAGGTTTTGTAGCGTGTTGTATATAAAAGTAACACGAGCATCTGTTTTTGGTAATTGCTCTAGTATTTCGGTATCAAAAATAAATAAAAGTAATACAGGTTTTTCTGCTTGTAAGGCGTGAAATAATCCTGCGTTATCGTGCAATCTTAAATCGCGTCTTAACCAAAAAATAGTAATAGGTTCTTTCATGATGGATAGGTTCCAAAAAGGGATTCTAGTTTTTCTTTTCGGTATTCAAAAATTTCATTTAGTTTAGGTTTAACAAGAAAAAGTTGCACTAACTGACCAATAAAACCAAAAGGTACTTTGTAGTCTATAATGTCTTCCATTTCAACACCACCTTCAATTTCTTTAATAAAATGTTTATGATGCCATAATGCGTATGGACCAAAACGTTGTTCGTCTACAAAATAATGCTTGTTTACTTTATGAGTAATTTCTGTAACCCATTTGGTTTTAATACCTAAAATAGGAGTGACAATATATTGTATTATTTGTCCTGCATACATAGGTCTATCTGCTCCAGAAAGAATATTAAAACTCATATAATCTGGAGTTATTACTTTTAGATTTTTAGGGTCTGAAAGAAATTGCCATGCTGTATCAACAGAAATAGGAAGTTTTTGCTTTTTATGTAAGGTATAAATTTTCATTAGTTATTTATAAGTATGTACCCATTTAACGAAGTTGCAATACATAACCAAATGATATATGGTAACAGTAAATATCTAGTTTGTATATCTTGAAATTTAAAAAAGAAATAGCATACTAAAATGGTTAGTAGTATAATTACTAAAAATCCTAGTAGTATGAGATGTTGGTTAAAAAAGACGTAGTTCCATATTACGTTTAGAAAAAACTGTAATGCAAAAAGTGTAATGACTTCTTTTGTAGGAAACTTAATGTACAATTGTGCCATATACACAGAAAAGCATATCATGATCAAGGTCCATGCTACACCAAATGCCCAACCAGGAGGTGTCCAAGGCGCTTGATTTAAATTTATATACCATTCGCTTCTTGGTCCATTATTCATTAACCAACTACCAAGACCTAGCGCTCCAAAATTTAAAATTAAAAAAGAGATTAATACTTTGTAAAAAGGCATGTTATATTTTTTTTAGATTTTCAATTTGTTCTAAAATAGCGTTAGCTTCGGTATATTTTTTGTCACTTTCTGCTCTGTTTGTGCTAGAAAGTTCATGCCATTGTTTCATTAACTTGTTATATTTTTCTTGAAGTTTTTCTGCTTTCGTTTTCTTTTTAAATATCCCGAACATGATTTACTATTTTAAGTGTTTTGTAATTTTATTGCTCAAAGGTTTTGTTATAGAAAAATAATAGTCTACCAATTGTCCTTCTGTATTGATCAGGTACTTTTGAAAATTCCATTTTACGGTAGAATTTGATTTTCCGTTTAAATCTTTAGAGGTTAACCATTGGTAAAGTGGATGTTGGTTATTGCCTTTAACTTCTATTTTTTCGGTCATTAAAAAGGTTACACCATAGTTTTTTTGACAAAAATTTTGAATTTCATTTGCTGTTCCAGATTCTTGACCTCCAAATTGATTGCAAGGCACACCAATAACCATTAACTTATCTTGATACGTATCATAAAGTTTTTGAAGATCTTTATATTGTCCTGTAAAACCACATTCTGAAGCTACATTGACTATTAGTATCATTTTGTTTTTATAGTCTGCTAAATCAATAGGTTTGCCCTCTAAACTATTTATTTTGATATCATAAATAGAAGTAGTAGATGGAGTTTGCGTTTTATTGAAAAGGTTTAACATAATACAAGTGATTATAAGATATTTCATTAATTATAGTTTAAACGAAACAATGCCGTAATCCATTTCAAAAATTTGGCCTGACATAGAAGCCGCTTTGTTGGATAATAAAAAACTTGCCATTTCTGCAACCTCTTTTGGTTTTAGATAGTTTTTTAAAGGATGACGCTCTGTAATGTTTGCTATCATTTTATCATTTCGTAATAGTTTAGAAGCTAGCTCTGTGTCTGTAACAGTAGGAGCGATAGCGTTAATTCTAATACTAGGAGCCAGTTCTGCACCAAGAGATTTTACCAAACCTTCTACTGCAGATTTTGCAGTTGCAATACTTGCATGATAAGGCATACCTAATTTAGATGCTACAGTACTAAATAATACAATAGCAGCTTGGTTACTCTTTTTTAAAGCAGGTAAATAGTGCTGAATAGCTTTTACAGCTCCAATAACATTTATTTCAAAATCGGCTTTAAAATCTTCAATTTTTAACCTACTAATTGGTTTTAGATTGATGCTTCCAGGACAATAAATTAAGCCATCTGCATTTTCTATTTCTGGCAAATCATCTGTTAAAACATCACAATCATAATGTGTAAGATTGTTATGTTTTACGCTAGGTGTAGTCCTGCTTATATTAATAATTTTATGTTCTTCTATAAAATTTTCAATAAAAGCTTTACCAATACCTTTGCTACCACCAATTATTATATAGGTTTTCATTTTAAGCAGTTAAAGGTTTTCCTTTTAATCTTTTTTCAACTTTTACTTTAATAGCAGTAAGTCTTTTCATGATGTCCATGATTTCCTTATCTTTTTTTACTTTATATATTTCGTTTAAGCTTAAGATAAGTGATTTTGCTTCTCTTGAAATTTTTACTCTATCGCTTGTACTTAAAGAGTTTAATTTTTGCTTTTCAAATTTTAATGCTTTGTTTATTAAATCCATGAGTTCTTGTTTTTAATTGTTTGTTATTCTATTGTTTTTAATTCTTTATTCGTTTAGTTTTTTTATCATTCCTTTAAAAATAAAACCGTGAAAAGGTAATACGCTATACCAATACAATCTGCCTAGTATTCCTCTAGGTCTAAACGTTGCGGTTTGTTTTAAAAGGTTGTCTTCTATTTTAAATTCTAACCATGCTTCACCAGGTAATTTCATTTCAGCAAAGAGTAGTAGTTTTTGTTTTTCTTTATCTGCATAAATTACTCGCCAAAAATCTAGAGCATCACCAGCATCAAGATCTGTAGTGCTTGTTCTGCCACGTCTTAGTCCAATACCACCAAAAAGCTTATCCAGATAACCTCTAAGTTTCCAAAGAAAATTACCATAGTACCAACCTGTTTTACCACCAATAGACCAAATTTTGTCTAAAGTTTTTTTGCTGTTTTTTATTTTAAGCTCCTTGTAATCTTTAAAGCAACCGTATTTAGGAACGTTAATATATTTGTGGAAATTATTTTTTAGTCTTCCGCTACTAATAAGAGAATCTTTCCAGCTTGAAATAATACTATTTTGCTCAATTTTTTCAAAAGCCAATGCAACAGCTTCTTTATAGCTTAAAGGTTGTACGTTTAAAATGGTATTGATATTACTTTTTTTGCCTATAATTTCCACTCCCATACTGTCTACAAGGTTTGTAGCTAGTTTGTAAGATGTTGAGGTTACAAAATATAACCAATACGAAGAAAGTTTTGGTGTCATTACAGGAACTGTAAAAATGTATCTTTTAAGTTGTCTTACTTCTGCAAACTGCAAAAGCATTTGCTTATAGGTTAAAATTTCTGGTCCAAAAATATCAAAGGACTTATTGTATGTTTTTTGGTTTCCTAAACTTTTTAATAAAAACGAAAGCACATCACGTACAGCCAATGGTTGTGTTTTTGTGTTTAGCCATTTAGGAGCAATCATAAAAGGTAGTTTTTCTACTAAATCTCTAATAATTTCAAAAGAAGAACTACCAGAACCTACAATGATACCTGCTTTAAAAACCGTTAATGTGTAATTGTTTGATTGTAGTGTGTTTTCTACGTTTTTACGGGATTTAAGATGCTTAGATAGCTTATTATCATTAGTAATACCACTTAAATAAATAACTTGCTGTACTTGTGTTTTTTCTAATGCATTTTTAAAATTAGCTGCACATTCTTGTTCTAATTTTTCAAAATCGTTTGAGGTATTAGACATAGAATGAATAAGGTAATAGGCAGCATCAATTTGTTTAGGAATATTTTTTAATGTTTCTGGTTTTAAAAAATCAACTTCAATAATTTCAATTTGTTCTTCTTGTAAGTAGCTTTTATCTGCACGTAATTTATCTCTAACAGCACAAATAACATGATGCCCTTCATTTACTAATAAAGGTATCATGCGTTTGCCAATGTAGCCAGTAGCTCCTGTTACAAGAATATTCATGGTATTAAAGAGTGTAAAAATTATTGATTTTTATATGTTTTGCTTTTAAATCGAACATAAGATTATAAAGCCCAAAAAAGGTTCTGTTTATATATATAAAATGTTTAGAACCTCTGTTTCCATTCATTTTTCTTAATTCTGTGTTTTTAGAGTAGTGTTCTCCTAAAGCTGCTATTTCTTTAAAGAAATATTCGTCTGAAAAATCGAAAGTTTCTCCTTGTAAAGGTTTTGCAAAAAGGCTTAGCATTTTGTGAAACATTTCTGTAAAAAACGCAATTTCTTCAGTACTATCTTCTTCTTTTAAAATTTCAAGTTCGTATAATTTAGTAAGAAATAGTTCTTGATTATCAATGTTTTCTTTTTTAGCTAATTCAAAATAAGGAGTGTAAAAGGCGTCTGGAATATGCTTCATACAACCAAAATCTAAAGCAATTAGTTTTCCTTCTTCAGAAACTAAAAAGTTTCCAGGATGCGGATCTGCATGTACCTTTTTTAATTTATGAATTTGAAACATGTAAAAATCCCAAAGCGCTTGTCCTACTTGATTTGCCTTATCTGCATCTTGGTTTATTGCTGTGAATTCTGAAAGATGTTTACCATGCATATAATCCATAGTAATGATTCGTTCTGAAGATAACTCTTCATAATATTGAGGAAATAGTAGGTTAGGTATGTGCGCACATGCCTTTGCTACTTCTTTACTTTGCTCAATTTCTAAAATATAATTGGTTTCTTCAATAAGCTTTGTTTCTACTTCTTTAAAGTATTTATCAGAATCTTTTCCTTTTATATTAAACATACTCATTGCTATAGGTTTTACCATAGCTAAATCTGAAGAAATACTTTCTGCCACGCCAGGATACTGAATCTTTACTGCAAGTTTCTTGCCATTTTTTTCTGCAGCATGCACTTGACCAATACTGGCAGCATTTACAGAGGTTGCATTAAAGGTATCAAACAATTCATTTGGTGGCTTACCAAAATATTGTTTAAAGGTTTTAATAACTAGAGCAGGAGATAGAGGTGGAACAGAAAATTGAGAAAGCGAAAATTTTTCAACATAAGCTTGTGGTAATAAACTTTTTTCCATGCTTAGCATTTGTGCCACTTTTAAGGCGCTTCCTTTAAGTTGTTTTAAACTATCATAAATATCTTCTGCATTGTTTTTATTAAGACGATCTTTGGCTTCTTCTGTAGAATTCACCATTTTATCACCATAATATTTAAGGTAGTTTACACCTACTTTAGCACCTGTACTAACTAGTTTAGATGCACGTTGTATTTTTGAAATAGGTATTTTATCTATAGTTTTCATAAGCTCATGTTTGTTTTTTCTTTAAACAAAAATTTACCTAAATCAACAACACTCTTTAAAGGAGTGATATTTAAAATATCAAAACTTGTGTTTACAGATTTTTCAATAAAGACATCTGTTTTTTCAAAGGATGCAGATGTATCTTCCATCCAAAATTTTATAGTAAGTAAAAGTTGCATCCAAGCAGATTCTTTTAAAGCTTTATTTTGAATTTGCTGTATCTGTTTTTGTGGTATATCTATGGTTTCTATTTCTAGAGACTCAATGTATTCTGAAAAACGATGCTTTAAAGGAGATAGCATTTGTAAGCCTTTAATGCTATTCTTGTTTTCCTGTAATACAAATAAAACATAGCTTCTATTTGCAGTTAAGTTTTCAAAAAAAGTATAATAGAAACTTAATAATTTGTTCCTAGCATCAAAAGACTTGTAGTCTTCACTCTTTAATAATGCTTGAATGGTATTATCAAAAAAGGCACTAAAAATAGAGGCTTCTAAAACTTTAAAAGAAGCAAAATGCTTGTAAAAGTCTTCTTCTGTAATATCATAAGCTTTAGCAAATTGATATACAGTGTTTGGTTTTTTATTGTTTTCTAGGATATAATCCATATAAAAAGAGATAATATCTAGACTTTTATTTGCTTTTTTTCTTGTCATAATTTTTTAATTATAAGTAAATATACAAAAATTTGTCTAACTAATTTAATTAATTATTAGACAAGTTGTTTATGGTATTATAAATAAAACTTATAGGAATTGTTAAAAGCCCATAAAAACCTTGGTTTATCTATAAAAATACAATTTTTATATCGAAAAATTATAATGTCTATAATAGTAGTTTTATCTGCAAATCAAGCTTTATTTATACTTTTATTAACAGTTAAGGTTTAGTTAATGTGTAATTTTATAGCAAAATATTATCAACCATTAATACAATAACAATGAAAAAACTTTTATTAATTGCATTGGTATTTACTTTATCTGTTCAAGTAAATGCGCAAATTAAAACCCCTCAACCAAGTCCGTTTAGTAAAGTGGAGCAGAAGGTAGGATTAACAGATTTTACTTTTGAATATTCACGTCCAGGAGTAAAAGGAAGAAAAGTATTTGGAGACCTTGTACCTTTCGGTAAAGTTTGGAGAGCAGGAGCAAACTTAAGAACAAAAATTACATTTAACAATGATATTACTGTAGCAGGAAAAGTACTTAAAGCTGGTACTTATGCTATATTTGTTATACCTCAAGCAACTTCATGGGATGTGGTTTTTTATACAGATTATGCAGGTGGAGGAGCACCAGCAGAATTAGATGAAACTAAAGTAGCAGCAAGAGTTACTGCAGATGTGCACGAAATACCTTTTAATGTAGAAACTTTTACTATTGATATTAACAACCTATCTAATAGTGGTGGAACTTTAGAGTTTATTTGGGAAAAAACCTATGTTGGTGTTCCTTTTACAGTACCAACAGATGCTGCTGTAACAGAAAGCATTGAAAAAGTAATGGCAGGACCAGGAGCTGGTGATTATTATGCTGCTGCTGCATATTATTTAGAAGAAGGTAAAGATCTTAAAACGGCAAAAGTTTGGATTGATAAAGTTATTGAAATGACTAAAGACGATCCTAAATTTTGGCAATTAAGAAGACAAGCCTTAATCTATGCAAAACTAGGAGATAAAGAAGGTGCTATTAAAGCAGCTAAAGCTTCTTTAGAATTAGCAGAAAAAGCAGGTAATGCAGATTATGTTAAAATGAATACAGAATCTATTGCAGAGTGGTCTAAATAAATAAAACCATTTAAGCGTATAAAAAAAAGCGACCAATTGGTCGCTTTTTTATTTATTGTGTTTATTTTATTTCCCTTTTTTAGGATTAAATATAGGTAGTAATTTATTGCTTACTTCACCAAAACCAATTCTGGTTCCATCTTTATCACAATACCCTCTCATTATAACAGTATCGTTATCATTAATAAACTTACGTTCTGTACCATCTTTCATGGTAACAGGTCTTTCACCTCTCCAAGTAATTTCTAACATAGAACCATAGCTATCAGGTGTAGGACCAGAAATAGTACCACTTCCCATCATATCACCAGAATTTACAGGACATCCATTTATAGTATGGTGTGCTAACTGTTGTGCCATGTTCCAGTATAAGTGTTTAAAGTTAGATTTACTTACAACCGTTTCTTTTGCTTTTTGTGGCTGTATGGCAACTTCTAAATTAATATCAAAACTCTTTTTACCTTTATATTGTAAATAGTCTAATTGTTTTTTTAATGGTTTAGGGCTTTCTACTCTGTATGGTTCTAATGCATCTAAGGTAACAATCCAAGGCGAAATAGAAGAAGCAAAACTTTTTGCTAAAAACGGACCTAATGGTACGTATTCCCATTTTTGAATATCACGTGCAGACCAGTCATTAAATAAAACCAATCCAAAAATATATTCCTCTGCTTCTTCAATAGGAATTGGTTCTCCTAAATCATTAGCATCAGTAGTAATAAAAGCCATTTCTAATTCAAAATCTACTAATTTACTTGGTCCAAACACAGGCTCTGTTGCTCCTTCAGGTAAGGTTTGCCCTTGAGGTCTATGAATAGGAATTCCAGAAGGAATAATAGAAGAACTTCTACCATGATATCCAACAGGAATGTGTAACCAGTTTGGTAATAATGCATTGTTAGGGTCTCTAAACATGGTACCAACGTTAGTAGCATGCTCTATACTAGAATAAAAATCGGTATAATCACCAATTTGAACTGGTAATTGCATTTCAATTTCATCTAAACGAAACAAAACAATTTCTTTATGCTTTAAATTGTTTTTAAGCACATCATTTTCAGCATCAAAAATTTCTGCAATTCTATTACGTACAGCTCTCCAGGTTTGTCTTCCGTCTGCAATAAAATCATTTAAAGTGTCTTGAAGAAAAATATCATCGGTTAACGGAATACCTTCAAAGTAACCTAATTGGTGTAAAGCTCCTAAATCTATTGCTGTATCTCCAATTCTAGTTCCTATGGTAATAATGTCATCTCTTGTAAGAAAAACTCCAAAAGGAATGTTTTGAATAGGGAAATCTGAATTTTTATCTACATGCAACCAGGACGTTCTATCTGGATTATTAGCTGAAATTGGCATATTTTTTTGTAATTAAATGTTTGTTAAATCTACGTAAACCTACATAACTTTTTATTTTAATACTAATTTTTAAAACATAAAAGCCGGTTCAAAGAGATTGTATTAAAAAAAAATAACAATCTCGAAGTAAATATATGTTTTTTGATGTATTTAACTAATGTAATTCTTATTTTTGATAAATTTTTAACTTTAACTAGATTTCCATTAGAAAGGAAATTTAAAAATAATATTTATGCAACGCGACGAACAAATCTTTGAACTTATTCAAGCCGAAAAAGAAAGACAACTAGAAGGTATTGAACTTATAGCTTCAGAAAACTTTGTAAGCAACCAAGTAATGGAAGCTGCAGGTTCTGTATTAACTAATAAATATGCAGAAGGATATCCTGGTAAAAGGTATTATGGAGGCTGTGAAGTAGTTGATGAAGTAGAGCAATTAGCAATAGATAGAGCAAAAGCTTTATTTGGTGCAGCTTACGTAAACGTACAACCTCACTCTGGTAGCCAAGCAAATACAGCTGTATTTTTTGCTTGTTTAAATCCTGGTGATACTATTTTAGGTTTTGATTTGTCTCATGGAGGACACTTAACCCATGGGTCTTCAGTTAATTTTTCTGGTAAATTATACAACCCTGTATTTTACGGAGTAGATAAAGAAACAGGATTAATAGATTATGATCATGTTGCAGAAGTAGCAGAACGTGAAAAACCAAAGTTAATTATTGCAGGTGCCTCGGCATATTCTCGTGATATGGATTTTAAACGTTTTCGTGAAATAGCAGATACTGTTGGAGCCATTTTAGTTGCAGATATTTCTCATCCTGCAGGATTAATTGCAAAAGGAATTTTAAATGATCCTTTACCACATTGTCATATTGTAACTACAACTACACATAAAACATTACGTGGGCCAAGAGGTGGAATGATTATGATGGGTCAAGATTTTGATAACCCATTTGGTTTAAAATTAAAAAACGGAAGCTTACGTAAAATGTCTTCGCTTTTAAATTCTGCTGTTTTTCCAGGAAATCAAGGAGGACCATTAGAACATATTATTGCTGCAAAAGCAATTGCATTTGGTGAAGCACTTACCGAAGAGTAC
The DNA here is from genome assembly GCF_042684485.1 of Lacinutrix gracilariae. NCBI lineage: Bacteria > Pseudomonadati > Bacteroidota > Flavobacteriia > Flavobacteriales > Flavobacteriaceae > Lacinutrix > Lacinutrix gracilariae. The sequence goes on along the minus strand of NZ_JBHULM010000007.1, from coordinate 528,271 downwards.
ATGCATTATATGTTACAAGTAAAGAAAAATGCAGCTGCCATGGCAGAAGCTTTAGTAAAAAGAGATTATAATATTATCTCTGGTGGTACAGATAACCACATGATGCTAATAGATTTACGTAACAAAAACATTACAGGTAAAGACGCAGAACAAGCCTTAGTAAAAGCAGATATTACAGTAAATAAAAACATGGTTCCTTTTGATGATAAAAGCCCATTTGTAACTTCAGGAATACGTATTGGTACACCAGCAATTACCACTAGAGGTTTAAAAGAAGGAGATATGGAAGGTATTGTTGCTTTAATTGATGAAGTAATTACTAACTACCAAGACGAAGAAAAATTAGAAACTATTGCTATTAAAGTAAATGCAATGATGCAAGATTTACCTCTTTTTGTAGCGTAATCTTGTAAAAATAAATTCGCTTTCGCGGAAGAAAAAAAGCCTACTGTTTAGTAGGCTTTTTTATTATACATCTTAATGACTAGGTTTAATCTTTTAATTCAGATAGTAGTTCTTTCTTTTCGTCTTTAGAATAATACTGAGAAAGCAGTAAGCTCTCTTTAAATTTAATTTTGGTTTTAGAAATATCCAGTTTTAATTGTTGTTGCGCATCTAGAATATAAAGATATGCTTCAGAAAAACTTGGATATTGATGAATAAGTTCATTCCAGATTTCAATAGCTTTTATGTATTCTTCTTCATTATAGAAACTCCAACCTTTACCATTTAATACGCCTAATGAAAAATCTAAGTTATTTCCGTAATGGTTTATCATATTGTTTTTTAATTCAGAAAATACATTTACGTTCTTGTTTGAGGGTTTAAAAAAAGTGTATTGCTGAACAGACCAATATTCAAATATTTCATATAGTGCTTGTCCTATTCCTAATCCTGGAATAGCATGATGAAACGCATTGGGAAAATAAGAACCTTTAATGTTAATTTTTGGGTTTGTATTATTTGTTTTAAGGTTTTCAATTTCTTTATAATCTTCAGGATAATCTTTACCTATAGAATAGCGATAATATTTTGTATGTTTTATTTTAAGCTTCTTTAATTTTGAAATAGAATCTGTTAAAGAAACATTCTTCTGTTTAAAAAAAGGGTCTAGCGCTATTACAGCAGATAAATTATCAATATTTTTGGTAAACATAGATGTAGTAAAGTGTCCATACCAAGAATGTCCAATCAAGATTCTAAAAGTACTTGCTTTGAATTTTGATTCTGCTAAAGGTATAATTTCCTCAAAGAGGAACTTTTCATTTAGATCTGCTTTTCCACTTTTAGAAGAAACAGGGCTTTTGGCTTCATAGATTCGTTTAGAATTTTCAGACGTAATACTTATAATGATAGAGCGAGGCATTTGTTCTGCAGCAGTTAAGTAGTCTATAGTATGCACTATATGGTTGTGACTTCTGCTATTTTGTTGATCAAAAACTACAATTAGCGGATATTTTTTTTGATTATTATTTTGCCAATCATCTGGTAATGTAATAGAAATCTTTTTTTTGTAGCCCAAATATGTAGATACAAATGAGGTGTCAATTTTAGATTTATACACATTGTATTGCTGTGCAAATAAAATTGGACCTATAAAAATGGTTAAAACAAAAAAAAGGTATGTTTTATTCATTGATGTATTAGATGTTTGCTAATGTGTATTAAAAACTAAGTTAGCAAATAAAAACCAAATATAAAATCTGCTAAGATTTTAGCAAGTAGGCCAGAAGTAGTAATTTTTTAATAGAGAGCTTTGGTTAAGCAATTAATTATATAAGGTGTTGTATACAGGATTTTTATTTCCATTTTGCTATTAATTCAGTCACACCATTTTTCATTCCTTCGTAAAACTCTCCGTTTTTAAATTCAGGAATTATAGTTTTATCAATTACCTCATTACATATTTCGTCAGTTAAAAAGCGTTCTGTTCCATAACCAGTTGCAATTCCTATTTTTTGGCAAGGTTTACATAGTAAAATTATCAGTCCATTATCTTTTTCTGCGGTTCCAACTCCCCAATAATTTCCTAAATCTGTTGCCATTTTTTGTATATCTGAATAGGGATTTAGACTGTCAATTGTTACAACAACTATTTGTCGAGTTGTCTTAACGTTATATTCTAAGATAATATCAGATAGTTCTTTGCGTTGTGAAGAACTAAATATGCTGTCATAATCGTTTACTATTTGACCTTTAAGTTTTGTTTCTCTAAATTTTTCAATTGTTGAGAAGTCAAATTCGGTAATGTTGTTTTTTGTATCTGTTTCTTGGGCAGTTCCTATACAGGAAAACATGTTTAAAGTTAGAAATAGGATTAATATTTTAGTTCCGATTTTCATTTTTAGGATATGTTATGTACAACTAACATGTAAACTAATTACTCAAAAGTAATATGTTGGTAAGCGCCTAAGTCTGGAGAAGCTGTTCTGTTAACTCCTAGAATATCAAAAGGAACTTGACTAGAAAAAGTGGTATTTCCTTGATTGTTTGCTGCAGAATCTTCACCAATGATTAAATCATTAGCGCTAGAATCTCTAAAATCAGGATCTTGATTAAAAATCATGTTTTCATATTTTGAAGTATCTTCAAAATCATAATTTGCTCCAGTAAAAGAATTTCCAGAATCGTTAAATCGAGCTAAGCAGTTTGTAAATTTAAAATTGAAAACTACTGAAGCATCTTCTATTTCATCAATTATAAATTCAGGATTATCGTTTCCGTAAATAATACAATTATTAAAATTAGCTTCGGTTAAATCGGCTAAATAGGTAGCATCTTCTGCTTCTTGAAAATTATTAAGTAAAAGCGCAGGATATTGACGAAAACTATTGCTCCAATAATTAGCAATAGTACAGTGTGTAAGATTATATTTTCCGCCTAAAGTACCAGCAAAACTAGTTTGTCCTGTATTGTTAATTACTAGATTATTAGCTTCAATAGAGGTATTTCTTCCTAAAACACCAAAGTTACTAGCGTTATAGATTTGCGAATTTGTTATGGTTAATTTGTTTGTTACTTCTGCAGGATTTCCTTCAGATAAAATACCCACAGATGCATTTTTTATGGTTGCATAATTTATGGTGTTGTTAATGCTTCCGTCAAGTAACCAAATGGTTCCCCATTGTCCTGGTACGTCTGCAAAATCAGGTTCTAAGCGGTCTCCTTCAAAAATCACTTGGTTTTCTAAGACTTCTTGATCTGTGCTATTAGCTCCATTAACTTGTAGTGAAGCTCCTTCTGCTACTAAAAGTCCAGAATTGGCATGAAAATGTACTCTTGCTCCAGCTTCAATGTTTAAAGTTTGGTTGTTGGGAACAGCAGCATAGCCATAAATTACATATGGTTTTTGGTTGGTAAAGGTTAATTCTTCTGGTTCTAAATATCTACCTTGAATATCGGTTTCTATTTGTTGACCTCCAATATCTATGGTTAAAGTTTCAACTACTCCTGTGGTATTGTCTTTATCAGGATAAATAAATACAGCGTCTTTAACAAGGGTTACTAATTCTACAGATTGTAGGTTGCTGCCTGCATCAAACTCTATTTTATCATTATAGAGGAATTCATTATCTAAGTTTGGTAAATTGTTTATGTCTATGGTAGTTTCTATAAAAATGTACATACTGTCTTTTGCTAGTATTTCTACGTTTTCAAAAGATTTTCCAGCAATACCATCTACATTTAATCGGTATTCTGAATCTTCACCTAAAGCCAATTTTACAGTAGATATGCTAATGGCTTCATTGCTTTTGTTGTATACTTTTAAATTATAGGTACTAGAGCCAATGTTTGTAAAAACGGTATCTAAATAAACTGTGTCTTTTGAAAAACTAAGGTTTCCGTTGCTAGGAGAGAAGTTAAAGTCTTTTCTGCAAGAACTCCAAAGTAAAAGAAAGGCAAAACAGGTTAAAAAGTATAGTGTCTTTTTCATAGATATTTAATGAATTGTGAGGCAAAAATATAATTGCACATAAATGCATAAAAATATAACTTTTGAAACGATGTTTTAGTATTTATTTTAAAATTTCATCAATTTCTTTAGGCACACGAGTAGGTCTTTTTGTTCGCGTTTGCATTAAACACCAAGTGGTTTCTGCTTTTAAGAGTAGTTTTTGTGTGCTTTTATTGTGCATTTCTATAATGCTTTTGGCAGTAGCACCATATGAATTTATAAATTTGGTGGTTATTTTTACTTGATCATGTAAGTGTGCCGAGGCTTTATAGTCTACTAAATGTCTGCGAACTACCCAAAAATAGGCTTTGTAAATATCTTCGGTTGCTATTTCTTGCCAATGTGCTTTAGCAATATCTTGAATCCATTGTATGTATCTAATATTGTTAACATGGTTTAGTTCGTCTAAATCTTCTTGAGTAACGGTTACCGTAAATTCAAAGGTTTTCATAAAGTCCATTTAATAGCGTATTAAATTAATATTGTAATTTGTAAAATGTTGCTATTAATAAGAGACTCTCTAAGGAAAGAGTGCTTTTTTAAAGATAGTAAAGAGATTACTTCCTAAAAATTAAAATAGATGTAAAACCATTTTTTTAGATGTTATACATTATTCTGTATAAAATTGTTTTTCAGGCAGTTGAGTTTTANTGTTTCTGATTTGGCTAATAATTTTGAGGTGTTTTTATTAAACATTTCTACAATTCTTGTAGAAGTTACGCCTTGTGCTTTTGTAACATAGGTTTTCATAAAGTCCATTTAATAGCGTATTAAATTAATATTGTAATTTGTAAAATGTTGCTATTAATAAGAGACTCTCTAAGGAAAGAGTGCTTTTTTAAAGATAGTAAAGAGATTACTTCCTAAAAATTAAAATAGATGTAAAACCATTTTTTTAGATGTTATACATTATTATATATAAAATTGTTTTTCAGGTAGTTGAGTTTTGTAAAGTTATGTATAGAAGCATTTTCTATAGGTAACAGTTTTATAAAACTTGTACAGCATTGATTTTTTAAAAGAACAAACTATTTATTTCTGGTGTTATTCGTGCAGGTTTTTGTGTTTTTCTACTAATTAAACACCAATTTGTTTCTGATTTGGCTAATAATTTTGAGGTGTTTTTATTAAACATTTCTACAATTCTTGTAGAAGTTACGCCTTGTGCTTTTGTAACATAGGTTTTTATTACTACTGTATCATTTAATAATGCAGCTTGTTTGTAGTCTATATGATGTGAAATTAAAACCCAAAAGTAGTTTTCTTTTATAGAAGAAGTAGCTACAGTATTCCAGTTTAATTTAGCAATATCATTAACCCATTGTACATAACGTACGTTGTTAACATGATTTAATTCGTCTAAATCATGTTCATCAACAACTATAGTAGTTTCAAAGGGCTTCATATTATTCTTTAATAATTTCTACCTCAAATATTTTATCCCAACGTTTTCCTGTAATAAAAAGTGTTTTGGTTTCAGGATTATATGCAATACCATTTAAAACATCTAAACCTTGGTGTTGAGTAACCTTTTTTCTTAATGGCGAAAAATCGATAACACCTTCAATAGCTCCGTTTGTAGGATTTATAATTGCAACGCCATTTTTTTGATAACGATTGGCATATATTTTATCATTAACCCATTCTAGTTCGTTTAATCCAACAACTTTTCCGTGGTTATGGTATGCTTGTATGTAGCTTTCTTCGGTTAATGTTTCTGGGTTAATGGTCCATATTTTTTCTGTTCCATCACTTTTATACAATGTTTTGGTATCATTGCAAATTCCCCAACCTTCTTTACTATTATTGTATTTAAAACTACCTGTTTTTTCAAAAGTATCAACATCATACACAAAACCGGTTCCGCTTTGCCAAGTTAACTGGTAAATTTTATTGTTTAAAATGGTTAAACCTTCACCAAAATACTCGTGTGCTAAATCTATATTTTTTAAAACCTCACCAGTTTTATAGTTTACTTTTCTAAGTTTAGATTCGCCATGTTGTCCTGTGCTTTCGTATAATTCTCCATTATAAAACTCTAATCCTTGTGTGTATGAGGTAATATCGTGAGGATATTCGTTTATAATTTTATAAGTATATACTTTAGGAGAGGTATTGTTTAAAACGGTAATTTTTTGTGAAATACTTTGCGTTTCTCCATCAAAGGTAATATTGGCTTCAATGGTTTGTTCACCAAGCTTTGTGTTTTTTAAAATCGATTTTTCAGAAATTGATGTACCATTAAGCGTGTAATTAACTGACGTTATTTCGTGGTTTTTAGGATTTTTTATTGTCAAATTTAATGCTTCTCCAAGGGTAAAAGCATTGTTTTTTGCATTTGTAGCAATAGAAAAGTCATTTTTTTTCTGTCCAGTATTGCTTCCGCAGGATACTATAAAAGTTGCTAAAAATATGATTGTGAGTATTTTGAATATTTTCATTTTACATTTTAAGTTTGATGCAAGATATTTATTAAAATTCAGTTTAAAAAACATTGCGTAGATTTTAAAAGGTTGTATATTTGCACTCGGCAAGTCCTACACAACTAGCTCCTGTTGAATCCTCCAGGTCGGGAACGAAGCAAAGGTAGATGGTTGTAGCAGTGTGATGTAGGTAGCTTGCCTTTTTTTATGTCTTAAAATGAAATCTTTTAAAATAGATTTTATCCTTATATATGAAGATTTGTTTGTAGAAATACGAGCAAATCTTTTTTAATTTATAGCGCTTTTCCCATTTTCATTATTAAATTTACATTTTAATATTATTTATATGTCTAAAGTTGTTTTAATTACTGGAGGATCTTCAGGAATTGGTAAATCTGTTGGAGAATTTTTAACAGAAAAAGGGTATACTGTTTATGGTACAAGTAGAAACCCTAAAAACTACACCTCAAATGCTTTTAAAATTATTGCTCTAGATGTTACTAAACCAGAAACTATAGCAACAGCTGTTTCTACTGTGGTTGCTGCAGAAGGTAGAATAGATGTACTTATTAATAATGCTGGTGTTGGTATTACTGGACCTATTGAAGAGATACCAGAGGCAGAAATTAAAGCAAATTTTGAAACTAATTTTTTTGGACCTATAAATGTGATTAAGGCCGTTTTACCACAAATGCGAAAGCAAGCATCTGGTTTAATTATTAATATTACATCTATTGCAGGATATATGGGACTTCCGTATAGAGGAATTTACTCGGCAAGCAAAGGTGCTTTAGAGTTGGTTACGGAAGCTTTTAGAATGGAAATTAAAGACTTTAATATACAAATGACTAACATTGCACCAGGAGATTTTGCTACCAATATAGCTTCTGGTCGTTTTCATGCGCCAATACAAGAAAATTCGCCATACAAAACTCCTTATGGTAATACTCTTAAATTAATGGATGAACATGTAGATGAAGGTAAAGATCCATTACTAATGGCAAAAGCAGTATATAAAGTAATGAATACAGAAAAACCAAAAATACATTATAAAGTAGGAGAGCTGCTTCAAAAATTTTCTATTGTTTTAAAACGTGTATTACCAGATAAGGTGTATGAAAAAATGTTGTTAAATCATTACAAATTATAATAGAGATATAGTACAATAATTAAGATATGAATAAAAATAAAAATAGTTTTGTATTATTCTTTATGCTCTTAGCATATACTAGTTTTGCTCAAATTATTAGTATAAATGATGCAGCAAATGCAGCATCGAGTTATGATTTAGAACAATTAGTTGAAGATGTTTTAATAGCTAGTGATTGTGCAGAGATAAGTGATTTTACAGAACAAGCTTTTGGAGCTCCATCAGATTTACAAACAAAAAGTTATGGGTATTTTAATACACCAGCTACTAGTAATTTTCCTTTTGAAAGTGGAGTAGTTTTAACAACAGGAAGGGCTTATGCTGCTGGTAACATAAGAAACACGAATAATCCGTATCCAGATTTTGGAAATAACCTACCAGGAGATGCAGATTTAGAAGCAGCATTATCACAAAACTCTACACGTGACGCTACTTTTGTTAAGTTTAACTTTACAGCAACCTCTAGTCAATTTAACTTTAGATTTTTAATGGCTTCTGAAGAGTATGATGGAGGCACAGAATGCACTTTTTCAGATAGTTTTGCTTTTTTGCTAAGAGAAGTGGGAACAACAGCCTATAGTAATCTGGCAGTTTTACCAGACGGAACACCTGTTAGTGTTACTACTATAAATGATGCAGCTGCTTGTAGAGCAAATGTAGCGTATTTTGCAGGTTATAACCTTGGAAGTACTAATTATGGAGGAAGAACAGAAGTTTTAACAGCAAATGCAGCGGTAACACCTAATCAAGTATACGAAATTAAAATAGTCGTGGCAGATCAAGGAGATTCTGCTTATGATTCTGCTATTTTTCTCGAAGCTGGTAGTTTTAACCTTGGTTTAGATCTTGGTGATGATGTAACCTTTGCTTCAGGAAATCCAGCTTGTGGTAACACAGCATATACTTTAGACACGCAAATATCAAGTACAACCGCTCCGCATAAATGGTTTAGAAATGGCATTGAAATTGTAGGAGAAACCAATAGTACTTTAGATGTTACAACAGCTGGAGAGTATAGTGTTTCTGTTGCTTATGGTACTACTTGTATTGCTACAGCAGATATTACTATTGAGTTTACAGAAAGCCCTATTGCTAATCCTGTAGAAGACCAGTTTATTTGTGATACTAATAATGATGGTTTTAATACCTATAATTTTCAGTTGTTAAACGAAACCGTTCTTGGTACACAGTCTGCTACAGCGTATACAGTAACATATCATTTATCACAAGAGGATGCAGATAATAATGATAATGCGATAACTACAGATTATACAAACCAAAATGCTTATCAACTAGAAACTATTTATGTTAGAGTAGAAGACAATACCTATAATTATTGCTTTGCTACCACAAGCTTTGATATTAACGTTTTTAACTCTTTAACCGAAGCGAATCCTTCAGAATTGCATGCTTGTGATGACGATTTTGATGGTTTTAATACTTTTGATGTTACATTAGTAGAAACAGATATATTAAATGGTTTACCTGCTGCAAATTATAATTTTAGTTATTACGAAGTTGAAGATGACGCAATACTAGGTAATGCAGCAACCATTGCAACACCAACAAATTATAATAACACTGTTGCAGATACACAAATAATTTATGTTAGAGTACAACCTGTAACTAACGAATGTTTTCAAGTAGTTCCTGTTACGCTTATTGTACATCCATTGCTAGTTGTTCAATTAGAGGAGCAGTACCTTATTTGTTTAGCAGCAGATGATAGTGTTTTGGCAGCTGTAGAAACAGATCCTGCATTACAAACTGCACCTATAGACACCGAGTTAAGTGAAACAGAATATACTTTTCAATGGTATGAAGGTCAAGAAGTATTGGCTGCTAATAGTATTGTAGGTGCTACGCAATCTTCTTATAATGCAACTTCTGTTGGTTTTTATACTGTTGAAGTTACTAATATAATTTCTGGTTGTACTTATGTAGATACTACAGAAGTTGTTTCGTCTTATCCTCCAGAAACTATTTCGGCAGAAGTATTAACAGATGCTTTTTCAGAAAACAGTATGCTAGTGGTAACCGTTACAGGTGTTGGTTTTTATGAGTATAGTTTATATGAAGGCTATTGGCAATATTCACCAGTTTTTGAAAATGTTTTAGGAGGAGATTATATTGTAAAAGTTAGAGACGTTTATAATTGTGAAGTGCTAGAGTATGAAGTGCCAATAATTAATTATCCTAAAGTATTTACACCAAATAATGATGGTTATAATGATACTTGGAATATACTTGGTGTTAAAAATCAAGGAGGTGTAAAAGTTACTATTTATGATAGATACGGAAAACTTATAAAACAATTAACCACTTCTAGTCTTGGTTGGGACGGAACCTTTCAAGGTGAAGCAATGCCAAGTTCAGATTATTGGTTTACCGTAGAATATATAGAGCCATTGAGTAATACTCAAAAGGAGTTTTCAGCCCATTTTACACTTAAACGTTAAAAGATTTTATTCTATTGTCTAATGCTAATAGTAAGTCTTTAAGCTAGTGTAAACAGTAGGTTGTATTATTAAAATAAATGTTCTACAATTATTTTTGCTGTAATTGTGCTTCCTTTTATGGAAGGATGAAATCCATCAGCACTGTAGTAATCTATATTTTGATTAGCATCTATATAGTCTTTCCATATTTTACCAACAGGTAATAAAATAGAATGATTGATGGAAGCTGCGTCTTCATGATTTTTTATTACATCATCAAATGTATGGTAGTAGTTTAAAGAAGGCCAAACCATAAAGTAGCATAATTGGGCTTTGTTTATTTTACATAAGCTATAGAGCTTTTTTCCGTATTTAATAAGCATTTTTCTACCATCTTTTTGTGATGAAGGTCCTTGTTGTATAATGACATAGTCAAAATTATTACTAGAAATTAGTTTTTGTATTTGTCCATCATTCCAATGATCTTCTATGGCATAGTTTGGAAAAGCGATCGTTTTTGTAGTAATCTCTATTCCTTTTTGCTTTGCATGCTGTTTAACAAGCAGTGGTAAGTTGTTGGTAAAAGTTAGACTGTTACCAATAAATAAAATATTAAAGTCTGAATTGGCATTTAATTCTTGTTGACTAAATATACTAGTGTAAGTAAATAGGAATGTAAAAATCAATAAAAATGATTTCGTCATATTTTTAGAGCTTTGATTATTGCTAATGTATTTGTGTGTGGTTAGTGGCTTGTTTAAGCAACTAATTTAGAAAAAAAGAACTAATTCCGTAAGAGTTTATTCTTAGGTAAGTTATAAGCTGTTGTTTTATGTTAACATTGTCTTATCAGCGTTGTGTTTAACCTTTTCAACAAGTACTAATTTCGAGTATATTCTAAAAGTTAGGTTCTATTTTGATATTATATTTTGTTAAGAGTCCAACTACAGTATCTAAAGTAAATTTAGCTCCTTTAATTATATTATTTTCAGGATCAATGGTGAAATTAGTAGAACTTCTAAAATCCGCATTTTGTAAGTTTGTGTTTTTAAATATTGCATTTTGTAAATCACAATCGTTAAAAACAGCTGAACTCAAGTTACATTCTGTAAAATCGACTTCCTGAAGTTTGGTTTTGTTAAATGCAATTTTTGAAAGTTTTCGTTTAAAAAATGACGAATGATTTAATTGGCATTTGTCAACTTCTATAAAAAATGCAAATTCGTTACACTTATCAAATTGTAAACCTAGCATTTTACAATCTTTAAAAAGTACATTTTGAAATCCTGTTTGTAAAATATGTGCTGAGCTTAAATTACAGTCATAAAATTCGCAGTCTATAAACCTAATTTTAGATAAATCAGAATTAGAGAAATTACAATTTAAAAAAGAGCATAATTCATATTCGCCTTTTTCAAGACCATTTTCTGAAAAGTCCTTTTTTTTAAATGTTTTTTCTTCTATAAACTGCTCCTTCATTTAATTTCAATGTTTCTTTCCGCTAGCATAACTACCATGTAAAAAAAAACACTATTGGTTTAATAAACCTAGTATTTGCTGTTCAAAAGAGATAGAAAATAAGTTGGTATGCGGATCAATAATTTTTCCTTTTCTATCAATTAACATAACCTTTATTATTGGGCTAATGGCTAAAATTTCTTTCGCCTTTCTAGGGTTTGTAAACTTATATTCGTTTTTAGAAGTAAAATCATATTGTTTTAAAATTCTGCTATTATCTCTTATGTTAGTATCATCTATATTAATAGAGATAAAGTTTACTTCAGGATATTTTAAAGTCAATTCATTTACCTTAGAGTGGCTTTCTTTTAAGTGTGATTTATAGTCTTTAGACCAAAAATATAAAGCGGTAGGTTTGTTGATTAATTTTTTTAAAGGTATTTCTTTATTTTTATAATTAACTAAAGTAACATTAGGTATTGGGTTTCCTATTTCTAGTTGTTTTAAAGAATGTGCTAATTTTTTAATGTGGTTTTTATCTTTTTCATCTGTACTTTTTGAGTAGTAAAATTCTAGAAAAGTATCTAATTGCTTGATGTTTTTTGCATTGTTAATGTAGTTAATAGAAGAGATGCTTAATAATGGGTTTTTAATATCCTCATCTGTAATTAAACTGTCAATTAACTTTAGTTTATCTAAATTATAACAGAAAGAGTTTCTGTTTAATACTGTGTCTTTAGATTTTTTTAAATGCTCAGAAAGGGCTAAGTTTTTAATGTGATATCTTAAAAAAGTTTTATAGGTAAAGTATTCTTTAAGCGTGGTGTTATTATAATTTATATGCTTTCTGTACTTATAAAAATCATCTGGTAAAGATTGTAAATTTTTAATTTCGTTATCGCCATAATAAGCAAACGGATAAATTTCTTTGCTCAAGTAGTAACTGTAGTTAATATTGCCAATAGCAATTTGTTTAAACAATGCAGATGTAGCATTTTTTTCAATAAATGTATTTAGCCTTTTTAATTTAAGCTCTTTAATAGAATCTATTTTATTTTCAAAAGCTTTAGGTTCTAGCTGGCAATAGTTTAATATTTTATCATTTTCTGCTTCGTTTTCAAGAAACATATTAATAAGGTAATTATTTTTTTTAGCACCTTTTCCTGTATATACTAAAGACTCGTCAAAATCTATAGTATTTAACCTTATCATTACACTATCCTTAGGCTCTAATAATGCTAATTGAAATTCTTCACCAAACTGAGATTTTAATTTAAAAGTATATAAGCCATCTTCAACCTGTTCTATTTTGTATAAAAACCTATTTTTATTGTCTAGTAGTATGGTGTCTAAAACTTTATTTTCTTTGTATATAACAACCTGTCTGTCAATAGGATTTATTATTTCACCTCCAATATATGCTGTTTCCTCTGTATTTATAGCAACATTTTTTTTGCACGAAAAAAGAGTAAGAGTTAATAATAATATAGGTAGTAAAAATCGCATAATTGGGTTTAAAATTGAAATAAAGCTTATATAACAAAAATAGACCTTGCAAATAGAACCTCTTGTTAATTCAGTGTTAAAAGTTGTTATCATTTATATATTGAAAACGTTATTTAACACGCTTCTAACTTTTAAAATGATAAGGTTTTATAATAAATTTAAAAATTTAAGAGGATAGACTTTAGCTTAAAACAAGGCACAAAAGGGGTTTAAGCTGGTTTTTACAAGAAAAAAGGCAGTTGATTACTAGGTGGTATTTTATCCTTGATAAATAGACTAATAATTTAGTTTAGTAAGTTTCGTCTTATGCAATGAATTTTTTACTTTTGCAAACTCATTCGCCAAGGCAAAAGTGTTGGTGTATAAATTAAAAAACATATATGTTATCAGTATCTAATCTTTCGGTTCAATTTGGAAAACGCATTCTTTTTGATGAAGTAAATACCACTTTTAATAACGGAAATTGCTATGGTATTATTGGTGCCAATGGAGCAGGGAAATCTACCTTTTTAAAAATTATTGCAGGAAAACAAGAGCCAACTTCTGGGCATATAAGCTTAGAAGCAGGTAAACGTATGTCTGTTTTAGAGCAAGACCATAATAAACACGATGAAGACACGGTTTTAGATACCGTTTTAAAAGGAAATAAAGAACTTTATAGAATTAAATCTGAAATAGATGCATTATATGCAGACTATACCGATGAAAATGCAGAAAAAATTGGTGAACTTCAGGTGAAATTTGAAGAAATGAATGGTTGGAATGCAGAAAGCGATGCTGCTGCCATGCTTTCTAATCTAGGAATTAAAGAAGATGTTCATTATACCTTAATGAAAGATCTAGATGGTAAACAAAAAGTACGTGTGTTATTAGCACAGGCTTTGTTTGGTAATCCGGATGTTTTAATTATGGATGAGCCTACCAATGATTTAGATTACGAAACAATTACTTGGTTAGAAAACTTTCTTGCTAATTATGACAATTGTGTAATTGTAGTATCTCACGATAGACACTTTTTAGATTCTGTTTGTACGCATATTTCGGATATTGACTTCGGAAAAATTAATCATTTCTCAGGTAATTATACCTTCTGGTATGAGTCTTCACAACTAGCTGCAAGACAACATGCGCAACAAAACAAGAAAGCAGAAGAGAAAAAGAAAGAATTAGAAGAGTTTATTAGAAGATTCTCTGCCAACGTTGCAAAATCAAAACAAGCAACCAGTAGAAAGAAAATGATTGATAAACTTAATATTGAAGATATTAAACGTTCTAGTAGAAGATATCCAGCAATTATTTTTGAAAGAGATAGAGAAGCAGGAGATCAAATATTAAACGTAGAAGGTTTAGCAGCTTCTATTGAAGGAGAAACACTGTTTAAAAACATTGATTTAAATTTAAATAAAGGAGATAAAGTAGTAGTATTTTCTAGAGACTCTAGAGCTACTACAGCATTTTATCAAATTATAAATAATAAAGAACAAGCAGATGCAGGAAAATTTGCTTGGGGAGTTACTACTACACAATCTTATTTACCATTAGATAATAGTGAATTCTTTAAAAACGATTTAACTTTAGTAGATTGGTTACGTCAATGGGCAACTACAGAAGAAGAAAGAGAAGAAGTTTTTATTAGAGGTTTTCTGGGTAAAATGATTTTTAGTGGTGAAGAAGCGCTAAAAAAATCAAACGTACTTTCTGGAGGAGAAAAAGTGCGTTGTATGCTATCTAGAATGATGATGGTTAGAGCTAATGTTTTAATGTTAGATGAACCTACAAACCATTTAGATTTAGAAAGTATTACAGCATTTAATAACTCTCTTAAAAACTTTAAAGGTACTGTCTTGTTTTCTACACATGATCACGAGTTTGCGCAAACTGTAGCAAATAGAGTAGTAGAGCTAACACCTAACGGAATTATAGATAGATATACTACTTTTGATGAGTATATGCAAGATTCTAAAATTAAGGACTTACGTGATAAAATGTATCAATAAAAAATATTGATATATTAGATAAAAAAAATCCTGAAGTAGTTTATACTTCAGGATTTTTTTATTGTAAATAATCATAACAAATAATGAATGGGTTTTTAAGCCTTCATTTCTGCAGTAATACTTTCAATAATTGGTATTGCTGTTTCTAACTCGTCTTTATTTACATAAAGTTCTTGAGTGCCTTGATTAAAAGTACCAAAACCTCCTAATCTACCAGATTCAGATTCATCTTTAATTATTGCACTTATACCAACAGCATCTAGCTTATCAACCATTAATTGTGTAATAATAAAATTTCCTGTAAAGACTTTTATATAATTAGATTCTTCCATAGTATTTGTTTTTAGCATTCTTCTAAATATACAAAAAAAAGGAGCAAATTTATAGTAATTAACAGTTTGATATCGTTTTTTATGTGCCTTTGTTGCTTGAATAATAAGCGTTTAGTTAATTATTATTTTAAAAAATATATCTAAAAACACAAAAGAACATTTAATTAGTTATATTTGTTTAATAACAAAATCAACATTTTATTACAATGAGTAAAGGAACAGTAAAATTTTTCAATGATTCTAAAGGATTTGGATTTATTGTAGAAGACGACACAAACAAAGAACATTTTGTACACATTTCAGGTTTAATCGATGAGATTAGAGAAGGAGATGTTGTAGAATTTGAACTTACAGAAGGAAGAAAAGGATTAAACGCTATAAACGTAAAAGTAGTAGACTAAATATTACATTTCTTTAAAAAACAAAAGCCTTTTCATAATTGAAAAGGCTTTTTTGTTGTACTTCATCAAGTTTTACTTGATTTATCTTAGTTCGGCTCCAAGTTGTCTTTCAAAATTAGCTTGTAGCTTTTTCATTATTTTATCTATTTGTTTGTCTGTTAGCGTTTTGTTTGCGTCTTGCAACGTAAAGCTAACTGCATAACTCTTTTTACCTTTAGGTAAGTTTTTACCTTGGTAAACATCAAATAAATTTACTTCTTTTAAAAGTTGTTTCTCGGTTTGTTTTGCAATAGTGTGAATAGATTCAAAAGAAACAGCTTCATCTAAAAGTAAAGCAAAATCTCTACGTACTTCTGGGTATTTAGGTATTTCTGTAAACTTAATTTTGTTGTGTTTTGCTACTTCTAAAATATTATCCCAATTAAAATCAGCAAAAAGTACTTCTTGGCTAATTCCAAAATGTTTTAAAATATTCTTTTTAACTAAACCAAAACTTACTAGTTTGTTTTTTCCTAAAGCTAAAGTTAATCCTTCGCTAAAAATAGCTTCTTTAGCAGGTGTTTCTTTAAATCTAGTAATACCTAAACGTTCTAGTGTACTCTTTATAATTCCTTTAAAATAAAAGAACTCACTAGGTTTGTTAAGTCCGTTCCATGCTTCAGCAGTTCTGTTACCAGTTGCTAAAAGAGTAAGGTGTTTATGCTCTTCTCTAGTTTCGTTGTAGTTGTGGTATGTTTTTCCGAATTCAAAAAACTTCACATTGCTACGTTTTCTATTAATGTTATAAGAAAGTGCTTCTAAACCAGAAAATAATAAAGATTGTCTCATTACTGATAAATCATTACTTAATGGGTTAAGCATGGTTATATTGTGTTCTTCTTTTAACTGCTCGTCTAATTTAATGTAGTCTGGAGTAGTTAGTGAGTTGGCAAGCATTTCAAAAAATCCTTGTGCTACTAATTGGTTACCTACAACGTTTTGTAATTTATGATCTTCAAATTTTGAAGAGTTTGATATAGAAGCATTAAGTTTATTAGTAAACTCGAT
The DNA here is from genome assembly GCF_042684485.1 of Lacinutrix gracilariae. Lineage (NCBI taxonomy): Bacteria > Pseudomonadati > Bacteroidota > Flavobacteriia > Flavobacteriales > Flavobacteriaceae > Lacinutrix > Lacinutrix gracilariae. The sequence continues at coordinate 511,564 of NZ_JBHULM010000007.1, read as the reverse complement.
GTTATTATATCCATAAACACGTAAAATTTCTTCAATGATATCTGCTTCGCGTTGTACATCATTTCTATAAGCAGGAACGGTTAAACCTAATCCTGTTTCGGTTACATTGTTAACCTTAATTTCTAAAGAAGTTAAAATGCGTTTAATGGTTTCTTTTGGTATTTCTTGACCAATTAACTTTTTAGCATTTTCAAAACTTAAGCGTACTTCAAAGTCTTTAATTTTATTTGGGTATGCATCAATCACATCACTTGTAATTTCTCCTCCACAAAGCTCTAAAATTAATAAAGTTGCGCGTTTTAAAGCGTATTCTGTAATGTTTGGATCAATTCCTCTTTCAAATCTAAAAGAGGCATCTGTGTTTAAAGCATGGCGTTTTGCTGTTTTACGTATGCTTACAGGATTAAAATAAGCACTTTCTAAAAAGATGCTTGTAGTGTGTTCTGTAACTCCAGAGGTAATGCCTCCAAAAACACCTGCAATACACATAGGTTTCTCGGCATCGCAAATCATTAAATCATCTTCATGTAGTTCTCTTTCTACTTCATCAAGCGTTGTGAATTTAGTTCCAGCAGCAACGGTTTTTACTTCAATTTTGTTTCCTGCAATTTTTGCGGTATCAAAAGCGTGAAGCGGTTGACCAAGTTCATGAAGAACATAATTGGTAACGTCTACTACGTTGTTTTTTGGAGTTAAGCCAATAGATTTTAATCTGTTTTTTAACCATTCTGGAGATTCTGCAACCTTTAAACCAGAAATAGTAACACCACAATATCTTGGTGCTAATTCTTTATTTTGAACATCTACATCTATTTTAAGCGTTCTGTTATCTACATGAAAAGCACTTACAGAAGGTGTAATAAGTTCTACATTAATATCTTTTTGTAAAAATCCAGCTTTTAGGTCTCTTGCAGTACCAAAGTGGCTCATAGCATCTGCTCTGTTAGGAGTTAAGCCAATTTCAAAAACTTCGTCGTTTTCAATGTTAAAAAGTTCTGAAGCAGCAGTACCAACAACAGTATCTTCGGCTAAAACCATAATACCATCGTGAGATTTTCCTAAACCAAGTTCGTCTTCTGCGCAAATCATTCCAAAGCTTTCTTCGCCACGAATTTTCCCTTTTTTAATGGTCCATGATTCTCCTTCTTCTGTATATAGTGTGGTGCCAATAGTAGCAACAGGAACTTTTTGTCCAGCAGCAACATTAGGTGCGCCACAAACTATTTGTACAGGAGCTTCTGCGCCTATATTAACCGTTGTAATTTTAAGTCTGTCTGCGTTTGGGTGTTGTACACAAGTAAGTACTTCTCCAACAACAACACCTTTTAATCCTCCTTTTACAGATTCATATGGTGTAATGCCTTCTACCTCTAAACCTAAGTCTGTAAGTAATTCTTCGGTTTGTAATGCTGTCCAATCGGTTTTTATAAACTGTTTTATCCAGTTGTATGATATTTTCATTGCCTTCGTTAAAATTGAATTGCAAAGATAAAATAAAGCAGTTAGCATTCAAGCAATGTTTTAAATTTTGTACATTTTTAAATAACCTTTATAAGCAGGCTTTTTTATTGCTGTTTTATTCTTGATTTTTGTTATAATTATAAGAACAAAAGCATGCAACAGCATTTGTTTCTCCATTGTTTTTAAGGAATTCTATGGTATAGCGCTTGAAATGTTTTTTTTAACTTGTTTAAAATATTGTTGTTTTATAGTGTCTTTTTATATTCCTTTAACTTTTAATAGCTAATAAAATTCAACATGCATAAATTAATTTTAGTATTACTAATAGCGCTTTGTTTTTCTTGTAACCAGAAGAAAGAGAAGTTAGAAAAGAACAATATTGCTCTAGAAGCAGGAAATTATAGAGCAGAGTTACAAGTAAATGATTCTGTAGTACTGCCTTTTACGTTTAAAGTTTTAGATGCTACGCATTTAGAAATTTATAATGCTGAAGAGATTATAAAAGTAGATGAAATCACGTATAAACAAGATTCTATTTTTATTAAAACACCAGTTTTTCAAGGATATTTAGCCGCAAAATTAGCGGAGAAAAATAGATTAATAGGAAACTTTCTAAAACCAGATTTAAATAGAGTAGTGCCTTTTACTGCAGAAAAAAAGGAAACAAGATTTACAACTAATAAAAAGCCTGAAAGTGAAGTGACAGGAAACTGGGAAACCATATTTAGTCCAGAAAGCGAGGAGGATAAGTATATAGCTAAAGGTGTTTTTAAACAAACTGGAAGTAAAGTTGCAGGGACTTTTTTAACAACAACAGGAGATTATAGATACCTAGAAGGTGTTGTTGATGGAGACCAGATGAAGCTTTCTACTTTTGATGGTGCACATGCTTTTCTTTTTACAGCAACAGTTACAGACTCTACAATGATTGGTACTTTTTATTCTGGAAACCATTGGGTAGAACCTTTTGTTGCCAAGCGAAATGATGCGTATGAGCTACCAGATGCTAATGGTTTAACCTTTTTAAAAGAAGGATATGATAAAATGGCTTTTTCTTTTCCAGATGCTAGTAATAACATGGTTTCTTTAGGAGATAAACGTTTTAAAGATAAAGTAGTTTTAGTGCAAATTATGGGAACTTGGTGTCCTAATTGTTTAGATGAGAGTAAGTACTATGCAGAATACTATAAAGCAAATAAAGATAAAGGATTAGAGATTGTAGCATTGGCTTTTGAGTATGTAAAAACTAAAGAAGCAGCATTTAAAAACATCAATAGGTTGCAAGAGCGTATAGGTATAGAATATCCTATTCTTTTGGCGCAAACAGGAACATCTAACAAAAGTAAAGCACAAGAAAAATTACCAATGTTAAATCATGTATTGAGTTATCCTACTACTATTTTTATAGATAAAAAAGGAATAGTTAGAAAAATACATACAGGGTTTAATGGTCCTGCAACAGGTGAAAAATTTACCACTTTTAAAAAGGATTTTGAAACCTTTGTTGGTAGTTTGTTAGAGGAATAATTTTTTGCTACACGAAAGAGGTGAAGCTATATTTTTGCACTTTTTTTAGTTCTATATTATAAGTTGTTTAATGAAACTAAAGATGTTTTTTTCTTTTTAAAAAAGCATTTTTCACAAACGAAAAGCCTTTGATTAATATTGAAGTTTTACTTTAATAAAAGAATTGCTTTAACATTGATTATTAATTGATTGTGTTTTTGTTGGTGTCGTATATAAAAAATGTGCTTCTATTTTTTTTAGAAGCACATTTTTAATTCATGTTTAGTTATATAAACGGTTATTTAGCGTAAGCACCAGAAGAGTAAGTTAACTCATAACTGTGTGTGTAAATTTCAAAAACAATCCCAAAAGGATCTTCAACATAACACATTTTAAAAGGTTTGTCTTTAGGGTAATATTCTCTAATTGGCATTCTTTGTTTTCCGCCATAAGCAACAATTTTATCAATTAAGTCTTCAATATTTGGGTCTTGAACGCAAAAATGAAAAAGGCCTGTGTTAAAAGGATTAAATTCAGGAGCTTCTTTAATTCCGTTAGGAAAAGAAAATAATTCTACACCAACACCATCAGAAGTAGCTAAATGTGCTATTTCGAAGGTTTCCCAGTCGTTACCAAAAACATCAATACACATTTGGCCAATAGCAGTTTCTGTTTCTTTTTTTACTGTTGAAGGCTCCATAATTACATACCATCCCATTACTTCAGAGTAGAATTCTACCGCTTTTTTAATGTCTGGAACTGTGATTCCGATATGTGAAAAGGATTTTGGATAATCTTTATTCTTTGTCATAGTTTTTAATTTAGATTACAAAAATAATCTATATTTGCCTATTAGGCAATAACTTACTAAAAAGTAGTATAGTTACCAAAACGAGTAAATTGCTGATTATTAAATAAATATAAATTAAGTTTTGAATAAAGAAATTGATTGTCCGTTACATTATACCATGAATTTAATAGGAACAAAATGGAAGCCATTGATTTTGTTTCATCTTTTAGAAGGAGGTTTGCGTTCTGGAGTATTGCAAAAACACATTCCAGGAATTTCAAATAAAATGTTTACACAAACCGTTCGTGAGTTAGAAAAAGATAATCTTATTACAAGAAAAGTGTATCCTGTTGTGCCACCAAAGGTAGAATACTCGTTAACCGCTAGAGGGAAATCTCTTGAAAACGTGCTACGTAGCCTAGATAAATGGGGTTTAGAAGATGCTAAGCATTTATTATGAAATGTAGTTCCAGATATTTCTATACTTGCTCATTTCTCTATAGGTATTTAAAATCACTTGGTTTTCTATAGCAGCTAAAGAAGGGTCTTTGCTAAGCACTTGTTTAGCATGAAAACGTGCTAACTGCAATATGTCATTATCTTTAACAATGTCTGCAATTTTAAGGTTTAAAATACCGCTTTGCTGGGTTCCCATGATATCTCCAGGACCTCTTAAGCGCAAGTCTACTTCAGCAATTTCAAAACCATCACTAGTTTTGGTCATGGTTTCTAGTCTAGTTTTGCTGTCGTTAGAAAGTTTATGTCCTGTCATGAGTATGCAATAGCTTTGTTCCGATCCACGACCAACACGACCTCTTAATTGGTGTAATTGTGCTAATCCAAAGCGTTCTGCGCTTTCAATAATCATTACAGAAGCATTTGGTACATTAACACCAACCTCAATAACTGTAGTGGCTACCATAATTTGTGTTTCGCCTTTAATAAAGCGTTGCATTTCAAAATCTTTATCTGCAGGTTTCATTTTACCATGCACAATAGAGATTTGATATTTTGGTTTCGGGAAGTCTCTTTCAATACTCGCATAGCCATCCATTAGGTCTTTATAGTCCATTTTTTCGCTTTCTTGAATTAATGGATAGACAATATAAATCTGTCTTCCTTTAGCAATTTCATCGCGAATAAATTTAAACACTTTTAGTCTATTTGCATCATATCTATGTACTGTTTTTATAGCCTTTCTTCCAGCAGGTAATTCATCAATTATAGAGATGTCTAAATCGCCATAAACAGACATGGCTAAAGTTCTAGGAATTGGTGTTGCAGTCATTACTAAAATGTGTGGAGGAGAGGTGTTTTTTTTCCACAATTTACTTCTTTGTGCTACTCCAAATCTGTGCTGCTCATCAATAATTGCTAGTCCTAAATTTTTAAATTTCACCTTGTCTTCAAGTAGAGCGTGTGTACCAATTAGTATCTGTAATTTACCATTTTCAAGTTCTTCGTGAATGATTTTTCTTTCTGAAGTACTACTTGAGCCTGTTAATAGTTTTATACTGATTTCTAGGTCGTTACATAATTCAAGTAAGCCATTATAGTGCTGAGCTGACAAAATTGCAGTTGGCGCCATTAAGCAAGCTTGAAAACCGTTGTCAAGCGCTATTAACATTGACATTAACGCAACAATTGTTTTGCCAGAACCTACATCTCCTTGTAAAAGGCGATTCATTTGTGCATTGCTACCTAAATCATGACGAATTTCTTTTAAAACGCGTTTTTGTGCATTGGTTAATTCAAAGGGTAAATGGTCTTTAAAAAAGGAATTAAAATAATCACCAACTACAGGAAAAGGAAATCCTTTTATTTTAGATTTATGGATTAAATTTTTTAAAATTAACTGTAATTGTATGTAAAATAATTCTTCAAATTTGAGTCTAAATTGTGCCTTAGAAAGTAGCTCTGGAGTCTTCGGAAAATGGACATTAAAAATAGCTTCCGGTTTTGAAATTAATTTTAATTCTGCACGTAAATTATCAGGTAACGTTTCGGCAAATTTTCTTTTACTTTCTAAAAATAACTGTTGCATGATTTTGGTCATTACACGATTTGTAATTCCCTTATTCGATAGCTTTTCGGTAGAAGGATAAATAGCTTGCATGGCAGAGCGTAAATTTTGCTCATGCTCTTTTTGTAATTCTATATCTGGATGTGGCATATTAAACTTGCCATTAAACCAATTGGCTTTTCCAAAAATCACATAGGTTGTGTTTAGTTTTAGGCTTTCTCTAATCCATTTTTGTCCTCTAAACCAAACCAATTCCATGGTTCCTGTTTCGTCTTGAAAGGTCGCTACTAGTCTTTTTCCGCGTTTTTGAGCAATTTCTTCAAACTTGATTATTTTTCCTATGACTTGCACATCCGCATTATTGCGTTGTAGTTGATTGATTTTGTAGTACTGAGTTCTGTCAATATATCTATTAGGAAAAAGATTAAGTAAGTCTTGATAGGTGTGAATACCTAATTCCTTGCGAAGCAAATCTGCACGATTTGGTCCAACACCTTTTAAATAATCTATAGGAGTTTGCAAGTTTATACTCATAAAAGCGAAATTAAACAATTCCTTTTAAAAATAGAATCTATAAAAGCCTTGTTAATTAATAGATTTTAGTTTTGTTGTAATTTTAAATTGGCAAAACTTATATGTATTTTGGCGTAATGGTTGCTAGTAAAACATTTATGAGAGGAATTCTGTGTATCTTTTTAATTTTATTTTCGGTTTTTGTGCATGCGCAACAAACAGAAATTGTAGACTATAAAAAAGTAGATGCTGTTGTATTTTTTAATCAAATTCGCATAGATTCTACTGTGTATGACTCGTACGAAACAACTTTTGATATTTTAAAAAAAACAGATTCTATTTATTTGGATGCTGTAAATATGAAGTTTAAAAATGTTTCGTTAAACGGAAAAAAAGTGCTTTATAAAAATGAAGGAAATAAATTGATAATCTTTAATAAATTCAAGCCTTCTCAAGATAATAAATTGCAATTTTTGTTTTTTGCTTCGCCTAAAAAAGCGATGTATTTTGTTGGATGGGAAAATGAAGCTAGAAATCAAATTTGGACACAAGGACAAGGGAAATACACAAGTAATTGGTTGCCAAGCATAGATGATATGAATGACAAGATAGAGTTTGATCTTACTTTTGCTGCTCCAACCGATTACAAGGTGATTTCTAACGGAAAATTAGTTTTAAAAAACGATACACCATCATATATACTCTGGAAATATGATATGCAAAAACCTATGGCTAGCTACCTTGCTGCTGTGGTGGTTGGTAAATATGATGAAAAGGTAGAGGTTTCAAAAAGTGGCATTCCTTTAAAAATGTATTACTATCCTGAAGATTCACTTAAAGTGACACCAACCTATAGGTATACAAAAACAATGTTCGATTTTTTAGAAGATGAAATAGGTGTAGCATATCCTTGGCAAAACTATAAACAAGTTCCTGTACATGATTTTTTATATGCAGGAATGGAAAACACGAGTTGTACCATTTTTAGTGATGCTTTTATGATAGATGAAACTGCATTTGTAGATAAAAACTACGTAAATGTTAATGCGCATGAGTTGGCGCACCAATGGTTTGGTGATTTGGTTACCGAAACCTCTGGAACGCACCATTGGTTACAAGAAGGTTTTGCAACTTATTATGCATTACTTGCCGAAAAACACGTTTTTGGTGACGATTATTACTATTGGAGACTTTATGAGTATGTAGAAGAGTTAGCAGCTCAAGATCGTGCAGGAGCAAGTACAGCGCTAATGAATGCAAAAGCCAGTAGTACTACTTTTTATAAAAAAGGAGCAGTGGTTTTACATATGCTTCATGAAAAAGTTGGTGATGTAGCTTTTAAACTAGCGGTTAAAAATTATTTAAATAAATATGCTTTTAAAAATGTAGAAACTTCTAATTTTATAACAGAAGTAGAAAAGGCAAGTAATCAAGATTTAAGTGCTTTTGTAACTAAGTGGTTACAGGATAAGACTTTTTATTATGAAGAAGTAATAGCTTCACTACAAAGGCAATCAGCGTATATTACAGAGTATTTAATGGTAGATTGTGAAGCTGTAAATGCAAAGTGTGATTATTATTTAACCTCGGGTATTTCAGACAAAGCAAAGAGTAAAATCATTTCGCAAGTACCAGATAAAATTACTTCCGAAGTATTTAAAAACAGTATAAAAGTTAGACAAACAATAGCTCAAAACTTGTCTACTATTCCTTTTGCACTAAAAAAAGAGTATGAGTCGCTTTTACAGGATGCGTCTTATGTAACAAAAGAGGCTGCTTTATATAATCTTTGGTTAAATTTTCCAGAAGACAGAAGTGTGTATTTAGATAAAACAAGTTCTGTTATAGGTTTACCTAATAAAAATGTTAGATTGCTTTGGTTAACGCTAGCTTTAGTAACGCCAGATTATGCTGTAGACCAAAAGAACACCTATTTAAAAGAGTTAATTGGGTATACTTCGCCAGTATTTAATTTTGAAATACGAATGCAAGCATTTACCTTTTTAGATTCTTTAGGAATAATAAATCAAGAAATAATAAATCACTATAAAGAAGCAGAACAACACCATAATTGGCGTTTAAAAAAGTTTGCAAAAGCTTTTTTTGAAAAAAATAACGAAAACCTAAAAATAACAAACTAAAAATAAATTCATGCGAGCATTGGTAATATCTGGAGGTGGAAGTAAAGGGGCTTTTGCAGGTGGCGTAGCACAATATTTAATAGAACAAGAAAAACGCGAGTATGATATGTATTTAGGAACTTCTACAGGAAGCCTATTGGTACCACATTTAGCATTAAATAATATTAGTAAACTGCATGGTATGTTTACTAATGTTAGTCAACACAATATTTTTAGTGTAAACCCTTTTATACAGCACAAAAAAGATGGTAGAGAGTTTGTTTCTATTAATTATTTAAACTCGTTATGGCAATTTATAAAAAGAAAAAGAACTTTTGGAGAGAGTAAAAGTTTAAGAAGACATATTAAACGAAACTTTCTAGAAGAAGAGTTTAATACCATTAAAGCAAGCGGAAAAGATGTTGTGGTTACGGTTTCTAATCTTTCTAAAAATAGAGTAGAGTATAAGTCTATTAAAGATTTTAGTTATGAGGAGTTTTGTAATTGGATCTGGATATCTTGTAATTATATTCCGTTTATGTCTTTAGCAAAAGTAGATGGTTTTGAGTATGCAGATGGTGCTTTTGGTTGTGTAGTACCTATTCGTGAAGCTATTTCACGTGGTGCAACAGAAGTAGATGCTATTATTTTAGAAAGTGAAAATCTAGAATACAATAAGGTACTTGGTAAAAATCCCTTTTCTTTAATGATAAACCTGTTTGGTCATTTGTTAGATCAGGTAGAAAAAAGTGATATTGCTATAGGTAAGTTAGCAGCAAAACATAGAAATGTTAAGCTTAATTTATATTTTACACCAACAAAACTTACCGAAAACTCTTTGATTTTTAGTAAAAAATTAATGACAGCTTGGTGGTTAGAAGGTTTTTTATATGCAGAAACAAAGCATGGTAAAGATTCTAGTGTTGTAGCTGTAAAATATTAATGCAATTACATTAGTTTGCTTACTTCGTTTCTTATGTAAGCTAATCCTGCATGACTAGGAGCGTGTCCTTCCATCATTTCACTTAAAACTACTTCGCGAAGCTTGTTAGCAGAATCTGTTTTTTCTAACAAAGCCGCTTTGCGTATTAATTGAATTGTAGCATTTTTTGACGCATTAATAACATTCCAACACTCGTCAGTAACATATATTTGTTGTGCTAAATTATGCTCAAACTCTTGTTCTATAGACGCTATTAGTAACGACTCATAATCTTCTTTGTTAGAAGAAGTAGGTTGTACTCTTAAAAGTAGTTTAGAAGGCGTAATACGCTCTAAAAATAAAACCATTCTCTCGTATGCTTGTAGACGTAACGGAAAAGCTTCTTTTTGCAATTCTTTATGCATTAAAAAGGTTCTTCGGTTGTTTTCGTTTTGTACGTGTTCTCTAAAAAACAAATACGCAATAACTCCTGTTATTAAAGCAGGAATGATATACATTAATAGATTAAAAAGTTGTTGTTCCATAATTTTAAAATATACAGTTACAAACATAAGTTGTTTTTTATAATAGCACAAATTATCTGTTGCTTGAATGAAAAGTGCCTTTCATTAAATCAAGACATGTATTCCTTGAATGTATATATGTAGGTCTTGTATTACAAGTTAATTTGCGCTAGCTATTAATCAGTTAACCTAAATCGTCAGTAGAATAACCGTTTTTTTTGCTGGCGATTTTATTTTTTAGGTAAAAGAGGTAACATTTTACTTCGTTTTTGGATATAGATATGATAAGCAATCAAATGAAAGCTTTGTTTAATGTTTAAAATTTAAGAATTATGAAGAAATCACTACTATTACTTGCTTTAATTATTTCAAGTGTAACACAAGCGCAAACGGTATTAATTCCAAATGGAGGTTTTGATACAGATACTTCTGGTTGGTCTGTAACAGGTACGGATATTAGTATTTATGCCGATTATGGCGAAATGTATTTTAGTATTTCAGGAATATATACTAGGGATTATGTTCTTAGTACGCCCCAATTTTATTTAGAAGCTGGTAAAACCTATAAATTATATACAGACTATAGAAATGTAAGTTTTGATATGATGACGGGAGAGGTGCCTCTAGGTGGTTTTTGGAGTAGCACTTTAAAAGATGTAGGAGGAACAACAATTGCTAATGTTGGATTGAACACGTGTCAAACAGGAGGTTATTTAGATACTTGTAATTCTTCCAATTTTTCTGTCGCAACTAGCGGAACCTACTATGTTGAATTTGAAGGTCAGTATGGACCAGAGCAAGAGTTTATAGTAGATAATGTAGGTTTTCAAGAAATAATTGCAAATACCTTTAGTGGTACCGTTTCTTTAGATGTTAATAACGATGGTTGCGCAACCTCTACTACAACAGTAGAAAATTATCCAATTCAAGTAAACGAAACAAACTCAAATATCAGTTTTAATGTGTTTACAGATGCTAATGGTGCGTTTGAAGTAGAAACGCAAAACATAACAGGGAATTTTGTAACACAAACAAACCATGCTGTTTATGATGCTAGTCCAATAAATTATACCAATGTAGTTAGTGGTGGAGTTAATAGTTTTCCGAATCAAGATTTTTGTATAACGCCAAATGCAGTGGCAAACGATGTACTTGTTAATATAATACCTACAACGCAGGCTAGACCAGGTTTTAATACTTCTTACCAAATAAAATATACTAATTTTGGAACTACTCCTTTAAGCGGAATAGTAGATTTAAGCTATGATAATACTAGTGTTTCCTATTTAAATGCTTCTACAGTTCCAAATACAACCACAGTAAATTCATTAAGTTGGAATTATTTAAGCTTAATGCCATTAGAAACAAGAACGATAGATGTTCATTTTAATGTTTTTACGCCACCAACAGTAAACAATGGAGATGTTTTAGCGTACACAACTTCTATTACTCCAATAGCTGGAGATGCTACACCAACTAATAATTCGTATACTTTTAATCAGATTACTATCGGTTCTTATGACCCTAATGATATAACCATTCTAGAAGGTCCATTAATTTCAGAAAGTCAAGCAGATGATTACCTAACAGTAATTATTAGGTTTCAAAATACCGGAACAGCTTCGGCAATTAATATTACGGTTGAAAATACTTTGGATGCATTTTTTGATTGGAGTACGTTTCAACCAATAGCAGCAAGCCATAACTTTCATACAGTTATTAGTAATGGTAATGAAGTAGATTTTGTTTTTAACGGTATTAACCTAGCAGATAGCACAACCGATGAGCTAGGAAGTCATGGATGGATTTTTTACAGAATAAAACCGAAGAACACCTTTGTTGTTGGTGATATTATTTCTAATACAGCAGCTATTTATTTTGATTATAACTTACCAATTATAACAAACACAGCAACAACACAAATTGACGCAACACTTTCTGTTAATGAAATTACAGGAAACCAAAGTTTGTTTACTGTTTATCCCAATCCTACAAAAAATAAAATTACGGTTTCCGTGGAAGAAGAAGCGCCTTATAACATCGTTTCTGTAAATGGGCAAGTAGTTACACAAGGACAGCTTCAAAAAGGAACTAACACCTTACATACTTACAACCTAGCTAATGGTTTATACTTTTTACAAGTAAGAACGAAGGAAGGTGTTTCCACTAAAAAAATAATAAAACAGTAACGTAATAAATGTACCCCGAACTATTTAAATTTCATTTGTCAGATTTCTTTACAAGCCTTTTAGGTGTAGCGCAAATAACAGTATATTCTTATGCTATCCTAATAGCGTTGGGTACTTTAATAGCAGCGCTTTACACCAAGTGGAGCGCAAAAAAAGAATTAGGGATAACCAATCTTTCTAATACTTTTTTCTATGGGATTTTTATAGCAGGTTTTGTTGGTGGAAAGTTGTTTTTCTATTTGCAAGATCCTTTGACATACGTTCATAATCCGAGTTTGTTATTAAATAATTTTTCTGGAGGTTTTGTGTTTTATGGTTCGTTTGTGGTTATCATTCCTTATGTGGTATGGTATTTAAAAAGACATCACATTTCGGTTTTACCTATGCTAGACATACTGGCAATCACTACTACTATAGTTCATGCAATTGGTAGGTTAGGTTGTTTTACAGCAGGTTGTTGTTATGGTTCTCCAACAAATAGTGGTGTAGGAGTTATTTTTCCAACAACACATGGTATTTCGGTGCATCCAACACAATTATATGAAGTAACACTGTTAATAACAATTATGTCAACCTTATTAGTCATTAAAAAGTACAAACAATTTAATGGTCAAGTTTTCCTGATTTATTTAATGCTATATGCTTTTGGAAGAGGGGTTTTAGAACTATTTAGAGGAGACGATAGAGGTTTTGTTATAGATAACATACTATCACACTCACAATTTATAGCACTTTGCTTAATAAGTTTAGCTGCCTATTTCTATTATAAATTTTATAAACAAAATAACGTAAACACCCTTAATACTTAAAATTATGAAAAGACATGTATTACAAACAATTTTACCAGCAATACTATTAGTTGCTGCCGTATTTATAATAGGTGCTGGATGTACGGGACCAGCAGATGGTCAATCTACCTTTTGGCCAGATATAGATGGAGATGGTTATGGTGATGCCTTTGTTGGAAACGGGACTATTTATGACGATGATAATTTTCCAGATGGTTATGTGACTAATAGAGGCGATTGCGACGATACCAATGCAGCAATTAATCCTGGAGCAACAGAAATTCCAGATAATAACGTAGACGAAAACTGTAACGACCTTTTCGGAATTACTATTTATAAAGATTCTGATAATGATGGGTTTGGAGATCCAAATGCTGGAAATGTTTTTGAAATTAATTTTGGCGACCCTGCTCCAAATGGTATGGTGTATAATAATGCCGATTGTGATGATACCAATGCTCTGATAAACCCGAAAGCAGATGAAATAGTTGGTAATGATATAGACGATAACTGTGATGGATATGTCGATTTTATGGAATATTATACCGATGCAGATGGCGATGGTTATGGAGCTGGTAGCGCGTTACCACCACCAGCAGTTGGAGTGCATAATAATTTAGACTGTGATGATACTAATGCAGAAGTGTATCCCTATGCTGTGGAAGTTGAAAATGGGATCGATGATGATTGCGACGGAATAACAGATGAGCTTTTTTAATAATAAAAAAAGAATCCATTAAACCGTAACAATTTTTTTCTCTTTTAATATAAGGGAAATGTTTAACTATTATAAAAACAAATTAACGATTATGAAAACAACATTTAAAACGCTTTGTCTATTAATTTTAACACTAGTATTATTTAACTGTGATAATGATGATGATAACGCAGTCAATCAAGACGATTGTAATTTTGCCGGATTTACTTTTTTAGATACTTCAGACAATACGCAAACATTAATTGCAGAATCTGATTTAACCACAGATTTTTATTACACATCATCTAATGGTCCAGAAGTGGAAATATACAAATCCAGCGATCCAGGGAATTTTTGGTTTGTAACTTTAGTCGTAACAGACGGACAAACGGGAGGAGGTCAGCTAAGTGTTAATGGTACTATTTATAATGTAAATGTAACTTGTCAGAGAGCTGGTAACGCCATAGGAGAAGAATTTAGATACGATATTACTGGGTCAGGTTTAGAAGCTGAGTATTGTGTTGTAATAGATTTATACCATTAAAAAATAACAAATCCACTTCTAATGTTGTTGGTGTAGATGGTAAGGGGAATACTGGAAAATCTATAGAGAGAACAGTAGATGTGGATTATACTTTTATAAACCTTAAAAACAATACGAATGAGAAAAATATGCTTTTTAATATTTTTGTTATGCACTATCATATCTTGTGACAATGATGATGATGTTAATAATGATGCAACTAATCAGGACCAATGTAATTATCAAGGATTCTCTTATTTAGATACCAATAATAATGACCAAACATTAATTGCGGAATCTGAATTAAATACACAATATTTTCCGAATGCAAGTAACGGACCTTATGGTGCTCCGGGAATAGAAATAGCATCGTTTACAAGCTCTCCAACGTTGTTTTTTACAACTAATGTCATAGCGCTAGATGAAACTGGAACTGGTTGGATTTCTATAAATGGGGCTGAATTAGAAGCGGTAACAGTAACTTGTCAACGCGCAGGAACATCAGTAGGAGATGAAGTACGATTGGATGTTGTCTATGGAGTAGTTGAAGTCGAGTTTTGTGTTATTATTGATGAAGTTTTATAGATACATTTTAAGATACTATAAAATAAAAGTAATAGAGAAATAGTCTAATTCTGAAGCGGTTAATGGATGTAAGATCTAAGAGGTTAAAACAACTGCAAAACCATTATATTTGTAATACAACATAAAAGTAAATACTATTGAAACAAAGTAAACACCATAATATCACAATACTATCTTTTTGGATATGGTGTTTTCTTATCAATTTGTCTGGTTTTTTTAAAAAGACAGAAAAACAATATGTGCTTGCTTTCTTGTTGTGTTTTTCGGTTACAATTTCCTTGGCGCAACAATTTACCAATTACTCTACAAAAGATGGTTTGCCAAGTAATCATGTATATACTATTGTGCAAGATGCTAAAGGCTTTATTTGGTTTTTAACAGATAAAGGAATGGTAAAGTATAATGGTAAAACTTTTAAGACGATTTCTACAAAAAACGGATTACCAATTAATGATGTTTGGGATGCTTTTACCACTTCAGATGGTAAGGTTTGGTATTTATCTAAAGCGGCAAAACTTGGTTATGTAGAAAGGGATACGGTTATTTCTTTTCCTAATATAAATAAAGGAGAAATAATGAATCCTATATTTTCATCTCAAATTGGTGATTCTATCTATCCAACAGGACCTGAAAAAACATTTTCTTTAAAAAATAACCAATGGGTTGGTGAAACCACCTTTCCTTTTTATAATTTACAAGAAGAAAGATTAAAAATGAGAAATCGTTTTGTTTCTAATCTATCTCTTAAAGCTGACGGAGTATTAAGTTTTTATGATAAAAAAGAAAATAAAATAGCTAGTGTTGTTACCTCAGGTGTTTATGGTAAATCGGGATCTAGAGGTCAGCTAAACGATAGTTTGTTTTTTATGACAACCAGTAATAATTATTCTATAATTAATTTAAATACTCAAAAAGTTAAAAAAGTTAATTTATTAAATGCTATAGGTGTTCAGGAAGTAAAATACCTTAGAATAAATTTGGTAAATGATACCTTACAAGTTTCAGGAAATGGCTTTGTAGCTAAATTAGATGATAATTTTAATATAATAAATCCTTATTTTTTTCCTGAAAACATACAAGCGCATTTTGGCTTTATAGACAAGCAAAATACCATTTGGCTAGCTACCTTTAATAACGGAGTTTATAAATTACCAGCTGTTAAACAACAGGTGAAATATGAATTGCTAGATAATAAAATTCAAAGTTTCAATATAATAGATGGTAATTTAATAGTTGGAGTTTATGAAAAAGGGTTTTATATCTATGACAAAAAAGAAAAATCCTTTCAAGAATTCATTAAAAAGAAGGATTATGTTTTTGAAGCAAGCCATATAGAGCAAATACATGCTAATTTTTACTCTTTTGAAAATGCTTTAATTAAAGATGTAAATGGCGTAAAAACCAGTGTAGATGTTTCTAAGTTCTATGAGTTAGAAATGCTAACCAATGAAATAGGGCGTAAGTTTGTTTATTTTAAAGGGGAAATTTATGCAAACTTTTCCTTCGGAATTAATCGATTAAATTTAAAGCCTTTAAAGATTAAAAAAGAATTTAAACAAAAAGGTGCTAATGATATTTTAAACTTTAAAAACCGATTGCTAATAGCAACTACAAACGGATTAAAAGAAATTAAAAACGATTCGTTGCAACCTGTAACTTTTAAGAATAAAACCTTTAATAAATCTATTTTAAGTTTAAACAAAATAGATGATTCTCACCTGCTAATTAATACAGATGGTTTTGGTTCTTTTATTTCAGATTTAGAAACCATAAAACCTTTACCTAAAACAGATTTTTTAATAGTAGAAGAGGCTTTTGTAAATAATAATACATTGTGGTTGGCAACCAATTCTGGTGTTTTAAAGTTTATAAAAAAAGATAATAATTTTCAGCTTATTAAACACTTTACTTTAAGTGATGGTTTGCCTACAAACCATATTTATAAAATATATGTAGATGATACTAACCTATTTGTTGGTACAAATAATGGTATTGCAATTTTGCCTAAAAATAGTAAGAATAGTTCTCTTTTATTAGATGTTTATGTAGAAGCAGCTAAATATAATAACCAAGATATTTCAGAAGATAATTCTGTTTTTTACTACAAAAAGAATAATAACTTAAACGTTACCGTTTCTAATATCGATTTTTCTTCTAACACCAAAGACTTTTCATTTAAGTATAAATTAGATCCCATTCAAAAAAAATGGACTACTACCACAACAAATAGTTTTAACTTTAATGATTTAGCTCCAGGAGAATATGTTTTGTATATAGATGCTAATGCTATAAAAAAACAAGTATGCTTTATTATTAAGCCTTTGTGGTGGCAAACCTATTGGTTTAAGGCTTTGGTTGTGTTTTTAGGTGTTGTTTTGGTAGCATTACTATCTAGGTTTTTTGTAAAACGATCACAGTTTAATAAAAACAAAAAAATATTTGAAGATAAACGATTGAGCGAGTTACAGCTTAAAGCATTACGCTCGCAAATGAATCCGCATTTTGTGTTTAATTCTTTATCAGCAATACAGTATTATATAGGCGAAAATAATTTTGAAGCATCAGAGTTGTACCTAGTAAAGTTTTCAAAACTAATTCGTCAATTTTTTGCGCTATCAAAAGAAAACGAAATAAGTTTAGAAACAGAAGTTAATCTGCTTAAAGCGTATTTAGAAATTGAAAAACTGCGTTTTAAAGAAAAGCTTAGTTTTACCATTAATGTAGATGCTAAATTAGATGTGCAAAACACTAAAATACCAACCATGCTTTTACAACCTATAGTTGAAAACGCGGTAAACCATGGCATTTTTAATAAAGTAGAAAACGGATTAATAACATTAAATTTTATCTATTTAGATGCACAAACATTTAAAGTAGAAATAATAGACGATGGAGTAGGTTTTGTAAACACTAAAAAAAGGCAAAACAAGGATGTGAAATCTTCAAACGTTTTAAAAGATAGATTACATTTTTTAAATTACTCTGAAAAATGGGAGATAAGCTATAGTGAAGAAGAATTACATGCTAACAAATTAGATAAAGGAAATCAGTCGGTTTTTTTAATTAAGAAAAAATAAAGCAATGCGTGAAAATATAAAAGCCATATTGGTAGATGATGAGATTTCAAACTTAAAAGGATTGCAACGTAAATTAGAAAATTTGTTTCCTAGCATTCATGTTTCTGGAGCTTTTCAAAAACCAGAAGATGCTATTCAAGCTATTATAGATGAAAAGCCAAATCTTCTTTTTCTAGATATTGAAATGCCAAGAATTAATGGTTTTGAGTTACTAGCGCGCTTAAAAGAGGTTCATTTTCATGTTATTTTTGTAACAGCATATAGTGAATATGCTCTTAAAGCTTTTAAAAAATCTGCTATAGATTATGTGCTAAAGCCAATAGATAATGATGATTTGGTTTTTGCTGTTAATAAGGCTTTAGATATCATTAAACTAAAAAAAGAAAGTGAAAGTAATTCTAAACTACTTAGTGTATTAGAAGAAAACATCTCTAAAAGCAACAAAATTATTGTGCCAACACAAAAAGGAATTTCTTTTTTACCACAAGATGAGGTTTTGCATTTAGAAGGTTATGAAGGGTATACCAAAATACATCTTATAAATAATACAACTATTACAAGTTCGTATAATTTAGGTAAGTTTGAAAAACTACTTAACACCACGTTTTTTAAATGTCATAAATCACATATTATAAACCTTGAAAAGGTTCGTCATTTTGAAAATGAAGGTTATATACTTTTAGATAATGACTATCGTGTGCCAATTTCTAAAACCAATAAAAAAGCCTTTTTAGGCTTGTTTAGTTAGTTTTTTTACCTCCTAAATACATGCAGTCTTTTAAGGCTTGCATGCCATTAAAAGGTACAGGAGTTTTTTCATAACCATAGGTTCCGCTTAATTCTTTAGCTAAATTGTGGTCGTCTACATTTACTTCAATATCATTCATGGTAAACTCACAAGGATGCTCATAACCAGCTGCATGTGTAATTTCTATAAACTCTTTTCTAAATGTTTTAAAATATTGAGACAATCTAACCGATTTTAAAGTAGGATCAATACCGTTTTGTAACCATTTACTTTGCGTAGCAACACCACTTGGGCATTTGTTGGTATGGCAAACTTGTGCTTGAATACAACCAATACTCATCATGGCTTCTCTAGCAACGTTTATACAGTCTGCTCCCATAGCAAATGCCATTGCAGCTTTTGCAGGAAAGCCTAATTTACCACTACCAATAAAAACAATACGTTCACTTAGTCCTTTGCTTTGAAAAAGTTTATACAAATCACCAAAACCGTAAACCCAAGGTAAACTTACATGATCTGCAAAACTTGGAGGAGCAGCTCCAGTACCACCTTCGCCACCATCTACAGTAATAAAATCTGGACCTTTTCCTGTGGCTTTCATGATGTTTGCAAGCTCTTCCCATTGTTCTAATTTACCAATGGCAGCTTTTATTCCAACAGGTAATCCTGTTTTTTCGGCAAGTAATTCTATAAAATCTACCATTTCTGGTACATTGCTAAAAGCTTTATGGTTAGGAGGAGAGAGTACATCTTTACCAATTTCAACACCTCTAATTTTAGCAATTTCAGGAGTAATTTTAGCTCCTGGTAAAACACCACCTTTTCCTGGTTTTGCTCCTTGTGATAGTTTTATTTCAATAGCACGAATAAAAGGGTTTTCTTCTATTAATTGAAGCATTTTTTCCATTGAAAATCCACCATCAGCAGCACGAACACCAAAATATCCTGTTCCAAAATGAAAAATGACGTCACCACCATTACTGTGGTAAGGAGATAATCCTCCTTCACCAGTATTATGGTACGCTCCAGCCATTTTAACACCTTTGTTTAAAGAGTCTATAGCCTTTGCAGACAGTGAGCCAAAACTCATAGCAGATACGTTAATTACAGAACCTGGTCTAAATGGTTTTTTACGTTTGTTATATGCACCCA
Organism: Lacinutrix gracilariae; assembly: GCF_042684485.1. Classification (NCBI taxonomy): domain Bacteria; kingdom Pseudomonadati; phylum Bacteroidota; class Flavobacteriia; order Flavobacteriales; family Flavobacteriaceae; genus Lacinutrix; species Lacinutrix gracilariae. The sequence continues at coordinate 491,946 of NZ_JBHULM010000007.1, read as the reverse complement.
TTACTTTGGCACAAGGCAAAAAGCAATGATCTTCTGTATTAGGATGGTTTTCTGGTATTTGATAAGGCATCATAGCATTATTAATAAAAATATGCTGGTGCGAGTAAATATCTCTATCTGTACCAAAACCTTCGTAGTTGTTTTCTTTTTTTGCCGAAGCGTAAATCCAACCTCGTTCAATTCTATTAAATGGTAATTCTTCTCTGTTATTTGCAACTAAATATTGTCTTAGCTCAGGACCAATTTTTTCAAGAATATATCTAAAATGACCAATAACAGGGAAATTATTACTTATAGTATGTGCTTTTTGAAAAAAAAGATCTCGAATAGCTACTAGTACTATAACTACAATAATCCACATCCACCAAGATATAGAACTTAAAAAAGAGAGAATGGTATCCATAAAAATGTATTGTTTCTTCAAAAATATAAATTAAAAAGGGATGTACTTTATAAAAAATAAAAAATCCATTTTAAAGTTAATAACAAGAGATAAAAAGGTTAAAAAACCAATAGTAAAAACAAGTGCGCTATATAATCTATAATTGTTTATAATTTTTAATAATTAGGAAGCATAAAAAGCTACGGATTGATTATTTTCACGCTTTATAAAAGGAAAGAGATTTGGAGAAGTATTTAAGTCAATTAAACGAAGCACAATTAGCACCAACCATTCAAAAAGATGGTCCTATGATAGTAATTGCAGGAGCAGGTTCTGGAAAAACTAGAGTGCTTACCTATAGAATTGCATACCTTATGAATCAAGGTGTAGATTCATTTAATATACTAGCATTAACATTTACTAACAAAGCGGCTCGTGAAATGAAAGAGCGTATTGCAGATATTGTAGGTAATGAAGCTAAAAATTTATGGATGGGAACCTTTCACTCGGTATTTGCTAAAATTTTGCGCTTTGAAGGGCATCATTTAGGGTTTCCTAGTAATTTTACCATTTATGATACGCAAGATTCGCAACGTTTAATGGGTTCTATTATTAAAGAAATGAACCTAGATAAAGATGTATATAAAACCAAACAGATTTATAGTAGAATTTCTTCTTATAAAAATAACTTAATAACTGTAAAAGCATACTTTAAAAATCCGGAATTAATGGAAGCCGATCTTATGGCTAGGCGTCCTAAAATAGGAGAAATTTATAAAGAATATGTAGATAGATGCTTTAAAGCAGGAGCTATGGATTTTGATGATTTATTGCTTCGTACTAATGAGCTTTTAACTCGTTTTCCAAATGTTTTAGCACAATACCAAGATAAGTTTCGTTATATATTAGTAGATGAGTACCAAGATACAAACCACTCACAATACCTAATCGTTCGTGCGTTAGCAGACCGTTTTCAAAATATATGTGTGGTAGGTGATGATGCGCAAAGTATTTATGCCTTTCGTGGTGCTAATATTAATAATATTTTAAATTTCCAGAAAGATTACCAAGATGTACAAATGTACCGACTAGAGCAAAACTATCGTTCTACAAAAAATATTGTTGGTGCAGCAAACTCGGTAATTGAACACAATAAAACCAAATTAGATAAAGTTGTTTGGACAGCAAATGACGAAGGAGAAAAAGTAAAAATACACCGTTCATTAACCGATGGTGACGAAGGACGTTACGTAGCAGGAACCATTTGGGATGAAAAAATGAACAAGCAACAACACAATAGTGATTTTGCTGTATTATATCGTACCAACGCACAATCTCGTTCTATTGAAGACGCTTTACGTAAACGTGATATACCATACCAAATTTATGGAGGTTTATCTTTTTACCAACGTAAAGAAATTAAAGACGTTACAGCGTATTTACGTTTAATTCTTAATCCAGCAGATGAAGAAGCTTTAAAACGTATTATTAATTATCCTGCAAGAGGAATTGGGCAAACTACCATTGATAGACTTATGGTAGCTGCTAATAAATACGGAAAAACAATTTTTGAAATACTTCAAAATCTAGATAAAGTATCTATAAATATTAATAACGGAACAAAAAATAAGTTACGTGATTTTGTAACTCTTATTGAAAGTTACCAAGTAATGAATAAAACTGCTAATGCCTTTGATTTAGCAGAACATGTTACCAAGTCTAGTGGATTAATTAGAGAATTTAATAAAGACGGAACACCAGAAGGGATTACGCGTTTAGATAACGTGCAAGAGCTTTTAAATGGTATTAAAGATTTTGTGGAAGGACAAATGGAACTAGCAGATGCTGGTGACTCTTTAGCAGAATTTTTAGAAGATGTAGCACTTGCTACAGATTTAGATTCAGATAAAGGTGATGCAGATCACGTTGCATTAATGACTATTCACTTGGCAAAAGGACTAGAGTTTAACAATGTATTTATTGTTGGTTTAGAAGAAGATTTATTTCCAAGTGCTATGAGTATGAATACGCGTAGTGAGCTTGAAGAAGAACGTAGATTGTTTTACGTAGCACTTACAAGAGCAGAAAAACAAGCGTATTTAACCTATGCTTTATCTCGTTATCGTTGGGGAAAATTAGTAGACTCAGAACCTAGTCGTTTTATTGAAGAAATTGATGATGCTTTTGTAGAAAACTTAACACCAAAAGACGAAAGACGTATAAACCCAATGCTTTCTTCTGATATTTTTGGAGACGTTGAGCCTAATAAAATTAGATTTAAAAAACCTAAAGAACTTACTTTCAAGAAAAAAGTAGGAACCAAAAAAGAACCAGAGAAATTTAAAATTTCTACACCAAAAAACTTAAAACCTGTAAGTAAAACAAGTAGTGCTACTAATGAAAACACGAACTTGTTTGACGGAGAGTTAAGAGTTGGTAGTATTGTTAAACATATGCGTTTTGGTAAAGGTGAAGTTTTAAAAATAGAAGGAGCAGGAGCAGATGTAAAAGCAGAAATTAAGTTTGCTACTGGTGGAGTTAAAAAACTATTGCTTCGTTTTGCTAAGCTAGAGGTTGTTGGCTAGTTTGTTTAAGGTTTACGCTATTTCAAAATAGATATTAAGTTGAAACACTAATTTAAATGTGCTTCAATAAAGGCGTGTAGTTTAAAAGTAGTGTCTAATAAGTTTAAACCTGTCCATCCATGACCTTCGTTTTCATACAGTGTAAAATCATGTATAACACCAAGGTCTTCTAACTTGTCTCTTAAACTTGTACCTTGTGTTGTTGGTATTAAAGGATCTTGACCTCCATAAAATAAAATAGTAGGAGGAGCAGATGCTGTTACTTGGTGATACGGACTCACTCCTTCAAGAAAGGCAGTAGATGTATCTAGACCATAGGTGTTTAAAATAGCTTCTAGTATAGGATCTGTACTGTTGAGGTATGCAGGATCTGTAAAGTTTGTTGGGCCAACAATACTACAAACCATTTTTGTTTGTTGATCTGTATCAAAAGCATAGCTCCAAAGCATAGATAAATGTGCGCCTGCACTAGCACCAACAAATCCTAAATCATCAGAGATTACATATTCGCTTTGTCTGTTTTTTAAATAATTTATAACTGTAGTAATATCATTTATTTGCATTGGGTAGGCTGGTGTGTTTTCATCTGCCAATCTGTAATTTATATTAACCACAGCAATATCTGGTATGTTTTGTAAAATGTAATTTTTAAATTCATTCATATCTTCTTTGTCACCAGAAGTCCATCCTCCACCATGAATTAGTAGCATTACTTTAGTGTCTTCTGTTCGGTTTGCAGGAAGATATAAATCAAATACTTGATTGCTATCTGTGCCATAAGCAATATTTAATTCTTCATAATATGCTAGTTGCTCGTTATTGGTACTACCATTTTCATCTGTACTATCACATGAAAAAGTAAAAAACAATAGCGTTAGTAAGAATAAAGTATTTGAGATGGTTTTCATAATAAATAATTTAATTACTTTGTAAACGATTTTTAAAGATACTTATTATGGCTCAATTTATAAAGATTTATGAGGAAAACCCTAATAGTAAAATGATTAGGAAAGTTGTTGACGTTTTAAAAAAAGGAGGTTTAATAATTTATCCTACAGATACTGTTTATGGTTTAGGTTGTGATATTACTAATACCAAAGCTTTAGAACGAATAGCAAGAATAAAAGGAGTAAAGCTAGAAAAGGCAAACTTTTCTTTTATTTGTGAAGATTTAAGTAATTTAAGTGACTACGTAAAGCAAATTGATTCTTCTACCTTTAAAATATTAAAAAGAGCATTACCAGGTCCTTATACTTTTATTCTTCCAGGCGCAAAAAGCTTACCTGTTGTTTTTAAAAAGAAAAAAACGGTAGGTATACGTGTGCCAAACAATAATATAGCCTTAGAAATTGTTAAAGAGCTTGGTAACCCAATTGTTTCTACATCTATTCGTGATGAAGATACTATTTTAGAGTATACTACAGATCCTGAGCTTATTTTAGAAAAATGGGATAATCTTGTAGATTTAGTAATTGATGGAGGTTATGGAGATAATGAAGCTTCTACAGTTATTGATTTTTCTGAAGGTGATCCAATTATTGTTAGAGAAGGAAAAGGGAGTTTAGATATTTTATAAGGCTTTATGGCAATTAATTTGCATAGTGAAGCAGGAATAAATAAAACAATTAAATAATGAAACCAACCAGCAACCACATCAACTACATAGAATTTAAAGCGAAAGACTTAGATGCTACAAAATCATTTTATTCTAAAGTTTTTGGTTGGTCGTTTACAGATTATGGCGAAATGTATATCGCTTTTTCAGATAGTGGAGTAGAAGGTGGTTTTGAAAAAACAGATACTGATATAGTAAATGGAGTTTTAGTGGTTTTATATCATCAAGATTTAGAAATGGTAAAACAAAAAGTAATTGCAGCTAACGGAAAAATTAGTGTAGATACTTTTTCTTTTCCTGGAGGAAAGCGTTTTCAGTTTTTAGATCCTTCTGGTAATGAACTTGCTGTTTGGAGTCATGATGTCTAGTTCGTGTTATAACTACGAAAGCAACAATGTCTTTTAATACTTTAGATTCTGAATCTAGTTTTAAAAAATAAAACTAAATAAGGTAAGCCAAATCAAGATGTATTTGCGTTAAGGATAGAAAGGTTTGTTTGAGCTCATCTTTGATAGCGAGCCTTGAAAGCCTGACTTTTTGCAATACTGTAAGGTTTTTTTAACCAGACAGAATTGTAAAAAGAAACGCCATAAAAAAAGCCCAACTTAAAGTTGAGCTTTTAATAAAAATATGTTCTAAATATTTTTAGTCTTGGTTTTCTTCGTTCTCTTCAATGTTTTCTTTCTCTACATTTTGTTCTGTAGAAAGGTTCTTCATTTCGGTTTCAATCATTTCATAAAATTGATCGATTTTTGGAAGAATATAAATTTTTGTTCTTCTGTTAATTGCTCTGTTTTCTGCAGTATCATTTGGTACTAATGGTAAGTGGTCACCACGTCCTGCAGCAATTAATTGTTCTGGTTTTACACCTAATTCTTGTAATGCTCTTACAATAGATGTACTACGTTTTACACTTAAATCCCAGTTGTCTACTAACACTTCTCTTGTGTAAGGTACGTTGTCTGTATGTCCTTCTACCATTGCTTCAAAGTCCGGTTTGCTGTTGATTACTTTTGCAACCTTTGCTAAGATTTCTTTTGCTCTTGTAGAAATATTGTAGCTACCTGTTTTAAATAATAACTTGTCTGATAAAGATATAAAAACAACGCTTTTTTCTACGTTAATTTGAATGTCTTCGTCATCTAAACCAACTTCTTTCTTTAAACTTGTAACTAAGGCAAGTGTAACACTGTCTTTTTTAGTTAAAGCGTCTTGTAATCTAGAAATTTTAAGGTCTTTTTCTTTTAAGCTTTCTAATGATTTCTCAAGGTTTTCTGCTCCTTTTGTGGTTAAAACAGTCATTCCTTGTGTGGTTTGTATTAAGTCTTTGTTTGTTTCTTTTAAATTAGCTAACTGATCTTGTAATGCAGCTACTCTTGCGCTTACAGCAGATTTGTCTTCTAGACAGGAGTTTAGTTTAACAGTTGCAGTATTTAATAGGTCTTGAGTTTCTTTTTGCTTTGCTTCTAAAGCTGTGAATTCTTTTTTTGATACACATGAACTTAAAAGCAATAGTGCTGATGCACTTAGTAATAACATTTTTTTCATAATATAATGAATAGATTAAATAGTTTAATTTAACATATCAAAATTATGCAAAAGAATTGTACTAAAATAAACTGTTAACAAAAATTTTAACATTTTTATAAACAATTAAAAGGTCTTGTTTCCTTGAATAAAATAAGACCAAACTATAGATTTTGTTTGGTAGTATAGTTTTTTGTTGGAAATTGTTTTTCTTTCTTTTAATAATCTTGGTAATGCAACATAATAACTAAAATGCGCTTTAAATATTGCAAGGATATGTAAAAATTTAAATTGAAATAAAAAGGAGATGGCTGCAACACCATCTAGTACCAATCTTGTAAAGATTAAAAAGAATAATACACCAGAAGCATTTTTGGTTAGTGTGAATAAACTGTTTCTAAAATTAAGGTAGGTTTTTTTAGGATTACTGCTTTGCAAAGTTGCACCACCAACGTGATATACTGTAGAAGCGCCAATATATTTTGTTTTGTAGTTTAGGTTAAAAGCTCTCCAGCATAAATCTATTTCTTCCATGTGCGCAAAAAAGCGTTCATCAAAACCATTTAAAGCATTAAATACTTCTTTTTTAATAAAAAAGCATGCACCAGAAGCCCAAAAAATTGTGGTGTCTTGGTATTGGTTTTGGTCTTTTTCAATGCTGTTAAATATTCTACCTCTGCAATACGGATAGCCATATTTGTCTATAAATCCACCAGCAGCTCCAGCATACTCAAAATGGTCTTTGTTTTTGTAGTCTAAAATTTTTGGTTGAATTATAGCTGTTTCTGGATTGTTTTTAAATTCTTGAAGAATAGGAGAGAGCCAATTTTTGGTGACTTCAATATCACTATTTAAAAGGCAGAAAATATCTTCTTCTACATGTTGTAATGCTTGGTTGTATCCTTTAGCATAGCCTCCGTTTTCTGTATTCTGAATGATTTTAATTTCTGGGTAATTGGTTTTTATAAAATCTACAGAATGGTCTGTTGAAGCATTGTCTGCTACATATATAGTAGCTTCTTGTGAATAGGTAACAACAGAAGGTAAGAATTTTTCTAGAAGTTCTTTTCCGTTCCAATTTAATATGACTACTGCTATTTTCAATGTTATTTATTAGTTTAAAGAGGTATCACGCAAATGCATGAATATTTATTTTTGCCTACTGTTTACTTCCTACTGTAATCTGGTATGTTTTGTAAAAAATGATAGCACTCTGCTTCAAAATCCATTTCGCAATAATAATGATTAATTCCGTTAGTTACCATTAAGTAGGTTGCGTTAAGCGCTAAATTATAACGTGCAATTTGATCAAAAGTACTTTGGTCAATTTTAATTTTAGCTGCTTTACATTCTACAATTAAATGAATACTACCATCAGGATTAAAAACAACAATATCATAACGTTTGCGTAAGTTGTTTATTTTTAGTTCTTTTTCTACGTTTATTAGCGATTTAGGAAATCCTTTTTCTTGCATTAAATATTGTACGCAATGTTGTCTTACCCATTCTTCAGGTTGTAAAACCACAAATTTTTTGCGTATTTCATCATAAATAAGCGTTTTATTTTCGCTATTTTTGAAACGAAACGAAAACTTTGAAAAGTTAAGCTCTTGCATTGTAGAATTTGAGTTTTTTCAAAGGTAAACGAACAGATTGAAAATCCCAATTTACAAATCTCAAATTCCTAAGGTTTTGCTATAGGAATTTAGATATTGATAATGAAAATGTAATTACTTTGGACGAAGTTAAGCAACTAATAATAGACATAAAAAAAGGAAACCTGAAACCTATTTATTTTTTAATGGGAGAAGAAGCATATTATATTGATGCAGTTTCTGATTATATTGAAGCTAATGTTTTAGCCGAAGAAGAAAAGGGTTTTAATCAAATGGTGCTTTATGGTCGTGATGTAACTATAGATGATATTGTTAGTAATGCTAAGCGTTACCCAATGATGGCAGAACGTCAAGTGGTTATTGTTAAAGAGGCTCAAGATTTGTCTAGACAAATAGAAAAACTTGCTGCTTATGCTGCAAATCCGCAACCAACAACCGTTTTAGTGTTTAACTATAAGTATAAAAAAATAGATAAACGTAAAGCTTTATATAAGGCTATTAAAAAAGTAGGTGTTGTTTTAGAGAGCAAAAAATTATATGAAAACCAAGTAGCAGATTGGATACGTCGTGTGCTTTCTGGAAAGAATTATACTATTTCTCCAAAAGCAGCACAAATGCTTGTGGAGTTTTTAGGAACCGATTTAAGTAAAATAAACAATGAGTTAAATAAACTTAAAATTGTTTTACCTGAAGGAACCGAAATTTCACCAGATCATATTGAAGAAAATATAGGAATAAGTAAAGATTACAATAATTTTGAGTTACGTAAAGCAGTAGGAGAGCGCAATATTATGAAAGCGCATAAAATAGCTCATTATTTTGCAGACAATCCTAAAGATAACCCAATGGTGTTAACAGTTTCGTTGCTTTTTAGTTTCTTTTCGCAGCTTTTACACTTACATGGTTTAAGTGATAAAAATCCTAGAAATGTAGCTTCTGCACTTAGAGTTAATCCTTATTTTGTAAATGAATATTTAGATGCAGCAAGAAATTATCCTATGCGAAAAGTAAGTCAGGTAATTGCAGTTTTACGCGAGTTTGATGTAAAGAGTAAAGGGGTTGGTAGTAATTCTGTTTCGCAAGGAGATTTGCTAAAAGAATTGCTGGTTAGAATCATGAATTAATTTGCAATCTAACCACACGAGTATAGTCTTCAACAAGCTAAAAATGAATTTTATACAAGCATAATTTAACTCTTATCGTACTTTACTTTTTAAAATAACTTTATGTAATAATCTAGGCGAGATTCTCTTTAAATAAATAGCGAATGTTTCCTTTTTACCAATATATGCTTCAAATTTTTCTTTTTTAATAGCGTGAATCATTTTTTTAGTAAACACATCTACAGTTAAACCTTTTTCTGTCATTTCATCTTGATGTGTTTGTTTGCTTCCATCTGCTGTTAATGCATTTCTAGCAACATCTGTATTTACAAATCCAGGACAAATCATGGTTACTTTAATATTGTCTTTATAGTGTTCTAAACGCAGTGCATCAAAAAAGCCATGTAATGCGTGTTTTGCTCCACAATAAGCCGATCTAAAAGGAGAGCTGAATTTTCCCATTAAGCTTGAAACAACAACATAATGACCCGATTTATTAGCAACAAAATGAGGTAAAAGAGCTTTGCTTAGTGTTACAGTACCTAAATAATCAACTTCCATTAATTTTCTATCTACAGCAATAGAAGTATCTATTATTGATGAACGTTGACTAATACCTCCATTATTAATAAGTATATCTATTTTTCCGAAGCAAGCAATAGCAGTTTCTGTTATGTTTTTAAGCGTATCTGTTTCTGCTAAGTCTAAAGGTAAAACAGAAATGTTTTCAGGGGTATTGCATTCGTTTTTCACCTGTTCTAATACTTCTTTTCTTCTAGAAGACAGTATTAATTTACAATTCTCATTAGAGAGTGTAATGGCTAAACTTTTGCCAATTCCGCTAGAAGCTCCAGTAATCCAAACTACTTTGTTGTTAAATGTCATATTATATTTTTTAGCTACGCATACATGAATATTTATTTTACTTACTGAAAACTGCTCACTGTTTATTGTCAACAGACTTTAACCATTCTTGGCGTAAATCATCACTTAGTTTTCCTGTTCCGTCATGTTTCCAACCAGGAGGTTTTACTAAATACAGAAACCTGTTTTTTAATGATTTTTTTCCTGTAAAAGCATCTTTAAGCATATTAAACCATTCTATAAAGGCTATTTTAACAGGATTGAAAGTGTTTATATTAGACACTAAACCATAAACAACTTTTTCTTCTTTAAGTTCTGGTTGAAAAGTGCCGAATAACTTATCCCAAATAATTAAAATTCCTGCATGATTTCTATCTAAATATAAAGGATTGCTACCATGATGCACTCTATGATGTGAAGGTGTATTCATAACAGCTTCAAACCACCAAGGCATTTTATTAATGGTTTCGGTATGAATCCAAAATTGGTAAATTAAACTAATAGACATTTGTAGTAAAATCATACCTGGATGAAACCCTAAAAGAGGTAACCAAAGCCAAAAAACAAACGAATAAAATCCGCCAGACCAAGTTTGGCGCAATGCAGTACTTAAATTATAATGTTGTGAAGAATGATGTACCACATGCGATGCCCAAAATAATCTGCAGGTATGTGAGATTCTATGAAACCAGTAATAAGAAAAATCATCTGCAAAAAAGATTAAAATAAAACTCCACCAAACCACAGGAATAGTAAAAATTCTAAAGTTTTCATAGATATAAAAAAAGCAAACTAAAACAACAATCTTACTAAAATAACCTAACAAAACATTACCTAATCCCATTGCAATAGATGAAAAAGCATCTTTACTTTCATAGGTTTTTAGATGCGTTTTAGTTGTAACATAAAGTTCTAAAAGCATAGAAACTATAAAAAACGGAATAGCATAAATAATGATATCAGGAAATTGGTTCATTTTTTTACAGAAAAGGTTAATACTAGTTAAAACCTAGTAGATATGTATGCAAAATACAAAAATTATTGTCTATTTTTGAAGCTAACTATGACAGCAACCTACAAACAATACATTTTAAATTTTAAGCAAGCTAGCGGAACTTCTAGAGGAATATTAAAAACGAAAGAAACTTGGTTTTTAATAGTGGAACAAGACGGAAAGAAAGGAATAGGAGAATGCGGACTTTTTAGAGGATTAAGCGCAGATGATGTGTCTAATTACGAACAAAAGCTACAATGGACTTGCAATAATATACATTTAGGTCTAGCGGTTTTATTAGAAGAGCTTCAAGCGTTTCCAAGTATACAATTTGGACTAGAACAAGCTTTTGTTTCTTTGCAAAGTGAACATCCTTTTTTACTTTTTCCTTCGGCTTTTACACAAGGAAAAGACACTATTCCTATCAACGGATTAATTTGGATGGGAACCGAAGCTTTTATGAAACAACAAATAAAAGATAAAATAGAAGCAGGATTTAGTTGTATTAAAATGAAAATTGGCGCAATAGATTTTAATACAGAAATCAATCTGTTAAAATCTATAAGAAAAACTTTTACAAGTAATGATATAGAGTTACGAGTAGATGCTAATGGTGCTTTTAAACCAAACGAAGCTTTAGAGAAGCTAAAAGTGCTTTCAGATTTAGATTTACATTCTATAGAGCAGCCAATGAAACAAGGCCAAATTCAAGAAATGGCAAGGCTTTGTGAAGAAACACCTCTGCCAATTGCATTAGACGAAGAATTAATTGGTGTTTTTAATGTAAAAAAAAGGGAAGAGTTACTACAAACAATACAGCCACAATATATTATTTTAAAACCTAGTTTGGTTGGTGGTTTTGCAGGTAGTAATAATTGGATAGATATTGCCGAAAAACAAAAAATAGGTTGGTGGATTACAAGTGCTTTAGAAAGTAATGTAGGTTTAAATGCTATTGCACAATTTACATATACCTTACAAAGTAAACTACCACAAGGACTTGGTACAGGAAGTTTATTTACTAATAATTTTGAGAGTCCGTTACAAGTAAAAAAAGGTGCTTTACAGTACCAAAACAAAACAAATTGGAAAACTAATTTTTAAACATGTATATAGAACAAGCATTCAAGTCACTACACGAGTGGTGGAGGTATTTAGTAGGTTTCGTTATTATTTTTATTATTTGGCAATTAATAGGCTCTATACCTTTAGTAGGAGGTATTCTTTATTCTATTGGTTTAGAGGGAATTCAAAACAATGATATCCCTACAGATGTTACAGAAATGGCAGATGTTTTAGGTAATAACCTGTTTTTGTTTTTAATGCTTTTATCCTTTGCTATAGGTTTACTAGGCGTGTTTTTTAATGCTAAAGTGATACACCAACAGTCTATTACAAAATTAACAACAGCAAGAGAAAAAATAGATTGGAGTAGATTTTGGTTTGTTTTTATACTTTGGGGAACCCTTTCTTCTTCATTTGTGCTTATTGATTATTTTATGGAACCTGAAAGTTATGTATGGAATTTTGATTTAATTCCGTTTTTAACACTTGCAGTAATTGCCATTATATTAATACCATTGCAAACCAGTATGGAAGAATACCTTTTTAGAGGCTATTTAATGCAAGGTTTAGGTGTTATTACTAAAACAAGATGGTTTCCTTTAGTGTTTACTTCTGTAGTTTTTGGTTTAATGCATTTAGCAAATCCAGAAGTAGAACAATTAGGTTATGCTATTATGGTGTACTATATTGGTACAGGTTTCTTTTTAGGAATTATAACACTAATGGATGATGGTTTAGAATTAGCCCTAGGTTTTCATGCTGCTAATAATTTATTTACAGCATTGTTAGTAACAGCAGATTGGACCGCTTTTCAAACTGATTCTCTTTTTAAAGATGTTTCAGAACCAACTTCGGCAGGATTTATAGATGTTTTTATGCCTGTTTTTGTTGTTTTCCCTATTATTCTTTATGTTTTAGCTAAAAAATATAAATGGACGAATTGGAATGAAAAACTTTTCGGAAAAGTAATTGAACCTATTAAAGAAGATTATAAAATTATAGACTAAATATTATATACTATGGCTCCAAAATATGATAAAATACACAACCGTTTTAAACTTAATGAAAACACCTACTGTTTTGAAGAACTAAAAGAAGTAGGCTATAGTTTGGTAAAAGAAGGCTTGCCTTATGAAAAAATTATAGGAGATTTTTTAATAGACTGGTTAGATGGTAAAGATTATATTTTAGCCCAAACCTCAGGTTCTACAGGAAAACCTAAAACCATTAAATTAAAAAAGCAAGCAATGGTGCATTCTGCTATTGCTACAGGAGACTTTTTTAATTTAAAACCAGGAGATACGGCATTACATTGTTTGCCATGCAAATATATTGCAGGTAAAATGATGTTGGTAAGAGCCATGATTTTAGGTTTAGAAATTGATTTAGTAGAACCAACAAGTCAACCTATTTTTGACTACGAAAGAAAGTATGATTTTTCTGCTATGGTGCCTTTGCAGCTAGAAAAAATAACAACCTATTGCAATAATATTAAAACCATTATTGTTGGTGGTTCTTCTGTTTCTAGTAAATTAAAAGATGCCATTCAAGATATTAAAACCAATGTGTTTGAAACTTATGGTATGACAGAAACCATAACGCATATTGCAGTAAAGAAATTAAACAATTGGTCAACACAAGAAGGAGAAACAAAACCTTCTGCAGATACTTACTTTAAAATACTACCAAACATAACAATAACACAAGACGAAAGAAATTGTTTGGTAATAGATGCGCCAAAAATTTCTGAAACTAAAATTATAACTAATGATGTGGTTAAAATGCATTCTAAAACTTCTTTTGAGTGGTTAGGACGCATAGATAATGTGATCAATTCTGGTGGAATTAAATTTTTTCCAGAACAATTAGAAGCAAAATTACAGTCTAAGATTGCTAATCGTTTTTTTATAACTAAAGAAGCCGATGAAAAATTAGGAGAATGCATCGTATTAATACTAGAAAGTAAAACAAATACAGTAGATGCTTCTGTTTTTTCTGAATTAGAAAAATTTGAAATTCCTAAGAAAATCTATTCCGTAGAAAAGTTTACAGAAAGTGAAAACGGAAAAATTCTTCGTCAAGAAACATTAAAAAACTCAAAATAGTACTTTACGCACTCAAAAGCATACTTCACGCATTTGCTGTTTTGTGCGCTATAGGTTTGGTATAAGTTTATATAAACTTTAAAACCAAACCTTATGAAAAAAGTATTACCATTTGTTTTTGTATTGTTCTTTGCAATACAATTACAAGCACAAGAAAAAACAATAACAGGAATTGTAAGTGATGAAAATGGCTTAGCACTTCCTACAGCAACTATTTTAGTAAAAGGTACAACTAACGGAACTTCTACTGATTTTGAGGGGAAATATACCATTAAAGCAAATATTGGTGATATTTTAGTTTATACCTATGTTGGCTATGTACCTACAGAAAAAACGGTTGGAGCTTTAAATACTATAGATGTATCTCTACAACCAGACACTAGCTTAGATGAAGTAGTAGTTACTGCTATGGGAATTAAAAGAGAGCGTAAATCTTTAGGTTATGCTGTTCAATCGGTGAGATCAGAACTTCTTTCAAACTCTCGTAAGCAAGGAAACAACAGGAAAAAACGAATTAACAATAATATAATTAATAGTCTATCAGGAAAAGTAGCAGGAGTACATGTTGTAAATAATAATGGTAATGTTGGAGGTTCTACTAAAGTTGTAATTAGAGGATTACCAAATAATAAGAATAAAGCTTTAATTGTTATTGATGGTAAAATTGCGACTTATAAAGAGTTAGAAAGTTTAAAAGCCAAAAAAGTTGAAAAATTAGAAGTTGTTAAAAATGAAGCAGCTAAGGTTTTGTATGGCAAAAAGGCTGAAAATGGATTGATTTTAGTGAAAACAAAAAATAGCAATTACGTTTTTCCTAATATTCATCAAATAAATAATGAGACCTACACTAAAATTCACGAAAATAAATTTAAAACCACAAATAATTCTCCATTATCTACTTTTTCAATAGATGTAGATAAAGCATCATATAGTAATGTACGAAGAATGATTAATAATGGGCAAGATGTTCCTGCAGATGCTGTTAAGATTGAAGAAATGGTGAATTATTTTGATTATAATTATTCAGAACCAGCAGGAGAACATCCTTTTTCTATACATACCGAATTAGCAATTACACCATGGAATAACCAAACCCAATTGGTAAAGATAGGGTTGCAAGGTAAAACGTATAAAAATGAAGAATTACCAGCAAGTAACCTTACGTTTTTAATAGATGTTTCGGGTTCTATGAGTGCACAAAATAAACTACCTCTATTAAAATCTGCTTTTAAGTTATTGGTAAATCAATTACGAGAACAAGATAAAGTAGCTATTGTAGTTTATGCTGGCGCAGCAGGAGTTGTACTAGAGCCTACTTCTGGAAAAGATAAAAAGAAGATTTTAAAAGCATTACATAAATTACAATCTGGAGGTTCTACTGCAGGAGGAGAAGGTATTGAACTAGCATATGCTTTAGCAGAAAAAAACTTTAATAAAAAAGGTAATAACAGAGTGATTTTAGCAACTGATGGTGATTTTAATGTAGGTGCTTCTAGTGATAAAGATATGCAAACATTAATTGAACAAAAACGTAAGTCAGGTGTATTTTTATCTGTATTAGGTTTTGGTTATGGAAACTACAAAGATTCTAAATTAGAAACATTAGCAGATAAAGGAAATGGTAATCATGCATTTATTGATACTATGCAAGAAGCACAAAAAGTATTTGGTAAAGAATTTGGAGGCACACTTTATACTATTGCAAAGGATGTTAAAATTCAAGTAGAATTTAATCCTAATAAAGTACAAGCATATAGATTGATAGGATATGAAAACAGATTGTTGTCAGACCAAGACTTTATAGATGATACAAAAGATGCAGGTGAATTGGGAAGCGGACATACAGTTACTGCTTTGTATGAAGTAATTCCTTTAGGAATAAAAAGCAACTATTTAAAAGAAGTTTCAGATTTAAAATACACTAAAAAGGAGGTGAACACAGATTTTAATGATGAAATATTAACCGTTAAGTTTAGATATAAAAAGCCAGATGGTAAAAAAAGTATTGAAATGGTACATGTACAAAAAGATGCTCTAGTTCAAGCGTCTAAAGACATGCAATTTGCAGCTGCTGTGGCTTTGTTTGGTATGCAATTAAGATATTCACAATATCATAATAATTCAAAAATAGAAGATGTTATTTCTTTAGCTGAAAGCGGAAGAGGAAAAGATACATTAGGTTATAGAGCAGAATTTATACGATTGGTAAACTCTTATCAAAGTTTGTAATTATAACAAAAAAGGCATTTGATTTTTTCAAATGCCTTTTTTTATATTTTAAAGTTATGTGTTTAAACTTGTAAAACACCAAGATTAAATTTCTTTTCAATAGGAGCGTGGTTAGCCGCTTCAATTCCCATACTTATCCATGTTCTGGTGTCTAATGGGTTTATAACAGCGTCTGTCCATATTCTTGCAGCTGCATAATAAGGAGAAACTTGATTGTCATATCTATCCTTAATTTTATTAAACAGTTCTGCTTCTTTTTCTGGAGTAATTTCTTCTCCTTTCTTTAAAAGAGAAGCTTTTTCAATTTGCAATAATACTTTAGCGGCAGAGTTACCACTCATTACTGCAAGTTCAGCACTTGGCCAAGCAGCAATAAGTCTTGGGTCATAAGCTTTTCCGCACATAGCGTAATTACCAGCTCCATAACTATTACCTATAACAATAGTAAATTTTGGTACCACAGAGTTGCTTACCGCATTTACCATTTTGGCTCCATCTTTTATAATTCCTCCATGTTCACTTTTGCTACCAACCATAAAACCAGTAACATCTTGTAAAAATACTAACGGAATTTTCTTTTGGTTGCAATTAGCAATAAAACGTGTTGCTTTATCTGCACTATCATTATAAATTACACCTCCAAATTGCATTTCGCCTTTTTTGGTTTTTACTAATTTACGTTGGTTGGCAACAATACCAACAGCCCAACCATCAATTCTAGCATATGCTGTAATTATAGTTTTTCCGTAGCCTGCTTTATATTCATCATACTCACTGTTATCTACCAAACGCTTAATAATTTCATACATATCGTATTGATCTGCACGACTTTTTGGTAGTATTCCGTAAATATCTTCTTGGTTTTCCTTTGGTTTTAAAGCTTTTGTTCTATTAAACCCAGCTTTATCATAATCACCAATTTTATCCATTAATCGCTTAATAGTATCTAAAGCATCTTTATCATCTTTAGCTTTATAATCGGTAACACCAGAAATTTCACAATGCGTAGTGGCTCCACCTAGAGTTTCGTTATCAATAGTTTCTCCAATAGCAGCTTTTACCAAATAGCTTCCAGCAAGAAAAATACTTCCTGTTTTATCTACTATTAAAGCTTCATCACTCATAATAGGTAAATAGGCTCCACCAGCAACACAGCTTCCCATAACAGCAGATATTTGGGTAATTCCCATGCTGCTCATTACTGCATTGTTTCTAAAAATGCGACCAAAGTGTTCTTTATCCGGAAAAATTTCATCTTGCATTGGTAAATACACTCCAGCAGAATCTACCAAATAAATAATTGGCAGTTTATTTTCTATAGCTATTTCTTGTGCTCTTAAATTCTTTTTTCCTGTAATAGGAAACCAAGCTCCTGCTTTTACAGTAGCGTCATTGGCAACAACTATACATTGTTTTCCTTGTACATATCCTATTTTAACAATAACACCTCCAGAAGGACATCCTCCATGTTCTGCATACATGTCGTCTCCTGCAAAAGCACCTATTTCTATAGATTTAGCTTTAGAGTCTAGTAGATAATCTACTCGTTCTCGAGCAGTCATTTTACCTTTTGCATGATGCTTGTCTATACGTTTTTGTCCCCCACCAAGTTTAACTTTTGTTAAACGCTTGGTTAAATCAGATACTAGAAGTTTGTTGTAATCTTCGTTTTTATTGAAGTTGATGTCCATATTAGTTGCTTAATTTGTCACGAATTTACAAAACCAAATCATGTTTAAAAAGTGAATGTTTTGTTAAATAATATTACATGGGAATAGTTTCCTAGGAATATAAATGAATTTATTGTAGATTTGTACCACTAAATCAAAACAAAATTTATGAAAAAGAATAAAATTATTTTTTACGTAGCAACAGGCTTATTAACATTAATAATGTTGTTTTCTGTCAGCATGTATTTTTTTAATCATGATGCAGTAGCGCAAATGTTTACCAATTTTGGGTATCCAAGCTATATTATTTACCCTTATGCAATAGCAAAACTTTTAGGGTTGTTTGCCATTTGGAACCCAAAGTTTAACGTTATTAAAGAATGGGCTTATGCAGGTTTTTTCTTTGCTTTTATATTAGCGTTTTTTGCGCATTATATGATAGGAGATGGAGGGCAAGCAACAGCTTTAGTAGCTTTAGTTTTATTGGTAGTATCTTATATTTTTAACAAAAAAACACAAAACTAGTATGAAAAATATTATAGCATTTGCAGGTAGCAATAGTAAACAATCTATTAATAAACAATTAGCGGTTTATACAGCGAAACAAGTAAAAGATGTAAAAGTAGATATCTTAGATTTAAACGATTTTATTTTACCTCTTTATGGTATAGACCATGAAATAGAGCATGGTATTCCAGATAATGCAAAAGTGTTTTTAGATAAAATAAAAGCTTCAGATGGTATTGTGCTTTCTTTAGCAGAACACAATGGTGCTTATGCAACGGTTTTTAAAAACATTTTAGATTGGATGTCTAGGCTAGATGGAAAATTATGGAGTGAAAAACCAATGTTATTAATGGCAACTTCTCCAGGAGCAAGAGGAGGAGCAACTGTTTTAGATATTGCTTCAGGACGTTTTCCTTATATGGGAGGAAATATTGTTGCTAGTTTTTCATTTCCTTCATTTAATGCAAATTTTTCAGAAGGAAAGGTTACTAATGAAGAATTAAATACGCAATTATTAAACAAAGTACAGGAGTTTCAAAGTAACTTATAATAAGCATCCATTCAATTATTCATAAAAAAATAGCATAAAAAATATGGGAGATTTTTCAAAAGATATTAATTCTACTTTTCCAAATCATAAAGTAAAAGCAATGCTTAACATTATGTATACAGCAAATTGGATTAATAGTTATCAAACGTCATTTTTTAAACCTTTTAAAATTTCATCACAACAGTACAATGTTTTGAGAATATTAAAAGGAGCAGGAGAACCCTTAAAAGTGCAAACTATTAAAGAACGCATGATTGAAAGGTCTCCTAATGCTACGCGTTTAATGGATAAACTTTGTGCTAAGGAGTTGATTGAACGTATTCCTTGTCCTACAGATAGAAGAGTAGTACATATTAAAATTACGAATCAAGGCTTAAAGTTGCTTGAAGATATAGCTAAAGCAGACCGAAAAGATTTACTTGAAAATTTAACCGAAGAAGAAGCTTCTCAATTAAGCAACTTGTTAGATAAAATGAGATAAAGAACAATTAAAATTACAATTAAAATGAAAACAATAATACATAAAGCAGCGAGTAGAGGATTTGCAAATCATGGATGGTTACAAGCAAACCATTCCTTTAGTTTTGCCAGTTTTTTTGATAAAGAGAAAGTGCATTTTGGAGCTTTACGTGTTTTAAACGATGATATTATTGCTCCTAAAATGGGATTTGGTACACATCCTCATGATAATATGGAAATCATTACCATTCCGCTTAAAGGTGTGCTTAAACACAGAGATAATATTGTACATGACCAATGGCAAGAAGTAGTGCCAGGAGAGGTACAAGTTATGTCTGCAGGAACAGGAGTGCAACATTCTGAAATTAATGGCTCTGTAGATGAGCATTTAAGTTTGTTTCAAATTTGGGTGATACCTAATAAACAGAATGTTTCACCAAGATATGATCAAAAACATTTTAATATAAAAGATAGAGATAATAAGCTTCAAACCTTAGTGTCTTCTATAGATGAAGAATTAGAAGGAACGCTAAAAATTCATCAAGATGCATTAATTTCAAGAATTAGTTTAACAAAAGACAATAACTTCAGCTATTCTTTAAAGAGTGAAAATTATGGAGTTTATGTTATGAATATTCATGGCGAATTTGAAATAAATACGGAAATTTTACAAACTAGAGATGCCATTGGTGTCTCAGAAACAGATAGTTTTGAAATAAAACCTAGAGAAGATTCAGAAATACTTTTTATAGAAGTTCCAATGTTAAAAATTTAGCATCCTTTTAGGATGCTTTTTTTATACAAAAAGGCGATATTTGTATTTACTAACTAAAAAATTGAAATAGATAATGGCAATGAATAAAAATACAGTATTAGCTTGGGCAACATGGATTATGATTTTTGTGGGTTTAGCATTAATTGCTTTAGGTGCATTTAGGTATGATGATGTTGCAGGTTGGGGATTTGCTGCTGTAGGAGTTGGTTTTTTTGCAGTCGCTTGGGTTTTTAACGCATTAAAAGGAAGAGTATAATGAGCGACGATAAAAAAGTAATTTTTTCAATGTCTGGTTTAACCAAGACATTTCAAAGTGCACAAACACCAGTATTAAAAAATATATATTTAAGTTTCTTTTATGGAGCTAAAATAGGAATACTTGGTCTTAATGGTTCTGGTAAATCTACCTTGCTTAAAATTATAGCAGGATTAGATAAAAACTATCAAGGAGATGTTGTTTTTTCTCCAGGATACACTGTAGGTTATTTAGAACAAGAACCACAATTAGATGAAGATAAAACGGTTTTAGAAATTGTTAAAGAAGGTGCAGCAGAAACCGTTGCTATTCTTGATGAATACAATAGTATTAATGACCAGTTTGCTTTAGAAGAAGTATATAGCGATGCCGATAAAATGGAAAAGCTAATGAACCGTCAAGCAGTGCTTCAAGATCAAATTGATGCTGCTAATGCATGGGAATTAGATACCAAATTAGAAATTGCAATGGATGCTTTACGTACTCCAGATGGAGACAAAAAAATAAGTGTCCTTTCTGGTGGTGAACGTCGTAGAGTAGCTTTATGTCGTTTACTTTTACAAGAACCAGACGTGTTGTTATTAGATGAGCCTACCAACCACTTAGATGCAGAATCTGTACATTGGTTAGAGCATCATTTAGCACAATATAAAGGTACTGTAATTGCTGTAACGCACGATAGATACTTTTTAGATAATGTTGCTGGTTGGATTTTAGAACTAGATAGAGGTGAAGGAATTCCTTGGAAAGGAAACTACTCTTCTTGGTTAGACCAAAAGTCTAAACGTATGGCACAAGAAAGTAAAACCGCTTCTAAACGTCAAAAAACACTAGAGCGTGAGTTAGATTGGGTACGTCAAGGAGCTAAAGGACGTCAAAGCAAACAAAAAGCACGTTTAAAAAATTACGATAAACTAATGAGTCAAGATCAAAAACAACTTGACGAAAAATTAGAAATCTATATTCCTAATGGACCTCGTTTAGGTACCAACGTTATTGAAGCTGTAGGTGTAAGTAAAGGCTATGAAGATAAGTTGTTATATGAAGATTTAAACTTCAATTTACCACAAGCAGGTATTGTTGGTGTTATTGGTCCTAATGGTGCAGGTAAAACTACTATTTTCCGTATGATTATGGGAGAAGAAACTCCTGATAAAGGAGAGTTTAAAGTAGGGGAAACAGCTAAAATTGCATATGTAGATCAAAAACACGCTAATATAGATCCAGAAAAAACAATTTGGCAAAATTTTAGTGATGAGCAAGAATTGGTAATGATGGGAGGAAAAGAAGTAAATTCTAGAGCATACCTAAGCCGATTTAATTTCTCTGGAGGTGAGCAAAATAAAAAAGTAAAATTACTTTCTGGTGGTGAACGTAACCGTTTACACCTTGCTATGACACTTAAAGAAGAAGGAAACGTATTGCTTTTAGATGAGCCTACCAATGATTTAGATGTAAATACATTACGTGCCTTAGAAGAAGGTTTAGAAAACTTTGCTGGTTGTGCTGTAGTTATTAGTCACGATAGATGGTTTTTAGATAGAATTTGTACACATATCCTTGCTTTTGAAGGAGACTCTCAAGTATATTTCTTTGAAGGTAGTTTTAGTGAATACGAAGAAAATAAAAAGAAACGTCTTGGTGGTGACTTAATGCCAAAACGAATTAAATATAAAAAGCTAGTTAGATAATTAGTTATGTATAAAGAATAAAAAAAACCTGCTAAATGCAGGTTTTTTTATTTATTGTAAAGATGATCTTTGGTTAAAGTATAATTAGGGATTTTAGAAATTTCATCTATTTCCTTAATGTTTTTATCAAAAGTATCTAGTGCTTTTAAAATGCTAGCTTCATGTTCATTAACATAAAGTGTTTTCTTTAGGTTGATGCCTAAAACTAAAATAAAAACAACAAAAAGGGCTGTTAAAATACTTGTTACCATTTAGTTTTCGTTGCTATAAATATGGCTATTTGTAAAATCTTGGTATTCTTGCTTTTCTTCTTTTAATAGTTCATTAGTAGCATTCATTAATCTTTCGTTTTCAGCTTTTAGTTTATAAGATTTTCTTACACCAAGAATTAATAAAACTAAAAAGAAAATAACACTAACAGCTAAAATAGAAACAATACTAAATTGTTCTATAAATATAAAAATACAAGAGGTAAGTAAGGGTATCATAATTATATTAAATAATAGTCTTGAGGCTCATTTAAATCAAATATATAAAAAACATTTAAAGAATGATGTAAGTCTTTAAATTATTAATACCATTGTAGCTGTATTACTTCAATATCCTTATTTTGTTTATTCACTATATTTTTAAACAAAGCAACATCACTAAAACCTTCTGTACCTCTAAAATGATATGGATATACTTGTTTAGGTTTAAACTCTAAAACAGCACTTGCAGCGCTTTCTACAGGCATGGTATAAGGTAAATTCATACAAACAAATGCTTTGTCAATATTTTGTAAAGCACGCATTTCTGGAATATCTTCGGTATCACCAGAAATATAAATACGCTCTTTACCTAGAGTTAGCACATATCCATTACCTCTTCCTTTAGCATGAAATTTTAATGCTTCTTCACGTAAATTGTACATGGGCACTGCTTCAATTAAAATAGTAGCAACTGTTGTTGTTTTTCCATTTTCTAAAATAATATTTTTTAAAGTTTTTAATTCTGGTAGTTTTTCAGCCACAGCTTTGGGCATAACAAGTGTAGCATGACTTAAATCTAGTGCTTGTAAAGTTTCGGTATTTAAATGGTCTCGATGAATGTCTGTAATTAAAACAAGCGTTGGTTTTTTTTGGTCTTTAAAAGCATCAGCACCTCCAACAGGATCAACATAAATAACATTGTTTTCATACTCTAAAACCATTGTTGCATGCTCTATCGGAATAATTTTTAAATCGGTTTTAATCGCTGTTTCTACCTCTTTTTTATCGGTTAATTCTTTATTTGGCTGGCTTTCTTTTTTACAACTAGTAAAAGATAAAAAAGCAATACACAGCAGTGTTGCTATATTTTTCATAAGTTTTTCTTTTTAATTATTAAATTTAATAATGGAAAATGAATTATTTTATAATGTAACAAAATTTTATTTTTATCTACTTATATTTTAAATGATTTCGTTTTTGATACTGATAATTTTTAGCGAAATTGCTTATCCATAGATTGTTCAACTTAAAACACATAATATAATATGTCTGATGATTTTGATTTATTAGAAACAAATTCCAATGAGAAAACAGAAAAGGTAGATGTAAACTGGGGAAAAGCCATAGACCAAATGAAGTCTAAATTGGCGCAAGAAGATGACCCAGAAAGTCGTCAGAAAATATTAAACGCAACATTAGATAATGTTGTTGATATGGCAGAAAAAGACAGAACTACCTTATTAGATGCTATTAAAGACTTAACAGATTATCAAGATGAAGTTGGTATTATGTTTGAAGGTTTTTCTGCTTTAAATCCTGCAGAACAAAAAATTATAGATGATGCTGTTAAGCGTTTAGAACGTGCTAAAGTAGAACTAGAAGACGCAAACGCAAAACCAGATAATTTCTGGAATAACCTTTGGGGAAGAAAAAGCAAAATAAAAAAAGCCGAACAAGAACTTAAAGCGGCACAGAAAGAACGTGATGCTTCAGATAATAAAGCAAAAGCAATGTTTCAACAACGTATTGAAAGTGCAGATGTGCAAACCTTGTTAAACGAACTTTCCTTTAAAAGTCAAGCAGCAATAAAACGCTTAAAAGACAGAGAACTAGAAATTAAAGAAGTTGAAGAAAGTCTTAAAACAGCCATTGTAGAAGCTAGTAATAACCATACAAAAGCATTACAAAAAAAGAAAGAAGTAGAAGAAAAACTAGAAGAGCAATACGCCTTATTAAAACAAGCACGTCAAGCACTTGAAGAGGTTGCAGACAAACAATCTACAGAATACTCAGATGCGCTTTCTCAAGTAACCACCTTAGAGCAAAAGGTAGAAGAATTAGAAGGACTTAAAAACGCATATACTACACTTGCAGCTTCTAAAGATAGCTTTGTGCACAAGCATAATTTAACCATTAAAGTACTAACTTCTTTACGTAGCAACTTGCAAACACATCGTGCAAAACTAAAAAGTGATACCGATGAGCGACTTAAATACTATGATGGTTATGTAGTAGCTTTAAAAGCAAGAACCGATCAAGAATTTGCTGCCATTTTAGAGCATTTAGGAGTAAAAACAGACGAGCATATTGGCGAAACTCTAGCAGCAATGCACACAGCAAGCGCAAAAGCACGTCAAGAAATGATGGACAATATTCCTGTGCATGAAAAAGTAATGCAAGGTGTTTATGGTAGCTATGCCGAAGCTTTACAAGAAATTAGAAACAAAGATAAATCCATACAAAAGAATTTTGCAGAGCGTTACGGAATTGATATGAAAGAGATTTTTGAAGACTACTATGCAGCAGATGCTAACGCGCCTTCAAATGAAAAAAAGGAGCCAACAGAAACGCCAAAACCAGAAGCTAATGAAGACGATTTATTAGGTTAAAATAAGTATAGCGTTACCCTCTTTCGCAAAAAAAAGCTTCAGAGGGTCAGGCTTTCACTACTCGCTCTCTGCGAGGAGCTCAAACAAACCGTTCAATCCTTAACGCAGCATTTGCGTAACCATAAACTAAGAGCCAAAGCAATAAGCTAATAGTAAAAAAATGATAGTAACACCTTTAGATTCCGCAATACTCGACTCCAAAGAGCAATATGTTTTCTATCATGAAATGGTAGACTTTGCTCTAAAAGAACTTTTGGTTGCTGTACAACAAAAACAAATACTAAACCAGCAAGAAATTCTATTGTTTAAACAATACAGTGATTTGTTATTGTATTCTATTGAAGCCATGCGTATAAAATATATGTATGACGACGAAGAAAATATGAAAGTAGATTTAACAGATTCTGGATTTCCAAATTACTTAGAGTTTCGCTATCTGTTTAATGACTTAGAGCTGCGTGAAGAATACTTAGGTAAACTTACAGATGTAGAAACTTTAAAAAAAGAGTTTTTAAATACCTTATTACATAAAAAAGAACCAATATCTAAAAGAAAACTCTTTCAAGCAGCTTCAATAGTATATTATGCTTCCGCAAAAAAAGAATACATTTTCAACCGTTTTGTACAAGGTAAAATTTTAGAAGCACCAGAAAATGCAGTAGCTAAATATATGGTAAGCTGGAGCTTTTATGATGTGTCGCACAACAGACCATTTATATGCTATATGTATTTTGATTATGATGGAAGCAATCCGCAAAAAGAAAAAGACGAAATATATACAACGCTAAAAACCGTTGCAGATAGAGCAATGAATTTAGATACTATGGCTTATGGTATTGATAAACGTTTGTCTAATGTGTTTCCTAAATTAATTAAAAGAATAGATTTAGGACCAATACATAGCGTTTTTGCAAAAGACGAAAATAAAGTAACACACGCTATTCTAGAAGGCATAGCAGGTAAAACCATTCCGTTAAACTCTTACGCAATTTCTTTAAAAATGGATGAGTTACAATCGCAAAGCGAATTTAAAGAAGGTAGTTTTTTTAGCAAGCAAACCTTTCAAAAATGGGATACCGTTTTTAATCAACGCTACGTATTTGCACCACACAGAATCATTCAATTACTGTATAGTAAAACACCAGAAATTATGAATAAGTTGGCCAAAGCACCAATTCAGATTTCAGAATTAAAATAAATTTTAAACCGTTAAATAAAATTAAATGAAACAAGTCTTATTCATTATCGTGCTTTTTATATCTCTTTCTGTTTCCGCTCAAAGCGATCCAACAGAAGTTGTAGAGCAATTTTTTACAGAATTTAAAGAAAAAGGAGCAACAGTAGCAATTGATAATTTATATAAGCCTAATAAATGGATTAGTAAATCGGCAGATGGTATTATTCAACTTAAAAGCCAGTTAGAAGGATTAAATGAAGATTTTGTAGGTAAGTATTATGGTAAAGAACTAATACTAGAGAAAAAATTAGCAGATAGCTTTATTTTAATGAGCTATTTGGTAAAGTATGATAGACAACCAATCCGATTTACATTTCAGTTTTATAAACCAAAGGATATATGGATGATTCATAGCTTTAAGTTTGATGGTAATTTAGATTCAGAAATTGAAGAAGCAGCAAGATTGTATAATTTCAGGTTAAATTAAACACATACTGACCACTGCAAACTGATTACTGATTACTGCTAACTGAAAACCGAATACTGAAAAAATGGAACACAACTCAACTTTCCCAATAAAGCAAAATGAACTAGATATGCTTCGTGATGAGGCAACTTCGTATATAAAATCTGTACAATGGGAGCAAAGCCAACGCGCAAAAAATAAAGAAGATAATGGTAATGAAGAATCGATACTTTTATATCTATCTAGAGCTAATAATGGCAGTAATGTGCATGTTACTTCTATTTCAAAAACCATTTTAGCTTTAAAAAAGCGTTTGTTACCAGAATCTGTAGCGATTCCTATTTTTTTAAATCAAACCTTATATGCAGTACAAGAAGGTATCACTTTAGGTGTTTGGATAAAAGATAGCTTTTATGATGCTTCTGGTTTATCTACTTTAATTGAAAACAAATCGGTTTTAGATACTAGCGGAAAGCGAGAATACGAAAGTAAAATGCATACAGCAACAGCTTATTTTCTGTTTGCCACAGCTTATAAAATTTTATATGATTTAAAAGCGCATGCTTCCGATGATTTATCGGTTATGAAACAAAAATTTGCTGGTATTCCTGAGGTGTCTTTACTTTCTCCTTTAAAAGGAATTTCTTGCCAACTGTTTTATTATGATAAGTATTTAGCTCATCCAGATATTATAAAATCAGATAAAGACGTAATTGATTTTACTGTAGTTTATTTTGAAGCCTTAATAGATGAAATTCAACTACGTAAAAGTAGTTTAGAGTATACCGAAACTATTTTAGATAGAACCTATAAACTTGAAAAAAGTGATTTTGCAGTTTCTGGTTGGGACAATGTGTTTCAAGGTACAGCAAAGAGTAAAGCATTTAATAAAATTAAGTTTGAACAAATTGTAGGTAATAGAGATGCAAAACACTTTGCAAGACGTTTAACAGAGCGTATGCTGAGTTATGATTTTGAAGCAAAGAAAAATCCGTTTCAAGAACTTGGTGGTTTTATGCCTGTGTTTATGGGTTATGGTATTCCAGGAACCGGAAAAAGTATGCTTATAGCTGCTATTGCAACACGATTAAAAGAACATTGTGACCATTTAGATATTCCGTTTTTGTTTCACCCAATGCCAGACACTTTAATTAGTACTTTTCAAGGAGGTTCTGCAGAAAAAATGGTAGCGTGGATGAAACCTTTACAAGATCCTAGCAAACTAATATTTGCTCCAATTGATGATGCCGAAAATAATTTGCAAGAACGTACTACACAAGGGGTTTCTGCAGGAGTTAAAGAAGTAATTGGTGTGTTTTTACGTTATACAGAAGGAGCTTATGCAGTAAATTATGGTAATAGCTCTATAGGTTTATTTACCAATCTTCCAGAAATGCTAGATAAGGCTGTTATTTCACGTGTACAAGGACGTTTTAAAATTGATGGAGCAAGAACAGAACATGATTTTTTAGATCAAGATCATCTGTGGTGGCGAAAATTAGATACCACTATGCCTGATTTTGTTAATATGCAAGGTCCTGAAAATTATAGCTATTTACAAGATCAAGGTTTGGCAAAAAATATGGGAGAAATTTTAAATGTTTCTAATAAACCTACAGAAGAACGTGTTTTACAAGCCTATGATAAAGTAGAAAAGCATTTTAGTACGAATAATCATTTGTTTTATGCTAATTTATATATGGAGATTCAAAAAATATTTCCATTCTTCTCTTCTCGTGATGTACGTAATATTCAAAGCGCAATATCGCTTCGTTTAACCGATTTTGATTTAGAAGAAGATTGGTTTGATAATCCAGAAATCTATTTTAAAAAAGATTACGATACCAAGTTTAATATGCTTCAGGAATTAATGCGTGCCAATATGAAAGGCTTAGATTTTTCAGAAATAAGAAGACAAGAAGTGGTTCGTTATTTAGATAACGTAGCAACTATTGCAGATACAGACTTTAAACGTAAAGTAGATGCTAGAGTAAACCAAATGCATATAGACTTAAAGGCTAGAGAAACTTTTGGTAATTAAACACACGTATTAGCATGCTGCTTTCCTTTTATTTTAAGAGGAAAATAAATGCTTGTTTTTTCAAAAAAAAACTAGAAGAAAAAAGACAAAAACTAAAATATCGCTTTCGCGAAAACATAATGAATAAACTTAAAAACATACAAAACAAAGTACTCTCTAATGAGTGGGCAACATTAAACAGAATTGATTATGATTTTCAATTTAATGATGGAAGCTGGAAACGCATCTCTAGAGAGAGTTATGATAGAGGTGATGGAGCCTGTGTTTTATTATATAACAAAGAAAAAAGTACTATTATTTTAACCAAACAATTCCGAATGCCTGCCTATGCAAATAACAAAAATGATGGTATGTCTATTGAAGTTTGCGCAGGAGCAATAGATAATAACGAAGCACCAGAAGTTTGTATTATAAGAGAGGTAGAAGAAGAAGTAGGTTATAAAATACCTAAAGCAACAAAAGTATTAGAAGCGTATACTTCTCCAGGAGCAGTAACCGAAAAAATGTTTTTGTTTGTGGCAGAATATACAGATGCTATGCAAGTAAATGAAGGAGGTGGTTTAGCAAGTGAAAACGAAGAAATTGAAGTGATAGAGGTTTCTTTTGCTGAAGCTATAGAAATGATGAACAATCAAACCATTATGGATGCAAAAACCATCATGCTATTGCAATACGCACAAATAAATAATTTGTTCATTCCTGCGTAGGCATGATTTATATAAATAAAAGGATAAAAGAGGCAAGAGTACAGTTGCAGTTTATATGTAGTGAAACCAAAACAAAATGCAAAAATTAAAAGATGCTAACTTATACCAAAGCGAACTAATTCCTATAAGCGGAAAATTAGTAGAACGTTACAACAAATGTCTAGTTAAACTAGGTTTTGATGCTACAACGCTTACCAGTTTTTCTATTGATGGTATTGGTTGGAGTCCAGAAATAGCAGCAGAAAAAAAGAATATGCATTACCTAAATCATGGTGATGCAAATCCGCACGGAATTATCATTACTCCATTACAAAAGGGAAAACCAGTATATATACCATACCACTCTTTTGATCGTGAAATGATGAAACTTATTTTTAATACCTATGAAGCAAAAATTAATGATATTACTAGAGATTGCGCTATTTGTTTAGACTTTAATCAGCATATTGATGCATTTTATGAACCTTTAGATGTACTTAAATACAATACCATTTCTATTCATTTTCATCTAATTAATAACTTGTATAATGTACAAAAAGAGCAGTTTCAGTTAATAGAAAAATTTAATAGAGCTAATAATTTTATAGACGAAACACTACAACAGCAATTATTACAGTCTGCCAAAACCTATGGTGATTTACGTAATAGAGATTTAGAATTACCAGCATTAGAGTTTAAAACAAGTTCCTTTTATACAAGAGCACTTGGTGGTATATTTGTATTGAGAGATTTTATTAGTGAAATTGTGGTTTTTGAAGATATAAACACCTACAAACAAGCAATAAAAGACACTATTCATGAAGTAATTATTTTTCATATTGAGCAACCTGAGCTTATGGAGAAATTACGAGACCACGTAATTGCAGAGTGTACACTAGAAAAAGTTGTTAATACACCACAATACAGTCGCGTAAAAAAGAGGATGCTGTTTCAAGAACTAAAAGAAACAAAGCATCCTATAAAAGATATTTTAGACGATAGTGTTTTGTTTAGAAGATATTTAAATACCATAGATGCAGCAGCTTTAAAACGCGTAAATGGAGTAGAAATTTATTTAGAAAGATTAGAGCGTAGTAATGCCTTTAAAATTCATGATTTAGTAGATCAAAAGTTTTATGATGCATTGCACAAACCACATTCTTCATTAAATGCAAAACATCAAGATTTAATCTGGAAACTACTAATTAAAGTTTCGCCTAAAGATGTTTTGTTCTTGTATTGGTATGATAAAGAAGCATTTTATAATACCTATACTACATGGAGTGACTCTATGAAAGATTGGGTAATTGCAACTATTAGTAACAATATCTAAAGAAATTAGACTAATTTTATAGAAGTCTTTATAAAACTAAAAATCATGACACTAGAATTAATAGTATTTATCGCTTCCATTTTATTTGGTATTCTTTTGTATTGGAGAGAATCACAAGGTAATGGTGCTTATCGGTTTTTTAATAAACTTTTAAACTCTAAAGAGTTGCAAATGAAACCTACAGATAAAAAAGGCTTTGTATACCAGCAATCTTTATTATTTCGTATTGTATTTATAACCTTTTTGTTTTTAATAGGTATTGTAATTACGCGGTTTTTAGTACCTATAGGTCTAGCAACTATTTCTTTGTTTTCGTCTATGATTATTGGGACTTTAATAGGAACTTATGTTGCAAATGTAGTGTTTAAATCTAGTGAAGTAATTGATGAAAAAAGCGAATCTATTGAAGATGCTTTTCAAGAAACCATAGAAAAAGGAAAAGATTTTATTGAAGATTTAAAAGATAAAGGAGAAAAGTCTTTTGATGAAGTAGAAAATAAGGTAGATGAGGTAAAAAAAGATCTAAAAAAGGAAACCAAAAGCGCAAGAGAGCGTTTAAAAGATAAAGGGTTGATGTAACAACTTTCTGACTTAGCAGGAAATAGCATCCATATTAAATTAAACTTTAAAAATAAGATTCCCATTTTCATGGGAAAGAAAAAATAAATTTTCAATGATTAAAAACTACTGGAAAAAAGGAGCAAAGCAAAAAACAAGAGTGATAGTACTTGCGTTAATATTGCTTATTACATTAATTGTTTTACGTGACGATTATCAGCCTGCTTTACTATTTTTTAGAAAATACATTTTTATAATTCTATTATGTGCAATGGTACTATTTTTAGGATTACGAAAGTTTAGAAGCTCTGTAACTGGAAGTAAAAAAATAGGAACCTTAATAGTGATGATCGTGTTTTTTGGAATACTATATCTTGTAGGATGGCATTTTAAAATGTATGATTATATGAAAACGTACAACGTTTTTAAAAATCTAAATAAAATACAAATTAATGAGTTGCCATTAACACAAAATGAGCGTATTCAACCATTACGAAACATTTACTCGATGGCAAATGAGAGTGTAGGTGAAACCAAAGATGTTTCCTTACCACATTTAGTACGAGTAGATGGATTAAATAAATGGACTATGGCAATACAGCCAACCGAAAAATACGTTTGGCAAGGTATGAGTGATAATACCGAAGAGGTATTTGCAGTATCTAGCACAACACCATTTCCGCGTTTTTCTAGTGAAAACCGTATTGCTGTAACCTTTTCTATTGGTGAATCTTTAAAATTTAGTAGAAATACATACAATGCAGTAGTGCAGCGTTTTAATCCTTGGATGCTTTTTAATTTTGAGCCAAGTGATACTTTTTATATGAAAAACGATGCAGGAGAATGGGTAGAAGTTGTAAGCTTAATTAAATGGAAAGGCTTTTTGTTTCCGTATCCAACCTTTGGAGGTGTAATGGTTGTAGAAAGTGGTGAACATGATTTTAACGATTATATCGAGCGTATTTTAATAGGTAAAGGAACTTATATTTCTCCAGAAGAAATGAAGAATTATCCGTATTTAACCAAACAAAATACCTTAGCAGAAAAAGTATCTCGTTTACAAGCAGAGTCTTTAAAATTTCTTGGCGGATTTAGTGATCCGTTACCTTGGAATATGGAAACAGCAGTTAAAATTCCAGACTTACCAAATGATCAAAACCAACAACCTTTTGTAACCGATTTTGATTTTTCAGATACTAAAATAAGTGCATATAGTGGTTTGTATCATTGGTTTGGTTTAGAACCAGTAGGAGATGAGCGTACCAGTTTAACCTATAGTGTGTTTGTACCTGCAGATGGTACAGACGCTTTGTATTACTATGATCATGCAGCAAAAAAACAAGGATATGCAGGAGTTTCTGCTATGCCTTTAAAAGTTATAGAGTCAAGAAAAGAATATGATTGGTCTGTAAATAAACCTGTAGAATTTAGACCATATATAAAAGATGTTGCAGGCAGAAAACGTATGTTTTTTCTAGGAACCGTTTCTGCTGTTCGTGATGAAAGTTCACAATTTGATGGTTCTGCAACACCAGATTTAGCACTAATTGATAGTGAATATAGAGATGTTGTTTGGATTGATGCAAAACACCCAAGTCAATGGGAAAAAACAGTGTACGACCAGTTAAACGAAGCTTGGAGAGCAAGTGAAGGTATAGGTTACTATTTTGTAGACGAAACAAAAACTGTAGAAACAGCACAAAAGATTTTAGACTCTATAAAAGCAATTCCTGTTGTAGATAAAGAAGCATTGCAAATAGAAAAGTTACAACGTCAAATAGATTCTATTAAAGCATTGAAAGAAACGGTAAAAAAAGAGGCTGTAAAAGAAGTAATTGTAAAAGAAAAAGAGATAAAAGAGGATATTTTAAACGAAGAAGAAGAATAGTAGTTCTACTTTGTTAAAATATCTGTGTTTAATAAAAAAATGGTTTAAATTAAACAGTTAGCCAATTGTTTCTTTACTTGCACCAATTATTTTGTATTTACCCACTATATGACAACATTCAACTTTAATGAAAAATAAAACAATACGAATAGCTTTATCAAGCGTTTTAATCTATCTGATTTTTAAAAAATTATATAACGTATTGACCCAGTTGCTTCTTTGGTTGAATGTGGAGTTGAGAATTGAAAATGAATATGTTCTTTTTACATTGAATATTATTATAGGAATTTTATCACTCTTGATTTTGATTTTTTTATATAATCAATATTTAAAAAAGGATATACCTAAAAACAAAACAATATATTTTCTATTATTTACAACATTTATTCTCACAATTGTAATAGCTGCAATTAATTATATTTATGGATTTTATCTAGCAAATATTGACTTAGATGATTTTAGAACGACCTATTTATTCCAATTTGGTTGGTCAAAAGGATTAGATATAATTTTTCCTGTTTTCGGACTGATATATTTTTTTAGAAAATTATTAACTGAAAAAAATACAATGGTTTAAATCATGTATAATAAAACACTAAATTGGTTACTTAACCACACCACCTACACAAACCCATTAGCTACATTTGATAAAAACAAATAATGAAAACATTAAAAGAACAAACAGATGCTAAAATAGCAGCAGGAAGACAAGCAAAACCAGACTTCATGAAAGGTGTTGACGCTATTATTGAAGAGGCAAAAGCATTTCAACTAGGCGCTAATGCAATAAAAGTAAAGGAAAAAGCTCCAGATTTTGAGCTTCCTAATGCAGATGGTAAATCAATATCTTTACATAGCTTATTAGTTAAAGGTCCTGTTGTAGTTGCTTTTTATAGAGGTAGTTGGTGTCCATATTGTAATTTACAGCTTAGAGCCTTGCAAGCTAAATTAAAGGATATTCATGCGTTAGGTGCTACCTTAGTAGCAATTAGTCCTGAGGTTCCTGATGGATCTATGACAAAAAATGAAATTAGTAAAATGGAGTTTGTTGTATTGTCTGATCAAGATGCAAAAGTAGCAACGCAATATGGTGTTTCTTGGGAAGTACCAGAATTTTTAATGGAGCATATGCGTGTAGATCGTAATTTAGATCTAGAAACAATAAATAATGGCAATAAAAATATTTTACCCATTCCAGCAACCTTTGTTTTAGGTACAGATGGCGTGGTAAAATGGAGCTATGTTAATGTAGATTATAGAACACGTTCAGAACCAGATGAGGTTATTCAGGCATTAAAAACCCTGTTTTAAAGGTTTAGTTGTTTGAAATCCCCTTTTTTTAAGAATGCATGATAGTTTAGGTTTTGTATAATAGATAGTTACCCAATATTTAAAAAACTAAGATGAAAAACAGCTTTAAAATATTACTTCTCTTTTTATTAGTTACATCTTGCAAAATTGAAGACCGATATTATGATTTGAGTCAGGAAGGTAAAGAGTTCTTAGCATATGAAGCAGGTGATACTTTTCAACTCAAAAACATAGAAACTAATGAAATTATATCTTTTTCTGTAGAATCGAAAAGTATAGAATATGTTGAAGATGGTCCTAATGAGTCGTCATTTATATTTGTATCTTATTCAGAAGAACTTATAGAAATTGGAAGAATTTTGTTTACCGATAATTCAAATTGCTATAAAGGTGAGATTAAAGTAAAAGCAGATAGAGATAATGGCTTTGAATTTACAGCTTACCTTTATGATTGTTTTGGAGATGACTTCTATTATTTTCAAAACGAATTTATGGATACAACTAATGTAGAAGGAGTTGAATATTCAAATGCATATTTACTCAGAAATTATCCGAAAACTCTTTACTATTCCAAAGAAAAAGGAATTTTAAAAATTGTTGATTTCGATGATAACACATTGTTTGGTCTTATAGAATAAAAACGTTGGGTAACAGCGTATAAAAAAAGTTGCTAGTTTTACCTAAACCAAATTTAGTTACTCGTTTGCTAACTTCTAATTTTCCTTCGGAAAATCCTCGCATACAAATACGTACTTTTCATATACAGAACCGTTATAAAATTAGCTGTTAACTAAACCTTTTATTTAATTCAGCAACCACATTTTCAATCTTATTATTCTTTTCTATCTTATCTAAAAATACAGGAGGTGCTTTTCTTTCTTTACAGTTTTTAATAGCACAACGCTCACAAGTGACAGCAACATCTTTAGATATAATTTTTTTATTTTCAGCAAATTGTAATTTTTTTAGTAACTGTTTGTTTATTAATAAGCCTATGCTAATGCTTCTGTAATGGTTTTCTCTAAAAGGATCTTTAGTAGCTGATGTTAGTAGCAAATATTTCATATTATCACTTGGGTAATTAGAAATTTGCATATCAAAAACATGCTCTTTGTTATTGCTACTTATTTCTTTTAATACATTTAATGAAACCCAACGTCTGCAATAATGCTCATTGGTTTCATTGGCACGAGGCGAGTGTTGGTGTGAGAGATGTAATTCTTTTTTAAGGTGGTATTTTTCGCTACCTGCTTTATGCGTAAATCGCAAAAAGAATAAATTCTGAATATTAAATTCTTTAGGTAAAATATTGGTTAATCGTTGGTAAAAAGATTCTGGTGATGCATTAAAGCATTCCATAGTTTTTAAAAACAGAGAAGCATCAAAAGTCTTTTTTTCAAAAATTGCTTGTAGCTTTTTGGTAATTAATGCCTTTGGTAAAATTAATGCTCCAGCAAAATACGAAGCATAAAAATTATTTAATACCTGATCAAAATTTTCAAATTTAATCCAAGAAAAAGTATATAATCGGTCTTCTAATTTTAAATAATTATAAGCCAATTCTTTCGCATAAATAAAGGTGCGTTGTGCATCATCAACCTCACTAGCTAATAGTAAAGTTTTGTTTTTAGGTATAAATACAGAACGTAAATTGTCTAAACTTTTATGTTTATCTAACTCGTTATCATGTATGGTGTAGTTAAACTCTTCCACTAAAATTTCTTCAAGTTCTTTTGAGGTTATTGGTTTATTTAAATCTACTTGATAAGCTTTTGAAAAAGCAAGAACACTTGCTTCTAAATCATCAAAATAATTATTATTTGCCTCTTGATAAGAACGTAAAGAAGCCAAGTAAAAACTCTCTTTGCTAAAGTTATAGTATTGTGCAATTTCAATAATAGTACTTATAAATGCATTTACTTTAGCTGGAGCATTTGCTACAATTTCTATTAAGGTGCTTTCCTTAATACCAAACACTTCTAAAGGTATTTCTTTTAAAATTTTAGACTGCAAAATTTCTCCAATAGGAGCTAGGTTTTTGTCTAATTTTAAAGATACCATATGGTCATAAGGTATGTCTAGTTTTTCAGATAGTATAGCAATCTTATCTGGTTTAGGGTATTTTTTTCCTTTTTCAATTTCGTTTAAATACGATTTTGATAAACCAGAAAGTTTAGATAAACCAAAAAGGGATAAATTCTTATCTGTACGTATTTGCTTGAGTTTCAAGCCAAATATGAGTTTTATATATTCTTCTTCCATAATTATAAAAACAAAGATACGAAATTTGCGAATACTGTAAAAATAGCGTAAAAATAAAATTTAGCGAACGTTCGCTTGTTTTTTAAAAAAGTTTGTTTTACTATTGTAGTGTAAAATTATAACATCATGGACAACACACTTTTAAAACAAACGAAATTTGAATTCGCAAAAGAGGTTAAAAATTATTATCCAGAAATTTTAACAGATAATGCTTTACAGTTTTTAACTGCTTTACATGAAAAATTTAACGCTAAGCGATTAGAGTTACTTAGCAGAAGAGAACAGGAGCAAGTCGTTTTTGATGCAGGAAAATTTCCAGAGTTTCCTAGAGAAACAAAAAATATTAGAGAAGGAGATTGGACTGCAGGAAGAATTCCTCTGGATATGCAAGACAGACGTGTAGAAATAACAGGTCCTGTAGATAGAAAAATGATTATTAATGCCTTAAACTCTGGAGCTAAAACGTTTATGGCAGATTTAGAAGATAGTAATGCTCC
Organism: Lacinutrix gracilariae; assembly: GCF_042684485.1. Lineage (NCBI taxonomy): Bacteria > Pseudomonadati > Bacteroidota > Flavobacteriia > Flavobacteriales > Flavobacteriaceae > Lacinutrix > Lacinutrix gracilariae. The sequence continues at coordinate 454,874 of NZ_JBHULM010000007.1, read as the reverse complement.
TACCTGGAAAAACAGTATTGTAGGTCAGCAAAACTTAATCGATGCTAATACTAAAACCATTTCTTTATATGATTCTAAAAAAGATAAATCATACCAACTAAACCATAAAACAGCAGTTTTACTTGTAAGACCTAGAGGTTTACATTTAAACGAAAGACATATTCTTATTAATAATGAAGAAACTTCTGGTAGTTTAGTAGATTTTGGTTTGTATGTTTTTCATAATACAAAAACATTACTTGAAAATGGTACAGCTCCATATTTTTACCTTCCAAAACTAGAACACTATTTAGAAGCACGTTGGTGGAATGAGGTATTTGTCTTTGCGCAAGAATATTTAAACGTACCACAAGGTACTTTTAAAGCAACCGTTTTAGTAGAAACTATTACTGCTAGCTTTCAGTTAGACGAAATTATCTATGAGCTTAAAGAACATATTGTTGGTTTAAATTGTGGTCGCTGGGATTATATTTTCTCTTACATTAAAAAGTTTAGAAACCATTCCGGTTTTATGGTTCCTAATCGCGATCAAGTAACCATGACGTCTCCTTTTATGGATGCATATTCTAAACTTGTAATACAACGTTGTCACAAAAGAGGAATTCTTGCTATTGGTGGAATGGCAGCTCAAATTCCTATTAAAAATAATGAAGAAGCTAATGCTGCAGCTTTAGAAAAAGTACGTAAAGATAAAGAGCGTGAAGTTATAAATGGTCATGATGGTACTTGGGTTGCGCATCCAGATTTAGTTGCTGTGGCAATGGATGAGTTTAACAAACATATGCCAACACCAAATCAATTACATGTGTTAAGAGAAGATGTACATATTACAGCGCAAGATTTGGTTGAAATGCCAAAAGGAACGATAACAGAAGCTGGCATTAGAAAAAATATAAACGTTGGTATTTTGTATACAGAAGCTTGGCTAAGAGGTCATGGTGCTGTAGCGCTTTATAATTTAATGGAAGATGCTGCAACAGCAGAAATATCTAGAACACAAGTGTGGCAATGGCTTAAAAATGAAGTAAAACTTGAAGACGGAAGAGTCTTTACTAAAGATTTGTTTGCTAGTATTTTTGATAGCGAAGTAGAAAAAATACTTGCTATGATAGGTAAAGATAAAATAGAAAATACCAAGTTTGAATTAGCAATAAATTTATTTGAAAAACTAGTAACACAAGATGCTTTTCAAGAGTTTTTAACCCTTCCAGCATACCAATACATTTAAAAAAAAATGTCTCGCAACTACTGCAATAGATTACGAGACGTAATTATCAAAATATAGAATAACCTTAATAATTAAACACAAAATTATGAAAAATTTAGCACAAAGCAAGTATAGTTCTGCCTTAGAAACGGTAAGAAATCTAAAAGCAAAGTACGGAAATAGTTGGAACGCAATACATCCTGAAAGTGCAGCTAGAATGGTTGCTCAAAATCGTTTAAAAACAGGATTAGATATCGCTAAATACACAGCTGCAATTATGCGTGAAGATATGGCTGCTTATGATGCAGATCATACAAACTATACACAATCATTAGGTTGCTGGCATGGATTTGTTGCGCAACAAAAAATGATTGCTGTAAAAAAACACCATAAAACTACAAGTAAAAGATATTTATACCTTTCTGGTTGGATGGTTGCTGCTTTACGTTCAGAATTTGGACCATTACCAGACCAATCAATGCATGAAAAAACTGCTGTGCCTAGTTTAATTGAAGAAATCTACGACTTTTTACGTCAAGCAGATGCTATAGAACTAAATGATTTATTTAGAAGACTTGAAAATGGAGAAGATGTGCAAGATCAAATTGATAATTTTGAAACACATATAGTGCCTATTATTGCAGATATAGATGCAGGTTTTGGTAATGAAGAGGCTACTTATTTATTATCTAAAAAAATGATACAAGCAGGTGCTTGTGCTATTCAAATTGAAAATCAGGTGTCTGATGCGAAACAATGTGGTCATCAAGACGGAAAAGTAACCGTTCCTCATGAAGATTTTATAGCTAAACTAAACGCTGTACGTTATGCGTTTTTAGAATTAGGTGTAGATGACGGAATTATTGTAGCTAGAACAGACTCTGAAGGTGCTGGTTTAACACAAAAGCTTCCAGTTAGTCAAGAGCCAGGAGATTTAGCTTCGCAATATTTAGCTTTTGTTGAAGCAGAAGAAATTGCTATTGAAGAAGCTAGAGAAGATGATGTATTACTTAAAAGAGAAGGTAAATTAGTGCGTCCTGTACGTTTACCAAACGGATTGTATAAATTTAAAGCAGGAACAAACATAGATCGCGTTGTTTTAGATTGTGTAACTAGTTTACAAAATGGTGCAGATTTATTATGGATTGAAACACCAACACCTAACGTAAAACAAATTGCACATATGGTAAACCGTATTAAAGAAATTGTGCCTAACGCTAAATTGGTATATAATAATTCGCCTTCATTTAATTGGACATTAAATTTCCGTAATCAAGTATATGAAGAAATGCTTGCAGAAGGAATGGATATGACTGCTTATGATAAAACAAATTTAATGGATGCACAATATGATGCTACAGAGTTATGTTATCGAGCAGACCAAAAAATAAAAACATTTCAATTAGATGGCGCAAAAGAAGCTGGAATTTTCCATCATTTAATAACTTTACCAACTTATCATACTACAGCGTTACATATGAATGATTTAACCAAAGGTTATTTTGGTGAAGATGGTATGTTAGCTTATGTTAAAGAAGTACAGCGTCAAGAAATTAGAAAAGGGGTTTCTTGTGTAAAACACCAAAGAATGGCTGGATCTGATCTTGGTGATGACCATAAAACGTTCTTTGCAGGTGAAAAAGCACTAAAAGCAGGAGGTGAAAAAAACACTTCTAATCAATTTGAAATGAAACAAAAAGAGCAAGAGCGTGAGCTAGCTTTAGATAAATAATTTTAAAAAAAGGCAACATCTTAGTGTGTTGCCTTTTTTAAATAACACATACTATAAAATGAAAGGAAGAAAGTTATTAATGATTCCTGGTCCTATTGAGTTTGAACCAGATGTATTACAGGCAATGTCTATGGCAACTACAAGCCATGTTGCTCCAGATTTTATTGAAGCTTTTGGTAATAGTTTAGAGTGCATGCGAAAGGTTTGGAAATCTCCAGCAGGTCAGCCTTTTATTGTTGCAGGTACAGGAACGTTAGCAATGGATATGGCTATTGTAAACCTTATAGAACCTGCAGATAATGTATTAGTAATTTCTTCGGGATATTTTGGTAAAAGATTTGAAGACATTTTATCTCGTTATGGTGCAAATACCACTGTTTTAGAAGCTGGTGTTGGTGAAGCGGTATCTTTAGATGCTATTGAAGAAGCTTTAAAAACCAAGCCATACAAAGCTTTAACCATGACACATGTAGATACTTCTACAGGTGTATTGCTAGATCCAAAACCAATAGCAAAATTGGCTAAAAAATATAATGTGTTAAGTATTTTAGATGGTGTGTGCTCGGTTGCAGGAGAAGAGTTACAGCAGGATAAATGGGAAATAGATGTGGTATTAACAGCATCTCAAAAAGCCGTTGGTGTTCCTCCAGGTCTTGCGCTTTTAATGGTTTCTGAAAGAGCAATGCAAGTTTGGGAAAACAGAAAAACGCCTGTGTGTAATTATTATGCAGATTTTAGTAATTGGTTACCTATAATGAAGGCTTATGAAGCACGTAAACCTTCGTATTTTGGTACTCCAGCAGTAAATTTAGTTATAGCTTTAGAAACAAGTTTAAAGATTATTTGTAATGAAGGTATAGATAATCGTATAAAAAGACATCAACAATTAGCAAGTGCATTTAGAGCAGCAATAGAAGCTTTGCATCTTGATATTTTACCAAAATCAAACAAATTAGCAGCCAATACCTTGACTGCTGTTTTTTATCCAAAAGGAATAGATGGTGCTGCATTGCGTAGCAAAATTGCTCAAAGCAATGTTATTATTGCAGGAGGATTGCTTTCAGATATAAAAAACTCCTATTTTAGAATTGGTCATATGGGTTCTGTATCTGCAAATGATCTTTTAGCAGTATTAGGTGCTTTAGAGCGTGCGTTGATAGAATTAGAACATCCTGTTGCGTACGGAAAAAGTTTAGAGGTTTTTCAACAAGAGCTTTTAAAAAATAGTTAGTTATGTTCTTGAATTACAACACAAGTATTAATGTACAGAAATGGCATTAAATAAATGCGGAACTTAATGTTGTTGCTTTAATGCTTAACGTTGTTTTAGAACAAAAAACGCTTCCGTTTATGAAAGCGTTTTTTTTATGTTTATAACGGATATTCCATTTTAATATCACAGCGTAAATACGGACAATTAGGTTCTACAGGTACTTCAATAAAACCAAATTTTCTATATATATAAATGGCATTTTCTAGCTTTTTACTAGAGTAGAGTAGTAGTCTTTTAAAATTTTGGTCTTTGGCATAATCTAAACAGTGCTGCATTAATTTTTGTCCGATTTTAAATCCTCTAAATTCTGGAGAAACAGCCATTTTAGTAAGTTCAAAAGTGCCTTTTTCTTGCATTGGCATTAAAGCCACTGTGCCAACCACTTTGTTTTCTAATAAGGCAAAGAAGATAAAGCCTCCTTTGTGTATAATGTATTTTTCTGGGTTGCTTAAAACCTCTTCATCATAAGGCTCTACTACAAAGTATTTTTTTAACCATTCTATATTTAAGGTATAGAAATCTTTAGCGTATTCTTTGTGAAACGTAATGATTTTAATCTTCATTTGCTCTTATAAAATCGGTTACTAAATAAGTAATTAATTTACCAACCTGAGTTTGGGTTTCAGGTATTGGTGCAGCTTCACAAATATGTAAATAGGTTGCGTTTTTGTGATTGGCAAAATTATAAACAAAACGTCTGGCTTTATTTACAGAAAATCCGCTTGGTGTCATTGCGCTACTTGGTATATTTTCAATAGCATCACAATCTATTTCTATACCAAAAGGTTTGTCTGCAACATGCGCTAAAGCACGTTTTATTTCTGTTTTATGCTTTCGTTTTTTTCTAATTACTATATCTTCAAAAGTATTGTAATCTATTGTTTTTAGTTTTTTTAGAGTATTTAAAATGTTTTGCGAAGTATAATTTTCATGCAAGCCAAAAACAAAATAGTTTTTTAAAAATCCTTCCGCGAAAGCGTAACTAAATCCGTTACCACTATGTCTTCCTTCTTCTTCTCTAAAATCTGTATGAGCATCAAAATTTACAGCATTAATAGAGGTGTTTAAGGCTAGTGAGGTACCTTTAATATTGCCATATGCGTTATTATGACCTCCACCAATAATAATGGGTTTCTTTCCTGCTTTTACAATATCATGTACCAAACTCACTACGTGTTTGTCTATTTTAGAAACTATTTTTCTAGCTTTTGCTATATCTTTTTTCTTAGTTTGATCTAAAAGGTTCTTTTTTTCTTGTTCCTCATTAAAATCTAAATGGCCAAGAACAAGTACTTTTTTAGCAAAGGTATTTGCGTTGCTTTGTATATTTAACAAAATTTTAAGTGTAGTCTCAAAAGCGCTGTAAGTTCCTGGTTTTCCTTGGTTTGCAAAAACACCAACGTCTTCAGGTAGTCCTATTATTACATAAGTAACATCTAAATTTTTAAGTTGTTCGTATATATTGGAAACAGAGGTTAACATAGTGATATGTTCTCCAAATTTAGATTCATTTGATCTTTTGGTTAGTAAGCTATTTAGTGTAGTCTTGTTAAATAAAACTAATTTATCCATGTGCTAAAAATAGGTTTTTTTGAGTAACTAAAAGTACATTTTTTACTCTAAATAAGTATAAACTAATAATTAAATAAATATATTTGGTGAAACATTACGCTCTAAATTTAACCTTTAAAATGAGTAATTATGACAGACAAAAAAAGTAATATAGGATTAAAAGTAGCTTTAGGTATAGCATTGGCTTTATTTTTAGGAACTGGATTTTACACTTCTCAATTATATCAAGAAAAAAAAGAGAATGAAGAAAATCTTGTAAAAGAAAAGCAAATGGTTATGAATGACTTGAGTAACATGGCCAAGCAATACGATATTGCCATTGAAGAAAATGATATTTCAAATGAAAAATTGATTGAAGCTAAAGAACGTATTCAAAGTTTAATGGATTCTTTAAAAGTTTCTGAAAATAATATAGCTAGCTTATGGAAATACAAGCAAAAATACTTGTCTTTACAAAAGGAAATGGATGTGCTTTTAGTTGAAAATGATAGATTAAAAGTAGAAAACCAATTGTTGGCAACATCTTTAGATAGTACTAAAGTTAGACTAGAACAACGTACTATGTTTACAGATTCTTTATTAGTACAAAATACAGCATTGGCAGAAGTTGTTGAAACAGCTGCTGTTTTAAATACAGTTGGCTTAAAAGGTTATGGTGTTATTGAGCGTAGTTCAGGAAAACTTATTCCTACAGAAAGAGCTAGACGTGTAGATAAAATTAGAGTATGCTATACTGTTGCTAAAAATAGCTTAGTACAAGCAGGAGACCAAGAATTATTTGTACAAGTAATAGACCCAAATAACAATACTTTAGGTGAGAATGCTCAAATACAATTTGATGATAAAACCTTAAATTATAGTGTTATTAGTAAGTTTAATTATGAAAACAACTCTTTAGATGTTTGTGAGTTTGTAGAAGCAAGAGGTGATGATGATTTTGTAAAAGGACTTTATACTATAAATGTTTTTAATCAAACTGAATTAGTTTCTTCTAATGAGTTTACATTAAAATAAGATATAACATAATATATAAAAAGCCTGAAACTGTTATAGTTTCAGGCTTTTTTATTTACTAGTAAAAGATCTAGTTTGTTACTGGAAAACTATAGGTTTTATTCTAGAATGTTACCATTAATAAGTACTGTGTCTATATGGTTTTCGCCAAAAGCGTAAGGTAAATAGTTGTAACTAGGTACAGGGTTTGTAATAATTAAATTTGCTTTTTTACCTCTTGTAATGCTTCCGTATTGTTTAGAAATTCCCATAGCGTAAGCAGCATTTATAGTTGCTGCATTAATGGCTTCTTCAGGAGTCATTTTCATTTTTATACAAGCTGTGCTAACCACAAAATTCATATTACCACTAGGTGTTGTTCCTGGATTATAGTCTGATGCTAAAGCTAATGGTAATCCTGCATCAATAATTTTTCTAGCAGGAGTGTAAGGAATACTTATAAAATAGGAACACGAAGGTAAAGCTACTGCTATTGTGTTACTGTTTTTTAAAGCTTCAATATCTTCATCTTTTAATTCTTCTAAGTGATCAACAGAAAGTGCATTGTGTTTTACACCTAAAGCTATACCACCAAAGGCATTAAATTGGTTTACATGAATTTTAGGAGTGAGGCCATGTTTTTTTCCTTCTGTAAGTAAACGGTCTGTGTCTTCTAAGCTAAAGTATCCTTTTTCGCAAAAAATATCTATATAATGTGCTAAATGTTCCTTTTCTATCTTAGGTAACATATCATTAATAATTAGGTCTAAATAGCCTTTTTTATTGTCTTTATATGCTTTAGGTAAGGCGTGTGCTCCTAAAAACGTAGCCTTTACTTTAAGAGGAAATTCTTTCTTTATTCTTTTAATTACACGAAGCATTTTTAGTTCTGCTTCTGTAGTTAATCCGTATCCAGATTTAATTTCTATAGCTCCAGTACCAAGTTTCATTACTTGTTTTACTCGTTTTATAGACTGTTGGTATAGATCTTCTTCGCTAGTGTTTTGAAGGTTTTCTGCAGAATTTAAAATTCCGCCACCACGATTTGCAATTTCTTCATAACTTAAACCATTAATTCTGTCTACAAACTCTTGCTCTCTGTTGCCAGCATATACAATGTGTGTATGTGAGTCACACCAAGTAGGAAGTACTATTTTACCTGTAGCATCAATTACTTGATCTGCTTCTAAAGTAGTTAAGTCTTGCATGCTACCATACTCTATAATAGTATCGTGTTCTATAAGTAAGTATGCTTTTTTAATAGTTGGAAGTGTTTTCATATTGCTTCCAGATACTTTTAAAACATTAGTATCTCTAACTTGAAGCAACTCTTTTATATTTGTAATTAATGTAGTCATAGGTTATTTTATTGCGTATAAATTTAGGAAAATAAAAAAGCGTTGACAATTTGCCAACGCTTTAAATTTTATAAATCAATACAATGTATTGTAAATTATTGTTTTACAAATTTGTATGCAGAATTGTAGTTGTTAAACTTAATAATATATACACCATTGTTAAGTTTTGAAACATCTAGTGCTTGATTTTGGTTTACAGTTGCATTTAAAACTTGTTTACCTAAAACGTTATAAACAGAAACATTTAAATCTTCAGTGATGTTTCCTTTAAAATATAAACTGTTTGTTGTTGGGTTTGGGTAAATGGTTAGTTCTTGAATAGAATTATTTTGAGTACTAAGTGTTGTTAGTTTGTTTTCAAACCAATTAAGGTGGTTGTTTTGGTAATCAACGGTTGCGATATCTAAATCTCCATCATTGTCGAAATCGTTAATTGTTTTAGCAAAAACTTGATGTTGTGAATTATCTATAGAAATTTCTGGTAGTAGAGCTCCTGAAGAATTACTTTTAAACCAAACTAAATCATCTAGTGCTGTTCCTCCATTAGAAACAACAATATCATTATATGTGTCATTGTCTAAATCTGCAGCAGTTGCAGTTCCAGGGTTAGCCATTGAAGTTGAGATTATAGTCTGTGTATAAGTGCCAGAAACGTCCTTGTTATACCATGCCACTTCTCCGTAATCATCTGTAACTAATATGTCTAAAACACCATCATCATTTACGTCTGCAAAAGAAACATCAAATAAGTATGTATTACCAGTAGTAGAAACCGAATTTATATCTTGTGTAAATGCTCCAGTTCCATCATTATAAAAAACTTCTACAACACCAGCTGCCCATGCAGACGTGGCAACTACAACATCTAAATCGGTATCTCCATCAAAATCTTTTAAATCTAAATCACCAGGTTCTGTTAAGGTGGATGTAATTGTTTGTTCTGAACCAAACACTCCAGATCCATTATTAGAAAACCAAACAACTTTGTTGTCTGAGTATGCAACTATAGCAACATCTATTGTTGTACCAGCGTCAATAGTACCTGTAACAATAGATCCAGCTCCTGCAACAGTATTTGAAATTATTTGTTCTGTACCGAATCCTCCAGTTCCATTGTTTTCAAACCAAACAAGTTTACCTCCATTAAACGAAGTAGCTATTATATCATTATTGCCATCATTATTTAAGTCAGCAATTTTAACTCCAGAAACTTGAGTTAGTGTAGTAGATATTAGTGTTTGCATTGAAAATGTTTTATCGCCATTATTTTTGTACCATTCTACAGTATTACCAGCTAAAGTTCCAATAATGATATCTGCATAAGCGTCTCCATCAATATGACCAGAATCCATTACATAAGGATTAGCTCCTGTATTAGCATTAATAGTAGCTTTTGGTTCAAAAGTGGTTTGGGCAAGGCCTATTGCGCTTATAGAAAGTAATGATAAACAAGTAAGTAGTTTTTTTCTCATATTTGGTTTGTTTAATAAAGTAAGCGCTTAGGTTTAAAGCGCTTACTTAAAGGTTAAGTTTGTTTTATTATTAATTAATGAACTAGTGTTTTTTATTTTAGGCCTCCAACCATGTTTTCTGGTTTTACCCAAGCATCATAATCTTCTGCAGTTACATAGCCAAGGTTGATAGCTTCTTCTTTAAGCGTAGTACCATTTTTGTGTGCTGTATTTGCAATTTCGGCAGCTTTATAATATCCTATTTTGGTATTTAAAGCAGTTACAAGCATTAAAGAGTTATTTAGTAATTCTTTAATAACAGTATGGTTAGGTGCAATACCTGCAGCACAATTTTCTTCAAAACTTCTACATGCATCACCAATTAGTTGTGCAGATTGTAACACATTAGCAGCCATCATTGGTTTAAATACATTTAACTCATAATGTCCTTGAGTACCACCAACAGTAACAGCAACATCATTACCCATTACTTGTGCACAAACCATAGTTAAAGCTTCGCATTGTGTTGGGTTTACTTTTCCAGGCATAATAGAACTTCCAGGTTCGTTTGCAGGAATAATGATTTCGCCAATACCTGAACGAGGACCAGAAGCCATCATACGTATATCATTAGCAATTTTGTTTAAAGAAACAGCTAATTGTTTTAAAGCTCCATGCGTTTCTACTAAAGCATCATGCGCAGCAAGTGCTTCAAATTTGTTTGGTGCTGTAATAAATGGTAAACCTGTAAATTCTGCAATAAATTCACTTACACGTTTAGCATATCCTTTTGGTGTATTTAAACCTGTACCTACTGCTGTACCACCAAGAGCAAGTTCGCTTAAATGCTCTAAAGTGCTATTTAAAGCTTTTAGCCCATGATCTAATTGCGATACATAACCAGAAAATTCTTGACCAAGTGTAAGAGGAGTAGCATCCATTAAGTGGGTTCTTCCAATTTTAACAACGTCTTTAAATTCTTCTGATTTCTTCTTTAAAGTATCACGTAATTGTGTTACACCAGGAATAGTGTTTTCTACTATTTTCTTGTATGCAGCAATATGCATTCCTGTAGGAAAGGTGTCATTAGAAGATTGCGATTTGTTTACATCGTCATTTGGTTGAATGGTTTTTTCACCTTCACCAATAACTTTTCCAGCAATTTGGTGTGCTCTATTAGCAATAACCTCATTTACGTTCATGTTACTTTGTGTACCAGAACCGGTTTGCCAAATTACTAAAGGAAATTGATCATCATGTTTTCCTTCTAGTATTTCATCACAAACTTGTGCAATAAGATCTCTTTTTTCAATAGCTAAAACACCTAACTCGCAGTTAGTATATGCTGCAGCTTTTTTTAAATAAGCAAAACCATAAACAATTTCTAAAGGCATAGATGCAGCTGCACCAATTTTAAAATTGTTTCTTGAGCGTTCTGTTTGCGCTCCCCAAAGCTTGTCTGCGGGAACATTAACGTTACCCATTGTATCTTTTTCTATTCTATATTCCATAATATTGCTGATAAATTTAACCTTGCAAATTTACATATTTATGGCTTATTTTTAGATTTATTTTTGTGATTATTTGTAAGAATATTATTGGATTTTCGAAAAATGAATGAGAATAATGCCTGCTAGAAAAAAGGAGCACTAACTCTGGTACACAAAACAATGCGGAAAATAATTATTCCATTTCAAGAGTAATAATAAACCTTCAAGAAACACTTAATAGCATGCCGAGACTTTATAGATCACTACTTTAAGAGAAAAAAAGCCCTAGACTTAATCTTCTAAGTGCCATTAGGCTGCTACTTTTTCTTTGGTAATTTCGTTAACAACTAAGGAAATGGCACCATCACCAGTAACATTACAAGCAGTACCAAAACTGTCCATTGCAATATATAATGCTATCATTAAGCCTAACATTTCTTCGTTGAAACCTAGCATAGATTGCAAGATTCCGATAGCTGCCATAATTGCTCCTCCAGGTACTCCAGGAGCTGCAATCATCGCGATACCTAGCACAAAAATAAATCCAGCAAATAGTGTGAAATCAAAAGGAATTCCATGCAAAATCATAAGTGCCATAGCACAAGCAGTAATTTTCATAATACTACCAGAGAGATGAATAGTAGCACTTAAGGGAATAACAAAGCCAGCTATTTTTTCTGAAACGCCATTTTTTAAAGCCTGCTTCAAGGTAACCGGAATAGTAGCTGCCGAAGATTGTGTTCCTAATGCTGTGAAATAGGCAGGCATCATAGTTGCTAATAATTTTAATGGGTTCTTTTTAGTTAGAATTCCAGCAATAGTATATTGAAGCATTAGTAATAAAATGTGTAATGCAAAAATGACTCCAATTATACTAATAAATATAGATAGGATGGAGAATACTTTCCCGCTAAAAGACATGCTTACAAATATGCCTAAAATAAATAGTGGTAATAATGGTACTATTACATTTTCTATTAATTGCATAATAATTTTCTGAAAATCTTTTACTACCAATTTTAAGCTAGATTTCTCCTGTGCGGCCAGCCCTAAACCAATTACAAAAGCCAGTACTAAAGAAGTCATAACATCTAATGCAGGAGGAATATTGATAGTAAAATAAGGTAATAATTCAGGGCTAGAATCAGAAATCTGAGCAGCATCATTAACATGAGATTCTAAAAGTATTGGGAATATATTAGAAGCCGTAAAATAAGTCATAAACCCAGAGAATAAGGTCGAGCCATAGGCAATACCTGCAGTAAGTAATAATAATTTACCAGCACCTTTTCCTAAATCGGAAATGGCAGGCATTATTAAACCCATGATAATTAACGGAATTGCGAAATTTAAAAACTGTCCAAAAAACGTATTGAAAGTTGTAAATACGCGATTTATAGATTCTGGTAAATACTGTCCGAAAACAATTCCTAAAACTATTGCCAGAAAAACTTTAAATAGTAAGTTTGAAAATAGGGACTTCATAAGTATATGCTAATTAATTTAAAACTTCAGTTGTTTATTTTTAAGCTCGCAAATATACAACGAATCTTAGTACAGCTCATTTTATAATGCTTTTTTTTAAGTATTATAATTGGATTTGGTTAGCTGGTTGATTTTGGATCGTATTTTAAAAAGAACATTATTTTTATATATTGAAATTTAAGAAATAACTCAAAAAATAAATCCTAATAACTCTGTTAATAATTCTACATTTTCTATTGCATAAAAAAACACTTTACTTTATATTTGCATTATTATAATAAATAAGACACCAAAAAATTATGTTCGAATTTGATCAATATTTAGGCTTTTTAGCATTCTTAACCATTTTAACTATAGGTTTCTGGTTAATGATATTTTTATTAACTTTTGTTATTCCTTATTGGATTGGTGGTTCTTTAATGGAGTTTTTAAAAGAAAAGAGAGACGAGAAAAAAGCTGCGCGTAACGCATAAGCTTTATTTAATATATAAAAAAGGGAAACACATTGTGTTTCCTTTTTTTTTGTTTTGTATACTTTGTAATACAATGAATGTTTTAAAATAGGTAATAAAAAAAGCTCCTCTCTTAAAAAAAAGAGAGGAGCTTTTATATTTTTTAGTTTGTGTAAACTAAATATTATCCTTCAAATTCTTCATCTCCACCATTTGATCTTGTTCCTCTGTCTTTTTTCTTAGGTTGATTAAATCTATATGTAAAAGAAAGGTTGAAGCTACGTTCTCTCCATTGAAACTCACTAGTACTATAAAAAGTATCTGTGTTAGTATCCATGATACGTTTTCTAGAGTTAAATACATCGCTAACGTTAAAAGCTATTGATGCTTTTTCATTAAATAAATCTTTACTAAATGCTACATTGGCAGAAAAAACGCCTTCACGTTTGTTTTGTGCGTCTTGAGTAGGTCCGCTGTAATTCATACTTGTTTGCCATTCTATATCAGCAGGTAGTGTGTATTTGGTGTTTAATCTTGCGTACCAACTTGTATTTTCGTTTCCTAAATCATCTCCATTAGGATCTACTCCTTCGGTTTTAGATTTAAAAACATTAAAGTTTGCACTTGTATTAAATTTACGGGTAGGTTTGTACATAAGTGTAAACTCAAAACCATATCTATCTTCACTAGCAAGGTTAATTGGTGTTCTTTGTATAACAGATACTTGTTCACCATCAACATCTACTGTTTCTCCAGTATCAAAGCTTACAAAGTTAAAAACGTCTGTTGCATGTTGGTAGTATGCCGAAGTGTTAAGAGTTACTTTTCCAAAACGGTTAATATACCCAAGATCAAAAGTACCAGAATAGCTAGGGTCTAAATCAGGATTTCCTTGAAAAACACTAGATACACTTGAACGAGAAGGGAATGGGTTGATAAAACGTGAGCGAGGTCTACGTAAACGTCTGCTGTACCCTAAAGTTAGGCTTTCTGCGTCTGATAATTCATAATTTAAATTTACTGTAGGAAATAAACCTGTATAGTCTTTTTTGCTAAAATCACCACTTGAAGGTTGGTCAATAGTAATTCTAGTATTCTCCATACGTAAACCTAATAAGTATGAAAACTTACCGTGTTTACTTCCGTATTGTGTATAGAAAGCATTGATATATTCTTTGTAGTTTAAAACATTAGATAAGCTATTATCTACATAAAACGTATTGGTATCATCTAAAAATTCTACTACGTAGTCTGTAGTAAGGTTGTTAAAATTACCACGATAACCTAATTCAAATTGCGCATTTTCGCCAATTGGTAATACGTAATCTCCTTGTAATAAAATACGTTCTTGATCTTCAAGCGTACCTACTTTTTCACTTAATATATCATTTACTTCTACTAGAGAGTTTTCATCTTCTGTGCTGTCTTCGTATTGAAAATCAAATGTAAGCTTGTGTCCACTAGTTTTAAAATTTTTAGTGAAGTTAGCAGCATATTGTATGGTTTTGTCATCTTCTAATTCTGGATCAAAACGAGAGCTAGAGCTAGTTAATGCATTATTAATGTCATATTGAAGTAAATTATTTGTAGTATTACTTTCATTATTGTTATCACTATAAAAAATAGAAGTGGTTAATGATGCAGAATCATTAATGTACCATTCTACACCAAGATTTGTGTTGAATCCTTTTCTAATTCTGTCATAATCTTTAGTTTCTTCAATACTAGTTCCAGAATCTTTATAAGTTGTGTTGGTATAAGAATTTCCAGGTACTTCTCTATAATTATAAGCAGTGGTATTAAATATATTTACATTTCCTGTTCTGTAGTTTATATTTCCAGATATTCCAGCGGAAGGATTATAACCTGCATTTGCAGTTATTGCTCCGTTTAATCCTTGTAACTTACTTCTTCTTAAAATAATATTTAAAATACCTGCAGTACCTTCAGAGTCATATCTTGCAGAAGGAGAAGTAATAACCTCTACTTTTTCAATAGATTCTGCTGGTAATTGACGCAATGCATCTGTAGAGTTTAAACCTACTAAACCTGAAGGTTTTCCGTTAATTAAAATACGTACATTTTCTTGTCCACGAAGCGATACGTTACCTTCAACATCTACAGCTACAGAAGGTACGTTGTCAAGAACATCACTAACAGTACCACCACGAACCGTAAGGTCTTTACCAACGTTATATATTTTTTTGTCTAATTTTATTTCTACTGTAGTACGCTCTGCAATAATTTGTACTTCGCCTAGAGACTCTGCATCTTCGCTAAGGAAAATCTTACCTAAATTAGTGTCTTTGTTTAAACTTTTGTTTGCTATAGTTTTTGTGCCAAAACCTATAAATTCTACAGAAACATCATAAACACCTGCAGAAACAGGAATATTAAAGTTTCCTTTTTGATCTGTGATACCACCTGTAACCATTCTGTTTTCCTTTTTACTAAAAAAGGCAACAGTTGCATATTCTAAGGGTTGTAGAGTTTCTTGCTCTAAAATAGTTCCTGTAATTCTTACTTCTTTTTGTGCGAAAGAATTTAAGGAGAAAAATAAAATGCATAAAAATGCAAATAATTGTTTAGTCATAATTAGTTTTTTGCTTAGGACAGCAAATGTAAAGCAAGGTTTAAATGGGTTTGGTTAAAAGTTTGTTAAAGAAATTTTTTTAACTTTTAAAAGAGGTAAAACAGCATTTTAACAGTGTCTTATAATCTTTTATTTTTTTAAGAGTAGTGTAAGTGTTTAATAAGTAGTGATTTATACTTGAGTGCTAAAGAAGAGTATAGAGAAGTATAATAAGTTTAAAATGGGCAAAAAACAAAAAAGTTTCAAAACGTTTTAGTTTTGAAACTTTTAAAATTAGCTAGCAAGAAGGCTTAATATTTTTTCTGGAGGATTGCAAATGGCTGCTTTATCTCCATTTATTACTATTGGTATTCTTATAAGAGTAGGAAACTCTGTCATCATTTTTATGTATTCAATATCTTCAAAATCGTCAACATCAGTGACTAGATCTTGATAATGGTCTTTCCAAATAGACGCATCTGTTCTAATTAATTGAATAGGTTTAATATTTAAAAGCTTAACAATTCTTTTTAATTTTCTTTCTGTTAAGGGGTTGTCAATATGTCTAATTACTTTATGTCTTTTTTTGATTTTCTTTAAAATATTTAGACACTCAATTGAATCTGAAGATTCAGGGTTGTGATAAATTAAAATCATAGGTTAACTTTTGTTTGGGGATTGTTTGGGGATTGTTTGGGGTTATGTTATTAAATCTAATATTTTTTCTGGAGGACGACCAATAACTGCTTTATCTCCTTTAATAACAATAGGTCTTTCTATTAATTTGGGGTATTTAGCCATAGCATCAATAATTTGGGTGTTTGATAACGTTTTGCCTTTATAGTTTTCTTTCCAAATTGCTTCGCTTTTTCTAATTAAATCTATCGGGTTGATATTTAGTAGGTTGATGATTTTTTTTAGCTCTGCAGAATCCGGAACGCTTTCAAGATAGTTAATTATTTCAAATTTTTGACCAGAATTTTTTAAAATTTCTAGTCCGCTTCGAGATTTACTACATCTATTATTATGGTATATGGTAATCATATAGTTGTAATTATAAATTATTATTGTCTGTTGTTTGTTGTCCCATCATCATTAAATATGCTTTTAAAAAGCCAGCAATATCACCATCTAAAACGGCATCTACATTACCTGTTTCATGAGCAGATCTTACATCTTTTACTAATTTATAAGGATGCATTACATAATTTCTTATTTGGCTTCCCCATTCAATTTTCATTTTTCCTGCTTCTATGTCTTCACGTTGCGACATTTGTTTTTGTAATTCAATTTCATACAATTGCGATTTTAGCATTTGCATTGCTCTAGCGCGATTATCATGTTGAGAACGCGTTTCTGAGCAAGATATTTGAATTCCTGTAGGTTTATGTGTTAATTGTACTTTGGTTTCTACTTTATTTACGTTTTGTCCTCCAGCACCACTAGATCTAGCGGTAACAATTTCTATATCTGCAGGATTAATTTCAATTTCAATAGTATCATCTACCAAAGGGTACACATATACAGAGGCAAAACTAGTATGGCGTTTTGCATTACTATCAAAAGGAGATATACGTACTAATCGATGTACACCATTTTCCCCTTTAAGCCAACCAAAAGCAAAGTCTCCTTCAATTTCTAGAGTTACTGTTTTAATTCCAGCAACATCACCTTCTTGGTAATTGAGCTCTTTAACTTTAAAGCCATTTTTTTCGGCATACATTAAATACATACGCATGAGCATACTTGCCCAATCGCAACTTTCTGTTCCTCCAGCACCAGCAGTAATTTGTAAAACAGCACTAAGGCTGTCTCCTTCTTCAGAAAGCATGTTTTTAAACTCTAAATCTTCAATAACACTCGTTGCTTTTTCAAACCTGGTTTCTACATCTTCCAAAGAAGCTTCGTCTTCTTTATAGAATTCATAGATTACCTCAAGATCTTCAACTAAGGTTTTTGCAGTATCAAAATCGGTTACCCATTTTTTCTTTTCTCTAAGGGATTTCATTACCAATTCTGCAGCTTTTGAGTCATTCCAGAAGTTAGGGTCAAAAGTTTGTTCTTCTTCGTTTTGTATTTCTATTAACTTGGCATCTAAGTCAAAGATATTGTCTTAGCGAACCTAGACGTGTGTTAAGATCTTTAATTTGATCTGTAGTTATCATATGGAAGTAAATTTTTTAACAAAAATAAAATTTAATACTGTGTCGTAAAATATAATTTCATTTAATTTTACAGGAGTTATTAAATAGATATACCATGTTAATAGATTTAAGAAGTGATACCGTTACCAAACCAACAAAAGGAATGTTAAATGCCATGATGAATGCTTCTGTTGGTGATGATGTGTATAAAGAAGATCCTACTGTTAATGCTTTAGAACAACGTATAGCAGAAATGTTTGGTAAACCCAAAGCATTGTTTTTTCCTACAGGTACTATGGCAAACCAAACTGCCATTAAATTACATACAAATCCTGGTGATCAAGTAATTTGTGATAAATATGCCCATATTTTTAATTACGAAGGAGGAGGAGCTAGTTTTAATAGTGGTGTATCTTGTAAACTAATAAATGGACATAGAGGAATGTTTACAGCGCAAGATGTGGTAGATAGTATAAATCCTCCAGATTTTTACCATAGTCCTTTAACTAAATTGGTTGAGATAGAAAATACTACCAATAAAGGAGGAGGAGCTTGTTGGGATTTTAAAGAGCTTCAACAAATTAAAGAAATTTGTACAACTAATGCACTAGGTTTTCATTTAGATGGAGCAAGACTATGGAATGCTTTAGTAGCCAAAAAAGAAAGTACGGAACAATATGGAAACTTATTTGATACCATTTCTGTTTGTTTAAGTAAAGGATTGGGTTGTCCAATAGGTTCTGTATTGGTAGGAGATGAAGCAGTAATGGAAGGCGCAATGCGAATTAGAAAAATTTTTGGAGGAGCTATGCGACAAGTTGGTTATTTGGCAGCAGCAGGAATATATGCTTTAGATAATCATGTAGAAAGATTAGAAGAAGATCATGCAAAGGCTAAAGAATTAGCCCAAGTTTTAACCAAAGCTTCTTTTGTTAAAAAAGTGGAACCTGTTGAAACTAATATAGTAATCTTTGAGCTGCAGGAAGATGTAGATTCAAATGCATTTATTTCTAATTTTGAAGCACAAGGTGTCTTATTTGTAGGAATGGGAGATAATAAGCTAAGGTTAGTTACGCATTTAGATTATACAAACAATATGCATAATAGTGTTGTAAGCTTACTGCAAAAACATTAATTTAACGTCTAATAATCAATTGTTTATGTTTTTTAGTCAAGGTTTCGTCGGGTAAATTTGTAGTTTATCGAAATGTTAAAGAGTTCTTAATTTTTTATTTAATAAAAGTTTGATAAGTTTTAATTTTGTTTGAAATTAGTGACTATTAGTTAGTTAGTAGTTTCTGAAGATTACATAATTAAATTAATAGTTTAACCATTAAATTATATTAAAATGAAAAAAACCTTACTAACAATTTTATCTTTTGTAGTCTGCGTAGCTGCAGTTGCACAAGATTTACCAACAAATCCTGAACCCGGAAAATGTTACGTTCGATGCGTAACACCAGATGTTTGGGTAAATCAAGACGTAACGATACAGGTATCTCCAGCGTACAAAAAATTAAGTACAGTACCTGCAACGTATACTACAGTAAACGAAGAAGTAGTAGTAGCAAATGCAAGTCAAAGACTTGAAGTAATACCAGCGGTATATGAAACACAAACTTTTGAAGTAATTGTTCAAGAAGCTTCACAACGTTTAGAAAAAATACCTTCTAGAACAGAAACAGAAACAGAAACAGTAGTTGTTAAAGAAGCTTCACAACGTTTAGAAGTGGTTCCTGCTGTTTATGAAACACAAACTTTTGAAGTGGTTACACAACCAGCTAGTCAAAGATTAGAAATGGTACCAGCAGTTTATGAAAATCAAGACGTTACTGTGGTAACTCAAGAAGCTGCACAACGTTTAGAAGTTATACCTGCAGAATATGGAACAGAAACAAGAACCTATAAAAAGAGAGAGTATGGTACTTCTTTAAAAATAGTTCCTGCAAGTTTTGCTTCTAACTATCAAGTTATTGAAGTTAAGCCAGCAACTGCTAAATGGGAAATGAGTGATACACCAGCGGCAGAATGTGCTTCTAGTGATCCTAATGATTGTAGATACTGGTGTTATAAGAGTGTACCTGCTCAAAACATTACTATAAACACTACAGAATTAACAGCAGATGCTTCTTTTATTAGAACTCCAGATTGTGATACATCTACATCTAGTGATGGTTGTGGTATGGCAACATACACAGTAAAAACGGTTGTTAAGCCTGCAACTACTAGAGTAATTGATATTCCTGCTGTAACTACAAATGTTAAGAAAACAGTAATGGTAACTCCTCCAACTACTAGAGTGATTGAAATTCCTCAAAAAGTTAAAACAATGGAAAGAGTGGTGATGGTAACTCCTCCAACAACAAGAGTTATTGAAATTCCTCAAGAAACAAAAACAGTTACTAAAACAATTATTATTCCTGAAACTACAAAAGTTGTTTCTATTCCTGCAGTAACAAAAACAATGAAGCGTACTGTAATGGTAACTCCTCCAACTACAAGAGCTATCGATATTCCTCAAAAAACTGCTACTTTAAAGAAAACAGTTTTAGCTGAAGATTCTAAAGTGGTAGAAAGTACTGTTCCTGCAATTACAAAAACAGTATCTAAAGAGGTGTTACAAACAAAAGGTGGTTTAACAACTTGGAAAGAAGTAGATTGTAAATTAGTAGAGTATAATGACCTTAATATAAACTGGAACTTAGGTTCTGCTACATTAACTCCTGCTGCTAAAGCTGAAATTGATGCAAAATTATTACCTGCTATTGCTGGTGGTGTTTCTGTTGAAATTGCTTCACATACAGATTCTAGAGGTTCTAAAGCAAGTAATCTTTCTTTATCACAAAGAAGAGCGCAAGCGGTAACGAATTACTTAATCTCTAAAGGAATCAATTCTTCAAGAATTGTATCTAATGGATATGGGGAAACTAGATTATTAAATAGATGTGCTGATGGTGTTTCTTGTACAGAAAGAGAACACTTAGCAAACAGAAGAACGCAATTTAGAGTAATTAATCAAGAGTAATTACTAGATTTTTCTAACATATAAAAGGAAGCCGAAAGGCTTCCTTTTTTTGTTTGTTATACTTTGTATGTTGTACCTTATTGATATATAAATTCTTACAAAACAACGATGAAATGCAAATATTTGCGTTAAAATACATGTTTTTCTTTTTTTAGTTAACTTTTAGTTATAAGTTCGTGTAAATAATAGTTAATGTGCTGCT
The DNA here is from genome assembly GCF_042684485.1 of Lacinutrix gracilariae. Taxonomy (NCBI): domain Bacteria; kingdom Pseudomonadati; phylum Bacteroidota; class Flavobacteriia; order Flavobacteriales; family Flavobacteriaceae; genus Lacinutrix; species Lacinutrix gracilariae. The sequence continues at coordinate 433,918 of NZ_JBHULM010000007.1, read as the reverse complement.
TGTTAGACTAGCAAAAGCAATACTTATTATTAACTAAACTAAAACTAGATTATGAAACGCCTACTAATTTTTTTAATGCTTTTTGCATTTGTTTTTTCGTTACAAGCACAAAGTGCAAAATCTGAAATATTAAAATCAAACAAACACCAAGGTTTAAAAACAGATGGAATTGTACAACCTTATCTTAATGATTTTTTAGAACTATGTAAAAAGTACAATATAGACTTTCATGATAAGTTGTTTAAGCTAAAAGAAATTGCTGTTGTAGATTCGCTTCAGGTAAACACCAAAGGAGGTACACTTGGTTTACTTGTTAGAGATGAAAATAAAGAAGTAGAAAAAATTGTATTTAGTTGGATGACACTTTTAGATAAGGAAATTTTAAAAGTAGTTGCCTTTCATGAGTTTGGCCATTACTTTTTAGGATATAAGCATACTTGTGGAGATTGTAATGTAATTATGGCAGAAGTAAACACTAGCTATTTTGATATTGTTAAAGACTGGGAGCATCAGGTAGAAAAATTGTTTATAGAATCACCAGAATACAATAAAAAGGTAAATTACTATGCAGAAAATTAAAAAGTATAAAACCAAAAAGGTATAAAACAAAAAAGGAAGCTATATAAGCTTCCTTTTTTTTTATAAAACATAAGTTTATTTAAACATATCCATTCCAGGAATGTTTGGCATTCCTTCTTTAGCAACAGCTCCAACTTCAGCTTCATGTATTTGTGTAGCTTTTGCAATGGCTTTATTTAAAGTAAGTATTAAATAATCTTCTAGCTGTTCTTTGTCTTCTAGCAGTTCGTCTTCAATAGTAATAGATTTAATTTCTCTATTAGCAGTTAAAGTAACTTTTAGCTTGCTATCATGACTTTGTTCATCTACTAAAACAGTGTCTAAGCGTTTTTTAGTTTCTTCTACTTTTTTCTGGGTTTCTTTAATTTTACCCATCATTCCCATAAGGTCTCCAAACATAATTGTATTATTTAAATTGTAAATTAAATCCTGACAATTTTTGTCAAGGTTTTTATGTGATATTGTGTTTTCCGAGAAATCGGAAAATCTAAAACTTTAATGTTTTTTTAAAATATTTGTTCCCTGCAAAACTATTTAAATTTTATACTTTTGAAAAATAATTTTAGAATTTATAATTTCCTTTGAAAAAAACATTTCATCCTCCAGTAGCTAAACAAATTCCAGAAAAACTTTTAGCGCATAAAGACCTAAGAATTGATAATTATTTTTGGCTTAAAAATAGAGAAGACCAAGAGGTTTTAGATTATTTAAACGCAGAAAACAAGTATACCAAAGAAGTTTTAGCTCATACAGAACCATTTCAAGAAACTCTTTTTAAAGAAATGAAGGCTAGAATTAAAGAAGATGATACTTCTGTACCATATAAATTAAATGGCTATTGGTATATTACTAAATATGAAAAAGGGAAAGATTACCCAATTTATACACGTAAAAAGGAAACATTAGATGCTCCTGAAGAGTTGTTGTTTGATTGTAACCAAATGGCAAAAGATTTTAGCTACTTTAAAATAGGAGGAATAGCCATAAGTCCTGATAATACGATGGCAGCTTTTTCAACAGATACAGTAAGTAGAAGACAATACAACATTAAGATTAAAAACTTAGTTACTGGCCAAATATATACCGAAGAAATAAAAAATACTACAGGAGGTATTACTTGGGCAAATGATAATAAAACCTTGTTTTATACAAGAAAAGACGAAGTGACACTGCGTTCTTACAAAGTTTTTAAACACAAACTACACACAAAAGTAGAAGAAGATGTGGAGGTTTTTCATGAAAAAGATGAAACGTTCAACACCTTTGTTTATAAAACAAAATCTAAAAAATATCTGGTTATAGGTTCTTCAAGTACGTTAACATCAGAGTATCAAATATTAAATGCAGATAATCCTGACGGAAATTTTAAAGTCTTTCAAAAAAGAGAAAGAGAGCTTGATTACGCAATAGCACATTATAAAGATAGTTTTTTCATTATTTCTAATAAGGATAAAGCGGTAAACTTTAAGCTTCAAAAAACATCAGAAACACAAACCGAAAAAGAATATTGGCAAGATGTAATTCCGCACAGAAAAGATGTATTATTAGAAGATATTGAAATATTTAAAGACTATTTGGTAGTTAGCGAAAGAGAAAATGGGTTAAACAAAATTAGAATAATAAGTTGGAATGGAGAAGAAGACTATTTCTTGCCATTTAATAACGAAACCTATACCGCAAACACCGGAAATAATCCCGATTTTGATAGCGATGTTTTAAGATATAGTTATAATTCACTTACTACACCAAGCTCAGTAATTGATTATAATTTTAAAACAAAAACCAAAGAAGTAAAAAAAGTGCAAGAAGTTTTAGGAGGCACTTTTAATGAAGACAATTATACCTCAAAACGTATTTGGGCAACAGCTAGAGATGGAGTTAAAATTCCTATTTCATTAGTGTATAAAAAAGGAATACAATTAGATGGTAAAAACCCCTTATTGCAATACGCCTATGGTTCTTACGGTTCAACGATTGATCCATATTTTTCAACCATTAGATTAAGTTTATTAGATAGAGGTTTTATTTTTGCAATAGCACATGTTAGAGGAGGAGAGTATTTAGGACGAGATTGGTATGAAACAGGTAAACTAAAACAAAAGAAAAATACCTTTTATGATTTTATAGACTGTTCTAAATTTTTAATTGAACAAAAATATACTTCCAACGCACATTTATATGCTAATGGAGGATCTGCAGGAGGATTGTTAATGGGTGTAATAGCTAATTTAAACCCAGAATTATATAATGGTATAATAGCAGCAGTACCATTTGTAGACGTTGTTACTACTATGTTAGATGATACTATTCCTTTAACAACAGGAGAATATGATGAATGGGGAAATCCTAATGAAAAAGAATTTTATGAGTACATGCTTTCTTATTCTCCTTATGACAATGTTGCAAAACAAGAATACCCTAATATGTTAGTCACAACTGGTTTACATGATTCTCAAGTACAATATTGGGAACCTGCAAAATGGGTAGCAAAACTAAGAGAATTAAAGAAAGATAATAATAAATTATTGTTACATACAGACATGGAATCGGGTCATGGTGGCGCTTCAGGAAGGTTTGAAACCTTAAAAGAAGTGGCATTAGAATACGCTTTTTTATTAGATTTAGAAGGAATTCATGAATAATAAAAATTTTTACGTATTTTTGCTCAGTTTATGTTACTTCTTGTAACAGAATAAAACGTATTTATGGCACAAAAAAATCAAGTATTTGATAACGTTTTAGATTTAGTAGGTAATACACCTTTAATTAAACTAAATACTATTACAGCTCCTTTTAAAGGTGAATTTTACGCAAAAGTAGAAGCTTTTAATCCAGGACACTCATCTAAAGACAGAGTAGCATTATATATAATTGAGCAAGCAGAAAGGCAGGGAATTTTAAAACCTGGAGATACCATTATAGAAACCACATCTGGTAACACAGGATTTAGTATTGCAATGGTAAGTATCATTAAAGGATACGATTGTATTTTAGCAGTAAGCTCAAAATCTTCTGCAGATAAAATTAGCATGCTAAAAACAATGGGAGCAAAGGTATATGTTTGCCCTGCACATGTAAGAGCAGATGATCCTAGGTCTTATTATGAAGTAGCAAAACGTTTACATAGCGAAATAAAAGGCTCTGTATACATTAACCAATATTTTAACCAGTTAAATATAGATGCACATTATAATTCTACTGGTCCAGAAATTTGGGAACAAACAGAAGGGAAAATTACACATTTAGTAGCTTGTAGTGGTACAGGAGGAACAATTTCTGGTACTGCTAGATACTTAAAAGAGCAAAACCCTAATGTAAAAGTAATAGGTGTAGATGCTTTTGGATCTGTAATTAAAAAATATCATGAAACTAGAGAGTTTGATGAAAAAGAAATTTATCCTTACCGAATAGAAGGATTAGGTAAAAACTTAATACCTACAGCAACAGATTTTGATGCAATTGATACTTTTGTTAAAGTAACAGATGAAGAAAGTGCACACTCAGCAAGACACGTTGCAAAAACCGAAGGTTTATTTGTAGGTTATACTTCAGGAGCAGCAATGCAAGCCGTGAAACAACTAGAAGAAGCCGGAGAATTTGATGAAAATTCAAGAGTGGTTATCATCTTTCCAGATCATGGTTCACGATATATGAGTAAAATATATAGTGATAAATGGATGACAGATCAAGGCTTTTTTGATAGTGTAAATGAAGTAGAAGCCGAAAGCATACAGTACATAAAATAATAAAAATGCACATAATTAAGATAGAAAGTTTCCGCAAAGAAACTTTTTGTCTTTTTATAGTTAATAATAGTATATAAAAATATTGTGTTTAGTTCGTAGAAATAATTAGTTTTGTGCAACTAAACTAAGATTGATAGCAGATGAAAGATTTATTTGAAAAAATTTACAAGGATAAAGGTCCGTTAGGGAAATGGGCAGAACAAGCAGAAGGTTATTTTGTTTTTCCTAAACTTGAAGGAGTGATTTCTAACAGGATGAAGTTTCAAGGAAAAGATGTAATAACGTGGAGTATCAATGATTACTTAGGTTTAGCAAATAACCCAGAAGTACGTAAAGTAGATGCACAAGCAGCTGCAGATTACGGTTCAGCTTACCCAATGGGAGCACGTATGATGTCTGGTCATACCGAATTACACGAACAATTACAAAATGAATTAGCAGCCTTTGTAAATAAAGAATCTGCATATTTATTAAACTTTGGTTACCAAGGTATGGTTTCTACCATTGACGCTTTAGTAGCTAAAGATGATATTATTGTTTATGATGTTGATGCACACGCATGTATTATTGATGGTGTACGTTTACACATGGGAAAACGCTTTACTTACAAGCACAACAACATTGAAAGTTTAGAAAAAAACTTAGAAAGAGCTACTAAAATGGCAGAACAAACAGGAGGAGGTATTCTTGTTATTTCTGAAGGTGTTTTTGGTATGCGTGGTGAGCAAGGTAGATTAAAAGAAATTGTAGAGCTTAAAAAGAAATTTAATTTCCGTTTGTTTGTAGATGATGCTCATGGTTTTGGTACACTTGGTAAAACAGGTGCAGGAACAGGAGAAGAGCAAGGTGTACAAGACGATATAGATGTTTATTTTGCAACTTTTGCAAAATCTATGGCAAGTACAGGAGCATTTATTGCTGCAGATAAAGAGATTATAGATTATTTAAAATATAATTTACGTTCTCAAATGTTTGCTAAATCTTTACAAATGCAACTAGTAGTAGGAGCATTAAAACGTTTAGATATGTTACGCTCTATGCCAGAATTAAAGCAAAATTTATGGAAAATAGTGAATGCTTTACAATCTGGATTAAAAGAACGTGGTTTTGATATTGGTACAACACAAAGTTGTGTAACTCCTGTTTACTTAAACGGAAGCATTCCTGAAGCAATGGCACTAGTTAAAGACTTAAGAGAAAATTATGGTATTTTCTGTTCTATTGTAGTGTATCCTGTAATACCAAAAGGATTAATATTATTACGTATGATTCCTACAGCAACACACACTCTTGAAGATGTAGCAGAAACATTAGATGCTTTTGATGCTATTAGAGATCGTTTAACTAACGGAACTTACAAACGTATGTCTGCTGCTTTAATGAAAGCAATGGGAGAATAAAAATACGTACAGTATATAAATTAAAAAAGGTTGCATATTTTATGCAACCTTTTTTGTTTGTATCACTATTTTATTGTTTTCTAAGTCTGTGGTAAAAAATAAATAGATATCTCCACCATCTTTAATTTTATGTTTTTTTCTAATCTGTTCTACACTTTCAGGAAAATTACGTGTGGCAATATTGGCTTTTGTATAGCCTTCTTTTTTTAATAGCTTTTTATTGTAAGGCATTATTTTTTCAATTTTAAAAGCTCTACCAGGAAAATCTATTAAACTATCTTTTGTGTATAAATGAGAGTGTTGGTGTAGTTTAAAAACGTGTAATTGGTTTGCTATAGTATGAAAGGCACCAGATTTCATTATAGCAGCATTAGGCTCATATAAATAGGCTAGTGGTGTACTGTAATTACTAGTAGCAGTGCTTTCTTCTTGTAATTGAAAAGCAAAGGTTTCGGTTGTATTTTTTTTAAGATTGCAAGTTTCTATAGTTACAGGTTTAGTATAGTCTTTTTTTAAAGTCCATAGTAATTCTTTTACTTCGTTATTAACAGCTACTATATGTATTGATTTAACGTGTTGTAACTCTTTTAAACCAATGCTTATATCTAATAAAGGCGACGTTTTTATTAAAACGTTATTGGCTTTATTAAACAATAATTCTAAGTGTGCTGGTACATTAGGTAAACAGTCTTTTAAAAAGAATACCTTGCCTTTGCTATCATGTCTTCTAGAAGGATCTATATAAATCCAATCAAAAGTAGCATCAGTAGCTTTTAAATATTCTAAACCGTCTTGCGCAATGGTAGTTATATTAGTAACTTGTAGTTGTTTGTAATTATGTGTAACTATTTGTGATAGCTGCTCATTAATTTCGCAATGCGTGACTTGTTTAAAGTGTTTTGAAAAATAGAAGCAATCTACACCAAATCCGCCTGTAAGGTCTATAATAGTGTTTCCTTGTACTAAGCTTGCTTTATATTTTGCAGTAGTTTCAGAAGAAGTTTGCTCTATATTAAGTTTGTTAGGATAGTATATTGCTTCGGTTGAAAACCAAGTTTGAAGCTTTGTTTTACAGCGTTTTTTAGCTTCTAATTGTTCAATAACTTCTTTGGCTTCAACGCTATCAAAAGCAATTCCTTTTAATAATAAAGAAGCAACATTAGCATCTAAATTAGTATTTATAAACTCCTGAATCTTGGTATGTAAAATGTTTGTATTCAAAAAAAACTATAAATCTTTAGTAAGTTTTTTCACTATTTTATTTTCAGATAAAAAGGCTTTTAAAATAACTTTAATTACTGTGTAAGCAGGCACTGCTATAATTAGACCAATGATACCAAATAATATTCCTGCTATTAATATGATTAAAAATATTTCAAGTGGATGTGATTTTACACTTTTTGAAAATATAATAGGTTGGCTACCAAAATTATCAATAAGCTGACCAATTAAAAAGATGACTAAAACCCAAAAAGTTTTAGGTAAAATAACATCTCTAAAGCTTTCGCCTAGCGTGCTTGTCATGGTTAATGTTAACATTAAAAAACCACCAATTAAAGGCCCAACATACGGAATTAAGTTTAGTAAAGCACACATAAAGGCTATTACTATGGCGTTTTCTACACCAATAATCATTAAACCAATGGTGTAAATAATAAAGAGTATTAAAATTTGAAAAATTAAACCAATAAAATATCTAGATAGTAAATCTTTAATTTTAACTGTAGAGTTTTTCCAACGAGATTCATTTCTGTCTGGAATAAATATCATGATACCATTTTCAAAAAGCTTGCTGTCTTTTAAAAAGAAAAAAGAAATAAATAAAACCGAAAATAAACCAATACTAAAGCTTCCTAAGCCACTAATTAAAGAGTTTAAAAAGTCAGGAATTACGGAGTAATCTACTTTAGAGAGTAGGTTTGAGTCTTTAAAAGATTGTTCTACATCTATATTACTTATTTGAAAATAGGCAATGGTTTGTTTGTATAACTCTTCTACGTTGTTTTGTAATTGGTTAATGTCTAAAAGCGATAAGTTATGTCCTTGCTCGATTATTAAAGGAATAAACAAACGTACCAACCCTAAAATAACACCAATTAAAAGCAGCATAGTAACTACAACAGCAAAGGTGTTTTTAAATTTTAATCTATCTCTTAAAAATAAAATAATAGGTCTACCAATTAAAGAAATTACCGAAGCAATTGCTATATAAACAATTACAGATTGTATTTTATACAAAAAGAATAATATTAAAAAGACACCTAGTGTAATAGCTATTGCCTTTAAAATTCCGTTTGATATTTGGTTTGAAGTCATATGGTAAATATATAAATTCCTACTAAAGTGTTAATTGCTTTCATGAAATTTATTGCAGTGTTTGCCTTGTTTTTTAGAAAATTAACGCAACTGCTTGGTCATTTCATATAGCGCAATAGTAGTTGCTTGTACCACATTCATACTGCTGTTTTGTCCAAACATTTCTATATGAATTACAGCATCAGATAGATTTAAAATATCTTGTGAAACGCCAAAATTTTCGTCACCAATTATAAGAGCAACTGGTTTGTTTGTAGTTAGTGTATAGCTGTCTATAGCTGTGCTATTACTAGTAATTTCTAATGCTACAATTTGGTAACCCTGTTTTTGGTATTGTAAAACAACTTCTGATGCATTTTCTTTTACTTCAAAAGGAACTACTTTTTCTGTAGCACGAGAGGTTTTGGTCATTTTTCTTCCTAACGGAATATGTGTACCACAAAACACCATTTTTTCTATTCCAAAAGCATCTGCAGTTCTAAACAAACTTCCAATATTAGGTGCATTGGTCACGTTTTCGCAAATAATATGTATAGGAAAAGTACGTTTGCTAAAATTAGTATTGTAATGTGTTAGTTGCATTGGTTTTGGTAATAGAATTTAAGCGAATATATTATAAATTAAACGGACTTTTCTTTTTTAACATGAATAAACCTAAAATAGGACCTATTGCTAAAACGACAAAAATACCATTAGATGCTGTTAAAGCCAACATTTTTGTTAGTATTTGAATACTAATTATGGTTATTGCAAAGCCAATACAATTTACAATAGTTAACGCTGTGCCTTTTATTTTTGGTGCTGCATTTTGGGCTACTAGCGTAGATAGTAACGGAGAATCTGCAACAACAACAATTCCCCAAAAAATAAAAAAAGCAATAAACACATTTGCATTAGTTACAGCAAATAACAAAGGTGAAATTAAACAGCAGATACAAGATAAGAGTAGTGCTGTAAATGCAGTTTTTTTAGTGCCTTTGCGTTGCGCTATATATCCAGACAATACACATGCTAAACCACCAGCACCTATAATTACAAAAGATAGTATTGGTATATTAAAAGTGGTTTGTAGATGGGTTTCGGTATATTTTTTTAGTAAGATTGGTACAAATGTCCAAAAAGCATATAGTTCCCACATATGACCAAAATACCCAAAAGCGACAGAACGAAATTCGGTATTTTTAAATACACCTAAAAAAACAGAAAGGTCTGTTTTCTGCATTGGCTTTCGGTAAGGACCATCAGGAACAAAAAGCAGCATTAACAAGCCTCCTAAAATCGCGAGAGTAGAAGTGGTAAGTATTACAGATTTCCATAAAAAAGTATGTGTCATGTCTTTTAATACATGCGGAAAAGCAGTTCCTAAAACCAATGCGCCAACTAAAAAACCTAGAGATTTACCAAGTCCTTGATTGTAATAATCTGCTGCTATTTTCATACCAATAGGATAGATTCCTGCAAGAAAAAAACCAGTAAAAAACCGAAGCGTTAGCAAGCTAGTTAAATGGTTAGCACTGTGTATTATACCTAGATTAAAAAGAGTGCCAAGTATAGCGCTAATAAAAAATACTTTAGAAGGAGAAAAACGATCTGCTATAGTTAAAACAGCAAAAAGGAGTGTACCAATAATAAAACCAAATTGCACAGCAGAAGTTAAATGGCCTAAAGCATTTGCGTTAAGATTAAAATTTACAATTAAATCATTTATTACGCTATTTCCTGCAAACCAAAGTGAAGTACAACAAAATTGAGAAATTACAATGATAGGAAGTATTACTTTAGGTGGTTTCATGTAGTACCTTTTGGCTATTTTCTTCTGTTCGTCGTTTTTATTGTGATTAGATAACGTATGTAAGAGTTAAAAAAAAAATGGGAGTAATGTTACTTGTGTTTTTTATTTTTTTAAATAATGTAATAGGTCTATAAACACTTTGTCATTATTCGTTTTAAGAGTTTTTTTGTTATAAAGCCCATCCTTATCTACATATTTAAATGAAATTACGTGAAATGTATCTAAAAAGGATTTTGAATTAAATTTTACAGATTCTATTGATTTGCAATCAGCAAAAAATGTATTCACTTGTTTTGTGGAGAAGTTCTTATGGTATTGAATTTTTAATAAATTATTTTCAATAGAGTAATTTACAATGTAGTAGTCGTTTTTTAAATAGAACGCAAGACATAATAGCAACAATATAATAATTAAAAAACTTAATAGAAATACCCAATCATTCATTTTATTGAAATATAGCAGTCCCCAAAAAAGGGTTAATAATATTGGTAGTAGAAATTTATCTTTTATAATGTCTTTTGTCATTTTTAAATTAGATAGAATGTGTTTGTTTAACAAAACAGCAACAATCTTTGTTTAGGCACTAATTTAGCGATTTTTTAAACACGATGTTTGGCACTCGTTTTTATTCGATTTTCAGTTTTTCGAAATATTCGATTTTTCATCTAAAAGAGTTAAAAATTCAGCAAGAGGTAATTCCGTTGCGTTTTTATATGAAAATAATATTTTAATTATGGAAAAGTATCCAATACCTCCTAATTGAGTTAAATAATAACGCTTCAGAAAATTTTCAGAGTTCGTTTTAAATAGATAAAAAGGTCTATGCTGAACTTCAAATGTTTTAAGGTGAGTAATAGATTCATATTCTACTTTTTTATTATCAAAGTAAACAGCATTCTTTGTGAATTCCATTTTTTTTAGTGAAACAAATAAAAGGAAAGTAAGTATAGCTATGATCCAAGTGCCATAATCCCAAAAACGACTTAAATTAAAGAAATTGGTAATAATATAAGCGAATACCAACACAAACCAAGAGAGGAAGTATTTTCTAAAGATAATGTTAGTAGATATTTTCTTGCGTTTCTCCATTTAAATTTTTGGAATGTGTTTGTGTATGATTTCGTTGCGTGTTTAAGCACTAAAGTTAGCAAATAAATCACAGATAGAAAGTCCGTGAGGACTTTCGTAAGTAGGCTAGAACTAGCAATTAATTTTACAAGATGTTAGCTGTAGTATTTTATATTTCTCCTCCTAATTTCGGATTTAAGTTTGAAATTATAAAAACCTTATCAAAATTTAAGTCAAAATCTATACTTTCTCTTAACTGTAGCAATTCTGATTTACTTAATCCATTTCCTATATTGTCAATTAAAGCTAACCACCAAGTTTTATATTCAGATTTAAAGGGTTCTATTTTATCTGCTTTTTCGGCATTTATCAATTTTAGACTATTGTATATATTACCTAACACAAAACCACCTTCATTAAAATCTGCAGAGGAGCCAAAATGATATTGTACATCAAATTTTTTCTCTGAAGGAAAAATATTAATTTCTAAATTTTTATTTATTTTATAAACTTTATGATTTTGCATTTCGTTAGAATGATATTCCAAAATACAATCAATCTTTTTCTTTATTTTTTTGTTATAATTTATTGGTCTTTTATATTTTATTCCAATAAATGCTGAACTATTGTGAGAGCCATTTCCAAATGATTCAATTTGATTGACAATTTTAGGAATTAAATTAAAAGCCACTTTCTCAATTGGTTTTTCATTATAAAATTGATTAAGTCTCCTAACTTCAATTGCTATATTTTTACCGATTTCAAAGTCAGGTGTTCGATTACCTTTTGGCTCAAAAATAATATTTTGAAAGCCTAGAGATTCGAAATAAGTTTGAGCAATTTTTTCTTCTCTTTTCAAAAGTTTTTAAATATTACTGGTTACATGTTTGTGTAAGAATAGTGCGGTTTTGTGTACGAGAGTTTTCCGAAGGAAAACCAGACGTAACAAAACAGCAACAATCTCTGTCTAAGCACTAATTTAGCGATTTTTAAACAGGATTTTAGCATAGGTTTTCCTTAATCAGAATAAATAATCCAGCTAAAATGAAAATTGGTAATACCATAATGCTAAAAGTGTACATTTCGTAATAATTCTTGTGCTTTAAATCTCCTTTATTTTCAATCCAAATTCCGTCAGACAACTTTCCGCGATGAGTTTGATAGGGAACTTTCTTAAAAACCTTTTCGAAAAAAAGCATTATTCCTTTTATAATATTCATGGTTATAAATGGAGAAAAAGTTATAAGTACACATTGAAATCGACATAGAAAATTCCAATTTAATAATTCCATTATAATTCCGATCAATCCAATTAGAAAAGTAAATTTATAAAGTTTTGTAAAACGTTTTTCTTCTTTTAAGTCTTCAGTAGATGTCATAATCACAAAATTTAAAGCTAGATAGATTATAATAATCATATAAAAGTATACTTGAGAAAGAGTCATTTTAAATTTTTAGAATGTGTTTGGGTATGGAAAGTTGCGTGTTTGCATGCGATGATTTTCCGAAGGAAAATCAGACGTAGCAAATGCGCAAAGAACTTTTGATTTAGCTAAAAATAGCAATTTTTTATATACGATGTTACCTACAGTTTTTAATTCCGTTTAAAATCTGTTGTTATTCCGCTTAATATTTTAGGATTGGTTTTTAATAATTCAGCACATTCAGATATATAAATTTCAACAAAGTCTCGTCCATTTTCCGTCATCATTTTCAATGTGCCAGTTTCGTCAAGATTATGAATCCAATAAAAATTCGTCGGATATATTATTCGGTTAAGCACGAGCCGAATTTTTAAATTTTTCTTATTACCTTTTTTTATCAATAAACCAAATTTAAAAATTTGGCGGACTTGCAAATATGCCTTAACTTCATTTAAGCAATTGCCCAGCTATGAGCTATATACGTTGTTATGTGGCGTATTATTTCCCGATGAATGTTAGACGTAAATGATGTTCAGTTCTAACAGGAATATTGTTAATTCGACCTGCTTTCCAAACAGGATAATTCTGCTTAATATAATCCACGCCTATTTTATATAAGTCATCTTTAAATTTTTCATTATGTTCCAAATTCGGCATATAATTGTGACTCCAAAATTTTGATATATTTCCGTCTTTCTCAATAATAAAATTTAAATCGATAGCTGGCCAAGTTTTAGCTTTTTCTGTTCTCTTTAAATCCAAATTCTCAACGTCGAGAGTTGTTTCCAAATATGAACGATTTTTTAATAATGGTTCTGGTTCAACATCGCAATTCCAAGAAATAATTGGAATATCACTATTAGTCATTCGTATTGTGGTTAGACTATCTGCTTTTTTAATAAATTCTTTTTCAAAGTTTACACCTAATTTTTCGATTAGAAAAGAATTCATAATCACTCTATAACATCCTTCAGTCTGTCCTTCTTCTACAACACAATTAGGTAGCTCAAAATCTAATTCGACACCTTTTTTGGCATATAATTTTTTTAATTCATTCGAGTATCTTTTCATAGCAATAATAAATGGCGCTACGTAAACATACTTTTCGTTTTCGATATCTATTTTCGCTCTGTTAATATCTTTATTACATAAAGTATCAGTACTTTCAGGATTCAACACATAATTATCCAAATCAAATTCAGTAATTTCTGTAATATTTGGTTCAGTAATTTTTCTATCTTTTTTATCAATACCTTTATTCTCTACACAAGACAGTTGGAAAAAGATGATTGTAATATAGAATAGTGTTTTTCTCATATGCCACATAACTAATTACTAAAAGCATATTTAATAATATTGGCTCCCATTTGTAGCGCTTTTTGTCTTACTGCTGCAGGATCATTATGTACAGCAGGATCTTCCCAACCATCTCCTAAATCACTCTCTACAGTAAAGAGTAGTACGAGTCTGTTTTCATGAAACAAACCAAAGGCTTGTGGTCTTTTACCATCATGCTCATGAATTTTTGGTAATCCTTTAGGAAAAGAATATGCTATATTAAAAATGCCATGGTTTGCAGGAAGCTCTGTCAATTCTTGATTTGGAAATACTTTTTTTAATTCTTTAACAATGTATGGTTGCATACCATAATTATCATCGATGTGCAAAAAACCACCAGAAATTAAATAATTACGAAGATTTTCGGCTTCTGCTTCACTAAAAAAAACGTTTCCATGACCTGTCATGTGTAGAAAAGGAAACTGAAAAATATCTAAACTACCTGCTTCAACCGTTTCTGGTTTTGCTGTAAGTTTTGTGTTAATGTTGTTATTGCAAAAGGTTATGAGGTTTGGTAATGCTGTAGGATTACTATACCAATCGCCACCTCCTTTATATTTTAAAATGGCTATTTCTTGAGAGAATAAAAAAAAAGTAAAAAGAGAAAATAGAAAAGATAAGTATGTTTTCATAATTATTCATTTGTATAAGCAACAGAATGACAAGCAACAATAGCTGCTGTTTCTGTACGTAATCTAGTTTCTCCCAAAGTTACAGGAATAAAATGATTTTGTAAGGCTAGCTCTATTTCTTTAACAGAAAAATCACCTTCTGGTCCAATAAGTATTGTAACCTCTTGGTTTGGTTGTAGCTGACTTTTAAGCGATTTTTTATCTGTTTCTTCACAATGTGCAATAAATAAGTTACCAGAAAAGTCTTGTTTAATATACTCTTTAAAAGAAATTGCTTGGTTTAGTTTTGGTATATAACAGTTAAGCGATTGTTTAGTTGCAGATTGTATAATTTTTTCAAAGCGTTCTGGCTTAATAATTTTTCTTTCGCTATGCTCACAAATAATAGGAGTGATGCTGTCTATGCCAATTTCGGTTGCTTTTTCTAAAAACCATTCATAACGATCATTCATTTTAGTTGGTGCAACCGCAAGATGAAGCTTATAGTTTTTTTTAGTTTGTAATTGCTTATCTATAATACGAACCACACAATTTTTTATAGCAGCTATGGTAATTTGTGCAGTAAAAAGCCAACCTTTTCCGTTTGTAATTAGCAAGGTTTGGTCTACAGATTTTCTTAGCACTTTTACAATATGCTTACTTTCTTCTTTGTTAAAAGAGAATTCTGTGGTGTTTTCTGTAATGTCTGGGTTGTAGAATAATTGCATGATGCGAAGATAGAAACTTGTTATTACAAAAAAAATAAGAGCCTCATTTTTGAGACTCTTATTTTTAATAAATTATGGATTACGTATTAATCCTCACATGCACCAATTAAATCTCCATGTGCTAAATGTGCTTGAAGTGCATTTACACTTACAGTAATTTTATGAAGATTTGAAGGATTCCCTGGAGGAATGTGGCAAATGGTTACTTTTTGATTAAGTGCTTTGTTTTCTGTAGTACTACTCATAGATAGTATGCTTACAAAAGCAACAGAAAAGATTAAATAGAATTTTTTCATAATTAGAATTTTAGATTAAAGCTTATTGTTATATCTAATCTAAAAAACTTTTTATTTAAACGTAAAAATACTAGACAAACAGCAAATAAAAACTATAATCTAAAGATATAGCACCTAAAAAGACCATAAATAATAATTATTGGATACTATTTTAAAGGTTCTACAATTTTTAAAACTTTAATTTCTTGAACTTCTTTTGGTTCGTGGGTTTTTAAAATAACATAATACCATTGGTTTTGTACTATATCAATAGTAAAAACATCTCCAACTTTGTAGGTGCTGTTAGATATTTCTGCTTCAAAAGTTGGGTGTGTTAATCCTTTTTCAAACCATCCTAAATCCCCTCCATTATTAGCATTGTCATCCATAGAGTATTGTTTTGCTAATTGGCTAAATGGTGTTCCTTCTTTATATTTTTTAAGTATTTTGTCTCTTAGTGTATTAATTTGCGAATAAGACATTTTTAATCCGTCAAAAAAGATATAGCTAACTCTGTAATTGGTAGTAGTTGTTTTTTCAATTACTTTATATTTTGTTTTTTCGGTATCACTAACAACTGTTGCGGCACCACTTTTATAAAGGTCTACAGCTAAACCAGATTGGTGTTTTGCTTCATTAAAGATTATAATTTTATTTTTTTTAGATTTTTTCTCTTTAATGTAAGTTTCTGCATCTTCGGTATTAATGATATCATCAAACTCTTTAACTTCAGATTCTTGTGCTGTTAAAGTGATAGAAAACAAAAAGGCAAGTAGTAAAAATTTCTTCATTCGTATTTGGGATTTATTCTTGTAGTAACAAAAAAACAAAAATTATATTTTATAATTACCGTTTTCTACAATATTATCCGCTTTATTTAACAGAAACAGGTGATAAAATGTCCCTTTTTTCCCTTTTAAACCTAAAGTAACCTAATTTTTAAGCGGTTTATATTTTAAGTCTTGAAGAAGCAGTAACATTTTGTTCTGTAAAGTTTCCTTCTAAATATTTTAAATAACCAACAATACCAATCATTGCAGCATTGTCTGTGGTATATTCAAATTTTGGAACGTAGGTTGTCCATCCAAATTTTTGTTCGCCATTTTTTAAGGCTTCTCTAATTCCTGAATTTGCAGAAACACCACCACCAATAGCAATATGTTTAATGCCTGTTTGCTTACTAGCTAGTTTAAGTTTATCTATTAAAATACCAATAATAGTGTATTGTATAGATGCACAAATATCATTGAGGTTTTCAGCAATAAAGCTAGGATTTTCTTTTACTTGCTTTTGTATAAAGTAAAGAATGGCTGTTTTTAATCCAGAAAAACTAAAATTTAAACCTTTTACCTTTGGTTTTGTAAATGCAAAAGCTTTTGGGTTTCCTAGTTTAGCACGTCTGTCTATTTCAGGACCAGCAGGATAGCCAAGACCTAAAATTTTTCCGCTTTTATCAAAAGCTTCTCCAACAGCATCATCAATAGTTTCTCCAATAACTTCCATTTCAAAATGGTTAGAGACTTTAACAATTTGTGTATGTCCTCCAGAAATAGTCATAGCAAGAAACGGAAAAGGAGGTTTACTAAAACCTTTTTCTTCTATAAAGTGCGCTAAAATATGTGCTTGCATATGGTTTACCTCTATAAGCGGAATTTTTAAACCAAAAGCCAATGATTTTGCAAAAGAAGTACCAACCAATAAAGAACCCATTAGTCCTGGACCTCTTGTAAAAGCAATGGCATGCAGCATGTTTTTAGTAATTCCTGCTTTTTCAATAGCTTGATGTACAACAGGTACAATGTTTTGTTGGTGTGCTCTAGATGCTAATTCTGGAACAACACCACCATATTCTTCGTGTATTTTTTGACTAGCAACAATATTGCTTAAAACGTTGCCATTTAGTAGTATAGACGCAGAAGTGTCATCGCAAGAAGACTCAATTGCAAGTATGTAAATATTTTGTGAGGACATTAGTAAATATTAGGCACAATAATTGTTAATTTTGACTTCAAAGTTATAACTTTAAAACGTATCAAAAAATTTTTTAAAATAGCATCTAAAATTGTAGCAGTATTGCTACTACTTTTCATCATATTGGTGTTGGTACTTTCTATTCCTGCTGTTCAAACTAGACTTGGTAAAATTGCTACCAATTGGCTAAATACAGAGTATGGCACAAATATAAATATTAATAGAGTAGGACTGCAGTTTAATGGAGATGTAGAGCTTAAAGAAATTCTTATAAAAGATTATAAAAAGGATACACTTATTAGTGCCAAAGAACTTAATACTTCTATTTTAAATTTTAAAAATCTAATTAATAGCAAACTCGCCTTTGGAGATATAGATTTAGAAGGTTTAATTTTTAATATTAAAACCTATAAAGGAGAAGAAGAAACAAATTTAGATATTTTTGTTGCTCGCTTTGATGAAGATAACCCAAGAAAAAGTGAAAATACCTTTTTAATGTCTTCTAGTGATATTTCTATTTATGATGGTACTTTTAGATTAATAAACGAAAACAAAGAAACTCCAAAAATTCTAGAGTTTACTGCAATAGATATTAATGCCACTAATTTTTTAATTAATGGACCTAATGTAAGTACAAGAATAAACACCTTGGCATTTCATGACAGTCGTGGTATGGTCATGAAAAATCTATCTTCAGATTTTGCATATACACTTCAAGATATCACTTTAGCAAATCTTAAAATTAAAACAGAAAACTCTTCATTAGTAGGTGATTTAAAGTTTTTATATGATAGAAAAGATTTTTCAGACTTTACCAATAAAGTAAAAGTAGAAGCTCATTTTACAGATGCTAGTGTGGCTTTAGATGAACTTAATACTTTTTATAATGAATTTGGTATTGGGCAACGTGCTAATTTTAATGCAAATATTAGTGGTACATTAAATAACTTAAATGTTGATAATTTAAAATTAAATACAAGTTCTAGAACCAAGATTTATGGCGATTTAAATTTTAAAAACTTATTTAATATTGAAGAAAATAATTTTTCTATGAACGGAAAATTAACCAATCTTTCTTCTAATTATAGAGATTTAAAAGCATTACTACCAAATGTTTTAGGCGAAGCAATTCCTTCTGTTTTTGATAAACTTGGTAATTTTAGTATGAATGGTACTACTTTTATTACTACCTCTACCATTAAAGCAAATCTTGAAATAAATACAGACTTAGGTATTGTTATTTCTAACCTAGAAATGAAAAAAATTCAAGATATAGATAATGCAACCTATACAGGAAACATTGTTTTTAATGAATTTGATCTTGGTACTTTTTTAAACGATTCTAACTTAAATGTAGCTTCTTTAAATCTGGATGTTGACGGAAAAGGTTTCACAAAAGAAAACCTAAATACAAAAATTGAAGGAGATGTTTATTCCATTAAATACAACGATTATGTGTACAGAAATATTTCTGTGTTAGGTAATTTAAAAGACAAAATATTTAACGGAAAAGTAAACACGCAAGACAAAAATTTTAAACTTAAATTTAATGGTCTTGCAGATTTTTCGCAAGATATAAACAAGTTTGACTTTGTTGCCAATGTAGACTACGCCAATTTAAAAGCATTAAACTTTATTAAAAAAGATAGTATGTCTGTTTTTAAAGGGGTTGTAGATATGAAAATGCAAGGTACTACCTTAGATGATGTAGTAGGTAGCATTCAATTTAATAAAACCTTTTATCAAAATGATAATGACGAATATTTCTTTGATGATTTTGCTGTAGTATCTTCTTTTAAAGATAATATAAGATATATAAATGTAAACTCTCCAGATATTATAGAAGGACAAATGAGTGGTGTTTTTTATATAGATGATATTGATGCGTTATTTGTTAATGCACTTGGTAGTTTATACACAAAATACAGTCCTTATGAGGTATCTACCAATCAATATATAGACTTTAATTTTAAAATTTATAATAAAATAATAGAGGTTTTTGTACCAGAACTGCAACTTGGTAAAAACACCTTTGTAAAAGGAAGAGTAGAAAGCGATGAAAGAGAATTTAAACTAACTTTTAAGTCGCCAAAAATAGAATGGCTAGATTACTTTGCCAATGCTATAGAGTTACAGGTAGATAATAAAAACCCATTATTTAATACGTATGTAGAAGTAGATAGTTTACATACTAATATCTATAATATTTCTAAATTCAACCTTATTAATGTAACCTTAAATGATACGCTATTTATGCGTTCAGAATTTAAAGGAGGTAAAACCAATAATGATTTATACAACCTAAGTTTTTACCATACCAAAAACGAGGAAAACCAATCTGTAGTAGGTTTTAAAAAATCAGATGTTACTTTAAAAGGAAACAAATGGTATATAAATGAAAAGAAAGATAATTTCAATAAAGTAACCATCGATACCAATTTTGAAAACTTTAATCTAGATCAATTTGTAGTTAACCATAATGATGAAGAAATTAAGCTTTCCGGAATTATAAACGGAAAAGACAATAAAGATTTAAAACTCAATTTTAAAAATGTTTATTTACAAAATATAACTCCAGATATTGAAGATTTAAGTTTAAAAGGATTAGTAAACGGTTCCTTGAATGTTGTACAACAAAACGGAAGCTATTTACCAGAATCTACTATAACTATTGATGATTTAGACGTTAATGACCTTGTTTTAGGTTCTTTTGATGCCAATATAAAAGGAAACCAATCCTTAACCAACTATACTATAAACGCAAGTATTAAAGACGATGAAAAAAAATCGTTTAGTGCTATTGGTACTTTAGATGTATCTGAAACTACACAAAATATAGATGTTGCACTTCTTTTTAATAAATTTAATTTACAACCATTAAACCCTTTTCTTGAAGGTGTATTAAAAGATATAAGAGGTTTAGCAACAGGAAGAGTAAAAGTATCTGGAAGTCTTAAAAAACCAGGTATAAATGGCGATTTAATTTTAGATAAAGGTGGTTTAGGTATACCAGAATTAAATGTAGATTATAGTTTTGCAGATAATTCTTCGGTAACCTTAAGAAACCAAAGCTTTATTTTTAATAATATCGATTTAACAGATACAGTATACAACACCAAAGCAAATTTAAAAGGAAGATTAAGTCATGTCAATTTTGGAGATTGGAGCATGAATTTAGATTTAAAAACCGATAGACTACTTGTATTAAATACCACAGAAGACGAAGACCAATTGTATTATGGTACTGGCTTTGTTGGTGGTACAGCAAATATTTCAGGTCCTGCTAACCAATTGCGTATAAACGTTATTGGCGAAACTAAAAAAGGTACTGTATTTGTAATTCCTTTAAGTGATACAGAAACTTTTGGTGACAATTCATATATCCATTTTTTAAGTCCAGAAGAAAAACAAGCTAAATTAGAAGGACGTGACATTACTACCGAAGATATCTCTGGATTAGAATTAGATTTCGATATTGATATAACACAAGATGCCGAAATTGAAATTGTAATGGACAAAGAAAGCGGAAGTACCATTAGAGGTCGTGGTGAAGGTGGTTTACTAGCAGAAATAAATACCAATGGTAAATTTAATATGTATGGTGACTTTTCTGTTTTTGAAGGAATCTATAAATTTAGATATGGAGGTATTATACAAAAAGATTTTCTGGTAGTTCCTGGTGGTACTCTTGCCTGGAACGGAGAACCTACAGAAGCAGATATTAATATTGAAGCCATTTATAAAACACAAGCAAATCCTTCGCCTTTATTAGATTCGCCTATAAATAGACGTATTCCTGTAAACTTACATTTAGAGTTAACAGGTAAATTAGAACTGCCAGATATAGACTATCAATTTCAGTTTCCTAATTTAAGTACTACTGTAAAATCAGAGTTAGATTATAGACTAGAATCTAAAGACGACAGAAGTAATCAAGCCATCTATTTATTAACTACAGGTTCTTTTTCTAGCGGAATTAGTGAATTAAACATTAATGGTACCATAGAAGAGCGTATTAATGGTATTGTAAATGGATTGTTAGATAATGGAGATAATAAACTGCAAGTAGGTTTAAATGTTGAGCTAGGAGAAAATACACCAGAATACGAAACAGATAATAGGTTAGGTGTAACCTTACAAACCAATATAAGTGATCGTATACGTATTAATGGTAAAGTAGGTGTACCAATTGGTGGTATTAGCCAAACAGCAGTAGCAGGAGATGTGCAAATAGATTTCTTACTAAATGAAGAAGGTACTTTTACTGCAAATGTTTTTAATAGAGAAAATAGTATTCGAAATTTTGGTGAAGAAATAGGCTACACCCAAGGATTAGGTATTGCATATAATGTAGATTTTGACACTTTTAAAGAACTACTTCAAATCATCTTTAAAGGACAGAAAAAAATTGAAGAAGAAAAAGCAGAAAAAGAAGCCAATGAAAAAGCATCTGAAGCTTTACCAGAATATGTTGGTTTTAAAAAGCGAAGAAACAGAGAAAATTAACTTTTTTTCACTGCTTTTATCCTAAAATCGATATTGCCCCATTTTAATTTATCAACTAAAACGTTATAGTTTCAACATTCTGTTAAATTATGACAAATGCCTAGTATATTGTAAAATTTCTTTATTAGCTTTACTAAATAATAGATAAAATAATGGCAAAAACCATAAAAAAAATAGGAGTTATGACTTCTGGAGGAGACTCTCCAGGAATGAATGCTGCAATACGTTCTGTAGTAAGAGCATGTGCATATCATAACATAGAATGTTTTGGTATTTATCGTGGATATGAAGGCATGATTGAAGGTGACTTTGTTAAAATGGATGCACGTAGTGTAAAAGGCATTATTAACAAAGGAGGTACAATCTTAAAGTCTGCACGATCTAAAGAATTTAGAACCAAAGAAGGAAGAGAAAAAGCACACCAACAATTAGTAAAAGCAGGAATAGAAGCTTTTGTAGTAATTGGTGGAGATGGTAGTTTTACTGGTGCAATGATTTTTAATCAAGAATTTAATTTCCCAGTAATGGGTATACCAGGAACTATCGATAACGATATTTTTGGTACTACACATACTTTAGGCTACGATACTGCTTTAAATACAGTTGTAGAAGTAATTGATAAAATTAGAGATACCGCAAGTTCTCATAACCGTTTATTCTTTGTTGAAGTAATGGGAAGAGATGTTGGGCATATTGCCTTAAATGTAGGTATTGGCGCTGGAGCGGAAGAAATTTTAATTCCAGAAGAAGATTTAGGTTTAGAAAGACTTTTAGAGTCTTTAAGACGAAGTAAAAAATCTGGAAAATCTTCAAGTATTGTTGTAGTAGCTGAAGGAGATAAAATAGGAAAAAATGTTTTTGAACTTAAAGATTATGTAGAAGAAAACATGACAGAATACGAAGTACGTGTTTCTGTTTTAGGACACATGCAACGTGGTGGAGCTCCTTCTTGTTTTGATCGCGTGTTAGCTAGTAGAATGGGAGTAAAAGCTGTAGAAAGCCTGATTGATGGACACAGTAATTTCATGGTCGGACTTAAAAACGATGTAATAGATGTAACTCCATTTGATCAAGCAGTAAAAGGAAAATCAAAAATTAATACGGAACTCCTTAGAGTTTCAGACATCATGTCAATATAAAATTAAATATAAATTAAACGTGTGTTTGTTAAAATGCACATAATATCAATAAATATAATATGTCAACATTAAAATTAGGAATTAACGGATTTGGTAGAATTGGAAGAATTGTCTTTCGTGCAACTATTAAAAGAGAAAATGTAGAAGTAGTAGCAATAAACGATTTGTTAGATGTAGATCATTTAGCATACTTGTTAGAGTATGATTCTGTACATGGTAGATTTGATGGTACCATTGAAGTTAAAGATGGAAACCTTGTGGTTGACGGAAAAACTATTCGTATCACTGCAGAAAGAGATCCTAAAAACTTAAAATGGGATGAAGCAGGAGTAGATGTTGTAGCAGAATGTACAGGTATCTTTACTACTTTAGAAACTGCAGATTACCACATTCAAGCAGGTGCTAAAAAAGTAGTAATTTCTGCACCAAGTAAAGATGCTCCTATGTTTGTAATGGGTGTTAACCATAATACAGTAACTGCATCAGATAATATTGTTTCTAATGCATCTTGTACAACAAACTGTTTAGCACCAATTGCTAAAGTAATTGAAGATAACTTTGGTATTGAAGAAGCTTTAATGACAACTATTCACGCAGCTACTTCAACACAATATACTGTAGATGCTCCTTCTAGAAAAAACTATAGATTAGGTCGTTCTGCAATGAACAATATTATTCCTACCTCTACAGGAGCAGCAAAAGCTGTTGGTAAAGTAATTCCAGAATTAGACGGAAAAATTACAGGTATGGCATTTAGAGTTCCTACTGTAGATGTTTCTGTAGTAGACTTAACAGTAAAAACAAAAAAGGATACTTCTTTAGAAGATATTAAAGCAGCAATGAAAAAAGCTTCGCAAGGAGAAATGAATGGTGTTTTAGGATATACAGATGAAATGGTAGTATCTCAAGACTTTGTAAGCGATGACAGAACAAGTATCTTTGATTCTGAAGCTTCTATTGAGTTAAACTCAGGATTCTTTAAGCTAGTATCTTGGTATGATAATGAGTTTGGTTATTCAAACAAATTAGTAGATTTAGCTTTACATGTTAATTCTCTTTAATAATTAATAAAAAAAATATAGCTGCTCATTCATTTTGAGCAGCTTTTTTTTTACATTTAGCTTATGATATTAATAGTAGATAGTGGCTCTACAAAATGCGATTGGATTGCAGTAGACAAAAACGGAAAACAATGTTTTGAAAAAGTAAGAACGAAAGGACTAAATCCTGCAATTCTTTCAGAAAAAAAACTAAAAAAAACCATTAAGAGTAGTGATATTCTAATGGAAAATAAAAAAGACGTAACACATATTTTCTTTTATGGTGCTGGTTGTGGTACCGAAAAGCCAAAAATGCTTTTAAAAGGCGTCTTAGAATCTGTTTTTAAAAATGCAGTTGTTGAAGTGCAAGAAGATACTATGGCTGCTGTAAGAGCTACACTAAATAGTAAAGACGAAGCTGCAGTGGTTTGTATTTTAGGTACAGGATCTAATTGTAGTTATTTTGATGGTCAACAATTACACCAACGTGTAAACTCTTTAGGCTATACGCTTATGGATGATGCTTCGGGTAATTATTTTGGTAAGCAATTAATTCGTGATTACTATTTTAATCATATGCCAGAAGATTTAAAAGTAGCCTTTGCTAGTAAGTATAATGTGGAGTCAGACTACATAAAATACAATCTATACAAACAACCAAACCCAAATGCATATTTAGCTGCTTTTGCAGAATTTATGTTTTTAAATAAAGAGTCTACTTATATCTCTAATTTAATTAAAAACGGAATTAAACTGTTTGCAAAAAACATGATATTCCAATTTAAAGATGTATTACCAAACGTTCCTGTTCATTTTGCAGGTTCTATAGCGTTTTATTCTCAAGACGAAATAAAAGAAGTTGCTAAAGAACTAGGTTTTACTGTTGGTAACTTTGAAAGAAGACCTATTGAAGGTTTATTAAAATTTCACGTAAAGGATTTAAGTTAATGGAAATAGCAATTATAGCACACGACGGAAAAAAAGCTGAAATGGTTCAGTTTTTAAATGAACATAAAACAATATTACTTCAAAAAAGTATTTCCTTAATATCTACAGGTACTACAGGTAAAAAAGTTAAAAAAGCAGGTTTTGAAGTGACTAGATTACTTTCAGGACCACTTGGTGGTGATGCACAAATAGCAGCAAGAGTTGCCGAAGGAAAATGTGATATGGTCTTGTTTTTTAGAGATCCTCTAGAAAAACATCCACACGAACCAGATGTACTGATGCTTATGCGATTGTGTGATGTGCATGATGTGCCTTTAGCTACCAACCTTGCAACTGCAGAATTACTAATAAAAGCAATTTAAGTTTCAAGTATTCTAAAAAATAGAATTATCTTGTAACACATGAAAAAGGAATTCGTTACAGAAACTAAGGCACCAAATGTATATGATACTATAATTATAGGATCTGGAGTAGGTGGCTTAACTTCTGCTATTTGCTTGGCAAGAGCAGGACAAAAAGTTTTAGTTCTTGAACAGCATGATGTTCCTGGTGGTTGGTGTCACAGCTTTTACTTAAATGGATATAGATTTACTCCAGGCGTACACTATGTAGGTTTAATGAGTCCAGGAGAATCTTCTAACCAATTATATGCTGGTTTAGGAATAGCAAATGATATTGGCTTTTATAGAATGAACCCAAAAGGGTTTGATCATTGTTGGATTGGTGATGAGCGTTTTAACTATTCTGCCAATTGGGAGGAATTTCAACAAGATTTAATCGCTAAATTTCCGCACGAGAAAAAAGGCATCATAAAATACCTAAGGTTAGTTAGAAACGTAGGCAGACAATTGCAGCTTATACCTAAAGTTAAAGGATTATGGCAACAATTAACCATTCCGTTTCGTACAAAACACATGGGGAAATACTCTCCTTTTACTCTTAAACGTGTAATAAATTGGCACGTTAAAGACCCTTTACTTCAAAACATATTAAACATACAATTTGGTAATCATGGTTTGCCTCCAGCAAAAGCAAGTTTTATCATGCATGCAGCTATTATGTGTCATTATGCTGAAGGCGGATTTTACCCAATGGGTGGAGGAGGAGCTCTAGTAAAAGCCATGACGAATAAAATAAAATCTTTTCAAGGTACTGTAAAAACAAGTGCTTCTGTAAAGCGTATTTTGTTAGAAAAAGGCATTAAAAATAAAAAAGCGGTTGGTGTAGAATTGGCTTCAGGAGAAAAGATTTTTGCACAACGAATTATTTCTAATGCAGATCCAGGAATTACTTATCTTAACCTTATCGGAAAAGAAAATTTGAGTGCAAAATTGTTGAAAAAATTAAACAAAACAACCTACTCTTGTACTTCATTAATGCTCTTTTTAACCGTAGATATGGATGTTAAAAAAGCAGGATTAGATTCTGGTAATATCTGGAAAATTCCAAACCAAGATATGGATGATTCTTTTGCAGATATGCAGAAAAAAGACATTCTAGAAGGTGAAGAATTTTCAGGAATGTTTATTAGTTGCACTTCTTTAAAAGATCCAATTAGTTTTGATGGTAGATACCACACTTTAGAAGCTATAACATATATTCATTATGATGCTTTTGAAAAATTTAAAGGGGAAACCACAGAGCGTTCTCCAGAATATTTAGCATTTAAAGAACAAATTATAAATAAATTTTTAGTCACTTTAGAAAAGGTAGTACCAGGAATAACTAGTAAAATAGTACACAAAGAATTAGGTACACCAATGACTAATGAGTATTATATAAATTCTACAGAAGGTAGCGTGTATGGTACCGAAAAAAGCTTACGTCATATAGGTCCTTTTGCATATAAACCAAAAACAGAAATAGAGAACTTATATATGTGTGGAGCATCTATTGCAGCACATGGTGTAACAGGAGCAGGTTATTCTGGTGTGCAAACAGCTGCTACTATTTTAGGTTGCCAACAAGACGATTTATTAAAAGAAGATAAGACTCAAGAACTCCGAATTTTTGAAGCAGAAGATGCTTCTAATTATCCTGATTGGATGTTAAAAAAGATGGAAGTTAAAAAGCAACGTTTGGCAAAAAATGATGTTTTTCAAAATGTAGATAAGTAATTTTATTTTCATTTCAAGCTTGTCGAGAAATCTATACTCCATAAAAATAGCTTCTTATTTTAAGCAATGAATGCATATCTATTCTCTCTAGTATAATTTTAAAAAAGATAGTGTAGAAGTAGCTTAAAAAAGATTCCTCCTTACTCGTCGGAATGACATAGAGTTTCTATGTAATATTTAAGGTATTTCTATCGAGTTTGTTATTTCGAGCTTGTCGAGAAATCTATACTCCATTAAAATAGCTTTTATTTAAGCAATGAATGAATACCTATTCGCTCTAGTATAATTAAAAAAAAGATAGAGTAAAAGTAGCTTAAAAAAGATTCCTCCATTCTCGTCGGAATGACACAGAGTTTCTATTTAATATTTAAGGTATTTCTATCGAGCTTGTCATTTCGAGCTTGTCGAGAAATCTATACTCCATAAAAATAGCTTCTTATTTTAAGTTGTGAATGAATACCTATTTACTCAAGTATAATTTTAAAAAAGATAGGGTAGAAGTATCTTAAGAAAGATTCCTCCTTGCTAGTCGGAATGACACAGAGTTTCTATTTAATATTTAAGTTGTTTCCATCGATTTTGTCATTTCGAGCTTGTCGAGAAATCTATACTCCATTAAAATAGCTTTTATTTAAGCAATGAATGAATACCTATTCAATCTAGTATAGTTTTAAAAAAGATAGAGTAGAAGTATCCTAAAAAAGATTCGTCCATTCTCGTCGGAATGACACAGAGTTTCTATTTAATATTTAAGGTATTTCTATCGAGCTTGTCATTTCGAGCTTGTCGAGAAATCTATACTCCATAAAAATAGCTTCTTATTTTAAGTTGTGAATGAATACCTATTTACTCAAGTATAATTTTAAAAAAGATAGGGTAGAAGTATCTTAAGAAAGATTCCTCCTTGCTAGTCGGAATGACACAGAGTTTCCAATTAATATTTAAGGTATTTCTATCGAGTTTGTCATTTCGAGTTTGTCGAGAAATCTATACTTCATAAAAATAGCTTCTTATTTTAAGCAATGAATGAATATCTATTCTCTCTAGTATAATTTTAAAAAATATAGAGTAGAAGTAGCTTAAAAAAGATTCCTCATTGTTATTCGGAATGACACAGAGTTTCTATTTAATATTTAAGTTGTTTCCATCGATTTTGTTATTTCGAGCTTGTCGAGAAATCTATACTCCATTAAAGTAGCTTCTTATTTAAGCAATTAATGAATACCTATTCACTCTAGTATAGTTAAAAAAAGATAGAGTAGAAGTATTTTAAAAAAGATTCCTCATTGTTATTCGGAATGACACTGAATTTCTATTTAATATTTAAGGTATTTCTATCGAGTTTATCATTTCGAGCTTGTCGAGAAATCTATACTCCATAAAAATGGCTTTTGATTTAAGCAATGAATGCATATCTATTCGCTCTAGTATAGTTTTAAAAAATTTAGAGTAAAAGTATCTTAAAAAAGATTCCTCCTTGCTAGTCGGAATGACATAGAGTTTCTATTTAATATTTAAGGTATTTCTATCGAGTTTGTCATTTCGAGCTTGTCGAGAAATCTATAACATTCTATAATAAGAAAGCAGTAGACTTTACTACTTTCTTTTTTTAGATAACATCTCTAAATAAAATTTCTCTACTTTAGTTCTAGCCCAAGGAGTACGTCGTAAAAATTTTAAACTAGATTTTACTGAAGGATCGTGGGTAAAACATCTAATATTAATGTTATAGCCTAAATATTCCCAACCATAATGCGCAACCAACTCATTTATAATTTGTTCTAGTTTTACACCATGTAAAGGGTTGTTAGGTTGTTTTTCCATGATTATAATTACTGTGTAAGCAGGAGTATTATTAGATGATTTTTATTTACTAGCTACAAGTGCTAAAATTTTAACCGCTTTTTCAAAATGGTCTAACTTATGTGTCATTATCCACCAAGTAGCAGCTTCCATTAATAACTCAGGATTGTCATTTTTATTGGCAAAAAATGCATAAAAAGACAATCCTACGTTTTCTCCTTTTTGCTGTATTTTTTGATTACAGACTTGAATTATTTTAGCTCTTAAAACTTCAGTCATGTTTTATTAATTTCGGCTTCGTCTAGAATTTCTATTTCTACTGTTAGAATTTGGCTTGTTTCCTTCCTTTTTTTTCTGGTTGTTTCTTCCTTTAGAGTTAGAATTACCAGCACGCGAGTTTCTATTTCTTCCTTGTCCTTGTTTTTTAGGAGCATTTGGCTCATTAGGATCAGGTTCAAAACCTTCTAGCGTTTCAGTAGGTATTTTAATACCAACTAATTTTTCAATATCACGTAAATAACCAAGCTCTTCTGTACAAACTAAAGAAACCGCTTCACCTTTTGCTCCAGCACGACCTGTTCTACCAATTCTATGCACATAATCTTCAGAGATATTAGGTATTTCATAATTTACAACATGTGGCAACAAAGGAATATCAAGACCTCTAGCAGCAATATCTGTAGCAACTAAAACACTAATTGTTCCGTTTTTAAAGCCTTTTAAAGCTTTGGTTCTTGCTCCTTGACTTTTGTTTCCGTGTATGGCAGCCGCAGAAATATTTGCGCCTAGTAATTTTTTAGTTAAGTTATTTGCACCATGTTTGGTACGTGTAAAAACTAAAACTTGCTCCCATTGACCTTCAATAATTAACTTTAATAATAAGGCTGCTTTTTTAGACTTAGCAACGCGATATATTTTTTGGTTAATAGCATCTACAGTACTGTTTTCTGGAGTAGCTTCTACTTGTACAGGTTGGTTTAAAATACCGTTAGCAAGTTTTTTAATGTCTTTACTAAAGGTTGCCGAAAACATTAAGTTTTGTCTTTTTTCAGGCATTAATTTCATGACACGCTCAATGTCTCTTAAAAATCCCATATCTAGCATTCTATCTGCTTCGTCTAAAACAAATATTTCTACACGTTTTAAAGATAGTAAGCCTTGGCTTTCTAAATCTAATAAACGTCCAGGAGTTGCTACCAATACATCTACACCTTGACGTATGGTTGCTGCTTGTGGTTTTTGATTTACTCCACCAAAAATTACGGCAGATCTAATATTTAAAAATTCGCTGTATTCTCTAACATTAGCATATACTTGCGCAGCTAATTCTCTTGTAGGAGTTAAAATTAAAGCACGAATAGGTCTGTATTTTGCTTTCGGATTTTCGGAAAGAAGATGTAATAAAGGTAAAGTAAAACCTGCAGTTTTTCCGGTTCCGGTTTGTGCAGATGCCAAAACATCTACTCCTAATAATACAGGAGGAATTGCTTTTTGTTGAATTGGACTTGGAGTAGTGTATCCTTTTTTCTGGATAGCTTTCAATAAGGCTTCAGATAAGCCTAAAGATTTAAATGACATATAGTAATTGTTAAATGACAAATTATATATGCCATTTGTAATAAGTTGCAAAGGTACGCTTTAATTATTTGTTGTAGCTGTTTATTCTTTAGTATAAACTTGGTTTTCTTGTTCTGCTACTCGAATAAAAGTGGTTCTTTTAGTAAGTTCTTTTAAACGAGAAGCACCAACGTAGGTACATGTGCTTCGTAAACCACCAAGAATATCTTGTAAGGTGTTTTCTACTTTTCCTTTAAATGGTACTGTAACAGTTTTTCCTTCGCTAGCTCTATATTCTGCAACACCACCAACATGTTTTTGCATGGCTGTTTTTGAGCTCATACCATAAAATTGTTTGTATTGCTTTCCGTTTTTTTCAATAAGTTCACCTCCTGATTCTTCGTGACCAGCTAGCATACCACCAAGCATTACAAAGTCTGCTGCAGCACCAAAAGCTTTTGCAATATCACCAGGAATAGTGCATCCACCATCACTAATAATATGACCACCTAAGCCATGTGCAGCATCTGCACACTCTATAATTGCTGAGAGTTGCGGATAACCAACACCTGTTTTTACACGTGTAGTACAAACGCTTCCTGGTCCAATACCTACTTTAATAATGTCTGCACCTGCAAGTAATAATTCTTCTACCATTTCGCCAGTAACTACATTACCAGCAATAATTACTTTATCAGGATATTGTGCTCTAGTACGTTTTACAAAATCTACAAAATGCTCTGAGTAGCCATTGGCAACATCAATACAAATAAATTTATAATCAGGATTTACATTAAAAATAGCAGCTAGTTTTTCTGCATCATTTTTTCCTGTTCCTGTACTTATAGCAATATAATCTGCAATGTTTTCGGGAGCATTTTTGGTGAATTTTTCCCATTCTGCAATAGTATAGTGTTTGTGTATTGCTGTAAATAATCCTTTTTCACTTAATGCCAAAGCCATTTCAAAAGTACCAACAGTATCCATATTAGCAGCCATAATTGGTATGCCTTTATAAACGGTTTTACTATTTAAAAATTTAAATTCTTGCTGTAAAGACACTTGAGATCTGCTCTTTAAAGTAGAGCGTTTAGGTCTAATCATTACATCTTTAAAGCCTAATTTTATATCATATTCTATTCGCATTGGGAGTAAATTTTTTTTGGATTACTCGTAAATGTAAATGATATTCTATTGTTGTAAAAACAAAATGTCTTTGTGGTAAGAATTAATTGTTAACAAGTGTTGATAGGTATAAAAATAAAAAACCTCACGAAGTCGCTTTGGGTAACTGTCTCGTGAGGTTCTGTTATTTTATTTATAAAAATTTACGATCTCTTTATTTTTTTAAGCTTTGGTTGCTTAACTGTTTTACCATTTTTTTTATAGTAATAATAATCGTCGTTGTTATAGTTGTTATGGTCATTATCCCAATTATTGTGTACATCATAATCTGAAATAAAAACATTATAACCTTGGTTACTGTAGTTTACTTGACCTGTAATTGCAATTACGTTTGCGTATCTATCATAATGTATTTGTAAGCCACCAACTTGGTCTAACATTCCGTATCTGTTATAATTAATATATACAGAACCTAAACGTTTTACTTGTCCTTCTCTGTTATAGTTAACAAATACATTACCAATTCTTCGCACTTTACCATTACTATCATGCGTTATAATTACACCTTCTGTAGGTGTGCTTGAAGCTGTATATGTTACTCTAGTACCAGGAGCACCAAATGTAGTATTTACAGTTCTTGTTCTAGTATTGGTTCTAGCACTAGTACGTGTGCTTGTTGTTTTGTAATAAGAATCTCCTTGTGTGTCCTCTAAATGGGTATTAAAATCAAAACTTCCGTCAGGAAAAATTAAAAACTCTACACCGCGTTCTATAAACTGGATAGGTTGTATAAAACTGTAGCGTGAATTAATTAAATCTTCACCTTGTTTTTGTGTTGCAGTAATTTTTTCTGCTGCTGTTACAGATGTTAATGTCATTAACACTCCTGTACATAATAGTACTAATTTTTTCATAGTATTTAGGTATTAGATTATGCCTACTCATTTAGCTTTTCGGCGTACGCTATTTGTTTAGTTAGTTTCAATTGTCGTGCCAAAAACGTATGTGTTTTATTATCAGTTTTTTACATGATGTATTTTATTGCTTAGTTTTTTCTATTTTTATAGAAACCAACTAAAAACATGTCTGTACAATTAAAAAATTGTAAGAATTGCGAAAAACCTTTTGATGAAGCTTATGAGTTTTGTCCGCATTGTGGACAAAAAGATAAAGACGATTTAACGCTTGGGCTTTTATTTTATAATACCATAAGTAATTATTTTTCATTTGATGCTCGTTTTTTTAAGAGCTTCTTTCCGTTACTTTTTAAACCAGGTTATTTAGCCGAAAAATTTATAGCAGGAAAACGTTTGTTGTATTTACATCCTGCTCAAATGTATTTGTTTGTTGCTATTGTGTTTTTCTTTTTAAACTCTTTTAGGGTAAATACTTGGTCTAATCAATTTGATAAAGAAGTAGGTAAAGTATTTAATCAAGTAAAAGAATTAGATATAAATACAGGAGATCCTGTAAAAGACTCACTAAACCTGATTACATTAACGGATAGAATACAACAAGATTCTTTAGATAGAATAGAAGTGAGGAAGGTTTTACAAGAAAATAAAATCTATACAGGCTTTACAGATAAACAAATAGATTCTATTGTTTCTGGTGAAAATTTTAGAGCCGTTGATTTTTCTTTGGATGAATTTAAAAAGTTAGATTCTTTAATAGCAAAAAATACTCCTGATGCTATTATTTATAAAGAATTAGGACTTAAAGAAAGCGATGGAAACCTAAAAAAACGTTTTTATAGTCAAGGACTAAAGTTTTATAAACAAAGAAAGGCAGGCGGAATATTTCAAACGTTTTTTGATACTATGTCTATTGCCATGTTTTTTATTTTACCAATTTTTGCATTACTATTAAAACTGTTCTTTAGAAAAAGCGGAAGGTATGCACATCATTTGGTATTTAGTTTCTACTACTTTGCCTTTTTATTTACTGTTTTTAGCCTTATTATAGGTGTTAATTATATGGTAGATATTCCAGATTGGATAGATAATTTAATTGTTTTATCTACTTTTATATATCTTTTTATAGCTATAAAACGTTTTTATAAACAAGGTTGGTTTAAAAGCTTTTTAAAAACAAGTTTTGTAACACTGTTCTTTATTCCTGTTGCATTTACTGCAGGATGTATTGTACTTGTGTTTGCAGTTATGAATTTTTAAATGCTTCAATAATGAGGCAATCGCACTTATACAGCAGATTTTTTATTATGCTCTATGATGAAATTTTTACTGAAAAACTAAAACGATAGAAACTTATCTTTTTAGGTTGATGAAATTACCACAAAGCAAAAAGAATTTCTTGGTATAACAGGCAGATTACAGTTTATCTTTTAAATAGTGCGCTGTAACAGAATCTTTTATTTTTACAACTTCTTCAGGAGTTCCTGCTGCTACAAGTTTTCCTCCATTTTCTCCTCCTTCAGGACCTAAATCAATGATGTAATCTGCACATTTAATCAGTTCTAAATTATGCTCTACAACAAGAATAGAATGTCCTTTTTCAATTAAAGCATAAAAAGATTTAAGTAATTTTTGAATATCATGAAAGTGTAATCCTGTAGTAGGTTCATCAAAAATAAACAAGGCATTTTCTTGTCTGGAGCCTTTACCTAAAAAGGTTGCCAGTTTAATTCGTTGTGCTTCACCACCAGAAAGAGTAGAAGAGCTTTGCCCTAATGTAACATAACCTAAACCAACATCTTGTAATGGTTGTAGTTTGGTGTGTATTTTTTTCTGTTCGTGAGCTTTAAAAAAGGTAATGGCATCATCTATAGTAAGATTTAAAATATCATCTATATTTTTATTACCAAAGGTAACTTCTAAAACTTCCTTTTTAAAACGTTTTCCTTTACAGGTTTCGCACTCTAAATGCACGTCTGCCATAAATTGCATTTCAATAGTAACTTCACCTTCACCTTTACAAGTTTCACAGCGTCCACCATCTACATTAAAACTAAAGTGTTTAGCAGCATAGTTTCTTATTTTGCTTAATTTTTGACTAGCATATAAAGAACGTATATCATCATAAGCCTTTACGTAGGTAACAGGGTTTGATCTTGACGAACGACCAATTGGGTTCTGATCTATAAACTCTATATGTTTTACGTTGCTATAGTTTCCTTTTAATTCGGAAAACTGTCCTGGTTTATCACCAAAACCAGTTAGATGTTTTTGTATTGCAGGAAAAAGAATCTTTTTTACCAAGGTACTTTTTCCGCTTCCAGAAACTCCTGTAACTACAGTTAACATGTTTAGAGGAAAAGTAACATCTACATTTTTTAGATTGTTTTCTCTTGCTCCAAGCACTTGAATATTATATTTTGAGGTTCTTCGTTTTTTAGGAACTTCAATTTTTAGTTTTTCATTTAAATATTGCGCAGTTAAAGAATTAGATTTTAAAATGTCTTTAAAAGTTCCTGTAGCAACTACGTTACCACCAAAAGTACCAGCTTCTGGACCAATATCAATAATTTCATCTGCTTCTTTCATGATGTCTTCATCATGCTCTACAACTATAACTGTGTTACCCAAATCACGAAGTGCTTTTAGTACTACAATTAAGCGTTCGGTATCTTTAGGATGCAGACCAATACTAGGCTCATCTAAAATATACATAGAACCAACCAAGCTACTACCTAAAGAGGTTGCTAGGTTAATACGTTGGCTTTCTCCTCCAGAAAGTGTGTTTGATTTTCTATTTAAAGTTAAGTAGTCTAAACCTACGTTTGATAAAAAGGAAAGTCGGCTATTTATTTCTTTTAAAAGTCTTTTAGCAACGGTTTCATCATAGGTATTAAGTTCTAATTGCTTAAAGAAAAGAGCTAATTTACGTAAAGGCATTTCTACCAAATCTGTAATTGTTGCGTCTCCAATTTTAATATAATTGGCTTCTACACGTAAACGTTTACCATTACAAACTTTACACTTTGTTTTACCTCTGTAACGCGAAAGCATTACACGGTTTTGTATTTTATATGCTTTGCTTTCAAGCTCTGCAAAGAAATCATTTAAACCTTCAAAATATTGGTTTCCTTCCCAAATAAGCTGTTTTTGTGCTGCACTTAACTCAAAATAAGGCTTGTGAATAGGAAAATTAAAATGATGTGAGTTATTTACTAATTGGTCTTTGTACCAACTCATACTTTCTCCTCGCCAAGGAAAAATAGCATTTTCATACACAGAAAGTGCTGTATTTGGTATTACTAAATCTTCATCTATACCAATAACATCACCATAACCTTCGCACTTAGGACAGGCTCCATATGGATTATTAAAACTAAATAAATGTACGTTAGGTTCTAAAAATGAAATACCATCTAGTTCAAATTTATTACTAAAATGACGTTGTTTATTATTGCTTAGTGTTTCTATAAAACATTCGCCTTTTCCTTCAAAAAAAGCTGTTTGTGTGGCATCTGCTAGTCGGTTATAAAAGTCTTCATCGTCTTTGGTAATAATTCTATCTACTACCAAGAAAATATCTTTTACATTTTCTTTAATGTCTTGTGTTTCGTCTAAACGAATAATTTGATCTTTTACTTTAATTCTAGCGTATCCTTGCTGGTTTAAAACCTTAAGTTTGTCTTGTAATTCTCTTCCTTCTTCTAAATGAATAGGAGCAAGGAGTAGTAGTTTTTGTCCATCGTCAAAAGATTTTACATAGTTAATAACATCTGCAACAGTATCTTTTTTTACCTCATTTCCAGATTTTGGGGAATAGGTTTTACCAATTCTAGCAAATAAAAGTTTTAAATAGTCATAAATTTCTGTGGTAGTACCAACTGTAGAACGCGGATTGGTAGAGTTTACTTTTTGCTCAATAGCAATAGCAGGAGCAATACCTTTAATATAATCTACTTTTGGTTTGTTAAGTCTGCCTAAAAATTGGCGTGCATAACTAGATAAGCTTTCTACGTAACGTCTTTGTCCTTCAGCATATAAGGTGTCAAAAGCCAAACTAGATTTACCAGAACCAGATAAACCTGTAATAACTACTAATTTATTTCTTGGTATTACTACATCAATATTTTTAAGGTTATGCAATTTTGCACCTTTTATAATGATATTTGTTTTAGGGTTTACTTTAGAAATATTAGTACTCATAAGCTTTTAAAAGGAATAATCTTGCAAAGATACTATAACTAGTTCAGCTTATAAAATAGATTATTGTGTAAATAAATGTTAAAAAAAACATTTAATTTTTTGCTTTTTAGGAATGATTGTTGTTATATTTGAGTCATTCAATACAATTTAACTTAAATTTCAGCATATAGCATAACATTACTTTTTTAAATTTTTAACCCCAAGCATAAGAAGATTTTCTTCTGTGCAAAAAAAGTAAGTATTATGCAAAAAGAACTAATAACCGACGCTTCTCTTGTTAGCAACTACATTCAAGGAAATGAACAGGCGCTAGAAATTTTAATTACCAGGCACAAACAACGAATTTACAGTTTTATTTACTCTAAAGTATATGATAAAGATATTGCTGAAGACATTTTTCAGGATACCTTTATTAAAGTAATACGTACTTTAAAACGTGGTTCTTATAATGAAGAAGGAAAGTTTTTACCTTGGGTGATGCGTATTTCTCAC
Source organism: Lacinutrix gracilariae (assembly GCF_042684485.1). Classification (NCBI taxonomy): domain Bacteria; kingdom Pseudomonadati; phylum Bacteroidota; class Flavobacteriia; order Flavobacteriales; family Flavobacteriaceae; genus Lacinutrix; species Lacinutrix gracilariae. The sequence goes on along the minus strand of NZ_JBHULM010000007.1, from coordinate 396,826 downwards.
AACCTAGTAATAGATCATTTTAGAAAAAGTAACAGAATGCCTAAATTTAGTAATAGTGGTGAATTTAGTATTTTTTCGGTACTAAGTGATTCTGCTTTAGATGCAGAAAAAACAATTATTAAAGATCAGGTAGAACGTGATGTTAGACGTGTAATGAATGAGTTACCAGAAGATCAAAAAGAAGTTTTAGTTATGCGTATGTATAATGATATGAGCTTTAAAGAAATTTCTGAAAAAACAGGTGTTAGCATAAATACCGCTTTAGGAAGAATGCGTTATGCATTAATAAACATGCGTAAAATTATTGATAAGCATAATATTATTTTGACAAATTAACAATATTATAAAATTAGTTGCGTTAGTAAAGTATAACCAAAACATATTTTGATGGCAAAACTTTACTCTAAAAATTTAAAAAGTGAACAAATTAACATGAGTCCTAAGAATGAAACAATAGATTTTCTTCTTAGTTATTCTAAATCTTTAAGCGTTTTAGAATACAACAAGTTAAAATTTGAAACAGTACTTAACTAATAAAAAAAAATCCTGAAAATTAATTTTCAGGATTTTTTTATGAATTGTTATTTATTATTAGCGTAGTATTCTTTTAAAACAGTACTTCTACCAATGGTTTTGGTAATAATATCTTTTTCTAAATCCCATCCTCTTGCAGGAGAGTACTCTCTACCATACCAAATAATTTGTAAGTGCAAATCATTCCATAATTCTCTAGGGAATAATCGTTTTGCATCTTTTTCGGTTTGATTCACGTTTTTTCCGTTGGTTAAATTCCATCGATACATTAATCTATGTATGTGCGTATCTACAGGAAAAGCAGGAACACCAAAAGCTTGGCTCATTACTACACTTGCTGTTTTATGACCTACAGCAGGAAGTTCTTCTAAAGCTTCAAAACTTTCTGGTACTATACCATTGTGTTTTTCAATTAAAATCTTTGATAAGCCGTAAATACCTTTGCTTTTCATTGGTGATAATCCACAAGGTTTTATAATTTCCTTGATTTCTTCTACCGAAAGCTTTACCATATCATAAGGATTATCTGCTTTAGCAAAAAGTAAGGGAGTAATTTTATTAACACGTACATCTGTGCATTGTGCGGAAAGCAAAACAGCTACTAATAAAGTGTAAGGATCTTTATGGTCTAGAGGGATTGGTATTTCTGGATAGAGCTTGTTTAACGTTGTTATAACAAAATCTACTTTTTCTTGTTTAGTCATTATTGTATCTTTGATAGCAAAAATAAGAAATATGAAGACATTACAAGTAGGAGATACCGTTCCAAATTTTACAGTAAATAATCAAGATGGCGAAGCTATATCTTTAAGCGATTATAAAGGAAAGAAACTTATTGTTTTCTTTTATCCTAAAGCAAGTACTCCAGGATGTACAGCAGAAGCTTGTAACTTACGTGATAACTATAAAGTTTTGCAAGATCAAGGATATGAATTACTTGGTGTAAGTGCAGATTCTGAAAAAAGACAAACCAATTTTAAAAACAAATATGAATTTCCTTTTCCTTTGCTAGCAGATGAAGAAAAAGAAGTAATAAATGCTTTTGGTGTTTGGGGAGAAAAGAAATTTATGGGAAAAGTTTACGATGGTATTCATAGAAAAACTTTTATAGTAGATGAAAATGGAGTAGTAGCGCGAGTAATTGATAAAGTAAAAACAAAGGATCACGCAGCACAGATTTTAGAATCTTAAAACAAGAAGATTTAAAACATAAAAAAAAGCGATCTTTTAAAAAGGTCGCTTTTTTTATTACAATATATATTGCTTGTTTATTGGTTTCCGTTATACACCTCTTCGGTTTCACAACTAAATAAACTTTTCTCTTTTATAATTTTAGATACACCTTCAGGAAGCATAGTTTCCCAACCAGCTTCTCCGTTGGTAATCATTTTTAAAACGGTTCTAGAAAATACAGTAAGAATTTTAGGATCATAATCTGTAATGTCTACTACTTTACCATTGTATTTAAAGAATTTATACAATTCTTTCATTCTAGGATGTACTTTTAAATCTTCACTAGTAGTTAAAGTACCATTTTCATTTTCCATAGGATATAGATACACGCGTAAATCTTTAAAGAATAATTTACCAAATGCTTCTAAAATACCTCCACTTAAATGGCGATAGTATTTTTCGTCAAAAATATCTACAAGGTTATTTACTCCCATAGCAAGACCCATTCTAGCTTTAGAGTATTGTGAGAAGTATTCTACTAATTTATAATACTCTTGAAAGTTAGAAATTAGTACTGTTTGACCTAGAGAACAAAGTAATTTTGCTCTATCCATAAAGTCTTGTTCGTCAATTTCTCCTTCAGCACGAAGGTTAGATAAAGTAATTTCAAAAACCACTTGTGTTTTGGCTTCATCTACTTTATTTTCTTTAATAAACATGTCATAAGAAGTATGGAACATATCCATATTTACCTTAGTAACAGGTCTAAAACTACCACGAAGAGCTAATATATTCTTTTTGTAAAGTACTTTAGCAGGTAATACATTATTACCATCTGGAGCAAACATGACAGCATCTGTCATTCCGTTTTTTACCAGTTGTAAACTCATTAATCTATTATCTACATCTTCAAAAACAGGTCCAGAAAAATTGATAGTATCAATTTCTAATTGGTCTTTATCTAAATGATCGTAAAGGTATTTTAATAGTTTTTTAGGCTCATTATATTTATAAAAAGCACCATAAATAAGGTTTGTTCCTAAAACACCTAAGGTTTCTTGTTGTAGTCTAGCATCGTTTTCTTTAAAACGTACATGCAGAATAATTTCATTATACTCTTGGTCTGGATCTATTTGGTATTTAATACCAACCCAACCATGGCCTTTGTATTTTTTAGCAAAATCTATGGTTGCTACAGTATTTGCATAAGAGAAAAATAACTTGTTAGGATGGTCATCACGAGTTAATCGTTCTTCCATTAATCTAACTTCATGATTTAGCATCTTACGTAAACGTGCTTCTGTAACATAACGTTTATCGTCTTCAATACCATAAATAGCATCACTAAATGCTTTATCATATGCAGACATTGCTTTGGCTATTGTACCAGAAGCGCCACCTGCTCTAAAAAATTGACGTACCGTTTCTTGTCCTGCGCCTATTTCGGAAAAAGTTCCATAAATATTTTCGTTTAAGTTTATACGTAGTGCCTTAGTTTTTAATGAAGGTACATCATCAAACTCTTTATCTCCCTTAATGGTTATTTCCATTTAATTTATTTGGTTTACTTGCTATTAAAACAAAGATATTAAATTAGTATACCAAACAAAAAAATAAACTTATTTTTGTTGTTAAAATCTACTACAATTGAAAGTAACTTTTCTTGGTACAGGAACTTCTCAAGGTATTCCAGTTATTGGAAGCACGCATCCTGTTTGTTTAAGCGAGGATAAAAAAGATAAAAGATTACGTGTGTCTGTAATGATAACGCATGAAGATCGTGTTTATGTTATAGATTGTGGTCCAGATTTTAGGCAACAAATGCTAAATCAAAGAGCCACCCAATTAGATGCTATTTTATTTACGCATGAACATGCAGACCATACAGCAGGACTAGATGATATTAGACCATTTTTTTTTAAACAAGGAGATATTCCTGTTTATGCACATGAAAGAGTACTACAATCGCTAAGAAAAAGGTTTGATTATATTTTTGAAACCGAAAACAAATATCCAGGAGCACCTAGTGTGGAGGAACATGTAATTACCAATGCACCATTTTTTATAGAGGATTTAAAAGTGACTCCTATTAATGGTATGCATAATACCTTACAAGTATTTGGATTTAGGTTTCAAGATTTTGCCTATTTAACAGATATGAAAACGGTTGCAGATAAAGAAGTTGAAAAACTACAAAATTTAGATGTTTTAGTAGTTAATGCTTTACGCGAAAAAGAACATTTATCGCATTTTAATTTAGAAGAAGCCTTAGCGTTTATTGATAAGGTAAAACCTAAAAAAGCCTATTTAACACATATAAGTCATTGGTTAGGTTTTCATGAAGAAGTACAAAAAAAACTTCCTGAAAACGTGTATTTAGCTTATGATGGATTAACCATTAACCTTTAATTTAATTACCTATTTATTATGAAGAGTAAAATTTTTATGTATTTGTTTGTTTTTACAGCATTACTTGTTGTGTTTCAATATGTAAATTCAAAAAACGTATTTGAAGCAGATAAAAGACAACTTGAAGGTTATGTAAAGAAAATAGAAAAATATAAAGATTCTATTACTGTTTTAGAAGATAAGGCATTTGGTTTGTCTGAGTTTACCCTTAGCTATTCTGATGAAGCTTTAAATTATATTGAAAAGCGTGGTTATGAAAGTGACCAATTAATAGCTTTTATAGAAGAGTCGTTATATGAGTTAAACGCACAAGAAGAAGGAAATCCGTTAGTGCCATATGCAGCAATGTCTCCGGGAGGAAAAATGATTATTAATGCTATTCGTGTACTAAACCACAAATGGTTGATTTGTAATTTTAATGATGGCGAATATTGGGGAGAATTAATCTTGAAATATACCATTGGTGAAAATGGCGAGCTCATGTTTGAAGTGGTAGATTCGTTATTATATCCTACTAATTAAATAATACGAACAAAAAAAAAGACCACTATAACTAGTGGTCTTTTTTTATATATAAATTATACGTATTTATATTTTATTTATAAGCCACTCTTTTAAAGCATAAAAGTTTTGTGGAGCAACACCATGACCTACAGGAAACTCACTGTATTCATGTTTTATATTTAAAGATTTTAAAAATACAGGTGCTTTTCTAGCCCAATCTACAGGAATTACTTGATCTACGCTACCATGAGAACAGTAAAAGTTAAGCTTAGAATAGTCTTTGGTTTCTATATCTGCAGGTAAAATTGCAGGATTAACATAACCACTTAAAGCAATAATATTATTTACTTTTTCAGGATAGGTAAGTGCCACTGCATAACTTAAAATGGTACCTTGACTAAAACCTAAAAGGGTTACATTATTTTTGTTAACAGGATAAGTAGCAACTGCTTCATCTATAAATTTAGCTATTAAATCTCTAGATTGCTTAGCTTCTTCATCATCACTCCATTTTGCTCCAGTAGCATCAAAATTAATGGTGTACCAAGCATTACCATAAGGTTGCATGGCTTGAGGTGCTCTAACAGAAATGATAAATAATTCTTCTGGTAGTTCGGCAGCAAAAGAAAACAAATCATTTTCATCGCTTCCGTAACCATGAAATAATATTAATAAAGGTGCATTTTCTTTTAAAGAAGATTCACGAATTATATGATAAAGGGAAAGGTTTTGTGCAGTCATTATTAATTAGATTCAGGTTTACCAATATTTGCAAATAATTTTTGAAAAAAAGCACCAACTAATGGTACATGCTGTATTTTTCCAGAAATGGCAGAAGAAATGCCATAAATAAATAATACTGCAAAACATAAATAAAAACTAGAGCTTATTAACCAACTATCAAAAGAAGAAATTACTCTTCCTAGTAATAAAAACATAATCCATAATCCTAGTCCTTGTCTAATATGAAAAGAAGAAAAATCGTTTTTTTTATCGTTGTTTAAAAAGTAAGCTATAACAGGACCAAATATGGTTATGTATGCTATAATAGCTAATTTTTTACCTTCTTGTATGGTTTGTTCTGTCATTAATTAAGAATCATTTTATTATTTGCAATAATACCATAAACACGTCCTTTTAATTTGGTGTCTACAAAAATACTATTGTTAGATTTTGAGTGTATGTCTGTTTTATTAAAAGTATATGTAGTATTCGGGTTAAACAAAGTAGCGTTTATTTTGTTTCCTTCAGCAATACTTGTGTTTTCCATTCCAAAACGTTCTTTTCCTTTGGTTAAAAGGCTTACCGATTTTTTAGTAGTAAACAAAGTGTTTAAAGCGCCAAATGCACTTTCTAAACCAATGGTTCCGTAACCTGCATAATCAAATTCAATATTTTTTTGTTCTATATTTAAAGGGTTATGGTCACTAGTAACCATATCTATGGTTCCGTCTTTTACACCTTCAATTAAAGCATCTACATCTTTTTGAATTCGTAAAGGAGGTTGTACTTTATATTTGGTATCAAAACTCTGTAAAACAGTATCTGTAAAGAATAAGTTGTGAATGGCAACACTACAACTAACATTTAATTTTTTCTTTTTAGCTTCTCTTATCAAGTTTACAGCTTCTGCAGTAGAAATGGTAGGAATATGTAATTTACCATTGGTATATTCTAATAAAAATAAATCTCTAGCTACTTGCAAAGCTTCTGCAAGATTAGGACTTCCTTTTAAACCTAAAGTAGTACTTGTAATGTTTTCATTTACCACACCATTTCTACTAATAGAATTATCTTGAGGGTAAGAGTACACCAAACCATCAAAATTACTAGCATACTGTAATGCAATTTTTAGCATATTAGCATTTGCAATTGGCTTTTTATAATCTTGAAAAGCACAAGCTCCAGCATTTTTCATATCATACAATTCTGCAAGATGTTCGCCTTTACTAGCATTGGTTAATGCACCAATAGGCAATAAGTTTACTGCATGATTTTGTGCTTTGCTTTTTACAAAAGCAATATCAGAACTAGTGTCTAAAACAGGATGCGTATTGGCATTCATGGCAACACTTGTAAAACCAGATAATGCTGCAGTTTGTAAACCATTGTTAATGGTTTCTCTGTCTTCAAAACCAGGTTCGCCAAAGCAAACACTACTATCAAACCATCCTTGTGATAGATGTAAGTTTTCAAGCGCTATTTCTTTGTAGTCTTTTGGATTTTTAATGTCTTTAGCAATTTTGCTAATTACACCATTTTCTATTAAAATATCTTGAACCGTATTATGAAACTCGCTTTTAGAGTCTATAATAGTTGCAGATTTTAAGAGTACGTTCATTTAAAATATTTTAAGATTAGCATTTCAATAATTAAAAATACTAGTGCAAAAATAACAAACCATTTCCATAGCTCGTTAATTTTAGAGTCACTTTTTAAGGTATTAAATAATTGGGTTATTGAATCGCTTGTGGTTATATTTTTAAGTTTGCTAATATCTTGATATACCAAATTACTTTCGGCTCTATCAAAATTATAGCTTACGTTTTCTACAGTTTCGTTTTTATCTTTTATAGCATATATTCCTGCTTCGTTTGGAGTTTCATTAGTAATTATAGAAACTTTATTATTAAAATATTGCTGTTGCGGAATGGTGTTTATTTCGTCTTTTACTAAAGATAAAATAGCATCTTGATTTAGCGTTACAGCAACATCATAACTGTTTTCTTTACCTATGGTATAATATAAATTAGGTACTTGTAAACTACGTTTTGCAATATTATAAAAGGTAGGAACGATTAAAGGTGAATTTGTAAAATTGGAATGTTTACTATTTAAAGGCGAAGCAAAAACAAAAACATTATTGTTATTTGCTAGAAACGATCTTGCATCTTCAAACTGTAATACTTTTGAAGCGTTTTCGGTTTGAAAAGTATAATAACTATTCACTTTTGGATACTGAAAATTACGCACGCGTTTATCAAAAACATTAGTGTATAAAGGATGCGAATAATTAATAGTCGTTATTTTCTTTTCGGAAGCATTTTTGGCATTAAAAGCCATGCTATATGGTAATAATAAATTGTTGTAAGAAGAAAGTGTACTATCTTCCTTAGGTATTACAATTAAAAAACCTCCATTATTTGTAAAAGCATGAAGCGCAGTAGATAGTGCGTTAGGTATTTCTTGTAACTCGTTTAAAATAATAAGGTTTTGCTTATCAAAAACACTATAATTTAGTTGGTTTAGTTTGGTGTTGGTATAATTAAATTCGGTTTTAGTAAAAATTCTTTGTAAATACGACGTGTTAGTATTACTAATATTGAGCACATTAATTTTGGCAGCTTTATTAATATTAAAAAATAAGCTGTTATCAAATGCTAGTTGCGTATCTTCAATAGTTATTTCTGCGTTGATACTTTCATTATTAGGTATGGTAAAACTAGTAAGCGCTTTTCCTTGAAGAGCAACAGCTGTTTTAGCAATTAATTTTCCGTTATTTAATAAGGAAACAGGAATATTATCTATAGCAATTCCTGTATTTTTTAAGCGTACGTTAATAGCTATATTTGTTGCTGTAGTGTTAGAAATATATACACTATCAATAGATATATTGTTCGTGTTTACTGGTTTTAAAGCAACAGCATGTACGTGAATTAAAGAATCTGTTTGTAATTGAAAACGGTTTTCTTTCTCTTGAAAATCAGATATAAAAATCAAGTTTTTAATACTATTTGTGTTTTTACTAAAAAGCGTCTTGCTTTTTAATAAAACGGCATCATAGTTTAATTGATTTGCAGCGTAATCTAACTGTAACAATTCATTTTTAATGGCTTTAATGCTTGTGTTTTTAAAGCTTTGATTGTTGGTGATGATAGATATGTTTTCATCTTCAGGAACTTCTGTAATAATATCTTGTATTGCTCTTTTAAAAAGTTCGCCTTGCGTACCTTTTGCTTGTAAGCTAAAGCTATTATCTAAATATATAACTGTTTCTGTTTTGGTAGTTAAGCTATTGGTTTTAGAAGTGTATGGTTGTGCAAAAGCAAAAATTGCTGCAGCTAATAAAAGCAATCTTGTAAGTAAGATTAAGCCTTTTTTAATAATAGCACTTTTACGTGTTTGTAAGTTAACTTGTTTTAAAAAGGCAACGTTTGTAAATTTTTCGGTTTGAAATTTACGAAGCTGAAATAAATGAACAATAATAGGAATGAGCAGTGCAAATAAAGCGTAAAGAATTTCTGGGTGTTTAAACTGCATATTGTTTTAGATTGGTCAAAGATAGAAAATGATTGTGAATTTAAAAGTAATTTATTTTTGTTTTAACAAAAGAAAAAATAATCAATCATAGATTGCATTTTATGTGTTTTAAAGTATTCTTTAATTTCTTGTTGTGCTTGCTCGTTGGCTACTGTAACAATGCATTGCGGATTTTCAATTTGTTTTAAGTAATTAAAATTATGTAATTCTTGTTGGTAAATATGTTTACCAATTTTTTTCTCATTATCACAAATCCAATAAAAAGGAATTTCTTTATCTATTAAAGCTTTTGCTATATTTTTTCCTTTGGTTCCTGCTCCCCAAATAGTTATAGGTCTTGTAGTATCATGATCTAGCTCTAAAAAATAGTGTAGCTTAATATCTAGAAAGTAATTTTGCGCATAATGTATATGTGTTCTAGAAGTTCTTGTGCTATAATCTCGCCATTGATGCAATACACGATTACAAGGAATACATGTAAAAACATGTTTGTAAAACCTAAAGGTTAAATCATAATCTTCAGGATAACGGTTTGGGTTAAAAGCATCCGCTTTAATAAAATCATCGCGATGTAGCATCCAACAAGGAGAAGGGATTACACATTCTTTATAAATTTCAGAATAATTACTTCCTTCACTAGTTAAGTTATTTAACCAAGTTTCATATCTAGCATATCCATTGCTAATTCCTTCATCACTAAAATATTTTACCATTCCTACAGCAACGTGTTTTTTACCATGTTTTAACAAGCTGTTGCACATGATTTTTAATTTGTCATGATGCATAATATCATCACTATCCATTCTGGTAATATAAGTTCCTCTACTATTTTTAAAAGCAAGTCTAAGTGCATCTATAATGCCTTTTCCATTGTTTTTTAATAGTTTAATTCTAGGTTCTGTTTTAGCATAGCTTTCAACAAGCGTATAACTAGCATCTTTTGAACCATCATCCACAATAATTAATTCCCAATTGGTGTAACTTTGATTGCATATAGAGTCTAAACAAGCAGCTAAGTATAATTGGGTGTTTTTAAAAGGAGTAAGAATACTAATAAGAGGTTCTTGCATGTAGCGAATATAGTTTTTTATGGTATAAGTGTATCACGTTTAGTTTGTTATTCTTTCCTTGGTAGAATTGCTAGTACATTTTAACAGCATTGGTTTTACATTATAAAATTATAAATTTCAATTTCATGTGTTTTGCTATAACTTTATTTTAACAAAAAGTTAAGGAATTAAATTGTAACACATTGTACTTTTGAGCGTCAACTTATCATACTAAAAACCAATTTCTCACTAAAAGAGATAATATTAAACTATTAATTTATGAAAAAAGTATTAGCCATTTTTGGCTTGAGTGCCATGTTAGTTGCTTGTGGATCTGCCACAAAAACAGCATCTAATGCACTAGCAAACAGTACTGCTATTGAAACTACATTAGATTTAACTAAAGTAGTTAATGACCAAGTACCTGTAACTATTAATCCAGGTCGTTTTACTACAGATACAGTAACGTATAGATTGCCAAGAGTAGTACAAGGAACGTATTCTGTTAGTGATTTTGGAAAATATGTAGAGGCTTTTAAAGCTTTAGATTATGACGGAAATGAAATTGCTGCTACTAAAGTAGACGATAACTCTTGGATTATTGCTAATGCAACAAACTTAGACAAAATTACCTATTATGTAAATGATACTTTTGACACAGAAAGTTCAGGAGGAATAGGAGGAGAGAATCCTTTTTCACCAGCAGGAACAAATATAGAGCCTACTAATTATGTATTAAACCTTCATGGTTTTGTTGGTTATTTTGATTCTTTAAAAAATGCACAATATAAATTAGATGTAACTGCACCAGCAACATTTAAAAGATCTTCTGCAATTCAAGAATTAAACTCAGTAACAAGTACAGATGGTAGTACTACAACAACTAGCTATTTTGCACCACGTTATTTTGATATTACAGACAACCCAATGTTTTTTGGAAATTTAGATGTAGAAGAATTTCAAGTAGGAGACATTAAAATTGTATTAAGCGTATACTCACCAAATAAGGTACATACTGCTGCATCATTAAAAGAAACGATGTATAAAATGATGCAAGCACAAAAAAACTATTTAGGAGAAATAAACACAACACCTCGTTATGATATTTTCTTGTATTTAAGTGAAGGAAAACCAGATTCTCCTAAAGGATTTGGAGCTTTAGAACACCATACTTCAACAGTTGTTGTTTTAGCAGAAGATTCACCAGAATCTGCTTTAGCTAAAAGTATGATTGATGTGGTTGCTCATGAGTTTTTTCATATTGTAACACCTTTAAGTGTGCATAGTGATGATGTTCATTATTTTGATTATAACCAACCAACTTTCTCTAAACATTTATGGATGTATGAAGGTGTAACCGAATATTTTGCACAACACTTTCAAGTATATGAAGGGTTAATGTCAGAAGATGAGTTTTACACAACCATGTTAAGCAAAATTAAAACTGCTGCTAACATGAATGATACCATGAGTTTTACTGAAATGAGTGAAAACGTATTAGAAGAACCTTATGCACCACAATATTATAACGTGTACATGAAAGGAGCTTTAATTGGTATGTGTATAGATATTTTAATGCGTGAAGAAAGTAACGGAAACAGAAGTATGCTTTCTTTAATGAAAGAACTTTCTGCTAAATATGGTAAAAACAAACCTTTTAATGATGATACTATTATTGATGAAATTACAGCAATGACATATCCATCTATAGGAGCGTTTTTAAAGACACACGTTGAAGGTACTACACCAATAGATTATAATAGCTTTTTTGCTAAAGTAGGTTTAGGTTTTCAAGAAAGTAAAATAAAAACAAACTACATTCAAAATGATGGTGAGTTTATTTTTGTGCCTAACAGAGAAAAACAAACTATTGATTTTTCTCCTGCTGTTGCAGATAATAGCTTCTGGAATGATAATGGTGTACAAGCTGGAGATGTGTTAAAATCTGTTGATGGTGTAGCATTAAATATGAATACAGCACAACAAGTTATTGGTGGTATGTACGTATGGCAACCAGGAAAAGATATTCATGTTGTTTTAGAAAGAAATGGTGAAGAAATAGTAATTGAAACGACACTTACTGAATCTTTTACAACAGGAAAAAAATTACAACCAAAAGCAGATGCTACAGAAGCACAAAACGCTTTACGCAAAGCTTGGTTAAAAGGATAACTATTTATAGTTTTTACAAATTAAAACGACTGATGAATGTAATAATTTATCAGTCGTTTTTTTGTTAATAGCATTGTAAATAGTTTAAATTCAAGTGATAAATTGTTATATTTATAAAATACTTCTTAATTTATTGCTTTATGAAAAGTTTATGCTTCTTACTAATATTCGCTTTTTTATCTTCAGGAACCCTTTTAGCGCAGGAAAAACAAAAAATTGAAGATGCAAACTATTGCATTTTTGTAGACGGAAAAGTTTTTAAACAACATAATGGAGAAATAGCCCAATTACAAGCCTATTTAAAATTGAATAATGGTACTATTGTTTATCCAAACGGAAGCTATAGATTAAAAAATGAAGATAAATTCTTTTTAAAAGAAGGAGAATGTATTGGTTTTAGTGGTAAAGTGTATAAAAGCCAAGAAGCATTGAATAAAACTTTATATAAAAAATATAAACGACTTAAAAACTAGTTAAAAGCCTTCAAAAACACCAAGTCCAAATAACGCAAAATCATATTTTACAGGATCTTTAGGATCTAATTTTCGCAAAGCTTTATCTAATTCGGTTAAGGCTTTAGCATCATTTTGTTTGCGTTCTAGTAATCCTAGTTTTCGTGCTACATTTCCTGAGTGTACATCTAACGGACAAGATAAAAGGCTAGGAGATAGGCTTTCCCAAATACCAAAATCTACATTAGCATTATCTTTTCTAACCATCCAACGTAAATACATATTAATACGTTTAGCAGCAGAACCTTTTAGAGGATCACTTACATGTTTTGTTGTTCTTACAGGATGTTCTATTTCAAAAAACACCTTTTTAAATGCAGAAATGGCACCTTGTAAAGAGTTATTAGCAACATTTTGAGAAAAAACATTTTCTAAACCGTTATGGTGTACATAAATATTTTTTAAACTCTTTATAAAATATCCAAAATCCACGCTGTTAAAAGTTCTATGTACAAAACCTTCAAATTTCTCAAGGTCATTATTGTTGTGATTCATGATAAAGTCATAAGGAGAATTTCCCATTAGATCCATCATCTTATTTGCATTTTTTATAATGCTTTTTCTATTTCCCCATGCTATGGTTGCTGCTAAAAAACCTGCTATTTCTATATCTTCTTTTAGAGAATATTTATGAGGTATTGAAATAGGATCACTATCAATAAATTCTAGAGTATTGTATTGAATAACTTTATTGTCTAAGAATTCTTTTAATTCTTCCTTTTGTAATTGCATATAACAAATATAGATAAAACTAATTGTTTTTAAGTAGGTAAAACACAGTCTAATCAAGTGTTAATGCTAGATTTTGTAGAGCTGCGTATAAGGCAACAGAAAGGGTTTGTTTTTTTTAAATGCATTTAGAATTTAAAGCGAATACTAGGTTATAAATACCCTAAAATTCAAATAATATATAAATAACACTTCTTTGTGATTAAGTAAAAATATTTTAACTTGTCAAGACAATAATTGTAAGCAAATGTTATACAATTAAAACCAAAAATTAAAGCCAATAATGAACAAAAGCTTAGCACTTATTTTAGTTATACTACTCACATGTAGTTGTATTGAAGAAAAGGAAATTAGCTCCTTTAATACAGAAAATTGGTCTAAAAGAGCAGCAACAATTAGTGCAAAAGACTCCCTAGAATTTGGTAAGACGTATCTGGCAACCTATTCTGAAATTTATAGCTTAACAGAACATAAAACCCATGGTTTAACAGTAATGGCAAGCATGCGTAATATTAGTGAAATAGATACTATTTACGTGTTAAAAGCCGAATATTTTGATACACACGGAAAATCTGTTAGAAAATATTTTGATACTCCTATTTATTTAGCGCCTTTAGAAACTGCACAAATTATAATTGATGAAATTGATACTTCTGGAGGAACAGGTTCTAATTTTATTTTTGATTGGAAAATCCCTAAAAATTGCCCTCAACCTTTGTTTGATGGTGTGATGAGTTCTACAGTAGGAAAACAAGGTTTATCTTTTACAACCGAAGGAAAGCGTATACAATAAGTACATAGGCTTATTGCTGAAACTTTTTACTTATAAAACCATCTTTTAAATGCTTAGTGCGTTGTTGGGGAATTACTTGAAAATGCGATTTAAAAAAATCTAATTGTTCTTGCTGTAAGGCAGGTAACGGAATATCTCCTGTTCCCCAAAAAAAGTCTACTTCTGTAGGTGTATGAATAGTAGTTTCATTTAATAGAATGCTTTTATATTTTTCGGAATACTTACTGTTTTTATAAGGCTTTACAATGTATTCTGAAGAAAACGTACTAGAAACAGCAAGCTGCTTATTATTGCTAATTGCTGCATTGTTTACTTTAAAAAATAAAGGTATTGCAGCAAGTACAGTACTAATAACCACTACTATTTTAATGCTGTTTTTATGTGTTATTATTTTAGATACTAGTACCAAACTAAAACATAAAATAAACGGAAAGAAAAAGCGGTATTGTGGTGATGTTACAAACAAAAAGAGCATACTAATGATAGCCACCATATAAATAGTATAAAAAGCTTTTTTGTTTTGTGATTTATAGATGAAAAACGGAAAAACCACCAACAAAAATAGAATTACTTTATTGAAAATACCATGCAAACGAGGAGCAAGTAACCAACTTTTTAGTTTTGTAAAATAGGATGCATTTTCAAAAGCTTGGGCTGTTAAATGATAAGCATATGGTTTGGTATAATTAGCAAAATACGTTTCTATATTTTCTGGTAAACTCCAAGAGGTTTTTAAACTTTCTATACCTTGTAAAGGAAAAAACAAATTACCTGTAATAATTATATTCTTGATACTAAAAAGGACTAAGGTGATACCACCAAATACCATTAAAATAGATGTGGTGCTTTTAGTGAATATAAAATAACGCTTGTATAGCACCAATGAAAAAATACAAAAAGGTACAGCGCTAAGTTTTATAAATGCCATAAAAAACGAAAAGATTACAACAGTAATAAAAGCTGGTTTGCTATATGTTGCAAAGCACAAAACAAACTGATGCAAAAGTATATTACCCAGTACATATATGGCAATATCTGGTGAAGGAGCACTTATAAACGGAAAGAAAAATAAATTCCATAAAGGAAAGAACCCAAAAATTAAATTAGAAATATGCGTGTCTTTTTTAGAGAGGAAAGCATGCAATTTAAAGATGGCATATACATTTCCTAATAATAAAGCCAGAGCACTTAAATCATTAAAATAACTATATATAAAGTTAAAATTAAAAGCACTTTGCAAAATGTGCCATCCTGAGGTTTGTCCTAAAAACACATGTAAGTTTACTAAACCGTTTACAAAGCCGTACTCATTAAGCCACTTAATGGTTTGTATGTAATACGATTCGTTATCAATAACAAATGGAGGAGAAGCACTTTGTGCTAAAATAAGTAAGGCAATACAGCTTAAGAGTATTTTAAAAAAAACAGTAAGCGCAGCTATTTCTGTTTTTAATTGCAAGCAGTAAGCAAGTATGAATTTATAATTTAAATAGCCTAAAACACCTGTAAAGAAGAGTAAAAAAACATGAAAATAGGCGTTAATAGCAAACGGAATAGCCCAAATGCTAGCCATTAGTGTAACACCAAAAAAGCCAAATAAAATGGTAATTATAGAGTCTTGCTTTTTTAGTTGTAAAACCTTGTTAATAGTAACTCCTATAACGCTGCTTATAGCAAGAATGTATAACCAAGAAAGGAGAATGAATAGCATAGGTTTTATATAATTTCAAATTATAAAAAAAACAAATTTTAATTAAAAAAGAGACTTCTACACGCTTAGTAGTATATTAAGTTGCAAACTATTCACTACCAACAATTTTTCCGTCAACCATGGTAAGTTTACGGTCTGCCATATCCGCAAGTTCTTCGTTATGTGTTACAATAACAAAGGTTTGCCCAAACTCATCACGTAATTTAAAAAATAAATTATGAAGGTTTTCGGCAGAAGCACTGTCTAGATTTCCTGAAGGTTCATCTGCAAAAATTAAATCTGGATTATTAATTAAAGCCCTTGCAACAGCAACACGTTGTTGCTCTCCTCCAGAAAGTTCATTAGGTTTGTGTTTGTGTCTATGTGATAAGCCTAAAAAGGCTAAAAGTTCTTTGGCACGTTTTTCTGCTTCTGCAGGTTTTGTACCTTTTATAAAAGCAGGAATACAAACGTTTTCTAAAGCGGTAAATTCTGGTAATAATTGATGAAACTGAAAGATAAAACCTATGTTTTCATTTCTAAATTTAGCCAAAGCCTTATCGCTTAATAAAGGTATATTTGTTCCTTTTATTTTAAAGCTAGTCTCTTCTTTTTTAGAAGCTTTATCAAGCGTACCAAGAATTTGCAAAAGTGTTGTTTTTCCTGCTCCTGAAGCACCAACAATAGAAACAATTTCTCCTTTTTTAATATGTAAATTCACACCTTTTAATACGTGTAAATCTTCGTAATATTTATGTATGTTTTTTGCTTGAATCATTGTTTATTTATCAAGCAATGAAAGTACTACTTTATGCTTAATTCAGCAACTTTAAATGTTTTTAGATGAAAAGATGTTTTTTAGGTTGTTATAATCTATAAAATACACCATTCTAATAGAAAAAGTATGGTTAATATCTTCTTTAAATAACTCGTCTAAACTAGAAAAATAATCTTCTTTTGATGCGTTAGAGTAGTTTAGCAATTGGTTTCTGTATAATGCTGTTAATTGACTTCCTGGAGCAAATTGCCAGGTGTAAGAAAGGTCAAGATTCCACGTATTAAAATTAACATCAGGATTATCTACATCTTCTTTAGTATAACCAGCATCTTGGTTTAGTCTACCATTTTCTTGTAATTCATATAAATCATCTTCATAGGTAACAGTACTCCAATAGTTTCTAAAGGTTAAGTTTAAAGCATGAAAAGAGTTAAAGTTATAGCTTCCAGAAATGCTATTTTCAATAGTAACTTGGTCACGTTGGCCATAAATAATGGCATCGTTATCTAATGTTTCTACATAACCACGTTCTTTTTTTTCAATATCATATTCAAAAGAATATTGCATTAAAAATCGATCTCCTAATTTTAATCTAGGCTCTAACTCAAACCAATAACTGTTATAATCTCTTCCGTTTTCAAAAAGTGTTTCGTAACCAGCATTTGCATCTAAAGCTAGTGTTTTGTTGTAGTTAGAAGAAATCCAACCGTTAATATTTAGCCAATCTTCTGTAATAAAGTAACGGTTTTCTGCTCTAGGACCAAAGTAGTCATATTGTTTTCCTGGTTGCACAGCAGCATAACCACCAAAGCTCAATAAGTTCTTTTTAAAGGTTCCGTTAAAGTTTACATTAAAATTTTTACCAGTGTATATATGTGGTTTAAAAAGGTAGCTTACATTCGCATTAAGGTATAAATAAAAATCGTTTAGTGTTTTTGTAGGCTCAAAAATTCTATAGCTTCCGTTGGCATAAAAATCACTGTAATTGTTTCTAAAGAGAATTCCCATGTCATTAATATCATAAGATTTATCTACGGCTTCATGTTCAAAATAGAAACGATATTTACCACTTATTTTTCCGAAACCAATATTAGAGCTATATCCAACTTGATTGCTATCGTCTATTAAATTAAGATCACTTCTTTTTAATTGTGTACTAAAACCATAGGTATTTTTTTTATTTACCAGATCTAAAAGTAGCCCTGTTACATTAGCATCTCTTGCATGTCCATTTCTTAAAACATTGGTGTTTATTAAGCTAACAGATGAATTTTTGTTAAACTGTTGGTCTACTACTAGAATGTTATAATTAGCTAAAGGTTCTACAACAGCATCGCGTGTTGCATTGGTAACATCATCTTTTATTTGTGCTTTGGTTTTTTCAGTAATAGCATTAAATACACCTATACCTAAACCGTTTTTTGTTCTACCAGAAATTTTAATAGCATTAAGCATGTTTACTTTTTCTGGATAATCAACAAATTCTTCATTTTCATTTAATGTTACTTTACCAACAGGTTGGCTACCAATCCTTCTAGAATAAAAAAGGTTTCCTTTAGAAAACAGATCGACACCTTCTGTAAAGAACTGTCTTTGCTCAGAAAATTGCTGCTCAAAAGGACCTAAATTAAGTTGTACATCATCAAAACCTGCTTGGCTAAAATCTGGAATTAAAGTAGCATCTAGAGTAAAGTTTTCGCTAATTCCGTATTTCACATCCATACCAACACCATAATCAGGACTGTTGTTGGTGTTATAGGTTGCAGAAGCAAAAGGATAAAAACTTAATCGAGTAGGAGGTGTAATGTTTTCTATACCTTTAAGTTCACCATGATATAAACCAATATACCCTTTGGTAACGTCTAAAGGATTCCAGGTATATTGTGAGTTGTCTGTTCTAAACCTTCTGTGAAATTGCAATCCCCAAGTTTGCACGTTTTGATTAGAAAAACGCAAAGTAGAATATGGTATTTTAACTTCAACAATCCAACCATCGTCCACAATTTTGGTAGCAGATTCCCAAACAGCATTCCATCCAAAATCTTCACCTATGGTAGGATTTGCAATAGCATCTGCTTGATTTCCTGTAGGAAAAATAAAAAATTCTACATCATTTTGAGCATCATTATTAGGGTTTAAAATAATTCCGAAGAAATCGGAAACCCCAAAATTATCACGTTGCGAAAACTGTTTAATAATAGCTTCTGGCTTATCATGTAAATAGGCTGAAAAAAAGATAGCATTATCGTTATAAGTAACTTTTACTTCTGTTTTTTGATGTTCTTTTTCGGTTTTACCAACATCTGGTCTAAACTGAATAAAATTACTAGCAATTTCGGCATTTTGCCAAGCAGCATCATCTAGAATAGCATCAATTTTAGGTGCTTGGTTGGTGCGTTTTATGTGTAATGACTTTTTTTCTTGTGCTTGCAGTGTAATAGAGGTTATTACAAAGAGCAGTAAAAAGAATAAATGTCTCATTTGTTTTTTAGTTTTGATGAATACTTAAAAGACATTAAAAAATAAAAATTGTTACAGTAATATTGGTATATCTTTTTAAGATAATAAATTTTTAGCACTATTTTATTGATAATACGATAATTAACTGTTTGAAAATTTAGAATATATTAATAGTAACGTTATGTATCTAGTATACTTTCGACTGATATATTTTGCTTATTTTTACACATATAATTTATAGAAAATGCCATACAAACAATTTGAAGAATATAGTATCCAGGTAACGGAAGGTATAAAAGATCAATATAAAAATATTATTGAAGATTTAGGAGAAGATACTACACGTGATGGTTTGGTTAAAACTCCAGAACGTGCAGCTAAAGCCATGCAATTTTTAACACAAGGCTATGAGCAAGATCCTGAGGAAATACTTAAAAGTGCCATGTTTAAAGAAGATTACAAGGATATGGTAATTGTAAAAGATATAGAATTATACTCTTTATGCGAACACCATTTGCTTCCGTTTTTTGGAAAAGCACATATTGCATATATACCTAACGGACAAATTGTAGGTTTAAGTAAATTACCAAGAATAGTAGATGTTTTTGCAAGACGATTACAAGTTCAAGAACGTTTAACACACCAAATATTAGATTGTATTAATGATACTTTACAACCAGAAGGTGTTGCTGTGGTTATTGAAGCATCACATATGTGTATGATGATGCGTGGTGTACAAAAACAAAATTCTGTTACTACAACTTCAGGTTTTAGAGGTCAATTTGAAAAAATTGAAACAAGAAATGAGTTTTTAAAATTAATTAGCACTTCACTTTCTTAAGTGCTTATAATGTAACATTTAGTAAAAATATATACTTATAAAGTGTCAGTTAATCTTGGCACTTTTTTTGTTTATTATAATTACAATGAATTTACATATGAAAAACAAATACAAACTATTAGCCTTAAGTATCTTGTTAGATGCTATTGGGTTAATTCCTTTTATAGATATTGTTTGGGCACCACTTTCGGGTTATATTATGACAAGAATGTATAAAGGTGAAATAGGAAAAATTGCAGGTATTATTACTTTTATTGAAGAAGCAATTCCTGGATTAGATTTTATACCAACTTTTACCATTATGTGGTTATATACTTATGTTTTTAAAAAGAATAAAGCAGAAGAAACTATTATGGATGTGGATGCAGAATAAGATTAAAAGATAATATATTAGAAAAGAAGTAGTGTAAAATATAAAATCCCTTCCAAAATACATGGAAGGGATTTTTTTATTTAAAAAGCTAAAAATTACTGTAATGTAACAGGAAAAACGGCTTGAATATCTGTTTCTCCACCAGCATTAGTAATATCTCCATCACTTACTCCAGTAGCATCTTTACTAGGTTCATGACGTAAAGTAATAGTAATGTTTCCAGAACCAGCTGTAGCTGCAGTAGTAGCAGTAAACTCTAATCCTACAGGATTACCGTTTTCGTCAAAATCTACATAAGTAAAAGTAGCTATGGCATTAGATGCTTGAAAGAAAAATTGGTGCTCATCATCTTCTTCTTCAATTTCTTCATTAATAGACTCTGCAGGAGATTCTGTTTCGTTTAATAACTCTAAACTTCCGTTATACGTTGTGTTAACAGCTAAAGGAGATGAAACAGTAATTACTGGAACATTAGGACCATCACCATCTAAATCTTGTGATTGTAAGGTAATAGATGCACCACCTCCAACAGGAGTTAATGTAGCAGTTAATGTAGTAATTACTTCTTCTTCGTTTACAGGTACAGGATTGTCATCATCACTTGAACATGCTGAGAATACAACAGTTGCTAATACTAAAAATAATGTGTTTTTTAATGTTTTCATTTTTTGTTTTTTTTGAATTCGTTAATAATTTAATTTTAATTGTAACATAATATTTCTTCCTAGATCATCAGCAAAATATCGTAATCTATTCAGGTTTTCTCGGTAATTTGTATTAAAAATATTGGTGATATTAAGACCAATGTTTAAATCTGTTTTTTCAGATAAATTCAATGTAATATCACTTTGTAAATGTAATAAGTGATAGGTTGGAGGAGTAGTACTTATATCTACTTCTACCGTTTCTTCTGTTGTTGGTATATATACTTCAAAATTATTATTAGGATAATCGTTTTGACGAAATACCAACTCACTTTGTAATTCGGTATTAAAATGTAGCCATTTCTTATTAGAATAACCAAGTATATTAACCGTCTTCATAGATGGAATATCTATTAAGTCTTCGTTTTGGCTTAAATCGTTTCCTTTTATATAAGACGATTTATTTTTAAAAAACCAATGTGTGTTAATCGTATAATTGGCAGTTAGATCTAATCCGTATAAAGCAGCATTTGTTTGGTTGTAACTCCAAACCGGAAAAGCACCTCGATTGGTTTGTTCTGTTCCTGTTGGTTCTATAAAAATATAGTCGTTAATATGATTATAAAAAGCTTCTGCACTTAATGAAAGTCTTGAGTTTTGATAGTTATACGTAGCAGAAACTCTATTAGAAGTTTCTTTTTTCATACGTAAGTCACCTAATTCAATTCTTGCAGCAGAATGATGTAAACCATCGCTAAACAATTCGGATGGATTAGGAGCTCTATTCGATAAACCATAATTTAAAAGGATACTGTTTTTATCATTTATTTTAAACGAAACTCCAGTAGAAGCAGATATATTATGATATTCAAATTTAGGATTTGTTAGTAATTGTGTATCTAAATCTTCTATAACAATATCACTAAAATCCACATCATAACCACGTTCTTCCCAACGACTAGTTAAATAAAATTTCTTAGCATCAATTTGGTTATAATCATAACGTACACCAAAATCTATATTAATGTTGTTATTTATTCTTAAATCAGAAATAACAAAAGCGCCAAAATCATATTTATCATAATCAGGAATTAAACGTCTAACACCAGTATCTGGATTTGCAAAATTGTTTTGATATCCAGCATTAACACCAAATCTAAACGTAAAATTGCTTTTAGCATCTAGCTTTACACTTGTTTTTAAAGTGTGCGTTTTTAATGTTAAGTCTATTGCAGGTTTATCTTTATCATCGCCTACACGAACATCATATTCATAACGATGGTTGTTTTGGTAATCATATTGTACATCTAAACGACCAAACTTTTTAAAACGTTTATAAAATTCGGTTTTAAAAACATGATGCGTTACATCTTGTTTAGGTGCATCAATATCATAACTAAAATCATTAATTACTAATGGTTCTGGACTATTAATAGCATTTACTAAATCTTCTATGTTTCCTATGTGTGAAGCTCTTAAAATTGCAATTTCATTATCTAAATAACTATAATAAACATTAAAACCTTTTTCAAAAGTTTTAAAGCCTCCATTAATAGAGAATCCTTTAGAATTTAATCCTGTATTGGTTAAATTATAATCAGGAGCTTCATAATCTCCAAAACGTTTCATAGATGCTTGCGCGCCAACATACCAGCCTTTTTTGTATGTTTTAGTTAACGAGGTATTTAAATTAAAACCTCTACCATTGGTATGGCCACTAAGTATTGTTTTTCCGTAAAGGGAATCTTTTAAACTAATTTTTGAAGGTTTTAATACAATAACACCACCAATAGCGTCTCCACCATAAGCTAGCGCATTGGCACCTTTTATAACATTAATACTTCCTGCTGTATTTAAATCGATATTTGGAGCATGCTCAATTCCCCATTCTTGGTCTTGAAGCCTTACTCCATTTGTCATTACAATAATTCTACTACTATGCAGTCCATTAATAACAGGTTTTACAATAGTACTTCCTGTATTAATAGAAGATACACCACTTACTTGCTTTAATGCATCTCCTAAATTAAGAGAGCTAAAACGATCAATGGTTTCAGATTTTAGAATAGTTTCTTGAGAAGTTTTGGTTATTTTAGTGCTAGATACAGCATTAACCTTCACTTCGCTTAACTCTTCTATATGATGCTCTAGGTTTATTTCTAAATAGGTATCTCCTTCAATTTTAACCTCTAATCTTTTGGTTTCGCATGCAAGATGAGAAACTTCAATAGTGATTACTGTATTGCAAAGAGACTCTACAGAAAATTTACCATCAACATCTGTTGTAGTATATTTATTTATGTTTTCGATATAAATGACAGCATTAGAAATAGGAGTGCCATCATGAAAATCATGTACTTCTCCAGAAAAATTGGAGTTACAATTTTGACTATGTGACCAACTGAAAACACAGCAGCACAAAATCATTATATAATATTTCATTGTAAAATAATTAGTTTAAAAAATACTTCTTTTTAAACAAAATAGGGAGGACCTCTAAGAGAAAACGATGCTTGCTGATGATTATTAAAAAAGTAATAATATGTATTGTTTATTTTAGAATAGTTTTCTGTGGTTACTATTCTAAAATTATTTAAAACGGTGTGGTATTGGGTATTTAGTTTAAACTTGTAAAACTCGCAGTCTAAATCTAAAGTATGTAGATGTGTTTGACTTATTTTATCTGTACAAACATCGTGTTTATGGTTTTCAAAAACGTGTCCAGCCTTCACCATACTAGGTGTAAGTAGTGTAACTAGTAGAATTATAGTTACACATTTAAAAAGGATATGTTCTTGAATGTGTTTCATTTATTGTAAAAATCTACCTAAACCAAATCGTCTTAGCATTTTCTTTTCAAATTCCCAAAAGAATTTATGTTGTCCAAACAGCCAACCAAATGTAACTAATAGTAGTTGATAAAAAATAAGCCCAATGATAATATAAAGAATCCAATAAACAGTAATATTTAAGTTTTCTTTAGTAATTCCTATCCATTTCATTAAAGGTCTTCCTACAAATAGAGAAGAAGAACCTGTAATTGCAAATACCATGAATATTACAATCATTTCCCATTTATAGGTTACTTTCCATTTATTTTCTAATTTTTTAAAAAGGAATAAAAAGAAGCGAATTAATAAATAGGAGAAAAGGAAAGTTAAAACAATTTTAAAACCAAGATGAAGATCTTCAGCAAATCTATTTAAAAGTCTATAACAGGAATAAAAGGTTACTAATACACCAAGAATAGGAAATAGTAATTGCCAATTTTTTTGAATTTCCCAACGTTGTTTAAATTTTTCCATGCATTTAATTTCCATGCAAAAGTAAAGAACAGAGTTTAATTTCTAGGAATAAAACTTGTTAATTGTTGTTTGTATTTTTGTTGAAAGAATATAAAGTAGTTGTAGATTTTATAATTTACATCATAGCCATAATCTATACCATATTGGTAATTAATTGGCATTTCATAAAGATTAGGATCATACAAACTAGGATTAAGCACTCTTGTATTCCATGCATTTACAAATTGTATGTTTCTGTTTTCTAAATAGCTTTGCGAATAATAACCTTCTTGTTTTGCTGTAGTTGCCAACCAAGTATTAAAACCAGGTTCAATAATAATAACTTCATACTCTAATGCTTCATTACTAATCTTTATGGTGTCATTATCTATAGTTGTATTTGTTTTTTCTACCACGTTTTTATTTCTAGTTGTATTACAAGCAACTAATAAGGTACAAACAAATAATATGTATATAAAGGATTTCATTTTAAAGTTATGTACTTAAAAATACAAAAAAAAGCCAAACTTTCGTTTGGCTTTTAAGTTAAAATATATGTAAATATGTTATTATTTACCAAAAAGTCCACCTAGTAAACCACCAAGTCCTTCTTTTTTACTAGCATTACCAAGAACCATTCCTGCAACATCATCAATTACGCTACCATCACCATCTGCATCTAATATTTTTTCAAGGAAATTTTGTTCTTGTTGTGCACCACTTCCGCCAAGTAAACCACCAAGTAATCCACTAATATCATTTGTAGAGCTTACATTGTTTTGGTTTGCTTGTTTACCAATAACACCCATTAAAATTGGTGCAGCTACTTTAAGAATGTTTGCTACAGAAGATGCATCTAAACCAGATTTTTCACCTATTATTTTTTCAACACCTTGTTTTTTACTTCCAAGTACGTGATCTAATATTTTTTCACCATCATTTGTAACTTCTTCATCAACACCACCATTAAATAATCCGCCAAGATTATCTAATATACTACCATCATGTTTACCACTTATAGCTCCCATTAAGCCTTCGGCACCTTCTTCAGTAGAAGCATTACGCTCCATAGCTTTCATTAAAACAGGTAATGCCATTGTTAATACACTACTTGTTTTACTTGTGTCTGTTCCTGTTGAACCAGATACACCACTAACAATTGTTTTACCTAGATCACTGTTTAATAAGTCTAAAATTCCTGACATCTTATTTTGTATTTAAATTGATTTAATATTTATACTACTAATTTAAATAAAAAAAGTCTTAACGTTTTAGTTAAGACTTTCTTTTTAAAATATTTTAAAAAACACCGATAAAAGTGTGTATTTAGCTGTTTAAAAGTATACTTTTAATTTGTTCTGCTAATTCTGTACCAATTCTATCTTGTGCTTCATTAGTTGCAGCACCAATATGAGGTGTTAAAGAAACTCTTCCGTTCATTAAAACAGGAATAGCAGGAGTAGGCTCATTTTCAAAAGTATCAAGACCTGCAAAAGCAACTTTACCAGACTCTAAAGCTGCAATTAAAGCAACTTCATCAATAACTCCACCACGTGCAGCATTAACAATGGCAACACCATCTTTCATTAAGTCAAATTGTGCTTTACCAATAACATAATCTTTTTGTGCTGGTACATGTAAAGATATAAAATCTGCAGTTTTTAATACGTGTTCTAAAGGTTGTGTAACAATGTTAAAAGTAACAAATTGACCATCAAAGAAATCTACACTTACGTCTGCATTTTCAATAAACATATCTGCAGCAATAACTTTCATACCTACACCTAAAGCTATTTTAGCAACTTCACGACCAATACGACCAAAACCAATAATACCTATAGTTTTACCACGTAACTCAACACCTCCAGCATAGTTTTTCTTTAATGCTTTAAATTTTGAATCTCCATCTAATGGCATGTTTCTGTTAGAGTCATGTAAAAAACGAACACCACCATATAAATGAGCAAATACTAATTCTGCAACAGATTGCGAAGATGCTGCAGGAGTATTTATTACATGTAAACCTTTGTCACGCGCATATTCTACGTCAATATTATCCATACCAACACCACCACGACCAATAATTTTTAGGCTTGGGCAAGCATCAATTAAATCTTGGCGTACTGTTGTAGCGCTTCTAACTAAAAGCGTAGTAATTTCATTTGTGTTAATGTAGTTGATTAGTTGTTCTTGTGCTACAGTTGTAGTTGAAACTTCAAAACCTGCTTCTTCAAGAGCTTTTATTCCGCTTTGAGAAATTCCGTCATTTGCTAATACTTTCATTTTTTTTGTATTAAGTTATAAGTTGAATATTAAATAGATTAAAAGATTATTATTCAACTTAAAAATAAGTTTATTTGTTTGTGTAAACATGAAAAAAACATTGTTTACAGTAATTTTTTTACGCTTTTGTTTCTAATTCACTCATTACTTCAACAAGTGCTTTTACACTATCTAAAGGCAATGCGTTGTACATAGATGCTCTATAACCACCAACACTTCTATGACCATTTAAACCACTAATACCAGCTTCTTTAAGCATGGTTTCAAAAGTTTCTTTTAAATCTTCATTAACAAGTGTAAAGGTTGCATTCATATTAGAACGGTCTTCTTTATTAGCATATCCTTTAAATAATGGATTTAAATCTATTTCAGAATACATTACACGAGCTTTCATTTCGTTAATTTCTTCAATAGCTTTAATACCTCCAAGATTTTTTAACCATTCTAAGGTTAGCATAGAAGTATAAATAGGAAACACAGGAGGCGTATTAAACATACTACCTTTACTTATGTGTACTTTATAATCCATCATAGAAGGTATTTTACGAGAAACTTTTCCTAAAATATCTTCTTTAACAACCACTAAAGTTGTTCCTGCTGGTCCCATATTTTTTTGTGCTCCAGCATAAATTAAATCAAACTTGGTAAAATCTAAAGATCTTGAAAATATATCACTACTCATATCGCAAGCAACAGGAATAGGAGAGTCTGGAAAAGATTTCATTTGTGTACCAAAAATGGTATTGTTTGATGTGCAGTGAAAATAATCATAATCACTAGGGATTTCAAATCCTTTTGGAATATAACTATATCCAGCGTCTTTAGAAGAAGCAACTTCAATAATGTCATCATGCATTTTTGCTTCTTTTATTGCTTTATCACTCCAAGTACCAGTATTTAAATAAGCTGCTTTTTTTTCTAAAAGGTTTAGCGCAACCATTAAAAATTGTGTGCTTGCTCCACCTTGTAAAAACAGAGCTTTATAGCCTTTTCCTTCTAATCCTAGAAGTTCTAAAGCTAAAGACCTTGCTTTTTCCATAATATCTACAAAAGCCTTGCTTCTGTGTGATATTTCTAATAAGGATAATCCATCATTATTATAGTCTAAAACAGCTTCTGATGCTTTTAATAATACTTCTTGAGTAAGAATTGATGGTCCTGCACTAAAATTATGTATTTTCATTGAAAATTTATTTTTATTTTCGACTATCCGAAAATTTTATTTTTAAACTAAATACAAAGGTGCTAATTTTTGAATGGAATTATGTTATTAAAATGATAATTTATTGGCTAAATTTTTAATAAAAACGAAATTGTGTCTTCACCATCTGCATAATCTGAAAGTTCTGGTCGTTGGGTTTTTCCAAACGGTATTTCGTTTTCTGTAAAACCATTAGATACAATACATTGAATATTGTTTGAATGTGTGTTTAAATAGGTAGTAAGTTCTTCTTTGGTATTGTAATATTCATAAAAAACAGTTGCAATAGGTGAAGCAAAACTAGTATCTTCTTTAATCATTAAAAAACCATTTTCTAGCATAGCAAACTCACTCATTAAATACACCGCTTTGTTGTAGTCGTAATTGTTAGCGTATTTGTTTTCGTTTATAATAGGATTCCATGCATACATGGCTTTAAAAAAAGCATCAAAATCATAACCTTTAGGAACAAATAACTTAGATACATTTCTGCAACCTAAACCATAATATCTAAAAATATCTTCAGATAAAGCAGTTAGTTCTTCTTCGGTTTCGTTTCCTGTTAGTATAGCAACAGAATTTCTGTTTTTTCTTATAATAGAAGGCTTGTCTTTAAAGTAGTATTCAAAATAACGAGCCGTATTATCACTACCTGTAGCAATAACAGCATCAAAATTTTGTAGTTTTTCTTGAGTAAACTCTATTTTTCCTTTAAAATCAGGAGCTACGTATTCTAAGTATTTTGCTAAAAACGGTAGCAGATGTTTATCATTACTAGACTGTTTTACTAAAACGTCATGTCCAGAAATTAAAACAGATAAAAAATCATGAAAACCAACAAGAGGAATATTTCCTGCCATGATTATAGCTACTTTTTTAGGTTTTACTTGGTTTATAGCATAGGAGTTTAACCAAGATTTTAGGTTTGTATCTGTAAGCGATTTAGACCAACTATTAAAAGTAAATTGAAGGTTTTTTGGTGTAAACCAACCGTTGTGTTCTTGTGCTAATTTTATTTGATGTTTAAAGCCATCAAAAAACAAATCATTATGTTCTATATTTTCTTTTTTCTGAAAATCATCAGTAGTAAATTGGCTTAAAAAGAGTCCTAATTTTGCAAAAGCGTTAATTATTTGATCTAAATTCATGTTGTATTTGGTTATGAATACTTTTGGCGTTATTTTTGTGCAAAGTTAGAAAAAGATTACGCTATGGCAATTATAATAACAGACGAATGTATAAATTGTGGTGCTTGTGAACCGGAGTGCCCTAATACAGCTATATATGAAGGAGCAGATGATTGGAGATATAAAGACGGAACAGGTTTAAATGGTAGTTTGGTGTTACCAAACGGGAAAACTGTAGATGCAGATGAAACCCAAGAACCTATTAGTGATGAAATTTATTACATTGTACCAGATAAATGTACAGAATGTAAAGGATTTCATGAAGAGCCTCAATGTGCTGCAGTATGTCCTGTAGACTGTTGTGTTCCTGATGATGATCATGTAGAAACGGAAGAACAACTTTTAGGAAAGCAAAAATTTATGCATCCTGATAATTAAATTTTAAAGATTATTACAAAAAAAAACCGAGCAATGGCTCGGTTTTTTTTTTGTTAGATATTTTTCTAGTTTAGAAACTAAAACCTAATCGTGTAAAAATATATCTACCATCAGAACCCATTTGTACAGAATCTGCTAGACCTCCTTGATCTGTCCAACCATCAAACTGTGAAGTAGGATAGGTGTTAAATAGATTATTAGCACCAACAGTTATATTTAAACCTTTAGAAATGGTATAGCCTAAACTTAAATCTACAATTGTTTTTGCTTTATAGGTATCTGTAGCTACAAGTTCTAAAGCATCTGCTTCTGCAAAAGTAACAGGAGGAGAATCTACCCATTGAAAATCTTGTAAAACCACTTCACTAAATTGTGTTAAGCTTACCAAAGCATTGAATTTTGAGGCAGTATACCCAAGATTTAATCCAAATTTATAATCAGGAGCAGCAGCCTCTAAATAAGCTTGAGAAAAAGGACCAAAGAATCTTAGTTCTGCTTCTTCATCTGTCATACTACTACCTTCAAAAGCAGGTGTATTAATGTTTTTAATTTTTAATTTATTAAGGTTTCCTATAAGACCTACATTTATATTGCTTTTCTCTCCAACAGACATATTATAGTTTAAAACAATATCTAATCCTGTAGTTTGAGTGTCTACACCATTAGCAAAAAACTGCGCAGCATCTACACCTAAAGGACCTAA
This sequence comes from Lacinutrix gracilariae, assembly GCF_042684485.1. NCBI lineage: Bacteria > Pseudomonadati > Bacteroidota > Flavobacteriia > Flavobacteriales > Flavobacteriaceae > Lacinutrix > Lacinutrix gracilariae. Next base: position 366,869 of record NZ_JBHULM010000007.1, on the reverse strand, counting down.
AATGGCTTGATCTGTAAAGTTATCTGTTAAAATAATTCTGTCATTAACATTAATTAAATATCCATCAATAGTAGCTGTAAAACCTCCTTTTTTATAAGTAAAACCTAAGCTTCCGTTAAAGGCTTTCTCTTCTTTTAAATCTTCAATACCAAAAGCTTTGGTAACCGTACTATTATTTGCAGATAATAAAGAAGGTACAGATTCTCCTGCAACAATATTATTAAAAATAAGATTGTAGTATAGTTGCGCTAAAGAAGGTGCTCTAAATCCTGTAGAAACCGAACCTCTTATAGCTAAGGCATCCTCTAGTAATTTATACCTACTTGCTATTTTAAAATTGAAGGTATTACCAAAATCACTATAGTTTTCATAGCGTAAGGCACCACCAACTAAAAAGTTGTCGGTAAAGTTTACTTCGGTATCTAGATATATACCATAATTTGTTCTGCTTCTGTCTATTTCGTTAGCAGGACTATAGCCTGGAAATCCTTGAGAGCCTCCAGGTAATTCATCACCATTAGAATCTGTAGCAACTGTTTGCGTTGCAGGATTGGTAATCGGAATTCCGTTTTCATCATAAAGCGCATAAGAAGAAACCTCTCCAGCAAAAATACCAAAGTTTTCGGTTCTGTATTCCATACCAAAAGCTAGGCTTAAACCAGCAGCAACATCTTCAAAATACTTGTTAAAATCAATACCTGTAGTATTTTGTGAAAGGTAATGACCTCCAGCATCAAAGTCTGTTGGTGAGGCATCTTGCATAGAAGCATTATTACTATCTTTTATATAATAATGAAAGTTGTTTTTACCAAAGGTATTATTAAAATCCACATTCCATCCATTACTCATTTTATGTCTAACTCCAGCAGAAACAGAAACATCTGTTATGTTTGAGGTGATTCTAGGTGTAAATCCGTCAGGATATAAGCTAGGTACAGTTCTATTATCTCCATCATCAAAACTATCTCTTGAAAAAGCATAGGCATTAGTATCTCTAAAGTTTCTACCACCAAAAGCATAAATTTCGGTATTATCACCAACAGGAACAGCTGCATTGATCATAAAATTAAATCCGTCAACTCCAGCGCTTCCGTATCCTTTTCTCCAAGAAAAACCAGGACGTAGCGTATTGTCTTTAGATAAAAATTCGGTTGTAAAGTTTACAAAACCACCATTTTTACCTAAATCTACACCATAGTTTAAATCTATTTTAACGGTTTCACCATCGTAGTTTTTATCTTCACCATCTAATCTATTTTCACCTTCTACATTATATAGTGTTTCACCAGTTTCTTCTGCCCATCCATCACCAATTGCAGTACTGTAAGCGCCATAGGTAATTCCTCCAGAAAAACCTTCGGTATTGTCTTTAAGTACAATATTAATTACACCAGCAATAGCGTCTGATCCATACTGTGCAGAAGCACCATCTCTTAATACTTCAATTCTTTTTATAGCAGAAGCAGGAATAGCGTTTAAATCTGTTCCAGAATTTCCACGACCTCTAGTACCAAAGATATTTACAAGAGATGATTGATGTCTTCGTTTACCATTAATTAATACTAGTGTTTGGTCAGGTCCTAAACCTCTTAAAGAAGCAGGTACAACATGGTCTGCACCATCAGATCCAGACTGTTTACTGGCATTAAATGAAGGAGCAGCATATTGCAAAATTTCATTTACTTCTACCTTACCAGTTGTGGTTGCAATACTAGCAACATCTAAAACGTCTACAGGTACAGCAGTGTCTACAGCTGTTCTTTTAGGACTACGTGATCCTACAAGAATCACTTCGTCAAGATCGACACCTTCTTTCATGATAACATTTATAGAAGTTTGATTATTTACTTGCAATTCTTGAGAGTCATAGCCAATATAGCTATAAATAAGTGTAGCATTTGCATTCACATTAATACTATAATTACCATCAAAATCTGTAACTACACCATTAGATGTGCCTTTTTCAATAATATTTACATTGGGTAAGGGTAAACCTTCAGGGTCTGTAATATTTCCGGTAATTGTTTGCCCAACTACCAAGTTTGTGCATAAAAAAGTGAGTAGTACTAAAAATAAGTGTTTCATAATGTTATTATTTTTGGTTGGTTAAGTAATAAAGATATGGAAATTAAAGGTTTAAGAGTAGTTTTGTTTTTTAGTTATTAACTTATTTATTAAAAATTAATCAATAATGATAAGTATAATTTATATTTGCAATCGCTAATAAAAATAAGTTCCTTTTTAGTTATAAAATTTTAAAAGGAAATAGAAGTTTAATTTAAAGATTTCCGTTTTATCGGAAAATAGATATGAAAGCAGGAATTGTAGGATTACCAAATGTAGGAAAGTCAACTTTATTTAATTGTTTATCTAATGCTAAAGCGCAAAGTGCAAACTTTCCGTTTTGTACTATTGAACCAAATATTGGAGTAGTAAATGTACCAGATCCAAGACTTGAAAAATTAGAAGAGTTGGTAAAACCAGAACGTGTTCTGCCTGCTACAGTAGAGATTGTTGATATTGCAGGATTGGTAAAAGGAGCAAGTAAAGGGGAAGGTTTAGGAAATCAATTCTTAGCAAATATTAGAGAAACAGACGCTATTTTACATGTTTTACGTTGTTTTGATAATGATAATATTGTACATGTTGATGGTAATGTAAATCCAATAAGAGATAAAGAAACCATTGATATGGAGCTACAGTTAAAAGATTTAGAGACTGTAGATAAAAAATTAGATAAAGTAAAAAGAGCTGCCAAAACAGGTAATAAAGAAGCACAAAAAGAAGAGGCTATTTTATTAAAAATTAAAGAAAACCTAGAAGCAGGAGTATCTGTAAGAGCATTAGAGTTTAGTGAAGAAGACTATGTAGAGTATGTAAAACCTAGTCAATTTATTACAGACAAACCAGTAATGTATGTTTGTAATGTAGATGAAGGTGCAGCAGTTTCTGGTAATGCGTATGTAGAGCAGGTTAGAGAAGCTGTAAAAGATGAAAATGCAGAAGTATTAGTGCTAGCAGTGGGTACAGAAGCAGATATTAATGAGCTTGATGATTATGAAGAAAGACAAATGTTTCTTCAAGATATAGGTTTAAAAGAACCAGGAGCAGCAAAACTAATTCGTTCTGCTTACAAATTATTAAACCAACAAACCTATTTTACAGCAGGAGTAAAAGAAGTAAGAGCTTGGACAGTTAATGTAGGTGCAACAGGACCTCAAGCTGCAGGAGTAATTCATACCGATTTTGAAAAAGGTTTTATTAGAGCAGAAGTGATTGCTTATGAAGACTTTGTTACTTATGGTAGTGAAGCAAAAGTGAAAGAAGCTGGTAAGATGCGTGTTGAAGGAAAAAATTACATTGTTAAAGATGGAGATGTTATGCATTTCTTGTTTAATGTGTAAAAATTTAAAATTTATATACCTACTATTTGTAGAATACATTTTTCAATACATATATTTAAAGCCAATGTTCTCAACAACATTGGCTTTTTATTGTTAATTACTTTGTGCATTCAGTATTTTATTTTTTAAAGCGAAATGTTATATTAGCCACTTATCCTATTTTTTTATTTAATTATGTCTCAAGAAACCAAATATACCGAAGATAATATACGTTCACTAGACTGGAAAGAGCATATACGTATGCGACCAGGAATGTATATTGGTAAGCTAGGTGATGGTTCTTCTGCAGATGACGGAATTTATATTCTTTTAAAAGAAGTTCTGGACAACTCTATTGATGAGTATGTTATGGGAGCTGGTAAAACCATTGAAATCTCTATACATGGTAATAAAGTGATAGTACGTGATTATGGTCGTGGTATTCCTTTAGGTAAAGTGGTAGATGTAGTTTCTAAAATGAATACAGGAGGAAAATATGACTCTAAAGCATTTAAGAAATCTGTTGGTTTAAATGGTGTTGGTACCAAAGCGGTAAATGCTTTGTCTTCCTTTTTTAGAGTAGAGTCTACAAGAGATAATAAAAGCGCTTCTGCGGAATTTGAACAAGGTAACCTTATCAATCAAGAATTACTAGAAAGTACCTCTAGAAGAAAAGGTACTAAAGTATCCTTTGTTCCTGATGAAATAATTTTTAAAAATTATAAATACCGTAATGAGTATGTAGAAAAAATGCTTAAATACTATGTGTATTTAAATCCAGGATTAACCATTGTCTTTAATGGTGAAAAATTCTACAGTGAAAACGGTTTAAAAGATTTATTATCTGAAAATATTAGCGAAAGCGACAGAGCTTACCCAATAATTCATTTACGTGGTGATGATATAGAAATAGCATTAACACATAGTAAAACACAATATAGCGAACAATACCATTCTTTTGTTAACGGACAAAACACCACACAAGGAGGTACGCATCTAGCTGCATTTAGAGAAGCACTTGTAAGAACCATTAGAGAATATTTTGGTAAAAACTACGAAGCTTCAGATATACGTAAATCTGTAGCCTCTGCCATTGCTATTAAAGTAATGGAACCTGTTTTTGAAAGTCAGACAAAAACCAAGTTGGGTTCTACAGATATGGGAGGAGAATTACCTACAGTAAGAACCTACGTTAATGACTTTTTAAAAACCTATCTAGATAACTTTTTACATAAAAATACAGATGTAGCAGAAAGTATTCAGCGTAAAATATTACAAGCAGAACGCGAGCGTAAAGAGCTTTCAGGTATACGTAAACTAGCAAAAGATAGAGCTAAAAAAGCCAATTTACACAACAAAAAACTACGCGATTGTAGAGTGCATTTTGGAGATACAAAAAACGAAAGAAACCTAGAAACTACCCTGTTTATTACAGAGGGAGATTCTGCATCTGGTAGTATAACTAAATCACGTGATGTAAATACACAAGCCGTTTTTAGTTTAAAAGGAAAACCTTTAAACTGCTATGGTTTAACTAAGAAAATTGTTTACGAAAACGAAGAGTTTAACCTACTGCAAGCAGCATTAAATATTGAAGAAAGTATTGAAGACCTTCGTTATAACAATATTGTAATAGCAACAGATGCCGATGTAGATGGTATGCACATTCGTTTATTATTAATAACGTTCTTTTTACAATTTTTCCCAGAAATTATAAAAGAAGGGCATTTGTATATTTTACAAACACCACTTTTTAGAGTGCGTAATAAAAAAGAAACCATTTATTGTTATTCTGAAGAAGAAAGAATTAACGCAATAGAAAAACTAAAACCTAAACCAGAAATTACTCGATTTAAAGGACTTGGTGAAATCTCACCGGATGAATTTGTGCATTTTATTGGTGAAGATATTCGTTTAGACCCAATCATGCTAGATAAAGATATGTCTATTGAAGAATTACTGAGTTTTTATATGGGAAAAAACACACCTACAAGACAAGAGTTTATTATAGATAATCTTAAAGTAGAATTAGATATTATTGAAGATAATAAGTAAATAATTTAAGCATTTAATAAAAAGCTAACTGTTAAATTTAGTATCATTTTATATTAAATAGTAAAGTTCATTACATGAGAACAAACAATATTAAAGTAAAAAATTTAATTATATCTGTATATTTTATACTTATAGTATTAGCAATTGTTTCTGCAGTAATGTTTAGAATGTTTAGTCCTATAAGTAATGATCCTTTAGTTGTGTTTTTTATTATAACAATTAGCTTTGCCATCCTTTTTTTTATCGTTCATTTTATTGCAAAATATTTTGAATATGATAGTGATGGTATGATGGTGGTTATTACCAATAAAGGCTTGTTGCTGTCAGATAGATTTAACTACAGAGAGCATTCTGTAGAGTTTAAAAAAGAAGATTTAAAAGGCTTTAAATATAATAAATACTTTGTGTACACCAGTTTAGTGTTACTAATTCAAGATAAAAGTGGTGCCTCTAGAAAAGAACGGTTTAATGTTACTTTAGTTTCTAAAAAGAAAAGAAAATACATTAAGCAGTCTTTAAATAAAATGATTAAGAACAATAGAAACCTAGCGACTTCATGATAGAAGAAAATGATGATTTGGTAAATGAACAAAATGAGAATTTAGAACCTCAAGAAACCATTACTAGAGTTACAGGAATGTACAAAGAGTGGTTTTTAGATTACGCATCTTATGTAATTTTAGAGCGTGCTGTTCCTGCTATTGAAGATGGTTTTAAACCTGTACAACGCAGAATCATGCATTCTATGAAAGATCTTGATGATGGTCGCTACAATAAAGTAGCAAACATTGTTGGGCATACCATGCAATACCATCCGCATGGTGACGCTAGTATTGCAGATGCTATGGTGCAAATTGGTCAAAAAGATTTACTAATAGACACACAAGGAAACTGGGGAAATATCTTAACAGGTGACAGAGCTGCAGCATCAAGATATATTGAAGCACGTATTTCTAAATTCGGGCTAGATGTTGTTTATAATCCTAAAATAACAGAATGGCAAGCTTCTTATGATGGTAGACGCAAAGAACCAGTAAACCTTCCTGTTATGTTTCCGTTGCTTTTAGCACAAGGAGGAGAAGGTATTGCTGTTGGTTTATCTACAAAAATATTACCACACAATTTTATAGAGCTTATTGATGCTTCTATAAAACATTTACAAGGAAAAAGATTTACTATTCTTCCTGATTTTCCTACCGCAGGAATTGCAGATATTACCAACTATAATGATGGTTTAAGAGGAGGAAAAGTTCGTGTTCGCGCTAAAATTTCGCAGTACGATAAAAATACTCTTGTAATTACAGAAATTCCTTATGGTACAAATACGTCTTCTTTAATAGATTCTATTTTAAAAGCCAATGACAAAGGAAAAATAAAAATTAAAAAAATTGAAGATAATACTGCTGCAGAAGTAGAAATTTTAGTGCATTTACCAGGAGGTATCTCGCCAGATAAAACTATTGATGCACTGTACGCATTTACAAATTGTGAAATATCTATTTCGCCTTTAGGTTGTGTTATTGAAAACAACAAGCCTTATTTTGTTGGTGTAACCGAAATGTTACGTCGTAGTACAGATAATACAGTACAACTGTTAAAGCAGGAATTAGAAATTAAACTTGGCGAGTTTCAAGAACAATGGCATTTTGCTTCATTAGAACGTATTTTTATTGAAAACAGAATCTATCGTGATATTGAAGAAGAAGAAACTTGGGATGGTGTAATACAAGCCATTGATAAAGGACTTCAGCCACATATAAAACATTTAAAACGTGAAGTTACAGTTGATGATATTACACGTTTAACAGAAATTCGAATCAAACGTATTTCTAAATTTGATATTGATAAAGCACAGCAAAAAATTGATGCTTTAGAAGCAGAAATAGCAGAAATAAAACACCATTTAGCAAACCTTATAGATTACGCAATTGCCTATTTTACAAGATTAAAAAAGGATTATGGCGAAGGTAGAGAGCGTAAAACCGAAATTAGAGTATTTGATGATGTAGATGCTACAAAAGTGGTTATTCGTAACACTAAATTGTATGTAAATAGAGAAGAAGGTTTTATTGGTACCTCTTTACGTAGAGATGAATATGTGTGTGATTGTAGTGATATTGATGATATTATTGTTTTTACCAAATCTGGTAAAATGATGGTAACAAAAGTAGACAGCAAAACCTTTATTGGTAAAGATATTATTCATGTAGCAATCTTTAAAAAGAAAGACAAGCGTACCATTTATAACTTGATTTATCGTGATGGAAAATCTGGTCCTTCTTATGTAAAACGATTTGCTGTTACTAGTATGACTAGAGATAGAGAATACGATTTAACTAACGGAAATAAAGGATCGCAACTTTGGTATTTTTCTGCAAACCCAAACGGAGAAGCAGAAGTAGTTACTATTTTATTACGTCAAGTAGGAAGTATTAAAAAACTAAAATGGGACTTAGATTTTTCCGATGTATTAATAAAAGGACGTGCATCTAAAGGAAACATAGTTACCAAATATGCTATTAAAAGAGTAGAATTAAAAGAAAAAGGAGTTTCTACCTTAAAACCACGTAAAATTTGGTTTGATGATACTGTACAACGATTAAATGTAGATGGTAGAGGAGAACTAATTGGCGAGTTTAGAGGAGAAGATAGACTTCTTGTAATTACACAATCTGGTACAGTAAAAACCATACTTCCTGAAATTACAGCACATTTTGATGAAGACATGATTGTGCTAGAAAAATGGTTGCCTAAAAAACCAATTTCTGCCATTTATTATGATGGAGACAAAGAGCGTTACTATGTAAAACGTTTTGTTATTGAAACCGAAGGAAAAGAAGAAAGTTTTATTTCAGACCATGCAAAATCACAGTTAGAAATTGTTTCTACAGACTGGAAACCAATGGCAGAAGTAGAGTTTACTAAAGAAAGAGGAAAAGATAGAAAAGACAATTTAGTAGTTAATTTAGAAGAATTTATTGCTATTAAAGGTATTACTGCACTAGGAAACCAATTAACAAAAGATAAAGTTAAACAAATAAGTTTGCTAGACCCTTTGCCTTATGAAGCTCCTGAGGAAACTCCTGCAGATGAAATGGAAGTAGTAGAAGAAGAAAATGTTTCTCAAGAAGTAACAAAAACTACTAAAGAAGAAACACCTGCTAAAAAAGAAGCTAAGCCAGTTGAAGATAAAAAAGTAGAGGCTAAAACCGAAGAAGCTAAAAACGAAACTAAGAAAGTAGTCAAGAAAGCAGCCAAGGAAGAAACCAAGAAAACAGAAGGTAAAGAAGCTAAAGAAAAAGCTTCAAAACCTGAAACTAGCGCTAAAAAAGAAGTAGAAAATAAAAAGGAAGATGATGATTCTGATTTCCCTATAGATGACGAAGGACAAATTACCTTATTTTAATCTTTAGTGACAATCGAAAAGTGGATTTTTGCTCTAGAAGAATAAAAACAATTTGCCAACACTGTATATCATTTAATGCTTGGTTATAGCCTACTTGCAAAAATCTTATCAGATTTTCTATTCGGTTTTTATTTGTTTAACCACGTAACAAATTATATACAAACACGTTTTATTTCTTTTTAGTGATTCTGTAGTTAATAAACTCTACCATTAAAGAAAAAGCAATAGCAAAATACAAATATCCTTTAGGTATTGCGCCAACCGTTTTTCCGAATATATTGGTGTGTGATAGGTGAGCAGCTTCTGTAATTAGCATAAAACCAATTAAAATTAAAAAAGCCAAGCCTAATACTTGCATACTTGGGTGTGCATCTATAAACTTACGTATAGGATTTGCAAATCCAATCATGATACCAATAGAAATTACAACAGCTATAATCATTAAAATAAGATTATAAAAATGGTTTTCATGCAAACCATTGGTCATACCAACAGCAGTTAAGATAGAATCTATTGAAAAAATAAAATCGATAATTACAATTTGTACAATGGCTTGTGACAACGAAGTAATTTTTTTGCTTTTAATTTCATTTTCATCATGATCTGGCGTTTCTACTTTTTCTCTAATTTCTGAAGTACTTTTATAAATTAAAAACAAACCTCCAGCAAATAATATAATGCTTTGCCAACTTACTGCAATTTGCAACCAAGAACTTTCAAAATTAAAAAAGGGCTGACTTAAGCCTACTAAAAAAGAAACAAAAAACAGTAGTACTATACGTTGTACCATAGCAAGTATTAAACCAATGTTTGTTGCTTTGCTACGTTGGTTTTCTGGTAGTTTGTTTGCAGCAATAGATATAAATACAATATTATCTATACCTAAAATAATTTCTAAAAAAGTTAAAGTAAGTAGTGCAAAAATGGCATCACTTGAAAGTAGAAAGTCTAACATAGTATTCTATTTAATGGTGTTACTTATGTAATAATTTTAAAGTAGTTTCAGGATTTGTTTTGGTACAAAACAGGTTTGGGTTTTTACTAAAAACCAAGAACTCTTTATTTATTATAAATATACATTTTATTTATAGATTACTGCCTTACAGTAATCTAGATAAATTCTAAATTTTATGTGTTGGTGATTTTAACAACACACCTACAAGAATATTTTAGTATAGTTGCTAGCTATGTTTTTTATTCATTAATAAGCGTTTCGGCTTTTTTTATAATAGCTAGGTATTTACTCCATTTGTAAGAAATATTTTTTTCTTCATTAGGTTGTCCAGAAACAATTAATTCCCTTTGTTTTTTATTCCAATGGATGATGTATGAAACAGCTTTAAAATTTTCTTCTATATCTATACTATATCCTTTTATTTTAGCAATAGAGTCTGTAAGAAAGAAATATGTGTTTTCCGTCTCTTTTATTTTAATGGGCTTATTTTTTAATAAATAGATTTGCGATTTAATTTCTCCGTAATCCACATTCTTTTCTTGAACTATTTTGAAGATTTGTTTTTCTTTATGCCAAATTTTTAATCTACTAGCATTGGTCAAGTCAAAATTAGAAGTTACTAATGTAGTGTCTGTATCTATTAATTTTGATTGCTTATCAATTTCAGCAATTTTGGTTTCTTGTCCTAAAACAAGAATTCTAATTAGAAAGAATAGGATTGCTAAAGTTTTTTTCAAAATCTAGTATAGCGTGTTTGTTAATGAAAAGCAGTGTGGTTAAGCAACTAATTTAGTGAAAAAAAAGAGATTGAAAATACAACAAGATTTTTGAAATTAGGTTAGAGCTAGTTTTTAATTATATGTGCTGGAGTTCCTTCAGGTATTTTATAATATTGGATAAAGAGATTTTAGGTTACCATCTCTAAAAACAAAGTTAACTTTTATACCTGATTTTGTGGTTGATTCTATTTTACCATTAGATGGTTTTTCCTTTTCTATTTTATCAAAGGCGTGTTTACATTCCATCAAAAGTTTGGCATGATTCCAATCTTTTGGAAATATAGTACTAGCTGATTTTTTCTCAATCCAGTTATTGTTTTTTACATTTAGGAATGATATTCTTGCTCTGAAAACACCTGTCTTAGGATTAGTTTCTATTAATTCTAATATTTTTACACGTTTTGGATTAAAAAAATGAATTCCTGTAACATCTCCTTTTCTAATTCTACCAATAGTAGCGTGGGTAAATGCATCAACACTCTCTTTTTTGAATTCAGTTCCATGAGGCAGAGCCATTACTTCCTCTACTTTCTTTATGTGTTTATCTTTAATTATTTGTTGAGCTCTTGTTGTATTAGTTCTTTTTAATTTTAGGTAAATTTTAGAATAGCGTTTAAGAGCTCGTAAAGATTTATATGGACCATCTCCATCATTAAAATAAACAGGAAATTGTACTGGAATTTTAGTTATAAATGTACCTGTTTTTAAATCTTGTTTGTCAGTAGATATGCCATTTTGAATAATATAATAATGATATTCCATATTTACTTATGGTTTTGTATATGTAAAGTGGCGTGTTTGCGTGCGAGGATTTTCCGAAGGAAAATCAGACGTAGCAAACGTGCAACGACCTTTTGTTTAGCTTAAAATAAGCGATTTTTTATATACGTTGTTGTGTGTAGGTTTTTATTTCAGTTCAGTTTCTAGTTTTTGAGTAATTAATTCCGCTTGAGTTAAATCCGATTCGCTCAAAATTATTCTCAAATGCTTTTTTTTATGTTTTATATCTAATTGATTTTTCTCTTTATAAAAACTTCCAAATCCACTCGTTGTAAAGAATTCAATAAAGATACTTAGAATCGAAATCAGCCAATTTGTTCTCTCTTTTTTTAATTCAACAGAGTCTAATGATTCGTATGAGTAAACTCCGTTGTCATTTTTGTTAGCGTTGTTAATTATTTCAAAGTTATTTTCGTTAAATAGAAACTTTAAAGTCGGTTGATTCCGTAATATTATTGCTTCGCTTTTCATTTAATCAAATTCTCAGTTTTGAGTGAGTCAAACTTACACACAACTACTTTTTATAAGCAGTTCCTTTTTGTTTTAATTTTTCACCAACATAAGAATATTCAAAGGTGTATGAAGAATCGGTTGTTGTTAAAATTTTTAAATGCACATCTTTATGTGCAGCCATATTTTTAGGGTTAATGGTTTTAAAAATCATTTCACAATCATTTATCCAGCGTACTTGTGTAGAGTCGGTTTTACCATCATAAACTTCTACCTGCAAATCATTGGTTCTTGTAAAGTTTGAAGTGTACACTTTATTGTCTATAGTTACTTCACTATAAAAAGTACCTGTTTTAAAATGGGTACAATCTCTTTCTACTTGGTAACAATTTGAAAAAGTGAAAAGGACTAAGGCAAATAGAAAATATCTCATTAAAAATGTTTTATACAAAATTACTAATCTTTTGTAATCTGTTAAGTCCCTTTTAAGAAAAATAATACAGATTTTAAAGAAATTACCAGTTGCCTTAGAATTGCGTATTTTAAAAAATTAAAGGGAAGAAGCTTAATTCTCAAAATTTTGAAAACTACCATCACTATAAAAAATTACAATTCGTTCTATTTTTTTGTTGGAAGAAGAAATAGATGAAATTGCAGAAGAAGGTAAAGGAGGCATTTCTGCTTTTTCATTTTTTGAAGGAAGTATCTTTTTTTCTACCTCTTCAACTTTTTCTACTTTTTCAGTTTCTTTAATTTTTGTTTCGGTTTTTTCTTCTTTCGGAAAAACTCCTTTTCCATTCATTAACCAATACAATTCTACTTCTGGAAAATGGGAGAGTACCTTCATTACAAAATCTAAACTTGGCTTATTTCTACCTGAAAGTATATGCGAAATAGTAGAGCGTTGTACACCTACTTTTTCGGCAAAAGAAGAGGCGCTTTCTCCATAGTAATCTATGATTTTTTGAAGTCTTTTTGAAAATGCATCGGTGTTTATCATTGTAAACAAATTAATTTCTTGTTATAACGTTACAAATGTAAACATTATTTCTTTAACATGGTAGTATTATTTCAATACACTTAAAATCAGTTCATTAAATACTTTATATTAGGTCGCGTAAAATACTGAAAATAAGTTATTTATGTTTATTTAATTCTATTTGTTAAAATTTTACATCAAATCTACTGTTTACTTTTGTAGAAGACTATTATTTTGTTTAACAATGTAAACCAAAAAAGTATTTTTATTTGTTTACAATTGTAAAATATCAATTGTTTACCTTTGTAATCAATAATAAAACGCATGCAAATAGAAACCTTAAAATCGCTGTTTAAAAAACACAAAGAAGAAGCTCTTTTTCATAGATATATTCATCTAAAAAATATTGCTCCTTTATTAAAAAAATTAGAATCAAAATGTGATGTTTCTGTTATAGGAAAATCTGTTCTTGATAAAGAAATTCATTCTGTAACTATTGGTAATGGACCCAAAAAAATATTGATGTGGTCTCAAATGCACGGAAATGAAAGTACCACTACTAAGGCTGTTTTTGATCTTTTAAACCTCTTGACAAGTGAAAACGAAGTGTCTAATCTTATATTAAACACTTGTAAAATAATGATTATACCTATTTTAAATCCAGATGGAGCAGAAGCGTATACACGTATTAATGCTAATCAGGTAGATTTAAATAGAGATGCACAAAACCTTACACAGCCAGAAAGCTTGGTTCTTAAAAACACTTTTGAAGCTTTTAAACCGCATTTTTGCTATAATCTACATGGTCAACGTACTATTTTTAGTGCAGGTAACACCAATAACTTAGCAACTGTTTCCTTTTTATCTCCTGCGCAAGATGCAGACTGTGTGATTACAGACAATAGAAAGCGTGCTATGGAGTTAATAGCTGTAATGAATGCTAATTTACAGCAACAGATACCAGATCAAGTAGGTATTTATGATGATGCTTTTAATATTAACTGTGTTGGTGATACGTTTCAAACATATAATGTTCCTACGGTTCTTTTTGAGGCAGGACATTATAAGGACGATTACGCAAGAGAAGTAGTTAGAGAGTATATTTTTCAATCTTTAGTGGTTTCTTTAAAATACATAGCTAATTCTGCGGTTTCTGGTGACGCTTATACTCCTTATTTAAGCATACCAGAAAATCAAAAGCTTTTTTATGACATAATTATAAGAAATGCTAGAGTAGAAGCTAATGGTGAATTGGTGGATGTTGCAGTGCAATATCAAGAGAGATTAAAGGAAGAAAAGGTGGTTTTTATTCCAAAAATTGAAAAAATAGCTTCGCTTAATGACTTTTATGCGCATAAATCGTTTGATGCTAAAGGCTCACTAGTAAAAACCATTTTAAATGAGGATATATATGAAGGTTACGAAAACGATTTAGTAATTGTGAATAATCAAAAATTATCATTAAAATTAATAGAATCTTAATATTTGGTGTGTAAAAATCAATAAAAATGTATTATTTTTGAATAAAATATAATATTATTAAGAAAATGGCGAAGTTTAAATTAGACGAAATAGATCATCAGATATTAGATATGCTGATTGAAAATACAAGGGTTCCTTTTACAGATATAGCAAAAAAACTATTGATTTCTGCTGGAACTGTGCATGTTAGGGTTAAAAAAATGGAAGATGCAGGGATTATTAAAGGATCTTCGTTAACTTTAGATTATAAAAAACTAGGGTATTCATTTATTGCTTATGTTGGTGTGTTTTTAAAGAACACTTCACAAACTAAATTTGTATTAGAAAGAATAAACGAAATATCTAACGTTACTGTAGCGCATATTACTACAGGCAAGTTTAACATCTTTTGTAAAATTAGAGCTAAAAACACAGAGCATGCAAAAGATATTATCTTTAAATTAGATGATATTGAAGGTATTTACAGAACAGAAACAATGATATCTTTAGAAGAGAGCATTAACGATAAAAAACGTTTAATGCACTCTATTTTTAGCGAATTATAAAATTAAAACATAACCAAATTGAAGCCCTTTTTTTAAAGGGCTTTTTTTTATTTCATAAAATGAAAACAGCAGATATAGGTACGTTAGAATATAATGAATATTATAAAACATATATAGATAAAGTAGGCGATTTAAGCTTGTTAGAGGGTTTAAGTGAAGGTTTAAGTGAAGCGCTTGGTTTTTTTAATAGTTTGCCTGAAGATAAGATGGATTACGCTTACGCCGAAGGAAAATGGACTATTAAAGAAGTGTTGCAACACATAATAGATACAGAGCGAGTGCTTGTGTATCGTGCGTTGCGTTTTTCTAGAAATGATAAAACAGAATTACCAGGTTTTGATGAAAATGCTTATACTATGTCTAGTGAAGCGAATAGAAGATCAAAAGAAGCGCTTATTGAAGAGTTTACGCATGTAAGAGAGGCAACCATAAGCTTGTTTAAAAGTTTTACCAACCAAATGCTTTTACAAAAAGGAAAAGCAAGTGGAGGAGATATGTCTGTTAGAGCTATTGGTTTTATTGTGATTGGTCATGAAAAGCATCATAGCCACGTTGTTAAAGAGAGGTATTTGTAATTATTCCTCTTCATCAAACACAATATGTCCAGCATCATTTAAAAGTAAATCATCATTACTATCAAAATTAGTCATGGTGTAATGTAATTTACTGCTTACTTTTACTAAATAGATGGCGTCTTTTGTTTTAACCTCAACAGCTTCAATAGTTTCGTTTTTATGGTTGTCAAAAACAATAATGTCTCTGTCGCCATAACCATCAGGAAATTTTTCAGTTAACAACTCCAGAACTTCTGGAGTTAGTTTTTTGTAATCAACAATTAATCTTTGCATAACTAGAGTATTTAAGTGAATAAATCAATAGTTTTTCTTTGACAAGCGATTTAAAGTTACAAAATTTTTAACTTAATAAATTAAGAAGCGTAAAATTTAAATGCTTCAATTATTAATTCATTAGAGACTTTACAGTCTAGAACTGGTTTTCCTATATCTTCCAAAAGTACGAAGTGAATGTTTCCATGTTCGTTCTTTTTGTCGTAAATAAGTAGCTCTATAATAGGGTTGTAATCTTCTTCTTCAAAAGTAACCTTACTAAAGGTGTCTAAAATGGTAGATTTAATTTCTTGGTTAGTTGCTTCGTTAAGTCCAGTAAGCTTGGTAGAAATATAGCTAGCTAAAATCATTCCTACAGCAATAGCTTCTCCATGTAGTAAGGAGGTTTTGTTTTCATTGCTTAAATAATAAGACTCTATAGCGTGACCTAAGGTGTGGCCATAATTAAGGGTTTTTCTAAGGTTTTCTTCTTTAGGGTCTTGCGCAACAATGTTCTTTTTAATAAGAATAGATTCGTAGATTAATGTGTCTAAATCTTCTGTTGTTAGCTTAGAAAGGTCTAAAAACTTATTCCAATACGCTTTGTCTGCTATTAAGCCGTGTTTAAGCATTTCTGCTAAACCTGAGCGCATTTGGTTTTCTGGTAATGTGCTTAAAAAAGCAGTGTCTATAAGCACCATTTCGGCTGTATTAATAACGCCTATTTGGTTTTTTAGGTGTCCTAGGTCTATTCCAGTTTTTCCTCCTATAGAAGCATCTACCATTGCTAATAAAGAAGTAGGAATGTTTATAAAACTAATACCTCGTTTAAAAGTAGAGGCAACAAAACCACCTAAATCTGTAATTACACCACCACCAATATTAATGATTAAGCTTTTTCTGTCTGCTCCATGTTCTGATAATGCTTCCCAAAGCCCTAAGCATATGTCTAGGTTTTTGTTTTCTTCTCCAGATTCAATCTCTAATACATCATAACTAATCTCAGTTTCTATATTGGCTAAAACAAAAGGAATACAATCTGCATTCGTGTTTTCATCAACTATAAAGAAAATTTTAGAATAATTAGTAGCGCTTAGGTGTTCATTTAAAGCCTTGTAAGTGTCTTTATTGAAATAAATACTGTAATCTTGAGTGTTAATAGGTGTCATTAATAATAGAATTATTTTGAGGTAAAAATAAGGAGAAATTAATCAAATATGATAGACTTGAATTATATTTGTTCAATAATTTATTATTCATATGCATTCAGATAAAATTTTTGAAAATACAGAGATTGCTTTCGCATTAAAAAATGATTCGCAGTTAGAGCGAGCTTATTTTTTATTTAAGATGATTTCTAACGAACCTTTGGTTCGTATTGGTACAGCTGCTACCAATTTTGCTTTAAAAGCTAATTTGCCAATTGAAGGCCTGATACGTTCTACTGTTTTTGATCATTTTTGCGGAGGTGTAAGCGAAGATGACTGCTTGTATGTTATTGAAAACATGTATACAAAAGGAGTGAGTTCTGTGTTAGATTATTCGGTGGAAGGAAAAGAGGATGAAGAGGAATTTGATGCTGCAATGCATAAAATATTAAAGATTTTAAATTTTGCAGACGAAAAAGAGAGTATGCCTATTGTGGTTTTTAAGCCAACAGGTTTTGGAAGGTTTTATTTATATCAAAAATTAGGCGAAGGAAAAACACTTACTGCAGAAGAACAGGAAGAGTGGAATAGAGTAGTTGCAAGGTTTGATGCCGTTTGTAAAGCAGCAAAAGAAAAGGATGTTGTTGTTTTAATTGATGGTGAAGAAAGCTGGATGCAAGACGCAGCAGATGATTTAGTTACGCAAATGATGCAATTGTATAATACCGAAAAGCCTATTGTGTATAATACCTTGCAAATGTATAGACATGATAGAATGGAATTTTTGAAAAAAGAAACCGCTTTAGCAAAGGCTAATAATTATTTTCTTGGCTATAAATTGGTTCGTGGCGCTTACATGGAGAAAGAAAATGAAAGAGCTGAAAAATATGGATATACTTCACCTATTTGTGTTAGTAAGCAAGCAACTGATGAGAATTTTAACGAAGCTGTAGCGTATATGTTAGATCGATTAGATGCTATGTCTGTTTTTGTAGGTACACATAATGAGGATAGTAGTTATTTGGTTATGGATTTAATGAAAGAAAAAAACATAGCTAATGATGATTCTAGAGTTTGGTTTGGTCAGCTTTACGGAATGAGTGATCATATAAGTTATAATCTTGCGCATTATGGATATAATGTAGCAAAGTATATTCCGTTTGGTCCAGTAAAAGATGTGATGCCTTACTTAATTCGTAGAGCAGAAGAAAACACTTCTGTAGCAGGACAAACAGGTAGAGAGCTTACCTTGTTAAAGAAAGAAAAACAACGTAGAAAAGCACAAAAATAGAAGTGATATTAGTGGTTGTCATTTAAAGCTTTAGTTTAATGTTTATCACTTAACATGTTTAAAATAAGATACTTGTTATTTTCGATGTAATAGTTTTAAAGTAATTGTTTTTATTGTACTAGCGCAAAACAAGTGGTGTTTAAGCTGATACAAATTCTATTTATAAGACAAAAAAAATCCCGAAATATTTCGGGATTTTTTGTTTTAATATACTACTTGTCTTTTTTGAATTTCCACCATTTTTTCTTGATTGGGTTTTTACCATATCCATAGGTGTAACTTCCAGATTTTTTATGATCTACTGCATTTAGTAAAATAGCCATATTAGGTAAACGTTTTTCTGAGTACATGGTTTGCGCTATATGTAGTTGGCGTTTGTCTATATAATTAGCTCTTACTACATACACGAACATGTCTGCATATTTACTAATAAGTAAAGTATCTGTTACAAGACCAACAGCTGCAGTATCTACAATAATATAGTCGTATTTGTTTTTAACCGTTTCAAAAAGCTCGCCTACACGATCACTCATTAATAATTCTGAAGGGTTAGGAGGTATAACTCCTGCTGAAATTACATCTAAAAAAGGATTGTTTTCAATTTTGGTTGTTACGTCACTAGCAGAAAGTTTGGTGTTTCCTATGTAGTTAGTAATTCCTTTGTCGTTTTTAATTTTTAAGTAATTTGTAGCTTTAGGTACTCTAATGTCTGTTTCAATTAAAAGTACTTTCTTTTCAGAAAAAGAAAGAGAAGACGCTAAATTTATTGAAGTATGTGATTTCCCTTCTTGATTTGTGGTAGAAGTAACAAATATAATTTTAGCTCGATCTGTAATGCCTTGAAGCATGAAATCTATATTGGTTCTTACCATCCTAAAGGCTTCTGCTTTAGAAGAATAATCTACTCTATCAATTAATTTTTTACGATTGTTAGATTTTGGAATATCTCCTAAATAAGGTACATCTATATTCTTTTTAATGTCTTTTATAGTGTGTACTTTAGAATCTAGTAATTGAAATAAGTATATTAATCCAATTGGTAAACTAGCTCCTAAAATAAGCGCAGATAAGTATACTATTGGTTTAATTGGCGAAACAGGTTTTCCGCTAGCATAACCTTGATCTACAATTTTAGCGTTAGGAGAGGAGATACCATGAGAAATTGCTGCTTCTTCACGTTTTTGTAACAAGTATAAGTATAAAGACTCCTTTATGTTTTGTTGTCTTTGTGTATCTCTAAACTGTCTTTGCTTTGTTGGTGTGGTGTAAATTTGTCCGCTAATTCTATTCGCTTTTTCGTTTAATGCGCTTAAAGTAATTTCATTAGAAGATTTAATGTTGTTTAAATTCTGGTTTAAATTTCCTTTTAACTCATTAATTTGGTTGGTTAAATTTACAACGGTTGGATTTTTTTCACTAGAGTGTTTTAATAATCTGTTTCTTTCTATAACAAGATCATTATGTCTTCTCGTTATTTCGCTAATAGAATTTTCAGCAATACCTATGTTTGCTGGTAATAAATCGGAAGATTCGCTGTTTTTGTCAACAAAATCTTTCATATAATCTATTAACTGAATCTGGTTGGTTGTATTAATTATTTGAGATTCATTGTCTCTTTCGTTTTGTAAAAAGATATTAGATTGTGTTGCTATATCTGTTAATCTATTTCTTTTTTGAATGGTTTCTGCAGTTAAATCTACTTGACCTAATTCTCTAGAAACAATTTCAAGTCTACTATTAATAAAATCTGAAGTAATTTCTACAACTTGTTGTTTGTCTTTAACAACGTCTTTGTTGTAAACTTCAATTAACTTGCTTAAAAACAACGAAGCTTTTTCTCTGTTGTTATCTGATATAGATAGTTTAATTATACTAGAGTATTCTTTAGTTTCAATACGTAAATTACCCTTGTAGTTTCCGGTTATTTTACTAATAGGAGAGATTTCTATAGTAATATTAGAGCCTACTTTAGCAGCATATTGGTCTAAATTAGGAGTTATAATAATGTCTCCAAAACCTGTTTTTATGGGTTGTCCAAAACTATGAAGTACACCTTGGTCTTCGATGTTTTGGTCTTTAGACTTCCATATTTTTTCTTCTTCAGTAATTCCTTTTAGTAAAAATTGTGTTTTAGAGTGTATTTTTACGTTAAGAATAGTATCTGCTTGAAAAAGAATAGAATCTGATGCGCTAAAGTTTAAATTTAATGGAGGGTTGTTGTATACTTCGTGTTTTTGTATTCTACCTTCAACATAATATTGAATATTAAATTTAAGTTCTTTAACCGCTTGTTCTATAAGTTCTCTAGAGCCAATAATTTCGGCTTCATCTAAAACGTTATTCAAGTCTTTTTTAAACAAGCCATAGTTTTGCAAAGAGGAAAGTTCTGGTAATTTGGTACTCTGTCTTTCGTCTTTAATTTGTATTGTGGCACTTGCTTTGTATTGGTAGGTAGCGTATCTTAAATATATGTGAGCTAGTGCTATTGCAGCTATTACGCAAAGTAAGACTAGTTTCCATTTTCCTAAATATGGATCTACTAAGTCTCTAAAATGCTCTTTTTGATTTGCAGCGTTTTTATTCATTAGTAAGGTTGTTAATTTACAATTATTGCGGTAAGTGAAACTAGTACAGCGAGTGCAGAAATAACTACAGCTGTGTTTTGGTTATAAGTAGAAGAGCGTATTCTAGCTTTGTTTGGTGATATGTAGATAACGTCGTCTTGTGTTAAGTAATAACTTTGGTTATTAGCAACAGAAATAGAGGTTAGGTCAAACTGTGCATATTGTTTTTTACCATTATTATCTCTAATAAGTAAAACGTTGTCTCTTCTTCCGTGAATAGTTAAATCTCCTGCGTAACCTAAGGCTTCTGGTAAAGATATTTTTTCATCTTCAAGAACAAATGTTCCAGGATTACGTACTTCACCCAGTATAGTAACTGTAAAGTTTATAAGTCTAATATTAACAATTGGGTCTTTTAGGTATTCTTTTAGTCTTTCTTTTATGAGTTGTGTAGCTTCTGTTCTGCTTAAACCTCCAACTTTTAGTTGTCCAAGAACAGGAAACTCAATGTTTCCAAACTTGTCTACTAAATAGGTTTGCATTTTAGTACTTCCTTGGGTAACAATAGCAGATTGTCCTTCAGAAATTGTTGGTAAATTAAAAGGTCTTGCAGCTTCAGGATCTATAGAAGACACAATAATAGAGAGTTTATCATTGGTTTTGTAGATAACATCTGTGTTAAAATCTACTTCTTCAAAGTTGTCTAGTGGTTCGTCTTGAAAGTAGGCAATATCTTGTCTTGTAGCACAAGATGTAACTAGTAAAAATACAATACATGCTGCAAGTAAGCTGCTTTTTGGTTGGTTAAAAATTGGTTTCATGATTAATAGCGTTTTTTAAATTTTATTTTACGTTTAAAACATCGTATTTAGTGTTATTAGGGTTGTATTCTGGTACTATTTCTTTTATTAAGGAAACGATTTCAATATTAGAGGATGTAGAATCGTGCATTAATAATTTTTTAATTTTTTCTAGTTGGTCATGGGTTACGTCTTTACATTTTGCGATCATTATTTTTTCATTATAGGTAGGTTTTGTGTTTTCTCCATCAATTAAAAGTTCTTCAAATATTTTTTCTCCAGGTCTTAGTCCTGTTATTTTAATATCAATATCTTCAGGATAGTTTAAGCCAGAAAGCGCGATCATGTTTTTTGCTAGGTCTATTATTTTTATAGGTTTTCCCATATCAAAAACAAATATTTCTTCACCTGTTCCCATAGCAGCAGCTTCTAGTACTAGTTGGCTGGCTTCAGGAATTGTCATAAAAAAGCGAATAATGTCTTTGTGTGTAACGGTTAAAGGTCCGCCTGTTT
Source organism: Lacinutrix gracilariae (assembly GCF_042684485.1). Taxonomy (NCBI): domain Bacteria; kingdom Pseudomonadati; phylum Bacteroidota; class Flavobacteriia; order Flavobacteriales; family Flavobacteriaceae; genus Lacinutrix; species Lacinutrix gracilariae. Next base: position 344,912 of record NZ_JBHULM010000007.1, on the reverse strand, counting down.
CTATTTGTTTTTTAAATAGAGGGATTACAGAGCCGTTAGAACCTAATACATTACCAAATCTAGTGATGATGAATTTGGTTTTTCCTTTCACTATTTTTTTCTGACAGAATATGCTTATTTCTGCAATTCGTTTTGTGGCACCCATTACATTTGTTGGGTTTACAGCCTTGTCTGTTGAAATTAATATAAATTTATCTGCACCATGTTTCATGGCTAATTCTGCAACATTATAGGTACCAAATACATTTACACTAACAGCTTCAAACGGATTTTTCTCCATTAAAGGAACGTGTTTGTAGGCTGCTGCATGAAATATAATTTCAGGTTTGTAGGTGTTAAAAACTTGATCTAATCGTTGTTTGTTTCTAACGTCTGCAATAATGGTTTCAATATTGGTAATTTTGTTTCTTTTAAGTTCTTGTTGTAAATCGTATAAAGCAGATTCCGAATTATCAATAATTACTAATTTTTTAAATTTATAATGGCTTAGTTTTCTAACTAACTCGCTACCAATAGATCCTGCAGCTCCTGTTACTAAAAGCACTTTGTTGTTGTACTCGTCTATTAGTAAAGGGTTGTTAATGCGTATAGGTTCTCTTCCTAAAAGATCTTCAATTTTAATGTCTTTTATTTGTCCTATACTTAAATCGCCATCAATCCAATGTTGTACGTCTGGTACAATTTTTACTTTTAAGTTTAAGGCGAAAAAAGATCCGGAAATTTCTAGTAACCTATTAGAGTTTATGTTTTGAATAGAGATGATTACTTCGTCTATTTTGTTTTTTTCTACAAACTCTTTATCTATTTTTTTAGGATTATAAACATCAAGCATGTTTATTTTTTTTCCAATTTTTCCTTCTTTATCGTCTAAGAATCCAAAAACTTTAATATTGCTTTTGGCATCGTTTGTAATGGCGTCATAGGTGACCATTCCAGAGTTTCCTGCTCCATAAATAAGTACTGTTTTAAATTTATCAAAATCATGAAACAGGCTTCTATACATAGATTTAATGAAAAATTTTGTTCCTATTATAAAGAAGATGTTTAGTAGCAAATGAATGTAAATAATAGAACCAGGAATATCAAAAACAGTATCAAAATTATATTTTCTACTTACGTAGGTAGAGATAATTAAAATAGTTGCTAGAATGTTTAAGCCAATAACAACGTTTACAACATCTTTAACTCCTGTAAATCGTACCACACCTTTGTGTGAGTTTACAATTAAGAAACTAATAATGGTAGCAATAAATACAAAAGGCAGTTGTTTTAAAAACGTGTAAAAATTAAAATCTATTTCAAAATTATACCTAATTATATAGGCAATAAAGAAAGTGAAAATTACAATACAAGAATCAAACAAAAGCACAAGCCATTTGGATGCGTATCTCTCGGTTAATTTTCTTAATATGTCATTATAATTTATCAAAGTACGATATAATTAGTTTTGTTATTCTGTTTAGGTCTGTTTCGGTTAGGCTTGAGCCACTAGGTAGGCAAAGGCCTTTGTTATAAATGTTTTCTGAGACTTGGTTTAAGTACGCAGGAGCATCTTTAAATAATGGTTGTAAATGCATGGGTTTCCAAGATGGTCTGGCTTCTATGTTATTTTTGTTTAACCATTGAAGTAAGTTGTCTCGTGTTTGCTTTGTATCTAGTAAAATACAGGTTAACCATCTGTTAGAGGTGTAGCCTTCTGGTTCTTCTAGAAAACGAATGGCTTTAATTTTTTTTAAGTGTTTGTAATAGTGGTTGTAGTTTCTTCTTCTTAAAGCTACGTAATTGTCTAATACTTTTATTTGTCCTCTACCAATTCCAGCTATAATGTTAGACATTCTATAGTTGTAGCCAGTGGTTTTGTGTGTATATGTTATTCCGTCTTCTTTAGCTTGAGTGGCTAAAAAAATGGCTTTTTTCTTTAAAGCTTCGGTTTTACAAATTAATGCACCACCACCAGAAGTGGTTATTATTTTGTTTCCATTAAACGAAAGAACAGAGAAATCGCCAAAAGTACCGCATTTTTGTCCGTTAACCTCACTACCAAATGCTTCTGCGCTATCTTCAATTACAGGAATACTGTATTTGTTAGATATGGCATGTATTTGTTTTACGTTATATGGCATTCCGTATAAATTAATGGTTATAATTGCTTTTGGTTTTTTTCCTTTACTAATTCTATCTTTTATTGTTTTTTCTAATAAAACAGGGCATATATTCCATGTTTCTTCTTCGCTATCTACTAAAATAGGTGTTGCTCCTAAGTATACCACAGGATTTACAGATGCTACAAACGTTTTTGTTTGGCATATAACTTCATCCTCTTGTTTAACACCTAAAAGTATTAAAGCAAGATGTATTGCTGCTGTACCTGAACTTAAGGCTGCTGCGTAAGTGTTTTGTTTTAGATATGTTTCTATATCCTTTTCAAAACCGTTTACGTTTGGTCCTAAAGGTGCAATCCAATTTAATTTAAATGCTTCTGTTATGAATTCTTGTTCGTGTCCACTCATGTGTGGTGGAGATAACCAGATTTTAGAATTCAGTTTAGATTCATTAATAGCCATATAAATATTATTGTTTTTAAAGTATAAATCAAAAAAATACGACAAAGAACTTATTTAAACGTTCTTTGATTTAAATATTAAAGGTATTAAGTTTTATCTAGATTTATGTATGCTTTTAACTTAATTAATTTATATAACAATAATATGGTTTTGTAATTGCATTTTGTTTAATCAATATGTTGTTAGGAGGAGTGCGTAATAGTCTGTTGCTCTTATGCTTAAATATACAAAATTATAAGATTAAAGCTACGTTATTTTTTTGGTTTAATATTGTATTGGGTTAGGATATGTACTTAATAAGTAATAATTTAGTACAAGCTATTAATTTATTTATGAAAAATAACCCGTTTGTTTCAAAGACCTTTACTACTATTTGGTCTACGTTTTTTAATGCTTCAAAACCAGGTTTAAACTTTAAATTTATTAAGGATGTTGCCTTTGTAAAAAGCAAATGGCTTCCTTTATATTATAATGTTGGTAAAAATATTACCAATGGTATGTCTTATGTTTTAGATCTTGAAGAAAAAGATTTTAAAGGAAAAGTATTTTTATTGCATGATGTTCCTTCTTATTTTAATTTAGAAGCACCAGATTCTTCAAGATTAAAAGGTTTTAAAGTAAAACAGTATAAAGGTTTTTTAGCAAAGCTAGATGCTTTTGAAAGTTATGATGCTTTTGCTAAAAACCAATTTAAATCGAATACAAGATATAAGTTTAGACGTAATCAAGAACGATTAGAAGCTTGTTTTAATATTAGCTATTCCATTTATAATGAAAGCATAGAAAAAGACAAGTATATTACTATCATGAAGGGTTTTAAAACCTTGTTAACAAAGCGATTTAATGAATTACAAAAGGATAATGATATACTAGATACTTGGGATTATTATTATGAATTAATCTTTAAAATGCTTCAAGAAAAACGAGCATTATTAATAACTATTTGTAATAATGATAAACCCATTGGTGTTTCTTTAAGTTTTTTGTCTGATACTACTATGTTTTATGCAATTACCTCTTTTGATACGGATTATTATAGGTTTAACTTGGGGCATACAACCATTATTAAGCTTTTTAATTGGTGTTTTGATAATGGATATACTATTTATGATTTTTCAAAAGGTGAATATGAATATAAAAATAGATGGACTAATATGGATTATGTTTATGAAAACCATATTCTGTATGATTCTAAAAGCGTAGTAGCTTCTGCTGTAGCCAAAATGGTAAAGTCTAAATATGCCTTGAAGCAGTATTTAAGAGATAAAAACATGAATGAAAAGTATGTAAAATTTAAGTTTTTATTAAAAGGAAAAAAAGCAAAAGTTGTACCTAGAAGAAAATATACAATTGAAAAATGCAAAGAAAAAGAAATGCTAGATGCTAAGGATTTAATTGATTTAAATCATAAAAATTATTCTTTTTTAAAACCCATTATTTTTGATGAATTATATAGAAACCCGGAAGCTATTTCAGGATTAAATATATATGCAATTAAAAATTTAGATAAAGAAGTGTATTATGTAGTAGGAGAGAAGAATAACTATAAAATAATTCTAGATTAACTAGTGCAGTTTTCTGCTAATTCTTTCATGGTTTTACATTGAAAGTTATAGGTGTTTTTTAACGCGTTATAATGTATAAAAAGAGTTTCTAAAGCTTTAAAGTTTTCTTCTGTATTACTACCAAAATTATGAGGATGCCACCATAAATGATATACTTGTTTATGTTTTGCGGCAAAGGTCATTCCTCTTTTAATTCTTTGAATTTTTAAGTTTTCTAAAAAACGTAATTTAGTACTATATCCTCTTAAAAATCTACTAGAAGCAATATTTACTACACCATGCTGCATTTCAGGAATGTGTGTGTTAAATCCAGAAATATTAAGGTAAGCATCTAGTAATCTATAAATTCTATTTTTGGTCTTGCCTAATTTTTTTGTGTTTTCAGTATTGTACATCCAATGGTTTTCTGTTCCTCTATAGCTTAAAACACCATGTTTTGCACAAATTCTTAAATAGTTTTGGTTTATTTGGTTTCTAGGAAAAACAATACTTTTTATTGCAATACCATGTTTTTTAGCAATTTTTATGTTTGCTACTAAATCTGCTTCAAACTCTTCTGCTGTTTGGCCTACTTCGTTACAGAAATAATGGCAAAAAGTATGGCTTCCTATTTCGTGATTTCCGTTTTGTTTTATTTGTGTAATTAACGATGCAGCGTAATGATAAGGATCTTCGGTTTCATTATTGCCAATAGAATCAATTAATCTATAAGGACTAAAATTAGCATTTGTATAACTAGGTTTCTTTTTGGGAATATACTGTCGTAATTCTTCTTTGGTATTTGCTAGTAAAAAGCCAACAGTAGCAAAAGTTAGTTTTATGTTGTATTGGTCGCTAAGTTGTAGTAGTCTAGGTACTACTTCAGAGACTTTTTTAAGATTTTTCTTATAACTTTCTATAGTACGTACATCAAAAATTCCCCAATACAACTCGAAGTCTAAAGAAATTACAAAATGTCCTTGCTCTAGTTTCATTTTACAATACTTAAAAAGGTTTTGAAAATAATTTTAATATCTATAAATACTGAAGGATTAGCAATATACTTCTTGTTTAAAGCTATTTTTTTTGGCATTATATCTTCAATATACAACTTTTCAGGATTAGTAGTGTCTTTTAAAAGTTCGGCTTCGTTTCTAAAAGCAATAGAAGCGTAGTCTGTAATACCTGGTTTTACTTGTAGTATTTGCAGGTCATCATTAGTATAAAAATCTACATATTTTCTTACTTCAGGTCTTGGACCAACAAAACTCATCGAGCCTTGTAATACGTTAATTAGTTGTGGCATTTCGTCTAATTTGTATTTACGTAAAAAGTAACCCACTTTTGTAACTCTAGAGTCTTTATCGCCTAATGTTAATAGGCCTTTTTTGTCAGATCCTACAAACATGGTTCTAAACTTAAAGATTTTAAAATCTTGATTTTTTATACCAACTCGTGTTTGTCTGTAAAATATAGAGCCTTTAGATTCTAGTTTTATCAGTATGGCAATAATTAATAATACAGGAAATAGAATTATTAAGCCTAACAAGGAAAAAAATATGTCGAATACTCTTTTTATCATAGTGTGTTTTCTACTGCTTTTGTAATTGTGCTCACAATATACTGTAATTGTTCTTGGGTTAACTGCGGATAAATAGGTAAAGATATTTCTGCTTTGTAATTATTAAAAGCATTTGGGTAATCTTCAATTTTGTAACCATAAGATTTAAAAAGACTTAATAGAGGTAAAGGCTGAAAATGTACATTAACCGCAACACCATTTTTAGCTATTTCATCAATAATAGCATCTCGTTGTGCCTCTGTAGCATCTTTAATACGTAAAGCGTATAAATGACATGAAGATATTTTTTTATCGTTTTTAAAAGGAGGTAAGATAGCCCAGCTTTTAGTTGCGAAGTATTCTTGGTAATATGAAAAAATTTCTTTTCGTTTATCTAAAATGTTTTCAAAATACTCTGGTAATTGTGCTACACCAACAGCAGCAAGTAAATCTGGAAGATTCATTTTTAAACCAGGATATATAATATCGTACCTCCAGCCACCAGCTTTAGATTTAGTAAAAGCATCTTTAGTTTGACCATTTAAAGAAAAGCAGCGTAAAAAATTATATTCCTCTTGGTTGTTAAAAGGTGCTGGTAAGTTTAAGCAAATGGCTCCGCCTTCTGCAGTAGTTACATTTTTTACGGCATGAAAAGAAAATACAGTTATGTCTGTAGTAGTGCCAATAAATTTATTGTTGTACTGTGCGCCAATAGCATGTGCAGCATCTGCTATAACTACAATTCTTCCTAGTTTTTCTTGATTTGGGTGTGTAGCATGAAAGAGATCTCTAGTGTTATTTGCTAAACTATTTATAGCATCATAATCACAAGGCCAACCTGCTATATCTACAGGTATTATTGCTTTTGTATCTTCTGTTATCGCTTTTTTAATACCTTTTAATGAGATGTTAAAATCATCTTCTGTATCTACCATTATTGGTGTTGCGCCAACATGAATAACCGCTAAAGCAGTGGCAGCATAGGTGTAAGCAGGTATAATTACTTCGTCTCCTTCGCCAATGCCATACCATTTTAATGCTAGCATGAGTCCTGAGGTTGCAGAGTTTACGCCAAGAGCATTGGGTGTTTTTGTGTACTTACAAACCAGTTCTTCTAGTTTTTTTACTTTAGGACCAGTAGTAATCCATCCAGATTCTAAGGCGTCAGTAACTTCTTTAATAACATTGTTGTTAATAAAAGGAGGAGAAAATGGAATTTTCATCTTCGTTAAGTTTTATGATTAATAGCTTGGTTAAAGATATTAATATATTGCTTAGAAATGTTTTCTAAACTAAACTTTTCAACGTGTTTTAATGCATTTTGAGCTAATTCATTAGCTAAATTCTTGTCTGTAGCCAATCTTATCATGGCATTTGCTAATGCTTCAGAGTTTTTTACCTCTACTAGTAAAGCTTCTTTTTCATGTCTGGCAAATTCTCTAACTCCTGTAACATTGGTAGCAACCATTGGTAAGCCAACTGCTGCAGCTTCTAATAAAACTCTAGCAAAACCTTCTCTAAAGGTTGGTAGTATAAAAGCATCTGAAGATAATAATAGATCATACACATCATTTCTACTTCCTAAAATGTCTACAATATCTTGGTATTGGTTTAGTATTTCTTGGTTTAAGCGTTTGCTGTTTTCTTCTAAAGGGCCAACAAGCAAAATTTTAAAATCATGGCCTTTATCTTTACAAATTCTAGCTGCTTCTAAAAGGTTTATAATTCCTTTTTCATACACTAATCGTGCTACACATATAAAGGTAAAAGGAGTGTTGTTGCGTTTTGCTGTTTTAGTAATGTTCTTTAATTCTATTCCGCTACTAAAAATAAGCTTGTAGTTTTTATTGGTTATAAGATGGTGTGATTTGTATAAATCTTTATCGTCAAAATTTTGAAAAATGGTACTAAAAACGCGATGTTTTATGCTTCTATGAAGCGTGTAATACACCTTTCTTAATGTGTAACTGTATAGGCTGTTAGACATGAAAATAGTACCTAGTCCTGTTATGGTTCTTGTAATTGGTGTTTTTGTATTTTTTAAAGCTATTGGTAATAAAAAAGCAGGTTTGGTATCAAAGGTATGAATGACATCAAATTCATTTTTAGAAAAATAATCTTTGTACCATTTAAGTGTTTTCGCATCCGAAACAGGAGAGAAGTTTCTTACTAAGTTGTAAGGCACATAGTTAATGTAATCTGGAAACTTATGCGAGCTGGTTCCAAGTATGGTTACTTGAAAACCTGCATCTTTAAGATAGCTAGACAAGGAAATGCGCTTATGCACATCTTCACCACCAACAAGACAGATTCTTTTATTCATGAAATAAATTTACAACTAAAATAAGATAAGTTTTTAGTTTACTAAAATTTGTTCTACATTAGAATTGACAAAAAAGCTATTTATGTTAAAGATTGCTAGGTATTTATACCATAATACTTGGGTTGCTAAAACTGTAATTGATGCTGTATTACAAGTGCAGCAATATTACAGAACGCATTATATTGATGATGCTACTTTTTTAAAGCAAAATTTTAAAAAACGCTTCGGAAGAACCTTAGATTTAAACAATCCTAAAACTTTAAATGAAAAGCTTAATTGGTTAAAGCTTCATGATAGAACGCCTTTACATACCATTTGTGCAGATAAGTTTGAGGTGCGAAAGTATGTTGAAGAAACTATTGGCGAAAAATATTTAATTCCGTTAGTGTTTCAAAGTTATAATACGCAAGATGTTAAAGCTTCTAATTTTCCTGATTTCCCGTTTATAATTAAAGCAAACCATGATAGTTCTGGCGGAATAATTGTTAGAGATAAAACCACTATAGATTGGCAAAAAACACAAAAACACTTTAAAAAATTACTAAAAAAAAATTATTATTATTCTGGCAAAGAGTGGCAATATAAAAATATAAAACCTTGTGTTATAGCCGAAAAACTTTTGGTAAATGAAGCAGGAGATATTCCTTTTGATTATAAAATACATTGTTTTCATGGCAAAGTAGAAGTCATACAAGTAGATATTGATAGATATACCAACCATAAACGTAATTTATATGATGCCAATTGGAATTTATTGCCATTTACTTGGTCTTTATGGAAAGATAATCAACCCCTTTGGGATAACGGAAGAGATTTAGAGAAACCAAAGAATTTAAACGAAATGCTTACTGTTGCAGCAAAACTATCTACACCTTTTTGCTATGCAAGAATAGATGTGTATGATTTTGAAGGTAACGTGTATTTTGGAGAAGTTACTTTTCATCATGGAAGTGGCTTAGAAACCATTTATCCTGAGAAGTATGATTTAGAATTAGGAAACCTATTAGATGTAAGTACAATAAAAACAAAAGCGTAATTATGAAGCAATTAATATCTAACTTTTACCATAATACCAGATTTGGGCTTGCTGTTATTCAGCCATTTAAAAATGTATACGAATACTTACGCTATGCCTTAGTACCTGATAAAACAGTTATTGAAAAAGAGTTTAAAACCAATTTAGGGTACACGCCAAACTTTGAAAATCCGCAAACTTTTAATGAAAAACTACAATGGTTAAAATTAAATGACAGAACACCTTTACATACTATTTGTGCAGATAAATACAAGGTTAGAGATTATGTTAAAGAAAAAATAGGCGAGGAGTACCTAATTCCTTTAGTGTTAGAAACTAAAGATGTACGTGATATTGTACCAGAAAATTTACCAGATTATCCTTTTATTATAAAAACCAATCATGATAGTTCTGGCGGAATTATTGTTAGAGATAAAAGCAAGCATAATTGGATAAACGTACAAAACACACTCGCTAAGTTTTTAAATATAAACTACTACTACAGATATAAAGAATGGCAATATAAAAATATTGAACGTAGAGTAGTAGTAGAAAAATTATTGATGGATGAAAATGGAGGAATTCCGTTTGACTATAAAATGCATTATTTTAATGGAAAACTTGTTTTTACGCAAGTAGATATTGATAGACAAATAGATCACAGACGTAATTTGTATGATGCCAATTGGAATTTACTAGATATTCAATGGATTTACAAAACTGGTCGTGATGTAGAAAAACCAAAGTTGTATGACAAAATGGTTGCTTTAGGCGAAACTTTTGCAAAAGACTTTTGTTATATACGTGTAGATTTTTACCATGTAAATGATAAAATATATTTTGGTGAATTAACGTTTCATGCAGAATCTGGTTGTGGTGCTTTTACTCCAGAACATTATGATGCAGATTTCGGAAAATTATTGAAGCTACACAAAACTGTGGTTAGTTAATTTATATACAAATTGACATACCATTTTTGAAACGTATAAAACGTCCACACCTTATAACTATTGTCTTCTTTACCTGTTAAATGGTTTTTTACTAACTGTTGAATGTAATCTATATTAAAGAGGTTTTGCTTTTCTAATAAAGCAGTTTCTATATAGCTTTCTAGTTCTTTTTTTAATCCAGAACGCAACCAATCACCAACAGGAACAACAAATCCTTTTTTAGATTTTTCTAAAAAACCTTCAGGAAACTCCTCTTTAAACGCTTCTTTTAAAATGTGCTTTTTACTAAACCCTTTTAGCAAATAATCTTCTGGTAAGCTGTTGGCAAATTCCCAAAGCGATTTGTTTAAAAAAGGCGCTCTGCACTCTAGTGAGTTTAGCATGCTTGTTCTATCTACCTTTACTAGCATATCACCTTCAAGACTCATCAATCTATCAATTTCTCGATATTCATGAACTGTTTTAGGTTGTGTAATGTTAGACTTTTCTTTGTAATAGCTAAAAACACTTGTTTGTATGCTATTGGTTTTTAAAAGTTTTTCGATATCGTTAGAAAATCCTAAGGAAATAATGTTCCAATAATGTTCGTTGTTATAGTTTATTGCATTAACAAACTTTTTTAGCTTAAAACGTTTTCCTCTATTGTCATCTTTGGTAGTTAGCAGTTTATTTAAAACACGCTTTGAAGCATGATGTATAAAGGCAGGAACAATGTTTGTGTACTTGCTGTTTAGTTTGCCAATATAGTATTTGTTGTAACCACCAAAAACCTCATCACCACCATCACCTGTTAAGGCAACTTTTACAAAATCTCTTGTTTTATTAGCTACTAAATAAGTTGGTAAAGCAGAAGAATCTGCAAAGGGTTCATCAAAATTTAAAAGAATTTCATGAATGTTTTTTTCGATGTCTTTTTCTGAAATAATAAACTCATGGTGGTTACTATTAATCAGTTTTGCTACTAGTTTTGATTTGTCTGTTTCGTCAAACGAAGCTTTATCAAAACCAATAGAAAAGGTTTCTATTTTTTGATGGTTCATTTGTGATAAACCCAAACTTACAATAGAAGAATCTACACCACCAGAAAGAAAGGTGCCAAGCGGAACATCACTAATAGAACGACTTTCAATACTTTGAAGCATTCGGTTTTTTAGTTCCTTTTTTGCTTCCGCGAAAGCGATATTTTGTTTTTCCTTTTTAATAGTATTTATTTTATGTACTTGAAAACTGTGGCTATTTACATCATAATCGATATAATGATTGGCTTCTAGCTTAAAAATATTTTTATAAATAGTAAAAGGAGCAGGAGTGTAGGTGAGCCTAAAATATAGGTTTAAACCTTGTTTAGAAATTTCTGGCTTGTTGTCAAGATTGTTAATGATGGATTTTAGCTCAGAAGCCCAAAAGAAATTTTCGTCATTTTTATAGTAGTACAAGGGTTTTTCGCCAAAAAAATCACGACTTATAAAAACTTTGTTTCGGTTTTTGTCATAAATGCTAAAAGCAAACATACCATCTAAATCTGCAAAGCTGCTTTCTCCTTCTGCTTCGTAGAGTTTTAAAATTACTTCTGTATCTGATTTTGTTTTAAAAGTAACCCCTTTGTTTTCTAATTGTTTTTTTAAGATTTGGTAATTGTAAATTTCACCATTAAAAACAATAACAATGCTTTTATCGTGATTGTAAATTGGTTGTTTCCCTGTGCTTAAGTCAATAATAGAAAGTCTTCGCATAGCCATAGCTATAGTGGCTTTGTCATGATTTTCTATACAAAAACCATCTTCATCTGGTCCACGATGATAGATTAGCTGATTCATTTTTTTTAACGAATTGCTAATCTCTTCAGGAGTACTACTCTTGCTTATTATGCCGTTTATTCCACACATAAATGCGTATCTATTAGTTGTTTTAGTTGTGTACCTATTACAGAAATATCAAACTGTTTTGCTTTATTAAAACTTAGCTCGCTATATTTTTTTCTTACTTCTTCGTTGTTTTTATAGTAGGTAACTGCTTTTGCTATACCTTCCTCATCATCTACATTTACTAGTAATCCGTATTTTGCTTTAAAAAAGCCACCAGTTTCAATTTCTACTTTTTTATTGTCGTTTAATAGCTCTAAAGGACCAGATTTGCAATTAGTAGCTATTACAGGAACTCCTAAAGACATGGCTTCCAGGATTACGTTAGGAAATCCTTCAGAAAGAGAGGTTAATACTAGGCAATGGTGTTTTAGTATTTCATGATCTATAGTGTCACTGTTTCCTTTAAAAGTAACGGTTTTATTAAGGTTTAACGTGCTTGTGAGTGTTTTTAATTCTTCTTCAAGAGAACCAATTCCGTAAATATTTAAAGCTACGGTTTGGTCAATAAGAGCAATACTTTTTATTAAACTTTTTTGGTTTTTTACAGGATTTAACCTTCCTACAGCTACAATTTTAAAAGGTTTTTCAGTATTAGAATATTCTAAAAAACTAGGTTTTTCTTTGCGTGTATAAATAGGGTTGTAAACAACATGTTTAGGGATTTTTACATCAAAATTGTTTTCTAAATCATGATTTATATGTACAGAATTTGAAAAAAGACTTGTGTTTTTGTTGTAAAAATAACTAACCAATAGCTTGCCAAACTTACCATATGTTTTTGAAGGGAAACAACGTTCGCTAATAATGGTTTTTAGTTTTGGTTGAAACATTTTAGTAAGCCCATTAATAGTATTTTGCTTGATTAAAAAGGAAATACTTACTTCTATTTTGTGTTGCTTAATTATTTTAGGATATTTATATGCACTAGTTAAAAAGGTGTTTAATTTAAATAAGGAAGAATTATCATATCGTTCTTGTTTGTTAGATAAACAAATAATTTCCACCTCTTTATGTATAGGTAAATCTATATTGTTGTACATAAGTACCAAAGTAACATTGTAGTATTTTATAAGTTCATTGCAAAGCCTAGAAACTACACGTTCTGTGCCACCATAACCTATGGATGCTACAAATAGGGAAATGTTTTTTTTGTTAGTCATTAATAGATATGTCTTTACTTAAAGCTTCTGAAAATATTTCAGCACCAACGTCAGACATGTGTGCTATGTCTATCCAGTAATCTGTACTGTTATTGTCTTTAAAAAAATTACTATAGTCATGATATTCAATATTTAAATCTTCTAATACTTTGCGCAAAGCATTATTATCTTCAGGGCATTTATCAATATACAATGGAGTAGTAATTGTTATTAATTTTTTATTGTTATTAGTGCAAAAAGTTTCTATTTCTTTTAAATAGCTATTAAATAAAGGGTTTAGCTTTAAATTGGTTTTACACTCAATACTATCATTACGAGCTAGTATTTTTTCAAATATTTCTTTTTGCGTACTATGTACTTCCATTGGGTCATAACCATAATAATGTTCTAAGTCATATTTAGGAAATACAGCATTTTTTAAAATACCTAATACCAATCCGTTATAATCTATACACCAATAAAAATTTTGTAGAGGGTTTGTTAATTCTGCTCTATCTAATTCTTCTTTAATAACAGCATTAGTATGGTATTTTACCATTAAGGTTTTAGTTTCTTCTCTGTTGTAATATTCTCTATAAGCAACATTAGGATCTACATGTAGAATGACAGTTTGTTTAAGGTCTTTAGGAAGCAATTTTATTAAGGTAGCACTGTAAGCAATAAACTTACCATCTACTCCCATATTATAACTAGAGGCATTTAGTTTTTTAACATCTATATGGTGATTTGCTCTAGAACTACCAAAAACAATAAGTTTTGTAGTGTCTTTTATAGCTAAGTAATGGTTTAATTTACCAATAGCTTGACCAGAGTAAACGGTATCACTAATTTTAGTTATTGTGAAGTATGCTATTTTATCTATAATAAAAGATACAACAACAATAAAGCCTATTAATTTAAGTGTATTTATGATTTGTTTTTTGTTCATAACATTTAAAATTGAAAATAAATAAAGTTATTAGATGTTGAGTAAAACAAGCTTATAAGCAGTATGATTACAGAAATAACAGCACCAAGTTTTATTGGTGTAAGTCTACGACCTAAAGTTTCTAGTTCTTGCTTTGATCTGTATAAATATAAATCTAAAGACATACCAATTATTAGCATAGATAAACCAGTAACAATGGCGTTAGTATCACCAATAAACGGAATTTTAAAATCGAAGAAAATTAGTTTTTTAATAATAACTCCTGCAGCTTCAAAATCTTTAGCTCTAAAAAATACCCAGGAGAGGAGTACTACCCAAAAAGGATATACGTAACCAAACCAACCAGCATTTTTAATTTTTAAGGCCGAGAATATAATTTTTTCACCTACAAGTAATAAACCATGAATGGCTCCCCAAATGGCGAAATTCCATGTGTTTCCATGCCAAAGACCTCCTAATATCATGGTGAGCATTAAGTTTCTAAAGGTAAAAAGTGCTGTACCACGACTTCCGCCTAAAGAGTAATATAAATAGTCACGTAACCAAGAAGAAAGTGATATATGCCATCGTTGCCAAATATCTGATATAGAATTTGAAAAATAAGGAAGGTTAAAGTTTTGATTAAATCTGAAGCCTAATAGTTTGGCACTACCAATGGCAATATCTGAATAACCTGCAAAATCAAAATATATTTGATACGAATAAAATATGGTAGCTAGAAGCAGTGTACTCGAGTTGTGTACGTCTGGACTAGCATAAATAGAATCTACATATACTCCTAAATTATCTGCAATTACTACTTTTCTAAATAAACCTACAGCAATTTGAAAAACACCATCATGAAACCATTTTTGTTTAAACTTTCGTACGCTCTCAATTTGCGGCATTAAGTTAGAAGCTCTTTCTATTGGTCCTGCAACTAACTGCGGAAACAAGCTTACAAATGTAAAAAAGGCAACAATGTTTTTTGTTGGTTTTAGTTTATCTCTATAAATATCTATAGTATAACTTAAGGTTTGAAAGGTATAAAAACTAATACCTACAGGAAGTATAATATTTAAGGTTACATGATCTACTTGCCAACCAAAAAGCAGCATCATTTCTGCAAAACTTTCGGTAAAAAAGTTGAAATATTTAAAAGCAGCTAAGAGGCCTAAATTAGAAAATAAACTTAAGCGTAGCCAGTTCTTTTTTGCTTTTGCAGAATTGGTTTCATAGATTTTAATTCCTATATAATAGTCTATAAAAGAGCTGTATATAATTAAAGAAAGAAAGGTCCAATCCCAATAGGCATAGAAGACATAGCTAGCAATTAGTAAAAGTAAATTCTGCTTTTTAAGGTCTTTATTAAGCAGCCAATACAGTATAAAAACTGTAGGTAGGAATATTAAGTATTCAATGGAGTTAAATAGCATAAGTTGTGGTTAGTTTAATAAAAAGTTCTTCATATTGATTAATAATTTTTTCACTATTAAAGTTGCTAACAACTATTTGGTTTACTGTTTTAGGAGAAAATGTATAGTGTTTGTTAAGTTTGGTTAGTTCCTTAACACATTCTTCTACTGTATTTACAATAAAACCGTTTTTACCAGTTACAATAATTTCATTTATTCCGCCAGGAGCATTAAATGCAATAATGGGTGTGCCAACAACGCAGCTTTCTATTAGAGCATTTGGGAAACCTTCAGAATAAGAACCAAGTAAAAACACATCACTCTTTCTTAAATACTCTTCTACATTTTTAGTGTAATCGATCTGAGTTACCTGATTTTCAATTCCTTTGGTGCGAATTAAATTTACAATATTTTCTTTTTCATTTCCATTTCCTATCATAAAATATTGAAAAGGAAATGCTAATTGCGACAATACTTCAATAATTCTGTCATGGCCTTTTTCTTTACTTAGCCTACCAACAGTAATGATTTGAAGCGGTTTGCTAGTGTCTCTTCCTTGCGTTTTAGGCGTTGTATTTGTTGTTATTGGGTTGTTAATTAAGGCTGTTTTGCTCTTTAAAACTCCGTAATTAGCAATCATATCTTCTTGCATGTCTTTAGATTGACATATTAAACAGTCTACTAATTGGTATGCTTTTACAATTAGTTTTTTAGACAAATTAAGTCGGTTACCTCTGTCATGTTGTGCTAATACACTTAAAACATTAGCCTCTCTAGCAACAAATTTTATTTTAGGAAATGCTATAGATATATATGCAATAATGGTGTTTAAATGAAATATAGAGCTTACTACCACATCTGGCTTTTGTTTTTTTAAATGTTTAGTAATGGCCAATACAGCTTTTAACACTCTTGCTTTATTTAAATAAACTACATGTAAATCATCGACTTGGTATACTGTATCTTTTTCAAAACCAACCACTAAAAGTGTCGCTTCAAAATTTTCTTTATTTAAATTTTTGGCTACAAAAGACAAAATACGCTCTGCACCACCAGCAGCTAGTGAGGGAATTACAAATGTTATTTTAATCTTTTTTTTGCTCATTATTGTATAGAAAAAGTGTTTCCGTTTTTATCTAACCATTGTTTAAGTACTAGTAATTTCCAGATTAGTGGATATCTATTCCATGTACCTTGCATGTGTTGGTTTATGCGTAATTGTACTTCTTTTACGTTTATATTTGGTATTTGTTTTAGGGTGTCTTCGGTTAAAGTATCTAGTACAAAATCTTTAAGATCTGCTCTAAACCAATTGGCAAAAGGCATTGTAAAACCAGCTTTTGGTCTGTTAAATATTTCTTTAGGTACATGCTCATAAAGCACATCTTTTAAAATGCGTTTTTGGTTGTTTTTTTGGTACTTAAACTCTGTAGGTAAGGATCGTGCAAACTCTACAATTCTATAATCTAAAAGAGGCGCTCTTGCTTCTAGAGAATAAGCCATTGTTGCTCGGTCTACTTTGGTGTTAATATCCCAATTTAAATAGGTTTTTAAGTCGAAATCTGAAATACGTTCGACTAAGTTTTTATTCGATTCTTTTAAGTATTTTACTTCGGAAACATTGGTGTAATCATTGGTGTTTTGTAACCAAGAATTATCAATTCCGCTACTAATAGCCAAGTATAAATCGTTTAACGAATCCTTTTGAAGCCCTTGCGCAATCATCTTTAATTTATAATACGGAAGACTTCCAATAAGCGTAGCTGCAAATTTTCTTAATCCGGAAGGAATAGCATAAAGTGCTTCTACTTGTTTCATCCATTTATAACGTGTGTAACCAATAAAACTTTCGTCTCCACCATCACCAGAAAGTGCTACTGTAACTTGTTTTCTAGTGTGCTTAGCTAATAACATTGATGGTATTGCAGAAGCATCAGCAAAAGGCTCATCATAATAATGACTAAAATTGTCTATTAAATCTAATCCTTCCGAATAATTACAATGTATCACGTGATGTTCTGTTTGTAAATGATCTGCTACTTGTTTTGCATATTTGCTTTCGTCAAATCCTTTTTCATCGAATTTTACAGAAAACGTTTTTATTTTACTATTTGTGCTTTTAGATGCTAAAGCAGCAATAGCAGAAGAATCTATTCCGCCAGAAAGAAATACACCAACTGGAACATCTGCAAATAAACGTATACTAGATGCGTCTTTAATTAAATAGGAGAGTTCTTGTTTTGCTTCTTCATAAGAGCCTGTAAATAGGCTGTTGTTGTTTTTTGAAATATCCCAATATTGTGATTTGCTAAAGGTGTTACTTGTTAAGTCTAAAGTAAAAGAGTAACCTGCTTCTAGTTTTTTTATTTGGTTAAATATAGAAAGCGGATCAGGTATATTTCCCCAAGTTAAATACTGTGAAATTGCTTTGCTAGATATGGATAAATTCTGGTGATGTAATTGAATAGATGAAATCTGACTTGCAAATTCAAAACCATTTTTGCCTAAATAGTAATAAAAAGGTTTTTGACCCATTCTGTCTCTAGCGCCAAATAAAAGTTGTTTTTTTTCGTCATAAATAACAAAGGCAAACATGCCATTTAGTTGTTTTATAAAATCCTGGCCATATTCAAGATAAGCAGCACAGATTACTTCTGTATCACTAGTTGTGTTGAAGGCATATCCTTGGTTTTGTAATTGTTTTTTTATTTCTAAAAAATTATAAATCTCGCCATTAAAAACAATATGTATGTGTTTGTAAATAAACGGTTGGTTAGATCTTGGATCTAGATCTATTATAGACAATCTATTATGGCCAAAAATGATGCTTTCGTTTTTACCAATAAAAGTAAAACGTGTAGCATCTGGACCTCTAAAAGAGGTTCTGGCAAGTTTTTCTTTTACTTGCTGAGGATTATATTTTATTGTTGAACCGTATATACCACACATAGTTATTCTGTTATTAAGTTTTCTTCATTTTCAGTATCCATACTAAGCCTTGTGTACAGCCATATGGTGAAAAATAGAATGATATAGTTGTAAAAATAATTATGCGAAACCATTAAATACGAAGCCATTATTAATGACATGTATAGGTATTCTGGATTGGTAGAAAAATGCCTCAGGCTTTTAAAAACCATACTAGTGTAAAATATAAACAATAGTAAAAAAGGAAGTATTCCAGCTTCGCCTAATACCATTAAATAAGTGTTATGTACACCAACTTTAATACCAACAGTATCTCCTTGATGTCCTTGCATAGATCCATAACCATTACCAATTAATGCATTGTTTAATATAGCGTCTGTATAAAGAGCCCAGGTTTCTTGTCTAGATTCTCTAGTTATGGTTGTGGTTTTTACTTCGCCTTCGCTAAAAAAACTTTCAAGCGCATTAAACCTATCTTTATTAAGTTGAAAAGCAGGAGTGTTTATAATAATAACAATACCTACTGCACCAACCAATAAGCCAATAATATTTTTTTTGTTGGCAAATAACGAGGTTATATTTACCAATAATAAAAGCAGTAAGAAATAACGAGAAAGTGTAGCAATACCTGCTAATGTGAATATTAATTGCGCAATTAATTTAAGCTTTTTGTTGGCTAATCTATAGGTAAAAGCAAAGCCTAAAATACAGACTAATCCTGCGCGATTAGGATTTATATAAAAACCAGCATATCTACCATATTCGTCAGAAAACACCAATGCGTTTAATATTACGCTCATAGCACCTATTACTAAATAAAAACAAGCTTGGGCATTTGTAGTGTTTTTAGCAACTTCTGTAACCGATAAAATAAATAAAAAGTACCTGAAAATATCTTTAATAAACATTTCTAATTCGCCTGTAAAGCTAAACCCAGAAATAGAGTAGTAGAGTATTCCTATTATTAGTAATGCAATTAATGGTTTACTTTTTTTAATGAAAAAATAGTACAATGCTAAAGAAACCAAAGAAAGTGCAGCTGCTAAAGAACCTAATGCAGGATTAAAGGATATTAAACCAAATGTAGGTAGGTTTAATATGGTTAATGCAAGTATGCTATGTTTTAGTATTTCTTTCATGTAGCTAAAACTTTTTGCTGATTTGTAGTGTACTTTAAATATACTAAACTTCTAAACATTTGTAATAAGGCTGTACATAATGCAATACCAAACACACCATAGTATTTCATTAAAACAATATCTAAAATGATGTTTAAGATGACTGTTACAAATGAAATGTAAGCCATAAAAGCGTTTTTATTAATACTGGTTAAAAATCTAACAATAATGTTTCCGCAGATAGTAAAAGGCAGGCCTATTAAAAACATACGTTGAATGTTTGCTACTATTTTGGTGTCTTCTGATGAAAATTCATTTCGTTCAAAAAATAATTCTACAATAAAATCTGAAAGAAGAATAAGCACTACGCTTACTACAATTAAGCCAAGAAATAAACGCTTTAAGATATAGTAGAGCTTTTTAAATGCTTCGTCTTTATTGCTTAAAGATAGTTTTGAAAAATAGGGAAGTAGCACGTTACCTAAAGCCATTACAATTATTGCCGTAAAAAATGCAGGAATACGTAATCCGTAATTTAAAGCAGTAATAGAACCTATAATTAGTTGTGCTGCAAAAAACTGATCTGTAACAGAAATTAATCCTGTTAAAAAGCCAGAAGATACTTTTGCAGGAACCTGCTTAAACATGGTTTGTGTATGCAAGCCTAAAAAATCGGGTTTAGAAATTTTTATAATTTGTTTGTGAATAGCTACTATTAGTAAAAAAATAAATTGTGCTATACTACCTATAAGCATACCAACAGCAAGTACTTTTTCTTGTAATTGTTCTTTAAAAAAAAGAAGACAAATTATCATGGCTATTGAAGTAAGTACAGGATATATAGATGCGAATTTAAACTCATCATAAATATTTAATAAGCCACTTAGTAAGGAGGCAAATCCCCAAAAAAGTATACAAGGTAAAAGATAGTATAACTGTGTTGTAATTAAAGCGTAGTATTCTGAGGTATGCCCTTTAAAAAAAGTTTCTAAAAAAACATCTGTAAATAAATACGATATAATAATAAATACACCTGCAACACTAAGTGTTATAATAAAACTAGCAGACTGAAAAGCGCCAAGATTGTTTGTAGATTTTTTTTCGGCTATATAATTGGGTATAAACACTGCTTTAAAAGCGTTTAAGAAAACCTCATTAATAAATCCTGGAAGCAGTGCAGCTATAAAAAAAGTGTCTAATAACTCAGACAAGCCAAAAGAACCAGCAACAATAATTTCTTTATAGAATCCTAGTCCTTTTACTAAAATACTAATTACAGCTACAGTAATAACATTAATTACAGTAGGATTTTTTATTGCCTTTTTAAAGGATGGTATGTAGTTGGTTATTTTCAATGAAATTTATAATAGTTTTTTTAAGGGCCAGCCAATGGTGAAAATGGTTTTTAATAACTTGCTTTTAATAGCTTTTTGATAGTCTTTTAATTTAAATTCTAAATATTGTGATGCTCTTAATAAGGTGTATACACGTTTTAAAAAGAGTAGTGGTTTTTTGTATAAATAGTCTTGATAATACCAGTTTAAAATAGATAAGGAATATATAGCCATACCAAAAGCGTCTTTTTCGTGATTTTGAATAGAAATAGCATTTTCAGTATCTAAATAATAGGTTCTTAGTGTTGTGTTTATGTATTTGGTTTCAAAGCCTTGTTTGGCAATGAGTTCCCAAATAACACCTTCAGGTATATAACCACGAGAAAAAATATTACTGTTAACCTGAATATTTTTTAGAACTTCAGTTTTAGTAAATCCCCATTTTTCTGAAGCATTGGGTTGCTCCATTTGTTGCTTAAAGGTGTTACTGTAATACGGAGAAGTTTTAAAAGGCTCACCAACTAAATTACCAAATTGATCATTACATAAACAAGTAACACCACTTATGGTTTTTTGTCTTTCTTTAGGTATAGCATCATATTCGTCTTTAAATACTTGTAAGGCATCTGCAGTACATTCATCATCCGAATCAAAAGGTAAAATAAAAGCTCCTTTAGCAATTTGTATAGCTTGCATAAAACAAGCCATTTTATGTTTATTAATGCTGTTGTTTATATAGTTTACAGGAAACGTGGCTGTTTTTATTAATTCTAAAGCTACTTCATGAGAGTTGTCTTTAGAGCCATCATTAATTAATACCAATTCAAAATCTTTAAAAGTTTGTGCATTTAAAGATTTAAAAACACGCGCTAGCGTATTTGCTCTATTGTAAATAGGAGTAAATATGGTAAACGTATAACTAAAGTTATGTTTTTCGTGTTCTTTATATGTAGGTAATAAATTAGTTAACTGCATTTTATTATAAAAATTTAGAAATTAACTCTTTCCATGTATTTGCTATAGATGGAGCTTCAAACGGTTTTGTGCTACGCATTGCTTTTTTACTAAATTGAGTTTGTAAATTGTTATTATTTATTAGTGTTGAAAGCTTTTGCTCTAATGTTAATTGATCTTTTACAGGAATTAAAAACCCGTTTTCACCATCATTAATAATTTCTGAAGGACCAGAAGGACAATTTGTAGCTATACAAGAAAGCCCAAAATACATAGCTTCAATTAACGCATTAGGAAAACCTTCGTAGTTAGACGGTAATACAAATATTTTAGCACTGTTATAATAAGCCGAAACATCTTTTACATTACCAATAAAGACTACGCTGTCGTTGATTTTTAAATCATCTACAAGTTGTTTGTAAGCTTCTTTTTTATTGCCTTCACCTATAAGTAAAAGTTTCCAGTCACCTCTTTTAATGTTTGCAAAAGCACGTATTAAAAGTTCTTGGTTTTTTTGCTCTGTTAATCTGCCAACACAAATTATATGGTTTGATTTTATAGTTTGTATATTTCTTTGTGCTACTAACTCTTCGGCTAATGGGTTATTAATAATTTTAACCTTTTCTTCTTGTACGTATTTAGTAAAAAAGTCTTTTATCTCTTTAGTTTGTATAACAAGTGCATTCGTTTTTGGATAAATAATCTTTCGCACTTTTACCCAAAAATTACTAATACTACCAAATTGCGGATGAATGCGTTCACTAATAATAGAAGGCACCTTGATTTGCTTGGCTATTAGTACACTATATATATTGGCTATGGTTGTAAAACCAATAATAATATCTGCCTTTTCTTTTAATATTACTTTTTTACAGGTGTTTTTTAATGCTAGATGATTAGCTATAGACTGAAAAAAAGAAGGAGTACTATTATATGTTTCTTTACAGAATACAACTTGTATTTCTGGGTTTAAATGGTAAAAAGGTTTACAAGCGTATAAAACCACAATAACTATATCAAAATCAAGTATTAGTTGATTAGTTAATGTAGAAACAACGCGTTCTGCACCTCCAGCTTTTAGGCTAGGTATTATAAAGGCAAGTTTTTTTCTTTTCAAAAAATTCTTGGTTGTACGATTAGGTACAAAGAGTAGTACATAATCTTGATTAATAGCTCAATAAATGTAATGTATTTTTAGATTTTAAAACAGTTAGTTAGTAGATATTAGATGAAATACCTCTTTTGTATATAAACTGTATTGTTATTTTTTCTTACACGTAGATTATCAGGTAATTAGCTTTTTTTATTTTTTTTTCAATAAAAAAATCTATTTTGCAATTACTTGCGTATATATACTTTGTTTGTGTACGTAAATTAGCTCGTAACAGATTGATTAAAAATCGATTAAGAGTGAATAAATGCCTACAAAATGCATAAAAAGTAATTCAATACTTACAAATAGAGTGTATTTCATCGAATAATTAGAATGTTTAAATTTTTTTATTTTCTTAAATTTTAGTTTAGCACCTGATTAATAGCAATATCCCTTAACAAAATGAATAAAAATTTAACGAAAAAGTTTCTGCCAAACAGAAAATTAAAAAAGGCATTATTATTTACTTTATTATCAAGTGTTACAGTTTTAAAAGCCCAAAATTATCCCGAACAAGAATTACTTTCTACAGTAAACTACGATTCTTACGAAGCACCTACAGGAGCATTCCCTGATTATTTAGAATCTTTTACCGAAAACTTATCTGGAAGTACAATTACCAGAATAAGCGATAAAAACGTTTTTGGTACCACTTCTATTAGAGTTAGACATAACTACGCTAAAGACCAAACATGGAATTCTGATGGGTCTTTAATTAAATTAGCAGGTTATCCAGCAGCAATTTTAGATGGAGAAACTTTTGAGTTTTTATACTGGAGAGATATACCATCTTATGGTAGATGGGCAAATACAGAACCTAATTATATGTATGGTACGCCTGGAAACCAGTTTGTTAAATTTAATGTGCTTAACAATACTAGAGTAACTTTAAGAACTTTTAGTGAATATTCTAGTTTAGATTTTGGTTACGGAGAAGGAAACCAGTCTAATGATGATAAATATGTTGGTTTAATTGGTCAAAACGGAAGCGATAGAACGCTAATAGTATATGATATTGAAGAAGATCAAATTGTTGGAACAAAAAATATAGGTTCTAGTGGTGATTTAGATTGGTTTTCTGTTTCACAATTAGGAAACTTTGCTGTTGTTTCTTGGAGAACAGATGGTTCTGGAGCTACTGCAGGTTTAAAATCTTACGATTTAAATTTTCAAAACGAAAGACATATATATGATATTACAGCGCATGGAGATTTAGGAATTGATGCATACGGAAACGATGTTATGGTTGCTTATGAAGGTCCTGATGGTTGGAGTAATGATTCTTACGTGTATTGTGCTCGATTAGATGGTCAAGGAGTAACTCCTTTATTTCAATACCCTGGAGGAATTTGGGGAGGACATATTAGTTGTAGAAACACAGATAGACCAGGTTGGGCTTATGTAAGTGAACAATGTTGTACTAGTCACGATGTTGCTTCTAGAGAAATTTTTGCCATTAAATTGGATGATTCAGGAATTATAGAGCGTTATACAAAACACAATAATGATGTTTCTCCAGGAAACGGACACTCTACTATGGCTGTTCCAAATAGAGATGGTACAAAAATTCTTTTTGCAAGTAATTGGGATGATAGTAGTATCATGCAAGATCCTAATCCTCCTGCTTGGGTTTTAGAATATCCACAATCGCTTTTAAGTACAAATGATAATGAAATAGAAGAAACTAGTAATGTGCTTTCTGTATTTCCTAACCCTACAAATAACGTAGTAACGGTTAAAGTGTCAGGACAAAACAATACAGTTTCTGCAATACAATTACACGATTTTTTAGGAAGAACCTTAATAAATAAGGTAGTTAATAATGAAAACACATTAACAGTAGATTTATCTTCTTATCCAACAGGTGTTTATTTATTATCTGTTGAGATTAACGGAAAAAAAGAAACAAAGAAAATTATTAGAAATTAGTCTTTCTAAACCACTAAAAAAAAAGCTTCATAAATATTTATGAAGCTTTTTTTTTACCATTTAATATTTTTTAAAGTAGCAATGCTATCACAATTTTCTACTGTAAGTATTACTTCTTCATCATCGATATAGCTTTCAATAGCATAAATACCACATGGTTTTTGTCTTGTATTACTCATACTAAAATCTACATCTCCTTTTAATAGTGCTTTTTTAATGGTAGCACTATCTAATTTTTTTTCAGAAATAACAGAGTATATAGAGTCACTATACACCAGTTTTTTAGTGTTTATGTTTTTTATAACTCTGGCTTCAGGACCATAAGCACAAGATGTTTTTTTTCCGTTTAAGAAAAAAGCTAAAAGTACTAATCCTATAGAGAAACCTCCTAGGTAATAACCTATACGTTGTATTAATTGCACAATTAAAAAATAAGTAAGTTAATATCGCTATGTTTTAAATCGAACCATTCACCAACAGATTTGTTAGTTAATATTCCGTGGTAAAAGTACAACCCATTTTTTAAACCTTTATCAAATCTTAAAGAATTTTCTAGTCCACCATCTTCTGCAATTTTTAAAAGATAAGGTGTAAACATATTACTAATTGAAATAGAGGCAGTTCTAGCATATCTTGCAGGAATATTTGGTACACAATAATGTATCACACCATGTTTCACAAAAGTAGGGTGTTTATGTGTTGTAACTTCACTAGTTTCAATACATCCTCCCATATCAATACTTACATCTATAATAACAGCACCTGTTTTCATATTGCTTACCATGCCTTCGGTTACCACAATTGGCGCTCTGTTTTTTCCTCTAATAGCACCAATGGCTACATCGCATCTTTTTAAGGCTTTTGCTAAATTTTTAGGTTGTAAGGTAGAAGTATAAATGGTCATACCTAAATTGGTTTGCATTCTTCTAAGTTTGGTAATAGAGTTATCAAACACCTTAACGTTAGCACCAAGACCAATAGAGCTTCTAGCAGCAAATTCACCAACAGTTCCAGCTCCAATAATAACCACTTCTATAGGAGGAACACCACTAATATTACCAAACATTAGTCCGTTACCTTCATTAACATTACTTAATAATTCTGAAGCAATTAAAACAGCAGAAGTTCCTGCAATTTCACTTAAAGAGCGTACAGCAGGATAAGAGCCAACTTCATCTCTAATAAATTCAAAAGCAAGAGCAGTAATGCGCTTATTGGCTAAAGTTTCAAAATATTTTTTTGATTGTGTTTTTAATTGTAATGCAGAAATTAAGATACTCTGCGGATTTATTAAGTTGATTTGCTCTGGAGTAGGAGGTTCAACTTTTAAAACTATGGGACAACCAAATACTTTTGCAGTATCATTGGTTATTTCTGCGCCAGCTTCACTATAATTTTTATCACTAAATTTTGCTCCTTCACCAGCACCTGTTTCCATTAAAACTCTATGTCCATTGCTAACAAGTGCAGAAACAGCGTCAGGAGTTAGGCATACACGTTTTTCTTGAAATGCGGTTTCTTTAGGTATACCTATAAAAAGATTTCCTTTTTGCTTAAAAACCTCAAGAGTTTCTTCTTGAGGTATTAATTGTTGTTTAGTAAAAGGGGATAATGGTTTAGACATATATTGACTAATTAGTTTATTAGTCAAATTACGAATATTTTTTTTAAATTTTAATAGCTAATTTCTAAAAATACTGTTTTACTTTTCCCCAAACATTTCTTGGGCGAACAGTAAACTCTTCTTCTAGATCTTCTAAAGTTTTATCTGCAGTATTAATTTTATCAAACATTTTAGCTCTTATAAGGTAAATAGACGGTATTACAATGGCCATAATTGGTACTAAATGTAATAACTGAAATTTATCTATATAAGTAATGTCTTCATTAATAATGGAAAATATTTGAAATATATACATGGCTATTGGTACTAATAAGGCATGATACCACCAATGGCGACAAGTAAAAAACCAAATTGTTATTAAAAATAAAGGAACAACCTTACCTGTTAAAGTCCAAGCTAAAACTAGAATATTTTGATAATAGTTACTATGGTAGGTAAAAAAGTAAGTGTCCCAGACTTTTATTTCTGGAACACTTTCATATAAATTAAATAATAGAGGAGTAGAAGCAATAATTGTAGCAATTATACTTCCAAGAATAACTCCATCTCGTTTACCCATTCGATGGGACTTTAATCTTCCATTTTTCAATTTTTGTTGTTGTTTGTCCATCAATGTCTAATAAATTTGTTGCTTGAGCTGTAAAGAACATACCTCCAAATAGTGCGAATGCGATTAAATACTTTTTTGTTTTCATAATTATAAGGGATTTTTAATTAATTAATACCCTAAAATTATATAAACATGCTTTTTCGAACTGAACGCAAATGTTAAAATTATGTTAAAAACAGTGTTTTCCAAATTTTCGGTTACGGTTTTACCATAAAAAATGACTTTTATACCGAAATATTGTAGGAAAATTATTTCAAATACTCATTTTTGACTTTTATTTCGGTCTAATTTATTATAATTTTTCTAGTATTATCCTCATTTATTTCTAAAAATATATTGGTTGTATTTTCAGGAAAGAATTCTGAAGCCAATTCTGGCCATTCTATAAAAACCCAAACGTCTTCTTGTAAGTATTCCTCAAAACCCATATTGTATAATTCCTCAACAGACTCCACTCTATATAAATCAAAGTGATAAATTTTGGTGTTTGTAGCATTGTACTCATTTACTAAAGAGTAGGTTGGGCTTTGTACTTCATCTGCACTTCCAATTGTTTTTACAAGAGATTTTATGAGTGTTGTTTTGCCAACACCCATAGAACCATGAAATAATATGATTTTACTTGTACTACTATTTAAAAGTGTATTAACAACCTTATCAAGGTCATTTATTGTATAGTTTAATTCCAATTTTTTAATATTTATTAAACAAAATTATACATATATATAAATAATAAAAACGAACCTAGATGTTTTTTATAGGTAATACGTTTATAAGAAAAAATACTATTTAGGATTTAAAACAACAAAAGGTATAATCATTTCTTCTAAAGAAACGCCTCCATGCTGGTAAGTGTTTCTGTAATAGCTTACATAATGGTTGTAATTATTTGGGTAAGCAAAAAACAAATCGTTTTTAGCAAAAATAAATGAACTATTCATAGATATAGATGGTAAATGAATGCTTTTTGGGTTTTTTGCTACTAATACGTCTTTGGCTTCATAAGATAAGCTTCTACCTGTTTTGTATCTTAGGTTTAAGCTAGTGTCTCTGTCTCCTATAACTTTTGAAGGATTTTTTACATTAATTGTACCATGATCTGTAGTTAATATTAGTTTAAAACCTAATTGTTGTGCTTGCTGAACCATTTCTAATAACGGAGAGTTTTTAAACCAACTTTGTGTTAAAGATCGGTAGGCTTTGTCATTAGAAGCCAATTCTTTTACTACATCCATTTCTGTTTTAGAGTGAGAAAGCATGTCTACAAAATTGTAAACCACAACTGTAAGATCGTTTTCTTTTAAGCTTTTAAAATTATCAACTAGTTTTTTACCATTTTTTAAATTGGTAATTTTATAGTATTCGTGCTTAAGGTTTGATAAGCCTAAACGCTTTAGTTGTTCTCTTAAAAAATCTTCTTCGTGTAAATTTTTACCACCTTCATCTGTATCGTTTTTCCAATATTCAGGATGCAGTCTTTCCATATCACTAGGCATTAATCCAGAAAAGATAGCGTTTCTAGCATATTGTGTGGCTGTAGGTAGTATGCTGTAAAAAGGAATCTCTTTTTCCTTCTTATAATAATTATTTATAATTGGCTCAAATGCTTTCCATTGGTCATAGCGTAAATTATCAATAACTACTAAAAGCGTAGGTTGCTCTTTACTAATTTCTGGAGCTATTTTATCTTTAAATAATGTGTGAGACATGGTAGGAGCATCTGTATGTGCTTCAAACCAAGAAGGGTAGTTTTTGTCTATAAATTTACCAAACTGTGTGTTGGCTTCATTTTTTTGAGACTCTAATATTTCAAACATTCCTATGTCTTCAATGTTTTCTAGTTGCAGTTCCCAATACACTAGTTTTTGGTATAATGCAGCCCATTCTTCAAAAGTGTTTACCATAGATAAATCCATAGCAATCTTTCTAAACTCTTGTTGGTAGTTGGATGTTGTTTTTTCAGATACTAATCTAGAATGGTCTAAGTTCTTTTTTAAACTTAATAATATTTGATTTGGATTTACTGGTTTAATAAGGTAATCTGCTATTTTGTTTCCTATAGCTTCTTCCATTATATATTCTTCTTCACTTTTGGTAATCATAACAATAGGAAGCGTGTCTTTTCTTTCTTTAATTTCGTTTAAAGTTTCTAGACCACTAAGTCCTGGCATGTTTTCGTCTAAAAAAACAATATCAAAATTAATATCGTCTAAAATTTCTAATGCTTCAGTACCACTTTTACAGGTAGTTACCTTATAATTTTTTTGTTCCAGAAAGATAATATGAGGTTTTAATAAATCTATTTCATCGTCAACCCAAAGAATATTTATATTGTTCATGTATATTTGTTTAGAAAATTGTAAAAAAATAAAGCTTGCATACTAATAACAAACTTAAAATATTAAACGACCCAATTTACGGATTTATTACTATACCAAATTCGTTAATTTTCGATTTAATTGAACATAAATATTTTCAAAGGTTACGCAGGATTACCCAAATGGGAATGTCTTACCTAGTATATCCTGGTGCACATCATACGCGTTTTCATCATGCTATTGGTTGTATGCATTTAATGCAAAAAACAGTGCAAGTGCTACGTTTTAAAGGGGTTGAAGTTTCTTTAGAAGAAGAAAACGCATTGCTTATTGCTATTTTATTACATGATATTGGTCATGGACCATTCTCTCATGCTATGGAGCATAGTATTGTAAATAATGTGTCTCATGAGGAAATTTCACTGCTTTTCATGGAAACTTTAAACACAGAGTTTAACGGAAGTTTAACGTTAGCCATTAAAATTTTTAAAGGAGAGTACCCTAGAAAATTCATGTGTCAGCTAATATCTAGTCAAATTGATATGGATAGAGCAGATTATTTAAAACGCGATAGTTTTTATACAGGAGTTGCAGAAGGTAATATTAATAGTGAGCGTTTAATTACCATGCTTAATGTGGTTGATGATAGTCTTGTTGTAGAAGATAAAGGTATTTATAGCGTTGAAAAGTTTTTGGTAGCCAGACGTTTAATGTATTGGCAAGTATACTTACATAAAACAAGTTTAGTAGCAGAACAATTATTAATAAGAGTTTTAAAAAGAGCTAAAGAATTAACATTTAAAGGTGTAAAATTAGAAGCAAGTAAACCGTTGCAGTACTTTTTAGAAAATGAAATTTCTTTAAATAATTTTAATGCTAAAACACTAAACACCTTTGCAATGCTTGATGATTATGATATTGTTTCGGCAATGAAAGCATGGCAATTTCATGAAGATTTTGTGTTGCGTAATTTATGCGAGATGATAATTAATAGAGATTTGCTAAAGGTGAAGTTAAAAAAGAAAAAAATTAAATCTCAAATACTAGAACAACACACTCAAAAGCTTATGCAAGCGCATAATATTTCACAAGAAGAAGCAGATTATTTTGTGTTTACAGGAGAGATTTCTAACCAAGCTTATGAGCAAAAAAAGCAAAAAATTAATATTTTACATAAAAACGGAAAAATAGAGGATATAGTAAAAGCATCAGACCAATTAAACCTTAAAGCCCTTTCAAAACCAGTAACTAAACACTATATATGCTATCCAAAGCTAAAACTATAACGTTGTTAACTACATTTTTCTTATTTTTGCTAGAATTACAAAAAAACTAAACAAATAATTGTGAAATTCACAGCAGAACAAATTGCCGGAATTTTAGAAGGAGACATTGTTGGTAACCCAGATGTTGAAGTCTCTAAACTTTCAAAAATAGAAGAAGGAACAGAAGGATCGCTTACGTTTCTTGCAAACCCTAAATACACGCCTTTTATATACTCTACAAGAGCATCTATAACTATAGTAAATAAAACTTTTGAACCAGAAAACAGCATTGAAACTACTTTAATTAAAGTAGAAGATGCCTATAAATCTTTTTCTAAATTATTAGAATATTATAATTTGGTAAAAACCAATAAAGTAGGTGTAGAGCAACCCTCATTTATATCAGAATCTGCAACGTATACAGATACTGCATATATAGGTGCTTTTTCATACATTGGTGAAAATGTAACTATAGCCGAAAATGTAAAAATATACCCAAATGTATATATAGGTGACAATGTTACCATAGGTGAAAATACCATTATTTTTGCAGGAGCAAAGGTATATTCAGAATGTGTTATAGGTCAAAATTGTGTGGTCAACTCTGGAGCAATTATTGGTGCAGATGGCTTTGGTTTTGCTCCTAATGAAAAAGGAGAATTCTCTAAAGTACCACAAACAGGAAATGTTATTCTAGAAGATTATGTAGATGTAGGAGCAGGAACAACAATAGATAGAGCTACTCTAGGTTCTACCTTAATTAAAAAAGGTGTTAAACTAGATAACCAAATACAAATTGCACACAATGTAGAAATTGGTAAAAACACAGTAATAGCTGCACAAACAGGAATTGCTGGTTCTACAAAAATTGGTGAAAACTGTATGATTGGTGGTCAAGTAGGTATTGTAGGACATATTACTATTGGTAATAATGTGAAAATTCAAGCGCAATCAGGTATTGGAAGAAACATAAAAGACAACCAAGTTTTACAAGGTTCTCCAGCGTTATCATATGCAGATTATAATAAATCTTATGTGCACTTTAAAAACCTACCAACAATTGTTAAAAATATTAATGAAATTGAAAAAAAAATAGATGGCAATAGTTAATACTAATATTAGACAAAAGACAATTAAAAATGAAATGTCTTTAATAGGTGTTGGTTTACATACAGGAAAAAATGTAAAATTAACATTCAAACCAGCTTCAGAAAATTTTGGATTCCGTTTTAAAAGAATTGATTTAGAAGGCGAACCAATTATTGAAGCAGATGCAAATTATGTTACTAGCACACAACGTGGAACTTGTTTAGAAAAAAACGGCGTAACTATCCAAACTTGTGAGCATGTACTAGCTGCTTTAATAGGTTTAGATATTGATAATATTCTTATTGAATTAGATGCCTCAGAACCACCAATTATGGATGGTTCTTCAAAATTCTTTATTGAGTCTTTAGAAAAAGCTGAAATTGTAGAACAAGATGCTACAAGACAAGAATATGTTGTAAATGATGTTATTAGCTATACCGATGAAGAGTCAGGAAGTGAAATTCTTGTAATGCCTGCAAAAGAATACCAAATAACTACTATGGTAGATTTTGGTACTAAGGTATTAGGAACTCAAAATGCTACACTTAACCAAATTTCAGATTTTAAAAATCAAATTGCAAATGCTAGAACTTTTAGCTTTTTGCACGAAATAGAAATGCTTTTAGAGCATGGTTTAATAAAAGGAGGGGACTTAAATAATGCTATAGTTTATGTAGATAAAGAATTATCTGCAGAAACAATGGAAAAACTAAAAGTAGCATTTAATAAAGAATCTATTGCTGTAAAATCTAATGGTATTTTAGATAACTTAACTTTACACCATCCAAACGAAGCGGCAAGACATAAATTGTTAGATGTTATTGGTGATTTAGCTCTAGTTGGTACAAGAATTAGAGGTAAAATTATAGCAAATAAACCTGGGCACTTTGTGAATACACAATTTGCTAAAAAATTATCTAAAATAATTAAAAACGAAAAACGTAATTACGTTCCTGATGTAGATTTAAATCAAAAACCATTAATGGACGTGAATCAAATAATGGATATGTTGCCACATAGACAACCTTTTTTGTTATTAGATAAAGTTTTTGAATTAAGTGACTCTCATGTACTTGGTATGAAAAACGTTACCATGAACGAAGAGTTTTTTAAAGGTCACTTTCCTGGTGCTCCAGTAATGCCTGGCGTTTTAATAGTAGAAGCTATGGCGCAAACAGGAGGTATATTGGTATTAAGTACAGTACCAGATCCAGAAAACTATCTAACTTTCTTTATGAAAATAGATAAAGTTAAATTCAAACAAAAAGTAGTTCCTGGAGATACTTTAATCTTTAAATGCGATTTAATTACGCCAATACGTAGAGGTATTTGTCACATGCAAGGTTATGC
Source organism: Lacinutrix gracilariae (assembly GCF_042684485.1). Classification (NCBI taxonomy): domain Bacteria; kingdom Pseudomonadati; phylum Bacteroidota; class Flavobacteriia; order Flavobacteriales; family Flavobacteriaceae; genus Lacinutrix; species Lacinutrix gracilariae. The sequence goes on along the minus strand of NZ_JBHULM010000007.1, from coordinate 311,936 downwards.
TTATGCAAACGGAAAATTATGTGCAGAAGCAGAACTAATGGCACAAATATCTAAAGTAAAATAATAAATAAAAAAATGAATCAACCTTTAGCTTACGTACATCCTGGCGCAAAAATTGCAAAAAATGTAGTTATAGATCCTTTTACAACCATACATAACAATGTTATTATTGGTGAGGGAACATGGATTGGTAGTAATGTTACTATCATGGAAGGTGCTCGAATAGGTAAAAATTGTAATATTTTTCCTGGAGCAGTAATTTCTGGTGTGCCTCAAGATTTAAAATATAAAGATGAAGATACACTTACCATTATTGGTGATAATGTTACCATTAGAGAATGTGTAACTATTAATCGTGGTACTACAGACAAAATGAAAACCGTAATTGGTGACAATTGTTTAATTATGGCATATTGCCATATTGCGCATGATTGCGTGGTAGGAAATAATTGTATATTCTCAAACAATAGTACTCTAGCAGGACATATAACTGTAGGAGATTATGTAGTATTAGCAGGTATGACTGCTGTACATCAATTTTGTTCTATTGGTAATCATGCCTTTGTAACAGGAGGATCTTTAGTACGAAAAGATGTGCCTCCTTTTGTAAAAGCGGCTCGTGAACCTCTATCTTATGTAGGAATCAATTCTGTTGGTTTAAGAAGAAGAGGCTTTGCAACCGAAAAAATAAGAGAAATTCAAGATATATACAGAATTTTATATCAAAAAAATTATAATAACACACAAGCTTCAGATTTAATTGAAGCAGAAATGGAAGCAACTCATGAACGTGATGAAATTCTTCAATTTATTAGGAATTCGCATCGTGGTATTATGAAAGGTTACTTCAAATCAAACTAATAATAAAATAAATTAAAAGATACCCACTTTCTTGGGGATTACTATGGCAACAACTTCAGATATTAGAAACGGACTTTGTATAAGATATAACAACGATATTTATAAAATTGTTGAATTTTTACACGTAAAACCTGGTAAAGGACCTGCTTTTGTTAGAACAAAAATGAAAAGCGTAACTACTGGTAAAGTATTAGATAATACTTTTTCTGCAGGTCATAAATTAGAAGATGTACGTGTAGAAACACATAAGTTTCAATTCTTATACAATGATGGTGATTTTTATCATTTTATGAATGAAGCAGATTATACGCAAATTCAATTAACAGAAGCTGCTCTAGACAAACCAGAATTAATGAAAGAAGGTGAAGTGGTAACAGTTATCATTAATACAGAAGATAATGCACCTTTATCTGTAGAAATGCCTGCAAGTGTAATTCTTGAAGTAACAGCTACAGAACCAGGAGTTAAAGGAAATACTGCAACAAACGCTACAAAACCAGCAACTGTTGAAACAGGAGCTACTGTAAATGTACCTTTATTTATTAATGAAGGAGACAGAATTAAAGTAGAAACAGAAAAAGGAACGTACAAAGAGCGTGTTAAAGATTAATAAATAAGTTAGCAGCAAGCAATCTTTACTAGGTACCAAAGCTAACTAATAGATTGCTTGCAAATAACTGTACACTTAAATATGAAATTTCCAAAACCACATACGCTTCAACAAATTGCAGATTTAATAGATTGTAAATATGTTGGAGATGCTAATTTTCAAGTTCTTGGTATTAATGAAATTCATGTAGTAGAAGCTGGTGACGTTGTATTTGTAGACCATCCTAAATACTATGATAAAGCATTACAATCTGCAGCAACTATAGTATTAATAAACAAAGAAGTAGCATGTCCAGAAGGTAAAGCACTACTTATAAGTGACGATCCTTTTAGAGATTTTAATAAAATCACACAGCATTTTAAGCCATTTCAAGCTTCAAATGTAGCTATATCACCTTCAGCAACCATAGGTGAAAATACCATTATACAACCCAATTGTTTTATTGGTAATAATGTAACTATAGGAGATAACTGCGTTGTTCATTCTAATGTAAGTATTTATGATGATACTGTAATTGGTAACCATGTAACCATTCAAGCTGGAACTGTTTTAGGTGCATCTGCATTTTATTATAAAAACAGACCAGAAGGTTTTGATCCTTTAATTTCTGGAGGAAGAGTCGTTATTAAAGACCATGTAGATATAGGTGCACTTTGTACTATAGATAAAGGGGTTACAGGAGATACCACTATAGGTGAAGGTTCAAAACTAGATAACCAAATTCAAGTAGGTCATGATACTGTAATAGGTAAAAAATGCTTAATAGCATCACAAACAGGTATTGCTGGTTGTTGTGTTATTGGTGATGAAGTTACTATTTGGGGACAAGTAGGAACAACTAGCGGAATTAGCATTGGCGAAAAAGCTGTAATCTTAGGGCAAACAGGAGTTACTAAATCTGTAGAAGGAGGTAAGTCTTATTTTGGTACACCTATAGAAGAATCTAGAGTAAAACTTAAAGATTTAGCATACGTGAAAAAAATACCAGAAATCATTAAGCAATTAAAAAACAAATAGTTAGTCGCTTTAAAGGAGTTTTGTTATAAGAATTACATCCGGAAATTAAATGGTATTGCATTAAAAATAAATTATAGAAAAACTATAGTTTTTTAATACTTACTTAAAAGACAAAATACTTAAAATTAGATAAACTATTTTAAAGCATTGGACTAGCAGGTAGTAGGTATAAAAATAAAATTCTTTTTAGTAAATAAATAGACAAATCACTTTATAATTTCTTTTCAAAAACTTACTTTTGCAATAAGAATTCTAAAGAATATCTTAATTAAACATTAAACAATTTTAATCTAAATATAAATGAGCGTTTTAGTAAATAAAAATTCAAAAATAATAGTTCAAGGATTTACTGGTAGTGAAGGTACTTTTCACGCTGGTCAAATGATTGAATACGGAACAAATGTTGTTGGTGGAGTTACTCCAGGAAAAGGTGGTCAAACACATTTAGATAAACCTGTTTTTAATACTGTTTCTGAAGCAGTAGAAAAAGTAGGAGCAGATACAACCATTATTTTTGTACCACCAGCTTTTGCTGCTGATGCTATTATGGAAGCTGCTGATGCAGGAATTAAAGTAATTATTACTATTACTGAAGGTATTCCAGTTGCAGATATGATTAAAGCTGCTGCATATATTCAAGATAAAGATTGTAGATTAATAGGGCCTAACTGTCCAGGAGTTATTACTCCAGGTGAAGCAAAAGTTGGTATTATGCCAGGATTTGTATTCAAACAAGGAAAAGTTGGTATTGTATCTAAATCAGGTACATTAACGTATGAAGCTGCAGACCAAGTGGTAAAACAAGGTTTAGGTATTACTACTGCTATTGGTATTGGAGGAGATCCTATCATTGGTACTACAACTAAAGAAGCTGTGGAGTTATTAATTAACGATCCAGAAACAGAAGCTGTAGTTATGATTGGTGAAATTGGAGGTCAATTAGAAGCAGATGCTGCTAACTGGTATAAAGCTAGTGGAAGTAAAAAACCAGTTGTAGGTTTTATTGCTGGTGAAACTGCTCCTGCAGGACGTACAATGGGTCACGCTGGTGCTATTGTTGGTGGTAGTGATGATACTGCTCAAGCTAAAAAAGCTATTATGAGAGAATGTGGTATTCACGTAGTAGATTCTCCTGCTGAAATTGGTAAAAAAGTTGCTGAAGTTTTAGGATAAGCAATCACATAAATATGTTAAAAACCTCACATTTTTTTGTGAGGTTTTTTTATTTGAAGCAAATTGTATTTGTTATATTTGAATTTAATAAATAGCCATACCTATTTTATTAGAATATTAAGATATTCGTGAAATAGAGGCAAAAAAGTAAGTAAATGAAATTATTAGAAGGAAAAACAGCCATTATTACTGGTGCAAGTAGAGGTATTGGTAAAGGTATAGCTCAAGTTTTTGCACAACAAGGTGCAAATGTGGCTTTTACATATAGTTCATCTGTTGAAGCTGCTAATGCACTTGAAAAAGAATTAAATGCTTTAGGTATTAAAGCAAAAGGATACAAAAGTAATGCAGCAAATTTTGAAGAAGCGCAAAAACTTGCAAGTGATGTAGTTGCAGAATTTGGTAGTATAGATATACTTATCAATAATGCAGGAATCACTAAAGACAATCTATTAATGCGTATTAGCGAAGAAGATTTTGATAAGGTGATTGAAGTAAACTTAAAGTCTGTTTTTAATATGACCAAAGCGGTACAACGTACTATGTTGAAGCAACGTAAAGGTTCTATTATTAATATGAGTTCTGTTGTTGGTGTAAAAGGAAACGCAGGACAAACTAACTATGCTGCTTCAAAAGCAGGAATTATAGGGTTTTCTAAATCGGTAGCCTTAGAGCTTGGTTCTAGAAACATTAGAAGCAACGTGATTGCTCCTGGTTTTATTGAAACCGAAATGACAGCAAAACTAGACGAAGAAACCGTTAAAGGATGGAGAAATGCTATTCCTTTAAAACGTGGTGGTACTCCTGAAGATATTGCAAACGTTTGTGTTTTTCTAGCAAGTGATATGTCTGCTTACGTTACAGGGCAAACCTTAAACGTTGATGGAGGAATGTTAACCTAATTCATTTCTACTTAGGTGGAAGTTTAACTCATTTAAATAGTATCATTCTGAGCTTGTCGAAGAATCATTTATGCAAACAGAAACAATTTTATACATAATACTATCTGGAATTATAGCGCTATTATTAGCGCTTTTTCAGTATAAATCTAAAAAGAAAAGCATGTCTAAAAACAACATGCTTTTTTCTTTTTTAAGGTTTATAAGTATCTTTTCATTGTTACTGCTTTTAATAAATCCTAAATTCGAAAAAGTAAGCTACTATACAGAAAAACCAAACTTAGTAGTTGCTGTAGATAACTCTAGCTCGATTACGCATTTAAATCAGAAAGAAAATGTACAGCAATTAGTAGCAGCAATTAAAAATAATGCAGCGCTTTCAGAAAGATTTAATCTAGATTTTTTCTCCTTTGCAAACACGTTAAAAACAACAGATTCTTTAAGTTTTTCAGAGAAACAAACCAATATTGATAGGGCTTTTAGTGATTTTTCTCAAATTTATAAAAACACAACTTCACCAATACTTTTAGTAACCGATGGTAACCAAACCTTTGGTAATGATTATGTGTTTTCTGCAGAAAAAGTAAAGCAACCAATATTTACCGTAATTTTAGGAGATACCATTAGTTATACCGATTTAAAATTGCAACAACTTAATGTAAATAAGTATGCTTTCTTAAAAAATAAGTTTCCTGTAGAGGCTATTGTTACCTATAACGGAAACCATGCTGTGAATTCTAAGTTTGTAGTTACTTCTGGAAAAGCTACAGTATATTCTCAAAATCTAAGCTTCAGTAAAACGGTAAATTCAAAAATTTTAAACTTTACTTTACCTGCAAATCGAGTAGGAGTGCAATCGTATAAAGCACAAATTATTCCTATTGAAAGTGAAAAAAATACGATTAATAATTACACTAATTTTGCTGTTGAAGTTATAGATCAAAAAACAAATGTTGCTATAGTTAGTGATTTTATGCATCCAGATTTAGGTGCTTTTAAAAAGAGTATTGAAAGCAATGAACAACGCGAAGTTTCTATTGTTACTCCTAATGAATATTTATTGCAAAAAAATGATTTTCAATTAGTTATATTGTATCAGCCAAACAATAACTTTAACTCTGTTTTTAAAAGTTTAAAGCAAGATAATGCGAATAAATTTTTAGTTTTAGGAGGTAAAACAGACTATGCTTTTGTAAATGCAAACACTTTAGATTTTAAACAAGACATCACCAATCAAACCGAAGATTATCAAGCAAGTCTAAACACAAATTATAACACTTTTATTATAGACGATTTAGATTTTGAATCGTTTCCGCCTTTGCAATCTTCTTTTGGTTCTGTTACTTTTTCTATTCCTGTAGAAACTATTTTAAACAAAAATATACGAAGCATAGATACACAACAACCTTTGCTTGCCACTTTTGAAACCAATAGCAGGAGAGAGGCTGTTCTTTTTGGTGAAAATATCTGGAAATGGAGAGCACAGAGTTTTTTAAACACAAAGTCCTTTAATAGTTTTGATAACTTTTTAGGCAAATTGGTGCAGTATTTAGCTTCTACCAAAAGAAAAGACAGGTTAAATGTAGATTATGAATCTTTTTATCCTGGCAACGCTAATGTAGTTGTTAAGGCGCAAGTTTTTAATAAAAACTATGAGTTTGATGCAAAAGAGTCTCTAAATATTATAGTACAAAATAAAGAAACTAAAATTTCTAGTACGTTTCCATTTATTTTAAAAGGAAATAATTATCAAGTAGATTTAAGTAGTCTAGCAGCTGGAAACTATAGTTTTACGGTTAAATCTAGCAATGAAAACATATCTAAATCTGGTGCTTTTCAGATTTTAGAATATAATATGGAGCAACAATTTTTAAACGCCAATGTAACAAAACTACAGCGAGTGGCTACTAATACAAATGCAGATAGTTATTTTATTGCAAATACAGATGGATTATTAAGCAAATTGTTAGATGATGATCGCTTTGTTAGTATACAAAAAAGCAGTAAAAATGTTGTACCTTTAATTGATTTTAATTACTTGCTAGCTTTACTTATTTTAAGCTTAGCATTAGAATGGTTTATAAGAAAATATAACGGATTAATATAAAAAACAAATATGGATAAATTACCTAAAATAGCAGTGCCTTTTATTATTACACTAGTATTCTTAATTATTTTAATTTCTAAATCAGCAGTGACTATTGGTCCTGGTGAAGGAGGTGTATTATTTGAGCGCTTTGGCGATGGTATTAATACAGAACACACTTATGGCGAAGGTTTTCATATAGTAGCACCTTGGAATGATATGTTGGTACATAGAGTGCGTCAGCAATCGGTTTCTGATGAAATGAATGTGCTTTCAGTAAATGGATTAGAAGTAAAAGTAAACGGAACCATTTGGTACGAGCCAGAGTTTTCTAACCTTGGTAAACTTATTAAAACCAAAGGAGCAGATTATGAAAGAGAACTTCTAGATCCTGCAGTTAACGCTGCAGCAAGAAGTGTAGTTGGTCGTTACACACCAGAACAACTATACTCTAGTAAAAGAGATGTTATAGAACAAGAAATTTTAGAAGAAGTAACTAACTTATTAGATGGTCAATATTTAACGGTTAAAAAAGTGTTGGTAGAAGATGTAAAATTACCACCAACAATTAAAGATGCTATTGAGCGTAAACTAAAACAAGAACAAGAATCATTAGAGTATGAGTTTCGTTTAGTAACAGCAGATAAAGAAGCGCAAAAACAACGTATTGAAGCACAAGGTAAAGCAGATGCAAATAAAATTTTAAGTGCATCTCTTACAGATAAGATTTTACAAGATAAAGGTATTGAAGCTACCATTAAATTATCTGAATCTTCAAATAGTAAAGTAATTGTTATTGGTTCTGGAGACTCTGGAATGCCTATTATTTTAGGAAATCAATAAAACTTTAAAATACATTATTAAAAAAGGCATCTAAATTTTAGATGCCTTTTTTGTTTTATTATAGGTTTCAAATTACTGTAACCAACCTTTTTTATTGGCATGTTTTGTATACCAAATTAAAGCAATAGCCACAATAATAATTAGTATTGTCATCACATTAGCCATTTTTAAAGACAAAACTACGTAAGCCATTTGTATACAAACAGCAATGGCTCCAACTAAAAATATAGGATAAGCCCATTTTTTTCGTAATAATAAAGCAATACAACCTAAAGTACCAGCAAATACAGCAATACCAAAAACTGCAGTATACCACATAGGTAAGTTTTCATACATGGCAAGTTCGGCTTCTGTTAAAGAAGCATGCGTTTCTTCATCCATATAAACTTGCATTAGATATGCTGAAACACCTAAAAGATTCCATATTAGTGCAGTAACAGTGATAATCCAAAACCAAATAGGAGGTTTATTAGTTGTAGTAGTAGTCATGTTTAAGAGTTTTTTGTTAGTTAATTATAATACAATTTATAAAAATTTTGTTAGATGCATTAAAATAGGTTACTTGCTAGCTCTAACACTTTTGTAAAATATGTTTAATAAACGTTATTATTATTTAATTACTATTCAATATTTAGGCTATCGTTTTCATGGTTGGCAAAAACAACCAAACGTAAAAACAGTACACTTGATGATTGATAGAACTTTTAAATTTATTTTAGAAGGAAAGCGTTTTAAAACCTTGGCTTCTGGTAGAACAGATGCTATGGTTTCTGCCAATGCCTCTGCTTTTGAATTGTTTTTATATGAACCTATTGAAGACAAAGATGCTTTTCTTGCACTGTTTAATCACAATTTACCTCAAGATATTCGTGCTTTAGCAATAGAAGAAGTAGACGCTACATTTAATGTAATACAGCATTCTAAAACAAAAGAGTATTTATATCTTTTTACGCATGGCGAAAAATGCCATCCGTTTTGCGCTCCAATTTTAACAACAATTCTAGATAGGTTAGATATAGAAGCCATGCAAAAAGGAGCAGCGCTTTTTCAAGGCACGCATAATTTTAAAACCTATTGCTACAAAGCTTCTAATGAAGGTTTGTATACCAGAGAAATTTCTACTTGTGAACTAGTAGAAAATACGGTTTTTAGTGCCAATTTCTTCCCAGAAAAAACATATATGCTTCGCGTAAAAGGAAAAGGATTTGGTAGAAATCAAATTCGGTTAATGATGGGAGCACTTATAAAATTAGGTAGAGCAGAAATTACTTTAGATTATATTAAAGCTACTTTACAGCCAGAAAGTAAGGAGGTTATGGATTATATTGCTCCAGCTTCTGGTTTAATATTGAATAGTATTGAATTTGAATAAACTTTAGTATTTTTATAGATATATACAAACTACATGGCTCAAAAAAAACGTAAAATAATTAAACGTAAAAAGTCTTACAAAACAATAAATACAGCTCCTGGAACTGTAGCTTATGTTGGCGAAAAACAATTTCTTGAAACCAAAGTAGATATTGTTAATTACAATAGAGAAAATTGCGATTTTAATAAATCGGATAAAGTAGAAGATGCGTTCAATTTTAAAGGCCAAGAGCATGTTACCTGGATTAATATTAACGGTTTAAACAACACTACAGAAATTGAAAAATTAGGATTGCATTATAACTTGCATCCATTAGTGTTAGAAGATATTGTTACCACTAACCAACGTGCTAAACTAGAAGAATATGAAGAGTATCTTTTTATTGTTTTTAAAATGCTACATTTTAAAAATGAAGATGAAATTGTTTACGAGCATATGAGTATGGTTGTTGGCGAAAACTATGTACTTACTTTTCAAGAAGCAGATGGTGATGTTTTTGATGATTTAAGAGATAGAATTAGAAATGCCAAAGGAAGAATTAGAAATGCTAAAGCAGATTACTTAATGTACACTATTTTAGATGCTGTTGTAGATAATTATTTTACGGTTATTGAAGCAGAAGGTGATAAAATAGAAGATTTAGAAGAAACGCTTTTTATTGAAGAGTCTAACTCAAATACCACTACCACAAGTATTCAAAACCAAAAACGCGAAATTTTAAAAATTCGTAGAACCGTTTTTCCTTTTCGAGAAGTAGTAAACAAACTTGAAAAATCTGAAATTGAATTTATTGAGGATAAAACAAAAAACTACCTACGCAATCTATATGACCATATGATTCAAGTAAATGAGAGCATTGACTTATATCGTGAAATGATTTGGGGACTTATGGATTTGTACATGACTAATATTAGCAATAAAATGAATGAAGTCATGAAAGTACTAACCATTATTGCTACTATTTTTATTCCGTTAACCTTTATTGCAGGAATATATGGAATGAACTTTTCTAACATGCCAGAACTTACAAACCCTTATGGTTACTATATTGTTTGGGCAGTAATGATTGTGATACTTATTATTATGTTAATTTATTTTAGAAAGAAAAGATGGCTTTAACATAATTTATGTTAATAAAAACCTAAAACTGTTAAAACCTGTTAAAGGGCTTGACAAAAGTGAGATTTCCCATAGTTTATATAGTGTTCGAACAAACAAACCGTTTAACACAAAAATATAATTATGAGTTATTTGAATATGAGAGATGAGAAATTATTACCTGTAGTTGTAGAATTAAATACACTACTTGCAGATTACCATATTTATTATCAAAAACTAAGAAACTTTCACTGGAACATTCTAGGAGAAAACTTCTTTGACCTTCACAATAAATTTGAAGAGTTGTACAAAGATGCACAACTAAAAATCGATGAAATTGCAGAACGTATTCTTACACTAAGATTTCATCCTATGAGTAAATACAGTAACTATTTAAAAATATCTTCGGTAGAAGAAGCAAAGTCTTTAAAATCTGATAAATACATGGTTTCAGAAATTTTAAAAGACCACAAAATTATACTAGGGCAAATGTCTGCTATAATTGAAAAAGCAGAAGAAGCCTCAGATGAAGGTACCATTGATCTTATTGGTAGCTATATTCGTCAATTAGAAAAAGCAAGCTGGATGTTAGAAGCTTGGACTAAAAAAACTTCCGATAAGTTGCAGAGTGTTATGGTTGATTAAGTTCTTAGTTTTTTACTAAAACAAAAAATCAATGTATAAACTCTAAAAACTTATTAAAAAAATGAAAGCGCAATTACAAACTGCTGTAGAATCTCTTATTGAAAAACTAGAAGGATGGTTTACTACAACAGTAGAAATGATACCAAATTTATTACTTGCAATTTTGGTAATGATAGTAGCCTATTTTACTGCAAAATATGTAAGAAAATTTGTTACTAAAATAGCTTCAAAAAAAATTTCACAAGATTCCATTAGTATTATTATTGGTAAAGTTGCTGCAATAGCTGTAGTAGCTGCAGGACTATTTTTAGCCTTAGGAATTTTAGATCTTGGTAAAACATTAACCTCTTTATTGGCAGGTGCTGGTGTTGTAGGTTTAGCCGTAGGTTTAGCATTACAAGGTACATTATCTAATACTTTTGCTGGTTTAGTACTCTCTTTTAAAAAGAAAATTGAAATTGGTCATTGGGTAGAAACCATGGGGTTTTCTGGTGAAGTTATAGATATTAATTTAAAAGATTTTACACTAAAAGAAGCAGATAATAATATGGTTATAATTCCTAACAGAACCATATTAGAAAATCCATTAAAAAACTACTCGCTTACTACTAAAATGCGAGTTATGCTAGAGTGTGGTGTTGGTTATGAGTCTGATCTTGAAAAAGTAGAACAACTTACCAAACAAACTATAGCAAATAATTTTGATCAAGTAAAAGATCCAAACAACGTCGAGTTTTATTACACCGAGTTTGGCGGAAGCTCTATTAACTATTTATGCAGATTCTGGATCGATGCTGAAAATGCATTAGAAAAACTAAAATCAAAAAGTAGAGCAATTATTGAAATTAAAAAAGCATACGATAAAGAAGGAATTAACATTCCATTCCCTATCAGAACCCTTCAATTTGATTCCAATTTATCTGTTGAAAATGCAGATAAGTTTCAAGAAGAATTCTCTAATAACTAGAGTAGGAGTATACCATTTTCAAGTATAGTCTATTACACTAAAATTTTAAAACCAAAAGATATGTTACGTTGGACAATCACATTTATTATAATCGCATTTATTGCTGGAATACTAGGATTTAGTGGTATTGCAGGAGCTTCTGCAGGAATAGCAAAAATACTATTCTTTATCTTCATAGTGTTATTTGTTTTATCACTAATAAGAGATATAATACGTAAAGCTTAAAATAAATACCAACATAAAACCAATTATAACAATTAACCATTTAAATAAAATAATTATGAAAAAAATAATAATAGCATTAGTACTTATGTTTTCCATTTCAACAGTATTTACAAGTTGTAGAGAAGAAAAGAAAACCACAGGTGAAAAAATAGAAGAAGCTGTAGATAATACAGGTGACGCTATTGAAGATGCTGCAGATGATGTAGGAGATGAAGTAGAAGACGTTAAAGATGAAATTGAAGATCAAGTGAAATAATTTTTTATCAAAACGTCAAAAAAATGTTTAACCAAAAATTATAAAATAAAAATGAAAAATTTAATATATATATGTAGTTTGTTAATAGGTTTAGGTGCTTATGCACAAAACAATAATCCTGTTGATGTTACTGAAGAAACCACTGTAAAAACCGTTAAAGAAAAAGTAAACGGAAAAATAGTAGAGAAAAAAATAAAGGTAAAAACGCTACAAACCCAAGAGGTAAAAATAGATCCTAAATATCGATATGACCTTAACGGAAAACGTATGGATACACCTATTAAAGTAACAAAAACCATACAAGTAGATAAAGATAATGATGTAGCATACGATACTAAAACAAAAGTTACTTACTATAAATTTAAGGATAAAGATTATTCTTTTATTCCTGATGAACAAGGTTTTGTAGTGTCTGTTAAAGAAGGAGATAAAGATGTAACTTTTGGTACAGCTAGATACTCTGCCAAAAACATGAGTTATATTTTTACCACAGACACGTATACAGGAGTTGGTTATTTTGATAAAAATAAAACCTTTGTTATTGAGTATTTTGATGGTAAAAGTGACGGGTTAGTAACCAAAGAATTTAAAATTGCTAAATAATAAACCCGTTATTAGTACATTTTTTAATCCTAAATGTACTGTGTATTAATAGCAGAAAAGCCTCGGTAAAACCGAGGCTTTTTGTATTTTTAAACCTATTTAAAATTTGTATCATGAACAAAACAATACCACAAGAAGCTTTTGACTTTTTTAAACGATTAGAAAAAAATAACAATCGTGATTGGTTTAATGAAAATAAAAAAGAATTTAAAGAAATTGAAAAAGAGGTTAAGCAAGCATATACGCAGCTTTTTGAAATGCTTAGTGCACATGATGAAATAGATAAAATGAAAATGTTTCGTATATATAGAGATGTTCGTTTTTCTAAAAACAAATTGCCTTATAAAACCCATTTTGGTGGCTCTTTTAGTAGAGTAAAACCAAACTTAAGAGGTGGTTACTATGTACATATTCAACCAAATAATGAAAGTTTTATAGCGACTGGTTTTTGGGAACCTAATAAAGAAGATTTGCTTCGTATTAGAAAAGAATTTGAGCAAGACGACGACGAAATTAGAGAAATAATAGACAATAAAAAGTTTAAAAGTATTTGGGGAGAATTGGTTGGAGACCAAGTAAAAACAGCACCTAGAGGCTTTGATAAAGAACACAAAGCTATAGACTTAATTAAGAAAAAGCAGTTTATATTCACCAAAAAATATACAGATAAAGAAGTGACTTCACCAGAATTTTTAAGCCAAGTAGATACTGCATTTAAAGCAATAAGACCTTATTTTAATTATATGAGTGATGTGTTAACCACAGATTTAAATGGCGTTTCATTAATTTAAACAGCAGCCAAAAACTCTGGTTTTTCTAACAATTGTATATTACCAAGTAATTGATCTTTAACAATAGACATCATACGTTTGTTTAATGCCGAAGAATTTTTAATGTAAACAAGATATTCTTCTGTAGTAAATAAACCTATAACCATTCCTTTTAAAGAATTTCTAAGTTTCATGTCTTTTTGTACAGCATTTTCAATGTAACAAATACGTTTTTCAATAGATAATTCATAAAATACGTTTTTATGCTTTTTAGCATAATTTTTAAAAACCTCAATAAATAATGGCACTTGTAATTTAGCTATAGGTCTAAGTACAAGGTTTTGAAAACGTTCATCTGCTGTCATGTCATCATTAATAATAATAGATGCAATTTCAGGTCGTACTTGTTTTAAATTTAAGTCTCTAGTATTCATAGTTATAAGTTTTTATTAAAGTTAGAGATAATATAAAGCACAAAATTACAACTGCATTTTACTTGTTAACTAGTTTATTAACAAGCTATATTTTGGTATCTTTACACTAAGTTTTTCAATAAAAATAATATGAAATTTGGAAGCGTAACACATCCAGAAATAATAGATTTCACTTTACCTCAAGACCATAAAGACACACGTCGTGTTTTAAATACAACACAGAGAAAAGAGAATCCAGAAATTTATGTTGGTTGTGCTAAGTGGAATCGAGCAGACTTAAAAGGATTTTATCCTAGAGGTACAAAAGATGAATTGGTCTATTATTCCAGTCAATTTAATGCTATAGAACTTAACGCTACTTTTTATAGAATTTTTTCAGCAGATCAATTTGCTACTTGGTATGATAAAACACCTAACGGATTTAAATTTTTCCCGAAGCTTAACCAAGATATTAGTCATTGGAAACGTTTAAACGGAGTAGAAGAGGTGGTTAATAATTACCTTAATAATGCTGTTAATCTGAAAGAAAAATTAGGAACTATCTTTTTGCAAATGCATAGTAATTTTGCGCCAAAAGATTTTAATAGAGTGGTAGACTTTGTAGAATCTTGGCCAAAAGAAATTTCGTTAGCTATAGAGTTTAGACATACTAATTGGTATAATGATGCTGTAGTTGCAGAAGACCTTTATCAATTATTAGAAGAAAATAATATATCTAATATTATTGTAGATACAGCAGGAAGAAGAGATTTAATGCATATGCGACTCACAAATGCTACAGCGTTTGTACGTTATGTTGGTGCAAACCACGAAAGTGATTATGCAAGATTAGACGATTGGATAGAAAGGTTAAAAGTATGGAACGACCAAGGAGTAAAAGAAATTAATTTTTTTATTCATCAAAATATAGAAAAAGAATCCCCTTTGCTTTCGGCATATTTTATTGAAAAATTAAATAAAGTATTAAACAGTAATCTTAAAATACCAAATCAAGATTTACAACAAAAATTATTATAACATATGAGATTTCACACAAGAAAATGGATAAAACCAGAAGATTTAAACCCAAATGGAACTTTATTTGGTGGTAGACTTTTAGAATGGATAGATGAAGAAGCTGCTCTTTACGCAGTAGTTCAACTAGAAAACCAACATGTAGTAACAAAATTAATGACCGAAATTGACTTTAAAAGCTCTGCTAGTCAGGGAGATATTATTGAAATTGGTATTGATGCTGTAAAATTTGGAAAGTCTTCTTTAACCTTGCGTTGCGAAGTTAGAAACATGATGACTAGAGAAACTATTATTACTATTGAAAAAATTGTAATGGTAAATTTAGATAAACAAGGTAATGCTGTTCCTCATAACAAAACAGAGATAGAATTTGTAGGAGATAGACTAAACGCTTAGTAATTAAACGAGTAAAGAAACATAATAACGATAATTAGAGGTAGTTACAGAAATAGTTGTGATATTGTAGTATATATAAGTTGTTAGTAATACACTTTCAATACGTAAAGAAAGAAAAAATATGCTATTAATCCCTTTTCGTAATGTAGTGTTGAACTGTTTTTTAAGTTGTAAGCTCCACATACTTTTATTGCTTATTTTAATTAATAGTACAAACCTACATTCTCAGACCACTTTAATACCTGACTCAAATTTTGAGCAAGCCCTTATATCTTTAAATATAGATACTAATGGTTTAAATGGTAATATTCTAAACAGTGATGCTTTTGCTGTAACTAGCTTGTTTATTGGTAATATTGGCGTAAATGATTTAACAGGTATTGAAGCCTTTAAAAGTTTAGTTCATTTATTTGCTTACAACAATCAATTAACTTCTATAGATTTAAGTTATAACCCTTATTTAGAAGTTTTAGACTTAGATAACAATAATTTATCTTCTTTAAATCTTGATGTAAACACTGCTTTAAAAAGTGTTTATATAAGTAATAACAATTTAAGTACTTTAGATGTAAGTAATAATTTACAGTTAGAATTTCTATCTTGTAACCTAAATACTATTAGTGCTTTAGATCTTTCAGCAAATACCGCTTTAAAAGATTTAAGATGCTATGATAATAACTTATCTGCTATAGATTTTTCTAGTAATACTAATTTAGAATATCTGTTTATATCACAAAATAACTTATCTGCATTAGATGTGTCATCTAATACTGCTTTAAGAACAATTACATGTGATAATAATAACCTAAACAATCTAGATGTTTCTAATAATGTTGCCTTACGTTATTTTAGTTGTTCTAATAATAATTTAAGCAACTTAGATCTTAGTAGTAATTCTAGTATGAAGTATTTACTTTGTAATAATAACAATCTTACTAGTTTAGATGTGAACAATTTAGGGGATTTGTTTTTGTTTTACACACAAAACAATCAAATTCAAGATATAGATATTTCTAATAATCCAGATGTTAAATATGTTAGAGCAGAACACAATTTGCTAAACACTATAGATGTTAGAAACGGAAATAACCATCGTATAAATGAGTTTGTAGTTACAAACAATGAAAACTTAAACTGTGTTTTTGTAGATAATACTTCTGCTAGTTATTTAAATGATTGGGAGGTAGGAAGCTCTTGTAATTTTGTTGCAGATGAAAACGAATGCCAAACCTTAAGTGCACAAGATTTTTTAGAGGTAGATTTTGCAATGTATCCTAATCCAGTCACTGCATCGCAAGTAACTGTAAATTTAAATGCTCCTAAAGCAAGTATTTCTTTATATACTGTAAATGGTCAGTTTCTTCTTAAAAAAGATTTAGAGCAAGGAAATAACACCATAGACATCTCTAGACTAAGTACAGGACTATATATTGCTGCAATAAAAACAGAAGATAGCACAATCACCAAAAAGTTAGTAATACAATAGAGTTACTCGCGCAGTAACTCTTTAATTCTATTTTCTAATTTTTTACCAGAAATTTTGCCACTTGCAATTCTTCCTTGTTTATCTATAAGTATTTTGTAAGGTATAGACTCTACACCATATCTAAATGCTATAGTTTTATTTTTGTCTAAAATATGTGTATCCCAACTTAAATGATCGGTTTGAATAGCGCTTAACCATTCTGGTTCAGCTTTATCTTCACTAACACTTAAAATAACAAAATCTTCATTCTTGTACTGCTTATACAATTGTACCAAATTAGGGTTTGTAGCTCTGCAAGGAGCACACCAACTTGCCCAGAAATCTATGAGTACTACTTTTCCTTTTAAAGCAGCTAAAGATATGGTTTGTCCCTTAGTATTTGGTCCGCTTAAAGCATAAGCAATAGGTCTGTATTCTGTAGATTTTATGTTTTGTTTAGCTTCTTTTTCTTCCAGCTTAACAATGTCGTTATTTAGTGATTGTACAGCAGGTAACTGTTTTATGTTGGCTGTTAACGTATCATGCAGCTTTCTTAAGCTTTTAGCAGAAAAACTATGGTAGTTTTCTTTAAATACAAAAGGAATAAAGTTAGAGCTGTTGTTAGATTCTATAAACTGTTTCACAAAAGCAATTTTTTCAATTTGTAAATTCTCTAAATCCGAATTTAATATTGAAGTTCTTTTACGTACTGTTTGAGGAGATTTATATTTTAAAAATAATTCACGCTCTTTATAATCAAAAGCATCCATTTTAGATTTATAATCAAAATATACTTTTTGCGTTTCAGAATTTGAAGAAGTAGATGAAAGAAATAAGTTAGTATGCAAAAACATATTAATTTCTGAAGCATCTACAAGAAATTTATACATTACATCACTTTCATCTACTTTAATAGCGTAATATTCTGGTTGAGGAGCAATACCTTTAAAAATAAACCCTTTTTCTTTAATATAAATAGTATCCATTAAAGTAAGAGTATCTTGTTCTACTTTATAGATATATGCTGTATTTAAATTGTTACTAAAGGTGGTTCCGCGTAAAATAAACTCGTTTTCTACTAATGGCTCTTCGGCCTTAGTAGTTTGATTAGCTTTAATAGTTTTTTCCTTTGTGCAGCTTGTTAAAGCAATTAGAATAAAAGAAAGAACTAGAAAATGAGAGCATTTATTTCGCATTTTATAGAATATTTAATATGCTATAATACTAAATATTTTTCAGATATTTCTTTTCTACATAAAAAGTAGCAAATGGTAATACAGAGGCAATTAGCACAATAAACATGGTTTTTGTGTTCCATTTTTTCTCCATACCAACTATAATTGCTAGAGCTACATAACCAACAAACAGCAATCCATGAGGCATACCTAGTAGCTTTACAAAATAATCACTACCATTTGGTGAGCGTTTATATATAGCAGCAGCCATTAGTAATAAGTAAGAAACACCTTCTAATAATGCTACTAAACGGAAAATATTTTTTAAAGAAAACATACATTTTATTATTAAGTTGCAAATATAATTATAGTTTTTTAACGTATCTTTAAAAATCAAGTTATTAATCAAACCAATTACAAATGAGAGTACCTTCACTAATGGTAGTGCTTTTTGCGCTTACCTACAATTCCTGTAAAAAAGAACCTGAACCAATTGCACAAGAAACCACAGAATTTAAGATAGATTATGAAAAATTTGTTTTAGATAATGGACTTGAAGTCATTTTACATGAAGACCATAGCGACCCAATTGTTGCTGTTGCTACTATGATGCATGTTGGCTCTAATAGAGAAAAACCTGGTAAAACAGGATTTGCACACTTTTTTGAACACATGAGTTTTAACGATTCTGAAAATGTACCTGTTGGTGCTAATAGAAAAATGATTCCAGAATGGGGAGGAAGTAGAAACGGAGGAACTTGGAGTGATGGTACTGTGTATTATGAAGTAGTACCAAAAGATGCCTTTGAAAAAATACTATGGATAGATTCTGACCGCTTTGGCTATATGATAAATACCGTTACTAAAGAAGCCCTAGAACGAGAAAAACAAGTAGTGAAAAATGAAAAAAGACAACGTGTAGATAATGCTGCTTATGGGTATACAGATGAAATTATTAGAAAATATCTATATCCAGAAGGACATCCTTATAGTTGGACAGTTATAGGCGCGCTTCCAGATTTGCAAGCAGCAACTATTGAAGATGTAAAAGAATTTTATAATCAATATTACGGAGCAAGTAACGCTTCTTTAGTTATAGCTGGAGATATTGATATAGAAGAAACAAAGGGATTAGTAGAAAAATGGTTTGGCGAAATACCTAGCGGACCAGAAGTAGAAAAACTACAAGTAGATCCTGTGGTTCTTGAAGAAACAAAATCGCTATATTTTGAAGACAATTTTGCTAAACTACCAGAAATGAGAATGGTATTTCCAACAGTAGAAGAATACCATCAAGATGTGTATGCTTTAGAAATCTTAGGAAAACTTTTAAGCGGAAGTAAAAATGCTCCTCTTTATAATGCCATTGTACAAGAACAAAAACTAGCACCAAATGTAGGTACGTACCAATCGAGTAATGAATTAGCAGGTGAGTTTATTTTTAGAGTTCGTGCCAATGCAGGAACAGATTTAGATAGTGTTAAAATAGCCATTGAAAAAGGACTGACAATGTTTGAAACCAATGGTGTTAATGAAAAAGATTTAAAACGTATTAAAGCAGAATTAGAAACAGATTTATATCAAGGTGTTAGTACGGTTTTAAACAAAGCTTTTCAGTTAGTACAAGATAATGAGTTTAAAGGAGATCCTGGTTTTATAGTAGAAAGTGCAAAACTTACAGAAGCAGTAACTGCAGCAGATGTTATGCGAGTATATAACCAATATATAAAAGATAAAAACTACGTAATGACTAGCGTTGTACCTAAAGGACAATTAGATTTAGCAGTTACAAACGCTATGCCTGCAACCGTTTGGCAAGAAAGAGTACGTTATAATGTTGCAAACGAAGAAGTAGGTCAAGGTGCAGAGGCTGTTTATGAAAAAACACCAACGAAACACGATAGAAGTGAGCCAGCATTTGGAGAGTTACCTTTGTTTAAATCTCCAGAAATATGGAGAGGAACTCTTGAAAACGGATTAACATTATATGGTATTGAAAACCACGAAGTACCTTTAGTACAATTTGATATCACTATTCCTGGAGGACAATTGCTAGATCCTATAGGAAAAGAAGGTGTTTCTAGTTTGTTAAGCGATTTAATGTTAGAAGGTACAGCAACCAAAACACCTGCAGAGTTAGAAGAAGCCTTAGGTTTGTTAGGAGCCACAGTACGCATGTATAGTGATAAAGAAGATTTTCATATTACAGGTTCTTGTTTAACCAAAAACTTTGAAGGTACCATGTCTTTGGTAAAGGAAATAATACTAGAACCTCGTTGGGATTTTAAAGAGTTTGAACGTTTAAAATTAGCTTTAAAAACCAACTTAAAAGGCAGAGAAGCAAATCCTAATACTATTGGTTTTAATGCTTTTAATAGGTTAGTTTACGGAGAAAACCATCGTTTTGGTACACCTAGTTCAGGAACTCTAGAAAGTATCAAAGAGATAACCATAAAAGATTTAAAATCATACTACAATAATTTATCGCCAAAAGAAGCTAAATTTCATATTGCTGGTGCAATTACCAAAGAACAAACAGAACATATAGTTAGTGTATTAAATACATGGAATGGATATAAAATTGCAGTTCCACATTATAATTTACCTATTGCTAATAGAAAAGGAAACCTTTATTTTATTGATGTTCCAGATGCCAAACAATCGGTAATTTACATTGGTAAATTAGTTGTTTCTGCTAAAGATGAAAATGCCGATAAATTAGAATTTGCTAATGAAATTTTAGGAGGTGGTTCTAGTGGTAGATTGTTTCAAACTTTACGTATAGAAAAAGGATATACCTATGGTGCGTATTCTGGGTTTTCAAAAAGTAATGAAGTAGCTCCTTTTGCAGTAAGAACCAGTGTTAGAGCTAATGCTACTTTAAAATCTTTAGAAATTATTAAAGAAATGCTAGAAAATTACCAATCTAGTTTTACTAATGACGAAGTGAAATTGACAAAAAATAAAATTTTAAAAAGCAATACTAGAGCTTTTGAAAGTTTAAGAGCGCAATTAAGTATTTTAAAAAATATAAGTAAATACAATAAGCCAGATACGTATATTGAAGACACGCAAGATGCATTGACGAAAATGACTTTAAACGATTATAGAACCACAATTAATAATTATTTAAACGAAGAGGAAATGATTTATGTGGTTGTTGGTGATAAAAAACTACTACTACATGAACTAAATAAATTAGAGAAACCTATTATAGAACTTGATATTCACGGAAATGTAATAGATGTTCCTGCTTTTTATTAAGTATCATAACTAATAAAAACAAAAACGCAACCTAAGTATAAACTAGGTTGCGTTTTTTTTATATTATAAATAAAAGCTCTTAATTTTCTGCAGACATTAAAGCAAAAAACTTATCAATATTTGGTAAAATAATAATTCTTGTTCTTCTGTTTCTAGCTCTGTCTTCACTAGTTTCATTACCAACTAAAGGTTGGTAGCTACTACGTCCTGAAGCAATTAATTTTTCTGGAGCTACATTGTATTGGTGTTGTAATTTTCTAACTACAGAAGTTGCACGTAATACACTTAAATCCCAGTTGTCTTGTATTTTATCTGTACTAATGCTTCTAGAATCTGTATGCCCTTCAACCATAACATCAATACTTGACTCAGAGTTAATGACATCAGCTAATTTTTGTAAAATATTATCTGCTTTATTGCTTACTCTATAGCTTCCTGTATTAAATAACATTTTATCAGAAATAGAAATCATTACCACAGTTTCATCAATACTAACAGCAATATCATCATCTTCGTTAAAAGTAGAAGTATCCATTTTTTTCTTCAAATTATATGAAACAGCTAAGTCCATAGAATCTTTTAATGTTTTTGCTTCACTTACTAAAGCAGGATCTACTTTAGCTAAAGTTTCACGCATTTTAGTTTTTGTATCGTTAGAAATTACTGCTACACCAGCAACATTTTCCATTTTGCTATTATTTTCTTCGTTTAAAGAAGTATTTAAAGAGGCTAATGTGTTAATTTTAGTATTGTATTGATCTACACGTTCTTGAATAGCAGCAAATTTTCCTTCAAGGTCTTCTTTTTCTACTTTAGTTTTTGTTAGTTCACTTTTAATTTCACCATTTTCATTCTCTAAAGCAAGGTATTTCTTTTTAGATACACATGAAGTTAAAACTATTGCTACAAGTAACAGTATTGAAATTTTTTTCATAATAAATTTAAAGTTTTTGTTTTCCTTATCTACGCATAAAAAGCAGTAATGGTTTTCTTAATTCTTGTTTTTTTTAAATTCTCAAAAAACAGAATCTAATAAAATGCTGCCTTTCAATAATTTGCTGCAAGAAAATATTTCTATAAAATTTGTAAATTTTCAATAATTAAAACCTCTATTTGGTCATCCATATTATCTGAAATCGTTTCTGTAGAGTAGGTAATTTTAAATGTTTTCCCAATAAATTTACTGTTGGTTAAATCAAATTTTCCTGAAGCTTTATCAGAAATTCTATCAAAAGCATGTGTAGTCTTTGCTTCATCACTAAAATAATAAACTTCATTTTCCATTCCGTCAAACGTAGCATAAATAGTTTCGTTGTCTTGAAGCGTAATAAAAGTGCTTATTGTAAAAAAGGCAATTAGTAGCGTTTTCATATGTTATGTTTTAAAATTACTCTTAATATACGCATTTTCAGGGGCTTTCTACTTATATAAAAATGATAATCTTTAAATTCTAATCTATTTGAAATTACAAGCAAACACTAGCAGCATATTTCTTACTTTTACAAAAATATTTTTATGCATTTTACAAGAACTTTTTCTACCATAAATACTAGGCAACGTATTGCAGTTAAACTAAACGCAAAAGGAGAGAGGTCTGTAATACAAAAACATCCTTGGGTTTTTTCAGATAGTATAATAAAAACAAATAAAGATCCACAAACAGGAGACTTGGCTATTATTTTTGGAAAAAACAAAAACAAAATTATAGCTTTTGGTTTGTTTGATTTGGCTTCTCCTATTCGAATAAAAATGATTCATCATGGGGATGCTATTGCTATTGATGCTAGTTTTTTTAATCAGAAAATTAAAGAAGCTTATAATAAAAGAAGTACTTTATTAAAAACAAACACCAATAGTTACCGACTGCTTTTTGGTGAGAATGATGGTTTTCCAGGTTTAATTGCAGATGTATATGCTAGTGTTTTGGTGGTGAAATTGTATTCAGAAATTTGGCTACTAGATTTACAGAGTATTCTTGAAGCTTTAATAAAAACAAGTAAATGTAAAACCGTTGTTATACGTTTAAGCAGAGGGTTAGAGCAAAGTAAGACGCATGATTTAAATGATGGAGAAGTAGTTTATGGTGTTTTAAAAAACGAAGTAGTACAGTTTGTAGAGCATGGTGTACGCTTTTCGGCCAATGTAATTCATGGACATAAAACAGGATATTTTTTAGACCATAGATTAAACCGTAAGCAAGTAGGTGAGTGGAGTCGTGGTAAAACCGTTTTAGATGTATTTAGTTATGCTGGCGGATTTTCGGTACATGCATTAGCAAATCAAGCAAAAGAAGTTACTAGTTTAGATATAAGTAAGCAAGCTTTAGAAATAGCTGTTGCTAACGGAAAATTAAACGATTATTCTGGTGTGCATAAAACGATTGCTGGTGATGCCTTTGCTGCTATGAAACAGTTAATAAAAGATAAGGTTACTTTTGATGTGGTAGTAATAGATCCTCCTAGTTTTGCTAAACAACAAAGCGAAATAGACTTGGCAAAGAAAAAATATGCACAATTGGCTAGTTTAGGATTGCAATTAACAGCAAAAAAGGGCTTATTAGTTTTAGCATCTTGCTCTAGCAGAATTCTAGCCCAAACTTTTTTTGATATAAATGCTCAAGTTTTAAGAGCTTCTAATAGAAACTATAAAATTATTTTAAAGACGCAACACGATACAGATCATCCTATAGGTTTTCCTGAAGGTGCTTATTTAAAATGTGGTTATTATAGCTTAGACCAATAAATTTTAAAGCTATAAATCTGAAAAACAGAATAAAAATGTGTCTGAAATTTAGTTTCAAATCTTATCTTTAAGATAAAAATGAAAATTGTTTATTTGTTTTTTGTAATACTTATGATACACCAAGATAACAACGCTATTATTTATCATTCAAAAACAGACCAGAACACCAATAATTGGTATGTGCTTAATGATGGTGTTATGGGAGGACTTTCAAAAAGCACAATATCAATAAATACAGAAGGAATTGCTTTATTTAAAGGGTACGTTACTACAGAAAACAATGGAGGTTTTGCTTCTGTTCGTTACGCTTTTAAAACAAAAGAAGTTTCGCCATTTACACATGTTGTATTACGAGTTAGAGGAGATGGTAAAACATATCAATTTAGAATTAAACAAAAACAAGAGCAACGTCATAGTTATGTAGCAACGTTTTCAACTTCTGGAAATTGGGAAACCATTACATTACCATTAGCAGATTTTTATCCTAGTTTTAGAGGTAAAAAATTAGATATACCCAATTATACAGCAACAACAATGGAAGAAATTGCATTTTTAATTGGTAATAAAACAAAAGAAATTTTTCACTTAGAAGTGAAAAGCATTATACTAAAATAAATATAAAAGAATAAAAATAGGTTAAAATATATCTAATATACATTAGCCAACTATACTATAAATACAAACATTATATGGCATCATTTTCAGCGTTAGGTTTACATAAAAACTATGTAAAGTCTTTAAAAGAATTAGGCATTAAAGAACCTACAGAAATACAACAACAAGCAATTCCTATTTTATTAAAATCTAAAAAAGATTTAATTGGTTTAGCACAAACAGGAACAGGAAAAACAGCTGCTTATGGTTTGCCTGTATTACATAGAATTAATCCGAATAAAGCTGAAATTCAAGCCCTAATTTTATCACCAACTCGTGAGCTTGTTCAACAAATAAAAAAACAGCTCTTTAAATTTACAAAGTATAATGATGCTAAAATATTTTGTGAAGGTGTGTATGGTGGCGAAAAAATAGATATTCAAATAAAAAATCTAAAACGTACTACACATATTATAGTTGCAACACCAGGACGATTAGTAGATCTTATTGGTAGAAACGTAGTGGATTTAAAAAATGTGGAAACTTTAGTTCTAGACGAAGCAGATGAAATGCTAAGTATGGGTTTTAAAGACGATTTAACTACCATTTTAAAAACTACAAAACCATCTAAAAACACCTGGCTTTTTTCGGCAACCATGCCTGAAGCTTTAAAAGATATTGTAAAACGCTATATAAAACCAGATGCTATTAAGCTAGAAGTAAACAGAAATAGTTTAGTAAACGCTAATATTAAGCATCTATTTGTAGAAACTACAATACAAAACAAAGTAAATGTATTGGTTTCTCTTTTAGAAGAAAGAGATACCGAACGTGGTATTATTTTCTGTAAAACTAAAGCAGGAACACAAGCATTAACAGAACAATTACAAAAAGAAGGATTTAATGTTGGCGCTCTAGAAGGCGATATGCAACAAAGAGATCGTGAAAAAGTAATGCGAGCTTTTAAAAATACCAGTTTACAAATATTAATTTCTACAGATGTTTCTGCAAGAGGTATTGATGTAAATAATCTAGGATTTGTAATTCATTACCAATTACCAGAACATTTAGAGTACTATACACATAGATCTGGTAGAACTGCTAGAGCAGGAAAAAAAGGAGAGTCTATAGCTTTAGTTTTGTCTAATGAAATTTCTAGAGTACAACAAATAGAAAAAGCGCTCGGAATTAAAATGAAACCAAAAACATTGTAATTTTTTTAATACTTTGGCTGCGTAATCAAGTAATTTGGAAGAACAAGATTTTATAAATGATTTAAAAGCTGGTAAGCAATTTGCCTATGCAAAGCTCATAGACCTATTTCAACAAAAGGTTTTTGCTACTTGCATTTCTTTTGTACCTAATAAAGAAGATGCAGAAGATATTGCTCAAGATGTGTTTTTAGAAGTTTTTAAATCTATTCATAAATTTAAAGGAAACTCTAAATTATCTACATGGATTTATAGAATAGCTACCAATAAAAGTTTAGAGTTTATTAGAAAAAAAAGTACCAAAAAACGATTTGCTTTTTTACAATCACTAACAGGAAATGATTTTGAAATAGACAAAACAAACTACTTTACAGAAATTAATCATCCTGGAATTGTTTTAGAACAAAAAGAAACCAGTGAAACCTTATTTTTAGCTATAAACCAGTTGCCAGAAGCACAAAGAATAGTATTTACATTGAATAAAATAGATGATAAAAGCTATAAGGAAATAAGTGAAATTACAAACAAAAGTATCAGTTCTATAGAGTCTCTTTTATTTAGAGCTAAAAAGAATTTACAAATTACTTTAGAGCACTTTTATAAAAATGAAAAATAAACGCAAGTTTTTAAAAATTTACGCATCTAAATAGATATGAAAGCAAATAATAATATTCAACAAAAAATAGAAAACACGTTTAAAGCTACAGAAGCTATTAAACAAGTTCCTGTTTCTCCATTTTTTAAAGATAAAACCATGCAGCATTTGTTTTCTCAAAAAGAAGAAGAAAAAGTAGTTTGGTCATGGTTTTCTCCAAAATTACAATTAGCAACTTTAGTTTGTTTGGTGCTATTAAATATTTTGGCTTTTACAAAATGGAAAGAAACAAAGTATGATGAAAATGTAAATCTGTTTGCAGAAACGTATGGTTTAACTACAAGTAGTTCTACATCTCTATTAAACTAGTAATTATGAAAAATAATAAAGTCTTATATATATTACTTCTTTTTTTAATTATTGTTAATGGTTTTTTCTTGTTTAATTACATGGCAAAATCTAACAATGATCCAGGTAGAAAAGACCCAATGAGTTTTTTAAAAAAAGAATTAAATTTTAATGAAGCTCAGTTAGAAAAATTAAAAGTTATAAATGCTACGCATCATCAAAACATGATGCGTACAAGTGATGAGATAAAAAATTTAAAAGATGCCTTGTTGACTAATATTTCTAACGAGTCTGTAAATAAAAACACCATAGATTCTATTGCAAGCTTAATAGGTGATAAGGAAACAAAGCTAGAAAAAGAAGTGTTCTATCACTTTAATAATATTCATAATTTATGCAATGCTAAACAAAAACAAAAGTTTAATAAAATTATAAAAGATGCAATGCATAAAGGAGTAGAAAGCGGAGGAAGACCTCGAGGAGCAGAAAGCCCAGAAGGTAATAGGCCACCTCCACCACCTCCAAATGGTTTTTAAAGCATTTATTTAAAAAAAAGCGTTTCATTATGAAACGCTTTTTTTTTGGCTTTTATTTAACAATATCCTGCACAAGTAATCTGCTTTACTGGCATCTAAAACTACATAACAATAAAATATTTAAATTATGAAAAGTAACACATTTAAAACAGTAGTATTCGTTTTTACATTAACAGTATGTATGACAAGCACAAGCTTTGCACAATCTCAAGATAGACAGCAAAGAACTCCTCCAACATTTAGTGAAATGTTAGAACAAATGGATGCCAATGAAGATGGTAAACTTGCTGAAGACGAAGTAAAAGGACCTTTAAAAGATGAGTTTTCTACCATTGACACAGATAAAGATGGTTATATCTCTGAAGAAGAAATGGAAAACGCTCCTAAGCCACAAAGAAGAGGAAGAAAATAATGGAATAACCCAAAATGTAATATACTATGAAAGAGGTTAAAAAGAAATTAGACATAATATTCGTAGCATTTTTATTCATTACAGCTATTAGCACGTTTAATGCGTGTAGTACAGATGATGATACTTCTGCTAGCGAAGAAGAAACACAAGAAACGGTAGATGATGCTGATTTTGTTGCAACCGATTGGACTACAGAAACCCATAGCAAAGATGTAGATCCTAATTTTGACGAGGTTTTTGAAGATAACGCAGTGAAAAGATTAGACATAGTTATTACAGAAGCACGTTGGCAAAGTATGCTAGAGGATATGACAGAAACCTATGGATCTTTTGGTTCTGGTGGTTCTGGAGCTTCTTTAGTAGATACAGACGAAAATCCAATTTTTGTGCCTGCAGAAGTGTTTTATAACGGATTAGAATGGTATCGTGTAGGTGTACGATTTAAAGGAAACTCTAGTTTGCAAACAAGTTGGCAAAACGGAATTTTAAAATTATCATTTAAACTAGATTTTGATGAGTTTGAAGATGATTATCCGCAAATTGACAACCAACGTTTCTATGGCTTTAAAAAATTAAGTCTTAAAAACAACTTTGATGATAAATCTATGCTTCGCGAAAAAGTGGCTACAGATGTTTTTAGAAATGCTGGATTAGTAGCTTCACATACCGCGTTTTATACACTTTATGTAGATCATGGTGATGGACCACAATACTTTGGTTTATATACCTTGGTAGAAGAAGTAGATGATACAGTTATAGATACCCAATTTTCTGATGATGATGGTAATTTATACAAACCAGATGGTGATGCAGCAAGTTTTGCTGCAGGAACCTATGATGAAGAGGAATATGTTAAGAAAACCAATGAGGATGAAGCCGATTTTTCTGATGTAGCTAGTCTGTTAGATGTGTTAAATGATGCTTCCAGAACAACAGACGCAAGTTCTTGGAGAACTAATTTAGATGCCGTTTTAGATACAGATGTATTTTTAAAATACTTAGCAGTAAATACAGTAATTCAAAATTGGGATACCTATGGCAGAATGACGCATAACTATTTTTTATACAATAATCCAGATACTAGTAAGCTAACATGGATTCCTTGGGATAATAATGAAGCACTGCAAACTGGTAAATTAGGTGGTTCACTAGCTCTAGACTTTTCGGGTTTAAACGATGCAGAATGGCCTCTAATTGGATATTTATATCAAGATGCTGTATATAAAAATCAATACGATAGCTATGTACAAGAAGTAATAGATAATACTTTTAATGAAAGCACCATGCAATCACAATACGCCACTTATGCTGCATTAATAGAACCTTATGCTACTTCAGAAATAGATGGTTATACCTTTTTAAATAGTAGTTCAGAGTTTCAAACTGCTGTAAATGAGTTAAACACACATGTAGCTTCTCGTGTTTCTGCAGTAAACAATTATTTAAACTAGATAAAGAAATAAAAATAAGTTTTTTGATTAGTTAATTCGTTAAAAGCTTCTTGAGGTAAAAATCTTGAAGCTTTTTTATTAATTATAATGTGTATATATCATGAGATTATTTAGAAAAATTAAAAAAAATCTAATCGCCTCAGGTAAAATAAAAAACTACCTGTTATATGCTTTAGGCGAAATTTTATTGATAGTTATAGGTATTTTAATTGCTTGGAAAATAAATAACAGCAATGAAATTAGAAAAAATAAAATTGTAGAATTAAAAATATACCAAAGCTTAAATGAAGAGTTAAATGCCAATTTAGTATTACTAGATTCTTCTGTAGTTAGGTATGCTCAAAATATACAAACCATACAAAATACCATTCAAAGCATACGCTCGCTACCAAAAGAGTTGTCAGATCAAGTAAAAGAAGGAATTATTAACGTAAACCATAAAGTTACAAAATTGCAAAGTGCTGCTATAAACTCGGTGAGCAGTACTAATAAATTCGAATTTATTGAAAGTGATTTGTTAAGAGATTTAATAGCTGCTTACCCAAATGAGCTAAATA
This sequence comes from Lacinutrix gracilariae, assembly GCF_042684485.1. NCBI lineage: Bacteria > Pseudomonadati > Bacteroidota > Flavobacteriia > Flavobacteriales > Flavobacteriaceae > Lacinutrix > Lacinutrix gracilariae. The sequence continues at coordinate 282,317 of NZ_JBHULM010000007.1, read as the reverse complement.
CTTTTGAAAATCAGGAAGCAAAAATTAGCAATATTGTTGTTAATCGGTTACAACCTGAAATTGAGTCGCATTTATCGTTAATTGATATTCTTTTAACTCGAGATCAAAGGCATAATAAAACAGAAACCTATTCTAAACAAGAAGACTATTATGCATTATTAAATAGTAAGGAGTATCAAAATGTGTTGATTGATCGATTGCTACAAACCGAGAATCAGCTCATAACTGCCAATAACTTGAGAGATAAAACACAAACCATTGCTTTTAAGCTAAATAAAGAATTAACAAATTAATACGTACAAACGTATTTACTATAAAAAAAGCACAAGTTTTTTGGTGTTACTGCATCTAAAGATAAAATACAATACACATGAAAAAGAAGAACCTAAAATCAATAATTTCCATTTTTTCTATGCTAATCTGTTTTAGCGTTTTTGCACAAGGACCTCCTGGTGGAGGCCAAGGTGGTAGAGGAGGAAAAGGTGGTCAAGAAAGAGAAAAACCAGATGCTTCAGAAATTTTATCCAAGTTAGATAGTAATAAAGATAATCGTATAGATAAAGAAGAAGCTGCCAAGGATCAAAGAGGTAAAATTGCTGAAGACTTTGAGGAAATAGATACCAATAGTGATGCATTTATTGACTTAGAAGAATTAGAAGATGCTTTAAATGATAGAAAAAAACCGAAAAAAATAGATCCTGAAAAATTAATAAAACAAATAGATGATGATGGAAATGGTATGCTAAATGAGTTGGAAGTTGCAGCAAAAGGAAAAAGAGATTTATCAGAAAAATTCAATGAAATAGATACTAATGAAGATGCCGAATTAGATATAGAAGAATTAAAAAGCTTCTTTGATGATAGTACAGACGACAACAAGTCAAAACGAAAAAAAAGAGATTAATTTAAAAAAAATACTAGAAATGAAAAACCTAAATACATTAAGCGTTGTCGTTATATTGGGTGCTTTTTTTGCATGTAAAAACACCAATAATATACATAGTCATGACGGATTACACAGCCATTCGCATGAGCACACTACAGATGCAAAAGAAACTGTAAATTACTTTGCAGATTATACCTTAGAAGATGAATCCTATGGTACAAAAACAAAAGTAACTATTGTTGGTGACCAACGTATTATGGTAACCAATTCTTTGCCTAATCATGAAACAGGAAGTTTTCCTAATTCAGGAAATCCAAATACTATTTCTGCGCAAAATAAAACCTATACTTTTCCGCTAAATCCTGTTTACACAGGAAAATCTAAATGGATGCGCGAACCAGGAATTGCTTTAAATGGTATTAAGTTTGAACCACAAACAGCAGAAGTTGTGGTTTGTGATACTGGTGAAAATTATCGTGTAGAAGCTATACAAAATGTTATAGATCTTGGTTTAGATTTTAATCATGCACACGTACAGCCAACAGGAGCATACCATTATCATGGTACACCAACTTCTATGATTGAAAAGTTTGATACTGGAAACGATTTGGTACATATAGGTTTTGCCCATGATGGTTTCCCTATGTATTATTCTAAAAGTGGTAAGTACAAACCAAGTTTTAAACTTTTAGATGGTAATAGAGAAGGTGAAGATTGTACTTATGATACGCCTAAAGAACATTTAGATATTGCTGTTGGTGGTCATCATGACGGAACTTTTGGTTCTGATTACGAATACGTAGAAGGTTATGGCGATTTAGATGCGTGTAATGGTATAGAAGTAGACGGACAATACATGTACCTTATAACTAATGAGTTTCCGTATGTTGGTAGATGTGTTATGGGTGAAGTTGCAGATGATAGCAACCAAAGAGGTCCACAAAACGGACCACAAGGGGGAGAAAGACCAAGTGTTTCCGAAATTTTAAAAAAATTAGATACCAATAAAGATGGTAAACTATCTATTAGTGAAACCAAAGGACCTTTAAAGAAAGATTTTGCTAAAATAGATACCAATAAGGATAATTTTTTAACAAAGGAAGAATTAAAAAATGGCTCTAACGCTAATGCACAGAGATCTTTAGGAGAACGACCACAACGAAAAGATCAGAATCGAAAAAAATAATTAAAAAAAATAGCGCAAGTATTTTGCAAGGAATGCATCTAAAAATAAAACCCTAAAAACATATATTATGAAAAACGTATTTAAACTTACCTTAGTAGCTATATTTTTAGCTTTTGGATTTGTGTCGTGCTCATCCGACGAGGAAAACATTGAAATTACAACAACTACAGAAGATGGAGAAGATGGAGAAGATGTTAATGATGTTGGTGATGACGAAAACACAGAAGCAGTAGCTCAATTACATCCAGCATTTGCCGCATTTTCAGATGCAGTAACCGTTACTTTATCAGATGATGGTACGCAAGTATATATTGAAACAACAGGTTATCCAGATCATACTTCTATTTATTGGGAAACAGACCATGCACTTTATGAAGACGAGTCTGTAAATGGTGTAGTAAAAACAACGCAAGACACATATATTGGTGGTGGTACTGGTGAAGCTGCAAGTTTTACTGTGGATGCTGTACCAAATTTAACAGGAGCATCAGAAGCTACACATTTAGATACTATTGGTATTGCTGTAAGTGGAGCTTCTATTTTTAATGACCAAGAAGGTGCGGGAGATTTAGACCAAGCTGCTGGAAGTTTAGATTATAATGGAGGTCATAAAGGTCCTGGTGTTTATCATTATCACTTAGAACCAAAATCGGTTTCTAATGATGATGATAATTTAGTAGGAATATTAGAAGATGGTGTGTTTATTTATGGAAGACAATGTAGCTCTACAGGTACTTATCCAACAGATTTAGATGCATCAGGAGGTCATACTTCTACTACACAATATACAGATGGAGAAGAAGAATACCATTATCATATCATTAATGAAGAATACAATGCTCCTTTATATGCTTATGATGAAGCAATTGTTCTTTTTGCAGGTCCATTTCAAGGATTCTAAAACAAATAAAGTATGAAACCAACTCTTTTTTTAATACTAATGGCCTTTTTTACCATAGGCTGTAAACAAACGTCTTCTAATAAAAGTACAGAAACGGTTGCTTTAAAAGAGCAAGCCAATACTATTGTTATAGATAGTTTTGAAGTATTAAAAAAAGAGTTAATTCTTAATGGAAATAAAGGAAAGTGGTATTATAAAGGAAAACCTTTTAATGGCTATTCTTTAAAATATTATCCAAATGGAATATTAGAAGAAAAATGGGGTTTTTATAACGGAAAAAGAGAAGGTGTTGCTAGACGTTGGACAAACAAAGGAAAGCTTCAAATAGAATCTTATTATAAAAACAATCGTTTACACGGAGTTTACAAAAGTTGGTGGGAAAATGGTGTTTTAGCAGGACAATCGCTTTATGAAAATGGTACGAAACAAGGCGAAGATAAAAAATGGTATCCAACAGGACAATTAGCTAAATTTAGAAACCTTGTGGATGGTAAAGAACAAGGACTTCAAAAAGCTTGGTTAGCCAATGGCAAGCTATATGTTAATTACGAAGCTAAAAATGGTCGCATTTTTGGTATGAGAAGAGCAAATTCATGTTATAGATTAGAAGATGAAGTTATTATTAAAAAGAAAAAAAAATAGAATCTTATTACTTGGTTTATTAGTACTTACTATAAGCTGTAAAAAACAAGTAAAAAAAGAAAATATAAAAGTAGTAGAAACTAGTAGAGTAGAATATTTGCCTTTTTATGAAGACGAATCTTTTACTCCGCATTGGTTAACACCTGGAAGTGATGAAGAAAAAAGTTTTCACAAAATACCAGATTTTAACCTAATAAATCAGTTAGGTGATACCATTACTCAAAATACGTTTCAAGATAAAATATATATAACCGATTTCTTTTATACAACCTGTCCTGGCATTTGTTTAAAAATGACCAATAATATGGTGAAAGTACAAGAAGCATTTAAAAATGATAATGACGTTGTAATGCTGTCTCATTCTGTAACTCCATCTATAGACTCTGTACCTGCTTTAAAAACCTACGCTAAAAATAATAATGTGATAGATAATAAATGGCATTTGGTTACAGGTGATAGAAATGAAATTTATACACTAGGTAGAGAGCATTATTTTGTAGAAAATGATTTAGGCGAAATAAAAAGTATGGATGATTTTCTTCACACCGAAAACTTTTTGTTAATAGATAAAAACAAGCATATTAGAGGAATTTACAATGGTTTAAATAGAGCTTCCATTGCGCAACTAATTACAGATGTAAAAGCATTGCAGTTAGAAAAGTAGTTTTAATGAATCTGATAGTAAAAGAGATAATTTTAATTCCATAATACAATTATAAATGAAATATAGACTTGAAATAGCATGTATTCTATTAGTTACAATAGGTTTTATAGCATGTTCCAGTGAGGATAATAGCACAACAATTGAAGAAACTACTTGGTATCAAGATTTAGATGGTGATGGTTTAGGTAATCCTAATGTCTTTATAATTTCAGATACCCAACCAGATGGTTATGTTTCAAATAATGAAGATACAGATGATGATGTAGTGGTTGTAGATTGTGTTTCAGACCAAACTTTAGATGATTCTAGAGGAGCATGTGATCAAACCTTAAGTTTTACAAATGATTATAATGAAACCATTTCAGGAAATAATAGAATAATTACCACCAATAGTATTCCAGACCATAGAGTTGGTTTATTTGGTATGGTACAAGGATCTTTAAATCCAAATGCTATTTCAGAACAAAATGGAAACTATACCATTACCATGGATCCTACAGAAGCTCCAAATATAACGCCTTTATTGGCTACAACAGGCTCAGGACCAAATGCAGGACCTCAATATTCTTTCGGTATTTTATTAAATGGTGTCGAGTTAGATCCTGTTGCAGCAGAACCTTTTCCGCATGAAGGTATTATGAGTCCTAATGTAAATTGGGAGTGGAATTTAGAAGCGCTAAATGTAAATCTTGGTGTAGATTGTAATAATGCGCATGTACAACCTACAGGAAAATACCATTATCATGGTTCGCCAACCTTGTTTTTAGAATCTTTAAATGTTCCAACCAATGCTATGACTTTAATTGGTTATGCTGCAGATGGTTTTCCTATTTATTATAAATATGCATATGCTGATGCTTATGACAATACTTCTGCTGTTATAGAAATGAGTTCTAGTTACCAGTTAAAAACAGGAGAAAGAGGAGGAGATGGAGTTACTGCTCCTTGTGATGTGTATAATGGTGTATATTCTAATGATTATGAATACATGGATGGATTAGGAACCTTAGATGCTCTTAATGGTAGATATGGTGTAACACCAGAATATCCAACAGGAACCTTTTATTATGTAATTACAGATGCGTTTCCTAGTATTCCTAGATACTTTAAAGGAACTCCTTCAAATGATTTTTCAATAGGTGCATAATCCATGAAAACTCCTAGTTTACTTATAGCTACTCTCTGCTTGTTCCTAAATTATGGTTTTGCGCATGATGCAAATAAAGCATTCTTTAAAATAGAACAAAAAGAGGATGTTGTTGTAGTAGAAGCGGAGTTTCCTTGGAGCATAAGATCTTCGCTATTAATAGCATTTCCTGATTTAGAGCTATCTAGAAAGCAAGAAGATTATGATGTTGCTTTATTTGATTATTTAAATAATCATTTAATAATCACTAATGGTTTAGAGCGTTTGCCTTTATTGTCTGTAAACAAAACGGTTTCACAAGGGCATTCGCACCAAGCTAATTATATACTTACTTTTAAAGGTGCTTCTTTTAATAAAATTACCAATAGTATAATGTGTAATTTAACAAGAGAGCAAACCAATTACCACGAGCTGTTATTACAAACTAAAAGTGTAGAATATATAACTACCAATACTGCCACTAGCTTTGAAATACACTTAGAGGAAAAAAATAATAAAAAAGCGCTTTCCTTTTATTATTTAGTAGGTATTATCGCTCTTTTACTAGGCTTTGTATGGTTTTATTTTACCAGAAAAAAAGCTAGTATGCATACTTCCGCATCATGAAAACAGATTTACTTTATCAGAATTCTTTTAAAGCCTAAGTAATTTTTATCTTAGAGCAATTAAAATGATAGGATAGATGTCTAAAAAATTATTCTCTAAGTTTTTTGCAATTTTGCTTTTAAGCTCTTGTGCAACTTATAAGGCGCAGTATAAAAATAGTACAAGCGTAAATACTTTTCCTGATAAGGAAATAGAACATTCTTTCTATTTAATTGGTGATGGAGGAAACTCGCCTTTAGGAGAATCTTCAAAAACAATTCAAGCTTTTAAATCAGAATTAGCTAAAGCATCTAAAAACAGTACAGCTATTTTTCTTGGTGATAATATTTATCCTAAAGGTTTACCTAATAAAGAAAGTGAAGACAGAGCCTTTGCAGAACACCAACTAAATACACAAACCCAAGCTACTGTAGATTTTAAAGGAAACACCATCTTTATTCCTGGAAATCACGATTGGTATAGTAACGGACTTAAAGGATTAAAACGTCAAGAAAAATATATTGAGAGTATATTAGGTAAAGACACTTTTTTACCAGAAAACGGTTGTCCTATTGATAAAATTCATGTTTCAGATGATGTAGAATTAATAATTATTGATACACAATGGTTTGTAACCAACTGGAATAATCATCCTACTATTAATGACGATTGCGAAATTAAAACCAGAGAACTTTTTTTTAATGAATACAGCAGTTTAATAAAAAAAGCAAGAGGTAAAACTACTATTGTAGCATTACACCATCCTATATATACCAATGGTTTACATGGAGGACAATATCATTTTAAAAGTCATTTGTCTCCAGCTCCAGTTTTAGGAACACTTAAAAATCTATTGCGCGTTACAACAGGAGTTTCTAATGCAGATATTCAAAATAAACGCTATAACGAACTAAGAAAAAGGCTAATAACCATTTCACAAGAAAATAGTAAAGTGGTTTTTGTTTCTGGTCACGAGCATAACTTACAATATTTAGTGCAAGACAATTTACGTCAAATTGTAAGTGGATCTGGGTCTAAAGTAACACCTACTAGAAATGTTGGAGGCGGACAATTTTCATACGGAACGCCAGGATATGCTAGGTTAGATGTCTTTAAAGATGGTTCTTCGTATGTGCGTTTTTATTCGGTTGAAGATAATAAATTGGTGTTTGAAACCGAAGTATTAAAACCAGATACCAATACAATAGATACCAAGTTTCCAGAAACTTTTCCGAAAGAAAAATCAGCTTCCATCTATTCTCAAGAAGAAACCGATAAATCTGCTTTTACTAAATTTTTATGGGGAAAAAGATACAGAGATACCTATAGTACAAAAGTTACAGTACCAACCGTAAATTTAGATACGCTTTTTGGTGGAGTCACGATAGGAAGAAGAGGAGGAGGAACACAGTCTAAATCACTGCGTCTTATTACCAAAGATGGCAAAAAACAATACGTCATGCGTGCTATGCGTAAACAAGGTACACAGTATTTGCAAGCTGCTTTTTTTAAAGACCAATATCTAGACGGAAAATTTGATGATACTGCTGCTGAAGATTTAATACTAGATGTATTTACAGGTTCACATCCTTATGCACTTTTTACGGTTGCCGATTTATCTGATGCTGTTGGTGTTTACCATTTAAACCCAAAACTATATTATATACCAAAGCAAAATGCTTTAGGAGATTATAATGAACAGTTTGGTGATGAGTTGTATATGATTGAAGAACATGCCTCTGATGGTCATGGAGATTTAGCAAGCTTCGGGTTTTCTAATAAGGTTTTAAGTACTGCAGATGTTATGGATAAGCTGCATAAAGACGAAGACTTAGTCATGGATGAAGCTGCTTATATTCGTGCTCGTTTATTTGATATGCTAATTGGTGATTGGGACAGACATCAAGACCAATGGCGTTGGTTAGAGTTTAAAGAAAACGGAAAAAAAGTATATAGACCTTTACCTAGAGATAGAGATCAGGTTTTTTCTATAATGTCTGATGGTGTAATGCTTACTTCTGCTGTTGCCATTATACCAACAGCTAGGTTATTGAGAAAATATGACGACGATTTAGTAGATGTAAAAGGGGTTAATGTAGAACCTTATCCTTTAGATATGGAGTTTATTATGCAGTCTAATAAAGAGGTTTGGAATGCACAAGTAAAAACCATTCAAGAAGGAATTACAGACCAGGTGATTGATAAAGCCTTTTTAAATTTTCCAGAAGAGGTTAGAGGAGAAGTAACAGATAAAATTAAAGCCACACTAAAAGCACGTCGTGCAAACCTTCAAAAAATTGCAGATAGATATTACAATCTAGTAAATAAATATGCTGTGATTAAAGGTACAAATAAAGACGATTGGTTTGATGTAGAGCGTTTGCCTAACGGAAAAACAAAAGTTACAGCTTACAGAATTAAAGGTGGAGAAAAAGCAGATATTTTTCATGAACGTACTTATAATAATACAGAAACTAATGAAATCTGGATTTATGGTTTAGATGATGACGATACGTTTCATGTATTTGGAAATAATACCAATAACCAAATGCGAGTACGTTTAATAGGAGGACAAAACCACGATGTTTATAATATTGAGCAAGGAAAAAAAGTGACTTTTTACGATTATAAATCTAAAGAAAGCACAATAGTAAACAAAAATGGACATCAAAAGTTTACAGATGATTATGAAACGAATGTGTATGATTATAAAAAGCTAAAAAATAATATAAACCAATTAGTACCAACTATTGGTTCTAATCCTGATGATGGTTTAAAAATAGGAATTGCTAATACCTATACGGTTTATGGTTTTGAACGCAATCCTTTTACTTCGCAACATACAATTTCTGCTGCCTATTATTTTGCAACCAATGGTTTTGAAATCGATTATAAAGGAGAATTTGCTAACGTATTTAAAGGGTTAAACTTTGGTTTAGATGCTAGTTTTAATAGTCCTAATTATGCCATTAACTTTTTTGATTATGGTAATTCTACTCCAAATCTTGAAACAGATGATGTGGTGGATATGGATTATAATCGTGTAAAAATAAGAAGCTTTTCTGTTAAACCATCTTTAATATGGCGAGGACAGTTAGGAGGTTATTTTAAAGCAGGTGTTTTATTTGAAAACAATGAAGTAGAAAGAACAACCGGAAGATTTATTAATACATTTATAGGTGATGGCAACGAAGTAAGTGATGCTTTTTATGGTGCAGATGCAACCTATTCTTTTCAAAATAAAGACAATAAAGCCTTTCCTACCTTAGGAATGCAATTTGGTTTACAAGTTGGTTTTAAAAACAATATAGATTCTAATAAAGGGTTTGGTTATATTATTCCAGAATTAGGTTTTGATTATAAATTAATACCAAGTGGTGCGTTAGTTTTAGCTACAAACTTTAGTGGACACTTTAATTTAGGAGATAATTTTGAGTTTTACCAAGCAGCAACTTTAGGAGCAAATACAGGGTTGCGTGGTTATAGAAACGAACGTTTTACAGGTAAAAGTGCATTTGTACAGAGTACAGATTTGCGTCTTAATTTTTTAAGCCTTAAAACAAATATAATACCAATAAGTCTTGGTGTTTATGGTGGTGCAGATTACGGACGTATTTGGGTAGATAATGATTTGGTTGCTAATGCTAGTTATAATAAAGATCAATGGAATACCTCATTTGGAGGAGGTCTTTTTGTTACTATGGTAGATATGTTTACTGCAAATGTATCTGCTTTTAATAGCGAGGATGGAATGCGTGTTGCTTTTAAATTAGGCTTTGGATTCTAAAAAAGTTACTCCTTTCTCCTATAATACATACAGATGCTACAGTTAATTGTAGCATCTTATTATGCCTATAATTTTATTTAATAAAAAAACACGTAATTGGTTTGGTGATACAGAAGTAATTCAATTTCTTGCATCATTAAATTTTGATTAAAAATGGATAACTTAATAGCCTTCTCAATAGCAGTGTTTACGGCATTTTTTGCTATTACAAACCCTATTTCAAACATGTCGGTTTTCTTGTCATTAACAGATGGTGCAGACAAAAAAACAAAACGAGATATTAATAAACGAGCAAATATAATTGCCTTTGTAATTGTTACGGTTTTTGTATTGCTGGGAAAATATATATTTAAACTATTTAATATTAGTATTCCTGCTTTTAAAATAACAGGTGGTATTCTTATATTTTTTATTGGTTTTGAAATGTTACAGTCTAAAAAATCAAACGTAAAAAATATTAAGAATGTTCATATTGATGAAAACATTGCAGTTTCACCACTAGCTATTCCTATTTTAGCAGGACCAGGAACCATTGTAACAGCAATGAATTTTGTGTCTAATGCAGAAGCTATACATATATTTTTGGTAATCGGTATATTTGGTTTAATGAGTTTATTAACCTTCTTTACGTTTAGATTAAGTGATCTAGTAGTTAAAATAGTTGGGTATAACGTGATCTCTGTAATTGGTAAAATCATGGGATTAATCATTGCCATTATTGGTACAGGTATGATTATTCAAGGAATTAAAATTTCTTTTAACCTAATAGCGCAATAACTAGATTGTATTAAAATATATAACATAACGTGTATATTTTAAGGTATAGATAAAAGCAAAAACCACAAAACAAGATTTATGGATAATGAATCTTGTTTTGTGGTTTTTTTATTGTTTTTACTACTAAAATTATAGTTTGCTATATGCTTATCAAATAATTTTTCTGAAACATTTTATCATAAATATCTTTGCTAAACATATATAGTTGAGCAGGTTTTTTTGAAACGCCTACTTGTTTTTCATCTAAAGCAATGATGTATTTTTTGTTTATTAATTTTCGTCTAAAATTTCTATTATCTATTTCAATTCCTAAAATAGATTCATATAAATCTTGTACGTCATTTATAGTAAACTTATCTGGAAGCAGTTTAAATATAATAGGTTTTGATAAACACTTTACCTTTAAATCTTCATAGGCCTCTAGTATTATTTGTTCATGATCAAAACCAACTTCTGGTAAATTGTTAACCGGAAACCATTTAGCCTTATTCTTATTGTTCTTTAAATTAACATCTTCGGTTTTTAATAAAAAATAATAGGCTATTGTTGTAGTTCTTAAATGGAAGGCTTCGTTTTTAATCCAAATAATATCTTTAGGATTCATTAAACGATCTGGATCACCAAAAGCTTTAAATTGCTTTTTATATTGATTTGTTAATCCTGTTAGCTCTTTTAAAACTCTAGTTGCAGTATCATCTAAGGTTTCATTTTTATATACGTGATATCCTGTTAAAACATAATCATTAACTAGAACTTCTTTTTTGTCTTCAGACTCTAAAAAACGATTAATTAATAAAACATTTAAAGACTTGGTATTTATATCATATCCAAAAACGACACAATCTACAGATATATTTAATATTTTTTCAGGCTCCATAAGTTAAAAGATTACAAAAATAGGTTTTTGGTTTGTTTGCTACTAATATATACAAAATTTAATAAACGTCATTTTTACATTATTAAAAATATCGTCCGTAATTGTAAAATCAGCAATTTAAGGGTCAATATAGTATACATAAAAGTTAAAATACTATATTTTTTTAGGGAAAAATTAGGATTTATATATTTAATTGTAATACATTTGAAAAACAAACGTAAAAATGACGTTTCTAATTGAAGCGAAATATTTAAAAAAAATACCATGAATAGACTTATAGATTTTTTTTTAAACACTATCTTAATAGAATACGACAATAAAAATTCAAAAAGAATTCTATTAGTAATAGGTGCAATGTTTTTTACTTTCAATATCGTTGAAGCGCAAGAGGAAGTTGTTGCAGATGAAATGGAGGATGCTTTTCAACCAATAAGTATTGGAGGTCATTTAAAAAATATGCACACATGGCATGGTTTTGTTGTTCATCCTGGTGCTGTACTTGCAACAAACATAGAGTATAACTCTAAAAATAAGAAATTTACATTTGGTTTTTGGGGAGGTGCTAGCTTTTCTACAGTAGATGTAAAAAATATAAATACAGGAGAAAATGAAAGTGCATACTATAAAGAGGTTTCTATTTATACCAAATATCGTTTTTCTGATAAATTCTTTATAGAAGCAGTTTCACATAACAATTATACAGGAGTAGAAGAAAGAGGAGATAAATTAGAATATTGGAGTTATGATAAAACCCAAGGATACAATTTTGTAGATTTTAATTTTGGTTATAACCTGACACCAAATACCTTATTATACTTTGCAACTATTATTGGTGGTGGTTCTGGAGATTATGAAGTACAAGACAATGGAGATTTAAAAAACTCATGGACTCATTATTTTGAAGTTTCTAGTAAAGTTTGGAAAAATCAAAATGCTAGTTTATCCTTATTTGCAGGTGGAGCTTGGTCTTTTATTACAGATAAAACTTTTTATACAGAAGGAGCAGGAAATATAATAAATGTAGGTGCTACGTATAATAAACAATTTTCGGTTTTTAAACATAATATACCAGTAGATGTAACCCTTATGTGGAATCCTGAGCAAGAAAAAACAGTAATACAACTAGATGTTACTTTATTTTAAATAATCTATTAACCAACATTTAGTACTCTCAATAATTTTAAGATTATGAAAACAAAAACTTTTAAAAACAATCTAAAAAAATACTTGTTTCCTATACTAGTTCTTTTATTGATTTTTAATCTTACTAGTTGTGCCGAACAACTTAATAATTCTGATGCTTCTACTAATAGTAGTGAGGAGTTTGATGGTGCAATTGAAAGTGAAATAGATCTTACAGGTAAAAAAATCGGATATTGCTCTCCAACACTAAATGCTCCTTATTACCAAGCGCTATGGCAGAGTATAAAAACAACTACAGAAAATAATGGCATGCAATTTTTGTCTGCAGATGGGCAAGATGATATTACAAAACAAATTGCAGCTGTTGAAGATTTAATTACAAAAGGTGTAGATGCTTTACTACTAAACCCTAAAGATCCTGATGCTTTAGTTGGTGTTACTAAAATAGCTAAAGCGGCAGGTATTCCAGTGTTTATTATTGATAGTTCTATAAATCCTAAAGCAGATTATATAACCACCATTCAAGCTAACAACCTAGCTAATGGAGCATTAGCAGGAGAGTGGTTGGCTAAAAAATTTGGTAAAAAGCAAATGAATATAGCCTTATTAAGTGGTAATGCAGGAAATCCTGTAGGTCGTACACGTAAACAAGGTTTATTACAAGGTATAACAGAAGAACAATTACGTACACAAGGGAAAATTAACTTAAACGTAAAAACACAAGCATATACAGAGTGGTCTTATGCTGGTGGTTTAAAAGCTATGGAAGACATTCTAGTAGCACATCCAGATATTAATGTAGTGATTACAGAATCTGATGTTTGTGTGTTAGGTGCTATTAAAGCCATTGCGCAAGCAGGTAAAACAGATGATATATTAATAGTAGCAGGAGCTGACGGACAAAAAGAAGCTATTAAATATATTATGGAAACCGATTTTTATGGTTGTACAGCAATGAATAGTCCTGTGCAAATAGGAAAAAATGCGGTGAAATATGCTGTTGAGTATATGAATGGAAAAAGAGATTTTGATAAAAAATCATACACAGCACCTTTGTTAATTACCAAAGAAAATGCTGCCGAATATTACAACCCAAACGCTATTTTTTAATAATTAAATATTTGATATGAAAAGTTCAGAAAATGAATATCGTCTTGAAATGACAGGAATATCAAAAAGTTTTGGTGTTGTTTCGGTACTTAAAAATGTAAATCTTAAAGTAAAACCTGCAGAAATTCATGCCTTGTTAGGCGAGAATGGTGCAGGAAAATCTACCTTAATTAAAATACTTAGTGGTGTACATCAAAAAGATACTGGTAAAGTAGTTTTAGATGGACAAGAGATTAAACCAAAAAACACGCATGAAGGACAAATTTTAGGTATAAACGTAGTATATCAAGAACTGTCTTTAGTCAATGATTTATCGGTTGCAGAAAATATTTATCTGCATAAATTAGGTGCTAATAAAACCTGGATGAATTGGAAAGGTTTAATTAAAGATGCACAAGAATTATTAGATTCTTTAGGGTTTAAAATAAATGCATCTGCCAAAGTAAAAAACTTAAGTATTGTACAAAAACAAGTGGTTGAAATTGCAAAAGCAATATCTGAAGACACCAAAGTTTTAGTGTTAGATGAGCCTACTACTGTTTTTGATCCTAAAGACGTTAAAAAGCTTTTTAATATTCTTTTTAAACTAAAAGAAAAAGGTATTTCAATCATATACATATCACATCACTTAGATGAAGTTTTTGAAATAGCAGATACTGTTACTGTACTTAGAGATGGTGTAGATACTGGTAGTATGGCTATTGCAGACACCAATAAAGATGGCGTAATTCATTTAATGATTGGTCGTGAGCTAAAAGACTTATATCCAGCAAGAACTATTGAAATAGGAGAAACGCCTATTTTTGAAGTCAAAAATTTAACCGCTAAAAATAACATGGTTCATGATGTGTCTTTTCATGTAAAACCTGGTGAAGTTTTAGGTATTGCAGGTTTAGGTGGAAGCGGAAGAACAGAAACAGCAAAACTTATTTTTGGTGCAGATAAAAAGAAATCTGGTACTTTAATTTTAGAAGGTAAAGAGATAAAAACCAACTCTCCTGTAGATGCTGCTGGTCATCAAATTGGTTTTGTGTCTGAAGATAGAAAAGAAGAAGGTGTCTTTTTACCATTGTCTATAAGACGTAATATTAGCGTTACAAGTTTCGATTCTATTTCTAGTAAACTTGGTTTTATAAATATAGAAAACGAATACAAAAAGGTTTTAGGACTTATTGAAAAACTAAACATTAAAACACCCAGCTCTGAGGTAGATGTAAAAAACCTAAGTGGTGGAAATCAACAAAAAGTAGCCTTAGCAAAATGGCTAAGTATTGATAGTAAAGTCATTTTTATTGATGAACCAACACGTGGAGTAGATGTAGGTGCAAAAATAGAAATCTATAAACTAATTAATGAGGTGGCAAAAAAAGGTGTTGGTGTTGTTGTTATTTCTTCAGATATGCCAGAAATAATGGGTATTTCAGATCGTATTCTTGTTATGCATGAAGGTACGTTTTATGGCGAATTACAAAAAGAACAATTTTCAGAAGAAAACATTTTACGTTACTCCATAGGAGAACCTTTAAAACAATATAATTAAACTAATAAACATTCACGTTATGGCTTTAACATTAAAAGAACAGCTAAGTACTCCTGGAGGTATTCTCAAGTTTTTAGTAAAGTATAATACTATATTCATTTTTATATTATTGGTGATTTTTTCAGCACTAATTTCTGATGTGTTTTTTACTTCAGTTAACCTTTCTAACTTATTAAAACAAGTTTCAGGTATTGGTATTATTAGTATTGGTATGCTTATAGTAATTTTAACTGGTGGTATTGATTTATCGGTTGGTTCTATGGTAGCATTACTAGCTGTTACCTTTGCTATTTTAATAAATATTTTCATTTTACCTGTCGCTATCTTATTTACAATTCTTATTGGTTTTGGTTTAGGAAGCATTTCAGGATATCTCGTCGCATATCAAAAAATGGCACCTTTTGTTGCCACATTAGCCTTAATGACTATTGCTAGAGGTTTAAGTTTTATCTACTCTAAAGGTTCTCCTATTACGTTTACAACAGTTGGTGGTAAGTACATGTCAGACTTTGCAAATAATGCAACTCTAGGTATTCCTAATATTGCCATTGTGTTTTTTGTCATTGTTATTATGGCAATGGTAATGTTGCGTTATAATGTTTTTGGTAGATTAATAATAGCCATAGGTAGTAATGAAGAGGCTTCTCGCTTATCCGGAATTAAAGTAAATAAATACAAATTTTTAGTGTATGCTATATCTGGTGCTTTGGCAGCAACAGCAGCTATTATTGTTGCTTCAAGAACCAATTTAGGTTCTCCTAATATGGGAATGGCTTGGGAGCTTGATGCAATTGCAGCAGTGGTAATTGGTGGCGCAAGTTTAAATGGAGGAAAAGGAACAGCTATAAATACATTAATGGGTGTACTTATTTTAGGTTTAATAGGAAACATTTTAAACCTACTAAATGTACCATCGTATCCACAACAAGTAGTAAAAGGAGCAATTATCATTTTTGCGGTTTTATTACAAAGATTTGAAAGCAAATAAATACATATTCTGTAATGGAAAATTTAAAATTAAATAATAAAAATCTTTCGCAAATAGCAGAAAGAGTTGCAACACCAAAGTATGATAGATCTGCAATTAAAACAGGAATTGTACATGTTGGTATTGGCGGATTTCATAGAGCGCATGAAGCGTTTTACACCAATCAATTATTACAAGATGGTACTGTAAAAGATTTGGGAATTTGTGGTGTTGCCTTATTAGATTTCGACACTAAAATCTATAATACTTTAAAAGAACAAGACGGTTTATATACCTTAATTGTTAAAGAATTAGATGGTACACATACTACACAAGTTATTGGTTCTATTGTTGAATGTTTATTTGCGCCAGAAAATCCAATAAAAGTCATTGAAAAAATGGCTAGTCCAGAGGTTAAAATCATCACATTAACTATTACAGAAGGTGGTTATAACTATAATGAAGCAACTAAAGAGTTTGATTTTACCAATCCGTTAATTATTCATGATTTAGAGTATCCTCAAGCACCAAAAACTATTTTTGGCTATCTAACACAAGCTTTAAAATTAAGAAAAGAACAAGGTTTAAAAGGAATAACCATTCAGTCTTGTGATAATATTCAAGGTAATGGACACATGATGCAAAAAATGCTTCTAAGTTATGTGGCTAAAGCGGAACCATCTTTAGTTACTTGGATGGAAACAAATGTATCTTTTCCAAATGCTATGGTAGATAGAATAACTCCTGTAACTTCAGCAGAAGATATAGCAAACCTAAAAGAAAACACAGGTATTGATGATGCTTGGCCAGTAGTTTGTGAGCCTTTTAAACAATGGGTTATTGAAGATAATTTTATTGCTGGAAGACCTGCTTGGGAAACCGTTGGAGCGCAGTTTGTACCTAACGTAGAACCTTATGAAAAAATGAAACTAAGCTTACTTAATGCAGGACATTCTGTAATAGGTTTACTAGGTGCATTAATGGGTTATAATACTATTGACGAAGCAGTACACAACACAAATATTAGAACCTTCCTAAATAACTATATGCATATAGAAGTTACTCCAACATTAGGAGATTTAGAAGGTATTAATCTTAACGATTATAAGCAATCGCTGTTAGAGCGTTTCGGAAACATAAATATCAAAGATCAAATTGATCGTATTTGTTCGGAAACTTCGGCTAAATATCCAATTTTCATCTTACCAACCATTAATTCACAATTAAAAGCAAATGGTTCTATAAAACTAGCTGCATTTGTTACTGCTGCTTGGGCAATATATAGTTTAGGTAAAGATGAAAAAGGAAAAGAACTAAACATTAAAGATGCTTTAAAACAAGAATTACACAAACAAGCAATAACAGCTACACAAACACCTTCTTCTTTTTTAGAAATTGACGCTGTTTTTGGAGATCTTAAAACAGAAAAAACCTTTGTAGAGGCATATACTACAGCTTATAACGATATAGTAAATAGAGGAGTAGAGGCTTGTATTAAAGAGTATAATAGCAATACAATTAAACCCAATTAAAATGAAAAATATAGTTTGTTTTGGCGAAGTTTTATGGGATGTTTTTACAACACATAAAAAAATAGGTGGTGCTCCTTTAAATGTTGCTTTGCGATTACAATCGTTAAACAATAAAGTGTCTATTATTAGTCGTATAGGTGAAGATGAAGATGGTGAAAAAATTAAAGATTATATCTTAGAGCATGGTATAGATATAGAAAACTTACAAGTAGACCAAAAACTAAAAACAGGTCAAGTGCAAGTAGTATTGAATGAAAAAGGTGCTGCTACTTATAATATAAAACTTCCTCGTGCTTGGGATAATATTAAATTAAACGAAAGCAACAAGAAAGTCACAGAAAATGCCGATGCTTTTATTTACGGAAGCTTAGCAGCAAGAAATAGTATTACAAGAATTACACTATATGAACTTTTAAAAATTGCGAAATATAAAATTTTTGATGTAAACCTTAGAGCTCCTTATTATACTATTGATGTTTTAAATATTTTAATGCAAGAAGCCGATTTTATAAAATTTAATGATGAAGAAATTATTGAAATTGGTATGGCATTACACTCTAAAACTAACGATTTAGAAAAAAACATTAGCTTTATAGCTTCACATACTAACACAAAAACTATTTGTGTAACCAAAGGTGCTGATGGTGCTATTTTATACTTTAATAACACCTTTTATTATAACAATGGTTATCCAATTCAAGTAGTAGATACTGTTGGTGCTGGAGATTCTTTTTTAGCTACTTTAATTAGTAAATTATTAAATAAAGACAATCCGCAAGAAGCCATTGATTATGCTTGTGCAGTTGGTGCATTAGTAGCAGGTAGTGAAGGCGCAAACCCAAAAATTAAAGAAGAAGATATTAATACATTTATTTCCCCTAGTTAGATTATTGATTAAATTGGATTAATAGTAGTTTAAAGCTTTATGAATTTTCATAAAGCTTTTTGCGTTTTTAATATTAACATTAAAAGAATATTATTATTTTAATAAAATAAATAGGTTTTGTTTTACTTATTTATATTTGAAGACAAAACAAAAACAAACAATTAATATATAAAATACATGAGAGCTATAGATTCCCTTTTAACCGAATATGCTGAAAGTCACCAAACAAAACTTAATATTGCCATACATTATATTTGTGTGCCATTAATTTTCTTTAGCTTAATTGGTTTGTTGGCTAGTATTCCTATGCCAGAAGCAGTAACAAATGCAATACCAATGGCTTTATTACCTTATGCACATGTAGGTACGCTAGTAATACTTTTTGGTTTAATATATTATTTACGTCTATCTATAGTACTTTTTATAGGTATGCTACTATTTTCGGCATTGGTATTATTGGGTATTCATCAAATAGCACAACTGCAAATAGCACCACTTTGGTTAATTATGATGATTATTTTTGTTGTGGCTTGGATAGGACAATTTATTGGTCATAATCACGAAGGCAAAAAACCTTCTTTTTTAAAAGATTTACAATTTTTAATGATTGGTCCTGCGTGGACTATGAGTCATTTGTTTGATGCTCTACATATTAAATTTTAAAGAATAATGTACACCAATTAAAAACAGTTTTTTAAAGCTGTTTTTTTTTGTTTTAAAACCAAAGTATTAAATTACTAAAACCAATAAAACTCTACTATCTTTGCACAAAATAAAATTTATGTCAAAATCATTTTCTAGTTTAGGTATTCACGAAGATTTACAACGCAGTTTAACAGCGTTAAATATTACAGTGCCAACAGATATTCAAGAAAAAGTAATTCCAGTAATATTAAACACGAATAAAGATGTTGTTGCTATTGCAAAAACAGGAACAGGTAAAACAGCAGCTTTTGGCTTGCCTTTATTACAATTAATAGACATAAATAAAAACAATATTCAAGCCGTAATTTTAGCTCCTACAAGAGAGTTAGGGCAACAGATTTACAAAAACCTTGAGGCTTTTAATACCGAAAAACTAAAGGTATCTATTGCAGGTTTATTTGGAGGTATACCTATTAAACCACAAATAGAAAAACTTAAAGAAACTACACATATTGTTATAGCAACACCAGGACGTTTAGCAGATGTAATAGATAGAAATGCTATAGATCTTAAAGACGTTACTTATTTTGTTTTAGACGAAGCTGATGAAATGGTAAGTGCGCATAAAGAAGGTGTAGATACCATCATTAAAGCTTTACCAAAAAAGCGAAGAACCTTATTGTTTACAGCTACTTTACCAGGAACAATAAAGCAATTGGTGCAAAATAACTTGTCTAAAAATCAAGTTACAATTGAAGCAGATATGCAAACTGTTGGTCACCAAAGTATAGACCATCAATATGTAGTTGTAGAGCCTATTGAAAAACTAAATGTATTAATGCATTTTTTAAATTCTAACGAAGGTAAACGCGGAATTATATTTTGTAAAACTAAAGCAGCAGTAAATAAATTAGCAAAAAACCTAGCTATAAATAAATTCTCATCTGGTGCTATTCATGGTAGTTTATCTCAAGGAATTCGTGATCGAATTATGGGACAATTTAGAGAAGGACATATTAATATTTTAGTGGCTACAGATTTGGCTGCTCGTGGTATAGATGTAAAAGACCTGGCCTTTGTTATTAATTATCATTTACCAGACACCTATGATGCTTATGTACATAGAAGTGGTCGTACAGCAAGAGCAGGAGCAACAGGTTTAGCTTTAAGTATTATACAAGAAGATGAAGTACAAGACATTCCTGAATTTGAAGAAGAATTAGGTATCGCTTTTACAGCATTTCAAAAAGCAGACGCTAAAAGTATTGAAGAAAATAACGGATTACTTTGGGCAAGAAAAATATTTAAAACGAAGCCTAATCGTGATATTCCTGAAGATTTTAAGGCAAAAGTAAAGACTATCTTTCATCATTTAACCAAAGAGGAGTTGGTAGATAAAATCTTATCGAATTATATAGCAGAAAACAATACCATTGTTGAAAAACAAACCGTTGAAAAGAAGAAGAAGAAAAAATAAACAATGGCACACTACAAAAAAGTACAGCAAGATATTTTAAACAAACTAAAAATAAAAGCGCTTAATCCTATGCAGGAAGAAGCCTTGCTATCTATTACTAGTACAGCAAATACCGTTTTATTATCTCCAACAGGAACAGGTAAAACAGTGGCTTTTTTATTACCAACTATTGCAGATTTAAATACCAATTGTAAAAATGTACAGTTGCTAATTTTAGTGCCATCGCGTGAGTTAGCTATTCAAATAGAACAAGTTATACGTACTATGGGTTCTGGCTTTAAAGCCAATGCTATTTATGGAGGAAGACCATTTAGTAAAGACAAAATAGATTTAGCACATACACCAGCAATAATTATTGGTACTCCTGGTCGTGTTGCAGATCATTTACGTAGAGAAACCTTTTTAGTAGATGATATTAAAACACTGGTTTTAGATGAGTTTGACAAATCTTTAGAAGTAGGATTTGAAAAAGAAATGAAAGAGATTATTAGTAGTCTTCCTAATATAAAAAAACGCATTTTAACCTCTGCTACACAAGACATGGAAATCCCTCGTTTTGTAGGTTTAAAAAACGAATTAGTAATCGATTATTTAGGTACTCAAGAATCGAATCTAGAAATTAAAAAAGTACTTTCTCCAGACAAAAATAAGCTGCAAACTTTAGTAGATTTATTACAGGATATTGGTAACAAACCAGGAATTATTTTCTGTAATTTTAAAGATACTATTCAATATGTTAGTAATTTTTTAACCGAAAATAATATTGCACATGGCTGTTTTCAAGGCGGAATGGAACAAATAGATAGAGAACGTGCTTTAATAAAATTTAGAAACGGAACGCATCAAATTATCATTGCTACAGATTTGGCAGCTCGTGGATTAGATATTCCAGAACTTAATTATATTATTCACTACCAATTACCATTAAAAGCAGAAGAGTTTACACACAGAAATGGTAGAACAGCACGTATGAATGCAGAAGGAACCGCTTATGTATTGCAATGGGATAAAGAAAAACTTCCAGATTTTATAGATACCAATATTATAGTTACTCCAAATGGTAAAACCACAACTATGCAAACCCAATGGAGTACTTTATTTATTTCTGGCGGAAGAAAAGATAAAATTTCTAAAGGAGATATTGCAGGTTTACTGTTTAA
This sequence comes from Lacinutrix gracilariae, assembly GCF_042684485.1. NCBI lineage: Bacteria > Pseudomonadati > Bacteroidota > Flavobacteriia > Flavobacteriales > Flavobacteriaceae > Lacinutrix > Lacinutrix gracilariae. The sequence continues at coordinate 260,405 of NZ_JBHULM010000007.1, read as the reverse complement.
ACAATGCAACCTAGAAAAATCTGAAATTGGTATTATTGAACTGAAACAAGATTGTGCTTTTGTTGCTATACCTAAAGCAAAGGCGCAAAACATTATTGCTAAAACAAACAATACACGTTTAAAAAAACGAAAAGTGCGTACTTATACCATTTAACTTTTCAAGAAAAATAAGGTAAACACATACAAACCAAGTTTAAAAGCTTGGTTTTTTTATTTTAAATAAGGAGCTAGATTTATTTTTTGTAAAAAAACAAAAACCATAAGTTAAAAAATTAGGACTTATGTATATTTATATTCTAAAAAAGGAGCGCAGCTAAAGTGTTTTTAAAGCATGTAATTAGCAAGCGCATAATGCAGAATAGTGTAAAAAAATTAAGCGAATGAAAAACGAAACACAAATTAAATGCCCAAACTGTGGTACATCTATAGATGTGCAAGACATTTTATCGCATCAATTAGAAGAAGAAATAAAACAAAAATACCAATCGCAAATTGCAGATGAAAAGAAGAAATACCAAAGTCAGCAAGAACGATTAAAACAAGAAAAGTTAGATTTTGAACAAAAGAAAAAGAAAGAAAATGAACTCTTTCAAATACGTTTAGAAAATCAGCTTAAAGCAGAAAAAAAAGAAATAGAAAATAAACTAAAGCTTAAACTAAAAGAAGAACAGTCTGAACAGTTTGATGCTTTACAAAAAGAACTAAACGAAAAATCTGCGCAAGTAAAAGAATTAAATCGCTCTAAGGCAATAATAGAAAAGCTTAAGAGAGAAAAAAGCGAATTAAAAGAAGCAGCTGAAGCTGAAGCTCAAAAAAAGCTAAATGAAATGTTAGCTTTAGAAAAAGAGAAGATTAAAAAGTTAGAAGAAGATAAAAACGAATTGCGTTTTAAAGAAATGCAAAAGCAGTTAGAAGACCAAAAAAAGCTTACCGAAGAAATGAAACGTAAGCAGGAGCAAGGTTCTATGCAATTGCAAGGCGAAGTACAAGAGCTTGCAATAGAAGAATGGTTGGCTACACAGTTTCCGTTAGATACCATTCAAGAAATTAAAAAAGGTGCTAGAGGAGGAGACTGTATTCAAATTGTACATTCTAGAACAGAACAAAATTGTGGTACCATTTATTATGAAAGTAAAAGAACCAAAGATTTTCAACCTACTTGGATTGAAAAATTTAAAGCAGATATTAGAGATAAAGGAGCAAATGTTGGTGTTTTAGTAACCGAAGTAATGCCTTCTGATATGGATAGAATGGGATTAAAAGATGGTATTTGGATTTGTAACTACGAAGAGTTTAAAGGCCTTTGTGCTGTTTTAAGAGAAGGAATTTTACAAGTAAACAATGCTATCGTTTCGCAAGAAAACAAAGGAGATAAAATGGATTTACTGTATGATTATCTTACCAGTAATACCTTTAGAATGCAAATTGAAGCGATTGTGGAAGGATTTACTCAAATGAAATCGGACTTAGAAAGCGAAAAACGTTCTATGCAAAGAATTTGGAAACAAAGAGAAAAGCAAATTGAAAAAGTGGTTACCAATACCATAGATATGTATGGTTCTATAAAAGGAATAGCAGGAAACGCCATACAATCTGTAAAAGCACTAGAATTACCAGGCTATGAGGAGGATATTAATTAACTAGAAATAAGAACGATTTTAATTTATTTTGCAATTAATTGAAATAAAAACACTAAAAAGAGTTGAACTTTGAATTAATGGCACTATACTTGCAAACTATTAAGTATAAATAAATTAAATTACATTACAATGAGTAAAGGAACAGTAAAATTTTTCAACGACACAAAAGGATTCGGTTTTATAACTGAAGAAGGAGTAGACAAAGATCATTTTGTGCACATTTCTGGACTAATCGATGAGATTAGAGAAGGTGATGAAGTTGAATATGATTTACAAGACGGAAAAAAAGGATTAAACGCAGTAAACGTAAAAGTTATCTAAGACATATTCATATATTTTCAAAAAGCCCATCTCTTGAGATGGGCTTTTTTATTTTATACGCTATTCAAATTCGTTTTATAAAACGTATTATAAACAAAAAAGGTTGCCTCAATTAGGCAACCTTTTTTAATACTATAAAACTAAATTAGTTTAAACTCTCTAATAATTTTTCTGCAACCAACTCTGAAGAAGCTGGGTTTTGCCCTGTAATTAAATTACCATCTTGAATGGCATAAGGAGCCCAGTTTTCACCATTAGAATACATAGCACCACTTTCTATAAGCATATCTTCTAATAACAATGGTACCACTTCTGTTAAACCAACGGCAGATTCTTCAGCATTTGAAAAGCCTGTAACTTTTTTACCTTTTACTAAAGCTTTTCCTTCTTCATTTTTAACATCTCTTAATACCGCTGGAGCATGACAAACAAAGGCAATAGGTTTTTCTTGGCTATTAAATTTTTCAATTAAAGCTACAGATGTTTTATCGTTAGTTAAATCCCATAAAGGACCATGACCTCCAGGATAAAATACAGCATCAAAATCATCTGCATTCATATCTAACAATTTGTTGGTATTTGCAATTTTAGATTTAGCATCTGCATCTTTATTAAAACGCTCTGTTGCTTCTGTTGCAGCATCTGGCGAATCACTACTTGGGTCTATTGGTGCAGCACCTCCTTTAGGTGTGGCAATAGTAATTTCTGCTCCTTTATCTAATAAAAAGTAATAAGGACTTGCAAATTCTTCTACCCAAAATCCTGTTTTCTTTCCGGTATCTCCTAATTGATCATGAGATGTTAATACAAATAATACTTTCATTTTTTTATCTTTTTTAGATTCTATTTTTTCGTCTGAAATTTTTTCAGAAACGATTTCCTTTTTACCATTATTACAACTAGAAGCTGTAATAATGGTAAGTGTTAAGGCTAGTGTTTTTATTAAATTCATTCTAATAATTAGTAAGCCATTTTTACAATTTTTTCTACTTTATCTGGTGATAAGTCTTGGTGTTCTCCTAAGCCTAACCAACCACGATCTGTAAAACGTTTTGAAATTTTTTCGGCAGTTCCTTCATAATCTTCCGTATAGTCTGATAATTTAGTATCAATACCTAATTCATGGAAAAAGACTACTGTTCTTTCAATAGCAGCATAGGCTTTATCGTCTGTACTACCTTCTGTAATATTCCACACACGCTCTGCATATTGTGCTAGCTTGTCTTTTTTAGCTTCAAAATTATATTTGTAATGACTAGGGGCAATTACAGCTAATGTTCTAGCATGATCAATACCAAATAAGGCAGTTAACTCATGACCAATAGCATGCACAGCCCAATCTGTAGGTACACCTTTTTGTATTAATCCGTTTAAAGCCATAGTACAACTCCACATAAAGTTAGAAGCCGCTTGGTAATCTGTAGGATCTTTAAGTACCTTTGGAGCCACTTCAATAAGAGTTTGTAAAATACTTTCGGCAAAATGATCTTGTAACGAAGCACCAATTGGATAGGTCATATATTGCTCTAAAACATGTGTAAAAGCATCTGTTAAACCATTTGCTAATTGACGTCTAGGAATAGAAGTAATTACCTGTGGATCTAGAATAGAAAATTGCGGAAATAAACCTGGTCCTCCCATAGCTAATTTCTCTTTGGTTTCTGCTCTAGTAATTACAGCACCTGAGTTCATTTCAGATCCTGTTGCAGGTAAAGTTAAAACGGTTCCAAAAGGCATTCCTTTTTCGGTTCTAATATTTTGGGTTAAAATATCCCAAGGCGTATCTCCTGTATATACAGCTGCAGCAGATAAAAACTTGGTACCATCAATAACAGAACCACCACCAACAGCTAATAAATAGGTGATATTTTCCTCTTTAATTATTTGTAGCGCATCCATTAAGGTTGCGTATTCTGGATTTGCAGGAATACCACCAAACTCTACAACATCAACATTAGATAATGCTGTTTTTACTTGATCGTATATGCCGTTCTTTTTAATACTTCCTCCACCATAAAGTAATAATACTTTGGCTTCTTTAGGAATTTCACTTTCTAATTTTTCTATGGTATCCTTTCCAAAAATTATTTTGGTTGGATTTTTAAATTCAAAATTGTTCATCTTCTTTTCTTTTTTAATTAAATTTTTACAATCATTTTTCCCTTGTTTTTACCTTCAAATAAATCGATAAAAGCATTCGGGATATTATCGAAACCTTCTACTACAGTTTCGGTATATTTTAGTTTTTCTTCACCTAACCAAGTCGCTAACTGTTGCATAGCTTCTTGGAATTTTTCAGCGTAATTAGAAACTATAAATCCTTGCATTAAAGCACTATTTTTTACTAAGAAAGGCTGTACGCTAATACTTTTAGGTGTCTCGGTTTTATTATAAACAGAAATAGCTCCACAAATAATAATTCTAGCAAAACGGTTTATATTGAATAAAACAGCATCAGAAATTGGTCCGCCAACATTATCAAAATAAATATCTACACCATTTGGAGCAGCTTTTTTAATAGCTGCATTTATATCTGTACAAGTATTATAATTGATACCAGCATCAAAGCCAAATTTGGTTTTTAGTAGTTCTATTTTTTCATCGGTTCCAGCAATTCCTATCACATGAAGCCCTAAAATTTTAGCTATTTGCCCAACAACAGAACCTACAGCACCAGCAGCACCAGAAACAACAATGGTTTCTCCTGCTTTTGGTTTTCCTATTTCATTTAATCCTAAATATGCCGTTAATCCTGTCATACCTAAAACACCTAAATACGTACTTAAAGGTGCTTTTGAGCCATCTACTTTTAGCAAGCCTTCTCCGTTAGAAACTTGTTGTGTTTGCCAAGCTAACAAGCCTGAAACAAAATCACCTTCTGTAAATTTACTGTTTTTAGATGCTATTACTTTTGCAATAACACCAGATTGAACAGGTTGGTTTAACTCAAAAGGTGGAACGTATGATTTTGCGTCGCTCATACGACCTCTTAAATAAGGATCTACAGAAACATAAACTGCTTCTAAGAGTATTTCTCCTTCAGAGATGGTAAGTGTTGTGTCTTTAGTAACAAATTCAAAATTTGAAACTGTTGGTTTTCCTTCTGGTCTGTTATTTAATAATATAGTCTTTATCATAATTGTTTTTTTTAGTCTATTACAGTTACTAATTAGTCTATTACAGTTACTAAGTCTTCCATAGGTTTTCTCACCTTAACAAGATTTACTAACCAATCTGCATCTTCTTTTCTATAACCTAATGGTAATAAAACAGCACTACGTAATCCTTTTTCTGGTAATCCTAAAATTTGATCCACAGCAGCAGGATCAAAACCTTCAATAGGTGTTGCATCTACACCTTCAAAGGCAGCAGCAGCTATAGCTTGCGAAAAAGCAATATACGCTTGTTTTGCAGCATGGTTAAAATTCTCTTCGGCATCTTTTTGAGGATATGCGTTTAATAACATTTGACGATAGTTTTCCCAACCTTCGTTTTTAAAACCACGAATATCATTGGTTAAATCAAACATATAATTAATTCTGTCTGCTGTATAGGTATCCCAAGCAGCAAAAACGAGTAAATGCGAACAGTCTGTAATTACAGATTGGTTCCAAGCTACAGGTTTAATTTGTTCTTTTATATCTTGATTTTTTATAACAAAAATTTCAAAAGGTTGTAATCCGCTTGAAGTAGGAGCTAAGCGAGCAGCTTCAAGAATACGTTCTATTTTTTCTTCGGATACTTTTTCGCCATTCATTGCTTTTGCAGCGTATCTCCAGTTTAATTTATCTAATAATTCCATGTAATTTTTTTTAGTTTTTTTTTGAAATTTGTTTAATATCATTGGAAGTTAAAATAACTTCGGCATGACTTGCACTATTTGCTAAATGTAGCATGGCTTGTGCAATATCGTTAGGTTCTATAATTTTATATTGTTTAAGTTTTCCTATAAATAATGGTTGTATTATTTTAAAAACAGCCAATGCTATTTTTTCTAATATTCGGCTTTCTTTACGGTTACCACCAATTAGAGAAGGTCTTAAAATAAAGGTATTTTTAATATTATATTGTAACACATCTTGTTCCATTTCCCCTTTTGTTTTATTGTAAAATACTGTACTATTTTTATTGGCTCCCATTGCAGAAATCACTAAAAAAGTATCAATATTATTTGCCTTTGCTAGCTTTGCAGCTGTAACAGGAATACCATAATCTATTTTTTTATATTGCGTTTTGTCAGGTGTTTTCTTTGCTGTTGTACCTATACAACAATACACTTCGTCTGCTATAAATTTGGCTTTAAAATCTTCAAGTTTTAAAAGGTCACCAATATATTGCGTGACTTTACTAGGTAATCCTTCTATTTTAGAACGAGAAAACAATTTGATACTTTGGTACCTATCATCTTCTAATAATTTTTGAAGTAATATGCTTCCGGTTAAACCGGTTGCGCCTAGTATTATAGCAGATTTATTCATTTTATTTACATTGTTTTATACTGCTCCAAGCAGATTGATAGGCTTCTTCTAATTGTTTTTCATCTAATTGAATATCACCTCTTTTTTGAATCATCATTAAAAACGATAACGGATTTATAGAATAGGCATATAATAAATAATCAGACAAGGGTTTAATTATACCTTCTTTTCTACCACGTTCCCAAAGGTCGAGTAGTGGTTGTAGGTGTTTGATACCTTCCTGTCTGCTATGTGCATCAATCATTGGTGTATTATCACATTGTGCCAAAAACATAGCGTTTTCACATTCTTTAAGTTTAAAGTCTGCAATACGTTTCCAGATGCGTTCAAAACCAGCTTCTACAGACATGGTTTCATCATAGTTTTTAAAAGCATATTCGGTGTATTCTGCTTTTACATCTATGTATGTTTGATTTACTAAATCTTGTTTGTTTTCAAAATATAAATAAATGGTAGCAGGTGATACATTTGCCATTTTTGCAATTTTACTCATTGGCGTAGCGTGAAAACCATTATTATTTACTAACTCAATGGTTGCTTTAACTAGCGCATTTCTTTTATCTATACTTTTTTGAAGTTTTGCCATTATCTAAAATTATAATACAAAGGTAAGTAAAAAATGAATGTTCATTCTTTTTTTAACATAAATTTATATTCAAAGGTATTTAGGTAAACTATAATAGAGAAGTACTGGAGTTTTACAGGTATGTATTATTTACATTATTTTCCTTCGGATTTGTTTCTGTTATAAACTTTATAAAAAGAAAAATGGAAATGATATGACAAATAATAATGATAAGCGTGAAGGTTTTAGTGAATAAAAAAAGCTCATTAATAGGAGCTAATGCTATTTGAAAAATAGTAAAAATACCTGAAGCTAATAAAATGGTTCCGTTGGCATATTTATCATTAATATAAATAACAGCAAATGTTAAAGAGAAAATAAATAAACAAAAAGCTCCTAAAAATATAAAGAACTGATTATTGTCTGGTATATAATTTATAACGAGTTCTACAACTGCTAAAATTAAATATAATACTAACATGATACCTACAATAACAGAGCCTTGAAGTAAAGATTTAAATTTACCTTTATTTAAATATTTTCTAAGGGTTAAGCTACATAGTATTAGGTATAAAGAGGTAAAAGAAGCAACCCAAACAAAGTATTCTTTAAAAGAAAATAAACTTAAAGTGGTTGAAATAAAAACAGCTATTAAAGCCACAACATACAAAGGATCTGCCTTCTTTTTTGTAATACTTAAATATTTTAATAATAATATTATAATAAGAAAAGGCATGGTACATAATAACTGCTTTTTTTCTGAAGTAATGCAAATTAAAATGGAAGCTAAAAACGATACATAAAATAAAAGATTAAGCACTTTTGTTTTAGTAGAAATATTATGATTGTCAAAATATTTTTTTACCATGTATCTTTTTAAAATAATGTCTTGTTAAGTTATAAAAATATATTATTTTTCTATAAACCTATAAAAAATAATTTAGTTTTCATATATAAATATAAAACTAATTAACTGTATATCATGAAATAAACGTTTAAATAACGTTAACTTAAATACAGGATAATGGAATAATTAAAAAATAACTTTCACACAAGGCTTAAGGAAACCTATTCATTTATAGATGAGAATATTATAATTAAATTAAAAGAATGTATAAAAACCGTTGTATTACTTATGATTTAATTATTTTTTTTGAACTAAACGGTTTAAAACTTATAAATAATAAAGTGTAAATTAACAGTAGTAGTAAATACCAGGTATTAGAAACAAGATCTACATAATCTATTTTACCATTAGAAAAACTTAAAATCATTAATACTTGTGCGCCATAAGGTAAAATACCTTGAACAATACAAGCAAATATATCTAAAATAGAAGCAGTGTTTTTGTTATCTAATTCATACTCGTCGTTTATTGTTTTTGCAATAGGTCCTGCAATAATAATAGAAACCGTATTATTAGCAATTGCCATATTAATAGTACCAACCAAAGAGGCAATACCCAATTGTGCTGATTTTTTATTTTTTATAAGTTTTTTAATATTGATTAAAAAATAATCAATCCCTCCGTTTCTAGATACTAAAGCTGCTAAACCACCAGTTAACAATGAAAGAAGAAATATTTCTGTCATATTTGTAAAACCTGTGTATGCTATTTTAGTAGATTCTATTAAGGTAAAATCTCCATATACAATTCCTAAAAACACTCCAGAAATAACACCTAAAAGTAAGGTTACAAATACATTGACACCAATTACAGATAAGGCAATAACCAAAATATAAGGCGCTATTTTTAATACAGAATAAGTATAAACAGTAGTGTCTTCTAAATTAGAATCTAGTTGTAATCCTTGAAAAACAAGAATAGCAATAGTAAACAAAGCTGCTGGAAGCGCTATTTTAATATTCTGTTTAAATTTATCACTCATTTTGCAACCTAAAGATTGTGTTGCTGCAATAGTGGTGTCTGATATAATAGATAAGTTATCACCAAACATACTACCTCCTAATAAAGCACCACATAAAATAGCTGGATCTACATTACTTTTTTCTGCAAAACCTATAACAATAGGAGCTAAAGCTACAATTGCACCAACAGAGGTTCCTGTAGAAACCGATAAAAAAGCTGCAATTATAAAAACACCAAAATAAATATACTGTATTGCTATAAAGTCTAATCCTAAATTTACAATAGCATCTACACTTCCTGTGGTTTTAGTTATGGTTGCAAATGCTCCCGCTAACAAATAGATCAAGCACATGGTTAATATTTTATCATCACCACATCCTTTTAAAAGGGTGTTTATTTTAGAATTTATAGTTTGTTTAAACATTAAAAACGCAACTATTATACCTACAATAACGGCTATTGGTGCAGGTAAAGCATAAAAGTCGTTAAGATAAATTCCTACACCTAAAAAGGTAAATACAAATACAAATAAGGGTATTAATGCAGAGAATTGTGGTGTAATTGCTTTTGAACTTGCCATTTGTCTTTTTTTTTCATTTTAAAAAGGAAATAGCTATTCGTATTAGAAGTATGGGTTAACATTTTTTCCAATGAATTGGCTTATCTATTCAGCACCTTGCTTGTTATTGCAGGTTGCTATCTCCTTTTTATGAGATTCTTGATAATTAATTTAAGTGCGCAAAAGTAATATATAAAAACAGTTCTATTTCTTAATAAATGTTAATTTTTTATAAAATATTTAAGTTCTGTATTAAAGTGAAAAACAATGAACTAACACTTAAATAGAAAAAGGTTTAGAATTTATAAAAATCTCATCGATAAAATAAAGGCATTTGTATATTCAATACTCGCAAACGTCTATCGCTTTATAATAAGTAAGTATATAGTTTCATCTTTGAATTGTTAAATCAAAACACTCAAAAAAATGAAATTATATCTCATCCTTGCCAGCATATTCTTTATGCAGTTATCTTTTGCTCAAGAGGTTTCTGATAGCAACACACCAAAAGTGTGGTCTTTAGAAGACTGCATTAGCTATGCTTTAGAAAATAATATTACTGTTAAAGATGCAACTTTAAATAAAAGCATTGCAGAAGTAGATTATAGTAAAGCAAAATCATCTAGATTGCCTAACTTATTTGGTAGTGCATCGCAAAATTTTTCTAGTGGTAATACCATTGACCCAATTACTAGCGATTATGTTACAGACCAAATTCATAGTACCAATGTTGGTATTAATAGTTCAATGACTTTGTTTAAAGGAAACCAACTTAATAATGAAATTAAGCAAAACAAAATATTGTTAGAACAGAGTATTTTTTTAGAAGAAGTAGAAAAAAATAACATCGTTTTAAACATTCTAGAAGTATATCTGCAAACCCTTTATAGTAAAGAAAATATCGCTATTGCGGAAAACAATTTATTAGCTTCAGAAACAGAAGAAGAAAGAGCTAAAGCTCGTTTAGATGCAGGAACAATCGCTTTAAGTGATTATACCGAAGCACAAAGCCAAACAGCTACAAACAAATACAATGTTATAGCAGCTAAAAATGATTACCAACAATATATTATTCAGCTAAAACAATTGTTAGAATTATCTCCAATGGATGATATGCAAGTAGAAAGCATTGATGAAAACATGGATTTAATAAATCTTGAAATGGATAAAGCAACCGTTTATAGTAAAGCTTTAGGAATTCTTCCAGAAATACAAGCTAGTAATTTAAATATTGCTGCTAATGAAAAAGAATTAGATATTGCTAAAGGAGCTTTTTTACCAACATTATCCTTAACAGGAAGTGTAGGTTCAGGTTTCACTAGTGTTAATGACAATACGTTTTCAGATCAGTTTGATATAAACTTTAATCAAAAATTAGGATTATCTTTAAGTATTCCAATTTTCAATAGAAACCAAACAAAAGCAGCAGTAAAAACAGCTGAACTAAATATTGAAAAAGCAGAAATACAAAAGCAATCTACAGAAAAAGAAGTGTATAAAAAAGTAGAAACAGCATATCAAAACGCATTATCTGCACAAGAACAAGTTATTGCTTCTGAAGCTTCTAAAATAGCAGCAGAACAATCATATAAACTAGCGCAGAAAAAATATGAATTAGGCGCTTTAAGTACTACAGATTTAGTAATAAGCCAAAACACGTTTACTAATGCACAACAAAATTATTTACAAGCTAAATACTTAAATATTTTATACCACCAATTATTACAATTTTACCAAGGAAACGACATTAAACTTTAAACCATACAATCATGAAAAATAATAAGAAAATCATAATAAGCGCCATAATATTAATAGTAATTGCTATTGTTGGTTTTAGCTTTTTTAAAGGCGATGACGCTGTAGTAATAGAACCAAAAACAGTTGCTGCTAAAAAAGCAAATGTTACTACAATGGTTACTGCAACAGGAACCATAGAACCTATAAATCAAGTAGATGTTGGTACGCAAGTGTCTGGAGTTGTAGAAAAAGTGTACGTAGATTATAACACTGTAGTTAAAGAAGGTCAATTAATAGCAGAGTTAGATAAAACCAATTTACAAGCATCGCTTACACAAGCACAAGCTGCTTATGATAATGCGGTAAGCCAGAGAGATTATACAAAAACTATCTACGACAGACAGAAAACCTTATACGATAATCAGGTGATTAGTAAGTCTGATTTTGATGATGCTAACTATAACTATCAAACAGCAAAAGGTACAGTAACACAGCGTTATTCTGATTTGCAATCGGCAAGAACCAACTTAGGATATGCTAATATTTACTCTCCAATTGACGGAGTGGTATTATCTAAAGATATTGAAGAAGGACAAACAGTAGCTGCAAGTTACAGTACACCAACCTTATTTACTATTGCTCAAGACTTAAAAGAAATGCAAGTAGAAGCAGATGTAGATGAAGCAGATATAGGACAAGTAAAAGAAGGACAACGTGTAGAATTTACAGTAGATGCTTACATAGGTGAAACTTTTAAAGGAGTGGTAACACAAGTACGTTTAGACCCAACAGTAACCTCAAATGTAGTTACTTATACAGTAGTTGTTAAAGCAGATAATGAAGATTTAAAACTAAAACCAGGTTTAACAGCAACCATTTCTATTTTTACTTTAGAGTTAAATGATGTGTTAACTGCTGAAGCTAAAGCAATCAACTTTAAACCAGAAAGAGAAATACTTGCTACTTACAACCAACAACATCAATTAGAGACAAATAATAGCGAAAGATCTAGAGAAGCAACCGCTCTTTGGGTATTAGAATCTAATGGATCTATTACACCTAAAACGGTAACACTTGGTGCTAGTGATGGTGTAAACGTTCAAATTTTAAGCGGAATTTCAGAAGGCGATAAATTAGTATATAGTTTAAAAGGTGTTTCTAAATCAGAAGCTAGTACTACAGAAAAAAGTGAAAGCCCTTTTATGCCACAACATCCAGGAGGAAACAGAAAAAAATAGAAAACCATGAGTAAAGAAATAATAAAAATACAGGATTTAAAACGTGATTTTACCATGGGAACCGAAACGGTTCATGCATTAAGAGGTATTTCATTTTCTATAAAAGAAGGCGAGTTTGTTACCATAATGGGATCTAGTGGTTCTGGTAAAAGTACTATGTTAAATATTTTGGGTTGTTTAGATCAACCCACTTCTGGAACCTATGAAATTGATGGTGTTAGTGTTAAAGATTTGTCACGTAATGAACTAGCAACTATTAGAAACGAAAAAATAGGATTCATTTTTCAATCTTATAATTTATTAGCACGAACATCTGCTATTGAAAACGTAGAATTACCTTTATTATATAACAGTAAAGTTTCTTCTGAAGAACGTAGAAAACGAGCTGTTGAAGCTCTTGAAAAAGTAGGATTAGGAGAGCGTTTACATCATACGCCTGCGCAACTTTCTGGAGGACAACAACAACGTGTTGCTATTGCTAGATCTTTGGTAAATAACCCAGTAATGATTTTAGCCGATGAAGCAACAGGAAATTTAGATACTAGAACCTCTTATGAAATCATGTCTTTATTTCAAGAGTTAAACAAACAAGGTATTACCATTACGTTTGTAACGCATGAACCAGACATTGCTACTTTTAGTAGTAGAACTGTGGTTTTAAAAGATGGTAATATTATACAAGATTACCAAAATCAAGATGTGCAATCTGCAGCTGCAGAATTAGCAAAATTACCTAAACAAGAACATTAATTATGAGACTATTAAATTTATTTAAAATCGCTACAAAAGCCATTGTTCTTAATAAAACAAGAACCTTGCTAACTATGCTAGGAATCATCATTGGTGTTGCTTCTGTAATTGCTATGTTAGCTATAGGTGAAGGCTCTAAAGAAAGTATTCGTACTACTATTTCTGCAATGGGTTCTAATATGATAACCATTCAACCAGGAGCAGACAACAGAGGTCCTGCAAGAGGTAGTGGAGGAGATGTACAAACCTTAACTTTAGCAAATTATGAAACTATAAAAGAGCAGTCTGATTTAATTAGCTACATCACACCTTTAGTTAATGGTAACGGACAAATTATTAATGGTTCTAACAACTGGCCTTCTTCCATTTATGGTGTAAACCCTGAATATTTAAATATCAAGGTAGTTGGTTTACAAAGTGGTAGTATGTTTACTGATGCAGAAGTGAAATCGGCTTCTAAAGTTGCTGTGATAGGGCAAACAGTAGTTGAGAATGTATTTCCTGATGGACAAGAACCTGTAGGGCAAATGATTCGTTTTAACAATATTCCTTTTAAAGTAATTGGGGTATTAGAGGAAAAAGGAGAGAACACCTTTGGTCAAGATCAAGACGATGTTGTGATTGCGCCTTATACCACAGTTCAAAAACGTATTTTAGCTATAGATCACCTAAACCAAATTATAGCTTCTGCTATTAGTGAAGATGATGCTCCAGATGCCGTAGAGCAGGTTAGTGCCATTTTACGTACCGAACATAAATTACTAGATGGTGAGGAAGATGATTTTACTGTGCGTTCTATGGAAGAGCTTATTTCTACCTTTAGTTCTACAAGTGAAATGCTTACCGTTTTATTAGTTGCAGTAGCTAGTATATCTCTATTAATTGGTGGTATTGGTATTATGAATATCATGTATGTTTCAGTTAAAGAACGTACCAAAGAAATTGGTTTACGTATGGCAGTAGGAGCAAAAGGAGCAGATATCTTAATGCAGTTTTTAATTGAAGCAATTTTAATAAGTATTACAGGTGGTGTTTTAGGTGTTATCCTAGGACTAGGATCAACCGTTTTCATCGAAAAATTCTTAAATTGGCCAACAAGCGTTGCTATGTATTCTATTATAATTTCCTTTGCAGTATGTGCGGTTACTGGTATCTTTTTTGGATGGTATCCAGCAAGAAAAGCTTCGGCTCTAGACCCAATTACAGCATTACGATATGAGTAATCTATTAAGTTTTAAGCATAGCATATATAAAGTAGAAATAATAACAATAAGGAGTACGGGTATATCAGATGGGCATTGGCAAAAAAAATGCTAATCAATGGTAACATAAAAATTGAAACAAGAAAATAGGGGTAAAATTAATACCGTTTAACACGAGCGTCTTTATCTTGCGGACAGTAATGTCTAAAAGTACATTGAATATACAATTTCAAAAGTGAATCATCTAGGGTTACTTTTAATGAGAAAACTCACAACCGGTAAAACCACAAACAATAAAAAAAATGAATAATTTAAGAGCACAAACTAAAGCTAAAATTGCAGCAGGACGACAAGCTAATCCTGACTTTATGAAAGGCGTTGATGAAATTATTAGTAAAGCAAAAGCCTTCCAACAAGGAGATAATGCTATTAAAATAGGGCAAAAAGCACCAAAATTTAAACTACCTACCCCTGAAGGAAAATCTATAGCGTTAGATATTTTGCTAGATAAAGGGCCAGTTGTTGTAACATTTTATCGTGGTGACTGGTGTCCGTACTGTAATTTACAGCTTAGAGCCTTACAAGCTAGATTAAATGATATTCATGAGCTTGGTGCTACACTTGTTGCTATCAGCCCACAAGTGCCAGATGGGTCAATGACAAAAAGTGAAATTAGTAAAATGGAATTTATAGTATTGTCTGACCAAGATGCAAAAGTTGCTTCGCAATATGGTGTTGCCTGGGAAGTTCCAGATTTTTTGATTGAACATATGCAAGTAGATCGTAATCTTGATTTGGAAAAAATCAATAATGGAAATGGTAAAATATTACCAATTCCAGCCACATTTGTGTTGGGAAATGACGGAATAGTGAAATGGAGCTATGTCAATGTTGATTATAGAACTCGTTCAGAGCCTAATGAGGTTATTGACGCTTTGAAAAACTTATCTTAAGTATTACGTTTACGAAATTGAGTTGCTGTAATTCCCATATTGCGCTTAAAAAACTGATTAAAATTAGCAACTTCATTAAAATTTAAGGCATAGGCAACCTCTGAAATCGACTTATCTATTTGATGTAATAATGTTTTTGCATATAACATTTTATAGTCTATAAGTACTTTTTGAGCGCTCTTACCTGTAGCGTTCTTAACACATTCCGTGAGGTAAATTGGACTAATATTCATTTGTTCTGCATATTCGTTGACTGTAAAGAATTTATTATTTCCCTTAAGGATCTGTTGTTCAAATTTAGTCATAATACTGTCAAACCTATTAGTGGAGACTATTCCTTTATTATTTTGAGTTGCACGCTTTACCTTATAAAGTAAAATTAATAATAGCGATCTAACAACCTCCTTATTGTGTATTTCTGTACTCCTAGATTCTTTATATAATTCTTGAGCAATAGGTAATATAGCTTTAAAATCGTTTTCAGACGTTTGATAAATAGGAATAGTATGGATTTTGAAAAAAGGAAATTCGTTTTGTAACCTATAGGACTGATTTAAATTAGTAAATATTGAGGCATTAAAATAAATGATATAGCCATAATCGTCATTGGGTGGTACTTTACTATAATTAATAACTTGAAAAGGGGAAACAATGGCTAAGCTATTCTCTAATTGATTAAGGGTTTGATTACCAATTTGAATGTTGGTAGTACTCTTATGTAAAATAGCAATCTCAAAAAAATCGCGCTTATGGGGTCCCCAAAACTCATCATCGGGTTCTACATGTTTCATACCCTTTGCTATTCTTCGTATAAAAAAACTGTTCGCATAATCATTAGCAGGTTGCGTATGGTTTAAAAAATAAGAGTTGATATCGCTAAATATTTTCATATGCAATGGCTTTAATTAGGAGTGCAAAAATACAAAAACCTAAATAATAATCTTTTTTACACAAATTGTAATTCACATTTTTGTTTACACTGTAGATACCTTTGCATTGTAAACAGTTATAATACAGTGAATGAGTAATTTAATACACATATTTAAAAATACAATTCTATTCTTAAAGCCTAAGAAAAATGAAGTTTCTGAAAAAAGTGTGGTTACTGAGGAAAAATATTCCTTGATAAACGACTCCATACCTAAACTACTTTTTGCCTTTGTTGGTCCTGCGGTTTTAGGGATGTTAATTAATGCACTTTACAATTTTGTGGATCGTATTTTTGTAGGACAGTATGTTGGTGTAGAAGGCTTATCTGCAGTAACAATGGTATTTCCTGTTACACTCTTTCAGTTTGGATTAATATTGTTATTTGGTAGTGGTTCTGGGATTTTAATTGCCAAATACTTAGGAGAATCTCAACCAGAGAAAGCAAGTACTATTTTAGGAAATGTTATTGCATGTATATTCTTAGTCATGTTACTTTTTACAGGACTTGGTCTTATTTATTACAAGCCCTTATTGGAGTTATTTGGAGCAAGTGGTACCTTATTAAATTTATCAGCAGAGTATTTATTGGTTATAATTTTAGGATTTCCACTTAGTTTTTTTCTGGCTTTAGAATTTACATGTAGAGCCGAAGGAAACCCAACATTTCCTGCAAAACTTCTAGTGCTTTCTTGTGTAATAAACTTATGCTTAGATTATGTTTTTATGAAAATATTTAATTTAGGTATACGTGGTGCTGCATTAGCCACCATAATTGCTCAGGCTACAAATGCGATACTTTTAATTAGATATTATGCAAGTGGAAAAAGTTTAGTGAAATTGAAATGGAAGCAAATAAGACTACAAAAATCAATTATTTTTCCTGTATTGCTTGTAGGGTTAGCACCGTTTTTAATGGATATAGCTATTAGTTTTCAGAATGTGTTTGCAAATAGTTTATTATTAAATTCTGGAGGAACTGATGGTGTTGCGGCTATGGGAATACTATTTGGCGTAAACGTTTTTTTTATGATGATTGCTTTAGGTACTGGTGACGCAATGCAGCCTATTATAAGTTTTAATTATGGTGCAAACCGTTTTGATAGATCACGTAAAACATTAGAACTTGCCGTAAAAATAGTAAGTATTGTAACCGTTTTTGGTTTTTTTATTTTAGAGTTTTTTCCAACGCAAATTACAAGTGTTTTTATAGAAAGTAATGGAAACCAAAATGTATTTGCTATTACAAAAAATGCTTTACAAATATTTGCTATTTCAATTCCATTTTATGCTGTTCAAATTATAATAACTAGATATTTTCAGGCGATTCAAAAGAATAAAACAGCAGTCTTTTTAGCACTATTGCGCCCCATTATATTATTTATTCCGATAGCGTATTTACTAAATTATAATTATGGTTTAACAGGTATTTGGATAGCTTTTCCTATTAGTGATAGTATTGCTGCTATTGTATCACTACTCTTAGTAAAAAAATATACAGTAAACGCACAAACACAAATTAAAAAAAGCCTATCAATAAATTCAACCTAAAATTAGAAGTGTTATTCGAATTCGTCAATTGATTTTGAATACTAAATATAAGAGATTTTTACAATTCCAATTAAAAAAACAAAGAAAATGAAATATCAAAAAATCAATATACAGAACTATTACTATTTATTGTTCATGGTAATTTTATTCACATCGTGTAATAACCAAAAGAAGCCAGAATTTGGTAAAGGTGTAGAAGACTATAAAGTGTTAACCATAGCAAAAAAAGATATAGAACTTTATAGAGAATTTCCAGTAACCATTGAAGGTACCGAAAACATTGAAATTTATCCAAGAGTGGAAGGGTTTATAGAAAAGGTGCATGTAGATGAAGGAGAATATGTACAGAAGGGGCAGCTGCTTTTTTCATTAAATGCCCCTGAATACCAACAAGACCTTTTAAGTACTAAAGCGGCTGTTAGCAGTGCAAAAGCGAATGTTAGTTCTGCTCAAGTGGATGTTGAAAAAGCAAAACCTTTAGTAAACAGAGAAATTATCAGCAAGTTTGAGTTGACCTCTGCTGAAAACTCACTTACAGCAGCGGAAGCAGCTTTAGAACAAGCACAAGCCAATTATTCTAATGCACAAACCAGCTTTAATTATACTAAAATTACAGCACCAGTTTCGGGCTATATTGGTTCGTTACCTTATAAACTAGGAAGTTTGGTTAATAGTAATATTACCGAGCCTTTAACTACAGTTTCTAATATTAAACAAGTATATGCCTATTTCTCAATTAACGAAAAAACGTATTTAGAATTTGCAAAGGTTGGCTTGCTAAAGAGTTTAGATGAAGTTTCTCTTTTGCTTCCTGATTATACGGCTTTTGACCAAAAAGGAAAAATTCAAACTGTTAGTGGTCAAGTAGACGAAGAAACCGGTTCGTTTAATGTCCGTGCTATTTTTGATAATCCAGATAATTTATTGAGAACAGGTAATAGTGCCACCATACAACTTCCAAGAACTATTGAAGGTGCATATTTAATTCCACAATCCGCTACTTTCGAAATTCAAGGTGGTGTTTATGTGTATTTGGTTAACGACCAGTCTCAAGTTCAATCTAAAAAAATTACGGTAACCGCAACAAATTCTGGACAAGCCTATATTGTTACAGACGGACTTAAAGATGGTGACCAAGTAGTTCTTGAAGGTATTTCAGGCTTAACTAGTGGTAAAGAAATAAAACCAGTTCAAGTAAAAGACAGTGATATAAAAGCTTTACAGCAAATCACCGAAAAAGTAACATCTACTAACCAATAAAATAGAAATTATGTTTAATAAATTTATAAAACGACCGGTGCTTTCAGCGGTAATTTCTATTATCATTTTGATTTTAGGAGTTATCGGAATAACCACATTACCAGTATCTCAATATCCTGATATTGCACCACCAACAGTACAAGTCTCTGCCTCTTACGATGGTGCCAATGCAGAAGCTGTTTTGAATAGTGTAATAGTTCCTTTAGAAGAAGCCATTAATGGTGTAGAAGGTATGACCTATATGACCTCTACTGCAACTAGTGGTTCAGCAAGTATAACGGTATATTTTGAACTAGGCACTGATCCTGATATCGCAGCAGTAAATGTTCAAAATAGTGTCTCTACCGCTACAAATTTATTACCTTCAGAGGTAACACAATCTGGTGTCACTACAAAAAAACAGCAAAGTAGTAATGTACTTATTTTTGGGCTGTACAGTGAAAGTGAAAATTATGATGAAGAATTTATCCAGAATTATGCCGAAATCAATCTCGTACCAGTATTAAAAAGAGTCGATGGTGTTGGTAGTGCTTCAGCATTTGGTGCTAAAGATTACAGTATGCGTATTTGGCTAAAGGCCAACATTATGGCAAACTACGGTTTAATTCCATCCGATATTACCGCAGCACTTAATGATCAAAACCTTGAAGCTGCACCTGGTGAATTAGGTTTGCAAGGAAATCAAGCGTATCAATACACTTTAAAGTACAAAGGTAAATTACAAAATGCTACAGATTTTGAAGAAATTATTATCAAGACTACGGATGATGGACGTATTTTACGCTTAAAAGATGTGGCTAGAGTTGAATTAGGATCACAATCATACAGTACAGATACATTTATAAATGGTAATCCAGGTATTGGTGTTGCCATTGCACAATCTGCAGGATCTAATGCGCAAGATGTTGTAGCACAATCGATTGAAATATTACAAGAAGCTTCCAAAAACTTTCCTGAAGGTGTTAAGTATACAGAAATGGTTAATGCTAATGACTATTTAGATGCATCTATTGATAAGGTAATTAGTACCTTAATAGAGGCTTTCATACTGGTTTTTATTGTTGTTTTTATCTTTTTACAAGATTTGCGTTCTACTTTAATTCCTGCGATATCAGTACCTGTGGCTATTGTAGGAACTTTCTTTTTCTTAAGTTTATTTGGATTTACCATAAACCTATTAACCTTATTTGCTTTAATGCTCGCTATTGGTATTGTGGTAGATGATGCTATAGTTGTAGTAGAAGCCGTTCATTCAAAATTAGACTCAGGGTATAAATCTGCCCGAAAAGCGAGTATAGATGCTATGAGTGAAATTTCAGGAGCCATTATTTCTATTACCTTGGTAATGGCAGCTGTATTTGTTCCGGTAACATTTATTAGTGGTTCTTCTGGGGTGTTCTATCAACAGTTTGGTATAACACTTACTATTGCCATTATTTTGTCTGCCGTTAACGCGTTGACCTTGAGTCCTGCTTTATGTGCGTTACTATTAAAACCACACGAGGAGCATAAATCAAAAAGTTATGTGCAACGTTTTTATATAGCGTTTAATGTAGGATTTGAGAAAACCACCAATAAATATAAAAAAGTAGTCACATTCTTTACTCATAAAAAGGCATTAGCTTTTGGAATTATCGTTGTTTTTATTGGTGTGTTTGTTTACCTTATGAATACTACACCAACAGGCTTCGTACCTGATGAAGATCAAGGTTCCGTTTTTGCCGATATCAGTTTACCCGCAGCATCATCCATGGAAAGAACAGACGAAGTGTTGGATGAATTACAGAAAATCATTGAAGATATTCCTGAAGTACAGTCGTTCTTAAGATCTACTGGTCGTGGCTTTATCAGCGGTTCTGGATCTAACTATGGTATGTTTATTTTAAAATTAAAACCTTGGGCCGAACGTACGGGAGAGGGACAATCTGTACAGGATATCATCGGTCAGTTATTCGCAAGAACAGCAGGTATAAAAGATGCTCGAATGATATTTTTTGCCCCACCAACTATAACCGGATTTGGTTTAAGCAACGGTTTTGAGGTGCAATTACAAGATCAAAGTGGTGGCACAGTAGATGCACTTTATGATGTGAGTCAAGATTTTATTGAAGCATTAAGTAAAAGACCAGAAATACAGTATGCCAGCACAACATTCGACCCTACTTTTCCGCAATATGAAGTGGTAGTAGATGTTGCTAAAACAAAGCTTGCTGGTTTAGATGTAGAAGGTGTTTTAGGTGTGATGCAAGGTTATTTAAGCGGGGTGTATGCTTCAAACTTCAATAAATTTGGAAAGCAATTCCGAGTTATTTATCAGGGAGAGCCAAACTTTAGAGCCAATCTTGAAAGCTTAAATGCTATTAAAGTGAAAAAAGAGAACGGTGTTATGGCACCTATTACCGAATTTATCAGTCTAGAAAGGGTTTATGGACCGCAAAGTTTAACCCGTTTTAATCTATTTAAAGCGGCAAAAATAAGTGGGGCGCCAAATGATGGGTATAGTTCGGGTGATGCCATTAGCGCTATTGAAGAAGTAGCTGCACAAACCTTACCCACCGGTTATGGTTATGAATATTCAGGTATCACCAGAGAAGAGATTTCCGCAGGTAGCCAAACCTTATTCATATTCATCTTGTGTTTTGTATTTGTTTACTTCTTTTTAAGTGCACAGTATGAGAGCTTTATACTTCCTGTTTGTGTGTTACTGTCTGTGCCAGCAGGTCTGTCTGGAGTTTTAATTTTTGCAAATTTAATGGGGATTAGTAACAACATTTATATTCAGATCACATTAGTGATGCTCATTGGGTTACTGGCTAAAAATGGTATCTTAATAGTAGAGTTTGCTTTGCAAAGAAGACGAGAAGGAGAAACAATTCTTCAATCGGCTATAGATGGAGCCACGGCTAGATTCCGACCAATTTTAATGACCTCATTTTCATTTATTTTTGGATTATTTCCTTTAATAATTGCTACAGGTGCTGGTGCTGTAGGTAACCGAACTATTGGTACAGGGGCAATTGGAGGTATGCTTATAGGAACCTTATTAGGTGTTTTATTAATTCCTGTTTTATTTGTGATTTTCCAAAGTCTACAAGAAAAAGTAGTTGGAAATAGAGATCACGATTGGGGAGATGAAGATGAAAAATTAAACGTATAAATTATAATAGTTATGAAATTTAAGACTATAAAATATATCATTCCAATTTCTGTATTTATTTTGATGTTGAATTCTTGCGGTGTTATGAATAAAAAATATACTACACCAGATAATGAATTTGCAGAACACTACAGAGATACATTGGTTAAAGATACAATATCAATGGCTACAATGCCTTGGAAAGAAATTATTTCCGATAGTATTTTGCAAAATTTAATAGAAGAAGGCTTGCAAAATAACTTGGATTTAAAAGTTGCTATAGAAAATATAAATCAGGCTAAAGCTAGTTTGGTCGAAGCAAAATTAGCGGTTTTACCTAGTTTAAATGGAAGTGCGAGTGTAACACGATCTAAAACATCAGAGTCCGCATTAAATTTAGGAGGTGTAACAGGAATTAATTTAAACACCACATCTTATATAGGGCAATTAAGTAGTAGTTGGGAGTTAGATGTTTGGGGAAAGCTACGTAGTAATAAACGTTCGGTTCTGGCTTCTTTTTTAAAGACCGAAGCTGCCACTAAAGCCATACAAACACAGTTGATTTCAGATATTGCTACTGCATATTATAATCTGCTGACTCTAGATGAGCAATTAGAAATCACTAAAAAAACTTTAGAAAATAGAATTGGTGACCAAGAAACCATGAAATATTTAAAAGAATCTGCTGTGGTTGATGGTGCCGCAGTGGTACAAAGTGAAGCCAGTAGGTATGAAATAGAAACTTCTATACCAGATATAGAAATATCCATTTTAGAACAAGAAAATGCTTTGGCGATTTTGTTGGGCAGACTACCTGGCACTATAGAAAGAACATCTTTAAAAGAACAGGAGGCATACGCCGATTTAAAAATAGGAATACCATCTTCCTTGTTAAGAAACAGACCAGATATCCAAGAAGCAGAAATGGCTTTTAGAAGTGCATTTGAAAATGTAAATGTAGCAAAAACAAATTTTTATCCATCCTTGACCATTTCAGCAAGTGGCGGTTTGTCCTCATTAAATTTATCCGATTTTTTCGATAATTCTATTTTCTATAATTTAATAGATGGTTTAACACAGCCAATTTTTGCGAACGGAGCAAACAAGGCAACACTAAAAATAAATAAATCGGTTCAACAACAGTCCTTTTATGATTATAAGGCAGCCTGGTTAAATGCAGGTTCTGAAATTTCTAATGCCCTGTATTCGTACAACAAGACTAAGGAAAAACAAGCGTCGAGAGCACATCAAATAGCTGCTCTTGAAAAATCTGTAGAATTTACGGAAGCTTTACTAGAATATTCATCTAGCACCAATTATACTGATGTATTAACTACAAAAAACAGTTTATTATCGGCACAATTAGATAGTGTAGAAGATAAAAAAGACGAGTTGCAAGCTATCATAGAATTGTACCGAGCTCTTGGAGGAGGTTGGTTAAAATAATGTGTATTAGCATGTATAAAGTCTAATCTATAAAATTTCAGTATGTATATAGAAAACCTTTTAGTATGTTTTTTCTACAGATATTAACTTTAATTAAATCATTTAAATAATAATCATGAAACAATTTAAAATTACTGTTCTTGTTATTCTTTTTGGAACAATAACAATTCAGGCTCAAAAAGATAACAAAAATAACGTTGATCAGTTAATACAACAATCTTTCGAAGCCATGGGTGGCATTGATAATTGGAATAATACCCATTTTATACAATGGAATTTTGGTAAAAGGACACTTTATTGGAATAAATGGACTGGAGATGTTAGAATTGAAAATCCTGATGAAAAATTGACTCTTATAGTTAATATTAATTCAGGAAAAGGAAAAGCTTCACAAGATGGTACATTAGTTACAGATTCAGAAGAACTCAATAAGTTGCTTGAAAAGGGTAAGAAATGGTGGATTAATGATTCGTATTGGTTGATTATGCCTTGGAAATTAAAAGATGATGGTGTCCAAATAAAGTATTTACAAACAGAATTACTTCCAAACGGAAATTTAGCAGATGTGTTAGAAATGACATTTAAAAATGTAGGTGTAACTCCAAATAATAAATATCACATTTATATTGATCAAAAAGATCATCTGGTAAAACAGTGGGCTTTCTTTGGAAATTATAAAGATGAGGAACCTCGATTTACAAGGGCATGGGATAATTATCAAAAAGTAGGTAATGTTTTACTGTCATTTAATAGAAGTGGGGATAAAAGAGGTAACCCAACTAATGTAATAGTTAAAGGAGAAATAGCATCTGATACTTTTATAAAACTATAATTTAGAATTAAATACTATCAATTATTTTATATAGATAAATTGACAGTATCAAATGGTTTAATTAGGACCCTAAACCCCAATAAAAAAGTTAACAATTTAAAGGAAGTAAGTTATAATTACTTCCTTTTTTTTCTTGTATGATTGTCTTTTAAATTGAACATATTGATGTGTTTTATAGGGATAAAATAGATATTGAATCATACTTCTTTGATTTTGAACATCAATCTAGTAATTAGGCTACAGTAGAATCTGTTTTTAATAGAATAAACAAAGGATTTCTTTATAATATTTAGAGTGTTTTAACCGCTTTTTCTTCTGTGAAATAAAATAATAAAAATAAAAAACCAATATATGTAGCTTGTAAGCCTACAAGATCCCATTTTTGGGCAAAAGAACTACCAATGACTAAAACATTCATTAAGTTAAAAGCCTCAATTGATGCAAATTTTGAATACTTGTTTATAAAAACAAAACACCTATAGTCAATTCTATAAAAGGGATGCTATATGCTAAAGGAGTTACTAATAAAGTAGGTAATAATGGTATTTATAGTTGGAAAAGCTAGTAAATAAACTAAGCCTTGATTAAGTTTATGGTAATTTTTTGTTTAATTCTATCGATAAAATTATCCTTTTTATATAGTAAATCGTCTAAACCATCTATTCTGCTAAAAATAGAGCCTAATTAAATTTATCTTTGAAATAAAACTAAAACCCTAAAACCAATACAATGAAAAAACAAGTAGATATAGGTTTATTATTAATACGAATTGCTATTGCAGGTTTAATGCTGTTTCATGGAGTTGCTAAATTAGGACATCTTGATGGTATAATGCGCATGTTATCTAAAAATAGCTTACCAGAATTTATGGCTTATGGTGTGTATATAACCGAAATAATTGCTCCAATTTTAATGATTATAGGTTATAGAACAAGATTAGCATCTTTAGCTTTTTTCTTAGGAATGCTTTTTATCATTTTTCTTGCACATGCTAATGATATCTTTGTCATTACAGATAAAGGAGCACTTAAAATAGAATTAATTTTATTGTATACACTAGGTTCTATAGCTTTGTTTTTTACAGGAGCTGGTAAGTACGCAGTATCTAAATCCAATATTTGGGATTAATTAAAATGAAATAGAATGTATAGCAACAAAAAAATAACAATCCTTTTACATCTACTAGTATGGCTAACGCTATTTTGCTTGCCTTACTTGCTGTCTTATGGCCAAGATCAAGAAATGAGCAGAATTAAAGCGCACTTTTGGGTACCTTTAATCTTTTCGGCTGTAATCTTCTACTTTAATTATTTTGTACTAATAGATCGGTTTTTGTTTCCTAAAAAAATGCTGCAATTTATTATCATTAATGCAGTAATGATTACCTTTTTCTTATTTCTAAAAGAATATATAGAAGATAATTTTTTCAAAGAAATCGCTATAAAACGTCTTGAAAATACAGGTAGAACAGAGCCTCCATTTAAAATGGCTATCTACATACAAGTATTATCATATTTGGCACCTTTACTATTTTCAATTGCTTTAAAAACAACACAACGTTGGGTAAAAACAGAAGCTGAACGTAAAGAAGCTGCAAACATCAAATTACAATTCGAATTACAGCATTTACACTATCAACTGCAACCGCATTTCTTTTTTAATTCTTTAAATAATATCTATGCTATGGTAGATCTTTCTCCAGATCAGGCAAAAACGTCTATACATAGTTTAAGTAAGTTAATGCGTTATATGTTATATGAAACCAATGTAGAAACCATTCTTTTATCAAAAGAAATCGATTTTATGAAGCGCTACATTGAACTGATGAAGCTTCGTGTATCAGACAAAACAGTGGTAACGTACAGTTTTCCTGAAAAAGAAACAGGAGTAAAAATAGCACCTTTACTATTTATATCGCTGATAGAAAATGCTTTTAAACATGGTGTATCAGCTTCTAAAACAAGCGAGATTAATATACAAATGACCTATGCTAATAACACGGTTTTATTTTCAATAGAAAACAATAATTTTCCGAAGAAAACAGACGATAAAAGTGGTTCTGGTATTGGACTTCAAAACCTTGAAAAACGTTTAGAATTATTATACCCTAACAAATTCAATTTTAAAACAATCTTAAAAAATGATCGTTTTTTAGTGACTTTAGAAATAGAAACCAACTAAACCGATCATATAATCATTAAAATAAAACAAATGAAAAACTCACTTTTAACTATTTGTTTTGTACTCCTAAGTATTCCTCTGTTTGCGCATGAAGGCGGACATGGTACACCTTTAAAACAATGGGAATTAGCAACGAATCATGAAATAGTAAATGCTAATTTTATCAAATTGCAGCATGATGACGTTTATTTACTGGATGCGCATCATGCTGTTCAGGTTTATAAAATTTCGGACTTTACAGTAGCAGATCAAAACTATATTAAAGCTAAAAGTGTATCTATTCAGGCTTTAAATAATCATCACACAGCTTCAGAATCTCAAAAAGTATTTAATTCTAGTTGGTGGTTACTTGTTTTAGGGCTCTTTCTTTTAGGCTTTTCTGTTTATAAATTAATAAAACAGAAAAAAGCCATGCACTTCACTTACGGTATTTTAGGTGTAACTATTATTGCAATTGTATCTTGTAAAAATACTAACAATACTACAACAAGTACGCTTCAAGTCCCTTCGCATGCGGTTTCTGTAATGCAAAGCTTTTTTGAAAAATTTGAAGGTGTTACTACACATGCAGACAGTACTTATTTGTACATATCCTCTAATGGTTTACCAAATCATGATATGATGGTTGGTATAAGCAATTGGCAACAGCAAGTTCCTATTCATCAAAATTATACAGGCCCTAATAGTTGGGCTATTCCTATACATCCAAAAATGGCAGAAGAACCCTTGTCTACAAAAACCAATTTGCTAAAAGGTGCCATTGCTGTAGCAGTAAACGGAATTCCTATTTTTAATCCTTTAAATAATAGAGGAGAAGATGCAAATGCTATTGGTGAATTAGATGATTGGGGAGGACATTGTGGACGTGCAGATGATTATCATTACCATTTACCTCCATTACATTTACAAGATCAAGTGGGTCAAGGAAATCCTGTGGCTTATGCTGTAGATGGTTTTCCGGTATATGGAGAAACAACAGAGTCCTTAGATGAATACTTAGGAAAAACAAACCCTGATGGATCTTACCAATACCACACCATTAAAGAATATCCTTATTTTATTGCAGGTATGAGAGGTGAAGTACAGTTAGACCCGAAAACTAAAGCGCCAGAAAATCAAGTGTATCCACAACCAAGAACACAAGAATTAAGACCTGCACTAAGACCCTTACGTGGTGCTGAAATTATCGATTTTAAATCTTTGGGAGAAAATGCCTATCAATTAACCTATCGCTTAGAAGGGAAAGAATATGTCATTAATTACAGTTGGGATAGTACAGGAAATTACACTTATCAATTTATAAATCCGGATGGTACAGCAACCGTTGAAACCTATAAAGCAAAAGAAAAATGAAACAAGCAAAAATTTTAGTATTTATCCTTTTTCTTTCTTTTATAGCTTGTAAAAACAAGAATACTGTGCTTACAACAGTAAATCATGATGATTTTAAAACCATTCATCCAGATTTTAAACTCACAAGTGTTGCTGTAGAAAATGGAGTATTATTAGAAGCGTATAAATGTGAAGAAAAGATCAAGGACGTGGAAAATTCCATACCACTGTCTTGGGAAAATGTACCTAATGGCACGAAATCTTTAGCGATTGTCATGTACCATTATCCTAAAAAGGAAGATAAGAGTGAGATAAATTCCTACTTGTTATTATGGAATATTGATCCTGAAGTAACAGAAATACCATATAATATGGCTTCTCAAGGCAATTGGTTTATGGGAGCAAATAAAGATGGTACAGCAATATCTTATACATCACCTTGTTCTCGTGGAAAAGGAAAACACGAATACACTATAGCACTTTATGCTTTGGCAGAAACACCAGCCTCATTACCTAAAGAAAACAGTTTAGACGTAGATTATAATGTGTTTATGAATGCCTTAAATACTGTAAAAATTGTTGATAGAACCACATTAACCTTTGTAGATACCAATTAAAAAAAAGAAAAAAATGATACAAATAAAGCCTAGCACACTCCTCGTTATTTTTTCTTGTTTTACACTATTAACTTGTAAAAACGCTAAAAAAACGACACCTGAAAAAACAAAAACATATAAAGGTACAGCTTCTGTATCTCAAGGACCTGCAACGGTCTTAACGCAAAATATTTATGACTGCGATAGAGGTAGAAAAGCACCTATAGGAACTTCAACATCTACAGATGGTAGCACATGGACTGTTCCTGCAGAAGTTAATTTTACGGATGATCGTTTTCCGATGGCATCCGATTTATTTAACCCTTGTACCAAAATAGAATATACCTCTGCAGATGAAGCTTTAGCAGCTTTAGATGGAAGTGATATTGTAGAAGTAGATGCAGATGGTGAACTTATTACAGCCTTTATATTTGCAGATAATTATTTTGAAATGTACATCAACGGCATTCCTGTAGGAAAAGACAATGTGCCTTTTACGCAATTCAATTCTAATATTGTTCGCTTTAAAGTTCAAAAACCTTTTACTATAGCTATGAAATTAGTGGATTGGGAAGAAAATAGTGGTTTAGGTTCTGAAGCGAATAGAGGACAAGCATTTCATCCTGGAGATGGAGGTATGGTCGCTGTTTTTAAAGATACTGAAGGAGAAATAATTGCTACAACAAACTCCGAATGGAAAGCGCAAACCTTTTATACAGCACCTTTAAGAGACTTATCTTGTGCTACAGAAGAAGGAACTTTAAGATTAAGTACCTCTTGCAGTACCGAAGATTCTAACGATGGTACAGCGTACTACGCTTTACATTGGAAAACACCTTTAAACTGGCAATCTGCAGAATTTAATGATACTCAATGGCCTAGCGCAACCGAGTACACAAATAAAACTATTGGTGTAGATAATAAACCTGCATATACCAATTTTATAGATATCTTTGATAACAGCAAAGCCGATGCAAAATTTATATGGTCTACCAATGTTATTTTAGATAATGAAGTTTTGGTAAGATATACGGTAAACTAAATTTTAATCGTTTTAAAGCTACCCTGTTTTAATATATAAATTTAACTTATGAGTAACTTAAAAATATCATGTGTTATTGTTGATGATGAACCTATGGCACTTAATTTAGTAGAAAGCTATGTAGAAAAAACTCCTTTTTTATCTTTAAAAAAGAAGTGTAGTAGTGCTATTGAAGCGATGGAGTTTATAAAAGATCAACCGGTTGATTTACTTTTTCTAGATATACAAATGCCAGATTTAACTGGTATTGAATTTTCTAAAATGTTACCTAAAGAAACACGTGTTATTTTTACAACAGCTTTTGATCATTATGCTTTAGAAGGGTTTAAAGTAGAAGCCATAGATTATTTATTAAAGCCTTTTGATTATGCCGAGTTTTTAGCTGCAGCTAATAAAGCAAATACCTGGTTTGAGCTAGTAAGAGGTAAAAGAAAAAGTATTCTTTCGGAAGAAAAAGAATTCCTTTTTGTAAAATCAGAATACAAGCAATTACGTGTTAAATTAGCAGATGTTCTATATTTTGAAGGACTTAAAGACTATATTAAAATATGGCTAAAAGATAATCCAAAGCCTATTTTAACACTAATGAGTTTAAAATCTTTAGAAGAAGAATTGCCAGACACACAATTTATGCGTGTGCATCGATCTTTTATTGTTTCCTTACATAATATTGATGTTATAGAGCGTAGTCAAATTATCATTAATGAGCAACGCATAACGGTTTCAGAACAATACAAGCCAAAATTTTTAGAGTTTATAAATAATAATTCGCTTTAAAATCATTTCGTCTATAAAAATAACCTTTTTATAGATAAATTTATAGTATAAGTATATTGCTGCATCTAATAAATAAAGGGAATCTTATTTTTGTACGAAAATTATAATAAAACAAATACAAATTATGAAAAAAGTAGTACTTACCATAGCAATTACCATAGGTTTATTTAGTTGTGATAGTGTAAAAAATGTAAACACTTCATCAGTATCTCAAGCAGCAACATTATTAAGTTCTTTAAGTTCAAACTCTACAGTGCAACAAATTTCTACACTATTTAGTTTACTAGATAACAACAATGATGAAGCTATTAGTTCTTCTGAAGCTATAGGTTCTGTTGCAGATAATTTTAATGTACTAGATACAGACAGCAATTCTAGCTTAAATTTAACAGAATTAACAGGTTTATTAGGGTTATTAAAATAACATAGTATACCTTAAGTTTTTAAAAGCATACCTTAAACGTATGCTTTTTTTATGCTTTGTAATTAAATATTAAAAAAACTAATCTATACAATTACATAATTGGTAGATACAATTCCCTTACATATCTATTTCTATTTTTTTTAAAATTTAATACTTCTACTTTTAAACTATCACAATTAAACAGAGTCTTAATTGTGAAAGAGAAATGTTGAACCCTTTTAATTATAAAATTATGAAAGCATTTATAAAAACATTCGTTTTACCAGTGGTATGTATTGTGGCTATTTCAACAACAGCTACAGCGCAATCTAAACGTAATACTAAAACAAAAACAGTTGTAACAACTAAAACAACAAAAAAAACAACATTAAATAATAGAATACCTAAATCTAAAGTTACTTATAAAAAACCTACTAAAAAGGTGGTTTCTGTAAGAAGCGTACCAAATAAAACGGTTATTAAGCACAATGGACAAAGCTATTACTATGCTAATAATAAGTTTTATACACAGTCAAGTGGTCGTTATATTGTTATAGCACCAAAGGTTGGATTTAGAATAAAAGTATTACCTACACATTACAAACGAATAGCGTATAGAAATGGTTTTTATTTTAATGTAGACGGTATATTTTATACACAAATAAACAATGAATATGAAGTAGTAGATCCTGAAATAGGAACTATTGTTTATGAATTACCTGAGGATTACGAAAAAGTAACTATAGACAACCAAACGTATTATGAATACGCTAATGTTTTATATGAAAAAGTACAAGTAGATGGTACTAGAGCATATGAAGTAGTAGGTATTATAGATTTTGATTAATTTAGTTTGATTAATAGCAGGAAAGGAGGGTAATTGTATAGTTATCCTCTTTTTTATTTTAGCGACATTACATCAATTAGAATATAAAATTAAAAAGACTCCAAGCATTATACCTGCTAACGGAATTAATTTTTTACGCTTATTTTGCTCTTTAAATACTAAACCACCAATTACCACAGCTATAAGTATCTGACTTCGTTTAATAGCAGATAATAACATGATTAAAGCGTCTGGATCTTGTAATGCTTTAAAGTAAAAATAATCTGCAGCTTGTAGCAAAACACCAACAGCAATTATAGACCATCTAAAGGTGAAATCTTTACGTTTTTCGGCAAAAGGAAACCAAGTTATAGATAATATAAATAGCAATAATAGTATGGTGTATAAACAGAACCAAAACTGTAAGGTTTGCGGATTTAAGCCCAAATTCTGAATTAAAAACTTATCATACAAACCACTAGAAGCTCCTAAAAAAGTAGCGCCTATAATAGCAAATATCCATTTATTTTTCTTAAAATTAATCCCTTCTTTTTTACCAATTTTAGAGTAGAGTAGTACCGAAAAGATTATTAAGAAAAAACCAATCCATTGGTACAAATTAGGACTTTCTTTATAAATAATAATAGCACCAATAAACGTAAAAAATGGTCCAGCAGAACGTATTGGCGTTACAATAGTTATTGGCAAGTGTTTTAAAGCTTGATAGGCTAAAACCCATGAACTAGCCATAATAACCGATTTTATAAATATAAAACCATGTGTTTGCCAAGAAATTTCTTGAAACTCATAACCGTTTTCTACAGCATATTCTGGAAAAAAAACAGATAATAAATAAAAGGTAGCTACAAATAAAAATCCACTAGAAACCGTACCTAAAAGCACAGGAAATACCGAATTGCCTTGAACGGCATGTTTTTTACATAAGTTATGTAATCCTAAAAATAAAGCGGCTAAAAGCCCTAAATACATCCACATGGCGCGAATATAGTTTTTTAAGGCATTTGGATTTAGAATTTATGCATAAAAAATTAGAATACACTGTTAGGTGTATTCTAATTTTAAAAAACGCTATTAATTTATATCAAGGATATTTAGCTATAAAAGCATATAAAAAAGGAACATTAAAATAATGTAACCTTTATTAAGTGTGTTTAATTGGCATCAAACCAAAAATCAATAGTGGCATTCTCGCTTCTTGAACCTGCATCTTGTCCGCCTTGACGACCCATTCCGCCACCTCTGTTTCCGCCTCCTCGACGTCCACCACGACCACCACCACTTCGCATGCCTTGGCTTTGACCTTCATTTCTTGATTTATTAAAATTCCCTTCCTTTTTATTGGTAACAACACCTATAGATAGTTTAGAAAAATCAGTGTTTTCTTTAGAAGCTATTCTATATTTTGGAATTTTAATTGAAAATTCAAAGATTTCATTGGATGCTGTATACTTGTTTTCAATAGTAATATCTAAACTATTTAAATCTTTATTAAAGGTTTGTTTGTCATCAAAAGAATTATATTCTGCCTCTGCTGGTAATTTTTCAATCTTACTTTCAAAGTCAATAGTTGTTATATCACTATTTCTTTGTCCTTCTTGTCTAAACTGTCCTGGTTCATTACTATATGGATACTTTACATAAACATCTTTTTTCTTCTTTCCCTTAATATCATAATAAATAGTAAGCCCATTTTTAAGTATGGACATAGCAGTCTTTTTTTCTACAGTACTTAAGTTTACATACACATAGTTGTCATCTTGACTAACTTTATATAAAACACTTTCATTAGTTACTTGCGTAGTGTCAGCAACAAAAATTCTGTTATTTGAAGCGTAAAAATGAAAGCTAGAAAGGGTTAAGAATGCAATTATTAAATGTTTCATGTGTTGTAAATATTAATTTTTTAGAATGGTCTATTTCTATTTTAGTATGCTATATAGACCCTTAAAATCTAAAAAGGTTTAATGCCTTAAAAAATAAATCTAGTTCTTACGCAAGAAAAAATGAAGATTCGCTTTTACATAAAAAACAAACTATAACAAGCACAAGCAGCAAGTAAAAAGGAGGTAATCTTATTTAAAAGTATGCCTTTGCTCTTGTGTAACAGAAGCGTTTAGCAATTGATTAAAAGTTTTTATATTATTGAAATTTTGAGTAATTGCCTTAGAAACAGCAATACCAGAAACTCCTGTTTTTAAAATAGAACTAACGTCTTCTATGGTTATTTCTCCAAACCCAAGAATAGGAATTGGCGTTTTTAATACATCTGTAATTGCAGTGTAACCGCTTACACCTAATGCAGTAGGTAGATGATTGGCAGTTGTTTCTTTTTTAAAAGGTCCTAAACTAATGTAGTCAATCTCTTGGTCTAATAGTTTTTCGCAATCGCTTAAGGTATGCGCTACAGCACCTATACTTTGCCAAGTGTATAGATTTTTTCTAACTACAGTAGGAGAGGTGTCTGTTTTTTCTAAATATACACCATCTGCTTTTATCTCTTTAGCCACTTTATAATAAGAACCAATGACTAATCTTGTTTGGTAATGCGATGTGATTTTAATGGCTTCTTTAGCTACTTTTAGCACCTTTTTTTCTGAAGTATTTTCCATACGTAACAATACCAATTCTATACCAGAAGTACATGCCTTTTGTATGTTTTCTAAAAGTTCTTTAGTGGTGTTACCTTGTACTATATAATGTAATTTAGGTATAATCATGGCTTTGGTTTTATCTTTACTTAGGTGTGTTTGATACAAGGCTTTCTAAAGCGTAATACAATCTATTTTGTGCGTTTTTTTGCGAACCAAAAATAGAACGAAACAGCTCGCCTTTTTCAGAAATTAATAGCCATTGTGGAGTTCCTTCTGCTTGAAATTGATCAAAAACTTTATGGTGTTTATCGATATAAATAGGAAACGGATTTTCACCACTTGTAAAAATAGCTTTTATAGTTTCTTTTGTGCCTTCTCTATGTACAAAATCGGAATGAATACCAGCTACCTGAAGACTTGGATATTGTTGTTGAAACTCATAAGCCAACGGAATTGCTCTACCTGTACAACCTAAGCAGTCGTTATTATAAATTAAAAGCAATAGCACCTTGTTTTTATATCGCGTCATTAAATCTACAGCATGACCATCTAAATCTAAAACAGGTATGGATTGCACAAGAGTATTCATCTATTTATTGGGCGTGTTTTTATTTGTATGTACAAATTTAGGGATTTAATACCATGCGCAGTTTATTTAAAAGTTTATTATTCCATAAATGTAATACGTTATGTAACTTTGCTTTTATTATTGGATTAAAACTTCACCAATAGCACACATATCTTGTGATTTATGAAAGCAAAAAAAGTAACCTATTCTATATTAGATCTTGCATTAGTTTCTGCAGGACATACACTAAAACAAACATTTAATAATGTTCTTGAATTAGCACAACAAGCCGAAACATTTGGTTATACACGCTATTGGTTAGCAGAACACCATAATTCTTCTAATATTGCGAGTAGTGCAACCTCTGTTTTAATTGGCTACGTAGCACAAGGTACGCAAAGTATTCGTGTAGGTTCTGGTGGTGTAATGCTACCTAATCATTCGCCATTAATTATAGCAGAACAGTTTGGTACTTTGGCTTCTTTATATCCTAACCGAATTGATTTAGGTTTAGGAAGAGCGCCAGGAACAGACCGAGAAACTGCAGAAGCCATACGTAGTGACTTTA
This sequence comes from Lacinutrix gracilariae, assembly GCF_042684485.1. Taxonomy (NCBI): domain Bacteria; kingdom Pseudomonadati; phylum Bacteroidota; class Flavobacteriia; order Flavobacteriales; family Flavobacteriaceae; genus Lacinutrix; species Lacinutrix gracilariae. The sequence goes on along the minus strand of NZ_JBHULM010000007.1, from coordinate 225,035 downwards.
TGCAAGCAGCACATTCTTTTCCTAACGAAATAGAAAAAATAGAAAACTATTTTGCTGCAGAAAACACAACAGCAAAAGTGCGTGCTACAGTAGCAGAAGGAGTAGAGGTACCTCTTTATATTTTAGGGTCTAGTACAGATAGCGCTCATTTAGCAGCAAAAAAAGGCTTGCCTTATGCATTTGCTAGTCATTTTGCTACCACGCATTTATTTAATGCTTTAGCAATTTATAGAAAAGAGTTTCAAGCTTCTGAAGTATTGCAAAAACCCTATGTAATGGTAGGAGTAAATATTATAATTGCAGATACAGATGAAGAAGCAGAACGTTTATATACTTCTTTAATACGAATGATTATTGGGTTATTTACTGGTAAACGTGATAAGGTACAACCTCCAACAGCAATGACAGCAGATTTAAAACAAGTAATACAAAATCCGCAAGTACATCAAATGCTAAAATATGCTTTTATAGGAAGCAAAGCCACTGTAAAAAAACAGGTGAAAACATTTATAGAAGAAACCAATGCAGATGAGCTTATTGCTGTTACTAATATTTATGATATAAAAGATAGAATAAAATCGTATCAGTTATTTGCAGAGATTATGGCTGAACTTAATCAAGTGCAATGATTAAATTTTTAAAGTAGATTTAGTAACTAAAAGTATTGTAAACATGCTTTTAGTGAATCTATTATATTTTGTATACCAATTTAATTTTTCTGAAAAGTTAAATAGTCTGTTCCTCCATTTCCTCCGCTAACATCCATTAATTCTATTTTAGTTGTTGATTGTGAGAGAATATCCCAATCATCATTCAATTCTTCAAAATCATTAGTTAAATTAAAATAGATATTAAAATCTAAATCACTGTTGCTGTTACTACTACTGCTACTATTAGTAATACTCCAAATACCATCATAACTAATGCTTCCGTTATCAGCAGTTAAAACACCAGAACTATTAAACGTAAATTGATAACCTGTAAAATGGTAGGTTTCATCTGTGCCTGAATCTATAAAACTTGTTATTCTCCAGGTTCCAGATTGTACATTATTTTGTAGTTGATTTTGAGTAGTAGTGTTTGAAGTATCGTCATCATCTGAAGAACATGATGTTATAAAAAAGAATACTCCTAAAAATAAAATAGAACGATATAAAAATTGTTTAGCTTTCATAATTATATAGTGTATCAATTAAACAAAATGTAGATTTTATTGCTAACTATAATATATTAAAAATAGTTTAGCTAACCTAGAAGTTGTTTAATTAGTATAATAAACTATATTTTTAATCTGCTATACACTAGGTGTTTGTAGCTTTCTCCTATTGCTATTCTTTCGTCTTTAATAATGATTCTATTCTTTTGTATAGAGGTAATTTTATTAACGTTTACAATATAAGATCGATGTACTCTAATAAAGGTGTTTTCAGGTAGTTTAGACTGAATTTCTTTAAAACTCATGAGTGTTAATATAGGTTTAGAGTTTTCAGAATGAATTTTTAAATAATCTTTTAAACCTTGTATATATATAATTTCCTTTATATCAATTTTTAAATTTTCATATTCAGATTTTACAAAAATAAAATCATCTTCCTGTGTGGTACTTTCACCTCCTGCAGAAGAAAAATTAACAAAGGTATTGGTCTCGTTAAGCTTAATCATTTCTTTAACTCTATTCACTGCTTTTATAAAACGCGGAAACGGAATAGGTTTTACTAAATAATCTGCAGCATTTAAATCAAAACCTTCTAAGGCATATTGCGGATATGCAGTAGTAAAAATAAAGTATGGTACTTTTACCTCTAAGGCTTTTATAAGCTCAATACCAGAAATATTAGGCATTTCAATATCAGAAAATACCAAATCTATTCTATTGTTATTAATAAAGTCTAAAGCTTCAATAGCATTTGTAAATGTAGCAATCAACTCTATGCCACCAATGGCTTTGCAATAAGATTCTATAATATCAATAGCTAAAGGTTCGTCATCAATTATTATGCATTTCATCTTCCTTTAAGTTTAAGGTTAAAAGAACTCTGTAATGGCTTTTGTCTTCCATTATAGTTAGTTCATGATTGTCTTTATAGAGATAATTAAGTTGGTTCTTTATGTTTTGTAATCCTACTCCAGAATTTTTTTCATCTCTTTTATGAAGTCCTATAATATTTTCAACTTTAAAAATTAATTTATCGTTGTTTACTTCAATTTTAATATCAATTCTGGTATTTCCTTTATAATCGGTACCATATTTAAAGGCATTTTCAATAAAGGATATTAATAGTAAAGGGTGTATTTTTAATTTTTTTGTTTCTCCTATTAGTTTCAGTTTTACGGCTTCGGTATTTTTAAAGCGTAACTTTTGTAGTGCAATATAATTTTGAATATAATTTATTTCCTTTTCTAAAAGCACTTGTTCATTTCCTACTTCATATAACATGTAGCGCATTAATTCTGATAAAGTAATTACAGCTTCTGGAGCATCATCTGATTTGCTACGTACTAAAGAGTAAATACTATTTAAAGAATTAAATAAAAAATGAGGGTTTAATTGATTTCTTAAAAACTTTAATTTTATATCTTTTTGTTTGTTTTCTAGTTCTTTAGAAAGGTGTTCTCTTTTGTAAAAATTAACGACCAAGCTAAAAATACCTCCCAATAAAAATAGGGATAAAGAAAACATTACTGGAATAATATGTCTAATACGAAATGGTCGTCCTGGCATATTTTCAGGTCTATTCATGTTTCTAAACTGTAACTCTGCAGTATTAATGAGGAGTTCTTCGGTTACATAATTATATAACACTAAAAATAGAATAGAAACTAAGATGTATAAACCTAACTTTCGTTTAAGTAAAAAATAAGGAACAAATATTAAATAATTTACATAAAAAACAATAGGTCTTAAAGCTTGCCTTAAATACATTCCTGAAGGAATTTCTCCTAAATCTATGTATGCAGTAAGTAATGGAAATATACTAAGACAAACCCATACCAAGGTGTGTATAATAATTTCTTTATATGCTATTTTACTTTTCAAGCTTTTATACGTTTAAACATTAATTTACTGAAAACTAATGTTATTGGTTGTCAATTCTGCAACGGTTATTACAGGAAGTGTTTTATTAGAAAGTTTGTTAATTACAACTTGTCCTACCTTTTCTGCATCTTCTTTCGTTTTAAATACTTGTTTTCCTTTTACTGCAGGAATGTATTCTTGACGAATATATAATTGCTCTTGGTTATATACCTCATAAATCCAAGAATTTTCTTTTTCAATAAGCTTTAAACTATAAGCTGTATTTGTTTCTTTTACATTATCAACAGCATTATTTACCGATTGAAAATATAAAAATAGTATAGTAATAATGGATATTGCAGAAAAAACAGCAATGTATTTATATATATTTTTCATAACATTTAAATTAAAAAAAGAGCCAGAAGTATAACAGGATTACTAGTATACCCTGACTCTTAATTAGCGCATTACGCGACATCAAACTAAACCAATTTTTTAATTGTCATCATCATCTTGCTCTGCATTAGGGAAAAACTCCATACAGTCATCAAGGTATAAAGTACCATTTCTTCCTAAAGCTACAAAAGCACGCTCACCATTACCAAAGGCAATAGCATCTCTTCTTGCATAAAGTTCAAATTCTGTTTTTTCTTCCCATTCTTCATCTAAAGGATCAAACTCATAAACAGTATTAATACTAGAACCAAATTCACCACAAGCAATATATCCTTTACCATTAATAGTAAAAGCTACAGCACTAGATCTAAATAAGTAATAATTATCATCATCATCTTCATCAATATCTTCTAATTGTGTCCACACTTCAGTATCTAAATTAAATACCCAAAAATCTTCTTCATACACACCATTACTAATTCCTGTTGCTAAATACACATCATTATTAATGGTAAAGGTAATAGCATCTTTTCTTTTATCTCCTCCAAATCCTATAGATTCTTCCCAAGTATCTGTTACAGGATCATATCTCCAGAAGTCTTTTTTATCACTTCCATCATAACCTGTACCTACATAACCATAAGTATCAGACCCAAAACCAACAGCTCCATAACGTGCAGTACCAGCAAAATCTGAAATTTGAGACCAAGTATTTGCTCCCTCGTTATATTTATAGAAATCAGATAATTCTTGACTAGTATCTCCATTATATCCTGTACCTATATATCCTTCATTATTAATAACAAAAGATACTGCAGAACTACGAGCTATACCTGGTAAATCTGCTAATTGTTGCCAAGAGTTGGTGTCCATGTTATAGCTCCAAAAATCGTTGTAATAATCATCACCATCATACCCAGTTCCCATGTAACCAAGGTTTCCTAAGGTAAAGGCTGTAGAACTACTTCTTGCTTCTTCATTAAATGTTGATTTTTTTACCCAGTTACCAACGCTGTCATCACTATCATCGTCGTTACCACAACTAAAAAAGAGTACAGATATGGTACTTAAACACAAAAATCTTAAGGTTGTTTTGTTAATCATTTTTTTCATTTCACTTTTTATTTATATTAAAACTTAATCCTACACTTACAGATAATGATTCCGAAGAATCAAAATTGTAAATTTCATTATTACTATTATTATTTATTGTTAACGTACTATTGGTTAAATAACCTACATTAAAAGAGGTTGTCCAGTTTTTATCAAAACGAAGTTGGTAACCTAATGCTAATTTTATGGCTTGAAATTCTAGCTTAGAATCATATACTGCTGTTGTATCTTCTAAAAATAATGGAGCAGCATTATTTGCATATATAGATTCTGGTTGTGCTGTAAAATCGATACTTGATTGCTTATTTATAGTGTAATAAGCTCCTGTAACAGGAATACCTATTTGGTATCTAAATTTTTCGCTTACCTGATTAGAGTAGGTAACCAGTGGATAAAAATTAGGAGCACCAAATAAAGCGCCATAACCAGCACCTATTTTTAAGTACGATTCTTTACCATCTTTTTGCCAGTTTTTAATAAAATGAGCGGCAGAACTAAGTAAAAAATCTTCACTAGTTACTTTTTTATTAAATGTAGAAGAAAGGTAAGGCGCTATTTCTAGGCTAACTTTCCAATTGTTTGCCAAAGCTTTATTGTAATTCATATACATTTGTATGGTATGAATCTCTCTAAAAGATCTAAAAGCAGATTGTAAATCAGGACCTTTAAAATCAATACTATTATTAGTATAATTAAGTCCAAAACCAAAAGTGGGCTTCTTTAATAAGGAAGTAAAATCTATAGCAATAGATTTATTCTTCATTTTAAAACCACTTGCATCTGGAAAATATTCATATTCTATAGCAACCAAATCTTCTACATTAGTAGTAGTGAAAATTTCTTGCCCATAAGAGAGAATAGAAACCAAACTAAAGGTGAAATAAAGAAGTGTCTTTTTACGCATTACGGTATTATTTATAATATAGAATGCTAACATACTACGTCAAGCCTTTACTATACTTATAAAATATACCTATCCTTTTTTTTTGTAGACCAACAGGAGATTTTAATCTATAAACTTAGTAGTGCAGTTTTATAGTATAAATTACCTGCTTTGTAGATAAATACTTGGCATAAGTATATTATACTTTTTATTAGCTCTAAAGCGTAGTTGATTTGTGCAAATACTTATAAGCACATGTTAAAAACACCATTTTATTTAATAACCTTATTAACGGTTTTAATATTTGTAATCTCATGTTCTTCTGAAGAAGAAACACTTTTAGCTGGAAAAGATTTTACAGACACTGATATTAGAGTACTATCTATTGATACTTTTTCAGTACAACTATCTACTATTAAATTTGATTCTATTACAACTTCTACAGAAGAAAGGTTATTAATAGGACAATACGAAGATGTAGATATGGGAGTTATAAATACAGCATCGTACTTTCAACTTAGTCCGTCAACATATACCTTAAATAATGATGCTGTTTTAGATAGCGTAGGATTAATACTTGGTTATGATACGTATTTCTACAATGATACTACACAGGTTTCAACCATTAATATTCATAAGCTTACAGACAAATTACGAACAGACGACACCTATTTTTATAATACATCCTCTTTTGGTTATGAAGACACGCCTTTAGCTACAGAAACTTATCAGGCAACTCCTAATAAAGATTCGGTTTATGTAACACTACCTTTTACTTTTGGAGAAGAACTTTTTAATGGTATTAGAGATAATAATATTACAGATGATGAATCTTTATACCAACAATTAAAAGGGTTAACTGTTCAGCCAGGAGAAAATGATAACAGTGCAATTATTGGTTTTTCTACTAGTAGTGAAGAGACGTATCTTCGATTTTTCTATAGTATGCCAGACGAATTAGAAAGTGAAGAATACACCTATGATATATCTATTAACACCTATTTTAATCATATAGATAGTGATGCCTCTGGCTTGCCGCAAGAGGTTTTAACAGATCAAGAATACAATCTCTATTCTCCAGATAGTTATAACATGAGCTATAATCAGGCAGGAACTGGTTATGTAACCAAAATTGAGTTTCCTAGTATAAAAAACATTAGTGATATTGGTGCAGGTGGTACCATATTAGAAGCAACCTTATATATAGAGCTTAATGCAGATTCTTATTCAGATATTCAACCTTTAAGTGAAGAACTATTACTGTACACCTTAGATCAAAATAATGACTTTGCTAGTCAAGTAGCAAATAGTATTGATGTGGTAACCGCATCACTTAGTAGTGAGGAATCTGAATTTAACCACGTACTATACAACGTTCCCGTTATAGATTTTATAGATCAAAAATTAAGCGAAAGTCCAGAAACAGAAGATGCGCTTATTTTAATTCCTGAAAACTATAATAATACAGTGAATAAAATAATATTTAACGATAGTGAAAAATCTAATTATAACACCAAATTAATAATAACCTATGCATTATATGAATAAATCTAAATACTTAATAGTTTTAGCAATGGTGTGTAGTCTATTTGGATATGCACAAACTAATAACCTTACAAGTTCCCCTTATTCGCTATTTGGTTTAGGAGTAGAAAGTAATTCTAACACAGGTAGAAGTAGTGGTTTAGGTAAAACAGGAATTTCTCTAGATGCAAGTGGAGGAGTAAACCTTTATAATCCTGCTTCGTTTGTAACCTTAAAAGAAAATGAGTTTGTTCTTGATTTTGGTGGTTCTGCAGAATTAATAGATCTTTCTGTAGGTAACTTAAACGAGCAAAGCACTACCACTACATTTACTAATATTTCTTTAGGATTTAATTACAACGGCAAATATGGTATGGGTTTAACCTTAAAACCTGCTACTACTGTTGGGTATTCTTTAATAGGTTTACAAAGTAATATTGAAGGTAGTGATGAAGAGTTTATAACCAATATTGAAGGTTCTGGTGGTTTAAATGAATTGCGATTAGACTACGGAAGAAAAATGAATAACAATTTAAACCTTGGTATTAAAACCTCTTATTTATTTGGAAAAATTACAGAAAGCGAAAGTATTAACACCTCAGATAGTTATTTAAATATTTCTGAAAAAAACTATTATAGTGGTTTTCAAATAGGATTAGGACTACAATACAAACTTTTAAAAAAGCATAACTTAGGGTTTACATTAGATTTTCCTACAGTTTTAAAAGGCTCAAAAGATGTTACCATTGGTAAGTATTCTAATTTTGCATACGCTGTATTAGAACAAACAACAGGTGAAGATATTGATGATTTTTACCTTCCTTTAAAATTAGGATTTGGATATAGTGCCTATTTTAAAAACCTACTATTAACAGCAGATTACAATAAAAAATTCTGGTCTGCTACCAACCAAGAAGATGCCTTAGGAGATTATGTAGATCAAAATATTTTTAGCTTAGGAGCTTCGTATACGATAAACCCAAAAAGTCAAAAATATTTCAATCGTGTAAACTATAGATTTGGTTTAAACTATAATACAGGATATTTAAAAGTAGAGGATAAAAACATAGACTCTTATGCAGCATCTATAGGTTTTGGCTTGCCACTAGGTAAAAGATCCCTTATAAATATTTCTTATTCACTAGAAAAGAAAGGTACCACAGAAAGTATATTAATAGAAGAGTATATTAACACCTTAAACATTAATATCTCTTTATCCGATTTATGGTTCCAAAAACCGAAATACGATTAATATTACCAATGTTTTCTTGCTCCTAAAAACTATTAATACCAAGAACGCATAGAAAAATGTTTAATACGCAAGTATTAAGCATTTTTTTGTTTTATACATAATACAGAATGCATACAAAACAACAATAGGTAAATAACAGCATGTGCATGTCATTTTTCTTAAAATAAATCTATTTAAACATAAAGGTTATTTTAAAAATATTTAACAAATATGTTGTATATTTAATTGAAAATCAGACTTATGCCTTTATTTTTAGATTTACATCACCTTCCAGAAGGAATTACAGCTGCACATGTAGCAGAAATGCATCAGGCTGATTTAGATATAGAACACAAATATAATTGTCGAGGATTAACCTATTGGTGTGATGAAGTAAGAAAAACAGCCTTTTGTTTAGTTGAAGCACCAAATAAACAGGCGCTTATAGATTTACATGAAAATGCGCATGGAGCAATTCCTACACGAATTATTGAGGTTAATGATACCATAGTCGAATCCTTTTTAGGTCGTATTGAAGATCCTGAAAAATCAAAAAATGTAAAACTTAATATTATTAACGATCCTGCTTTTAGAGCTTTAATGGTTGTAAAACTAAAAACAAAAACCTTAAGAACTAAAGACTTTCATCTTTTAAAAGCGGCTGTTAGAGGCTATACAACATCTATAAAAGTATTAACAGCTAAGTATAACGGACGCATAGCTAAACAGGAAGCAAACACCTTTATAGTTTCTTTTGATTCTGTTACAAACGCTGTGCATTGCGCTATGCAAATTCTAGATACACACCATAATGTGATCACGCCTGACTTAGAATTTAAAATAGGAATTAGTGCAGGAGTACCAGTTACTAATAAGGATAGCATTTTTGAAGACACCATAAACGCTGCAAATTATTTAAGCGATATAATTAAAGGAGATTTTTCAATTTCTTCTGTTGTTAAGGATCTGTACGAAGGAGAAAACCAAAATAAGCCTATAACAAAAGCATCTATTCATGTTTTAAATACCAAAGAAGAGGATTTTATGTCCCTTTTAATGGATTATATAGAACGCGTATGGACACAACCAACCATAAAAGTTATTGATTTTGAAGAAAATTTAGGATACAGTAAATCCAAACTCTACAGAACCATGATGCATTTAGTAGGTAAATCTCCTAATGTTTTTTTAAAAGATTATCGCTTAGAAAAAGCCTTGCTGTTACTTGAAAAACAACATAATAATATATCAGAAATAGCGTATCGTACTGGTTTTACTAGTCCTGCTTATTTTTCAAAATGTTTCCAAAAAAAATATGGCATTTTACCTTCAAACTTCACTATAAACACCTAATAACCTGCTTCATAAATAATTATATGTAACAAATAAACAACACAAGATGAAAACAAAATTTTCTTTAATCGTATTTATCTGCACAATCACACTTAATTGTTTTTCGCAATCAGACAAAAAAGAAAACACGGTTCATTTTAATATTAAAGGAACTGGTAGTCCTGTAGTAGTATTTGAATCTGGACTAGGCGAAATACTAAAAGGTTGGGAACAAATACAAGACAGTATTTCAAAAATCACCACTACAGTAAGTTATGATAGACTTGGCTTGGGCGAATCTTCTACAACGGAAAAACCTAGAACTATAGATAATCTTGCCAATGAATTAAAAGATTTGCTTGAGGATAATAAAATAGAAGGACCTTATATTTTAGTTGGCCACTCGTATGGTGGTTTTATCATTCGAAAATTTCAAGATGTATATCCTGAAAAAGTACTAGGATTAGTTTTTATAGACCCATCACACGAAAATTTAATGGACAGAATATTAGCAACCAAAACAGAGGCAGAAGCAGATGGAATGACCAAAGGATTAAATGGGTTTTATGCAACGAAACCAATAGGTATTCAAAATGAATTTAATGAAATTCCTAATACGGAAAAGCTAATGAGAACAATAGATTTCCCTATAAATATACCAATTACACTACTTGCTTCTTTTCAAATTCCGCCACCACCATTTAAACCTGAAGATATAGAAATTAAGAAAGAATTATTTAATAATTGGGTTCAAGATAAGCCAAAAGCAAAACTGATAAGCACAGTTAAAAGCGGACATTACATACACTATTCAGAACCAATATTGGTAATTAACGCTATAATAGAGATGATTAAAAATGTAAAGCAACAATAAAAATAATGTCTTACAATCTGTATCCTAAATTGCTGGTTACTTGCCAGGTGTAAGCGTCTGCTGAATTTTTCTTTCTCAAGTTCCTTTTTTATAAATTAGTTTATTAGCATGCATAAGACCTTTATAAATACATTCGTATTGGTCTAAAAGTCTTTTTATTTGGTCTAAATGTAGATTTACAGAAGATTCTTCTGTTCTACTTTTGTTAAGAACGAAATAATGAAGACTACATTCGCCTTACTATTACGTATCCTTCTTGCAGTACATAGCATTCACTATTAGCATTCTCTTTATAAAAAAACGTTCTGCAAGAAGAAAACAAAACCTAGGTAAACAACTACAAGTAAAGGTTTTAGTCGATTTGTTTAAATAATAACTTTAAAACTATTTAAAATGAAAAATTCTGTAAACAAAATCGCTCCCAATATCCTAGAAACTTTTAAAACACAATTTAAAGGCAAGCTTGTTTTTCCTTCAGATGTTAATTATAACGACACACGTAAAGTGTACAATGGCATGATAGATAAACGTCCAGGATTATTTGCTGTCTGCCAAGATGCTGAGGATGTACAGGCTGCTGTAAATTTTGGTAGAAACAACAATATATTAGTTGCCATCAGAGGAGGAGGACACAATGGTGCAGGTTTAGGGTTGTGTAATGATGGTTTGGTCATTGATTTATCTGCAATTAAGTTTGTAAACGTAAACACTACAAATAATACCGTAAAAGTTGGTGGTGGTAATATCTGGAATGAAGTAGATACAGCAACACATGAGTATGGTTTAGCAATTCCGTCAGGAATGGTATCTAGTACAGGAGTTGGTGGATTAACACTTGGTGGTGGTGTTGGTTATTTAACTAGAAAATATGGTCTTACCATTGATAATTTATTAGAAGCAGAAATGGTCTTGGCAGATGGTTCTTTTGTAACTGTGAATGCTAATAATAATACCGATTTATTTTGGGCAATTCGTGGTGGTGGCGGAAATTTTGGCGTGGTTACTTCATTTACATTTCAAGCACATCCTGTTAAAATGCTAATGGGAGGACCTACATTATGGCCAATAGAAAGAGTAGAAGAAATTATGGCTTGGTATGATACCTTTATTCAAGACGTTACCGAAGATTTAAATGGGTTTATAACAACTATGGTAATTCCAGAGTCTCCATTTCCTGAAACCTTACACAATAAAAAATTCTGTGGTATTGTTTGGTGTTATGTTGGTGATCCTGATAAATTTGAAAGTATTTTTAAACCTGTTTTAAACCTTAATCCTGTTTTTGCGCACGTTGGCAACATGCCTTATCCTGCATTACAAACTATGTTTGATGGTTTCTTTCCTGCAGGTTTACAATGGTATTGGCGAGCAGATTTCTTTAATGCATTAACACCAGAAATAACAGCCCAACATTTAAAATTTGGTTCTAAAATACCAACCGTACTATCTCAAATGCATTTATATCCAATTACTGGAGCAGCAAGTAGAGTTGGAGCAGAAGACACACCTTGGGCCTACAGAGATGCAAAATATGCTGGTGTGTATGTTGGTGTAGATCCAGATCCTGAAAATGCCTCTACAATTACCAATTGGTGTAAATCTTATTATGATGCTTTACATCCTTACTCCGCAGGTGGAGCCTATTCTAATTTTTTAATGGAAGAAGGTCAAGAAAGAGTAAAAGCCAGTTACAAACATAACTACAATAGATTGGTTAAAATTAAAGCGACCTATGATCCTGAAAACCTATTTAGAGTAAATCAGAATATTAAACCTTAACTAAATTTCTGAATTATTATTCTCTAAGCTGCAATCGCTACAAGTAATATCTTTGGTTTTAAGTGCTTTTATACTCCAATTGTATCTACTAGCAAAAGTCTTCCTACTTATGTTAAATCCCCACAAATAAACTTCTTTAATCGCTGCAATTCTATACTACAAACGAATTGTATTTATTACTGCAATTGTGTTGCAATAGTGTAAATTAATAGTATCTTTGCATTCCTAATACAAAAAACAGGTTTTAAATTACAGTATAATTTAAATGAATAACAAACAAATAAAACATAGTATTACCTATTTTTTCATAGTACTTTTTCTTTCTATGAAAATGGTAGGTTTGCATGCATTAACTCATGAAGAAAATGATGAGCATGCTATACATTGTAATATTTGTGATCATACTATTACTAGTAATTTATATCCTTCTATTGTACCAGATGCACAAGAATGTACTCTAGTGCATACAGATTTGTTTTTTAACAAAGAGGTTATAAAACAATATCGTTTTACATACACAAACAATATTGCTACCAATAGGTTATTCTGTAGACCTCCACCTTTTTCACTATAACACTTGCTATACATTTTCAATGGTATAAGCTATAATTGCTTCAGTAAAAGTATACTTACCTAAGTGTCTTCTTATATTTTATAATAAGCACTTACAGGTTAGTAATAAGCAGTTTATAATGGCTAAAAGCTAATGTATAGAATTTATTAAAGTCTCTCAAAAAAAGTATTATTCTAATTTTTTAGTTTCCACTTATGTTTCAAAAAACATGGATTCTTTGGCTATTTTTAAGCCTGAGCTCTATGGTATTTGCACAAGGTTCTTTTAAAATAAAAGGAATTGTGTTAAACATCAACACCTTACAACCAATAGAAGGTGCCAATATTATTGGCGAAAGTTTATTTGCTATTTCCTCAACAACAGGTGAATTTGTTATAAAGCGTGTGGTAAATGGTACCTACACTTTTACAATTTCTCACCTAGGCTACGCTTCTAAAGAAATTACCATAGATGCAGATGCTAATATGGAAATGATTAAAGTTTTTTTAGAAGAATCTACTACAGATCTGGATGAAATAGAAATTACAGGTAAAACAAAAAAACGATTGGTAGACGAAACTCCTGTAGTGAGCACGTTAGTTACTAAAGAATTTCTTTCTAACAATAGAGAAAACAGCCTAATGCAAACCCTTAGTAAAATTCCAGGAGTAAGCACTATTAATATAGGTTCAGGACAATCAAAACCTGTTATTAGAGGATTAGGATTTAATAGAGTAGTGGTAGTACAAAATAGTATTAAACACGAAGCTCAACAATGGGGAAATGATCATGGATTAGAAATAGACCAATATGGTATTGAAAACATAAATGTAATCAAAGGTCCTGCTTCTTTGGTCTATGGTTCAGACGCTATTGCTGGTGTTGTAGATATAGTGCCTAACAAAATTCCTCTAGAAAACTCCTTTAAAGGAGAGCTAAACCTTCTAGCAGAAACCAACAACGACTTGTTTGGTGTTTCTTTAGGTGTACAAAAAAGAAACAAAAAATGGTTTTATCGTTCGCGTTTAACTTATAGAGATTATGCAGATTATAAAGTACCTACCAATCAAATTAATTACGAAAACTACATTTTTAATCTTCATGATAATAATTTAAGAAATACTGCTGGTAGAGAAGCCAATGCTAATGTTAGTTTTGGCTATATAAACAACCATATTACTTCAGAAACTTTTATAAGTAATGTGTATGCTAAAAATGGTTTTTTTGCCAATGCACATGGTTTAGAGGTAAGAACTTCTTCTATAGATTATGATAGCTCTAACAGAGATATAGATCTTCCTTATCATATGGTTAACCATTTTAAAATAACCAACAATACTGCTTTAGAATTTGAAAACCATAGTCTTCTTTTTGATCTAGGTTTTCAAAATAATAAAAGAGAAGAACATACAGAGCCTACAGCACATGGTTATATGCCAAAACCTAATAACACCAAAGAACGTGTGTTTTTAAAAAACACCTTTTCATTAAATATAAAAGATACGTTTACTACAGGAAAACATGATGTGGTAGCAGGAATAAATGTCGAATACCAAAATAATAATATTGGAGGATGGGGATTTTTAATTCCAGAATATAACCGATTTACCATTGGTGTATTTGCTTTTGATAAATTAGAAATAAATTCGAATCTGCACTTGTTAGCAGGTGTTCGATATGATTTCGGAATATTAGAAAACAAGGCTTATTTTGATTGGTTTCCATCTACCATTAATAATGAAGATGGTTCTACCTCATTGGTCTATCAGCAAAGAGCACAAAACAAAACACTAGATTTCGGAAACATTAGTGCTTCATTAGGTGTAAGTTACTTACAAGAAAACACCACGTATAAAGTTAATGTTGGTAAAAGTTTTAGAATGCCACTTGCTAATGAATTGGCTTCCGATGGTGTTAATTATCACATGTATCGTTATGAAAAAGGAAATATAAATTTAGATCCAGAAGAATCGTATCAATTAGATATTGATATAAATCACGACTTTAAAAAAGCAAGCATTGGCATTAGTCCGTTTGTTAATTTTTTCGAAAACTATATTTATTTAAATCCTACGTCTTCCTATTACGAAACCCAACAAATTTACGAATACACGCAAGCCAAAGTATTCAGGTTTGGTGGTGAGTTTAGAGCAAGTGCTACAATTACAGAAAATCTAAACGTAAACGCTTCGGCAGAATATGTGTATTCCAGACAAACTAGTGGAGCTAAAAAGAATTTTACAATACCCTTTTCGCCTCCTTTTTCTACGGTATTCTCTGCAAATTATCAGTTTAAAGATTTTCGCTTTATACAAGCGCCTAAACTTATTGCAGATTTCAGAATTACAGCAGACCAAAACGAAATTGTTCCACCAGAAGCAACAACAAAAGGCTATCAAGTACTAAACATGTCCTTTTTAGCAGAAATGCCAATTTTTAATGCTAGCAAACCATTGCAACTTAAATTAAAATGGAATAACGTATTCGATACCAAATATTTCAATCACACTAGTTTTTACCGCTTAATCGATGTTCCAGAAGCTGGTAGAAACCTATCTATAGCATTAACACAAACTTTTTAATAATTAAATACAATGAAAATTAATCTTTAAACCTTAAAACAAATTTTATGAAAACAAATTTTAAATTTTTAGCGATTCTTGCATTTTTTGCAACCTTTTTAAATTCATGTAGTAGTGATGACGATGCTGGTAGTACACTTGCAGCACCAGTAATTTCTAATTTTGAATATGGAGAAGGAAGCGATCATTCTACTGAACAATTTGCTTATAAAACTTCAGATATTCATTTAGAAGCAGATATTTTTGCCGAAGCTACAGTAAGTAGTATTGCTGTTTCTATTCATGCACACGATTTAACACCTGCTGCAGATGAAGTAGAGTGGCACTTTGAACAAGTTTTTACAGACAGTAATTACCTGGTAATGAACCCAACATTTCATGAGCATATATCAGTACCAAACAATATTCCAGCTGGTGAATACCACGTGGAGTTAACTGTAACAGATACACAAGGAAACAGCACAGAAGTAGAAGGACATATCCTTATTTTAGATGTTATAACTATAAGTGAGGTATCTGTAGATAGTACAGTAGTACGTGGATCTAACTTTCATGCAGAATTTTTTATTAATGCATTAAACGGTGTACATACTATTACTTTAGATATTCATGCACATGGTATAACTCCAGGAGCAGGAGAAACAGAGTATGACCAAGAACTAGTATTTGAAGAAGGTTACCATGAATTAAACGAAGTAGAATTTCATGAGCACATTACTGTTCCTGCAGATGCACCTGCTGGAGAATATCATATCACATTTACTGTAGAAGATGAAAACGGAAACACCGAAGAATTTGAAACACATATAGATATTACTGCTTAATTTAATTATAAACCGCATAGTAGCTGTTTCATTTACTATGCGGTTTTATAAACAATGACTATGAAAAACGTACAAAACTATTTTCTTGCTTTATTATTAGTAACCCTAATCATTGCATGTTCTAGTGATAATAGTGACGATAAAGATTTAGAAAAACCAACAATTACCATTAATTACAGTGATGGTTTTCCGCAAGCCTGTGAAGTGCTTACCAAAGGAGAAACCTATAATTTTAAAGCATTAGTAACAGATAATCTAGAATTAGCATCTTACAGTATAGATATTCATAACAATTTTGATCACCATACACATGATGACCAAGAAGGAGACTGTGATTTAGATGCTATAAAAGAAGCAGATAATCCGTTTATATTTATGCAGAATTATACACTTGAAGCTGGTTTAACTTCTTATGAAATAGACCATAATATTGCAATCCCTTCAGATATTGATACTGGAGATTACCATTGCTCTTTCTCTATAACAGATGCTACTGGTTGGCAAAGCATTACTTCTATAGATATAAAAATAGTAGAGTAATACCTTTCTTTATTTCTACATAGATATAGCAAACCTATAGCGCACTTTACTACCTTAAATAATACAAATACAATTATCGATCAGATGATTGTATTTGTATTTTATAACTATTCTAAAATCTAGTTTATATTCTTCGGAAGGTTTTTTAGCTATATAAATTCTGTGTTTTATACGACGAGCTTGCACTGAGCAGAACTAACTGTAGGAGGGAAGTGGGAATGTGTGTGGAATAATTTTTAAGAATAAATATTAATCTATATCTTTAAACGACAAATTTTGACGTATTCATGATTTATTTTTGAATTATGGAAAAATTTATTGATAAGATTACAGCACGTATTAAAGAATATCTAGAAACAGAAGCAAACCAAAGAATCAAATTGAATACATCAGAAATTAGCAAAAGACAGCAATTAATTCTTAAGAAATTAAGAAAAGGTAATTTCTCCTTTGATGAAATTCAGACATATTTAGAATATGAATCTGATATTCAAAGTTTAGATTTAATCCTATCTCAAAGAACATTACAAAGAGACCTAAAAATCATTTATTCTGTTTATGGAGTAGAAATAAAATATGATAGAAGTTTAAGAAAATATAGAATATTTAATGACGAACAATCTATTATACAACAAAGACTTCTCGAAGCAGTCGATATTTATAATGCTTTAAGTCTTAAAGAGAAATTTTCTAATAAGCTAATTTTTGAATTAAGAGAACCTCAAGGAACACAATACATAAGTGTGTTTTTAAAAGCAATTGAAAATAAAAAACAAATAAAATTTGATTATCAAAAATTTTGGAATGATAAATCAGCGGAAAGAATAATAAAACCAAATGCTTTAAAAGAACACAAAAACAGATGGTATGTCATAGGTAATGACGTTAACCATAAAGAACCTAGAATATTTGGTTTAGACAGAATTCAAAACCTTGAAGTAACTAATATTGATTTTAAATTTGAAGAAATTGATGTTTTAGCTATGTTTGAACATAGCTTTGGTATCATTTCTCCAAATAATATTAAGCCGATTAATATAGAGCTTACCTTTACTAGTTTCCAGGCTAAATACATAAAGAGTTTACCATTACATCATTCGCAACAGATTCTAAATGAAGATACTGAAAAGGTTGCTTTTAGTTTATTTCTTGTACCTACATTTGATTTTATTATGGAGTTGTTATCTTTTGGAAGTAATCTTATGGACATAAAACCAAAAAGCTTAAAAAACCAAATTATTCAAGAACATATAAAGTCATTAAATAACTTACAATCAACAAAAAGCTAAGTCTAATTTTCCTGTATAAAATTTTTCTAAAATTCTAATTTAAACACAATGCATTGAATGATGTTCTGCGTTTTGTAAATTGAACTTTGGCTAAAAACGAAAGTTGTTATTATGTTTTCTTAAAAAAAAATTATTCTAAAATGTTTCTTCTACAATGTTAATGAAATCGAGTTTACGAGATTCACGAGCTCTTATTTCTCAAATATAAGAGAGCGAGTAAACACTTTTTATACGACGACGTAGTAGGGAAACGTAATATATGTGGAATTGTGATTTATGTTAAAAACTTTAAATTTTAGTAGGTTTTTTACAAAACTGTCCGTAATTTTGTCCGTATCCGCAAAAACGTCCGCAATATATAATTATGGCTACTATAAACTTTTATCTTGATAAATCTGACAAAAAAGGATTTGCTCCAATTCATTTAAGAATTAATTGTAATTCGGAACAAGTAAAAATCTCAACTGGTGAAAAAATTAAACCAGAAGACTTTGATAAAGAAACTCAACTTGTAAAAGAAAAATCTGTTAGAGTAGCTGAGATAAATCATTATTTAAATTACTTAAAAGAAAGAGCAGATGAATTGTTCAATAACACGTATAAAAACAGTTATTCTAATAAAGAAATAAAATCAAAACTTACCGATTTTGTAAATGCTTATAAAGAAGATCATAACGTCAATATAATTAGAGAGAAAGTATCTCTTTATGGTAAACCTTTTACCTTTGTAGATTTATTTGCAGGAGCAGGAGGTTTTAGTGAAGGTTTCATCCAAGCAGAACATAATAATAAATTCTTTGATTTTCTTGTAGCAAATGATATCAATGAAAATTCCGAATTAACTCACGTTGTTAGATATAATCATCAATTAGGTTTAGATGCTGACTTTTTATGTCAAGACATTACAGAACCAGATTTCTTGGACAATCTTATTTCCAAAACTAAAGGCAAAAAAGTGGATGTTGTATGTGGTGGACCACCTTGTCAGAGTTTTAGTTTAGCTGGAAAAAGAAAGAAATTTGATAAAAAAGATGATTTATTTTCTCATTATTTAGAAGTAATTAAAGTACTTCAGCCAAAGTATTTTATAATGGAGAATGTAAAAGGAATTTTAACTAAAGAAAAAGGAAAAATAAAAGAACTTATACTTAAAGAAATTAATTCGATAGTTGATATAAAAGAAATTCCAACTTTAACCTCTTTTATTAAATCTTTAAAGAAATCCAATATTGATAATGATTTCCTTTTAGATTGTTTAATTAAAAGAATTGAAATTGAACAGTTTACTGATACCAAAGCTGAAGAAGCAAAAGAAACTTATATAAAAACCATCGATTCTAAATTCAAAAAGTTAACTCCAAAAATTGCAGACTACAAAAAGAGTAAAACTGACGAAAGGATTAGCACAATTAGACACGGATTTAATCTATTAGTTAGAAATAAAGAATGGGAAAAACTAAAACGAGATATTATACGAGAAAAGGATTTCTGTAATATTGACAATGATTATTTTGTAGATTCTTTTACTCAATTTCTTACTGATATTGATTCTAATGAGGTTATTAATAAGATAGAAGTAGCATTTGGTAAGTTAAATGTTGCTAAAGATTTTAAAAAATCTTGTAATGATATTATCCAAGCATTAAAAATTTATGTGTTAAATATAGATAATTGTCTTACGCTGATTCGTGATTATTGTAATAAGAAACAAAGTTCTCAATTAGATAAAATAATAAATGATATAAGACTTTATAGAATAGAAGCACCTTTTGTAGCTAATTCTTCTAATTATGGAGTTCCACAAAACAGAGAACGTGTATTGTTTATAGGTTGTAGAAAAGACCAAAAATTCATATCTGAAATCCCTGCAACAGTTACTGAAGAGGAAAAGGTTTCTGTTTTTGAAGCATTATATGATTTAGATTTTATAGGCAATAATGAAGAGGTTCATCATTATCATTTAGTTGATATTTCCAAACAATATAATGGAACTGCTAAAAAAATGAAGAGTCTTTTAAAGACTCGCTCAATTGATGGTAAACCATTAAAAACAAATGGAAAAACTTTTGCAGATTGGAGTAAAAAAGGAAGGTTAAATGGCAGGTTTACAAAAGCAAAAAAACCATTCTATGTAAAAAGTACAGAGGCTTTAAACAATAATGAAAAAGTATTTGACGTACTTCATAATCACAAAACAAGTAATCAAGGTGAAGATGTTATAAAACGACTTGATATTATTTTAAAAGAAGGAGATTATAAGAAAGCCAAAACAAAATTGGATAAATGTGGATTGTCTACAAATAAGAGAAATTACAACGTACTAAAGCCAGAGAAACAAAGCCCAACTGTAATGACGATTGCAGATGATTACATACATTATAATAGTCCTAGAGCTTTAACGGTTAGGGAAATGGCCAGATTACAATCTTTTGATGATTCATTTGTTTTTCAAGGTAAACGCTCTACAGGTGGAAATAATAGGAAGACAGAATTACCTCAATATACTTTAGTTGGGAATGCTGTACCACCACTTTTAGCAAGAGCAGTTGCAATGGAAATATTGAAAAATATTAAATAATATTAAAATAAGATAATTCTTCGGTTAAAAGTGGAATAGCAGTTCTTATCTCTGTTCTAATATTATTAGGATAACCTGACTGAAAGTTATTTGTAAAAATTTCTTTTAAAGACCTTGCAACGTGTTGCTCTGTTGTTTTACCCCAATAATTACCACCAGAAAGATTTGTAACCCTTTTTACTGCTACAGAATTAGAATTATAGTTCGCTCTTTGATTAGAAGGAACCGTTACAAAAGAATATGTAAAATTATTGGTATCGTGAATATTAAAACCATCACGACCTATAGTAATATTTCTTCCTTGGAAACCATTAGCTGAATATATCATATCCCAAAGCATAGGTATTTGAGCATTGTCATTCCAATTAGTTTTACATTGAATAACTCCAATTTCAAAACTGTCAAAATCTCTACTACATAAATAGTTAGATACTTCTATATTAAACTTGTTGCTTTTAAAATTGACTAAATCTATTCCGTTATTTTGAACAGCTAAATCTTCAATATTTGTATTAAATTCTATTACATCTGGAAATGTAATAACAGTTATATCTGACTCTGTATTACAAGCAAAATTCCCATAATTTACTGTTATTGCATCTTGAATTGGTTTAGGAACTAAACTCATTTTTCTTATAGCAACTGTTCTGCTTCCAATAGTACATAAATTAATATACCAACAAACTAAAGATTCCCAAGCAGTTCCTCCAGCAGAAACTTCACTTTGTCCGCGACCTTCGCCTCCAGTTGATCTAAATATACTCGATAAATGATCACCTAAATTTATAATATCAGTTTCATTAAAATCATCTCCTAAAATCTCATTAATACTTTCTTTCCAAATTGGCCAACAATTATTCATTGTATTCGTTGAAAATAAGCTTTCAATCGATATTTTTCTAAAATATTCTGGTATAGTCATTTATTGCTTTTGAAATTTAAGTAAATATATAAAAATCATAACGCTATTTTTTAAACAACCTGAATTTATTTTCGGCCTCATAAAATTTTGGTAAAACAATAAGTGAGTGGAACCTACATATTTTGGGTTTAGTAATACAGTTTTTTAATAGTTTAGATTATACATGGGATTTCAATACAATATTAACCAGTTACAATGTTTCCTAAAATATAGCGAATA
This sequence comes from Lacinutrix gracilariae, assembly GCF_042684485.1. Taxonomy (NCBI): domain Bacteria; kingdom Pseudomonadati; phylum Bacteroidota; class Flavobacteriia; order Flavobacteriales; family Flavobacteriaceae; genus Lacinutrix; species Lacinutrix gracilariae. Next base: position 203,380 of record NZ_JBHULM010000007.1, on the reverse strand, counting down.
AGGCGTTAATTGTTTCCAAAGTTATATTTAGCCTTGAATTTTTGTTTCTTTTGTTTCAAGACACTATTTTAAAGAATTGATTGAGTATTAATTTTTAAAATACTTAATAATAATGAAACAATAAAAAAAAGGAATAATTGAAAACAAGTGCTTATAATTTTAATCACATCTTTATTTATTTACAAAAACTTTAAAAGAGTTCGTGAATCTCCTAAAAAGTCGATTTCTTAAAATTTAAGTTCTTATGATTACAAACATTTTATAGAAATTAAACCTAAAATCCCAATCGCTGAGAATCGCGTATTTCATTTTTTTTGTGTCCTAGTCCAGAATATTGAAATTATACGAGAAGTAAAATCCTAATGTATAAGGATCCAAGTACAAACGTTTCTTATAAAAACTAAATATTTTTGGATATAATATAATTACGCAGTATTCGCCATTTCTAAAATTATTCTAATAAAGCCACAATTAGCTTGTACATATATCAAGGTATGTTTCATATTTATAACTTCCTATCGTATTAGACTATAATTATCCACAGGATCATTATAATCTAATAGTATGTCAAATATCGCCCAAAAGCGCTATTTCGCTAATTGTTATAAAATGTACTATAATTAATATTATGTAAAATAGAATATTTTGCTATCCTCCTTATATAAACTTTATACACCAACGTAACTTCTTTTAATAACTATACCTAAATAAGCGTTAATAAAAATTTAATACATTGGTTTAGGTGTAAAACATAAAGTACTTTTGTAATCTATTTTAAAATAATGCTATGCATACATTAAATATCTTAACAGCTATAAAACATTTTTTATACGATTACTTAATTCAAATTGGTTTATCTGCAAACACAGCTAAGTATCTTAATATGCTTGGTTTGTTTATTGCTTTAGTTATTGTGGTATTTGTCATTGATTTTATTATTAGAAAAATACTTATCAATGCTTTTAATGTATTTGCCATAAAAACAAAATCTAAGTTTGATAATATTCTTATTAAAAATAAAGTGCCTCGTAATATTGCGCACATTATTCCGCTTATTATTTCATTAGAGTTTATACCAACAGTATTTGAAGACTTTCCGTATCTAGAAAATTTTATTGAAAAAGGCCTAAAAGTATTTGGTATTGTGCTAGCACTTTGGGTAGTACGTAGCTTTTTAAATACCTTAAAAGATTACTTTAAAACGCTTCCTCGCTTTAAAGACAAACCTATTGACAGTTATATTCAAGTATTTATGATTTTTGCTTGGATGTTTGGCCTCTTCTCTATTTTTGCCATTATTACAGGAATCTCTTTCTGGAAATTTGCAACTACCATTGGTGCTGCTTCTGCTATTATTCTTTTAGTGTTTAAAGACACCATTCTTGGTTTTGTGGCTAGTATTCAAGTGTCTATTAATGATATGGTGCGTATTGGCGACTGGATTACCTTTACAAAATATGGTGCAGATGGTGACGTTATAGAAATTAACCTTTCTACAGTAAAAGTGCAAAACTTTGATAAAACCATAACCACTATTCCTACCTATGCGCTTATTTCCGATTCGTTTAAAAACTGGCGTGGAATGAGTGATTCTGGTGGTAGAAGAATTAAAAGATCTTTAATTTTAAAAGCAACTAGTGTTCGTTATTTAACCGATGAAGACATTGCGAAACTTCAGAAAATTCAGCTAATTTCTAGATATATCACAGAAAGAAAAAATACTATTGATGCTTATAATACAGAAAATAATATCGATAAATCAGTTTTAATTAATGGTAGAAACCTTACCAATCTAGGTGTTTTTAGAAAATATATTCAATTGTATATAGAAAACCATTCTGCTATTAACAAAGACATGACTATCATGACGCGTCAATTAGCTCCTACAGCACAAGGTTTACCTCTGGAGATATATGCTTTTAGTAAAGATAAACGCTGGGAAAATTACGAATATATAATTTCTGATATCTTTGATCATAGCTTATCAGCTATACCTTATTTTGATTTAGAAATTTATGAATTATCAACCATAGTTCCTAAAGAGTAAAGCTATAAGCTGGTTTTAAAAAAACAAGCTCCACTCCTCTTTAATACTCGTTTTATAGCGTTTGTAAAACCTATAAACAAAAAAAAGCTTCTTATTTTTATAAGAAGCTTTTTTTTAATATTGTATTGTGAGTAAAACTACTTCAGTATTTTTACTTTTACTGCATTCATACCACGTTGACCTTTTTCAAGTTCAAAAGAAACTCTATTACCTTCTGTTATTTGGTCTATTAAACCACTAACATGGCAAAAGTATTTTTCATTGTTTTCAGAATCTATAATAAACCCGAAACCTTTAGACGTATCAAAAAAGGAAACATTACCTGTTCTTACAGGATCAAATGCTTCTTTATCTCCTTCTAATGTTTTAGGAATACTTACTTCAATATTGGCAGCTTTTACTTTAACTTTTAAAGCAGGATCAGGCGGAGTATCTGTTAAATTCCCATTATGATCAACGTATGCAAACTGAATTCCTTCTGTTCCGTTTGCTTCTTTGTTAGCCTTTCTAGCTTCCATTTTTTTACGCTTATCTTCACGTTTTTTTAAACGTTTCTTCTCCTTTTCGCTTTTGTTAAATGTCTGTTGTGATTTTGCCATTAATTACCTTAAAATGTATTTTTTACTTGTTAATATGTCCCAAAGATATTGATTTCCTTACTCGTAAGCAAAAATTAGGGCTTACTTTTACATACTTGTTGCTAATTGCTTTTAAAAAGGGAGCTTTTGCAAATCTACATTTCCGCCAGAAAGTAGTACTCCAACCTGTTTATTTTTAAATGCATTTTTGTTTTGTAAAACCACTGCTAAAGCTACAGCACTAGAGGGTTCTACCACTATTTTAAGTCGTTGATAAATGAGTTTCATTGCTTCTAAAATAGCAACTTCATCTACGCAAATAATTTTATCTACATACTTTTGTAAAATAGGAAAATTAATATCACCTAAATGGGTTCGTAATCCATCAGCAATAGTATTTGTACTGGTATTTATTTCTATTTTTCCACTTTGTAAAGATCGGTAAGCATCATCTACAGCACTAGGCTCTCCACCAATAGCTATACAATCCTTACCAAAATAATGTATTGCTAATGCCGTTCCTGCCAATAAACCTCCTCCTCCAACGGGAGCTATTACCACTTCTAAATCAGGTTGTTCCTCCAAGAATTCTAAACCTGCTGTTGCGTTTCCGTAAATAACATCTATATCATTACTAGGATGCACAAATGTTGCTCCTGTTTCTTTTGCTATTTGTGCAGAAGTGGCTTCTCTAGCCGCAAGAGTTGCCTGGCAAATGGTGATTTTTCCATCATACCCTAAAACAGCATCTTTTTTTACTTGTGGTGCGTTTTCAGGCATTACAATATAAGCTGTTACTCCTAAACTTTTAGCTGCTAAAGATAGTGCTTGTGCAAAGTTTCCTGAAGAATGTGTTACCACTCCTCTACTGCGTTGTGCTTCGGTTAATTGCAAGATAGCATTGGTGGCACCTCGCATTTTAAATGCGCCCATTTTCTGAAAGTTTTCACATTTAAAAAATAAATTGGTTTCGCAAATGGCATTAATTCCTTGGGAACGAAGTACTGGCGTTTTATGTACATAAGGAGCAATTCTTTTAGAACTTGCTAATATGGCTTCTTTGTGTTTCATGCTTTTAAAAAAAAAGGAAATATACTAATACTTTTCAAGAGTAGTTCTATAAAAAAAAGCGAAAATTATGTACTTTGCGACTTCAAAAAAAACTGTCAATGAAAGTATGTATTGCCGAAAAACCTAGTGTTGCTAGAGAGATTGCTTCTGTTTTAGGAGCAAATTCTAAACGCGATGGTTACTATGAAGGTAATGGATATGCGGTTACTTACACCTTTGGTCACCTTTGTACCTTAAAAGAACCTAACGACTATAAACCACATTGGAAAAGTTGGGACCTTAACAATCTACCCATGCTTCCTGAGCGTTTTGAAACCAAGGTTTCTAAAGATTCTGGTATAAAAAAACAGTTTAAAATTGTAAAGAGTTTATTTGATAAAGCAGATGTAGTTATAAACTGTGGCGATGCAGGACAAGAAGGAGAACTGATACAACGTTGGGTAATAAACCAAGCTGGTTATAAAGGTAAAGTAGAAAGACTATGGATTTCTTCTTTAACAACCGAAGCCATAAAAGAGGGTTTTAGTAACCTTAAACCTTCTGAAGATTATGATAATTTATACTACGCAGGATTTTCTCGCGCTATTGGCGATTGGCTTTTAGGAATGAATGCAACTCGTTTATACACCGTAAAACATGGTGGTTACAAGCAAGTACTTTCAGTAGGAAGAGTGCAAACACCTACGCTTGCTATGTTGGTGAATCGTTTTAAAGAAATTGAAAACTTTAAACCACAACCTTACTGGGAACTACAAACCATGTATCGTGAAACTTTATTTAGTTATGAAGAAGGTCGATTTCTTAAAGTAGAAGATGGTGAAAAACTAGCATCTATTGTTAAGCAACATGATTTTGAAATAGTTTCAACCACAAAAAAAGCAGGTAATGAATATGCACCAAAGCTATTTGATTTAACAGGATTACAAGTATATTGTAATACAAAATTTGGATTTAGTGCAGACGAAACATTAAAGATTGTTCAAAAGCTATACGAACAAAAAGTGGTTACCTACCCAAGAGTAGACACCACCTTTTTACCAAATGATGTGTACCCAAAAGTACCAGGAATACTAAAAAATCTTACCAAATATGCAGCGCTAACCGAACCGCTTCATGGTAAAAAACTAAAGAAAACTAAAAAGGTTTTTGACGATAGTAAGGTTACAGATCACCACGCTATTATTCCTACAGGACAACAAATGAACTTGCAATACAACCAGCAACAAGTGTATGATATTATTGTACGTCGTTTTATTGCTGTGTTTTATCCAGATTGTAAAGTGTCTAACACCACAGTAATTGGTAAAGCCGAAAAAGTAAAATTTAAAACTACAGGAAAAGAAATTATAGAAAAAGGTTGGCGAGTTGTTTTTGAAACACCTAATAGTACTACCAAAGAAACAGGAATTTTACCTGCCTTTGAAAAAGGCGAAAAAGGTCCACATGAGCCTTCGTTTTTAGAAAAACAAACCAAACCACCAAAGCAATACACAGAGGCTTCCCTCCTGCGTGCTATGGAAACTGCAGGAAAACAAGTAGATGATGATGAACTGCGTGAGCTAATGAAAGAAAATGGTATTGGTCGTCCTTCTACACGTGCCAATATTATAGAAACCTTATTTAGACGAAAATATATAAAGCGAAATAAAAAACAAGTGATTCCTACAGTAACAGGTATTCAACTGATTGAGACCATTCAAAATGAAATGCTAAAATCTGCAGAACTTACTGGTAAATGGGAAAAACAGTTAAAAGATATTGAAAAAGGAACTTGTAGCGCAGGAACTTTTATTAAACAGATGAAACAAATGGTAGATCGTTTGGTGTATGAAGTAAGAAGCGAAACCAAAAAAGCCAATATATCTGCTGTTAATAATAAACCTGCTGGAGCAAAAAAGAAAACTTCCAAAAAAGCAAGCAGTGCATCAACAGGAATAACCTCAGAGAAATGTCCGAAATGTAAAAGTGGAAACATTATAAAAGGAAAAACAGCTTATGGATGTGCAAACTATGCCAATGGTTGCAAGTTTGTTTTACCTTTTTCTTTTGAAGGAAAGAAAATATCCGAAAAGCAGTTTATTCGCTTATTGCAAAAAGGATCTACAGTAAACCTTAAAGGTTTTAAAACAGATCATGGTAAAGTAGAAGGATTACTTCGTTTTAATGACAACTTCGAGTTGGTTTTAGAACCTAAAAAAACGGCTACTACTAAAATTCCTGATACCTTAACTTGTCCGAAATGTAAAAAAGGAACCGTTATAAAAGGAAAAACCGCTTATGGTTGTTCGGAGTATAAAACGGGTTGTGATTTTGTTTTTACTTTTGATGATTTAAGAAAAAAAGCAGGAGATAATAAACTTACTAAAGAGCTTGTTTTTAAAATATTGAGTAGTTAAAAAAGGGGCTTTTATTGTCTGTACTACAAGAAACAATTCACTTCTTTTATCGTTGTTTTGTCATTCTTTTGTCATTCCTGCGAAAGCAAAAACACCTCTCGTTTTGTCATTCCTGTGAAAACAGGAATCCATAAACATACAAGTAATAATAATATTCAAATTCCTGCCTACGCAGGAATGACAGACCAATCGTATTCGAGTCTGCTATAATGAATGCATCAAAAAGAAAGATTAAATATCAAGAATTAATACAGCAACACTACTAAATGCGTTTTTGTCATTCTAGTAAAAAAATAATTCACCTCGTTTTGTCATTCATTTGTCATTCCTGTGAAAACAGGAATCCACACTTAAACAACAAGTATAATTAGTACACTATTTATATTATAAAACACTAAAAGCTTATCCATTCTTGTCATTCCTGTGAAAACAGGAATCCATAAAAATGTAAGTACTAACTCTATTTAGATTCCTGCCTACGCAGGAATGACAGACCATTCATGTTTAAAATACTGACTAAAACTTACTTTTCTCTTGTACTTCCTGTGAAAACAGGAATCCATAAAAATGTAAATACTAACTCTATTTAGATTCCTGCCTGCGCAGGAATGACAGACCAATCCTATTCAAAATACTGCCTAAAACTTACTTTTCTCTTGTCATTCCTGCGAAAGCAGGATTCCATAAACATATAAGTAATAATAGTATTTAGATTCCTGCCTACGCAGGAATGACAGACCAATCGTATTCTAGTCTACTATAATGAATGCATCAAAAAGAAAGGATTCTGTATCAAGAATTAATACAACAAAACTACTAAGTACGTTTTTGTCATTCTAGTAAAAAAATAATTCACCTCGTTTTGTCATTGTTTTGTCATTCCTGTGAAAACAGGAATCCATAAAAATGTAAGTACTAACTCTATTAAGATTCCTGCCTGCGCAGGAATGACAGACCAATCCTATTCTAGTCTGCTATAATGAATGCATTAAAAAATAAAAATTATGTGTCAAGAATTAATACAACAAAACTACTAAGTACGTTTTTGTCATTCTTGTAAAAAAATAATTCACCTCGTTTTGTCATTGTTTTGTCCTTCCTGTGAAAACAGGAATCCATAAAACTGTAAGTACTAACTCTCTATTTAGATTCCTACCTACGCAGGAATGACAGACCAATCGTATTCTAGTCTGCTATAATGAATGCATTAAAAAGAAAGAATGTGTATCAAGAATTAATACAACAAAACAACACTACTAAGTACGTTTTTGTTATTCTTTTAAAAAGGAATTCAACTCGTTTTGTCTTTGTTTTGTCATTCCTGCAAAAGCAGGAATCCATAAACATGCAAGTAAGAATAGTATTTAGATTCCTGTCTGCGCAGGAATGACAGACCAATCCTATTCTAGTCTGCTATAATGAATGCATTAAAAAGAAAGAATTATGTGTCAAGAATTAATACAACAAAACTACTAAGTACGTTTTTGTCATTCTTGTAGAAAAGGAATTCAACTCGTTTTGTCTTTGTTTTGTCATTCCTGCGAAAGCAGGAATCCATAAACATATAAGTAACAATAGTATTTAGATTCCTGTCTGCGCAGGAATGACAGACCAATCCTATTCAAAATACTGCCTAAAACTTACTTTTCTCTTGTCATTCCTGTGAAAACAGGAATCCACACTTAAACAACAAATATAATTAGTACTCTTTTTTCATTATCCAAACACTAAAAGTTTATCCATTCTTGTCCTTCCTGCGAAAGCAGGAATCCATCCTCATGCTAATAACGACACTATTCAAATTCCTGCCTACGCAGGAATAAAAGTCTTACTCTGGTTTTCTACCGTGAATTTTCTCAAAATCAGCATCAAAATTATCACGTAAATACGCACGAAGTTTTAATCTGTAATCGTTTTTCAACCACTCTACAAAATTAAAAGTACTTTTACTAATACACTTAGTGTATCTTCCTATTCTGTAATCAATATCATCACCAAGCATTTTTGCTAATCCTAAGGCATCATATACATCTTCAGAATTCTCAATACATATTTTAGCATGGTGTTTAATAGAGCGTTCAAGAACAACTTTTGAAGATTCACCAGCTTTTATAGAATTAATATAGGTTTTCTTAATATCAAAATACACATCTTCAGAATTAGAAAACTCTGCGCGAAGTTCTTCAGGCATTTCGTATCTAAAATTCTCTTCAATGTCTTCATCATTAATCAATCCGTCAAGATAGAAATTAGGCGTTCTAAAAATACGTTGCCAATCTAAATCTGCTCCCCAAGGACCAAAACGATGTAAGTTATTTCCTAAGTCAATAACTTGAAAGGTAGTTTTATTCTTTAGTACACGAGACCCTCTACCAATCATTTGGTAATAAAGAGTAAGTGATTTTGTTGCTCTATTTAAAATAATAGCCTCTACAGATGGTTCATCAAAACCAGTAGTTAATATACTAACAGAAGTTAATATAGCGTCTGGTGTTTCATGAAACCATTTTAAAATGGCTTTACGCTCTTTTTTAGTATTGGTATTATCTAAGTGTGCTACAGGATAACCTGCTCTTTTAAAGGTGTCATATACGTGTAAAGACGTATTAATACCATTATTAAAGATAAGTGTTTTCTTGCCTTTACATCTTTCTTCATAAGCTTGTATAAGCTTAGAAAGCATGTCTGTATTGGTATATAAATCTTCAGAAGATTTTACAGTATAATCTCCATTAGCACCAACAACTAAAGAAGTTAAACCTACATTATACGAATAGATTTCAGCACGTGCTAAAAATTCGTTTTCAATAAGGTGTTCTATGGTTTCACCAACTATAAGCTCGTTATAGTTGTCGTTCATAGGAAGTTTAATATTAGAACTTAATGGTGTTGCTGTAACTCCTAATATAAAAGATTTTTCAAAAAACTTAAACAGTTTAGTGAACGAGTTATAGTGTGCCTCATCAATAATTACCAATCCAATATCAGAAATATCTAATTTGTTTTCTTGTAATCTATTGTTTAGGGTTTCTACCATGGCAACAAAACAACTATATTTTGCTTGGTCGTCAAGATTAGCCTTACTACTAACAATTTTATTTTCTACACCAAATTCTGTAAGCATATATGATGTCTGCTTACATAACTCGATCCTGTGTGTCATCACTAAAACTTTCTTTTTGTGATGTTTTAAATATTGTCTAACTATTTCAGAAAAAATTACTGTTTTCCCTCCTCCTGTTGGTAATTGGTATAAAAGGTGGTAATCTTCTGGAGCGTCTTCAAAGGCTTTAAAGATTCTATTAATTGCTCCACGTTGGTAACTGTAAAGATTCTTACCAGCATTTCTTTCTTCTTGTTCTGTAGTAGTAATAACGTTTCCCATAATTTTTTAGATGTGCAAAAATAACATCTTTCTTGCGTTTTTAAAGGGAATTTGGAAAGAAAATTTTAAAAAATATGTTAAAGGCTATTTAACTATGATGATAGAAGCTTTTACTCCTTTGGCTAGATTCCATTGATTACCAGATATTACACTACCATCATCATCTAAAATTTGAAACTCTGCAGTGTTAGGTGAAACCTGTCCTGTATCTAAGGCATAAAAGTCTATTTTGTTAATACCTTCTACCAACTTAAATTTAAAACCTGTATAATCTGGTGTTAATAGAACTGTAGCTTTTACAACATCATCATTGATAAATATTCTAATATGATCACCATCAAAAGCACCATAATCTCTATACACAATATTGATATTTTCTGAAGTTGTTTTGTGATCACCAAAAAATTGTGTGGTAGTGTTTCCTCGGTATTGTTGCTCTTTTCTTAATTCGGTATAACGAGCGTGTTTTTTAATTCTATCTTCATACAACTCACCAGGATTACCAAACTCTTCTTTGCTAAACATAGAAAACTCTTCTTTTGGTAAATCTGTAGGTTTGTATTGTTTTGGTACTGTTAAACCATTTATATTATCTTCTTTAGGAATAATTAAACCTTGATTGTTTATAGGTCTTCCCTCTTCTTCTACTTCTTGTTCTATTTCTCCTTCTTCACTTTCTATTACAGGAATAGCAACAGATTTTTGCTCACTATCAACTTGTGCTTGTATAGAAAGACTAAATAAACTTAAAAAAATGAATAACAATAAACGCATAGTGTATTAAAAAGATTCTTTTCTCTTTTTTCAAAAATCGTACCTAAGATTTTAAAATCCAATTTTAATGGCAGTTTTTTATTTTATTTAACGCAATTATCAGCAGGAACGTACATTCCCTATTCCTTTTTTTCTACACTACATACTTTTAAAAGTGTTAAAAAAAGTTAATTTACTAATATGTATAGCATAGTACTGTAACAAAATTGTTTCTGTGTCGTCTATATAGTATAACAATCAAAAAACAACAATCATGAGAACTTTAAACAACAATCAATTATCAGGAACTTTAAGTAGTACAAAAAGTCATACTTGGAATAGTAAAAGACGCTACAGATAAGTATTAAGTAAAGAGAAAACAAACCATTAAAAAACCACCAAATTATGAGAACATTAGCAAAATTATCTAAAAAAGTAAGTGGTATTGTAGAAGAGCAAAACCTTATCAATAGACATGTTATTCGTTTTTGTAATTCAAACACTACCCTTTGGAAAGGAACCAAAAGGTTCGCGCATTAAATTTTATGCATTAAAAAATTAGTCTAAAAAAAAGCCAGTACGCATTAAAATAGCATACTGGCTTTTTTATATTATTGATAAAGCGTTTTATTCTGTAATACCTTCTAAATCTAAGAAAAAACTAAAAACCAAAGCATTTTGCTTGTAACGTTCAAACCTTCCAGAAGCACCTCCATGACCATTATCCATATTACAATCTAAAAGCAATAGGTTATCATCTGTTTTTAGGTCTCTTAATTTAGCTATCCATTTTGCAGGTTCCCAATATTGTACTTGACTATCCCAATAACCTGTGGTAATTAGTAAATTAGGATACGCTTTAGCTTCTACATTATCATAAGGCGAATACGATTTCATATAATCATAATAGGCTTTTATTTTAGGATTTCCCCATTCATCAAACTCAAAAGTGGTTAAAGGAATACTTTCATCAAGCATAGTAGATACAATATCCACAAAAGGAACTGCGGCTACAACGCCATTCCATAATTCGGGTTTCATATTTATAATGGCTCCCATAAGTAATCCTCCTGCACTTCCGCCATAAGCGTAAAGATGATCACTACTTGTAAATCCTTCTTGAATTAAATATTCTCCACAATCTATAAAATCGGTAAAAGTGTTTTTCTTTTTTAATAGTTTTCCGTTTTCATACCATGCACGACCCATTTCTTGTCCTCCACGTATATGTGCAATGGCATACACAAATCCACGATCTAACAAACTTAAACGTGTAGCATTAAATCCTGGGTCTACACTAATTCCGTAAGAACCATAAGCATATAGTAATAGTGGATTATTCCCGTTTTTTTCTAACCCTTTTTTATATACCAGAGATATTGGTATTTGCGTACCATCTTTTGCTGTTGCAAAATGACGTTCGGAAACATAATTAGCAATAGAAAAATTAGGATCTAAAACTTCTTCTTGTTTTAATATTTTAGAAGTTTTGGTTTCCATATTGTATTCATAATCGGTATCAGGAGTGGTTAAAGAGGAATATTTATAGCGTAATTTATTGGTGTCAAAATCTAAATTTGCTGTAGTATACGCAAGGTATGCAGGATCGTTAAAAGGAATGTAATGCGCTGCTCCATTCCAGTTTTTTACTCTAATATTAATTAATCCTTCTTTACGCTCTTTTACCACTAAATAATTTTTGAATAAATCGAAACTTTGAAAATATACATCCTTACGATGCGGAATAACATCTACCCAATTTTCTTTTGTAGTTTTTGTGATTGGCGTTTTTACTAATCGGAAATTTTTAGCATCTAAATTGGTACGAATGTAAAAATGATCCTCAAAATGATCTACTTGGTATTCTAAATCACTTTCTCTAGGCTGTACTAGTTTCCATTCGCCATTTGGTGTATTAGCATCTAGGTATTGCATTTCTGTAGATAGTGTTTGAAAACTACCAATAAACAAGTAGGCTTTTGATTTAGACTTCCATACAGAGCATCTATACGTGTCGTCTTTTTCTTCATAAACCAACACGTCTTCAGCTTGATCGGTTCCTAAAGTATGCTTATAAATTTTATCTTGTCTTAATGTTTCTGGATCTTTAGTGGCATAAAAAACAGTTTTATTATCATTAGCCCAAGTTGCGTTTCCGCTAGTATTACTAAGTTTATCTGCTAGAAGTTTTCCTGTGTTTAAGTCTTTAAAATAAATGGTATACTGACGTCTAGAAATAGTGTCAATTCCAAATGCAACCAAGTTATTATTAGGGCTTACAGCACGTGAACCAATACCATAATAAGCAAAACCTTTTGCCATTTCTGGACCATTAAGAATAATTTCTTCTTTTGCATTTTCTTCTACTTTTTTTCGGCAGTACAATGCATAATCACCACCTTCTTCATAACGAGAATAATAGGAATACCCATTATCTAATACAGGAACCGAAGCATCGTCTTTTTTAATTCGGCTAATCATTTCTGTATATAGCTTTTCTTGTAAAGCATTGGTATGCTGCATGGTTTTAGCAGTATACTCGTTTTCTTGCTCTAAATAATCTAAAACATCTTGCGTTTGTTTATCTGGAGTTTCTGCATTTTTTTGCTCATCACTTAGACGCATCCAGAAATAGTTATCTATTCTAGAATCCTCATGTGTGATAATTTCTTTAGGTATTTTTTTAGCAATTGGAGTTTCGTTGTTACTTTGTGCTAAAAGCGTGTTGTTTTGAAGGCTTACAAAAAAAACAAACAAAAAAGTAAACAAATAGTGAATAGGTGTTTTCATGTGGTTTTTTGATTAATTAAAACATAAAGTAACAAAAAAAACAGATAACCACAACGATGTAATTATCTGTTTTTTAATATATTACACAGATAAATAGAAGTTTAATATTGCACTAATTGTAATAATTCGTTTTCAAATTTATCTCTAGATAAATACTGATCTTCTAATTGATTAATAAACGGAATAGGTGTTTCCATACTAGCAACACGTTTTACAGGAGCATCTAATTGCTCAAAACAGTTTTCCATAATTAATGCTGAGATATCGCTGGCTATTCCTCCAAAAAGCGAATCTTCTTGTAAGATAATTGCTTTACCTGTTTTTTTAACCGAAGCATAAATAGCATCAGTATCTAAAGGTTGTAAAGAACGTAAATCAATAACATCTGCCTGTATATTGCTATGTTTATCTAAAGTGTTTAAAGCCCAATGTACTGCTGCACCATACGCAATAACAGTAATATCCTTTCCTGTTCTTAAAAGAGAGGCTTTACCAAGAGGTAGTGTAAAATAATCTGTAGGTACTTCTTGACGTACACTTCTATATAAAGCTTTGTGCTCAAAAAACAACACAGGGTTAGGATCATTAATTGCTGTAGCTAAAAGCCCTTTTGCATCATAAGGAAACGCAGGATATACTACTTTTAAACCTGGTGTTTTAGTAAACCAAGCTTCATTGGTTTGGCTATGAAAAGGTCCTGCAGCTACTCCTGCTCCACAAGGCATTCTTAATACTACATCTGCATTTTGGTTCCATCTATAATGACTTTTTGCTAGATAGTTTACTACAGGATTAAAACCGGAAGTCACAAAATCTGCAAATTGCATTTCTACAACAGATTTTATTCCAGCAATAGAAAGTCCCATTCCTGCTTCAACAATTGCAGATTCGCATATTGGTGTATTGCGTACTCTTTCTTTTCCAAAGGCTTCTACAAAACCATCTGTAATTTTAAAAACACCTCCATATTCAGCAACATCTTGTCCCATGATTACTAAATCTTCATGACGCTCCATACTCTGTTTTAAACCTTCAGAAATAGCATCTACAAATCGAAGTTCTTTTGTTTCGTTGTTCTCTGTAACTTCTTGGTATTTAAAATTTTGAAATACATCATTTAATTCATCGCTTTCAGATGGAATTATTGATTCTTCAGCACCTGCTTGCTCTAAATGTGCATTAATTTCATGCGCTATTTCTTTTTTTATCGTTACCTCAAACGCTTCGTCTATAATCCCTTCATTTTTCAAAAATTCTTGATAATTTTCTAAAGGGTCTTTTTTAGCCCAAGCATCTAATAAGTCCTGAGGCACGTATTTGGTTCCGCTAGCTTCTTCGTGACCACGCATTCTAAATGTTTTAAATTCTAGCAAAACAGGACGTGGATTTTTTCTAATGTCTTCCGCTAAAGCGTTTACTTTAGTATATACTTCAAGAATATTATTTCCGTCAATAATATGGCTTTCCATTCCGTAACCTAAAGCTCTATCTGCAATGTCTTTACAGTGGTATTGCTCATTGGTAGGTGTTGAAAGTCCGTAACCATTATTTTCAATACAAAACAAAACAGGAAGCTGCCAAACTGAGGCTACATTTAACGCTTCATGAAAATCACCTTCGCTAGTTCCTCCTTCACCAGAAAAAACAGCAGTAACCTGGTTTTTATTTTTTAATTTACTTGCTAATGCAATACCATCTGCTACACCTAATTGTGGACCAAGATGCGAAATCATACCAACAATATGATACTCTTGGGTTCCAAAATGAAAACTTCTATCTCTTCCTTTTGTAAAACCGCTAGCCTTACCTTGCCATTGACTAAAAAGCCTGTATAATGGGATATCACGAGAGGTGAAAACACCAAGATTTCTGTGCATTGGTAAAATATATTCACTGCTTTGCAATGCCTTAGTAACACCAACAGAAATGGCTTCTTGACCAATGCCAGAAAACCATTTAGAAATTTTTCCTTGACGTAATAGAATGAGCATCTTCTCCTCTATCAATCTAGGTTTCAGCATGCTTTTGTATAAATCGATTAAGGTTTCTTTATTTAAACCTTCTTTATTGTAGTTAATCATAACTTTAGAAATCGTTTCCAATACCTTTATATTTATAAATCAAATGTAAGTAATTTTTCATGTTAAGAGTTCATTAAGTTTAATTTTACTCAAGATTTTCGTTACATTTGTAATTCGACTTTTAAAATAAAGAATATGGACAGAATACCTAGTGTAAACCTGAATGATTTTATTTCTGGCGATTCAGTTAGAAAGCAAAAATTTGTAGATGAAATTGGTAAAGCCTATGAAGACATAGGGTTTGTTGCGCTTAAAGGACATTTTTTAGACGATACTTTAGTAGATAATTTATATGGAGAAGTAAAGAACTTCTTTGACCTTCCTGTTGAAACAAAACGTAAATATGAAATACCAGGAATTGGTGGACAACGTGGTTATATTTCTTTTGGAAAAGAAAGTGCAAAAGGAAAAAAAGAAGGAGATTTAAAAGAGTTTTGGCATTTTGGGCAGTTTGTAGAAAACGATCCTAAACTAGAAGCTGAATATCCTGATAATGTGACTGTAAAGGAACTACCTGAATTTAATAAAATTGGGAAGCAAACCTATAGAATGTTAGAAAAAACAGCTAAATACGTATTACGCGCTTTAGCTTTATACTTAAACTTAGAAGAAACCTATTTTGATCAATATATTCATAACGGAAATTCTATTTTAAGACCTATACACTATCCTCCTATTCTTAACGAACCTAAAAATGCTGTTCGTGCTGCTGCGCATGGTGATATTAATTTAATTACCCTTTTAATGGGAGCGCAAGGAAGAGGTTTACAAGTACAAAAACATGATGGTGAATGGATTGACGCCATTGCAGAACCAGATGAGTTAATGATTAATGTTGGTGATATGCTTTCACGCCATACCAACAACAAATTAAAATCTACTATACACCGAGTAATTAATCCACCAAGAGAACTTTGGGGAACTTCACGTTATTCTATTCCATTTTTTATGCATCCTATAAGTGATATGAAACTAGATGTATTAGAAAGCTGTATTGACGAAGAAAACCCAAAGCAATTTGAAGATATTACTGCTGGTGAGTTTTTACACGAACGTCTTGTTGAATTAGGACTTATTAAAGAATAGCAATAGCTTGTAAGTATAAAAGTTTTAAAAAAAGACTGCTATACCTGCAAACGGAAACTGTAAACTAAACAAAATGGACTTACAAGACCAACTTAAAAATTTGTTTCCAGATCATGTAAATGAAACACCTGAAGAGGAAACCTCTACAGAAAAAGGAATCTGGTTACAAGAAGAACCTATTCTCTGTAAATACGAAAAACGCAAAGGAAAACCCATTACTATTTTAGATGGTTATACTGGAGCTACAGAAGATTTTAAAGCTTTAGCAAAAGAACTAAAAACCAAACTTAGTGTTGGCGGAAGTTTTAAAGATGATAAAATTATCATTCAAGGAGATTATAGAGATAAAATCATGCAAATGCTGAAAGAAAAAGGCTTTAACGTAAAACGAGTTGGTGGTTAATATGGAAAAAAAAATACTTCATATTACCAATGGTAGCAGTTTAACAAATTATTTAAACGATTTAAACTATAAAGGAGATTTTTTAACATGGCATGAAATGCTATGCGAAGGTCCTGCCAACAGACTTATCAATACAGATGCGTTTATTAAAGTAAGAAAAGACTTTTTAAACGAGTTTTATAATATCGAAGTTAATATAGAGGAATATAAAAAAGAACTGCAAAAGCTAGATGCTATTGATACGTATTCTGAAATTGTTTTATGGTTTGAATATGACTTGTTTTGTCATTTAAACATGATGGCTGTAATTAGTCTTTTAAATGAAAGAAAAATTAAACTGCCAATATCTCTAGTATGTAGTGGTAGAATAGCACACGAAGAAAACCTAAAAGGACTAAGTGAGCTTACACCAGAACAACTAGATACCCACTATAAAAGCAGAATACCATTAACCAAAAAAGATATAGATATTGCTGTTAATATATGGCAAATTTACTGTGGTAAAGACCATAATTTATTAAAGAAATATATTACTAAAAAATCTTCTTTTGAATATTTAGGTTGTTGTTTAAAAGCACATTTAGAGCGTTTTCCTGATGCTAAAAACGGATTAGGTGCACTAGAGCAAAATATTTTAACCTTAATAGATACCTATGAGGTAAAATCAAAACACCACTTGCTAGGATATGCTTTAAACTATCAAGGCTATTATGGTTTTGGCGATATACAATTACTACGCATTATAGATAAACTTGCTATATTTTATAATGAAGAAAAAGATAGCATTACGTTAAACAGAAAAGGACATGAAGTATTGTTAAATCATCATAATTATGCTTCAGAAATAAATGATAATATGATTTATGGAAACGTAAACCGTTTAGATTTTCAGTTTAACAAACAAGAAAATAAACTTATAAAAACAATATTGCATGGCGATTAAAGAATCTGAACTTATATTAAATCCTGACGGAAGCGTATATCACTTAAACTTAAAACCAGAAAATATTGCTAAAGATATTATTTTTGTTGGTGATCAAGATCGTGTAGAAAAAATAACCAAACACTTTGATAGTATTGAGTTTTCTACACAAAAAAGAGAATTTAAAACACAAACGGGTTTCTATAAAGGAAAAAGACTAACAGTTTTATCTACAGGAATTGGTCCTGATAATATTGATATAGTAATTAATGAATTAGACGCTTTAGTAAATATAGATTTACAAACAAGAAAGCAAAAAGAAACCCTTACTAGCTTAAATATAGTACGTGTTGGTACTTCTGGTTCGCTGCATAAAGATATTCCTGTTGACGCTTTTGTTATGAGTAGTCATGGATTAGATTTAAATGGTATGCTTCATTTTTATCAAATAGACGCTGTTTCTAACCCAGAAATTGAAGATGCCTTTATAGCATATACAAATTGGAGTAAAAACAAAGCAAGACCTATTGTTATTAGTAATAGCAAAAAACTAGAAACCTTACTAGATGGTGAAAATGTACACAAAGGCATTACTGCTACTGCAGGAGGTTTTTACGGACCACAAGGACGTGTTTTACGTTTAGCTCTAGAAGATGCTACCTTAAATAGTAAAATGGATTCCTTTCACTTTAACGAATTTAGAATTACAAATCTAGAAATGGAAACTTCTGCAATCTACGGTTTATCTAAGCTACTAGGACATCACGCACTCTCAATGAATGCAATTATAGCTAACAGAGCAACAGGAAATTTTAGTAAAGACCCAAAAGCTGTTGTTAACAATTTAATAGAATACACCTTAAACAAATTGGTAGAATAATATTTGCCCTGTTTGAGCTTACAATATAATAACATTACCCGCTTTCGCGGAAAAATATGAAGAAAGTAAACATTGGTGGTGTACCAGAGCATTTTAATCTTGCTTGGTATTTAACACTTAAAAATGGCGAGTATAAAGACGAAGGAATAAACCTACGTTGGAAAGATTACTTTGGTGGTACAGGAGAAATGTGTAAAGCACTTCGAGAAGGCGAAATAGATTTAGCAGTAATACTTACCGAAGGTATTGTTAAAGATATTATAGCAGGTAACCCAAGTACTATTGTACAAACCTTTGTTGCTTCTCCTTTAATTTGGGGCATCCATGTTGCAAATAACTCTAAATATAAAAGCACAGAAGACTTAAAAGGAACAAAAGCTGCAATTAGCAGATTTGGTTCTGGCTCGCATTTAATGGCTTATGTCAATGCACAAAACAACAATTGGAATTTAAACGAAGACCTAAACTTTGAAGTAATTAAAAATCTAGATGGTGCTGTAGAGGGATTAACCAATGAACAAGCAGATTATTTTATGTGGGAAAAATTCACCACGAAACCCTTAGTAGATGATGGTACTTTTAGACGCATAGATAATTGCCCTTCTCCTTGGCCATGCTTTGTTATTGCTGTAAGAACAGAGTTTCTTGAAAACAATAAGGAAGATGTAAAAACCATTTTAAATATTATTAACGAAACTACAAAAGAGTTTAAAGACATACCATGTATTGATACTACTATTGCTAATAGATATGATCAAAAAATTGAAGATGTAGAAGAATGGTTAAAAATAACCGAGTGGTCACAAGAAGTAATAGATAAAAAAACAATTGCTAACGTACAAGACACATTATTTGATTTAGATATAATTCCTGAAAAATGGGATTACAATAAGTTAGTAACCAAATTATAAGCTTAGAAACAGTAAGAAAGCATCGATTAAACCGTAAATAACTGCATTTTAGCCACTTAATTTGTGAAATTTGTTAAATTTTACTTAAATTTAATAAACCAATACAAATATTTGTATAGTAAAACCTACAAATTCTAAAACAGAGTGCTTATGCTATTAATCATTACATTTACTCTCTTTTCTTTAGTTGCAATCAACTTTATACTTTTAGCATTTAGTTGTAATAAAACGAGTAAAAGTTCAAAAAAACCAAACCAAACCAAAAGAGTCATTAACGTAAGGTCTACCAAACCAGAGGCTGAAAACCATCTTGCTCCAACAGGAAGTTAGTTTCACTAAAGTGTTTATTACCAAACCAATATCCTCTATTAGCACTTAATGGAGATGGATGTCCTGTACTTAAAATATGATGTTTTTTGGGGTCAATTAATTTGGCTTTCTTTTTAGCATATCCTCCCCAAAGTAAAAAAACCACGTTTTCTTTTCTATCACTTATTAATTTAATTACAGCATCTGTAAAGGTTTCCCATCCTTTTTTTTGATGACTTCCCGCTTGGTGCGCACGTACTGTTAAAGTAGCATTTAACAATAAAACCCCTTGCCTAGCCCAAGATTCTAAATTTCCGCTTTCAGGAAGACTTTTGTTTACATCGTCTTTTAATTCTTTAAAAATATTTTTTAACGAAGGCGGAAACGCAATACCATCATTAACACTAAAACACAATCCGTTAGCTTGGTTGCAATCATGATAAGGATCTTGACCTATAATTACCACTTTTACATCTTCAAAAGCACATAAATTAAAGGCATTAAAAATAAGTTCCTTTTCCGGAAAACATGTATGCGCTTCATATTCAGCTTCCACAAAAGCTAACAACTCTGCAAAATAAGGCTTATTAAATTCTTCGTTTAAATGTTTTTTCCAACTAGTATCTATATTAATCTGCATTTCTTCTATTCCATATTTAAGAAAGTCTAAAATAATACTATCTTTAAACTTGATAAAATTTTCAGTACGTAATTATAATATGAAAAAAATTAAATTCCCTTCTGCTCAAACTATTTTACTTATTATAGCAGGATTGGTTACTTTATTAACGTGGATTGTTCCTGCTGGTAAATACCAAACATTAGCATACAACAAAGCAGACAACACCTTTTCCAGAATAGGTATAGACAAAACCGAAACAATAGCTGCAACCCAAGAAAACTTAGAAACACTACACATAAAAATTCCGTTAGAAAAATTTACAAACGGAGACATTTATAAACCCATAAACATACCTAATACCTATCAAGAACTAGAAGCACAACCACAAGGTGTTTTAGAGTTTATAAAATCTCCTGTTAAAGGTATTATAGAAGCTGCAGATATTATTTTTCTGGTGCTAATTATAGGTGGTTTAATTGGCATTATTAATAGCACAGGAGCTTTTGATGCAGGAATAAGTTGGCTTGCAAATGCACTAAAAGGTCGTGAGTTTATACTTATTATTTTGGTAACTACCCTTGTGGCTGCAGGAGGAACTACCTTTGGGTTTGCAGAAGAAACCATTGCCTTCTTCCCTATTTTAATTCCTGTTTTTTTAGCTGCAAAATATGATGCTATGGTTGGTATTGCTTGTATATTTCTAGGAAGCTCTATTGGTACCATGTGCTCTACCATAAACCCTTTTAGTACCATTATTGCTAGTGATTCTGCAGGAATAAGCTGGACTACAGGTCTTGCAGGAAGACTTTTTATGCTAATTGCCTGTTTAACCATTGCTTTAATTTACATTATACGCTATGGTAAACGCGTACAAAAAGATCCTACAAAATCTATTGTGTATGACCAACAAAAAGAAATAGCAGCACTATTTACACAAGAAAACACTAAAACAGTAAGCTTTACAACGCGTTTACGTTTATCTTTATTGGTATTTGCACTATGTTTTATTGTTATGATTTATGGTGTAGTTGCTCTAGAATGGTGGTTTGTAGAAATGACTGCTACCTTTTTGGTAGGTGCTATTCTTATTGGTTTTATAGCAAAAATTAAAGAAACCGATTTTATAGATACCTTTGTAAAAGGAGCAGGAGATTTACTAGGTGTTGCGTTAATTATTGGTATTGCTCGTGGTGTAACCGTTATCATGGCAGATGGCTTAATTAGTGATACCCTTTTACATTATTCAAGTTCTTTAACCCAAGACATGAACAAAGGTATATTTGCTAGTGCCATGACAGCAGTTTACGCAGGACTTTCCTTTTTTATACCAAGTAGCTCTGGTATGGCTGTACTAACCATGCCAATCATGTCTCCTTTAGCAGATAGCGTTGGTGTTGGTAGAGAAATTGTAGTAAATGCTTACCAATACGGAATGGGACTTTTCTATTTTGTAAATCCAACAGGACTCATTTTAGCATCCTTAGCAGTAGTAAAAGTAGGCTTCAACAAATGGTTAAAATTCGTGATGCCTCTATTTATCATGCTTATTGTTTTTACCTTAATAGTAATGACAGTTTCTAGTTATATATAAATAACGCTTTCGCGGAATAGATGCTGTTAGCATAAAACAAGTGTATACTTAGTGTATTTAGTACTAGCTAGAGTAATTTTTTATGCATCCTTCCATAGGATTAAGAAGCTATAACGACATAAACAGACATAAAAAAGCAGCAACTAAGGTTGCTGCTTTTTCGCTTTTAAAATTAGTATAATATTAAGCATATTCCTTTCTACTAATTAAAATAGTTACACTACTTTTGACGCTTAAAAAATGATAGAATTACTATTTTTAATAAAGTTAGCGGTAGCCATTACATTTGTAATTGGACTGTCTTTTCTTGCTGAAAATGTAAGTCCTAAGGTGGCAGGAATCCTATCTGGATATCCTACAGGTTCTGCTATTACTTTATTTTTCTTTGGTTTAGAGGTAAGTCCAGAATACGCAGCAAAAAGTGCTGTTTTTAATATGATTGGTTTAACTGCTGCTTTAACCTTTGTTTACGTATACTATCTAGCATCTAAGTACTTTAAAAAGTATACTATTCTTTGGTCTTCTGTAACTGCTATACTTGCCTATTTTTTAGTAGTTGCTGTTTTAAATCAAATAGAATTACCTAAATATATTGCCATATTTATTCCTATTAGCTTTTCGTTTTTAAGTATTTACCTTTTTAAAAACATTCCAAATATTGGTATACAAACCAAAGCAAAAGTTAATTTTAAAATTCTCTTTGTGCGCGCCTTTTTTGCAGCTTTAATTATTTTATTAATTACCACAGTACCTAAATTTGTTGGTCCTAGTTTGGCAGGACTTTTTTCTGCTTTTCCAACTACCTTATTTCCGTTAATGATTATCATTCACTTTACCTATTCTAAAGAGCATGTGCACACCATTATTAAAAATGTGCCTATAGGTATGTTTTCTTTAATCATTTATTCCTTAACCATATCTATTGTGTATCCATTGTATGGTATTTATCTAGGTACGCTAATTTCTTTTGGCACAGCAACCTTATACCTATTGGTATATAGTAAAATAAAAAGGTATTTAGATAACAGGTCGCATTTAAAATAATACTACGTATTGTAAATCAATACGTTAAATAGTAAATTAGCTGTAATAAAATTACAACTAGAGTTATTTTACTAATGGATAACAGAATTTTAATTGTTAAATAAAACATTGTGTATCCTTAAAACCTTAAATATGAAAATAGTTAAAAAGTCTATCTTAAAATATTTTCTTGAACTTTTAATTGTTGCTTTTGGAGTCTTTTTAGGAATAGAAGTAAGTGAATACAAGTCGGATAAAAAAATGAAAGAAAATATAAATGAATCCTTGAAATTAATAACAAAAGAATTACAATCAAATGCTTTGAGATTGGAAAAATCTATTCTTTATCATCAAAAAATAAAAGTAGGATTTGATAGTATTAGAAAAAATGTTTCTAAAGAAAACGCATATTTACCGTACTTTTCTAATTCCGTATTTAGACATAATTCTATTCCAAGTTGGAATGGTCTTGGAATTCCTGGTATTGAAGACATCGCTTTTGAAAGTGCAAAAATTAGTGGTATTTTTCAAGAGTTAGATATTGAAAAAACAAAACTAATATCGAATGCTTATAAAAAATTAGATGCAAATACAGAATTAGGTAGAAGCTTAACTACTAAATTTATAGGAATAGATTCAACTACCAAAATTTTAGATATTATCGGGATTTTAGAACTGTTAACCAATGATGTGTTATTGACAGAAAAGTATTTAAAAAAAGAGTTAGATGAAACTATAGAGAAACTAAAAAAAGCTATTAATACTGCTTCTAGTTCATAGCAAACATTACTATTTTAAACTAAGCTTCCTTACTCCAAAAACTCCAACATCTTTGTATTTACTACTTCGGCTTGATCTATAGACAAAAAGTGTCCAGCATTTTCTATAACTTCTCCTTTTCCTTGAGGAAGCATATTAGCAATTTCTATGGTTCGTTTTTCATTAATCATATCATCATCACCAATTAAAACCAAAACAGGCATTTGTAACGATTTTAATTCGTCGTTAGAAAACGGTTTCATACTAGACATAAACTTGTTTACCGAATCTTTTTCTGTAGCTATATAATATTGCTCTAAATAGGCAGCATTAATATTACTAACATTACTAGACATGCTTTCCAGGCTTTGTGCAATGCGTTTTTCTTTTGAAGAAACTAACGAAACTATATTTTTAAGCAAATCTGTACTAGGTTTAATCCATGTAAAGGTTTGTGCTGGACTAAGTAATATCAAACTTTCTATTTTTTTCTGATTACGTAAAGTAAGATGTACAGCCAGCCAACCACCACGAGAGGCACCAATTACATGAAAACGGTCTAAATCAAGAACAAACAAAACCTCTTGATACCAATCTATAACATTGTCTACACTCGCTATATCATTGTACAAATACGATTTTCCTGGCTCTAAAATAAAATCTATAGCATATACGCGATGGCTTTTGGTAAGCGCTTCAATATTAGGATACCACATGGTAGAACTAGCATTCATACCATGTAATAAAACTAAAGGTTCGCCATCTTCAGGACCACTAACGATTACGTGTGCAATACCATAGGTTGTTGGTATATACAGTTCTTTAAAAGAAACATGCCATTGTTGCAAAGTGGTATCATAAGCTTCAAAATACAACTTGTCGGTACCACGAGCATTGCTAATATAATCTGGTACTTTTGTATACTTTTCATGTTTATTAGAACAATTAAAAAGTAAAACTGCAAAAACAAGGAATAAAAAAGCTCTCATTTAGTTACATATTAGTTACTACAAATCTAAGTATAATTACAAGTAACATTAGCTAGTTAGTGTGATATTTTAAAACATTATACCTAACTTTGTTTTTCTTAAAAAAGCATTTATTAAATCAAAAGGAAGATTCCCGCTTTGGTGGGAAAGGTTATGATTCATATTCACGAAAAAACATTACAAGATTTAGAGTTTTCAACCGTTTTACAACAAGTAAGCGAACTTTGTATTACGCCTTTAGGAAACGCAAAAGCATTAGAAATAACACCTTATAAAACCAAAGAAGAATTACTTTTAGCTTTACAACTTGTAAATGAATATTTAGCTTCGTTTTATAATGATAACAGAATACCAAATCATGGTTTTGATACCATTAGCAAAGAACTAAAACTTTTAAAAATTGAAAATACTTTTTTAGAAATTCACAGTCTAAAAAAAATAGTAGCCATTTCACTAACCTGTAATGAAATTGTAACCTTTCTTAAAAAGTTTAAAGAGTACTATCCTAAACTTAATGATTTTGCTTTTTATATAGAAGTTACCAAAGAAATTATTGAAAAGGTAGATGCTAATGTAGATCGTTTTGGTGATATTAAAGATGATGCTTCTGCGCTTCTTTTTGAAATAAGACAAAGCATAAACAACCTTAAAGGTAAAATTAATGCCAGTTTTACTTCGGCTTTAAACACGTATCACCAATTAGAGTATTTAGATGATATTCGTGAATCTGTAGTAGAAAACAAACGTGTTCTTGCTGTAAAAGCCATGTACAGACGTAAGGTTAAAGGTGCCATCATGGGAAGCAGTAAAACAGGAAGTATTGTTTATATTGAACCTGAAGCTACTTTAAGACACACTAGAGAACTAAATAATTTAGAGTTTGAAGAAGCCGAAGAAATTGTAAGAATCCTTAAAGAGATTACTAATTTTGTCAGACCCTTTTTACCTCTTTTAGAAAAATATCAAGATTTTTTAATTGCCATAGATGTTATTTCTGCTAAAGCAAAATACGCAAAGTCTATGAATGCTATTCTTCCTGAAATAAATGAAGACAGAAGAATGTTTTTGCGTGATGCTTACCATCCTTTATTGTATTTAAACAATCTTAAAAAGAAAGAAAAAACTTTTCCGCAGACCATAGAATTAAAACAAGACAGCAGGATCATTGTTATTTCAGGACCTAATGCTGGAGGAAAAAGTATTACTCTAAAAACCGTAGGTTTATTACAAGTTATGCTACAAAGTGGTATGCTAATTCCTGTACATGAACGTAGTAATATTTGTTTGTTTGATAGAGTTTTAAGTGATATTGGTGATAATCAATCTATAGAAAACCACTTAAGTACCTATAGTTACCGATTAAAGCAGATGAATTATTTTTTAAGAAAATGTAATAAAAATACGCTTTTCTTAATTGATGAATTTGGTACAGGATCAGATCCAGAACTTGGTGGTGCCTTGGCCGAAACTTTTTTAGAAGAGTTTTACCATAGAGAAGCTTTTGGTATAATAACCACGCACTACTCTAACTTAAAACTTTTGGCAAATGAAATGCCATACATGCAAAATGCAAACATGCTTTTTGATGAAAAAAGTTTAGAACCTATTTACAAACTAGTAATTGGTAATGCAGGAAGCTCGTTTACTTTTGAAGTGGCACAAAAAAACGGAATACCTTATAGCTTAATTAACAGGTCTAAAAAGAAAATTGAACGTGGTAAAGTACGTTTTGATGCTACTATTGCTAAGCTTCAAAAAGAAAGAAGTAAACTTGAAAAAACAGGACAATCTTTAAAGCAAAACGAAAAGAAAAAAATTGCGGAAGCAGATAGATTAGAAGAAATTAATGCGAAGATTCAAAAAAAGCTAGAAAGCTATCAAGAATTGTATGATAGCAACCAGCGTTTAATTTATTTAGGACAAAAAGTAAATGATTTAGCCGAAAAATTCTTCGATAATAAACAAAAGAAAGCTTTAATGTCTGAATTATTTAAACTGGTTCAGATTGAAAATTCTAAACGCAAAAAAGTTTCTGCTAAACAGAAAAAAGCAATCAAAGCGAAAGAAACTAAAGTAAAAAAAGAAGCCGAAAAGAAGGTAGAAGTTATACGTAAAAAGAAAAAAGAGGCGAAGAAAAAAGCCATTGTACCAGAAAAACCAAAACCTATTTTAAAAGTTGGTGATCGTGTACGTATGCAAGATGGTCGTGCTGTTGGTAGTATTGATACTATTGAAAAAAATAAAGCCGTTGTTAATTATGGTATTTTTACGACTAATGTAAATATAGATATGCTTGAACTTGTTGAAGCTGTTAAAAAGTAGCAATTATTAAAAACCAATACAAAACCGTTCTACTTTTGTGAAAAATATGATGAACCAATTACCAAAACATAAAAAACTTATTTTATTTGATGGTGTTTGCAATCTATGCAATAGCACTGTACAATATGTTATAAAACACGATAAAAAAGATAGGTTTCGTTTTGCGCCTTTACAAAGTGAAATTGGTAAAAGCATTATAAAAAAGTACAATATAGATCCTGTAAAAACAGATTCTTTACTACTCTTCTCCAACCCAAATGGTTTGCAAGTAAAATCTACTGCTGCCTTACATATAGCAAAACATTTAGGTTTTCCTAATAATATAATGGCTGTGTTTTTGTTGGTGCCTACCTTTATACGTAATGGCGTGTATGATTATATTGCTAAAAACAGATATAGATGGTATGGTAAAAAAGAAGCTTGTATGATACCAACTCCTGAACTAAAAGCTAAGTTTTTAGATTAAGCTTTCTATTCTTCGATTCTGGTATAAGGAATCTCTGAAATAGCGCTTAAAACCAACTGTCCTTCTGCATTAAAATAATAAGGAGTTTCAATCACTTCATGAATTAGTAATTGCAATTGATTATTAGCAGAAATCCACTCTAAAGAAGTAGCATTAGAAATTGCTGTATCATCTATATTGGTTTCTGAAGAGATTTGTATTCCAGAATTATCAGCGTTAAAAACAAACTTGTTTTCAAAACTAGAAGTAGAATCGATACGTTGCCATACACCAACTAAGGCATTGGTAGTATTTTCAGTATCATCTGCATCAGAACTACAAGAAAATAATGTAGATAGTACAGTAAAAAGTAATATTAGGCTAGATTTGAAGGGCTTTTGCATGTTAATTTGTTTAAAGTAGGTAGGTTGTTATTAACAAATAGTATTGATTTTTTTGGTTTTAAAGATTAAATCTTTTCTTCCAGAAAGTGTGTTTTCAATAATATACTTGTAAGATTTTTTTCTTGCTATAGTATTTTCGTCAAAAAGAACAGGTATTTCAATCTCATTTTCTAAAGCAATAGAAGTAATTTCTGTAGGTGTAGAAATTGCTTGTAAAGTAGTATCTATTTCTAAATCTTGAGCAGATACTGAAAAGATTGAAAAAACAAATAAAGATAAAAAAGGTACTAATTTCATGTGACTAAATATTATTAACACTACAAAGATATACGTAGTATAAAAGGCACTAAAATTAAATCGGTATACAACCGTAAAACTAGATAAGTAATAATTAGGTGTAAAAAAATCCGTTAAACTACACGCTTATTTCAAGTTATCTAAAATATACTCAATGGTTTTGTTGCTATTCTTGTTTTGTAAGTAAGAATCTGTAATGTGTTTTGCAGGAACAGAAAGTCCTTTATCATGAAGAGACGCAATAGAATTTAAATACGATAAAGATATTTTTCCGGTAAGTAAAAGCTTTAAATCTTTACCTTGTTTGTAATAATTGTACACTTTTTTCAATCCTGATAAATACAAGTAATCTTTAGTAAAACCTCCTCCTCTATGCGCTCTTAACGTAATATAAAAAGCAGTTTCTCTATCTAAATCATATTGGTTGTGCAGCTCTCTAAAGGTTCTTGAAAACGAATATCCTTTTGCTAAACCATCTACAGCAATTACACGATAGGCTAATTCTTTTAATCTGTTAACAGTAAGATTATTGCTCATGTACTCTGAAAAAACAGCCAAGCCTTCTTGTGTTTCTTCGTAATTAGGAAAACCATGAGAAAAAATCTTTAAAGGATGTAACATACCATTAATAGCTGTAACCATATGTACACCAATTTCATGATTGGTTAATACTTCTATTTCATTTTCAGAAAAAACGTGATTTTTATTAATCACTAAGGTTTGAATATTATTTAAAACCATAGCAATAGCACTCATTTTATCCGATAGCTTTATATGATAACTAAAGTCATAACGTGTAGAATATTCGCGAAATTTTTCTTGAGTTTCTTCTGTCCTGTACTTCGGAAGAAATTGTTCGTCATGAGCATCTTCTCCTTTGAAATGAAGAATAAACTTAGCATTTTCTACGTCTGCTTCGGTTGGTGTTCCAAAAGAATGTAAAGAATTGTAATAGAACTTTTTTCCTTCGCCAATAGTTTCAATACATGCAATAAGTCCAGAATAAGCGTAAATAATATCTTCATATAATTGTCTAATTTCTAGATCTTCAATTTGCTCAATAGGTTGTGCAAACAATTCACGATGTAGTTTAAAACGATCAAAATTTATTGAAGGATAGGTAAACACAGGATCTGTTAAATATTTACTAGAAAAGAATTTCTCTTTTTCGGTTTCAATATTTGTAGGATTTACATAGCTTAAAAGTTCAATCTTCTTGACAAGTTCGTCTATTCGATTGTCTATTTTTAGTAAGGCCTTTGTGCTTGAATTTACTGCATTCATATAAAAACTATCTGTGTTTTTTGTAAAATGCCGCTGCATGTTCTGGCAGTCTGCTCTGTAACTCTTTTTCAACAGCAGCTACCACTTCTGGATAAAGAATTTGTTTGTACTCATCACAGTATACTTTGGCTATTTCTGTTGCCAAAACTAATGTATTTTTAAAATTATTGGTGATATATTTTAAAAAATAACCGTTGCCTTGAAAGGTATTGTTAATTTTTGAAGTGCTTTTTATATGGTTAGGTAGTTGCATTTGACTCAAACTGTTTCGCCAAGTTTCAATAGCTTCACCAAATCTATTATTATCTACATTAGAGGTTCCTAAATTCCATGTTGGTACTTCTCTTGTCCAACGTTTCCAGTTGTAGCTATGCATATCATATACCACACAAACGCCAAACTTTTCCTCTAATTTTTTAATTAACGCATGTACTACTTGGTAAAAATTGGTATGCTTTTCTAAGCTTTTTGCTACCATATTTTCAGGTAGTTGTTGTTTCCAAAGTTGTTTTCCCCAAGCATCTGTATATATTGCTGTTTCTGGGTCACGATTTAAATCGTATTCAAATCTAGAATCCATTCCTGCAATTACAATAGGATGCGATTGCACCATGTTTTTGGTTTCTGGATCTTCTTCATACCAACGCTCATATTCACTATGCAAACAATTATCCCAAAGTTCTTTTCTAAATTGATGACCATCATGTACTGCACCACAAACATAGTGTGTATAAGAATCAATTTTAAGAGTAAAAGAGTAATCTTGAGCTACTGCATGAAAACACTCTTCTGCTTCTATTTTAGAAACTATTTGCGCTATACTAAGTTTTTGCATTACTCTACACTTAATAATTTGTTTAAACTTCTAAACATAATACGCTCATAAATATCAAAATCACCATCAGCAAAAAACAGGTTTTTTATTTCTAATAGTAACTTATCTACATCTTTTTGAGTAAACTGATGTTCTTCTAAGCCCTTTTGAATTTTTTGTATGCTTTGGTAGTCATTATCTGCATCAAACTCGTCATGAATTTTTTGAAACGTTTGCATGTTTACTTTTTCAATGATTAGGTTTCGCTCTTTATTACCTTCTTCAAAGTTTGAATTTGCAGCGTATAATAAGGTGTAAGCAACGAGTTCGTTTTTTGTCCAATGCATGTTTGTAGTATTTGTAATTAAACTTCCGTATTCTGTCCATGAGCCATCATAAACACGAAGGTTTGTATAACCAAGTTCTGTTGCTGCTAGTGCTAATACACAGGCTGTAATACCTGATCCACAACTAAAAACAAGATTTTCTTGCTGCTTGGTTACTTGGTTAAAAATGGTTTGTATTTCTTCTTTTGGTAGTAATTGTTTGTTTTTTAAAAGGTCTTCAAATGGCAGGTTTTTAGAATTCGGTATGTTTCCGCTTCGTAATCCTTCTCTAGGCTCTGCTACTAATCCGTTAAAACGTTGTGCAGACCTAGCATCTAATATGGTGTAATTGCTATCTTCTTGAATTTTTAATATATCCTTAAAAAACACCATATAATTTTCTTGTTGCTTTGCTTGAAAATTACCAACTGTTGTTTTGGGTGCTTGTTTGTTTACTATAGGGAAATTTTTTCTTTTCCATTCTGGAAAACCTCCATTTAAAACCGCTACATTATCATGACCAAAGGCTTTAAACAACCACCAAGCTCTTGCGCTAGAATAAATGCCTTTTTCATCATACAAAACAATGGCTGCATCCTTATTTATGCCTAACTCTTGTGCGGAATTGGTGAAAGTTTCTTCGGAAGGAAATGCACTAGGAAAAGCATCATCTACATTACTAAACTTCTTTTTTATATCAAAAAATAAGGTGTTTGGTATTTGAAACCCTTCGGAAGAAGCATCTTTATCCACAACCACTTTAGGTATGGTAGCATTTAAAATTACAAGATTAGAAGCATGTATATTGTCATGCAACCAATCTACAGAAACTATAGAACGATCTAGTTGTATATTAGACATATTTGTTTTTATTACTGAAAATGGTTTACTGTATACTGCTCAATGCATCCTGAACACTGAACCCTAAGCCTCTTCTACGGTTTTACGCAAACGCGAACGTCTATCAAAAGCCTGTAATTTATCTAATACCTTGCTTTCTAAAAAGTCAATAACACGTTCTTCTACTTTAATTTTGCTTTTGTATACTTTATTAATATAAGTAATTCCGCCTGGCGACATGACATTTACTTCTACTAATTTTCCACCAATAACATCAATACCTACAAAATAGAGTCCGTCTTTTACTAGTTTAGGTCCTATTTGTTTGCACAATGCTTTTTCAGCTTTAGTAAGTGTGTGCTTAGCAATGGTTCCTCCTGCAGATACATTAGAACGATGATCTTCATTACCAGGAATACGTTTCATGGCACCAACAGGCTCTCCATTCAATAATAATATACGTACATCACCTTGATCTGCACCTTCAATATAATCTTGAAGTATAACGTAGTTAGAGCTTCCGTCAGAGCTATTTATATAAAAATCTAACAGCGAATTGATATTGTTCATTGCCGATTTTTCAATAAGAATAACACCAGAACCACCAAAGCCATTTAGTGGTTTTATAATCATTTTATCTGCCTTAGATTCTTTAATCTGTTTTACTAAGTAGTTTTTGTTTTTAGATACATGTGTATTAGGTATAATATTACTGTGTGCATCACCAAAAGCTGCTGTGTATAATTTATTATTTGCTTCACGCATACCTTCAATAGAGTTTATAATAAACACATCGTCTTTTACAGAATCTAAAAAGTTAAGCATGATAGGATCTAAAGGAGGGTTTGCTCTAAAAAATATAGCATCAAAACCAGCAAGCGGAAGCATTTCTTCTCTTAATACTGCTTTATTATAAAAGGCTTTTAAAGAGTTAGGCACTTTTTCCATTCTACCTATTACATTACAAAAAGCACTGGTAACACTATCTCTAATGGTAAGGTTAGCAGGTGTACACATGGCAACACCATGACCTCTTTTTGCACATTCTTTAATTAAGGATAAACTGGTATCATTTTCTGCATCAATCTCCTCCCAAGGATACATTATAAAGCAAACATTCATACGTTTTCAATTTAGGTTGGTTTAGATAAATTTAGAAATAATTTTTACGCCAAACAAACCTAAAAAGTAATTAGGTATAATAATTATAGATACTTCAACAAAGGCAGTATAAAAAACTAAAATCTTTAAAATAAAAAGGGAAATGTATTTACTTTACTTCTTCGTAATTGTCGTCCCAATTTTTAACTTTTGGTTCTCCAAGTTTACCTACAGATTTAGCTACAATCATAGAAACAGCAGCATCTCCTGTTACGTTTATTACTGTTCTACACATATCTAAAGGTCTGTCTACAGCAAAGATAAGCGCTAAACCAATAGCTAATTTATCTGCTGGAAAGCCTATAGATTCTAAAACAATTACCAACATTACCATTCCTGCTCCAGGAACTGCAGCACTACCAATAGATGCTAATAATGCCGTAAGTACAATAGTTAATTGGTCGGCAAAACTTAAATCAAAAGCTAAAGCTTGTGCTATAAAAACAGCTGCTACAGCTTGGTATAAACTAGTACCATCCATATTTATGGTAGCACCTACAGGTAACACAAAACTAGACACCTCTTTATCTACACCAATATGCTCTTCTACACGCTCCATAGTTACAGGTAAAGTTGCTGCACTACTACTTGTAGAAAATGCCAATAATTGCGCTGGACTTATTTCTTTTAAAAACCATAACGGATTTTTCTTGGCTACTGTAGCTACTAACACACAGTAAAAAACAACCAATAATGCTAATCCAAGTACCACTACTCCTGCATATTTTACTAATGCTAATAACAAGTCCGGATCATCTGAAGAAACAACCACATTTGCTAATAGTGCAAAAACAGCTATAGGCGCTGTTAACATGATTAAATCTACCATTTTAAGAACAATATCATTTAAGGAATCGAAGAAGTTTTTCATTGGTTCTGCTCGCTTTTCACCAATAAGCAACATGGATAATCCTAAAAAGATAGAAAAGAAAATTACTTGCAACATAAGCTTGTTATTGCTCATTGCAGAAAATGCATTTTCTGGAACCATATCTTCTAAAAACTGTAATGGACCACTATCTTTTTGTCTTGAAGCTTCTGCTATCTTTGCTTGTACACTACTATTGTTAGAGTATGTTTCTGTAAGTTTATTAATGGTTTCTTCAGAAATTCCGTCACCAGGAGCAATAATATTTACCAATAACAAACCAATGGTAATAGCTATAACAGTAGTTAAAATATAGGTTAGTATCGTACGAATACCAATATTTTTAAATTTTGAAATGTCTTTTAAATCAGATATACCTTTAATAAGCGAAGCTAGAATTAACGGAACTGCAATAAGTTTAAGAAGCTTTACAAATATGGTTCCTAGTGGTTTTATCCAGTCTGTTATAAAATCTTTTCCCCAAGATATTTGTAACATTAAAAAACCAAATACTAAACCAAGTAGCATTCCTATTAATATTTTCCAGTGTAGTTCTAATTTCTTCATATACTTTTCCAGTGAAGGCAGTAACCTGTTATATTAAACTTATTTTTTCCATTTTTATAAACCTAGCAATACTACATAGGTTTAATGCATTTGTTTTCTATGTACTTTATTACACCCAAAAGCACTTTTTATATGCCAAGGCTTGTGTTTCATAGCAATTTAAGAATGCATTTTATTTAACAAATAATAATCTGTTAAAACCATAGCAGCCATTGCTTCTACTATTGGTATAGCACGAGGAACCACACAAGGATCATGTCTTCCTTTTCCTTGCATTTCTACAACTTCTCCTTCGCTATTGATTGTTTCTTGCTTTTGCATAATGGTAGCAACAGGTTTAAAAGCAACACGAAAATAAATATCCATTCCGTTACTTATTCCTCCTTGAATACCACCAGAAAGGTTTGTTTTTGTGCTTCCGTCTGCATTAAACAAATCGTTATGCTCACTACCTTTCATTTTTGCACCACAAAAACCGCTTCCGTATTCAAAACCTTTAACTGCGTTTATAGAAAGCATGGCTTTACCAAGTTCTGCATGTAGTCTATCAAAAACAGGTTCTCCTAAACCAACAGGAACATTTTGCAACACGCAAGTTACTGTACCACCAATAGTATCACCTTGTTTTCTAATTTCTTTAATTCTAGCAATCATTTGTTCTGCTATTTTTTCATCAGGACAACGTACTATATTGGTTTCGGTTTTAGAAAAATCTAAATCTTGGTATGGTTTATCAATAAATATTTCACCTACCGAAGAGGTAAATGCATTTATTTTTACATCTTTTAGTACTTGTTTAGCTATTGCTCCTGCAACTACTCTACATGCTGTTTCACGCGCAGAACTACGTCCTCCTCCTCTATAATCACGAACACCATACTTTTTGTCATAAGTATAATCGGCATGACTAGGACGATATACGTCTTTGATATGCGAATAATCTTTAGATTTCTGATTGGCGTTTTTAATGGTAAATCCTATAGAGGTTCCTGTGGTTACTCCTTCAAAAATACCTGAAAGAAACTCTACTGTATCTGGTTCTTTACGCTGTGTAACAATTTCAGATTGTCCTGGTTTTCTTCGGTTTAACTCGTTTTGAATAGCATCAAAATCTAATGCGATTCCTGAAGGGCAACCATCAATAATTCCACCAATTGCTATTCCGTGAGATTCACCAAAAGTGGTGACTTTAAATATATTTCCTATAGAATTTCCAGCCATTACAATGTATATAATAAATATTTGTTGCTAATGTAAATCTATTATTACAGAAATGAAAATGCATTCATAGTTAATACATAATATCACATAACATAAACTTTACAATAAGCTATTAATTAAATAATTAGCAGGTAATATTTAAATAACATATAACATGGTAATTTGTACTATTAATAAAACTAAAACAGTGTTGTTTTGAAAATAAAACGAAAAATTGAAATTGCTGTAATATCTGATGTGCATTTAGGTACTTTTGGTTGTCATGCCAAGCAATTACTAACCTACCTAAACAGTATAGAGCCTAAAAAATTAATTTTAAATGGTGACATTATTGATATTTGGCAGTTTAGCAAACGTTATTTTCCTTCATCACATTTAAAAATAATTAAGAAAATTATTACCATGGCTTCTAATGGTACCGAAGTAATTTATATTACTGGTAACCACGATGAAATGTTACGAAAGTTTAGCAACTCGCATATTGGTAAAATATCTATTGTAGATAAATATGTAACCGAATTAGATGGCAAAAAAGCATGGTTTTTTCATGGTGATGTTTTTGACGTATCTATTCAAAATGCAAAATGGCTAGCAAAACTTGGTGGTTATGGTTATGATTTACTTATTGTTATCAACAGGTTTATTAATTGGTGCTTAGTTAATTTAGGAAAAGAACGTTATTCGCTTTCTAAAAAAATAAAAAACAGTGTAAAAGGTGCAGTTAAGTACGTCAATGATTTTGAAGAAGTAGCAACCGATTTAGCTATAGAAAATGGCTATGACTATGTTATTTGCGGACATATTCACCAACCAAAAATGATTATTAAAGCGAATAAAAACGGTAAAACTACCTACTTAAATTCTGGCGATTGGGTAGAAAATTTTACAGCTCTTGAATACCAATTTAAACGTTGGAAAATATACAACTACAACAAAGACAAACTATCTCCTTTTTTTGCCGATGAAGACATTAAAGAAATGGAAATAAAGGACTTAATTGCGGCAATAACTATTGTGGATCAAAATACAAAAAAATCAAAGTAACGCATTTCTTAATATTGACACAGGATGCATTGCTTCACGCTGTGTACCATCTTTAATTTGATGTCTACAACTAGTACCATTTGCAGCTATAATAGTTTCTTTACTCGCTTTTCTTACTGCTGGAAATAAGGTTTGTTCTCCAATTTGCATACTAACCTCATAGTGTTCTTTTTCATAACCAAAACTTCCTGCCATACCACAACAACCACTAGGTATAATAGTTACTTTGTAGTTTTCTGGCAGATTTAAAATAGTAAAACTAGACAACTGGTTGTCTTGTGCTTTTTGATGGCAATGTCCATGAAACTTAATGGTTTTTGCTTCTTTAGTAAACTGCGAAGCGCTTATATTACCTAAGGCTATTTCTTGTTGAAGAAAAGCTTCTATTAAAAAAGTGTTTTTAGCAATCTTATCTGCAGAAACGGTATCCTCAACAAGTTTTATATATTCATCTTTAAAGGTTAAAATTGCCGAAGGCTCAATACCAATTAAAGGTGTGTTTTCTGTAATTAAATCTTTAAAAATTTCCACGTTTTTAGTGGCTACCTTTTGGGCTTGTTTTAATAAACCTTTAGATAAAAATGTACGTCCAGATTCTTCATGATTTATAAGTAAAACCTTATAATTAAGTTGCTGTAAAAGGTAAATAGCATCTATACCTATTGGCGTGTCTAAAAAGTTTGTAAACTCATCATTAAATAAATAAACCGTTTTAACATATTTTTTATTAACCTCCTTATTTTGAAGTTTTTGAAATGATTTACTTAAACTTTTACTTGAAATTAAAGGCAGGTTTCTTTTTTCTGCAATTCCGAAAGATTTTTTTAATAAAGAAGCTGTAATTCCGTTAGAAAACATAAAATTAGTAAGCTTCGGAAAAACACTTCCCAATTGATTTAATTGATTGTTATAAGCAAACAATTTGGTACGTAATGAAACCCCATTTTCTTTTTGATATTGATATAAAAATTCCGCTTTTAAACTAGCAACATCTACACTACTTGGACACTCGCTAGAACAAGCTTTGCAACTTAAACACAAATCAAAAACCTGTTTTAATTCTTGATGGTCAAATTTATTAGCTTTATCAGAATTGGTTAAAAATTCACGCAAGGCATTTGCTCTTGCTCGAGTGGTATCTTTTTCATTTCTGGTAGCACGATAACTAGGACACATGGTACCACCAAATTCTGGAAGTTTTCTACAATCACCAGAACCATTACACTTTTCTGCAGCACGAAGAATACCTTGTGATTGTGAAAAATCTAATAAGGTTTCAATTTCTGGCTCTACACGATCTGCTTGGTAACGTAAATTTTCGTCCATGGCATACGCATCTACAATCTTACCAGGATTAAAAATGTTATCTGCATCAAAAGTAGCTTTTATTCGTTTTACAATTTCATAATTAGCAGCACCAATCATTAACGGAATAAATTCTGCACGAACAATACCATCACCATGTTCGCCACTCATAGAACCATTGTATTGTTTTACTAACTTAGCCACATCTGTTGTTATTTTTCTAAATAAAACAACGTCTTCCTTTTTCTTTAGGTTTAAAATAGGTCTTAAATGTAGTTCTCCTGCTCCTGCATGCGCATAATACACTGCATTTTGATTATAACTTTTCATTAAAGCAGAAAAAGCTTCAATATAATTAGCTAAATCTGGTAATGCTACTGCTGTATCTTCAATACATGCAACGGTTTTTTTATCACCAATCATATTACCCAACAAACCTAATCCTGCTTTTCGTAATTCTACCGCTTTATTAATTGCACTACCTATTAACAATGGGTTAGCATAGCTTAAACCTTGTTTGGTTATAGATTTTACAAGTGCTTCTGCTTGGTTTTTAGCATCTTCAACACTGTTTCCGCGAACTTCACACATTAAAATAGCTTCTGGATCGCCTTGAATAAACTGTCTGTTTTCCTGCTGTGTTTTATTGTGTTTGGTTAAATCTAAAATGGTTTTATCCATCATTTCACAAGTATGCAAATTATGTTGCATCACGTTTTCTACACTTTTTAAGCAATCTGCAATACTGTTAAAGTGTGCAGCAACCATAATACTTTCTGTTGGCGGAAGCGTATCTAGTTTTAAAGTGATTTGTGTGGTAAATGCAAGTGTACCTTCACTACCAGAAAGTAATTTACACATATTAAAATTAGCGTCTGAATCTGAAAAAACATTTGTTTTTATCAATTCGTCTACAGCATAACCTGTGTTTCTTCTGTGTATTTCTGGATTTGGAAATTCTTTTTTAATTTGATCTTGCACAGTTTCCGAAGCCAATTCAGAATAAATGCTTTTATAGATTTTTCCTTCTAAAGTATCTAGCTTTGTTTTGTCTTTAAATGCTTCTGAAGATAATTCCGTAAAGACAACATCACTACCATCACTTAAAATAGTATGCATTTCTATAACCTTATCACGTGTAACACCATATTGAATAGATGTGGTTCCTGACGAGTTGTTTCCAACCATCCCTCCTATCATACATCGATTAGAAGTAGAAGTGTTTGGACCAAAAAACAAACCATACGGTTTTAAATAACTATTTAGCGCATCACGTACAACTCCTGGTTGCACAGTAACGGTTTTTTCTTGTTCGTTAATACTTATAATAGAAGTAAAATGCCTAGAAACATCAACCACAATACCTTCACCTACACATTGTCCTGCTAAGGATGTTCCTGCAGTTCTAGGTATTAAGGATGTGTTGTTCTTTTTTGCAAAAGAAATAAGTAATTTAATGTCCTCTTCGTTTTTAGGAAAAGCGACTGCTAAAGGTAATTTTCTGTAAACCGAAGCATCTGTTGCGTATATAGAACGCATTAAATCATCATGATATAAATCACCAAGTAACTGACTTTGAAGTGATTTTAAAGCATTTTTCATTGTAGAATATTAAATAATGAAATGGTAGTTAAATATGCCTTAAATTTACGGTTAGTTTGCCAATAATTATTAAATTAAAACGTTATTATTTTAATAAAAAAATGAAATTTATGAAAACAAGATTTTTAATTGGATTTGCTTTATTCGGATTTACATTAACAACTACAGCTCAGGAGATTGCAGAAAACGCTATTGGATTACGTTTAGGAGACAGTCGTGGTTTTGGTGCAGAAATATCTTACCAACGTGCAGTTTTAGATAAAAACAGAGTGGAAGTAGATTTTGGATGGAGTGATGGTAAAAACTATGATGGTGTTAAACTTACAGGTATTTTTCAATGGATCTGGAACATAGAAGGTAATTTTAATTGGTATGCAGGACCAGGAATTGGTTTTGGCGCTTATCGATTTGAAAATAACAATGGAAATTACAATAGAGATTCTTTTGTATACCTTTCTGGTGATGTTGGTGTAGAATATAAGTTTGATTTTCCTTTGCTGTTATCTTTAGATATTAGACCAGAATTTGGTTTAGGTGATGATTTATATGATAATGATGATTTAGACTTAGATGTTGGTGTTGGTGTTAGATACACTTTTTAAACAACTTGAAAATTATAAAAAAAAGCCACTTTTATTGAAAGTGGCTTTTTTTATGTTATATAATAGAACGGTTTTGCGTAGGATTAGTTGCTTGGTTAAGCAATCTGGTTTCAACATTAATTTTCAGTCCGTTTTTTTTTCCTCGTGCAAAACTTAGTCTTTAATAAGACATCTACTTAAAGTTCTTTGGTAAATAGCTTCGTATTGCGGCACAATGTTATGTATGTCGAATTTTTCGGCTTCTTTTCTAGCGTTCTCTTTAAAAGTACGTAGTCTTTCAACATCACTTAAAACATAAATGGCATTTTTAGACATCTCTTCCACATCACCAACATTACTTAAAAATCCTGTAACTCCTTCTCTGTTTACTTCTGGTATTCCTCCTGTATTACTAGATATTACAGGAACTCCAGAAACCATAGCCTCTAAAGCTGCAAGACCAAAACTTTCAGTTTCACTAGGCAGTAAAAACAAATCGGTAAAACATAATATCTTATCTATTTCATTACTTTGACCAAAGAAGATTACTTTTTCACTAATACCCAGTTTATCACATAAGAGTTCTGCTTTTTCTTTTTCAGGACCTTCACCAACCATCATTAGTTTTGCTGGCATTTCTTTTTGAATGTTGTAAAATACTTTTACAATATCTTCAATTCGTTTTACAGGTCTAAAATTACTAATATGTGTAATTATTTTCTCTTCTTCTTTGGCCATCATACCTCGCTGACAATCTGTAAAACCATGATTATACTTACCAACATCAATAAAATTAGTAACTACATCAATTTCGTTTTTAATATCAAACAAACGTAAAGTATCTTCTTTTAAACTCTGAGAAACTGCCGTTACAGCGTCTGATTTATTAATACTAAAAGTTACTGCTGTTTTGTAAAAAGGATGCGAACCTACAAGGGTAATATCTGTACCATGAAGTGTTGTAACTATAGGAACATAAATATTTTCTTCACGCAACATTTTTTGCGCCATATAAGCTGCATAAGCATGCGGAATAGCATAATGCACATGTAAAACTTCAATTTTATGAAGCTTTACCATATCGACCAATTTACTAGACAATGCTAGTTCATAAGGTTGGTAATGAAACAAAGGATATTCTGGTACATTTACTTCATGATAATGTACATTGTTACTCAACAACTCTAAACGTACAGGTTGGTTGTAGGTAATAAAATGAATTTCATGACCACGTTTAGATAATTCTATACCTAGTTCTGTGGCTACTACTCCACTTCCTCCAAATGTTGGATAACAAACAATTCCTATTTTCATTATTATGCCTGCTAAAAGCAGCTATCTTTTTAATTAAACTTGTATTATACTACTGTTTTATCTATTCTGCTATAGCTTCATATATAGCTGCCTGAATATTAGTTCTTATATCTTCTTTTAGTAACAGATTTTTTCCTGCAACAGGATAAGTTCTATTTGCTAAAAACACATATACAATTTCTTCTTCAGGATCTGCCCAAGCATAGGTTCCTGTAAAACCAGAATGCCCAAAGCTTGTCATAGATATACAACCACATGTTGGTCCTGCTTCTCCTAATTGTGGTTTATCAAAACCTATTCCTCTTCGGTTATTATCATCACAATAATAGCACGTGTTAAACTTATCTATAGTTTCTGGTTGCAAATAACGCTTTCCTCCATAAAATCCTTTTTGCAAATACATTTGCATAATTTTAGCTACATCATTGGCGTTACTAAAAACACCTGCGTGACCACCAATTCCGCCTTGCATAGCAGCTCCCATATCATGCACATATCCTTGAATTTTTTGATACCTATAATAATTATCTTCTTCCGTTGGCACTATATTTTTATTACTCACCTTATTATTAGGATTGTACATGGTATGATTAGCACCTAAAGACTCATAAAAATGACCTCTTACAAGCTCATCTAAATCTTTGTCGTAATGTTTCTCAATAAATTTCTTTAAAATGTAATAAGGTAGATCACTATAACGATAACGTTGTCTATTTAAGAGGTCTGTATCCTTAATTATTTTTTGAATAGAGTCTTTATAGTCTTTTCGCATATACAATTCATCCGCAATTTTTATACTAAACTCTGGATCGAATTTTTTTCTGTAATATTTAGGCTCTGGACGTTTTGTAACAGAATCTAAAGTCGCGTAATAAAAAGGAATCCAAGGTTTTAATCTGGCATAATGCGAAAGCATACTTTTTATGGTAACATCTTTTTTGTTGGAGTCTTTATATTCTGGTAACATTTCAGACAATTTACTATCTAAAGAAACAATACCTTGCTCTTCTAACTCCATTAACAAAGGTAAGGTTGCTAATATTTTTGTTAAAGAAGCCACATCATAAATATCATTAAACTTTACTTTTTCTGCTCCTTGGTCATAAGTATGTGCACCAAAGTTTTTATTGTAAATTACTTTTCCTTTTCTAGCAATAAGTAATTGAATTCCTGGAGTCATTTTACCATTTACAGCATAATTTGCAATAGAATCTACTACTTTTAATTTTTCTGAACTCATACCAACACGCTCCGGAACCGTATAAGATAAACGATCAATATCATTATATAAATCGCCTTGACCAACACTAAAATCTACACCTGCAGAAACTGGTAATCTTCCTTTTGCTGGCAGTGCACCAAAAATAATCTGTGCAGATTTTTGTTGTGCAATCACACTGTTTTGATAGCTAACTACAACACTTTTAATATTGTTAATTGGGTTTAAATCTAAAAGCGCATATGGCTTAACAAATATATCTAGTATTACAGTATTGTTTTTTGCAATTTCATATAACCAGGTAAGTTCTTTTTCTGTAAACTTATAGCTTTTCCAAGGGTTAGCATTAGACCTGTGTAAGCCAACAATAACCGTGTTATATGGTTTCAGTTTTTCTAAAATGCCCTCTAAATTATCGGCTTTAACTTCATGAACACGTGTGTATTTTTTTAACTCATTATAAAAAGCAGTACCATCTGCATCACCAAATTTTACATAGGCAATACTTTTAGTTTCTAAATCTTGTAATGGCAATATACCTGCTTTATTTTCTGCTACTGTAATGGCATTCTCTAAAAGCTCTTCATATAAAATATCATCTTGTAATCGGTTTAAATCA
Organism: Lacinutrix gracilariae; assembly: GCF_042684485.1. NCBI lineage: Bacteria > Pseudomonadati > Bacteroidota > Flavobacteriia > Flavobacteriales > Flavobacteriaceae > Lacinutrix > Lacinutrix gracilariae. Next base: position 160,551 of record NZ_JBHULM010000007.1, on the reverse strand, counting down.
TTTATTAAATTATTAGTACCAATTGGTGAGTAGTGGTCTAATCCTACTTTATACTTAGCTTGTAATATTTTTTTTACCGAATGTGCTAAACGTGCTTCAGTTATAACTCCTTTATGAAAAGCATCTACAAACTTTGCAATACCTTTTTCAGGATTTTCAGACATTAGCATTACATCATTACCAGCTAAAAAAGACATAAGATCTATTTCTCCTCCTGTATTTATAGTATTGTTAGTACTTACATCTGAAGATTTTTTAATATAATCTGCTGCGCCTTTCATGGTTAAGGCATCTGTAAATATCAAGCCTTTAAAACCTAAGCGTTCTTTTAAAATATTGGTAACAATATGTTTAGACAATGAAGAAGGAAAACCTTCGCGAGGCTCTAAGCTTGGCACGTTTAAATGCGCAACCATAACACTTGACAAACCTTCTGTAATCAGTCTTTTATAAGGATATAACTCAATAGAATCTATTCGTTTTTCATTAAAAAGAACCGAAGGTAACGTTTTATGCGAATCGCTTTCGGTATCACCATGTCCTGGAAAATGTTTTGCATTTGCTAAAACACCAGCACTTTGCATACCTTTCATAAAAGCCAATGCTTTTTCGGTAACATTATCTCTATCTTCACCAAAAGAACGATTGCCAATAATTGGGTTTTTAGGATTGGTATTTATATCTACAACAGGAGCAAAATTAAAATGAACACCCAAACGTTTGCAATGTTCTCCTATTTGTCTTCCTGCCTGCTCTACCAACCTATTGTCTTTAATAGCACCAAGAGTCATGTTCCAAGGAAAAGCATAGGTAGAATCTAAACGCATACTTAAACCCCATTCTGCATCCATACCAACCAATAATGGTACTTTTGATGCCGCTTGTAACTCATTATTAAGTTTAGCTTGTCTTACAGGTCCTCCATTAGAATAGATAACACCTCCAATTTTTTGATTTTTAATAAGCCTTACTATTTTAGCCTTATTAGCAGCATCTTGATTAGAAAAAACCTGAACCATAAAAAGTTGTCCAATTTTTTCTTGAAGTGTTAGGCTGTTATAAAGGCTGTCTACCCATTTTTTTTGAGCAACACCATCTCCTTTTAAAAGCGGATTTACCTCTTGTGCATGGTTTAAAATAGAATAAAATAGTATAGAAAATAATATAAAGTAGTGACGCATAAAATTGCTTTAAAAATATAGCTTAAAAACTATGCCAAAATAACATTTTTAAAACGAAGTTTTACAGACTTTAAGATAGATTTTAGAAGAATTATTAACCGATTTACAAATAACAAGACCTTTATTTTGTAAAAAACAAGAGCACAAAACCTATACTAACAAGCTGAAAAACAATATGTACACAAACAAAACACGCTATAACTACTTGTTATGAAAGTATTAAAAAAAGGAAACTACAATTAAAAAAAAACTAATTCATAACAAACTTAAAGGCTATAGCAAAGATGTTTGCAGATAAACCTGTGTTACGCTTGTAATTGTTGTATTTAAAATCTACATTTTTTAACCCTAGTTTCCAGATATTAAATTTTGTAAAAATATCGGTGTATGAAACGCCAAAACCATATTGATTAGCAGAAAATTTAGACAAATCATAATCTGAAGTATAAAATTCACTGGTAGACAGATTTTCTTCATAAGGAGCAAAATAATCTGCTGCTGTTTGGTTATAAAATCGGTAAGAAGGATACAGTGTGAATTTTGAAGTGATTTTAATAGGCACTTCTACATTAGCTGTATGCGAGTTAATTCCCCAATCATCATAGTAATAACGATAATAGGTTCTTAAAGAAACGGTTTCATTTATATAATAATTAAAACGTAAACCTAACGGAATTTTAAATCTACTATTGGGTAATCTTTCTATATCATCTGCCAACTGAAACACATCTCTATTGCTAGAAGAAGTATAACTAGAAATATTATTAGCATTACCAACATAATAATTATCTACATCTGCAAAATACACACGTTGCATTGGGTTAGCTAGCCAACCTTCTTGTTTTACGAGATCAAAAAACAAAGACATCTGCGCTTTTTTACTTAGTATTTGCGAAAAACTAAACGATACTGAATAAGAGTTTCTTGATTTGTCATTTATTAAATCAAATCCTGCAACAGGACTCCAAGCGGAACTAGCATTTCCGTTTTGATCAAAAATATCTATATCCTGAAAAAAACCTTGATTTAAATTACCATTAGTTTGTACATAAGTATCTAATTCTGTTGGGTATTTTGGACTCCACGTATCTAAATACACATTTGCTTTTACTCCTACTTCTGTATTTTTTTCATTAAAAAGTTTTGCAAATCCTCCTCCAAAACCAACAGAGGTATAATCATATTCTGTAGCAAAAGACACATTAGCGTTCCATATATTATTTCTATCATCAGAACTGTGTGCATAACCAACATTAACATTTCCCCATGTATCCTGTTGTGATGCACCAGATGAAGCTACCCAAGGACTAGCTCCTTTAGAACCATCAAAAGGATTTAAATTACTTGAAGAAGCAGAACTATAAGTAGAAATTCCTGCATCAACCGTTAATACATCATCTGCGTTTAAAGGCAAACTAACAATTATAGTTGGCGTAAAATCTGTTAATTTTTCGGTACCAATTCCTCCTGTAACAGCAGCATTGTCTCCTTCTTGCGAATAGTAACTGGTTAAGAAATCTACTTCTGTAGTTTCTAAAACTCGTTTTTTATAGACTGTTGTACTATCTTGCTGCGCAAAAGTGCTTCCTAAAGAAAAAAGGATTACTATTAATATTATTTTTTTCATATTCATTTTAAAATAATGAGAGCTCATTTTACAATGAGATAAATGCGACTTACCTTATTATAAAACAAAAACTTGTTTCAATTAGTTACAACCACAACCACCTCCAGATTTACCTCCATTGGCTCCTGAAGCAGCCTCACGATATACTTGAAAATTAGTTTCAAAACGATCTACTTTTTTTTGCGTTAAATTCATATCTGGATCATTTATATACACTTTTTCATATTCTTTTACTGCAACACAAGAACTACAGGTTACAACTATCAAGACTATTACTACTACTTTTTTAATCATTTGTATTTTGTTTTAGTTCAATATTATTAGATGTAATAATCTGGTTATTACCATCTACTATAATACACTCTACATCTTTAAGTTGGTTTATAAAATCTAATCCTACTTCTTTTCCCATTACAAAAACAGAAGTAGCTAATGCGTCTGCTAGTTCTGCAGAAGTAGTAAAAATAGACACACTTAAAATACCTTTACTTGGGTAACCCGTTCTAGGATCTATTATATGCGAATACAATTCGCCATTAAAACGTACATATTTTTCATAATTACCAGAAGTAACCACAGCACTATTATTAACCGGAAGCCAAGAAAACACTTTTTCTTTGTTTAACGGATTTACAATAGCAACCATCCAATCTGTATCATTAGGTTGTTTTCCCCAAGCATTTAAATCTCCAGATGCGTTAATAATTCCGGCTTGTACTCCTTTACTTTGCAATAAGCGTTTTGCTTTATCTGCTGCATAGCCTTTACCAATAGCACCAAAGCCAATTTTCATTCCTTTTTGTTTTAAAAAAACCGTTTGCTCTTTTGGATTTAAAATGATGTTTTGGTAGTTTACTTTTTCAACCGATTTTTTTATTGCTTCAGAAGAAGGCATGCTTGTCATAGAACCATCAAACTTCCAAATTTTATCCATTGACGCATAACTAATATCAAAAGCTCCACTAGTTAATTTAGAGATTTTTAAAGCACGCTCTATAAGCTGAAACAATTCTAAATCTACTTTTACAGGCTTCACTCCTGCTTGACTATTTATTAAAGAGGTTTGCGAATTTTCATCCCAAGAAGATATTAGTTTTTCTATTCTTGTAATTTCTTCAATTGCAGTAGCAATAAAAGCATCACCTTCTGTTTTTGAATTTGCTACCACAGAAATATCAAAACGACTTCCCATTAATTTTATGGTGCTATTAAAAACTTCTTGCGAAAAAGTAGTATAAAATGCTAAAAAAGCTAATATGAAAAGTGTTTTTTTCAAAAGCTATTTAATGTGTTAAAGTATTTTTGTGGAGTGGTTTTTTGGTAACCTAAATTACCTAACACTTCCCCTTTATGGTTTAAAACAACTACAAATGGAAAGTAACCATTTGGATTATATTTTTCGGCTAGTTTATTATTATGCGCTTGTAATTCTGGAGACAACTTATTTCCTTTTCTTTTTGGAAAATCTGCCTGTAGCATTACAAAATGATTGGCTGCAAGTTTTTGAAATTCTGTTGTGCTCCAAACCTCTTTATCTAATTTTATACAAGGTGCACACCAATCTGACCCTTGAAATACTAAAACTATTTTTTGGTTGTTTTGAGCGGCTAAAGCCTTGGCTTCATCAAAGTTTGTAAGCCATTCTTGTGCAAAGCTAGATACTGAAAAGAACAGTATAAAAGCTAAGCCTAGTATCTTTTTCATAGCAATAATTTAATATGTAAATTACGGAAAAAGTATTGGCGTGTTTTGTAACAATAGTTACATAGTCTATAAAAAATACTAATCTATTAAATCAATATGTCTGTCATGGTAGCCTAAAAGATACAAAACACCATCTAAACCAATACTAGATATAGAACTTTGTGCATTGTCTTTTACAGTGGGTTTTGCATGAAAAGCAATACCTAAACCTGCTAGACTTAGCATAGGTAAATCATTAGCACCATCACCTACAGCAATAGTTTGTCTGATATCGATACCTTCGGTTTTTGCTATTTCTTTAAGGTATTCTGCTTTTTTGTTTCCATCTACAATTTCACCAAGATATCCTCCTGTTAAAACACCATCTTTAATTTCTAATTGATTAGCATATACGTAATCAATACCTAATTCTTTTTGTAAAAAATGACCAAAATAAGTGAATCCTCCAGAAAGAATAGCAGTTTTAAATCCGTATTTTTTTAAGGTATCAATAAGTCTTTTGGCACCTTTGGTAATTGGTAAGTTAACAGCAACTTCTTGTAATACTTCTTCACTTAAACCTTCTAGAAGCTTCATACGTTTTTTAAAGCTTTCATTAAAATCAATCTCACCTTGCATAGCAGACTCTGTTATGGCTTTTACCTGTTCTCCTACTCCTGCAAGTTCTGCAAGTTCATCAATAACTTCGGTTTGAATTAAAGTAGAATCCATATCAAAACACACCAAACGTCTGTTACGTCTGTAGATATTATCTTCTTGAAAAGCTATATCTACATCTAAATCATGTGATATTTGCATGAATTTTTCAGTAAGTTCGGTTTTGTTATCAATTTGTCCTCTTATAGACAATTGAATAGATGCTCTTGGATATTCATCTTCTTTTACTAACGAAATACGACCAGTAAGTCTTTTAATAGCATCAATATTTAGGTTTTTATCTGAAAGTACTTTAGTAACTTGAGATATTTGTTCTGCAGAAAGTTTTTCTCCTAAAATAGTAATGATATAACGGTCTTTACCTTGTAGGTTCACCCAGTTTTCATAATCTTCTAAAGAAATTGGAGTAAATTTAGCTTTTACACCAAGCTCATAAGCTTTAAAAAGTAAGTCTTTTAATACTGCTGCAGATTTTTTTTTAGATCCTATTTCAAACAAGAAACCTAAAGAAAGCGTATCGTGAATATTAGCTTGACCTATATCTAGAATTTTAGCACCATAATCTGTTAAAACACCTGTTAAACTTGAAGTTAATCCTGGTTTATCTGGCCCAGAAATATTTAATAAAAAAATCTCGTTAGTCATATGTATGTATAATTACTAGCTACTAATTTAAAAATCTACCATGCCAACTCTCACTAGCAGGAACTTCCCAATTTTCATTAAATTCTGCTACTGTATTTACTAAATTATTAAAGACAATGGTGTTTTTTGAGACCGCTTTATCTTTAGCCATTTTTCTGAAATCGGTTAATGATTTATAAGCAATGAATTCTCCTTGTTTGTAAGAAACATTCATTTTATCCATTAAATCTACATTGTAATCTTTTTCTAATTGCTGAATAAATTGCACAGAAGCATCTATAGAACACCCTGTTGCTTGATTCATGTCTTGGTTTAAGCCAATAACGATAAATCGCTTATAAACAACTTTATATCCAGCTTGCAAATCACTACCATGTGCTGCCCAGTTTTCAATAAAAATATTTAGCTTATTAGAAATCTCTTCTATTTCTTTTTCTGTAAAAGAACGGTTTGCTTGGTAGATCCAAACGCGAGATTCTTCTGGTAATGTATTAAAGTCTACTAACATTATAATACGGATATTTTTTTTATTATTTTAAAATTACGGTATTCTTTAATTTTAGGATCATATAATTCTTTTTCAATATAAACCACTTCCATATTTTTCTTTTTCAGCACTTTTGAATTCGACAAAAATTCTTCACCTTCAAAATATTCTAACCACAATAATTTCTGAACTCTATTACTATCGTCTTTTATTTCGATGGTATTAAACTGGGTTGTTTCTATATTTATTATTTTTCCTATTAAAGTAAGGTCGTCTTTAGTTTCTTCGAATTCATCTGCAGCATAATTTCCTGCAAGCGCCATAATTACATCTGGGCAATTATTGACCATTAAAAACCCAATATCTTCACCAAATTTTTCTAATGAAGCGTCATCATTTAAGGAAACATCTAAATACTTTTCTGCTTTCCTTTTATTTTTAGCATAACTTTCCATTATACAGATTCCAAATTCTAATTCTAATTTACTACTGCTAATTTTAGAATAGTCTAGCCCTTTATTTTCTACACACTCGCAAGTTTCCATAGATATTTTATCTAGTAATGCATCTGCTTCTTCACTTTGTGCATTAGCAAAAAACGTTACAAAAGTGAACGAAATAAATAGAATAGTTTTTTTCATGTTATCCCCTTTTAGGAATTATAAATTTTGAGAACTAGCAATAAGTTCTGCAATATCTAATACTTTTATTTGTGCTTCTTTTTCTTTTACTTTTACACCATCTGACATCATGGTCATGCAATAAGGACAAGCAGTTGCTATAATTTCTGGATTGGTTTTTAAAGCATCTTCTGTACGAAGTTCATTAATATCTTTATTTCCTTTTTCTGGCTCTTTAAACATTTGCGCTCCTCCTGCTCCACAACATAAAGCTGTTGCTTTGCTACGTTTCATTTCTACTAAGTTTGCTTTTAATGAACTTAGCACTTCTCTTGGCGCATCATATTCTGAATTTGCTCTACCTAAATAACAAGGATCATGAAAGGTAATTTGTTTGCCTTTATAGTCGCTTTCTTTTACATCTAGTTTTCCAGAGCTAATTAGTTCTTTTATAAATTGGGTATGGTGCATGACATCATACACACCACCTAATCCTGGATATTCGTTTTTTAAGCAGTTAAAAGAATGCGGATCACAGGTTACAATGCGTTTTACTTCGTAAGCATTTAACAACTCTATATTCATCATGGCTTGCATTTGAAATAAGAATTCGTTTCCTGCTCTTTTAGCTACGTCACCTGTTGAGCTTTCTTCGGTTCCTAAAACAGCAAAATTAACATTTGCCTTGTTTAATATTTTTACAAAAGCTTTGGTTATTTTTTTTGCTCTATCATCATAACTTCCTGCAGAACCAACCCAAAATAGAATGTCTGGTTGTTTGCCTTCTGCCATAAACTCTGCCATTGTTGGTACGTTAAGTAGTTCGCTCATTATGTTGTTATTTTAGGAATTTAATTTTTAGTTTTTAACTGCGTTAGCGATTGAGGCATTTGTTGAAGCTCCTCGCAGAGAGCGACTGCCGAAAGCGCGACCCTTGTGGTAACGCCCAAATTATTTTACTCGTTTTTCCAGTTTAAACGGTCTTGTTGGTTGTACGGCCAAGGTGCTCCGTTGTTTTCAATATTGGTCATCATATTGTTTAATTCTGTTGGTGCAGCACTTTGCTCCATTACCAAGTAACGACGCATTTCTATAATAATAGATAACGGATCGATGCTTACAGGACAAGCCTCTACGCAGGCATTACAACTGGTACATGCCCAAATTTCTTCGTTAGTAATATAGTCGCCTAATAATTGTTTACCATCGTCTTTAAACTCGCCATTATTAGCATCTATGTTTTTACCTACTTCTTCTAGACGATCTCTAGTATCCATCATGATTTTTCTAGGCGAAAGTTTTTTACCTGTTAGGTTTGCAGGACACTCACTGGTACAACGACCACATTCTGTACAGGTGTATGCGTTTAGCAACTGTACCCAAGATAAATCTTGCACATCACTTGCTCCAAACTTTGCAGGAACTTCGTCTTCTGCTCCTTCTGGTGCTGCAGCAAATGGATCTGCGTTTGGATCCATCATCATTTTCACTTCTGCAGTTACAGACTCTAAATTGTTTAATTGTCCTTTATTATTTACGCGACCATAATAGGTGTTTGGAAACGCTAAAAGAATATGTAAATGCTTAGAAAAATATAAGTAGTTTAAGAATATTAAGATACCTACAATGTGTAACCACCAAGCTGCTCTTTCAATAAAGTGAACCGTTCCTTCTGCCATACCAGAAAATATTGGTGCTATGTATTGGCTAATGATGTTTCCAGATTGCATTTCTTGAAAAGTACCATCTGTGGCGTTCATGACTAAGAAAAGTGTCATTAATACCATTTCAAAATACAGAATGATATTTCCGTCACTTTTTGGCCAACCTTTCATTTCGTCTTTCCAGAAACGTGCTAGTTTGATTACGTTTCTTCTAATCCAGAAAACAGTAACTGCTACTAGTACTAAAAAGGCTAAAACCTCAAAAGTTCCTATTAAAAATCCGTAAACAGAGGTTGGTAGTATACTAGAAAATATACGATGTGTACCAAAAAGGCCATCGATAATAATTTCTAAGACTTCAATATTAATAATGATAAAACCAACATAAACGACTACGTGTAAGAATCCGGAAACAGGACGTTTTACTAGTTTACTTTGACCTAGGGCAATATTAATCATGTTTTTCCAACGTTGCGAGGTATTGTCGCTGACGTCTACATCTTGACCTAATTTAATATTACGTACTAGTTTTTTTACATTTTTAGCAAAATAACCAAGGCCTAAAAGTAGCGCAATGGCAAAAATTATATTTGGTAAGTAGTTCATGTAATGGTTAGTTAGTTTATTGTCTTTCGTCTTCTGGTTTTATGTACCCTTCTTTATTGTTTTTACCAAAAACAGATACTTTTATATATCTACTTGGGTTTAATTTAAAGTCTTGTAATAATTCTTGTAATTGTTGTGATGCCACTTCTAGGTTATTATACAACTCTTCATCTGTAAGTAGTTTACCTAATGTACCTTCACCTTGATCTAAACCTGCTAAAAGTGTATTTACCTCTAGTAAGGTTTGGTCTAAGGTTTTAACGGTTTTAGAAATTTCAACATCTTTTAAATCTTCGGTAAGTGCTCCTAAATCTTTGCTTACTTTATCAAAATTAGAAAGCATAGAAGTTAGTGTAGCATCGTTTTTAGCAATTAAAGAGTTGAAAGAATACGATAAGGTTTGAAAAGATTTTATAGTAGTGTTTAATTCTCCTATTGCATTTTTTAATCCTTTCTCAGAATCGTCTTCTACTAATTTATTTAGGTTTACTAAAAGTGAATCTGCAGATTCTAAGGTTTCGTCTAGTCCTGAACTTAATCCTGAAAAGTTAGAAGTTAAACTTTTAACAAGTCCTTCTTCTACTTCAGAAGCTATAAAATCGCCATTTTTAGCAGGAGTTCCTCCTTTAGCAGGAATGATAGCCATACCATTTCCTCCCATTATTCCTAATTCATAAAGACGCATTTTACTGTCTTTTGAGAATTGTAAATTTTTATCAATGGTAAAAGCTACTCGTGTTTTACCAGTTTCAAAATCATATTTAATATCATTAATCTTTCCTACATTATTTCCTTTTATGGTAACAGGAGATGCTGGTGTTAACGCATTGTAGTCAAATTCTGTATAGAATTCGTTTTTAGATTGAAAGATGTTTATTCCTTTCAAATAATTTATACCTATTATAAGAAATACAATTCCTAAAATAACAAGTATGGCAGTTTTAACTTCTCTGGATAACTTCAACGTAAATTGGATTGGTTATGAAACAAAATTAGAAATAAATTTACAAAGAACGAATCTAATTAGCACTTGTTTTTAAGGCTTGGTCTAGTGCTATTTTTTTTCCGTCTTTAAAAGCGACTAAAAAACAAGTGTTATATCCTTTGCTTTTGGCTTTGGCTTGTAGTTGTTTAGCCTTAGTATAATCTGATGTATAGCCATAAAAATATTTATAAAGACCTCCTACTTTTTCTCTAGAAATATCAGACAAACCTTTAAAATTATAAGGTTTAGGTTCTAATTTTTTAGAACTAGCAGCAATTTGCACCTTAAAAACTACATTTTTAATAATCTGTTCTTTATCATCTGTTACACTTGGGTATTCTTCTTGAGGAGTAAAAACAAACTCACCAACATTTTGGTCTAAGGTCTTTTTATATTTTAATATAGCGTCTTTAATTGCTGTAGCCATATCTTTTTGGCCTTTGTTAGAGTTTAAATAAGCACCTTCACTTTTATAGGTTAAAAAACCGGTTTCAATAAGAATACTTGGCATGTACGTATTGTGTAACACCCAAAATCCTGCTTGTTTTACTCCTCTACTTTTACGTTTTAAAGAGTTTACAAAATTAGTTTCTACAAATTGTGCTAGCTGTATACTTTGGTCTAAATACGATTCTTGCAACAAAGTAAGACCTATTAAAGACTCTGGCGCTTTAGGGTCAAAACCTTCATAGTGCACATCATAGTTTTCCTCTAAATAAATAACTTCGTTTTCTTTTTTAGCAACCTCAAAGTTTCTTTCACTAGCATGTAAGCCTAGAACAAAGGTTTCTGTTCCGTGTGCTTGATTACTAAAAGAGTTACAATGCACAGAAACAAATAAATCTGCATCTGCATTGTTAGCAATGGCAGCACGTTCACGCAACTCTAAAAACACATCGGTTTTACGTGTATATATTACTTTAATGTCTGGATTTTTTTCTAATTCTTTACCAACAGCAAGCACAATGTTTAAAGCAATATTTTTTTCTTTATAACCATTACCTAGATTTCCAGGATCATGCCCTCCATGGCCTGCATCTAAAACCACAACAAACTTGTCTGATTTTTGTGCATAAATGCTTGAAGAACTAACCAAAAGCGTTAATACTAATATATAAGAGAAAATATAATATAATCTATTCGTTTGCATACAGATAAAAACTATTTAAGGGCTTGATTTATTTTAAATTGCTTAATATTAAATTAATCATAAAAAATATATGTAATTTTGGCAATTCAAAAACCGAGCCATACTTTTACAAAAATACATTAAAAGCGTTGCGTACAAATAAAATTCAAATACTTTTTGCCCTAAGTTTTACCATGTTTATTAACATGTGTGGCTTTGCTCAAGACAGACCAAATTCTGGCGGAGAGATTCATCCTGTTAAAAAAGGAGATTCTGTTGCTGTTAATGTTAATTCTATTTTAAAGCCAAAAGAAGCAGCATCTACCGTAGAACTTACCGAAAAAGGACAAGACTCTATTAAAAATGATTCTGTAAAACCAAAACCAGAGTTTTTAACAGATATTGTAAACTATAAAGCCAAAGACTATACTTCTTTTAACCGAAAAGAACAAAAACTCTATTTATACAACGAAGCAGAAATTATCTATGGCGACATGGAAATTACAGCTGGAACTATAGTTATAGACTACAGTAAAAACGAAGTATATGCAGGAAGAATAAAAGATTCTTTAGGCGAATACTCACAACATCCTGTTTTTAAACAAGGAACTCAAGTAGTAGAACCAGACTCTATTCGATTTAATATAGATACCGAAAAAGCATTAATTTTTAATTCTAGAACAGAACAAGCAGGTGGTTTTTTTGATAGTGAAATATCTAAAAAGGAAAACGACTCTGTTTATTTTGTACAAAATGCAAAATATACCACTTCAGAAAATAGAGAAGATCCTGAATATTACTTTTTACTACGTAAAGCCAAAGTGGTTCCTGACGAAAAAGTTGCTACAGGTTTAACTAACATGTTTATTTATGGTGTACCTACTCCTATTGGTTTGCCTTTTGCCTATTTTCCTTTAACCAAAAAACAAACCTCTGGAGTAATTTTCCCTAGTTTTGGTGAGCAAAATGATAGAGGTTATTTTTTACAAAATGGTGGTTACTATTTTGCTATAAATGATTATTTTGATTTGGCTGTTCTTGGGGATTATTATACCAATGGTAGTTATGGTATACGCTTAGAAAGTAAATATAACGTACGCTATAAGTTTAATGGTAATGTGAGTTTTAGGTACGAAAACCTAATTACTAGTGAACGTGGTTTTGATGACTATGCTAAAAACACCATTTACAACATACGTTGGTCACATAGTCAAGACACTAAATCGAGTCCTAATTCACGTTTTTCTGCCTCTGTAAACTTAGGTAGTAGTAGCTATTACCAAAACTCTATTAACCAAACCAATGTTTCTAGTTTTTTAAATAATACCCTTTCTTCTTCGGTTTCATATTCTAAAACCTTTCAAGGAGAGCCTCAGGTAAACTTTAGTGCAACAGCAACACACTCACAAAACACAAATACCGAAACAATAAACATGACACTGCCTACTATACAGACAAGTGTTAGTAGAATTTATCCTTTTGGTAACAAAACAGGAAGTAATAAAGGAATTATAGAAAACCTTAATTTTCAATACAACCTAATCGCAGAAAATAGTATTACTACAACAGATTCACTTTTCTTTAAAAAAGAAATGTGGGACGATGCTTTAATGGGTGTACAACACAGCATACCTTTATCTACAAACTTTAAACTTTTTAAGTATTTTAGTTTAAGTGCTAGCTCTAATTTTGAAGAAAACTGGACATTTAACACTATTAACAAATACTATGATACAGATTTAGAAGAAGAAGTAACTGTAGACAAAAGTGGTTTTGATGCCTATAGAACCTATAATTTTAGTACTAGTTTAGGAACCACAGTTTACGGTATGTTTAATTTTGAAAAAGAAGGCAAAGACCGAAAAATAAAAGCCATTAGGCATGTTATGCGTCCATCGGTAAGTTATAATATAAATCCTGCTTTTGATAACTATTGGGATTCTTACGAAGTAGTAAGTGCAGATGGTCTAGTAGAAGAAGAAGTAGATTTTTCACGTTTTGAAGAAAGTCTTTATGGTGCACCAAACCAAAACTTTTCTAGTTCTGTAGGTTTAAGCCTTTCTAATAATCTAGAAGCTAAAGTACGTGCAAAAGACAGTACTGCTACCGAAGATAAAAAAATTACATTACTAAATAATTTAAACTTTTCTACAGCCTATAATTTTGCTGGAGATTCTTTACAATGGAGTCCTTTACGTGTTAGTGGTGGTACACAAATACTAGATGATAAAATGTCTATTAATTTTGGTGCTGTTCTAGATCCTTATGCTTTAGATAATAACAACACTAAAATAGATGCTTATAATATTAATAATGGAGGAAGTTTATTTAGGTTAACTAGTGCAAACTTAACCATGAATTATACACTAAGCAGTAAGACCTTTAGTGGTGAAGATGAAAGTAGAGAAAATAGTAGAAATGAAACCTTACGTAGTGGTGGTCGTGCCGATGATTTATTTGGTGTAGCGGAAGATTTTGCAGACCAAAGACTAAATAATAACCAGCAAGAAAACCAAGACGAACAAAAAGAATCTGGCTCTTTATACAATTATAAAGTACCATGGAGCTTAAATCTTGCCTACGCTGTAAACTACTCGAATAGTGCCAGGCAAAATGAAATATCCTCACACTCTTTAATGTTTTCTGGTGATGTAGAGTTTGCACCACGTTGGACAGTTGGAGCCTCTTCTGGTTACGATTTAAAAAACCAAGGTTTTACCTATACACAATTGCGTTTTGAACGTGATTTATTAAGTTGGCGAATGAACTTTTCTTGGGTACCTTTTAGCTCTAGAAGTTCTTGGAATTTCTTTATTGGTATCAAATCAAGTATTTTACAAGATATTAAATACGAAAAACGTAAACAATCAGACGATCAATTGTAATTGGTGCTTTTATAGCATATGAATTATTACTTATGTCTTTTGTTTTTAGAAATTTTAAAAACATGAAAATTTAGTAATACCAAAATCAAGAAAACTGTTTAAAGTAGATTATGGGTTTTAGCTTACTCCTTAAAATACGCATGAATTTACTATTAGGTTCCTTTTTTCTTAATTAGTTGTTCCACCACGCAAAGAAGTCATACACTAGACCGTTAAAATCAAGCTAAGCAACCAATAAAGTATTCTTCAGTCGTTCTATGTAACTTAATAGAACATAGCACACCTATACCCTATTTTCAAATAGACATAGTATTATAACTATTAAAATAAAAACAACACAACTTCTATTTTTTAGTTTTATTCTATCCATAAAATAAGAAATTTCTTATATTGCTTGCGCTATTAATTCATCGACTTTCTAAAACCTTTATATTGTTTTAAATTCTTTCAATTAATAACAGCTTTAGTATAAAGCAGTTTTATACAACCTATAATAGAAATAAAGGGTTGGTTATACACGTATATAAATAAGTTACAACCAATTACTCTGAAATCGTAACTATTAATAAAACTAAATTACAAATAACTGAATTCAATACTTTTATGAAAAAAACAATCTTACTTCTTACATTAATTGCATTAATATTTTCCTGTAATTCTGACAATTCTGAACCATCACAAAACAACAATGCACCTTTAGGTAAACTAATAAAAACTCAAACTACGTTTACAGTCTCTGGAGAATCAGATATCGTATATAACTCTTATTCTTATGATGATTTAGGTAGAGTTTCTGGAATTAATTATGGTCTAGAAAACACAACAACATATGTAAATTACTTATACAATGATGAAGGACAAATATGGAAAGAAAATTTTAGCGATGGTAATTCAAGAGAATATCAGTATACAAATGGATTGATAACATCAATAACTTTCTCAAATTCTGAAACTAACTTTGAGTTAATTTACGATAGTAATTCACAATTAATTCAAGCAAAAAATTATGATGGAGACATCTTTCAATCTGACAAAAATTTCACAAATGATAGCAATGGTAATGTATTAACTGTAGGAGAAGGAACTTCTCTAACTACTTATGAATATGATAACAGGAATAATCCACTGAATGATGCTTTTGAAAATCAAGAATTTAATAAAATATCTCATGTATTTCCATTAATCCCACCTATTAACACAGCTAATAATATTATCACTAAAAGTGGTTCTTTTAATTCTACTTTAACTCATACATACAATACAAATGGTTTTCCTCTAACGACCGAAGAAATCGTTTCAAATGAAGAATCTAGATTTGTAACTTATACATATCAAGAATAGTTATATTTAACATTTTTGACTACAGATATGGAAAGTCTTATAATAAATTAAATTGAAAATAGAAAAACGTTCTTACTCTACTCTGTCGTAAAAGGTTGTAACACCGTATAAAATTAATTACTAGTTCTAGCCTACTTACGAATATTCCTGCGGAATATTCTATTCGGTTTGTATTTGCTAAATTAGGTGCTTAAAACACGCAACAAACCATATACAAACACGTTAAACAAAACCCTGAATAAATGAAAAATAGTATCTTAATCCTGATTTTAGCCATTTTAATTTCTTGTAGTTCAGACAACAATTCTGATAATAACACAAATAATCCACCAAACAATTTTGATATCTCTGTATCTGAAATCACAAGAGTTTCTGCGACTATAAATTGGACAGAATCAATTGACCCAGAAAATGAAATTGTCAAATATGATATTTATTTGGATGAAAATTTAATTATCGAAAATACTTTACAACAAAGTTATAATTTCATAAATCTTGAAATAAACACATTATATAATGGAGAAGTAATTGCAAAAGATGAATTTGGAAATAGTCTTGAACGACAATTTTCTTTCAGCACTGAAAGAATTTCTTGTATTCCAGATGAGTTGCAAAACCAAGTAATTGCTTTTTATCCTTTTAATAGCGGAAGCTTAGATGATTTAGTTAACTCTAATATATTAACCAATAGTACATCTGCAAATTCTACATTAGACAGAAATTCTAATGAAAATTGTGCTTTCGAATTTAGCACTTCAACAAATGATTTTTTGACAACTACTAATACAGACTTCTTAAATAACCTGTCTGAATTCTCTATATCACTTTGGTTTAATCCTAGTGTTTCATGGAATGGTAATTACAACGTTTTAGTGAGCAGAGACGAAGGTTTAAGTTGCCCCAGTACTTATGGTCAATGGTCTCTTGGTTTATATGACCTTAACAGACCTACATTTGGACATCTCAATTCTGTATGGGACCAATCTTGGGATACTGAAAATGATTACAACAATTGGCACCATTTAGTTGCAACTTATAATGAAATAAATAATTCTTTAAGTCTTTACAGAAATGGCGCTCTTGAAAGAACTGCAACAGGTATTACTACTGGCTGCTCTAACACTCCCACTGCTGAAGATATTGGCGATTTAATAATTGGTAAATACTTTGATGGGAAACTAGATGACATTGCTATATTTAATGTTGAATTGAACCAAGCACAAGTTACAGAATTATTTGAAATAGAACCTTGCTGCGAATAAAAACTGTTTACAGCAACGTGTATAATTCATTGCTAGTTCTAGCCTACTTACGAAAGTCCTCTCGGACTTTCTATTTAGTTTTTATTTGCTAAATTAGTTGCTTACACACGCAACGTATCATATACAGAACCGTTAGCAACAAGCAAAAAAACCAACTATGAACAAAGATTTAAACGCATTTACAGAAGATATAAGTTGGTTTTTCCAAGAAAATGACAAGGTAGAAATTGAAGAAAGAACTCTTGAATTATCGAATGAATTTAAAAACATATTCCCAAAACTGACAAAACTGATTGAATGTTCGCGAAAAACCTTTCTGCGAATTAATAATGTTGAACACATTTTGTTTGCTTGGACTGATATTGATGACGAAATATTTGGGTGGTTAAATAAAATTGAAGGTTTAGAAAATGTATCAGATAAGTTAAGTGCTGAGCACAAAATTTTATTACAAAATATTGGTGGAATTCAGGAATCGTTTAATCAACCAGAGGATTCACTAACCAATAATCAGAATTTTATGTTTATCGGAACTGAATGCAGTTTCGGAATTGGTAGTTGGAATGAATATTATAAAGAAACTTGCGAAGAAGAAAATATCAAGCCGATAGACTACTCAAACCTGATTTGTTTTGTAGAAGAGGCAAATGGAAATATGACTTTCTATGATTCTAAAACTAATAAAATAATATTATTCGCTTCTGACCATTGTTTTGATGATATTACGCCAATTATAGGACAGCCCGAATACACATTTTACAGTTATGACAAAATAAAAACATTCACAGAATATGTTGAACAAATAGCTGAAGAATGGGCCGAAGAAAATGCCAGTTGCTAACAACGTGTATAATTAATTGCTTGTGATTTGCCTACGAGGAAATTCCTGCGGAATTTCCTCTCGTTCGGTTCATTTTTGCTAAATTAGTTGCTTAACCACGCAACTAACCATACACAAACACGTTAGCCACAATTAACGCCAAATACTATGAATACAGATAATTGGACAAAAAAACATTTTACAGAAACATCAAAATTTAATTGGAATTGTCCTCATTGTAAATCAAAATCTTTAGAGTTTTTAAAAGATAAATTCATCACTTCAGAAACACAAGAGTCAAAGAATTATCGATTAAAAAATGATGATTGGGAAATAGAATGGATTACACTTAATATAAGTGGACAATTGAAATGTAAAAATTGTGAAGAAGTAGTATACTTCCTTGGTATTGGTAATCCTCAAGAGAATGGTCACTATGACCAACATTTGGATGAATTCGTAAGTGAATACGAAACATATTTTAGCCCAACATTTGTCAATCCAACAATACATTTATTCGAAATTCCAAAAGACTGTCCTGAATTAGTAACAGATGAAATCATTGCTTCATTTAAGTTGTTTTGGTGCGATTTAGAATCTTGTGCTAATAAAATTAGAACTTCATTAGAAATTCTAATGGACGAATTCAAAGTAAAAAAATATTCTATTGGTAACGGAAAAAGGACACCTATAGCATTACATCATAGAATTGAAAAATTTCCAAAAAAAGAAATAACAAATATTTTGTTAGCAATAAAATGGATTGGTAATACTGGAAGTCATAGGAGTAAGGATTTAGAAACCATAGATATTGTTGAGACATATTCATTATTGGAATATGCCTTAAATAAATTGTTTAAAGACACAGAGAGAGAGATAAAGAAAATAGCTAAAGAAATTAATAGTCGAAAAGGAAAGCGAAAAAGAAAATAACTGTGGCTAACACTGTATATAATTTATCGCTTGGTTCTAGCCTACTTACGAAAATCCTCGCGGATTTTCTATTCGGTTTTTATTTGTTAACTTAGTTGCTTAACCACGCAACAAACCATGTACAAACACGTTGTCCAAAATTTGAGAAACAGCAAACATTGAATGAAAAAAAAGAATAAGAAAAAATCTAAAGACCAAGAATCAACAGTCGAAAAGAAAAGAAATACTCATCTTTATTGGATTGCAATTCTTGGAGTTTTAGGTCCAGCCATTGGATTTCTTTGGAATTATGAATCAGACAGAAAAGACGAAAAACACGCAGCAGAAATAACTGAACTAAAGACCAAAATATCTTCTATCGAGAAAGGAATATAGGAGAAAACGATTATTTTGATGTAAAACAATTATTTCTATCTGACAATGATAGAAATGAGCCTTCGCCGAAATCTAGTTATATAGCGAGTGGAAATTTCTATGCCGACACAACAAATACAAATTGGACTTATAAACAAATTCCGCCTGTAACTTTTGTTAGGAATGGATTGGAAATTGACCCATTAGAACTTCAGTTTGGCAGAAAAAGTAGTTTTACGATTGATAGCATTTTTAAGAATCCTGAATTTAAAAACTACAAAAGAGAATATAAATTTCATCAATTTAAATACAAAGATTCGCTAAAAATTGAAATTGAAGGAAAAGAAGAAATTTTCAATTCTTCTATCAATGTGGTTGTGATAAAAAAAGATGTTGCAAAAATAATTTTCGATATTGTAAATCAAAATATTAATAACGAAAAAGAGTTATTAAATAGTCTTGATATTGATAGTACAATGGTCAATCAAGTAATTAAAACAGCAGAAAAACAATTTAATAAAAACTCAAGTAGCCTAATTTTCAACTTAATTCTTAATGGAATGGTTTATGGCTCGTTGTCAAGCGGAAATACACTTGAATTACAAAGTGTACAAAAAAAGTCTGAAGTCTTTTACACAAAATACACTCGTGAATATGACATTGAACCGAAGAAAATATTTGAAACTGGAGAAATATTTTTTGCTGACAAAGACAATCATATTTACATAGTTTTAATTAAAGTAATTGACAAACAACCATTAATCAAAACGGAATTAGCAGCTGATATAAATAATTGGTTGTTTTCTTTAAAATTCTTATAAAAACTGTGGGCAACAACGTATATATTTTATTGCTTGGTTCTAGCCTACTTACGAAAATCCTCTCAGATTTTCTATTCGGTTTTTTATTTGTTAACTTAGTTGCTTAACCACGCAACGAAGTCATACACTAGACCGTTAAAATCAAGCTAAGCAGCTAATAAAGCATTCTTCAGTCGTTCTATGTAACTTAATAGAACATAGCACACCTATACCCTATTCTCAACTAGAATATAGTATTATAACTATTGAAATAAAAAAGCAACCCAACTTCTATTTTTTTAGTTTTTGGCTTTATATAAAATAGAGAAATTTCTTATATTGCTTGCGCTATTAATTAATCGACTTTCTAAAATCTTTATATTGCTTTAGATTCTTTCAATTAATAACTACTTTAGTATAAAGCACTTGTATACAACCTATAATAGAAATAAAGGGTTGGTTATACACGTATATAAATAAGTTGGGCTTCATACTGAAAAACACTCGAACATAAATTAAAAATATAGATGAAATTTGAATTAAGAGATATAAAGGATGCATATAAGAGACTGAAAACTTATATCTACTACGACAATACAGATATCATTTTAAGGCGAAAATTAGTTGAGTTTGAGACTAATTTGACTAAAGATTTTAATTCATTATTCAGAGGAAGCGAAAAACCATACCAAATAGAAGATGAACTGAATATTTTTAAAAACGATTTTGGTGTTCCTCAATCAATTGACAGTAAACTTCAAATCTTTACAGATGAATTGAATAACTTTCACAGCTCATCAGAATTTTTTGATTTTTTTCTCAATAAAATAGATGCAAATATCTATCCGAAAAAATATGAGAAAACTGAAATAGCAGATAATTTCATCACAAACCAAAGAGTTGAGAAAGAATATCCAATAAATAGACTTACAGCTTTTATAGATGCTCCAATCGAAATACACCTATTATCTGTTCTTTGGACTATAAATTATGGCGTACAGATTGATTCTAAACTTGGAGATAATTGTATTGGAAATAGATTATTACTAAGTAAGGATAAAAAAACAATTGTTCACGGCTCTGGTCTATTTAAACCCTATTTTAAACAATATCAAAAATGGAGGGACGACTCTGTAAATGTTGCTCAAGAATTAATAAAAAAAGAAAGAGATGTTCTTTTTCTAAATTTAGATGTTAAAGATTATTTCCATTCTGTAAGAATACCTAATGATTTAATTTATAGTGATCAGAAAACTCATTATAAGCTAGCTCACAATAATCTAAATAAGTTGTTTTTGAAAATTCATCATATTTATACAGAGAAAATCTCGTTACAATATGAACAACCATATAATTTCTCAAATGAATTAGAACGTAATGAAGAAAATGAACTTCAAGAATTTATATTACCTATAGGTCTTTTATCATCTTTTGTTCTTGCAAATGATTACTTAAAAGACTTTGATAAAAGAATAGTAGAGAAATACAAACCTGCATATTATGGGAGATATGTTGACGATATTTTACTAGTTCTTGCTGACCCAAATCCAAATTCAAACAATGAAGAATTGAATGAAGAGTTTAAATTTTCATTTAATGATTATAAGAAGAGGATTAAGAAAAAATATAACAGTAAAAATAATATTCATTATAAAATCACCTTCGAAGAAGATACTCTTAATGAAATTGAAAAATATATCATTTCAAATCTTAGCCCGTTAATAAACCTTGTTGACTCTCCTTTTTCTTCAAATTCAAGTAATTCTAAAGGAAGAGTTTTTAAAATAAATGGGAAGAAGTCGTTGTTCTGTCAAAGCGAGAAAACACTTCTTTACTATTTTGATTCGGAAGAATCAGATATGGTAATAAATAAATTAAAGAGAGAGTTAGAAGAAAGAACGAGTGAGTTTCGTGATTTACCAAGTCACGACAATTCATTAGGGGAATTTGAATCAAGTGCGTATCATTTAGATTACAATGGAACAGAAGGAAAAATTAAAACTCTACAAGATTATAAAGAAAATAGATATGGTTTGACTTTATTTCTTTCCAATCAAATATTCAGCTCTTTAAATCACGAACGAAGTATTTCTGAGAAAGAAAAAAATCAAGTTCTTAAATTTTTCAAAGGCTCTACTTGTCTCGAGTTTTATCGTTTATGGGAAAGAGTTTTTACTTATTTTTTAGTCAATAAAGAACCTAAATCGTACATCGATTTTTATATTCATTGCGCAGAACAAATTGACAAAATTGGAAAAAAAGATATTCATTTTATAGAAAACACTAAAGTTGAATATAATCTTGTTCAAAATTCAATGGCTGAGTATTTAGATTGTGCTCACGAATTAACTATTTCACTGAATCCAATGTTTTTAAATCAAAGTAGAGATATTGAACGTCATTTTGAATTCAAAACAATTGAACTATCAAATTCTCTTTTAGTTTATTATTTGAATAACAACGAAATCACGAAATCAAATTCAGTTTGGCAGAATAGATTTAGAGAAACAAATATGATTAGGCATCAATATGTTTCTACTCCATTATTAAACTATACAAAAGATTCTAAAAGAGGGTTTAGTAATTTACTAAAACTTCAACTCGAAATTGAATCTTTCGAATTGGATGAAAAACTTATAGAAAATTCGCCAAGACCGATAAAATTTTGGGAATGTTGTTTTGCTTCAACTTTTACAGAGCTTTCTAAATTCGATAAATCAAAATGTAAAGAAAAAAACGGATATCCTTTGACGGATATATTAGGCCCTAAAATAAAAACTGAAAAAGATTTAGCTACAGACACAGAAATTAAAAAAGAGGAATATTATTTAGATTATGCTTTTGATATTTATCTAAAAGGAAATTCAAATCATTTACCTCATTACATTTTAAATGATAAAAAATTGAAATCAAGCTTCTATGATTTAGTAAATAGAGATAGAAGCGATAATTTAGAGCACCAAAATCAAATAAAGGAATTCCGCATTAATTCTAAAGATAAAATTAAGGAACCTAGTATTTCATTTGCCAATACAGAAGTAATAGAAAGTAATATTGTCAAAGGCGTTAGAAATGAACCAAATTTATCTATTGAAAGATACCAACGCTTAGCTTTAATTTTAAACCAAGCTAGAAAAGAAAACTCAGATATGGTCTTATTTCCCGAGTTTTTTATCCCAATAAACTTACTTCCTAGTTTAGCTCGTTATTCGCAAAAAAATCAAACTCTTGTAATTTCCGGACTAGAACATATTATTTCTAACAAAACAGCCTTTAATTTTGTGGCTACCATACTTCCAGTTGAAGTTAATGGTATAAAAGATGCTACCATAGTTTTCAGACTCAAAAATCATTATGCTCCAGTTGAAGAACATTTAATTTCTCAAAATCATTTAAATGTACCAAAGCCAAGCATAAGCAGATATGATATTTTCAATTGGAAAAACATCTACTTTTCAGTATTCTATTGTTTTGAATTAGCAGATTTGGAACATAGAAGCTTACTAAGAAGTAAAATTGATTTACTAATCGCATTAGAATGGAACAAGGACACTCCATATTTCTCAAATATAATTGAAGCAAGCGCAAGAGATTTGCATTGCTATGTCGCTCAAGTCAATACAAGCCAGTTTGGAGACACCAGATTAACTCAACCAACGGAAACAGCTAGAAAGGATTTATTGAGACTAAAAGGAGGTACAAATGATGCTATTCTTGTTTCAAAATTGAACATCCCAAAATTGAGAGAGTTTCAACGCAAAAAATTCTCTGTATCAAATAAAAATTTCAAACCATTACCGCCGAATTTTTCAATTGAAGAGGTTTTGAAAAGAATTAAAAACAAAAATATTACGTGAAAAAGTACGAAAGCCCAACACCGTATATAATTTATTGCTAGCTTCTCGCCTACTTACGAAAGTCCTCGCGGACTTTCTTGGTCGGTAATTATTTACTAAATTAGTGCTTAAACCACGCAACAAACCATATACAAACACGTTACCCAACATTAACTGAAGAACAAAATTATGAAGTTAAAAAAACTAACATTAGTGATTATAACACTATTTGGAATGAATGCCTTTGCTCAAAAAAATATTAATTTCGGAGCAAAAGCTGGAGTGAACTTTTCTGGATTTCGTTCTGGAGAAAGCACTTTTACTTCAAGAATAGGTTTTAACATAGGAGCAATGTCTGAACTAAAAATATCTGATTTAGTTTCAGTACAAGGAGAAATTGTTTATAATAGACGTGGTGGAAATTTTTCTATTAACCAAAACTTACCATATCCAAATAATCATCTTAAAACCTATTATGTAACTACTTTAGACTACATCGATATTCCTATACAAGGAAAAATTTATTTCTTAAAAAAAATGAGTGTTGATTTTGGTCCTCAAATCGGTTTTCTAATAAATGATAAAGTTGAAATTGATGATGGAATAAGCAATGGTGAAAATGGAGATGAAGTTGAATTTGATAATATACAATCAATTGATTTTGCTCTAACTGGAGGTTTTAGCTATAAATTTGAAAGTAATTTAATTATACAGACTAGGTATAATTTTGGTTTAACTCAAGTAATTAAAGATGCTAAATACAAAAACTCAATGATTAGCTTATCACTTGGATATTATTTTTAATAAATTAAGAACTGAATAATAACGTTGGGTAACAAAGTATATAATACATTGCTAATCCTCACAGACTTTCTATCTGTGATTTAATTGCTAACTTTAGTGCTTAAACACGCTACTATTATTATACTAAACCGTAGCACATTTGAGGAAACACAATGACAGAAGAAAATATTAAAAAAACTTGGCGAAATTTATTCACACCTTTTCTGATTGGTATAGTGATTTTTATAGTTGCGCTATTGTTTCATCGTTTAGGCAGTAAAAGACCAACACCGCAAACTATCAGTCTTTTTGGATGCGTTTTAGGGTTCGTATTTATATTATTTTCTGGAATGAAAATTCTGAAATTTAGAAAATATTTAAAAACAGAAAATGAGTGACAACCATATACTAACAAGTTGAAAGTAATGCAAAATACTTCGTTAAAATTCACCAGATAAACAATAAACTAAATATTTTTTGTAACATTAAATAGAAACTCTACACTAATTATTTAATGATAAAAGACATAATATTTCAAATTAAATACACTTTTTCTCAACTAAAATTCAATAAAAAAAAAGAGAGAAATCAGAGGTTAAAAGAATCATTTGGAAAACTTAAAGATGAATCCTTTGACTTTGACAGCATAGAAAAATACTTCAGAAAAAAAGACAATTCAAAAGCTCATCAAGTATTATCAGACAAAACCTGCAACGATTTAGATTTTGATGACTTATTTATGTTTCTTGACCGAACTAATTCAAAAGTTGGGCAACAATATTTTTACAATAATCTTCGCACAATAAAAGTAAATGAAAAGCAAACCAAGCGGAACGAAGAAATAATAACGGAATTATCGAAAAATCCAGAATTAAGAATTTCGGTTCAAAAAAAGTTGGAAAAACTAAAACATGAAGACGCTTACTACATAACTACATTATTTCAAGAAGAGCATATTAATGCACCAAAATGGTTTTTTGTCATAAAATTATTGTCGTTTACAAGTTTAGTATCATTGATTTTCGCCTTTTTCAATCCTATATTTTTCATTGTTTTATTAGGTGTCTTCTGTGTGAATTTTGTGCTACATTATTGGAATAAAAATAATTTAGTTCAGTATGTAAGTTCAATTCCACAACTTTTAAGGCTTAATAATGTCGCTTCTCATTTATTTACAATACCATTATTTAAAAAAATAAATCCTGACTTACCAAAGTCCATCAAATTAATAAATGAAGTTAAAAATAGAATGTCATTTTTTTCACTTGAAGCCAAACTACAAGGAGAATTTGAAATCTTAGCTTGGTTTGTTTTTGAGATTTTTAAAACAATGTTTTTGCTTGAGCCTTTATTATTATTTAGTGTTTTAAAAAGGTTAAATAACAAAAGAGACAACATAGAAAACGTTTTTAAGTTTGTTGGGCATGTTGATATGCTAATTTCAATAGCGTCTTTAAGAAACGGAGTTAAAACATTCTGTTTGCCAAGTATTAATGATGCAGATAAAATCATTGTTAAAGATATCAGTCATCCTTTAATTTTTAATTGCACAACTAACAGCATTGAAATAGCTGAAAAATCTATACTTCTTACAGGTTCAAATATGTCTGGAAAAACTTCTTTTATTCGTGCTATTGGCCTGAATGTAATAACTGGATTTACAATTAATACTTGTTTTGCAAAATCAATGAGTTTTCCTTTATTAAAAGTGTTTTCAGCCATTAGAATAAGTGATGATTTAATGAATGATAAAAGTTATTATTTTGAAGAAGTATTAACCATTAAGGAGATGCTTAAAGAGAGTGAAAATGGGAATAAAAACCTCTTTCTTTTAGATGAAATATTTAAAGGCACAAATACAGTAGAACGTATTTCTGCTGGAAAATCTGTTTTATCTGCTTTAACAAAGAATAACAATAAAATATTGGTTTCAACGCACGACATAGAATTAACAGATATGCTTTCTGGCGAATATGAACTGTATCATTTTAGCGAAACGGTAAATGACAAAACCGTTGGATTTGATTACAAACTAAAAGGTGGAAAATTAAAAAACAGAAATGCAATTAGAATACTTGAAATTAACGATTACCCAAAAGAGGTTGTGAAAGAAGCAATCGAAATAGCCAAAGAATTAGATAAAACATATTTAGCAAAAAATACTACTGGCAACAACGTGCATAATTAATTGATTGGTTCAGGTTTACTCCAAATTTCCTATCAGAAACTTCTCTGGCACGTGAATGTTTACTAAAGCTTAAACATGCTAGTTTCCATACACAAACATGTTGTAAACAATTATTTTAAATTATGATGCTTGTTTTTTTTTAGAAATTGTAAATGTAAATACACTACCTTCTTCTAATTTAGATTCAACATTTATCTCTCCTCCTAAGCTAACAATAATTTTCTTTACAGAAGCTAATCCAATACCTGTACCAATATTTCCATCCTTATCTTCAACTCCTACTACACTAAAAAGATTAAAAATATTATTAATGAATTCTTTAGGAATTCCATCTCCATTATCGCTAACTGATAATTTATATTGAAACTCATTCTCTGATATATCAATTTCAATTTCAGCTTGAGGCTTGCTATTATATTTTATGGCATTAGTAACCAAGTTAATTAACACCTGCATTAAAGCTGATTTATTTGTTATTATTACCTTACAATTTCCTTTTATATGAAAAGAAACTCTTTCATCTGAGTCTGTTATATTTTTTAGTTCTTTAAAAATATCTTGAATCAAAATGTCTTGCGTTCTATTCTTAAGTAATTCATCACTTTGGTAGAAATTTAATAATCCGTCAACATAATTCTTTAAAGAATTAGAAGAAGATTTTAAATATTCCAAATATTGTCTAGATTCTTCATCTAATTTCCCCTTATTTTCTTCCTCAAGTAATTCCGTTAAAGAAATAATATTCGCTAATGGAGATTTAAGATCATGTGAAACAACATTAGCAAACTTTTTCAAATCTTCATTTCGTTTTTTCAAACTTTCCTGTAATTCGATAAGTTTTATGTTTTGATATCTTTGCTCAAACAAATTAGTTACTTGCTTTGACATAGCTAATAGAGCATTTTTCTGTTCACTTGTGAGAATTCTTGGTTTAGTATCATAAACACAAAGGGTTCCTAGCTTATAGCCTTCAGAGTTTATTAATGTTGCACCAGCATAAAAAACGGCCTGATAATCAGTTACTAATGGGTTATCATGAAATCGTTCATCTTTTCTAGAATCTTCAACTATAGTAATTAACTCCTCAGAATTAATAGCATGACCACAAAAAGAAATTTCTCTTGGCGATTCATTGAATGGCACACCATGATGTGATTTTAAAAAATTACGATTATTATCTAACAATGTAACTAATGAAATTGGAACATCACATATATAGGCCATCAAAGCAGTGATATTATCATAGCTCTCTTCAGGTAAAGTATCTAATAGTTGATACTTATTGACTTCTAATTGCCTTTCATATTCATTTTCAGGAAGTTCAGGTGTTATCATGTAAACTGTTTAATTATGTTTTAGGAATACACGAAATATAAGAATATTACTACGGACTTAATTATTCTGCTTGTTAAAAAAAGTATAATGTAAAAGCTTATTACAAATAAAAAGAACACAACTTCTCTTTTTTTAATTTTCCTATATAAACAAAAGAAAAAAAAATCCTATATTAGACTATATGTCAGCTAATTACCTATTTAGGGACTTTGTATTTTTTTAGATTGATAATTAATAACTGCTTAAGTATAAAGTACTTTTATACAGCCTATAATAGAAATAAAGTGTTGGTTATTCACTCCTATAAATAAGTTAGCCATTCATTGAATGGCAGAATTCAGAAATTAAAAATAGATCACTGAAAATGTAAATTTTGATGAATTGGAAAAAAAAACACATAGTATTAGGTATTATTTAATCAAGTCTTAAATATTTATTTTACAAAAAAAATTAAACTATTGCTATATTACTAAACATTAAAAAGGAAATTATTAAAAAACATATCTTATGAAACCTAAAATTACATTAGTATTTCTATTTATTTTACCATTAACTATGTTTTGTCAAGAAGTAGTTGTAGAACATATAGGTTATCAAGGAACTACAAACAAGCAAAAAGAAGAATATAATAGACATATTAACACTATTAAAAATTCATTTAATCAAGCTAAGAAGTTTTTGGATCAAAACAAGAATTGTGAATCTGTACAAAAATGTGAGCAATTATTATCTCAAGCTAATAACTTAATGGATTATTACAATAGCGAAAATTTTGAAGCTAAAATTGCACGTGATAAAATTAATAATCATATTGATGCTATGAACAAATATTATGAAAATATAGGAGTTGGAGCACATTTAGAACACGATGAAATTTATGAACGAAATGAAAAGTATTATTTAAGACATTTAAAATTTAGAATAGGTAGTTATAAATTTAAAATCAACCAACTTAAAAGTAAAAAGGAAAATACGGTTGCTATTACTGCATCAAATAATGATTTTTGGAATGGGAAATCTGATGAAACTAAAGAAACTACTAAAAGTAATAACGATGATTTATGGAATGGACAGTTAAGTAATGAAGTTGAAGAGAATGGAGAACTTGAAATTGACTCAAATGCTCAATTAGTCTATAAAGAATCTAAAAAAGCAGTATTTCCTAAAAATAGATTTTTAAACTTTCGAAAAGCAGGCGATTTTTTTATAGCAGATAGTCCAGAACTAGAAAACGGTGCTTATAAATATAAGATAGATGATGTAAGACGTCATAACAGATCTTTTTTATTTGATAAAAACGGAAAAATACTTTTGGAAAATGCTAGTGGTATAACTGTAACAGATAATGCTACAGAGCAAATAATTGATGTGTGGTACAATGAATCAATAAATTATTCACGTAAGGAATGGGCATGGACAACATATAAATACTATTACAAATTTTCCTACAAGCATATACAATATGACTTTGATTTACATCTAATAAACACAAAAAGTGGAACTAATACACAAAGTTTTTATGAAAGTCAAATCAAATAATAAATTAAAAAGTAAACATTCTTGTTGAACTATTTTATTTCTAAAAATTATTCTACAATCAAAATCAAAGCATCATATGAAAAAATTAGCTATAACAACACTAGTATTATTACTAACTATAAATGCATTATTTGCACAAAGCAACAATGAAAAAGCAAAGTCATTTTACACAAAAGCTGAATCCTCATATAGCTCAAGTAACTATACAGAAACTATAGAATCTTTAAATTCAGTAGAGGAATTATTAGGAAAATCAAAACCAATCATTCTTAACCTAAAAATAAAAGCTTATTACCAATTAAAGCAATATGATGAAGCTTTAAATAGTTTAGACAAATTTTATGAAGTAAGTTTAAATGCAGACTCTGAACTAGTAGATGAAACCTTGTCTTATGCAACAAAAATTGAAGATGCACTAAAAAAAGAACTTGAATTGGAAGAGGAATCTAGGTTAGTCGAGATAAAAAACTATGAAGAAAAAAGAAGGAAAGCATTAGTACATATAGAAGCCGAAGCATTAAATGATTTTTGGACACCTTTGTGCCCAAGATGTGATGGTATGAGATATGAAGGCGATAAAATATGTTCTCGTTGTAATGGTAAAGATATATATAGTAAAACTATTCTTTATGATAAAAAACATAATTTTAGTAAGGAGCATAGGCGAGATATTTTTATAAAGAATGAGTCTCTTATATTAGAAAAAATTAATAAAAAAAGATATCAACATGTTTTGGATAAATCACTTAGTGACACATTATATGTTGATAATAATAACACAAGAGTAGATAAGAAAAATGCGATTTTTCAGAAAACTTTTGAAAAAAAATCTAATGGGCTTTATGCTATTAAGTATTATAAAATTGAAGATGAGTATTTGTTTATGGAAGTATCCTATGAAGTTATCCCAAATGAATTTATAGAGAGTATAAAAACAGGCCTAACAATTAAATATGGGCCACTAGGCACAAAAAACGAATCTTATTATTATTATAAAAACAAACTAAAACAAAAAACACTTAATTCTTGGTGGCTTAAAAAAATGTCTTTTGAATTTTACAACAATAAAGATGAAAAAGTTTTTGGTTCTGGTGATATTTCAAAACCTGAAAAACTAAATATTTCTTCAAGTGGAAGAATAACGAGTATGGAATATAAGAAAAAATCCAAAAGAGGTAAATTTGATAATTATAGATTTCGTTTTGATTCTAAAGGAAATATTACATCGCTTTATATAATTAATCATAAAGGTAAAATAATAAATGGATATGATTTTGGCAAATAGTATTCAAACAGAAGAGCTGAAATAGTTGAAAATATCCAAATAATTTAAAATTCTAAGAAAACAACAAAATGGCAACACCGTATATAATTTATTGTTGCCTTCTCGCCTACTTACAAAAGTCCTCACGGACTTTCTTGCTCGGTAATTATTTACTAAATTAGTTGTTGAAACTCGTTAAAAACAAGCTAACAAGTAAATAAAATACTCTTCATTGGTTCTATGTAGCTTAATAGAGCATAGCGAACCTATACCCTATTTTCAACTAGGTATATGGATTAAAACTATTCAAATAAAAACAACACAACTTCTCTTTTTTTAATTTTCCTATATAAACAAAAGAAAAAAAATCCTATATTAGACTATATGTCAGCTAATTACCTGTTTAGGGACTTTGTATTTTTTTAGATTGATAATTAATAACAGCTTAAGTATAAAGTACTTTTATACAGCCTATAATAGAAATAAAGTGTTGGTTATTCACTCCTATAAATAAGTTAGCCAACATTTTGCCGCCAATATTTAAAATAATTCTGAAAACTAAAAATTAACATTGATGAAACGTGCAATTCTTTCCATTTTAGTTCTAATAGTATTTCTTTTCCTTAGTTGCAATAAGAAGGCATCAAAGAAATTTATTAATATAGATGATGATAAAATCGGAATGATTGGATATGGTTCTTTAATGTCAAAGCGCAGTATGGAAAGAACTTTAAATCGTCCTTACCATGATTCCGTATTTATTGTTCATCTTCAGAATTATCAAAGAACTTGGAACCATTTTCGTTCCATGGATGGACTACCTAATGATCTGTTCTATATTAATAAAAAAGATACAATTCCATTTAAAAATGAACTTGCATTGAACATTGAGGAATCAGAAAACGTTAGAATGAATTGTGTATTGTTTTTTATTAGCCCTGAGGAATTGACGGAGTTTGACAAACGAGAATTCGGGTATAAAAGAATTGATGTGACTGATAGAATGGAAGAATATGAAATTAGAGGCACGAAAGTATATGCCTATCAAGCAGATGATAATCACACCTACAAGTATCAAAAAGATGACAATACATTTTTACCAGACTTCTATGTGAACACTGTAACAAATGCTTGTGATAGTATTGGAAAAGGATTCAGAGAAGAATTTGAATTTTCAACGAAACCTTACGACAAAAATAAAGTGATCTCTCCTTCTGATGTTTATGTAAAGCCCAAAAAATAAACGTTGGCTAAAAACGTGTATAATTAATCACTAATAGCATTCTTTATTGGTACTATGTAGCTTAATAGAACATAGCAAACCTATACCCTATTTTCAACTAGACGTAGTATTTAAAACTATTCAAATAAAACAACACAACTTCTCTTTTTTTAGTTTTTCCTATATCTATAAAATTAGAAATTCCCTATATTGCTTGCGCTATTAATTAATCGACTTCCTAAAACCATTTTATTGTTTTAATTCTTTCAATTAATAACTGCTTTAGTATAAAGCACTTTTATATAACCTACAATACACAAAATGAAAAAACTGAATATACTATTTACAATTTTTTTAGGAATATCAATTTTATCATGTTCTTCAAGCAATGGAGATATTGAAGATAACACGGAAGATATTGATGAGAACACTGAAGAAACTATAATCGTTTATAAAAAAGCGACTCAATACGCTCAAGATGGACAATTTTCTTATTCGAATTCACAAGAAGTTTTTTACAATACAGATAAAAAAATAATTCAAGTAGTAACATATCTCGCATATAATTCAAGTACAACAACAACAGATGTTATATACAATAGTGATGAGATAAGTGAAATCAGCAAAACTACCACTTATGAAAATTCAAACAACATTGACATTGAAGAATATGATGTTATAATTAATAATGGACAAATTAAACTTACTGGAGTAAATGGTCTTGATAAAGAGGTTCAAATTGATTTTACCGAGAATTATGTAGATGCAATTAGAACAATTCAGCCATCAAATCTGACCACTATATCTGAAAATCTGTATCAAAGAAATAATGAAAACAATATAATTTCTTATACATGGGATAACAATATCTCTTTTACGTATTCAAATTTTGATACAGGAAATGTAATGCCATTTCATGGAAATTATTGGGATGATTATTTTATTGCATTTGCATTAAAACCAAGTAAAAATTTACCATTAACATCTACAATAACTTATTCTAGTGGCAGTACAAATACTCACGATATTGACCCAACTATGTTAACTTATGACAATGAGAATAATATTATTCATTATGCTTATGATAGCCAAAACTATACTGATTATGAATATATCGAATTATAAAAACGGTTTACAACACTGTATATAATTCATTGCTATTTATAGTATACTTAGGCTAATCCTCGCAGGTTTTCTATTGGTTTTTTATTAGCTAAATTAGTTGCTTAACCACGCAACAAACCATTAACAAACACGTTGGCATTAATTTGAAAAGCATAAATGACAAAAAAGAAAAAGAAGAAAAAAAGGAAATTTAAAAAGATAAAATCTGACTTAAATATTCCTTTTCTAATTTTAGGTGTCATTCTGATTTTTATTGGAATTATTAAAGGCGGAAAGGAAATTGACAAAAATGATTTGAAACAAATTAAAGTCGTTTTAAATTCAAACATTCATAACATTACCGGAACAAGAACTGATTATAGCTACAATTTCTGGACGAAAAATGAAAATGCTGAATTTAGAATAGCTAGAGGAATAAGGATATCTGAAAATTTTAAAGACTTTTTAAACTTAAAAGAAAACGATACTTTAACAATCTCGATTAAAAAAATAGATTATGATTTAAATGATAAATCCGAAATAGTACCAATTTATTCATTAATTCACGAGAACACTAGTTATTTTAACATATCGGAATTCAATGCTGATTCTAAAAGTTATGACAACCGTTTAAGAATGTTTATGTTATTTGGTGGAATTTTATTTTTACTAAACGGATTATCGATTTTGAGCCTACGTTATTTTTTTATAATAGCAGGTATATCTATAATTGCTGTTATAATTATGAATCTATTTGAATTTGGTCTCTACAATAAAAACTAATGCCAACAACATGTATAATTAATGGCTTTGGCAAGTGGTTATTCGGAAAATTCCTTCGGAATTTATCGCGTTCGTTTTTATTTACTAACTTAGTTGCTTAACCACGTATCTTTTCATACACAAAAACGTTGGCAACAAGCTAAAAAACTTCTGAGCTTAAAAATTAAGACAAGGAAATAAAACAGTAAGTTAAATCAACAATAAAATTCCATTTATGAAGCATTTCCTTTTAATAATTAGTTTTTTATCCTGTAGCTTATTGGCACAAGCTCAAAACACAAGCATAAAAGATTCAATCCTGACAAATCTTAATATTAAGATTGAAAAAGAAAAATTAATAGAAGATTTTAATCAATTATTAGAAACACTAGAAGAACATCCTGAACCATTTGAATTTATTGATAAAGATTCTTACGAGAAGCTTGTAAATATGCAACGGGATAAATTAAAAGATTCTATGACTGTTACGCAGTTTTATCAAGTAACATCACCAATAGTTGCTAGTTTAGGCTGTTTACACACACGTATAGTCGATATTCGCTTTTTTAGTACACCTCAAAAGTATTGGTTACCATTAATTGTATGGTTTGACGATGAAAAAATGTATGCAACAAACAATTGTGTTGAAAATATTGAAATGAATCCAGGTGCTGAAATATTAGAAATTAACGGTATTTCATCAAGCGAAATATTTAAAACATTAAAATCAACAATTTCTGCAGATGCTTTTAATCAAAGCTTTTACAGAGGAGATTTAAATGTGAACTTTTTATATTATTATCATAGCTATTTTGGTTTTGATTCTGAATACAAAATAAAATTTAAGCCTTACAATTCTTTAGAAATCATTACAACAACCTTTTATATTGATGAACCTGCTCCTAAATACAAAACAGAAATAATCAATAAGCCTAGATTAGGCCTAGAAATTAATCAAGAACATAAAACTGCAATAATCAAGATTAAGAACTTCAACTATTTCCCAAGAGGTAGAGAGAATATCGTTTTTTTTAAGGAGACGATAGATACTTATATGAAAAAAATAAAAGATAAAAATATAAGTAAAGTGGCGTTTGATTTAAGAGGAAATAGAGGTGGAAACCCAGAATGCACTGCATATTTATTATCCTATATCATTGAAAAAGAAGTTGATTTTTATGAAGATAACGACTTAAATGAAAGACCAAATAGGCCAATAACCGTAAAACCTAAAACAACAAATAACGTGAATGCTATTAAGACGTATATATTAACAGATGGTCGTTGTGCATCTGCAACAGCACATATGTTAGCGGTTGTAAAACATAATCAATTAGCAACCATAATAGGAGAAGAAACTGGAGGCACTTACAGTACGCATCCAGGTAGAAGAGCAACATCATTACAAAACACAAAACTTGGTTTGCAAATAGGCACAGAAAGAGAATCTGTCAATGTTCCTAAATTAGAACTAGATAAAGGCATTATTCCAGATAAAGAAATTAAAATTCAGCTTAGTGATTTAATAAATGGCAATGACCCATTATTAAACTATATATGGCAAGATTAGCAATAGAATACAAAGCAAGTTACCAACACCATATATAATTATTACTGACTTCTCGCCTACTTACAAAAATCCTCT
This sequence comes from Lacinutrix gracilariae, assembly GCF_042684485.1. Taxonomy (NCBI): domain Bacteria; kingdom Pseudomonadati; phylum Bacteroidota; class Flavobacteriia; order Flavobacteriales; family Flavobacteriaceae; genus Lacinutrix; species Lacinutrix gracilariae. The sequence goes on along the minus strand of NZ_JBHULM010000007.1, from coordinate 125,173 downwards.
CGGACTTTATTGATCCGTAAATATTTAGTAACTTTATTGCTATACTTAAATGGAGATACTAATTATTTAAAATCTAAAATAAAAAGCACTAGTATACAACCTATAATAGAAATAAAGCGTTGGTTATACACGCATATAAATAAGTTGTAGCACATTTGAGAAACGAACTAAATGATAGAATTAATACTTTCGACTTTAGCTGAATTCGGACTAATTCGTGAAGATTATAAACATCAAAAACGGATAAGGAAAAAAGAAAAAGAAGACGGAATCAAAAGACCGATTCAAAAATATTTTATGCAACCAAGTGCATTAATGTTTATTGCTGTTTTAGTCATTGGAAGTATAAGTGCTATTCTGTTTTTAACTTATCAAAGAAAATCTGCATTTCCAGAAAAAACGAAAAAAGAAATAACGGAAATGAGCGAGAGAATGGAAAACTGGAATAAAAATCTCGGAAAATATCCAACAGAATTGAATGATTTAATCGGAAATAGTCCTTTAAGAAAAGATTGGACAAAAGATGCTTGGAATCGAGAATATGAATTTACGATTACAGAGAAGGGAAAAGGATTTTTAATAACGTCTGCTGGTTCAGACGGAAAACTTGGAACTGAAGATGACATTAAATAGAAAATTTAAAATCATAAGGCTCTATATAATTAGTTTAGCCTGTATTATCTGTTATTTCTTATTAGAGAACTCTAACATCATTTCTGAACTGGTTCAAATATCTGAAAAAGGTCGTTATCGTGGATTTCTGACCTTTTTGCTAACAGGATTATTCAAATACGGATTATTAGTAATTGGAATAAGTATATTTACAATTATGAGTTTTCTGTTAATAAGAGAAAGAACAAAAAAAAAGCTTGAATAAAAAAAACGTGCTACAACAACGTATATAAAAAATTGCTATTTTGTGCTAAATTTAAAGGTCGTTGCACGTTTGCTACGTCTGATTTTCCTTCGGAAAATCCTCGCACGCATACACGCAAAAAACCATATAAAAACACGTTACAGCACATATGACTACTCAACGAACTTTACTACTTATTTCAATAATTCTGATTTTATTAGGTTGTGAAAAAAAGCAATCAGAATTGGAATTTGAGCAGTCAGTTGTTTATAAAATATTTCCTGCTTTAATGGATTCTTTACATTTTGACTTTCGATTGAAACCACCACGTCCACCAAGACCTGTTTTTAACGAAAAAGGAGAAATTATCGGAACTGATACAACAGGAATAGGAAAAGTGTTAGCGGATTATAAAAAAAGAAAAGCAGAATTGAAAGCTGATTCTGTCAAGTTAGTTATTGCAATTAATGATTCTGTTTATTCTCTTGAAAAAAGAGAAAGGAATGAACTATTAAATCATTTCTCAAAACAAAACTTAAGTCTGGACACGACTGACTTATCATCTGAATATAAAATTGATCTGAAAAAGTTGATAGCTGACAAAAAGCTGGAATTTAAATATCTATCGGAATTTCCAAAAGCTAGTGTAATTTGGAAAAATGAATATGATTTTCATTTAAGTGGAACTACAGGTTTCTCAAGAATACAATTTGATTCAACTAAATCTTTCGGAATTTTAAGAAGTGGAATGGGATGCGGTAAATTATGCGGATTTGGAGTTAGAGTATTTATCCGAAAAGAAAATGGAAAGTGGGTAATTGACGAAATTATAACCACTGAAATATCTTAAATACGTGCTGTAACAAAGTATATAATCCATTGCTAGTTCTAGCCTACTTACGAATATTCCTGCGGAATATTCTATTCGGTTTTTATTTGCTAAATTACGTGGTAAACCACGCCACTAACCATGCACAAACACATTGGCAACAAGCAAAAAAATCAAAACTTATGAAATACAAATTTAATCGTAAAACAAAATTTGCATTCCAAAATTTAATGGTCCTTTCAACAATTTTTATTGTTCTATTATGCTTTTCTTGTAAGGAAGAATCCAACTCGTTAAAAAAGAAAGAAAGTGATTTAATAACAAAAATAAATGCTGTTCAGGAACAAGTGATGGCACAAGGAAATATGACAGAAGCAGAAGAACAGGCTTTATTAAGTTTATGCAGCATTGTGTCGCATGATGACGGTTTAGCAACCTATACTTCTGATAACAGTATGATATTAAAAGATGTAGAAATTGCCCCAGTATATAATGGCTGTGAAGAACTCTCAAAAGAAGAAACAAGAGAATGTTTTAATAATAAAGTTTCGACATTCATTAAGCGGGAATTTAACTTGAGTGTATCTAAAGATTTAAATCTTTCAGAACCAAAAATGGTAGAAGCATTTTTTATAATCAATGAAATTGGAAATTTAACTGGCATGAAAGTGAGAGATTCAGAAGTAACCATTCAAGCAGAAATCTTAAGAGTGCTTAGAAAAATGCCTGTAATGAAACCAGCTACCCACAATGGTGAAAGTGTTTCTGTATTATGTTCTATCATCCTAAAATATGGAAATAATGTAGAAGTTGATGTTGTTTATATTCCTGAAAGACCCGATTAATGTTTAATAATATTAACTAAAAAAGCTAGTGCCAACATTGGCTATAAGTAATTTCTTGTTATCTTCTACTCGCAAAAATCGTAAAGGATTTTCTATTCGATTTTTATAGGCTATTACGTGCTATACGATACACAAAACCGTTAAAAACAAGCTAAGCAGCAAATAAAATACTCTTCAGGCACTATGCAGCTTAATAGAACATAGCAAACCTATACCCTATTTTCAACTAGGCATATGACTTAAAACTATTAAAATAAAAACAATCTAACTTCTATTTTTTTAGTTTTCCTCTATCCTTAAAATAAGAAATTTCTTATATTGCTTAAGCTATTAATTAATCGACTTTCTAAAACCTTTATCTTTTTTTAGATTATTTAAATTAATAACTAATTTATAATTAAGTACTTGCACACAACCTATACTAGAAATAAAGCGTTGGTTATACACGCATATAAATAAGTTGGCAGTAATTAGCACAACGCATTCTCAATAAAAATTAAAAACAGAATATGAGCATATTAAAATCAAATAAAACTCTAATCATAATTGGAATTTTCACAATCTTATTATCTCTCGAATCCTATGCTCAAAAGACTACTATTGAACAAGACTCTATAGAAATTGAATTTATCAAGAACGACAAATTCAAAAATAAATTTCCAAAAACTTACATTGGAACAGTACTCAATGGCTTTAGAATTACAGTATTAGAAGTGGATATAAAAAATCTTGACCTTAAAACAGGGGAATTTGACCCAAACAAATTTTATCTCGTTAGTGAAAAACCCAAATTTCAATATCGTCCTTTAGATATTTTTATAACAGAAAACAATAAAGACTGGACTCGATTTGAATTGGTAACTAAAAAGAAACCAATGGCAACTAGTCAAATGCAGGAAGCATATGACCCAGATGTTAAGGACACATATTTGAATTACATAGTTGAGGGAACAAATGGAAACTTAAAAATTCCAATAAATTTAGGTAGCGCAGAATTTCCTGACAAACACATATTTCACTTTAGGCCAAAAATTATAGATGATAGCAAAATTCTTGTATATTTTTATCTTTCATCTGACTTTATAAAAAGAGGAACAATGTATTATGGAAATCATAAAATTGTAGAAACAGACTTAAAATAATTTCTGTAAAAATAACTACTGCCTACACCGTGTTGTGTAAATAACACTCTGTATGCATTGATTTTATTGACTTTTAATAGGTAAAATTAAAAAAGGTACAACATAGGTACAACTTTTTAAACTATATATTTGAGAAGTAGAAATAGTGATCTAAAAGCATAAAAAAACCGTTACAAATATACTGTAACGGTTTCTTTTTGTATGTATTTACGCTTAAAGTTATTAAGCTGCCGTACCAGAGCCTAAATACAAACTGTTTGATACTTGTGTACCATCTGCGGAAACAAACGCAATAAACAGCTCTACTGTATCGCCTGCATAAGTTCCTGGTATGTTTACTGTTTGAGAACCTGCAGTTCTAATTGCCCCATCTAAAATATACATTGATTCTTTTTTACTTGGATTGTAAACTAAAACCATTGCTTTATCAGTTGTATTTGCATTACCCTCTAATGAGTTATCATCCCAAGCAAAAGAAACTTGTCCTGCTGTTGCTAAATCTGTAGTTGCATTTAATGCTCCAGATAATGAACCTCTACTTAATAGAGCGTTAGAATAATCTACCGTAAAGTTTGGCGCAGTACCTCCTACTGCATTATTCAACACATAAGACATTGCAGCATTAAATTCTGTTTTCTTTGTCGCAAATGACTTGTAACCGACTTTCAAGAACTCTTTGTTCGGTTGTAAATACTCCAATGTAACAGTAAATTTATTACGCTGATTGACTTGCCCCTCTGTTCGAGGATTCGCCACACTTGATGGCTTAATTCTGATGTAGTCAATACCTTTCCAACTACCACCAATTACGTTACCTACTTTTCCTGATAACCCTCCTAAAATTCCTTGGGATATTTTCCCCATAACTATAAATATTTAAAATTAATACACGTTCGGATTTGGTACGGACTTGATATTGCTTTTAAACTTTGTTTACTCTTCTAATATAACGAAAATTATGCCATTTTGTTACTGTTTCAACGTATTTTGATACCTTTGCATTAAGCTTCTTTAGTTTGCATTAGATTGAAACAATTTCGGATATATGCAACCTTTAAAACTGCCATTTTATCAATGACAATTTGTAACTCTTTTTCTTTTTTACTGATAACCTCAACCGCTTTAATATGTTTTTGCATTATATCGCCTGCATTACAATTTGATTTTAAACTGCTTTTAAGCGTTTTTCTGCAATCATCTATTGAGATAAACGGAATAACACTACCTTTTAAATAATAAGCGTAAAAACCACCTATTTGTAGCATCATAGATAAATGAAACAGCGTGTTTTTTTCTTTTTCGGTTGCAGTTTTCACTACAAAACAGTTAGGACAAGGATTTGAAAGCGGTTTTCCGCTGTTTAGACCTTTATTGAGTATAAAAAAATGAGGTTTCGAGTAAGTTCTTCCGCTTCGGTGTGTTTTCAGTTCAAAAGTTGACATAGCTATCCAATTTAAAATTTGCTTCGCTACGCTTCGCGCCATTATTTTTGGAAAAGAAAGAAAAAAGATGTGCTATCTAAAAGTGCCTTGGATAAGACTGTCAAGGTTTTTGGGTAAAAGTTTTTTGAGTTAAAATGTTTAATGAAAAAGAAGAAATATTGTGAAAAAAGTTTTATTCAAAACCCGTAGGGCTTGACCTTTACAGGCTTTTAGCGTTGGCTGTAGCAAGGCACTTATATTTGCTATCTTTTTTATTTTTTTATAGTTCTAAATATGATGTTAGGACATTTTTATTTCTTAGTGAAATGGAATAAACAAAGACTTGAGATAAGGAATACTTGGACTTAACGATTGTTTTGTGCAATGGAATGAGATAAGAAATAAAAACAATATTAAAGTACCTAGTGCGCTGGCAGAAGCGGAAATAAGTGTATTTCCCTTTATTTGTTTTGTACTCTATTTTCTTATTCTTCTACTAATGTTATTGACAAATGAATGGTAATACTCTTATTGGGATTTTTTGATTTTATAGGTGCTTTACAAATTACCTTATATAAACCTCAACTTCAAAATTAAAAGCCTTATTGTATTGAAGCTAAAAAAGCACTTATAAAAACAATGCAAGAATGCAGGAATGTTCATTTTTAGTTCAAAATGTGGTTTGATGTACGGAAGTGCGCGTTGGATGAGCGGATATTTTACATAATAGCAGTTATAGCGACGAAAATATAATAAAACGCCGTAGGCAACCATTGAAAGGATTTTTGCTCCTATAACTTCTATTATGTAACTTAGCTTTGGGTTGGTTTTGTGGCGGAATAGTTGTTTTGAGCGTTGGCAATAGCTCTTTGCTTTTTTATTGTACCAATTTTAAAAAATAGATACGTTTAAATAAAACAAGCAATGTGCCATTATAGCTTTGGCTACAACTATTATGACATAAAACCAACTATGCGGTGGCGCGCGGAACAACACAAAAGACAGAGGATTTTGAGGTACGAAAAAACTGGGTTTTGGGTTGTGGGGACTTATTTGTTAAAGCTAATATTAGAATTAAAAGCCTTATCACGAGATAAAAGATTGTTACCCCTTGGTTTAGCTACACCAGATAATACTAAAGAATCGTACAATTTAGATGCTTCTAAATATTTTTTTACATTTGAAATCTCATTAACAGAAACCTTATTTTCTTTAAGTACTTTATCCAATTTATCTGTAACTAAAACACTCATATGAATAATTTTGTTTGAACAAAAATAGGTGTTTTATTTGACTTAACATAATCCGACAATAAATCGTAATATGTCCTTACAAGATTACGTAAATCGTCATTATTACTATAATCTTCTATACGTAGTCTTAATTTATTTTCTAAAGTTTCTATATTTATAGGGCGACCGTGAGATTTCCATTCGTTATTGTTACTTAAAATATCTGCAATTTCTTCCGCTCTAGCTTCTTTTTCCGCTTCCGTAACTGGTTGATTTAATAAAGCTTGATTTGTACTATGTGTAGCCCAATTCTTGAATTTATATTTAACTAACCATTTTTTAAGAAGCGAAATAGTTAGTTCTTTAGCTTGCTCATAACCTTTTAATTCAGCTAAATCAAAATCTTTTAAAATAATAAATTCTGCCTGTGTTAATTTATCATTTTGTGCTTTTTCTATTAACTCATTAACTTTATCTAGGTAACCTAACGCAGCCACCCAATTACCTTCTTTATTTTGCACTTGTGGGTCAATTGGACCTAAAACTGAAAAATAATCCATAAATATATTATCACCACTCATACAAAAAATAGTACCTGCACTAAAAGCATAATCAGGTATAATAAAATTTATTTCGTTGTAATGATGGCGCATAATATTAACGTAACGCTCTACAGCAATAGCACTACCACCACCTGTTGTTAGTACTACAAATAATTTATCCTTTTTATCTGGTGAAGACGCTAATGATTCAATAATCCTTAAAATTATACTTTCATTACCATCTATTATTTGACCATAATAAGTAAATATGTCTGCATCTAATAAAACTGATAATTCATTTAGTTTGTCAGCTAGTATTTTTTTTATGGAATCATCAACAGGTGGCTTCATTATATCTTTATTTTAAATTATTAACTTTATATTTATATATGCATGAGGTTATAAGACTACACCTAATTGCTTTTCTGTACTTTCTTTAAATTCTTTTTCCAATTTTTTATTATAAAGAGGTAAACCAATAAGCTTATAGTTTTTATCTTCTGCTGTTAATAAGTTATCTTTTGAATATTTTTCAGAAATACGGTCTAAAAATTCTTGTTTCCAACCTTCCGCACTATCGTTATAACCATTTGAAGCATCTTTAAATTGATTCCCTTTTGGCTCAATAAAAACTTGATAATGTAATTCCTCCGTTTCTGACTTTAGAAATAATATAAAATCTGGCATAAAACCACGACCCGTTTTGAAATCGTGAATTTTATAAACCTCTTCATTTCTCAAAAGATTTACTTCTTTAAATTTATCCTCAAAATTGGCTATTTTATTCTCTAAAAACTTAACTAATTCTCTTTCTTCTGATGTGCCATAGAAAGCAGTTAAAGGATACCAATCTTTGTCTTTTAAACGTGTTTCTATTGTTTCACTCTCGGGTTCTTTTACTACATAAATTGGTTTAGGTATTTTGTAGTAGTTATTTAATTTAACAGGCTTAAATTCTGTGCCAATATGTGGATTTGAAATTAATTCTATTTCCTTTTCAAGTTTATTAAACGCATTGGTTAAGATTCTAACTTGCTCTTTAGGCTCTATCAACTTAAAACGTTCAATGTCTGAAACCTCTTTTAGATTTACATTTTCAGGAACCACAACAGAAATATTAAAACTACCGAAATATTCATCTTTAAAAGCATCTTCAATACATTCTATATTGATTTCTTCTTTTAATTTATTAAAACGTAATATTGATTTTTCTCTTTTAGTTTGAACACTTAATGCTTTGTGTCTGGTGTTACGTGGTGTTTTGTTTAATGGTAGCGTTATAGTTCTTTTCTTTTCTTGAATGGTTTCGTAACGTGTAACATCTTCTGTGTCCTTTTCAAATTCTAGTTTTGTAACATTTAATGCTATTTCTTCTAGCTTATCTTCAAAGTTCCAATCTTTTTTTAATTCTTCTAAATCTCGTTTACATCTATTAGGATTCGCTACTTTTTCGTTTGTATAAACATTTAACGTATTGTAGAAGCTTGATTTATCTTTCTTAATTTCAGGCTTAATGTCAAAGATTTTTAATTGCTTTTCTTTACCTGGCAATAATTCTTGACGTTTCAATTCTTTTTTAAGTTCTGCTATATATCTTTCGTCTTTATCACTGTGGAAATAAAACTCTTCTAACACGCGTAATTCGTGATCTAGGCTTTTATCAAATTTCCTTTTAATAGGAATATGCTCTTCATATTTAAAAGGATAGTAACGAACACCTCTACCTATTAACTGAACTTCTGAAGTAGTACTACCACCTGCTTTACCTTTATTAGTACCTCCTGTATTTTGACCTTCGTACATACGTACAATATCAAATAAATTTAATACATCCCAACCTTCAGTAAGTCTTTGGCAGGTAAATATGGCAGTAATTGGATTGTTTTTATCTTCTAAACTATTTAATAATTTGTCTTGTTCTGGCGTAGTTTTATCTGCATCACGCATACCAGATTTTATTGCCTTTGCTGTTTTATCTGATGAATGTGTTATGATGCAGTTATTAGGATTGAAAGCATCCTTTAAATAGCTTATGACACTATTATATGAAATATCATTATCTGATATATAATTACGTATATCTACAATTCTACTTTGACCTACTTCATATATTTCTTGCGCTTCAATTTTTTCAATGGTTTGAAGAAACTTAAAATCTTCAACAGCTAGGTTGTCTATTATTTCTCTGAAAAACTCATAATCTGATTCTACGTTTTCTTCTCTTTTAGAGGTAACAAATTTACTTCTGAATAAAATGACTGGTTTGAAATTTGGAAGATTATGTTTTACACCCATTTTATAGCGATACCAATTAAAGATAAGCGCCTGTAAGACTCTTAATTTTTTATTGAATGATGATGATACTAAATTAATTTCTTTGGTATAACCTGCTTTTAAAAAGTCTTTTAAATCGAATCTAATTATTGTTTTTGGTAAATATTTTTCTTCTACTTTTTTAATGGTTGGTACTGTTGCTGTAAATTCTAATAGTACATTTTTATTTTCTTCACTATTATTTCTATCTCCTTTATGAAGAATTAAATCATTTACTGTATGTTCCCAACTTTTCTCAACATCTTTAGCACTTGCATTGTCTGCTAATTCTGTAACAATATCAAGTTCTGTTTGCACATCTTCTTTTGCCTTTGTAGCTGAATTTAAATGGTGTGCTTCATCTGCTAGCATTACAATATTACGTTGCTGTAAATCATCTAAAAACACACTATTCTCCTTTACTTGGTATACTGCATTGTGTAGCTTATGTATAGAGGTAAAGTGAATTTCTATATCATCAGTATCATTAGAAAAGGTTTCAACCTTTTTTATGTTTACCGTTTTTTTATCAATTACTATTGGGTTAGAAAACAGGTATTTATTATGCTCTGGGTCTGTGAGGTTGTCTTCTGTTTTACCAACAATATTATTTTGATTCACAAAGAATATAAAGTTGCGATAGCCTTTTTCATAATAGTATATTATTAATGCTGCCATTAACAATGTTTTGCCTGTTCCTGTTGCAAGATTAAATAGCAAACTTGTTGGTACGTAATCGCCTTTATGTTCTTTAATAGCCTCTGCTGTTAAGAAATTTTCTAATGCTACTCGTTGCCAATCAAACAGCTCATATCTTAAATTATCTGTAATAAATTCTGGAACTTTAGATTTTGATAAACCCAAATCAAAAGCATCCATTTTTATGGTTTCGTATAGTGCCTTTATATCTGCCATTATTTATTCTTTTTTTGATTTAGTTTTTTAACCATTTTATCAAAGTCTGATTCTATACTTTGCCTTTTATTAAAGGTATCATATTCTTTAAAAGCTTTGTTTTCCGCTTGCTTTTTAGACTTTTTACCTAAACCGTCCAACACTTTATACTCGTTAAATTCTAGAAATTTATTTACACTGTTTGCCAAACCTTCCATTGTAAACGTATTCTCTCTTTCAATTAAGCCTTCTATATAATCGAAATAGCTTGTTACAGTACGTTCTAATTGTTTTATCTCTTTTTCTTCTAGATAGTTTTTTGCAATGTTGGTATCGCTTTTTAAGATTCTGCCTTCAGGTGCGTTTTTCCAAGTTTTTAAGCCCATTGTAGGCTTTTTACTATCCGCTTTTAAATAAATAATTTCGGCAGCTGTTTTACCTGTTATGGCATAATGAAATTTGTTTTGAACAGTAGCGTAAAACTTTTTTGTAATGGATGAATTTTTATCATAATCTATACTACATTCTGCAAAAATATCTGTTACTTGTTGATATATTCTGCGTTCACTTGCACGGATGGAACGAACACGCTCTAATAACTCTTTAAAATAATCTTTACCAAATAATGTTTTCCCTTGTTTTAATCGTTCATCATCTAAAACAAAGCCTTTTATGATATACTCTCGTAAGGTTTTTGTTGCCCAAATACGAAATTGTGTACCTCTATGGGATTTTACACGATAACCTACAGAAATAATAACATCTAAATTGTAAAAGGTTGTTTCATAATCTTTACCATCATTGGCAGTTGTTCGGAATTTCCGAACAACTTGATCTTCTTGTAGTTCACCCTCTTTAAAAACATTGGTAATATGTTCGCTTATAGTTGATTTAGCCCTATCAAATAAGTCTTGCATTGCTTTTTGTGTAAGCCAAACAGTTTCGTTATTTATTAATACTTGCAGTTTCACCTCACCTTCTGGCGTTGTATATAATAAGAAATTGGATTCTTGAGGAATAAGTTTACTACTCATAATTACTCTTTTATTTGATAGAAATTTTTTGTTAAGGCAATATCTTCTTTTGCAATGTTGTGTCTGCTGTCTTCCATTTCACTAACATTTACATAGAGTTGGTTATTGTCTAGCATTTTGCAGAATATTTCTTTTTGCCTTACTAATGGTAATGCTATAAACTTTTCTTCTTTAGACACTACTTCTTTAAATTCTTTTATTTTTAGATTGTAATGTAAAAAGTAGTTTGAATATAAATCGTTAAACAGCTCCATTAGCTGATTATAGTTATTACAGGCAAGTATTTGGTCTTTTGCATTTTGATTGTTTTTAGCTAGTACGAGATAAGTAAATGAACCACCACCTTGCCAGTTTACTTCTTTACTAATCCCACCTTGCTCACTATCAATAACTTTCTGTAATCTTTCTATTGAAACAGTTTCAACGTAATTCATTTGTTCAACACCTATATATTGCCTGTTCATTTTATGAGATACACAAGCAGTAGTGCCAGAACCTAGATGGAAATCTAAAACAATATCATCTTTATTAGTTGTCATATCAATTATTCTATAAAGTAAGTGTTCAGGCTTCTTTGCGTTGCTAAAATCTACACCTCCTTCTAAATATAAATTGTTTAATTTAAAATCATCCCAAACATCACCTAACAAAATACCTATTTCTTTTTTACCAAAAACTTCTTTTACAACCTTTGATAGTTTTAAACCAAATCTTTTTTGATATACATAATAATTAGGGTTATCTTCATAAATATAAAGACCTCCATCAGCATATTTTGGATCATTTTGAACTCTTTTATCAAATTTAGTTTGAAAAATTTTCTCCGAATTTTCTAAAATAAATTCTTTGAAATTTGCATCTTTTAAATCAAATTTCCAGCCCATTTGTTTTATTTTATCTTTAAGTTTTAAAACCTTACATTCTTTTAAATTGTTTAAATCGCCTTCTATAAATAAATCATAGTATTTATCGTATTTATCAATAGATTTATATTGAGGTCTTAATAAAACATTGTTTTTCTTATAGACTAAAATTTGTTCTTTTACTTTTAAAATAGTTTTAGTAGCGTGTGTCGTTTTAATACCATTTGGATTAATTGTTTTCATCATTATGGTATTAACAAAATTTTGAACACTAAAAACTTCATCCATTAAAACCTTCAAATATGCTTGTTCATTATCATCACAATGAATAAAAATTAAACCATCGTCCTTTAACATACTTTTGCTAACAATTAAACGATTATACATAAATGTTAACCAGGTTGAATGATTGAAATTATCATTATATTTAAATTCATCATTACCTGTGTTATAAGGTGGGTCAATGTAAATCAGCTTTACTTTGCCTTTAAATTCTTCTTTTAGGCTGTGTAGTGCTAATAGGTTATTTCCTTTGATAATTAAATTATCTGTAATGGTATCTGCTGGTAAACCCCGTTTTTTGTTAATGGATGCATCTCTAGTAAAGCTTTTAGGTTTGCTTTCACCATTAGCACCATACTTTGTAATGTTGGTAAATGCTTTAGGTTCTAACAAACGGTCTATTTCATCTTTTGCAACTATATTGTTAAAGAATATTTCTTTGCGTTTGGTTTGTTTTTCGTTGTATTGTTGTGGCTTATAGCCTTTTTTAGCATCTGTTTTACTGACTTCTTCATCGTACTCAAAATAGGTATCTAAACCTTCTTCTGTGCTTTGCCCGCCTTCTAAAACACAATCTTTGTAAGGGAAGTCTAATACTACATCTGTATTATCTTTTATAAATTTACCCCCTACAGATAAACCAATACGATTTATATAATTGGTAAAACTGTTATCTATTTTATTTTGCTCTAAAAAGAATTTAAACTCACTGGCTTTAAACACATACACCTCTTTAATTTTAATAAAGAATTGTGTTCTAGAACGTTCATCTTGCAATAAAAGCTCAATTAGTTTTTCGTCTAAATCATCGGTAAAACTTTTTACTTTATTACCCATTAACTCGCCTTCATCGTCCACAAATCGAGCGTCTTGTTTTAGTAAATTTTCTAGGTGTTGTTTGTATGTATTATTAGCCATTTATTTTGATGTTTTTTGATTGTATTTAACTTCTTTTTCAGCCACTTTTAGGATTTCTAGCTTTTGGTCTTCATCACTAATTACTTGATATACTTTGTCTGCCAACCAATATTTTATCATTTCAGATTCACTGACATTAAATAATTCAGATAGTTTAGGTAGGTGATTGCGACTTGCGCTTTTTTCATTACGCTCTATTTTACTAATAAAAGCCGTATCTACTTCAAGGAAAGCAGCTACTTCTCGTTGCAGTAACCCTTTGTTTTCACGTATATTTTTTATGTATTCTCCGAACATAGCATAAGCTCTTTATAAGACTTGTCCAATTTAGGTCTTTTTAAATTATTAATAAAACATTTTTAGATTTATTTATTTTAGAGATTGAGGGATTTGAGGGAAATAAGGAAACTGACTAATTATTGTCCTCACTTCTCTTATTTCCCTCACTTTCTTCTTTCGATGGATTGTAGTAATTACCTTGAGATTCCCTAACTAAAAAGTTTGTTTTACATAGGCTTGTAATGTAGCGTTCTGCTGTTTTTTGAGTAATATTTAGTTTAGTTGCAAAACTAATATAGTCTTGTGTAGTAAAACGTAATGGTAAACTTTCAATAAATTGCTCTCTTTTGTTTTTGTAATTAATAGCTGTTTTATCTTCTGGTAAACTAGAATACACTTTACTACTGTGTTTAATTAATGCTTTTACCATTGTTAGTGTTGTTTGAAAATCTTCATCAGAACAATACAAAGGATTTGAAACATCTCCTGTTTCTAATATTCGCAAAACGGTCAAAATCATACTAATTCTAAACGCTATAATACCCATTCTTTTAATTGATGAATTGTACTCTAATGGATTTACATTTAGATAGTATAAATTAATTTTTGAAAAAAATTGATTAAATACTTCTTGTTGTTCTTCGGTATATGAAAACTGTATTTCCGTATTTGTAATTAATTGCCTGTATAACTCATAAAATTGATTACCTAAATTATCAAAATAATCATTTAAGCCTTTTTTAGTATCAATAGCAAATACATTTTTCCAATTGGTACTTGTTGGCATTTGATAAAACATAAAGCGACTGAATAAGCCATTTTCAGCATTTGGCATTAACGCCAAAACTTGTTTTGGTGTGCCTGTTAAAGCACAAGATAAACAAGGCTCTTCAATCTCTACATACTCTCTATCTGTTCTGCGAAAATATTTTATTGTTTCGTGATGAAACGCATTTCTAAAACCATCAGAATAATCTCCGTAATCTGTTTTAAAGTTTTTAGCCAATGTATCTGCTTCGGTTTCAAATATTAGTCCTCTACCTTTACTATCGTGTAATAATTGAAACATACCAGTTGAGCTATTATTTGCAGGAATAAACAACATTCTAATTGGTGGTTTTGGTGGTTTCTTTAGGTTTTCATCTTTGGCTTTATTCTTATTGTATTGTGCTAATTCTGCATCATATTCGGCTTCCATTAGTTTAGCTTCTTCACGCATAGTTTTGTGAATTTTATATACTAATCGCTTACAAAATTTTAGTTTCCCTTTTCCTGAAGCTGCTGCCGCTGTTATAAATAAATACAAATTAGAATACACTTTATCACCATCATAGATACCATATATTTTAGGCAAACAAGCACTTATAGCTGTTATTGCACCCAATATCATTATATCTTTTTCTTGGTCTGTTTTAGTATATTTAATTACGTGTTGAAGGAATTGAGGTAGTTGAGGAATTAAGGAAGTTGAGAATGTTGGACTATCTGAATACTCTTCTTTTAGTAATTGTCCTTTTACTGTTAACGTTTCTTCTTCAGTAGGTTGTTTGTATGGCTTTATGTTACATTGATGTGCCATATAGTAAAATGTAGAAATGTTTACTCCAGATCCTTTTGCTTTTAAACAGCTCGTGAATTGTTTATCGCATTCTTGATAATTGTATTTTATATAAAACCTACTAATTCTGTGATAATAATCTCTTCCTGATTCTCCGTATTCTTCTGAAATGGCAAAACCTAAATTTCGCCAAGTTTCATAATTGCCTGTAATATCAGTTGCTGTTTGCTCTATTTCAGAGATGTATGCTTCAATATTATTAGTTACTTGATTGGTTTGACTTATAGGATGTACTGTTTCTTTTGGTTTTTTAGTAACTTCAAAAGTATCTGCATTAGGATTGATAAAACAATCTCCATCATAAGACACAAAGCATAAACGACAAATATCACTACCAGAGGTATCAATACCTATATTTAAGGCTTGCTCATAATAATCTACAACTTGTTTGTAGGCTTCTTTATGGTGCTCTTTCGCTGTATTTACTTTTACGATTATTTTTATGCCTTTACCACTAGGACTAACAAATGACGCATAGGTATAAGGTGCTAAACGTGTGGTATTTCTAACGTCTTCTAATTGAGAAACAGACAATTTATCAATATCTAAAATTACATATTGACTATAGGTTTCGACTTTGTCGATACTCCTACCATTGTTGAAAGTTCCTGATACTGTAAAAGCAATTAATTGCTTTTTGAGTTGATCTGCTGCTTCTTTATTATCATTCGACAATAAGGCTCGTATATTGCTTATTTCAGCTTTATAAGCACCTATTTTAATATCATTAAGGATTTTTTCTAAAGGCTTATCCTCAACCTTATTTACAAAGTCTCTAAAGACTGATACGACAGCTTGCATAAGTCCTAGATATTTGTGGTGTAATCTCTTTTATTAGGCTTAAAAGCTTTTTTATAGTTTTTATCTAACAGCTTTTGCACATCGCTCATTCTATAATAGATTTTTGAACCTATTTGTGAAAATGACACAATACCATCATCGCGCCAAGTTTGGGCTGTACGCTTGCTAATATTCATTAGCTGTAAAAATTCTTGATTGTCTAAAAAAGTGTCCTCTGGCGACTTTTGGTTTTCTTCTAGTTTTTTGTTTAGAACATCTAAACGATTTACTAATTCTTTGTACTGTTGTACGCTTAAAATAATTGCTTCCATTTGATAAAAATTTTATGATTATGAAACAAAGGTTGGCATAAAAAGAGGTTAAAAACACTTTAGAAACAAGGGTTTAGAGTAAGGTGTAGAGTGTAGAGTGGTATAAAAAAACAGTTAACCTAAATAAGATTAACTGCTGTTTTTGAATAAAATAATTTAAAATTCTCCTTTAAGTGTAGAGTGTTATTTTAGTTATTTTAGTGTTTTTAATGCAGAATCGATGTTTTTTGAAGTAGCAGGAACTTTTTGAGTTCTTAATTTAGTGCGGTTATATTGCTCTCCGTTTTCTTGAATAAAACAGTTAATAGTTACTGCCCACTGCTGTTGCTTTAAATCTGCAACAAGTTTTAATTCATTATGTAATTGCTTAATGAAATATGAAAGTTCGCTAATATTACCTGTCCAAGTAATTGGATTCTCAATAGCTTCTCCACTAAACACTTTTCTAAAATCTTTTAAGTCTGTATCTGATGCAATTAATTTTTTTCTAATTAAAGAGTCTTTTAGTCCTGTTAAGTTAGATTGACCAGTAAGATTATTAATGTAGGTAAATGATTGATATTTCGATTTTGATTTCGATTTTGGTTTCTCAATTACTTCTTGTTTTTTACCACTACCAATTAAACCATTTTTAAAGTCTTGTAATACATTTTCAACTGCATCTTTAAATAATAGAAAATGACTGGTGTAATGTTTCCAAACGTGTATTACATACTTATTATCATATTCATTTGCCTTATACTCCATTTGGTTTGGATGCCAATAAGTGTCGTGATAAATTCTTTTAAATGCTTCTACTCGTTTTTCTGGTGTGTGTGTTTTAAATTGATTTACCGATAATGTTAGGTATTTATTAATTTCAAAGTCGTTTAAAGGCTTTATTTTTTCATAAATAGACTTTAAAAATATATTGTATAAATCACCAGAAATATATGTATCAAAATACTTGGGGTCAAAAGTATAGGTTTGCCAAAGTTCATCAATTTTGGTTTTATACTCTACTGCTTCATTAGCTAAACGTTTTTCTAATTCTTCCACTAATAACAATTCTTTGAAGTCGTTGTATTGAAATTGGTTGTTTATCATTTCATTAGTATTTACTTCATCGTTAAGTGATTCTAAATATTCTTTTAATTTATCTAAATACTGCATAAAGAAAGATGCTACAAAAGCTGATGAATAATTTGATTTACCAACTTCGTAAACATTAAAATCACTCAACAATAACCTATCTCTTAAAATATTATCATACTCTAGAACAACCTCTTTTGGTTTTGAAAAATTTAAAATATTTTTAAGTCTTTTTACAACAGTCTTTGATGTATCACTATTAAAAAAGTCTTGTATTAATTTAATCTCTTTATTTAATGCTTCCTTTTTGACGTCATCTTCTAATTCATCAAAATCATTTATTGCATTTCTTATTTCAAAATCAATACGTTCATTAAAAAGCTTTTTTTGATGATTTTCAATTTTTTCTATTTGTTCAAACTCTAATTTTAGCTTATATATTTCAGCCCAATGATCTGTTCTTTTATTTCTCCTTAATTCATTAAAAGTTACAGTACAATTCAACCATTTATCTATGTATTCTTTTTTATAGTCGGTTGTAAAAACAATTTCTTGTAAGTAAGTTATTTCTGGCTTTTCAAATATTAAAAAAACGTCATACAATAAAATATCTTGGATATAACTTATTATCGCTGCAAAATATTTATTTAGTGTTGTTGATAATTCTTGTGATTTTAATTTAGAAATATTTAAGTCGTCATTATTTTTTTGTAGACTTTCATCTATTGAAGCCGAAATAAAAGCTAAACCTAATGAAGAAACTTGACTTTGAAGAATTAATGATTCTGTTGGTACAATAATATCTTCATCTAATACCGAATTTATAATACTTAATAATTTGTTATAAATTATTTTAGCTTCAATTTTTGATATTTGTTTCTTCTCTTTTTTATCAAAAGGTGTAATCTTATACCCAACAGATATATAACTTTTGACTGATTCAGCAAAAATACTTAAGTTACTATAGCTTGAAAACAAAAGGTCTTGTGCTTGTTTTAAGCTCCTATCTAATTCAGATTTACTATTTTTTTCGTTCACAACGACATTATTTAAAATCTTCACTTCTTGAAGTGTACTTTTAAAACTATCAAAAACAATTTCTTTCATAAATTAATTGATATATTTATCTACTGCATTATCTAACTCACTACTAATAATTTTTGCATAAACTTGTGTAATACCAATATCTGAATGGTCCATAAGTTTAGAAACGTGTTCTATACGCATACCATTATTTAATGCCCTGGTAGCAAATGTATGTCTGCTAATATGAAAACTTAAATTAAAAGGCAGTTCTAAACGTTTGCCCATTTTTCTTAAATACATATTGCTTAATGCTATGGCTCTTCCGGTTATTAAATTTCTATGTTCTTTATCTGTAAAATAGGTTTTATCAATATTTGCAAAAGGGAAAATTATATCTTCTTGCTTCTGGTCTTTTTGTTGATACTTCTCTAAAATCTCAACTGCTTTTTGACCTATTCTAACACTATGCTGTCTGTTTGTTTTTCTGATTATCTTTGTAATTCTTCCGTTTTTTTTATCGTAATTTTTCCATTTTAGCTCTAACATATCCCCAAACCTTAAACCACCTGCAAAAACTGAAAAAATAAACATATCTTTTATAATCTGTGCTTTATCCTTATTTGAAACTTCTAAATCCATAAAGTCCTGAAACTGTTCAGAAGATAAATAGCGTTTTGTACTCTTATCTTTTTTTACTGTGAATTTGTTAAATGGAAATAAATCCAAAGGTATTAAATCTTCTTTTTGCGCTTCCTTAAACATTATCTTCATAATCTTTAAAGAGAAATTTATAGTCGTATTATTATTACCTAATGTAGAACTGCAATAAGATGCAAAATCTTTTAAGGTTGTAACTGTAATATCTTCAAACATCAATTCTCTATGACCTACAAACTTTTCAAACTTCTTTAAATAGGTTTTGTAATTCTTATACGTTGAATATGCTAAAGTGTCTTTTCGCTTTTCGCAAAGATTATCAGAGTAGTCAAAAAAGTTCGTTAAGGGTTTACCCTTAATGGCCTCTTTTAGTTTTCTTGCTGTTGTAGATTGGTTTCTTCTTTCTAGGTCTGCAATTTCTCCTTTTGCATCTGCTACCTTTTGAGAAATGTAAGCGTTTAGCCTTGTAGAATTACTGTGATTCTTTTTTACTTTTTGCTTATCTTCATCCCATTCATTAGGCTTTAATTTTAGACTTAAAGAAATGAATTTAGTTTTGCGGTCTTTGATAACTCTTAAATAAAGAGGTGCTTCTCCTGCTTTATCTATCTTGTTATTTCTTAAAATTAGTTTTATTGAAGACATAAAGTACTGGTTTTAAAGGTGTGCAAAGCGGTGCAACCGAGTACTAAGGTACAACAATAGGTACAACAAAGCAAGCATTTTACTGCATTTTGTTGCATTATCTTACTTTAGTAAAAACCTGTAAAGCACTGTATTTAAAGGATTTTAATGTATTTAAGTGTAAAATAGTAAAGTACCTATATAACACCGTGTATAATTAATTACTTGGTTCTAGTATACTTACGGAAATTCCTTCGGAATTTTCACGAGTTCGTATATGTTTGCTAACTTAGTTGCCTAACCACGCAACTTTCCATATACAAACACGTTGCCACCAATTTAAAAAAAACGAAATGAATAAAATTTTAGCAATAGGAATCCTATTAATAACGACTCAAAATTTAATTGCTCAAACTGCGCTAGAACTGAACTCTAAAGGAATTGAACTTGCGAAAAAAGGAAAAATAGATAAAGCATTCTCAATTTTTGAAAAGGCAATAAAACTTTATCCCGATTCGCCAGGACCATATTCGAATCGAGGAAACGTATACCGAATGAGAAAACAATATGAATTAGCTATATCTGACTATTCCAAATCTTTAGAATTAAACCCTGACAATTTAAGTGTCCTTTATGCAAGAGCGAACACCTATATGGATAATGCAAATTTTGAAATGGCAATATCTGACTATTCGAAAATAATTGAAGAAAAGCCTTCTTTCTCTGATATTTACTTTGATAGAGCCTACGCAAATATAAGGTTAGAAAAGTATGAGAATGCGAAAACAGATTTAGAATCACAATTAGAAAGAACACCAAAAGATTTCAAATCATTAGCTAATCTGATAAACATAAAAAAGAAATTAGAATTGTTTGATGAGGCATTAGTGGATTATCAAAAAATAGTGACTGAATTTCCAAATCAGCCAAACCTTCATATTCTTTATAACAATTGGGCAAGTCTTTATAGAAAAATTGAGAAACCAAAAGAAGCATTATCAAAAATTAATAAAGCTTTGAAGTTGAAAAAGAACTATGATATTGGACTTTTCAATCGAGCGGGCATTTATTTAGAACTTGGCGAGGAAAAAGTTGCTTGTAAAGATTTTAAGAAAGCACTTAAGTTAGACCTTGAAAAAAATGAGCATTTTGAAGCCGATGAAGATTTTGATAAACTTAAAAAATTATGTGAATAAAAAATGGTGCCAACAATGGCTATAAGTAATTGCTTATTCTAGCCTATTTGCAAAAATCCTTACAGATTTTCTATTCGGTTTTTATTTGCTAAATTAGGTACTTAAACACGCAACAAACCATATATAAACACAACATTAACTAAAAAAAATAATAAAAATGAAAAAAACACTTTTACTTATCTTATTAGTATTACCAATGACTATTATCGCTCAATCAAAATTTAATGCGGAAGCTTATGGAACATCTTTAATGGTTAAAAACGATGCAGGACTTGCCTTTGGAGCAGGATTAGGTTACCAAGCAACAAGCCGTATAAATTTAATTGTTGGTTTTATGAATGGTACTATAGATAGTGATTTAATAAACGATGATTACACTATTCATAAATACTATTTTAACGTGGATTATAGGTTTAATTCAGAAGATTCAAAATTTGGAATAGCCTCAATAATGGGTTTTTCTTATATGGACTTCGATGATAAATTAAATTTAGATGATGGAAGTGGATTTGGTATGGATTTAGGTGCAAGAGCATTTATTTCTCAAACTGATAATTATGAATATGGATTTAGGCTTATTTCAACTTACAATAGCGAATCACCTGGTGCTATATTAGAAGCTGGATTATATTTTAAATATAAATTTTAAAAAAGCATATAAAAATTAAATAGTTTAAGTTTTTTTTAAATATTGACTAATTAACTAATGGCAAAAATCTTTAGGGCATTTCGTAACAAAATGGTAAAAGAAAGTAGATTTCGTAAGTATTTAATATACGCAATGGGAGAGATTATACTTGTTGTTATTGGTATCTTAATTGCGCTTTCTATTAATAAATTAAATAATTCATACCAAAACTCTAAAAAAGAAATAATTATACTATCTGAAATTAGAGAAAATTTAGTGGCTGATACTATTCAAATTAATAGAATTGCAAAATTCCATAAAACCAAGAAAAAAGAAATTTATAGTATTTTACACCTTATTTCTCAAAATAAACCTTCAGAAGAAAACAGGAATACACTTTTAAAATACTTTACAACAGGAACCATTTTTGAAATTAAAGAATTTCATTCAAAAAGTGTAGGTTACGCTAATTTGATTAATTCTGGAAACATAGAACTTATAAAAGAAAGAAAGTTAAGAAACCTAATAACTCAGTATTATTTAAGTACCTCTAAAAATATTGGCGCAATGGAGGTTGCTAAAAATAATACAAGACAGTTTAAAGAATATATTATTCCAAAAACAATAAGTAATTGGTCTCTTAAAAAACTTACAGGACTTGACTTTGAATTAGAGAACCAAGAATACGTTGTTGGTCTTAATAATGATAAAAAAGCGATTAGTAGTTTAATGCAAATGTCTATGCAAATTGATTTTTCAGGAAGTGTATTGTCAGAATTTCAAAAAAACATAAAGGATTTAATAAATAGGATTGATTTAAAAATAAAAACAACAGATAAATAACTACTACTAACAACATATATAATCTATTACTAGTGAGAGCCTACTTGCAAAAATCTTCAAGGATTTTCTATTCGGTTCATTTTTGCTCAATGAGTTGCTTAACCACCAAACTAACTATACACAAAACTTTAAAATCAAGCTAAGCAGCCAATAAAGTACTCTCCATTGGTTCTATCTAACTTAATAGAACATAGCACACCTATACCCTATTTTCAACTAGGACTATGGCTTAAAACTCTTCAAATAAAAACTACACAACTTCTCTTTTTCAGTTTTCCTCTATAAATAAAACAAGAAATTCCCTATATTGTTTACGCTATTAATTAATCAACTTTCTAAAACTTTAAATTTATTTTTAAATCTTTCAATTAATAACTACTTTAACATAAAGTATTATTTAACAACTCATTACATAAAATAAAGCGTTGATAATACACGTATATAAATAAGTTGTGCTTCATTATAACCAACCAGTAACCCATGATAAAATTCTTTAGATTATCAAAACAAAATTTTGAAAAACAAAATCGAATGTCCTGTGAACATTTGGTTGATATAACAGCTTGCAGAAGATTTAAAACCTTAAAACATGATTAAGTTCTTCAGACACATAAGACAACGACTACTCCTAGAAAATAAGTTCGGAAAATATCTAACATATGCTATCGGAGAAATAATTCTTGTCGTTATCGGAATTTTGATTGCGCTTCAAATTAATAATTGGAATGAAGAAAAAAAAGAAAATATAGCTTTACAACACAGCCTATTGATCATAAAAGGTAATATTAAAAGTGATTTAGTATTGCTTGATTCGTTAAAGACACTAAGAGAAAAATGGATACCTAATTATAAAAAAGAACAACTAACATTCTTTAATAATAAATTTAATCCAGCAACTACCATGATGGCTGTCCGATGTTTTGACGCAATTTTATTTAAAGCAAACACAAGCGGATTTGATGCTTTAGAAAAATCACCTTCTCTAAGCTTAATTAATGGTAGCCATTTACATAAATTACTGCTGGAGCAAAAAGCAGCCATAGAAACTCTTTTAATTACTGAAAACGAAACGAATAAAACCATAGACGATTTAGAAGCTAGAATGTCATATGTAAGCGATTTAAATATAGGATACGCTCTGCTTAGTATGGATGAGAATAAATTAAAAGAAGCTAATCTTACTAGGACAGAAACAATAACCTTTTTAAATAAAACACATAGCTCTATCCTGTATAGAAACATTATAGCAAAGGCATCTGTGCGTGACATAACAATTCTTCCACAGTATAATGTCTTAATAAATATTAATAAAAAGGTAATTACTGAAATTGATAAATTAACAAAAGAAGTATTTTAAGTGATTTGACAAAAAATAACGAAACCATATACAAACACGTTGTGCTTTATTATAACCAACCAATAACCCATGATAAAAATCTATAGATTATCGAAACATAATTTTGAAAAGCAAAACCGAATGTCCTGTGGTCATTTGGTTGAGATAGCAGCTTGCAGAAGATTTAATACCCTAAAGCATGATTAAGCTCTTCAGATACATAAGACAACGACTACTCTTAGAAAATAAGTTCGGAAAATATCTAACATACGCTATCGGAGAAATAATTCTTGTCGTTATTGGTATTTTGATTGCGCTTTCAATCAATAATTATAATGACAACAGACAACAACGGAAAATAGAACAGGCTTATCTGTTGTCTCTTCAATCTGAATTTAAAACAAACTTAGAAAAAATAAACAATTGTCTCACCGAAAATCATAATCAAGTCAAAGCAGTTGAGAATATGCTGGCTTTATTTGATGATAATCTTCGTGACACCACAAGTGAAAAAGAAACATCAGATATTATATATTCCGTTTTTAAAGGAGTAGTAACTTATATTCCTTCAAAAGGAGTAGTAACTGATATTATTAGTTCTGGAAACTTAAATTTAATTCAAAATGAAAAACTAAGGCAAAAAATTGCATCTTTTGAGAGTTCATTGGATTTTTTAAAAATACAAGAAGTTTCTACTCACGAAATGAAAAAAGAACTACAAAAACAATTAAATGAAAATGGAAGTGTACGAAAAGTATTAATTAATAAAGGTTTTAATTTTGAACATCAATCGATTTCCGATACTGCAAGCAATAAAAAAGTTTTTGGTTTAATTAAATTTGAAAACACTCTTTTAGATTACTATTTAACAATTAATGCAACCAATGGATCAAGGTTTTTTGGTGGAATAAAAGAGCAAATAGAACAAATTTTAGTTGAGCTTGATTCAGAAATAATAAAATAACGAAAACACAACAAGGTGTATAATTCATTGCTAATAATAGCGTTGTGCTTCATTTTAACCAACTAATAACCAATGATAAAATTCTTCAGATACATAAGACAACGACTACTCTCAGAAAATAAATTCAGTAAATACTTACTGTACGCTATAGGCGAAATTGTGCTTGTTATTATTGGTATTCTTATCGCGCTTCAAATAAATAATAAAAACGAACAGCGAAAAACCGAAAATAAAATTGTTTCTATTTTAAAAGAAGTACAACATGATTTAGGACTAGATATTCAAAAATCGGACGAACTAATGGCCTATTATAAAACAAAAGATTCAATCATCAACTTAATACAAACAGATAAACTAACCTATGATGATTATAAAAATGATCCTCAAAATACTTTAAAATATACTATTATGAACGCTTTTCATATGAAAATTCATGCAAATGGATATACTAACCTCATAGAAAATGTTGATAATGTTCCTAAAAAGCTAAAAGCAGTTATTGAGCCATTAAACGATATATATATTTATAACAAATACGAAATAGATAAGTTCGATAATCGAATGGACTTTATTACAGATAGAGTGATGGACGGGTTAGCCAAAAGTAAAGATTGGTATTACAGATTAGATCAGCCTCAATTAGAAGATGAGATGATTAATTTTTTCCTAAACGACCCTTACTATAAAAACGATGCAGATCTATATCAAAATGCTAGCTGGGTGAATTTGGCATATCATGTTACTGTATTTAGAGAAAACGCAATTAATGCATACAAACAAATTAACGCACTTATTGAAAGTAATGAACCGCTTCCCGATTTTATACCACATAATTTAGTGCATCTCACCACAGCACAACTAAATGAATATGTGGGTACTTTTAAAATTGTAAAGATTGAAGGTTATGATGGCCCAATTCCAGATTTAAACTACAAAATTCAGATACAAGACAATAACCTAGTAGGTGTTATGAATGAAGATCTTGAAGATATGGATTATTTCTATTTTGAAACAGTAGATAAGATATTTGGTCAGGCTGATATTTATCTTAAAGGAGAGTTTGTAAGAGATAGTTTAAATGAGATTACATCTTTAATTATTATGAAAAACGAAATAGTTTTTTACTTAAATAAACTTTAAAGAAATTAATAACGATAGGCTAACATGGCATAAATAAAAATTGCTATTTCCTGCTTAACTAATGTTAGTTGTATTTTTGTTACGTTTAATTTTCCTGCTGAAAATGCTAGCGTTCAAACACGCAACGAACCATCTACTAAATAATAAAAACCTAGTTAAGTAAGGCGTTCTACTTAGCTTAACATATCACAGTAACACACTATACAACAATCCTATACCCTATTTTTAATTAGGCGTATTATTTAAATAAAAAAGAAACACAACAGCTCATTTTTTAGTTTTCATTTATAAATAAAATAAGTAATTTATTATATTAGTTGCGCTATTAATTAATCGACTTTCTAAAACCTTGATATTTTTTTTAGATTGTTACAATTAATAACAGTTTAGTGTAAGGCTATACTAGAAATACAGCTTGAATTATACACGTTGTACATTACTATTATAAACAGCTAACCAATGATAAGATGCTTTAGATTATCGAAACAAAATTTTGTAAAACAAAATAGAATGTCCTCTGAACATTTGTTTGAGATAGCCGCTTACAGAAGATTTAAAACCCTAAAACATGATTAAGTTCTTCAGACACATAAGACAACGACTACTCTCAGAAAATAAGTTCGGAAAATATCTGAAATATGCTATCGGAGAAATTATACTTGTGGTTATAGGTATTGTTATTGCGCTTCAAATCAATAATTGGAATGAGCATAGGAAGAGTAATACCACTTTAAAGAACTACTATAATCAAATATTAAGAGACTTAGCTAAAGACAACAATCGCATCTATTCTGATTTATACTATTTAGAATCAAATTTTGCACTACATAAAGAATTTGTAGAAAACCTACCAACGCAAAAGAGCCCAAAAGCGATTATAATGAGTTCTGAACAACTTAAATACACGACTACTGCATACGAAAAGTTCAATGCCAGTACAATTGAAACCTTACAAGAAACAGGCGACATCAAGCTTATACCTACAAATATTAGAAATAAACTTATTGCATTAAAAAATGATCAAGACATTCTATTTAAAGCAAGTAATGATAGGTATGAAAACTTTTTAAATGAAATAAGCAGAGCAACAGCCTTAGGATATAATCCCGATCTTCTTCAATTTGAAGGCAAAAATAAAATACCAGAGCAACTCTATGAAGATTTAAAAATAGAAGATAACTATTCAAAAATAGCTTTAATAGTAGTAGCATCTTATTTTGCAAAAAATATTGGTGAACAAGATGATTTTAGAATGTTAAAATCTATACAAGAAGATGCAAATAGCCTATTTACAATGATTAATGAAGAATTGGGTAATCCCTATAAAGATATTGAAAGAGTATGGAGCGATTTCAAAACATTCAACACATTGATCTATAAGCGAAAATCAGCTGATGAAATAATTGCGATAATTAAAGAACAAGACAGAGAAAATCCAGATTATGATATATCAGAACCATATATAAACCGTTTAGGTTATTATTATTTAAATACAGTAAAGCAGCAAGAAGATGCCTTAAAAGTTTTTAAACTCAATATAGATTTGTATCCAGAATCTTGGAATCCTTATGATAGCTATGGAGAATGCTTATTGCGTATGGGAGATAAAGAACGTGCAATTAAATACTATAAGAAGTCTTTAGTGCTAAATCCAGAGAATGAGAACGCTATTAAAGTACTTTCAGAACTAACAGTAAAAAATTAAAAGATTAACCACAACTAAAAAGCGTAAAATTAAAACGAAATTGACATACAAAGCATTTTTTTTAATTGGATTAGTTTTTTTTCTAATGGGTCAGATTATTTTGTCTAAAGGAAATGATTTTGTGTATGCTCAAGAACCTATTGATTTTGCACATTGGTTTTTGTTAATTGGAGTGGTATTACTAATTCCTCAAGTGATTTCTTTTCCTAAAAAAATCTTTAGTTTAATTGGTATTCCTTTAACTTTAATAGGGATTACATGTATTATTGGTATGTGTGTATTAGACTTTATATAGTGGAGTTTTCCAAACCAAGAAATGCGTAGTGAATTCACTAATCATATTTCGAAAGTTCCATCCATCTGGAAACCTTTTATGACTATAGGACCAAGCTCTAAAATTTTCAATCTTGGTTTATTGATTTTAAGCTTTAATTACTTGCAAAACAATAAAACAGGAATAGTAATTATATTAATAGCTAATCTTATTTTGTGGCATATCATACCATTACCCTTTCGACTCATTTTAGGATATGCCATAACTTTAATTGGGTTTAGTCTAATTTTTGTTAGAAGTATAAATAAAAAGGTACTACAATAATATTTGTAACATTTAATACCTTAACAGCACTAATACTATTGGTGACTGTATCTACATTATATTAATGATAGAATTAAACACCAAAAAATTAAATAATAAAACCTTTATGAAAACAAATAACAAATTAGCTTTTGGAATTGCTATAGGAGTTGCCATTGGTACTGCTGTTGGTGTTGCAACTCGTAATCTAGGATTATGGCTTAGTGTAGGTATTGCTATTGGAGCCGGAATTGGCACCACACTTAATAAAAAAAATAAAACAGAAGAAAATGATAATTCTTAATACCTTAAAATAACTGTTGCTAACAACGTGTAAAAATTATTGCTAGCGCTCTCCTACTTCCCTAAATCCTCACGTATTTCCTATTCGGTACTTTTTTGCTAAATTGGGTGCTAAATTACGCCACAAAGAAACCATAACTCAAGAAAATTCAGATTAAATATTATGAAATTGAAAAGTTACCTTATTGCATTAATTCTATTTATTTTTAGTATTAATACATTTTCACAAAACGAAATCCCTACAATTGATACCATTGTATTTAATGATGGAACTATTAAAAAAGGTAAACTAAAAATTAATAATTCGCAAACCATAGAATTTAATGGTAAAGTAAAATTATGTAATGAAAATAACAATAAAGATTGTATTACCTATAAAATATCTGATATTGATAGTATCACACAAGCACCACCTGAATTAATTGTAAATCAACTTAAAGAGATTAACAGTAAAAACCCTTCTAAAACTTACCAGAAAATTCTTGAAAAAAGTGATGATCCTGATGAATTTAAAATTGAAACTTATATAAATCGTTATAAGGTCATTTATAATGAAAATGAAGATAAAGGTGGTTTAGCCAAATTAAAATATTCAGGAAAAAATGTTGACTTTTATTATTATGCCAAACCTGGAAAGAGTGGAGGAAAAACGTATTTAACCAAACCAAATTCTAATAAAATAATATTTAGCTTTAATAGTACACAAACTTCTAATAAATTTAGTCTAAAACAACTATCAGAATATTTTAAAGATTGTGACATATTTATTAAAAAAAGTACTGAAAAAAATGCGCACAAAAAGTATAAAATGAAATATTTTTATAAGCTCTCAGATGCGTGTTCAAACTAATGAATGTATATACAGAGAGTGTGTGTGAAATAAAAAAACAAGCTAAGTAGCCAATAAAGTATTCTTTAGTCATTTTATGTAACTTAATAGAACATAGCAAACCTACACCCTATTTCAACTAGACATAGTATTTAAAAACTATTAAAATAAAAAGCAACCCAACTTCTATTTTATTAGTTTTCCAATTTATATAAAATTGAGAAATTTTCTATATTAGTCTCGCTATTAATTCATCGACTTACTAAAACCTTTATATATTTTAGATGCTTTCAATTAATAACTGCTTTAGTATAAAACACCTTTATACAAACGATAATAGAAATAAAGGGTTGATTATACACGTATATAAATAAGTTGTAGCCAATATAAGAAACGCCTATGGGAACTTGGGGAACAGGAATTTCTTCAAATGATATTTACGAAGATATTAACTATGAATTCTTTGAATTATATAATCAAGGAATGGAAGTCTCTGCGATTACCGAAAAGTTAATTAAGGAAAATAAGGAACTGATTGATTCTCACGAAGACCAAAATAACTTTTGGATAACTATCGCAAAATCTCAATGGGAATGTAAATCACTTGACCCAAAAGTTCTTAATCGAATTAAAGATATTGTCGAATCTGGAAAGGATATTGAATTGTGGAAAGAACTTGACGCTTCAACATCTGATTTGACTAAAAGGAAAAAAGTTTTAGATAGTTTTTTAGAGAAAATATCGACCGAAAAAAAGACATCTCGAAAACGAAAGGTAAAAAAAACACGAAATGCAATTTTTGAAAAAGGCGATTGTTTGGCTTTTAAATTAAATGATGGAGATTATTGTGGAGTTTTTGTTTTAGAATCAGAAAAGGAAACAGAATTCGGACTGAATTTAATTGTTGTAACTGACATTAAACAATCAGAAAAACCAACTGAAAAAGATTTCGAAAACGCAAAACTATTATTTAGACTTGAACAACAAATAAACAAAGAGTATAAACCAAAGGAACAAATTAGTTGGTATTATGCTCAACATTTCAAAAAGTCGGAAACGGAATTTGAAAAAATTGGACAATTAAAAGTTAATAAAGATTATTTTTCAAATAAAGATTATCAAAGTTTTTCGAATTGGGACAATCTGAAATTATTTCAAGACGAATTCTATTCTGACTTTGAAAATAATAAGTGTAAAAACAAAGTTAAATTGAGTAGCTTAAGGAAAAAATACTGGCTACAACAACGTATATAATCCATTGCTAGTACTAGCCTACTTACGAAAATCCTCGCGGATTTTCTATTCGGTTTTTATTTGCTAAATTACGTGCTAAACCACGCAACGTATCATATACAAAACCGTTGTGTGCAATTAAAACAAACTTTATGAAAACAAAATTATTTATATCGCTGATGCTTATTTTAGCATCTTGTGGAGCATCTAAAATCACTAACTCTAAACCTATTTTTACTCATATCAATTTATACCAATATGGAAAAATTGAACTCGGAGATGATATAAATAAATTTAATAATCTTATAGAAACAAAAGAAAACCGAATATATCTAAAAGAAAATGTTTTTGGTCGATCGAACTCTATTGAATTAATAAGTAATGCTAATAATGAGCTTACAGAATTTATATTTGATTATGGAAACAATATCTCTCTTGAATCAAAAATCACAGAATATAATTATTTAGGAGTTCCAAAAAGAAAAGACAGCAAAGCAATTTGGAACGATAAAAAAACTGAATTTTCAATTTATCAATTGAATGGAAGTGTCTTCTCAAAAATGAAAAAAATAAACTAATAACTGCACACAATAACGTGTATAATTAATGGCTAGTAAGAGCTTACTTACGAAAATCCTCGCGGATTTTCTATTCGGTTTTTATTTGCTAAATTAGTGACTTATACACGCAACTATTCTTATACAAACACATTACCTGCAAGCTGTCTCAGATTTAAAATCTAAATAAATGATTGAAAAAAACATAGAATTTATAAAAAAGACAATTGAAGAAAAGATACCAATTCATAAATTTTTAGGTCTGGAATTATTGGTACTTGAAAAAGGATTTGTAAAAGTAAGTGTTCCGTTTAGAGATGAAGTCGTTGGAGACATAAGAAGAAATAGATGGCATGGCGGAATAATTGCCACAATAATGGATTCTGTAGGAGGTATAGCAGGTGGAACTCACTTTACATCCTTAAAAGATAAATTAGCTACAATTGATTTAAGAATAGATTATCTAAAAGGAGCAGAAGCATTACCCATAATCGTAGAAGGAAAAATCGTTAGGTTAGGTAATAGAATACTTGTAACAAAAATGAAAGCCTTCCAAAAAAATGAATTAATAGCAGAAGGCAAAGGCGTTTATAATTTTATAAGAATTGATAATTCAGATAAATAACAAAATTGAAATGCCAGAAGATAACAGCGTATATAATTTATTGCTTGGTTCTTATCTACTTTCCAGGATTCCTATAGGATTTTATATGGATAGTTTTTGTTTACTAATTTAGTTACTGAAACACGCAACGAAATCTGAATCCAAAAATTAGAGTATATAAAAATCACATCGGAATTATTTAATTAATTCCAAGTATTCTATTAAAGTTTTTTAATTCGCACTTATAAAATTGAATAAATTTTTGTTTGAATGATTTTAGAAAATTGCGCATATTGTAAAGTATTTAAGTGTAATTATAAGACGAAAAAGTATTGAATTAGTTACAATTATTATTTGAATTATTAATTAAAATCGAATTGTGTGTGGAATAAAACAAGTTTCGGAATTGTTCACTCAAACGGAATTGAAAAATAACGTGGAATATTCTATTCGGTTAGTATTTGCTAAATATAGTTGCTAAACCACATACCTAAACATAAACCAAACGTTGCACAACATACAACAAACCTACAACCTATTTTCAACTAGACATAGTATTTAAAAACTATTAAAATAAAAAGCAACCCAACTTCTATTTTATTAGTTTTCCATTTTATATTAAATAGAGAAATTTTCTATATTAGTCTCGCTATTAATTCATCGACTTACTAAAACCTTTATATATTTTAGATGCTTTCAATTAATAACTGCTTTAGTATAAAACACCTTTATACAAACTATAATAGAAATAAAGGGTTGATTATACACGTATATAAATAAGTTAGCCACAAGTTAACCAGACCAACGAAAATTAGTAATAAATTCAAATTTTTAGATTTTTAATGAACGAATTTCAATCCGAAAATATAACTGAAACCGAAAAATGAAATTCCTGATTAACAAACCGCATCTGATTTTTTTGCTTTCGATTCCAATAATAATCCTATTCGGAATATTAGACAGAAACGAAATGTTGGATATAAATGTTCACGATACTTATTTCGTTTTTAGCCAAATTGATTTAACTATTCTGATTTCAATTCTTTTCGGAATAATCGGAATTGGATATTGGATGATGCTAAAAGCCAACAGAAAGCTATCCAAATGGCTGAATTTGATTCACATTACGCTGACTTTTGGCGGAATTTTACTCATATGGATTTTAGCGCAACTTTTCCGAGAATCAATAATGGAATATAATTTCAATAATAATCTGACTTTTGGAATTTATTTAATAGCTTTAATTGCAATTTTCGGGCAGTTAATTTATCCGATAAATATAATAAGCGGAATAATTAAAAAACGGAATAAAACCAGTGGCTAACAACGTATATAAAAAATTGCTGGTTTTATCTAAATCAAAAGGTCGTTGTACGTTTGCTACATCTGATTTTCCTTCGGAAAATCCTCGCACACAAACACGCAACTTTCCATATACAATCACGTTAACCACTCAAACCAAAAAGTATTCAACTTTTGAAAATCTGTGTAAGGAATTGATACTACTTCCACCCGACCTTTGTCTTATAATTTTAATCTTAAAAAAATAGACAAAATGAATATAAATCAATTTGGTAAAAAAGGTTGGACACCTGACAGAATAGACAATTTGAATGGCAAGACATTCGTAGTCACTGGAACTACAAGCGGAACAGGATTTGAAGCAGCTAAAATATTGCTATCAAAAGGTGCAAAAGTAGTAATGCTTAATAGAAACTCAAAAAAAGCAGAAGACACCATCGCAACATTAAAACAAGAATTGGGTAAAAACATTGAAGTAATTAATATTCAAATGGACTTATCCAAACAAACCTCTGTAAAAAAAGCAGCAGAAGAAGTTATAAAAACAGTTCCTCAAATTGATGCACTTATTTGCAATGCAGCAATTGCCCAAGTACCTAAACAAACGCTAACTGTAGACGGTTGGGAAAGTCAAATGGGAACGAATTATTATGGAAATTGGACATTGCAAGCTTTATTGTTCCCACTTATTGAGAAATCCAAAGGACGAATTGTAACGGTAGGGAGTTTGGGATATGATATGGGAATTAAAACCATCAAATTTGATGATTTGAATTGGGATAAAGATTACACGCCTAATAATGCCTACAGCCAAAGTAAACTCGCACAGATAATGTCAATTTACGAATTACAAGATAGATTGAAAGAAGCAGGAAATACAGATGTTAAAGCCTATGCGTGTCATCCTGGTTCTTCAAGAACCAACTTGATAAATACGAGTGGTAGTTTTATGATGAAATTCATCTTTAATATAATGAAATTATCGCCATTAACGCAGTCAGCTGAAAAAGGTGCTTATCCACAATTAATGTGTGCAACAGAACCACATTTAGACCAAAGCGGTTTTTATGGACCAACAGGAAGAAGCAATTGGACAGGTCCAGTTGGAGCACATAAAATAGAACCGCACGCTAAAGATAAAAATGTAGCAAAACGACTATGGGAACTTTCAGAAAAAGAGACAGGTGTAAAATGGAATATATAAATTTGTATTATGGAGCACTTTAAAACATTATCATCTTATCTAGAATATTTAGAATTACCGAGACCTGAACATCCAATGTTGAGTGTTTTCAACTCAAAAGGAGATGGTTATTTACCTTGTCCAAGAGAAAGTTCGCCACCAATAACTAATGATTGTTATTCTATAAGTTTTAAAAAATATGTGGAGGGAGATTTAAACTACGGACGAACAAAATATGATTTTACCAATGGAGCATTAATTTTTATTGCACCAAGGCAAATTCTACAATGGGATAGTAGCGTGGTTTTTGAGCGAAAAGGCTTTTCAATAAACTTCCACGAAGATTTTTTGAAAGGAACAGATTTAGCACAACAAATAAAAAAATATGGTTTCTTTTCCTATTCAGTAAATGAAGCATTACATCTTTCGCCAAAAGAAGAAAGGCAAATAGAATCGATAGTTGAAAATATTGAAATAGAATATCAGAACAACCAAGATGAGTTTAGTAAAGAAATTATCATTTCTCAATTAAGTACGCTTTTTAAGTATGCCAATCGATTTTATGAAAGACAGTTTTTGAATAGAAAAGAATTATCAAATAACTTGCTGGAGCGATTTAATCTTCAATTGTATGAATATTTTGAATTAGGTCTACTACAAGAAAAAGGTATTCCAAGCATAGAACAAATAGCTAATAAAATGTCCGTTTCTCAACGCTATTTAAGTGATACACTAAAAAAAGAAACAGGAAAAACGACTACCGAACATTTACACTTGCGTTTAATTGATGAAGCAAAGAATATTTTATTGAAACCGAATAAAAGTATTTCGGAAGTAGCTTATGAGTTGGGATTTGAATATCCCCAATATTTCTCAAGATTATTTAAAAAGAAAGAAGGTATAAGCCCAACGGAATACAGACAAAAATATAAATTGAATTAAATTATGGATATATTAAAAACAGCAACAGATTGGGCAAAATCCGAACTATTCTCAACCCCATTTTTCATTCTTTTCGGATTTGTATTTATATCAGCAAGCATCGGATTTTGGCAACTTGGAAAAACAGATATAGCAAGAGCATACATAATTCCGACTTCGGTAGCAGGTGTTTTGCTTTTGACAATAGGACTAGGGTTATTCTTTACCAATAAATCAAGAATTAAAGAATTTGAAACTGCATATAATAAAGATGCTACGGTATTTGTAGAATCAGAAATTACAAGAGCAGAAAGCACTTTAAAAGAATATAAAACAGTAGTATTTAAGGCTATTCCTATTATAATCATTGTAGCTGCTTTGTTAATTATATTTATAGATAGTCCAACTTGGAGAGCAATTAGCATCACAACGATTGCAATGCTAATAGTTATTTTATTAATAGACGGAACTGCACACTCAAGAATTGAAAACTATAAAAAGCAATTGGAATTAGTGAAAGAATAAGAAGCAATCAACTTGAATTGAAAAGTGAAATCAAAAAATAACTACACACAACAAGGTATATAAAAATAGCGGTTTAAGTGCTTCATCAAAAATGAATTTCATAAATTTAGGGTCAGTTATAATCCGAAAAGTTAGTGTTTTGAAACCCACGCAACTACTCATAGCCGAGACCGTTAGGCAACATACGAAACAAATCTCACGAATATTAATTAAAATGAACTTTCAAACACTTACAAAAAATAACTTCGAATTGTCAATTAAATGAAACAACTAACTATTATATTTTTACTAGTAACTATAACTGCAACATCACAGGAACAAACTGACTATTTAAAAATAGTAGACACTTTGATTAATAAAACTAGTGATTATTACATCTTTTCTGACAAAGCGAATGAAATTAAAGCTAAACTATTATCTCTTTCAGATAATTCTTTTAAAAATTTGTCTAAAAAACAATTTGCAGACACTATTACTGCCATCTTTAGAGAAAAGAGTAATGACAAACACTTTGCCCTGCTCTACAGACCTGATTTTTTAAATAATACGGAATCCAAAAAGGAGCAACAGCAAAAATTTAATGAAATTAATAGAAAATGGAATTTTGGTTTTGAATCTGTGGAAAGACTTAAAGGCAATATTGGATACATAAATTACTCTGGTTTTGCAGAATCTAATTCTTCCAGAGAGACATTAGCTGCTGCTATGAATTTTGTTTCTAATACTAATTCCTTAATTATTGATTTAAGGAATAATCAGGGAGGAGATGGGCCAATGATGTTGCTGTTTTGCAGTTATTTCATTGAAAATAAACAAGTGTTAAGTAAAACCTACTTTAGACAAAGTAATAAAACCGTTAAGAATAAAACTAAATCTAAAGTTCTTGGTAAGAAATATTTGAATAAGCCAATCTATATATTGACAAATAAAAATACTTTTTCAGCGGCAGAAGCATTAAGTTATAATCTTCAGCAAAAAGGGATTGCTAAAATAATTGGTGAAACAACAGCTGGTGCTGCTAACCCTATAGAATTGTTCGTGATAAGTAACGATTTCCTATTTTTTGTACCTACTGGTAATGAAACTAATTTAACAAGTAATAAAAACTGGGAACATATTGGTGTAATCCCTGATTATGCAATATCACAAGAAAATGCGTTAGAAAAAGCACAATTATTGGCTCTGAAAAATATTTTGAAAAGGAATATAAAAGCAGAGATAACCAATGAAGAAATTGAAAAAAGAATAATAGAATTGACAGAAAAACTGAAGTAATAGCAAAAGCACGTTGCTAAACACCATACATAACTCATAACCAAATCAGTTACTTGATCGAAGTTAAGGTGTTTTTGGAAAGTCGCCAAATTTTTAAATTTGATGATTTCCAAAGAAAAAGAGGAATAGTAAAATTTAAAAATCTGGCTTGTACTTAATCCGAATATTTATCGCTAATTTACACGCTAAGAGCCATATACAAGACCGTTGCCAACAAACTGACCAAAAACCTCTGAATTGAAAATTAAACAGAATTATTTAAAAGGAAAATCCGTTTTCATAGTTTCATTACTCGTAATCGGAATTACAATTCTGACTGTTTATTTAACTGGAATAAATTACAATCGAAGTCTGACTTCAAATCTATACTTGTCTTTAGGAATTATAGCAATATCGCTATTCTTATTTATGACTTATGGACTTTATAAAGGAATTGGATTGATTGACAATTTTCCAAAATATAGGAATTTTAAACGTGGTGATATAATGGGAAATGCTTCACCAACTTTCGACACACCTTCAATTGAAGTTGGTGATGGAATTGGTGGATTAATCTTATCAATTATCTTGTGGATCATAATGACAATTTTGATAATTCTATTACTAGTCGTTTTGGAAGCCGTTTTTTGGTTTTCGCTTTTTATTATTTTAGCAATGTTGTATTGGATTTTTTTCAGGGCATTAAAATTCGTTTTTAATAAATCAAAAGACACAAGAGGAGATATTGGAATTTCAGCAGTTTACTCGCTAACTTATACTCTACTCTATGTTGGTTGGATTTTCGGAATCGTTTATCTGACTGAAATAATGAAATAAAGCCAATTGGCAACACCATATAAAATAATTGCTTAATTAGTACTTAACCAAAGGTCGTTGCAGTTTTGTTACGTCTGATTTTCATTCAGAAAATCCTCGCACACAAAACCGAAACTATTCTTTTACAAACCCGTTGTGCAAAATATGAGAAAAACGATAATATTCATATTTGGAGTTATAATTATACAATTGAGTTTCTCTTGTAAATCTCAATATTCTGCGACTGAACTGAACAAAAGTTTCACGGCAGAACAGATAGCTGATTTGAATAAAATAACAGAATTTTTCAAGTCAGAAATGTGTTTACATATGGATTCCGACTTCAAAACTTGTTACGAACGAACACCTCACGAATATTTAGAAGCTACTGGAAATGGGTTTTGGAAAAATATTGACTTTGAGAAACAAAAAGAGTTATATAATGAAATATCAAAATCAACTTTTAATGAAATTTGGATGTTTTGCGAATCAACCTACTATCCAAGTGAAACAAAAGCAAAAGACCTTTGTGCCGTCACAAAAGGTAAATACATAAAATATTTAGTAGAATTAGGAAAAACTAATCAGAGAATTGCTAAATATGCGGAAAAAATTCAAGGAAGTGGCGATTTTAATGGATTTGATATCCAATATTGGCAAGTGCTAAAAAGCAAAAAATATTTTGACTTGAATGACCCGAATATCCAATTAATATTAGCTATTCATTATTTATCTTTAAATGACCAAGCAACAAGAAATGCGGATTTAATAGAACAAGCAATCCCGAAATTAAAATAAAATACGATGCACAACAACGTATATAAAAAATTGCTATTTTGTGCTAAATTCAATTGTCGTTGCACGTTTGTTACGTCTGATTTTACTGCGGAAAATCCTCGCACACAAAACCGAAACTATTCTTATACAAACCCGTTGCAACAAGCTGAAAAAACCATCAGCTAAGAATATTTTTCAACTACAGAATCACCCCATTCTGCAATAGATTGAATTAACGGAATTAAAGTTTTACCCAAATCAGTTAGTGAATATTCAACTTTTAAAGGTGGTTTGGAGGTATAAACCTTTCTTTTTATTATTCCATCCTCTTCCAAAGTCTTTAACTGTAAGCTTAAAGTGCGTTCCGTTACAGATGGCATTTCTTTTCTTAATTCATTATAACGCAAAGTCTTTCCAATCAAGTGGTATAAAATTACTGTTTTCCACTTTCCACCAATAATTCCCATTGTAAGACTTGCACAGCAAGGGTATTCTCTTCCATTAAATTTATGCATAAAACACTTTATTAATTACACTTTATAAATACAAAAGTATAATACTATATTTAATTATACAACTATACTTTTTATAGTTATTTTTTCATCTCACAACATTCTAACATACAGTATGTTACATATAGTTATTTATACTATCATTTTTGACCGTTATTTTAAGATTTAATAACTATACTTAATTTTGTCACTATAAAAATGATAGTTAATTAAAACAACAACAAATGAACTTAAAAGAAACTCTTAACTGGAGATACACAACCAAAGAATTTGATCCAAGTAAAAAAATATCTAAATCAGATATGAAGGAAGTGAAAAATTTATTAAGAATGAGTCCATCAAGCGTCAACTTACAACCTTGGCATTTTATAATTGCTGAAACCAAAGAAGGAAAAGAAAGAATGGCAAAAGGAACACAAGGATTTTTTCATTTTAACGAACCAAAAGTATTAAATGCATCAGCTGTTGTTCTGTTTTGTTCCAAAATTGATGCTGATGAAAAGTATTTTCAACATATTGCAGATACAGAAGATAAAAACGGGAGATTTCCGAATGAAGATATTAAAAACGGATTTTTAGGTGCTGTAAAAGCATTTGCAGGAATTCATAAATTTGATTTAAAAGACTTGAATCATTGGATGGAAAAGCAAGTATATTTAAACATAGGAAGCTTTTTATTAGGAGTTGCAACTCTTGGAATTGATGCTACACCAATGGAAGGTATTGATGTAAAAGCGTTAGACGAAGAATTTGGGTTAAGAGAAAAAGGCTATACTTCTTTAGTAGCTGTTTCTCTAGGTTATAGAGCAACTTCTGATTTTAACTCTACCGAAAAAACACCAAAATCTAGATTGCCAGAAAGTGAAATAATAACAACAATATAAAAAAAAGAAAATGATGAAATCAATCACTTATTTAATCTTAATTCTAGGGTTTCTTGTTTCGTGCAACAATTCGAAGTCAGAAGAAAAAACAACAGAAAATACTGTTTCCGAATCTATAGAAAACCCAACCAATAAAATTGGTTTAAGTGCTGATATCATTTGGGAACAAATGAACCCAGCACGAGGAGATAAAAGTCCTCTGGCTGGAACAATTTGGGGAAATAGAAAAGCCGAAATTCCAACAGGATATATAGGGAAATTTGTAGATGGATTTTCATCGCCTCCACACATTCATAATGTAACATATCGTGCAATTGTAATGAAAGGGTTAATACATAATGACGACCCAGAAGCCGAAAATATGTGGATGCCTGTAGGCTCATTTTGGACACAACCTGCTGGAGAATCGCATATTACTTCTGCCAAAGGAGAAGGAACAATGGCTTATATCGAAATCGATAACGGACCATATTTAGTAAAACCAACAACGGAATCTTTTGATAATGGCGAACGTCCAATTAATATGGACGCTTCTAATATTGTTTGGCTTGACAACACCCAAACAAATTGGATTGTAACAAATAATCAATCCAAAATCAGTTTTTTATGGAAAAATGCAGCTAATATTCGTGGCGTTTTGGTGAAACTACCTAAAAATTTTAAAGGGAACATTCACAGTAACGGAAGTGTTTTTTATGGAGTTATTATAGATGGGAATGTTGATTATAAAATGCCTAATGCCAATGCTTCAACCAACTTAGACGCTGGAAGTTATTTTGAATCCACTGGAAATAGTATTCACCAAATTTCAACAAGGGAAGAAGCTTTAATTTACATCAGAACAAATGATAGTATTAAAATTGATTAACAATGAAAAAAATATTAATCACAGGAAGTACAGATGGAATTGGTAAGCTAACAGCAATCAAACTTGCCAAAGAAGGTCACCAACTACTTTTACACGGAAGAAATGCTGAGAAGTTGAAAAATACCATTTCAGAAATTAAAGAAAAAACTTTCAATGATAAGGTAAGTGGTTTTGTATCTGATTTTTCAGATTCTAATAGTGTTAAAAAAATGATTGCAGAGATATCAAGTGAATTTTCATCTATTGATATTTTAATAAATAATGCAGGAGTGCTTAAAAGTAAAATACAAAAAAATCAAGATAATTTAGATTTACGATTTGCCGTAAATTATTTTGCTCCTTACCTACTTACAAACGGATTGTTACCAGTTATTAAAAATAGTAATTCGCCCAGAGTCATTAATTTAAGTTCGGCAGCACAATCTACAGTTTCTATGGGTGCTTTAGCAGGCACAGAAGAAATTTCAAACAATGCCGCCTATTCTCAAAGTAAATTAGCTTTAACTATGTGGAGTTTTAATTTTGCAAAAGAAAACGCAAATATTGTAACCATAGCAGTAAATCCTGGTTCCTTATTAAACACGCGTATGGCAAATGAAGCCTATGGACAACATTGGTCTCCTGCCGAAAAGGGAGCTGATATATTATATGAATTAGCCCTTTCTACAAATCACAACAAGAATTCAGGTAAGTACTTCGATAATGACAAAGGTGTTTTTTCTGAAGCACATAATGACGCATACAATCAAATGAAAATCAATGAATTACTTGCTCAAACAAACCAAATTTTAAATTATGACAATTAACAATACACTTGAGCAAGCGCGTTCACTAACACTACCCTCTAGAGAAGCCTCCTTAAACCGTGAACCTTCTGTGTCACATTTTTGGAAAAGCAACAGAGCATTACTAGAAAGTGCTTGGGTAGAATGGGAAATAAAAAACAAAGGCGATTTATTAGTTCCTGATGAAACTTTGCTTGACCCACGCTTACGAAGAGCAATTAAAGATGCTTGGGAAAATCCAGAAAAAGAAAATGCTGTTGCCGATTTATGGGAAGAAATTATTCCAGGAGTTTATACCGCACAATTTTTTGATGTTGAACGCTTGGCAGAGTTTCGTAATTATTTAGAAGCTGTGGCAAATTCACAAATTCCGAAACGTGCACCTTACGGCATACAATTAAATCGTTATGGAGTTATGCTCGACCCACGTTCCGAAGGACATCTTGCAGCACCTTATTTTCAAGCTTTTTATAACGATATGATGAATCGCTATATGCGACCAATTGCACGCTTGTTATTGGGCACTTACGGCTACGATAGCCAAACT
Source organism: Lacinutrix gracilariae (assembly GCF_042684485.1). NCBI lineage: Bacteria > Pseudomonadati > Bacteroidota > Flavobacteriia > Flavobacteriales > Flavobacteriaceae > Lacinutrix > Lacinutrix gracilariae. The sequence goes on along the minus strand of NZ_JBHULM010000007.1, from coordinate 83,326 downwards.
TTTGGTTTTTCTATTCAATACAATCCTGATAAGGATAAGGACTTGCACGCACATACCGATGCTTCATCTGCTACTCTAAATATCAATATCAACTTACCTGACGAGCCTTTTACAGGTTCACAAGTTGATTTTCATGATAAAACCACAGGAAGAACTGTCCAAACTAGTTTTGAGCCTGGAAAAGCTATCATTCATAGAGGTAATGTGCCACATGCAACACATCCAATAACCAGTGGTCAGCGCAGCAACTTAGTTGTATGGTTATATGGAGACCGTATGCAAATACCGCAAGGAGGAGCTAATAGTTATGGTAATTTTGCTAAATCGGCAGATAAAGTTGAATCAGAAAACATTACCGCTCGCCAACGTTGGAGTGTCCCAAACGAACCCAAAGACACCTATGCTCCATTTTAAAATAACTTGAAAACTAATTTTATTAAAAAAAATCATCTATACATCAAAAGAGTGAATTAAATAAAGCACTTGCCTACAACGTATATAAAAAATAGCAGTTAAGAGCAAAACTTAAAGTTTAGTTCTTTTCTGCTATCTTTGTTTTAAACTGAAAATTAGTACACATAAATCTGCTACTTTTTATATACAAGACCGTTGGCAATAATACTTTTAAAAGAACTTCAATAATGAAAAAAATCAGATTAGTAATTTTGTTAATTCTTATTTCAAATTTATTATCAGCTCAGAATGAATCTAAAATTACTCAATTTGATAAAGCATTAAATCAATTTATTAATGTAAGAGATTTTTGTATTTCAAAAGATGGGAATGAAGCATTCTTTACTGTACAAAGCCCTAATCAAGAAATTTCACAACTTGCTTATATTAAAAAGAAAAAAAATGGTTGGTCAAAACCAGAATTATTACCTTTTTGTGACTCATATATGTATTTAGAGCCTTTTTTATCATATGATAATAATCGACTGTTTTTTGTATCTAATAGACCTTTAAATGATTCTATTAATAAAAAAAAGGATTTTGATATTTGGTATGTTGAAAGAGATAACAAAGATGAGCTGTGGTCAAAACCTAAAAACATTGGAAAACCAATTAATTCAGAATTAGACGAGTTTTATCCTTCTGTCAGTAAAAATGGAAATATATATTTTACAATGGTATCGCCTGACGGTTTTGGAAAAGATGACATTTATTATTGTGAATGGAAAGGTGATAAATATTCAAACCCTATTTTATTAGATAAAAACATTAACAGTTCCGGCTATGAGTTTAATGCTTTTATTTCAGAAAAAGAAGATTTCATAATCTATTCAAAATATAATGAAAAAGATGGTCAAGGAAGTGGGGATTTATATATTTCGAAGAAGGATACAAAAGGAAACTGGAAAAGTGCTGTAAATCTAGGAATTCCGGTGAACACAAAGTATATGGAATATTGCCCATTTTATGATGAACAAAACCAAATTTTATATTTTACAAGCAAAAGAAATAATATACATTCAAGAAATTTCGATACTATTTCAGAATTTAGAAAATATATTAATGAAAGTAATAATGGATTAAGTAAAATATATAAGACTTCACTTAAAATAAAATAGTACTATTGCCAACAATGCATAAAAAGAATTGCGGTTTAGCGCTTAATCAAAGGTAGTGGCGTGTTTGCTACATCTGAACTTACTAAATAAATTCCTCGCAAGCTAACCCGCAACTATTCTTACACTAATCCGTTTGCAACAAGCTGAAAAAACATCGGGCTTCAAACAAAAACTCGAATTCATTTTTATATATTGAGAATTATAGATATGTTTGCTTTATGAATTTGAAAATAGCAACAGAAATTGGTAAATGTTTATCGAACCAAATCAGATTTCAGATATTGGAATGGTTGAAAGAACCAGAGAAACACTTTCCACCACACGAAACATTAAAGCATTTTAATGATGGTGTTTGCGTTACTTATATTCAAGAAAAAACGAAACTATCTCAATCGACTATTTCAACATATTTGACCAATATGGAAAAATGTGGACTTTTAATAGCAACAAGACACGGAAAATGGTCGTATTTAAAAAGGAACGAAGAGACTATTAAACAGTTTACGGATTTTCTAAAATAAAAAAATTTGACAATACATATCGACATTTCGCAATATAACAAACTATGACATTATTAATTGACATATTAGGCTGGTCAGGTTCAGGATTGATAATCCTTGCCTATACCCTAACTCTAATCGAAAACAAAAAATATTTGGACTATGGAAAGTATTTAAACTTGCTTGGAGGACTTTTAATTGCCATAAACTGTTATTACTACAATGCTATTCCACCATTTGCAACTAATTTACTTTGGAGTGTCATTGCAACTTTAACGATATATAAGTCAAGAAAAAAAAGAGAAATGCAACAAGACTAAATGTTTAACTTAAAAATAAAACAATGAAAATTTTAATAATTGGAGGAAACGGAACAATAGGAAAAACCGTTGTTTCACATTTTAAAGAAAAGAACGAAATAATAATTGCTGGGCGCACCAATGGAGACGTAACTGTTGACATTGCTGATAGTAGTTCGATACAATCAATGTTTGAAAAGATTGGAAAAGTGGACGCTATAATTTGTATCGCTGGAGAAGCAAAATGGGACGATTTCAATAAACTTTCTGAAGACGATTATTATATCGGACTGAAAAGTAAACTAATGGGACAAGTTAATCTTGTACGCATTGGCCAGAATTATTTAAATCCAAATGGTTCGATTACTTTGTCAACAGGAATTTTGGCAGACGACCCAGTTGTAAAAACAACGAGTGCGTCAATGGTAAATGGAGGAATTCATAGTTTTGTACAAGCAGTTGCACTTGAAATTGAAAACGGAATTAGAGTAAATGTTGTTTCTTCTGGAATGGTGGATGATGCTTATGAAAAGTATAAAGACTATTTTCCAGGACACAATCCGATACCAATGAAAAAAGTAATTAACGGATATGTAAGAAGTGTAAACGGAAAAGGAAATGGCGAAATAATTAGAATTTACGAATGAAACAAAGCCAGTTGGTAATACCTTGTATAATTTATTCCTAGTCCTAGCCTACTTGCCAAAATCTTCACAGATTTTCTATTCGGTTTTTATTTGCTAAATTAGGTGCTTACACACGCAACGTATCATATACAAAACCGTTACCTACAATTATGAAAATTCGCATTCTATTAATATTATTGATTCTTATTTCAGCTTGTAAACAAAATAAAAAAGATACTCAAGCGGTAATTATTACTGATAAATCAAAATCTGAATTAAATAATAAAACTGAAATAATTATTCCTGAAAATATCGATTCTGAATTTAAACTTTTTCTTAATTTTTTTAATAAAGATTCTACTTTTCAAATCAGTAGAGTTGATTTTCCAATTAAAATAAAGGATTTCCAAAAAGTTGAATTTGAGTTGAACGAACGAATAGTAAATCAGAGTGAATATGTCCTAAAAAAAATCTCTGTAAATAAGACGTCTGAAAAAGAAGATTTTAGAGAATATGAACAGACTATAATTATCGAAAATGAAAATGCTCTAATCGAAATTAACGGAATTGAAAACGGAATAGCAATTGAATATGAGTTTAAGAAAATCAATGGAAAATGGAAATTAATAACTTGGACTGACCAATCAACATAAAAATAACTGCTGGTAACAATGCAAATATTTTATTGCTAGGTTCTTCCCTACTTGTGAATGTTTGCTAACTTAGTTGCCTAACCATACAAATAACCATACACAAACACGTTAGCATACATTAAGAACGAATAGTAATAACAAGAAAATTTTGAATAGCTAAAAAACTTGAATGGCAGGATTTATATATTTTAAGGAACACGAAATTGTTTTTAATAATAGTCAATTTAGGAATACAATAACTTTCGCAAGTAAAGTTGCCCGAAAAATGGCAACCGAATCTGAAATGGAATATGTAGAAAAAATGGAAAATAATGTTGAAAATTATTGGCCAGGAATGAGTCTTGATATAGAAACTGATTTTCCCGAACTTAATGAGAAAAAATTTTGGACAAAAATATTTTATGAGACAGCAAGAGAAGTTTTTGAAAGAAAAATAGGTGTACAAGATTATTTTTTTTGGCAGACTCAAAGAATATATCAATTATATGGAACAGGAAATGTATTCGAAAAATCTGTTAAAGAAATTGAACCAAAATGGATACCAAACATTCGTGACTTTAGCGAATTTAATGAATGGACAAAAAAGCGAAATGAAGAATAAAAACGTATGCTAACACCATATATAATTTATTCCTAGTCCTAGCCTACTTGCAAAAATCTTCACAGATTTTCTATTCGGTTTTTATTTGCTAAATTAGGTGCTAAACCACACAACAAACCATATACAAACACGTTAGCTAAAATTAATAACGAATGATATTCAAAGGACATTTTGACCCTCTAAAAGCACCTCTTGATTTTAATAAATTAACGATTTTCACAAAATCAGAGAAGCAAAAAGATATTAGAAAAGAATACTTTTATAAAGACTATAAAGTTTCTAAAATTATTGATTATAGAAATGGTATAATTTCCGAATATGAACATTCGGATGATAATTTTGTTGTTAAATTTTATCTATTTGAAGATACAATAAATGAGGCGAAATTTGATTCAATTAAAAAACTCACTTATTCAAATGAGAAAAAAATAAGAGAAGTTCTTATAAATATCGAAAATGAAAAAGAAGTGAAAATTTATACTGGTGAGTTTGAATACTTGGGAGATGATTTATCCTTTGAACGATATACATATGATGATGAAGAAGCATATCGAATAAAACACGAATGGAATAAAACAAAGTCCGTAAATTTAATTACACATCTTGATGAACCTGACAAAGTAAAATATACATTTAATAAGAATGGATTTCTAACCGAATGCTTATACTTTAAATATGAAGGAAGTGTAAAGAAAACACTTTACGAATACAAGGATCAAAGACTATTTAAATTAATTGAATTTCCACATCTAGAATACAAGAAAACTATTTTGGGTAAAATTAAGATTGTTGGTGAAGCTCAATTTATGGATGAAACTGAATATTATTATTGTGAAAATGGCTTATTAGAAAAAGAAATTATAAAAGACTACGAGACCAAAGAATTACAAAATACAATCCATTACGAATACGAAAAATAACTGTGGCTAACACCATATATAATTAATTCCTAGTCCTAGCCTACTTGCAAAAATCTTCACAGATTTTCTATTCGGTAATTAGTTGCTAAATTATATTATAGAAATAAAGAGTTGATTATACACGTATATAAATAAGTTGGTCATTTTGCAAAAACCACAATCAGAAAGTTTGTAATTTAGAGGAATACAAAAAAATAAAAATATGAAGTTTAAAGCAGTTATTTTTGATTTAGATGGTACACTAGTGAATTCACTTCAAGACATTGCAGATTCTATGAATATTGTCCTTAAAAACAATAATTACCCTACTCATAGTTATGACGAACATCAAAGTTTTATTGGTAGCGGAATAAGAAGTCTTGTAAGTAAATCACTTCCATTGACTCATAATAATGAAAAACAAATAGATAGTTGTTTCCATTCAATGATTGAAGTATATCGTGATAATTGTACGCATAAAACAAAACCATATGATGGAATTATCGAATTACTAGACAACTTAAAGTCACGCGATATTAAACTAAGTGTATTATCAAATAAGGCTGATGCACTTACTAAGAAAATAACATCCACTTTATTCCCTAACTATTTTGATCCTGTAATTGGTTTAAGTATGGAAGCACATAAAAAACCAAATCCATTTACAGCAGTAGAAATAAGTAAAACCTTAGGTATAAAACCAGAAGAAATAATGTACATAGGAGATACTGGTATTGATATGCAAACTGCAAATAATGCAAATATGTTTGCAGTAGGTGTATTATGGGGATATAGACCAAAAGAAGAATTGACTTCAAATGGAGCAAAATATTTATTAAAAAATCCTTTAGATTTAATGGAGATATTATGATCAAGGATTAAGTGGGTTGCATAATATAAAATAAAGCACAAATGCCAAACAAGGCATATAAAAAATTGCTAATTCAGTAAAATAGAATGTTTCTTAAGCAAAATAAACTTAAATGTAAATATTAAAAAATTACGTTTTCAAAAAAGCAACTCCCTACACTTCTAGCTACTACACACTACACGACAAAACTACACCCTATTTTCAACTAGGTATATTATTTAATAACCATTAAAATAAAAAGCAACCCAACTTCTATTTTTTTAGTTTCCCGCTTTATGTAAAATACAGAATTTTCTTATATTAGTTGCGCTATTAATTAATCGACTTACTAAAACCTTTATACTTTTTAAATCCATGCAATTAATAGCAGTATTAGTATAACCCACTTTTATAGAACCTATAATAGAAATAAATGGTTGATTATACATGTATATAAATAAGTTAGGCACAAGCACTCACGAAAGCCTAAAAATCGACATAAATAAAAAAAATAATTAAAAAAGTGTAATAAAAATACCTTTTGCTAATCTAAAGAGTAAATCATAAAAACATTTACAATGAAAAAATTAGCAATTCTATTAGTCATCTTTTTTTATCAAATAGCAACTTACTCTCAATCTGAAAAATATTCTTTCAATATCGAAATTAAAGGGCAAGGGAAACCGATAATTTTAATTCCAGGATTAGCATCTTCTGGTAAAGTATGGGAAGAAACAACAGATACATTAGAGAACAATTTTGAATGTCATATTTTGACTTTAGCAGGATTTGCTAATCAAAGTGCAATTTCACTCGAAAAAGGTTACTTACCAATTATTGAAAAAGAAATCATCAAGTATGTTCAGGATGAACTCAATGAAAAACCAATATTAATTGGACATAGTTTGGGTGGTTTTTTATCACTTTCAATTGCAAGTTCTCAAACTAAATTATTGAAAAAGATTATAATTGTTGACTCATATCCTTTTATGTCTTCGGCTTATAACCCAAATGCAACAAAAGAAAATATTCTGCCACAAGCAAAAATGATGAAAGAAATAATGCTATCAACTTCTGACAGTCTATTTATTCAACAACAAAAAATGACGATGCCAACTATGATAACTGATTCCACAAATATTCAGTTAGCGACTAAATGGTCTATACAATCAGACAGAAATACAATGGCACAAGCAATTTATGAACTTATGACAACAGATTTAAGAAATGATATTGAAAAAGTAAAAATACCTATCCTTGTATTTGGAAGTTGGTATGGAGCAAAAGATTACGGAATAACAAAAGAAATAGTTCAAGCAAACTATAAAAATCAATTTTTGAAAGCAGAAAATTGTCAAATCAAAGTTGCGGAAACAGCAAAGCACTTTGTTATGTGGGACGAACCTAAATGGTTTATTAATTCGGTTGAGGCATTTATAAATTATGAAGAATAAAGAACAAAAATTTAAAAAAGTCTATGAGCAATCAAAGGATAAAATTCATAGGCTTTGTTTAGGGTTTATGGGAAATAAAACGGATGCTGATGATTTATTTCAAGAAATTCTTATAAAAGTTTGGAATAATTTAAACACATTTAGAAATGAGAGTAGTATAGATACTTGGATTTACCGAATCACAACAAACACAGCACTCTTAACTCTGAATCGAAAAACCAAATTAAACAAAAAAGAGATAGATTATCAACCCAATATACCTCACTACGAAATTGAGAATTTGAACTCAACTGATAAAGAACAAGAAGTAAAAAAACTCTATAAAGCCATTTCATCACTTAAAGAAATAGATCGAATAATTATAGGATTATTGTTAGAGAATTGTAGTTATGACGAGATTTCCAATATAACTGGATTAAAAACTTCGAATGTTGGAGTTAGAATAAATAGAATTAAAAAAACATTGAGTAAAAAACTCAAATAATTATGGAGAAAGACATTACAAATTGGCAAAACCTTTGGAAAGAAGAAAAGTCAACACCTTTAGATTTAAATAAGTTGATTACTCATTTAAACAAAATTGAAAAAAAAGGAAAATTAGAAAGAATCATTTTACTCGCTGCTGTTCCAGTTACGATAATAGTTTTAGCAACATTACTTCCTATACTCTCAAATATATATTATTTAATATCTATCATCATAATTAGTTTTGGTATGATAATGATACTAATACAATCTTATAGAAGTAAGTATAGCTTAATAAGTAATGATGCTAAATTAAATAATAAAAAATATATAAAAAACATTATTCATAAACTAAAGCAACGAATGTTAACTACATCAAGATATATGTGGTTCTATACATTTTTATTAGTTTTAGGAATAAATATAGGCTACATTGCTATTTTACAAAAATTCAATATATCAATAACTGTAAGGATAATTATTCATCTTGTTTTCACTGTTTTAATGATATGCATAATGTATTATTCAATAGAAAAAAGAAAAAAAGAAAATAATAAAATAATTTTACCATTAATTGACTTTTTAGAAAATTTGAACTAAAAAATTGCCAGTGCCTAACACTGTATATAATTTATTACTTGGTTCTCGCTTACTTACGAAAATCTTTGCGGATTTTCTATTCGGTTGTTATTTGTTAACTTAGTTGCTTAACCACGCAACGAGTCATACACAAAACCATTGTAACACATTTGACCAAATCAACAAAATGAAGAAAAACAAATTAAACATTCTGACTTTTTTACTTCTAATTCCATTCATTGGAATTGGACAAATACCGAAAGGGCATTTTTTAGATGCCGACAAAACGGCTGAAAGAGGATATAAAGTAAAGCCATTTAAACAAGAAAAAGAAGGAATTTATCATTATGCTGTTTTAACCGAATTACCATTTGAAAATGACTGTAATTCTGGACTTTCAGAAAAGGAACAAATCGCTTGTTCTGAACAAAATTTAAGAAACTTCATTTATCCCAACCTAACATCAGGAATAGAATTTAAAGGCAATGTTTATGTTTATTTAACAATTACTGAAGACTCGAAAGTTACAGACGTAACGGTTAGTTCATATCCAAAGTCAGGACCGACAAACAAAATCATAAAAGATGCAATTAATTCTATCGAATTTAGACCTGGAAAGTTTAATGACAAAGTTGTAAAATCAAGACTTTGGACTTCATTCACATTTCCTTCTTCATCTAACGAACTTTTTTCTGTGTCTTTGGCAAAAATGAAAGAAGATGAAAACCCAGAATACGAAGACTACGAAAATCTGATTTTCGATGCAAGTCAGTACATCTTTTCAAATCCTATTTATCCGAATGGAACTGAATTTAAATCAGCAGCTCAAATTGTAGGATTTTGGATGAATAAAGACATTGGAATGGGAATACCAACATTTGGGAAATTCTACAACGCTTTAACTAATGAAAATAAACAACAGTTTCTTTATGCTGTCGCAATGATAAATTACGGATTAGACCAAAAGATAAATCATAACCGAATTTTGGAATGCAAGCCTAAAGACGGACAAAAATATAGTGAACAAGCAGATGTAAAAGAAATTCAACTTGGTGGAACCAAAATCTTGTTGGAATTTATTGGAAAAAAAGAAAATAATGTTCCTATGAATTCAAAAACAAAAAAGTTCTATAAAGCTTACGAAAAAGGAGAACTTGAAAAGCAATTATCTAAATAAAAAACGTGTTACAACAACGTATATAATCCATTGCTAGTACTAGCCTACTTACATAAATTCTATCAGATTTTTTATTCGGTAATTAATTGCTAAATTATATTATAGAAATAAAAGGTTGATTATACATGTATATAAATAAGTTGCCCACAATTTGAAAAAAAAATCGGAAATTGATTGAAAATTTTAGAAATATAGAATATTTAAAATACGGAAACGAAAGACAAAAACTCGCTTTTAACGAAATTAAACGTCATAAAATTTTTGAAATACTCGAAAAATATAATCCGATTCTGACTGGAACTATTCCAATCGAAATTGATTTACCCGAAAGCGATTTAGACATTATTTGTGAATGCGAAAATCACTCTGAATTTAAAAAGTGTTTGACAAAAGAGTTTTCAAAAAAAGAAGATTTTAAAGTTTATTCAAAAAACCAAAACGGAATTGAATCAACTGTTGCGGAATTTAAGACCGAAAATTTTTTGTTTGAGATTTTCGGACAAAATATACCAACCGAAAAGCAAAACGCTTATCGACATATGATTATTGAAAACAGGATTTTAAACCAAAAAGGAATTGACTTTAAACAGAGAATAAAAGAATTAAAATCTGACGGATTAAAAACGGAACCGGCTTTTGCTGAGCTATTAGGTTTAAAAGGAAATCCATATACTGAATTATTAAAATTGGAAATAAAAAACTGTGGGCAATAACGTGTATAATTCATTGCTGGTTATAACCTACTTACAAAAGTCCTCTCAGACTTTCTATCTGTGATTTATTTGCTAACTTTAGTACTTAAACCACGTAACGAGTCATACACAAAACCGTTGTGCTTCATTATCAGAAACCGCTAACCAATGATAAAATTCTTTAGAAAAATTAGACAAAAACTATTAACTAAAAATAAACTGAGTAATTATTTCATTTATGCTATTGGAGAAGTCATTCTTGTTGTAATTGGTATTCTTATTGCCTTGCAATTAAATAATCTTAATGATATAAAAAAAGACAAAGGCGATGAAAAGAAATACCTTGCTAGAATACAATTAGATATTAAGCAGGACTTAGCAGAACTAGAAAGGCTTTTTCAAGGGGATACTATTCGATTAGATGCGTATACTTATTTGGGACGTTATTTGCAGTCAGATTCAATAGCCACAGACCCTATTGTATTAGTCACAAAGTCAGGTAATGCTTTTGGAATCCATTGGTTTGAAGGTAAAAATATAGTTTTTGATGACATGAAATCGTCTGGCAAAACAGGACTCATTACTTCAGATTCTTTAAGAAATAGTATTCAATATTACTACAGATTATTTGATGAAGTAATAAAAGAAGAGAGCGTACACAATAATTCCATCTTAAAATATAATGATAATATTTTTCCTCTTTTCGCAACAGGTTCTGGGTCAGACCTTGAGATGCCAGAAAGGTGGAAAGAAAACTCGTTTGAAAAATCATTTTATAAACTTTATAATTCTATTATAAACCTAAATGATGACCAAAAAAAAATAATTTCCGATAATTTTGGCTTGACAAAAGCCAACATTTTACTGAATCATAAAGTGCGAATGTTACTACACAAAGAAGGACTGAAGACAATTAAGGCTATTGATGCTTATTTAAAACAAGAAAAATAACTACACACAACACCGTATAAAATTAATTGCCTGGTTATAGTCTATTAACAAAAGTCCTCGCATACTTTCTATCTGTGATTTATTTGCTAACTTTAGTACTTAAACACGCAACTTTTCTTACACAAAACCGTTGGCATTCATTTAAACCAAAAAAGAGCGAGACATGTATAAAACCATTATAATTCTTTTCATAATTGTTGTTTCCTCACAAGGTAAATTAATAGGACAACAAAAGAACACCTATATCAAAGCTGGGGTTTTATATGACAGTAAAAGCAATATGCTTCTAAAAAACAAGCTTATACAAATTCAAGGAACAAAAATTATAGCTATTGGTGAATTTGAATCCTTACCTAAAAATAGCGAAGTAATAGATTTAACCAATTACACGGTTCTTCCTGGACTAATTGATGCTCATACACATGTACTTTTTTCTCAAGAGGCTAGTGAAGATTTTGCAGAACACAGCATTCAATCGCTGACAATGGAAAGTGATGCTTTGAGAGCACTTCGTGGCTACAAAAGAGCCAAAACTTATTTAGATGAGGGCATAACAAGTATTAAGGATCTTGGAAACTCTGGTTTATATCTCGATGTAGCCCTTAGAGATGCTATTAACGAAGGAACGATTGAAGGTCCTCGTATTTTTGCCTCTGGTCCAATTTTGGCTGCAAATGGTGGGCAAGTTTATGGTGTACTTCCTAAACATCAAAAAATAATAGATTTAGAATATCGAATTATAACAAGTCCTGAAGACGGTAAAAATGCTGTACGCGAACATGTTAATCAAAATGTAGATGTAATTAAAATTTGCGCAGATAATATTCCAAATAAAACATATTTAACAATAAATGAAATAAAGTCTATTGTGAACACAGCGCACTCATATAATTTAAAAGTCACAGCTCATTGCGTCACAAATCAGTCTGCCTGGAATGCAATTGAGGCTGGTGTTGATGGAATTGAACATGGGTTTAATTTGGCAGATAGTACTTTAGTTAAAATGGCAGAAAAGCAAATCTTTCTGGTACCCACAGAAAATAGTAAATCGTATATGTTTACTTATGCAAAGCTCGCCAAATATAATGACAATGAATTGGATTGGATTGACGGCTATGTTGATAGAATGAAAAAAAGACTCAATAGAGCAATTGAAAAAGGGGTTCCTATAGTGGCTGGTTCTGATAATTATACAGATATAAAAGTATCCCGTGGAAAATCATCCAAAGACATGTTTAGGTGCTATTTAGAAGCAGGAATGAAGCCTTTAGATATACTTCAGTCCAGCACATATATTTCTGCTTTTTATTTAGGAAGAGAAAATGAAATTGGTTATATAAAACCTAAAGCAAATGCAGATATTATAGCTGTAAAAGGAGATGTTATTAATGATTTTATCTCTACAATAGAAAACGTTGTATTCATAATGAAAGATGGAAAAATTTATAATAATAAAATCCATAAAAACTCACCTTAAACAAAAAACGTATGCCAACAATGCATATATTTTATTGCTAGGTTCTAGCCTGCTTACATAAATCCTCACAGATTTTCTATTCGGTTTGTATTTGCTAAATTTAGTTACTAAATCACACAACTAACCATAAACCACACAACATACAACAAACCTACACCCTATTTTCAATTAGGCATAGTATTTAAAATTATTAAAATAAAAAGCAACCCAACTTCTATTTTTTAGTTTTTGGCTTTATATAAAATAGAGAATTTTCTTATATTGCTTGCGCTATTAATTAATCGACTTTCTAAAACCTTTATACTTTTTAAATCGTTGCAATTAATAACTGCTTTAGTAAAAGCATTTTTATACAACCTATAATAAAAATAAAGGGTTGATTATACACGTATATAAATAAGTTGGCAAACATTAAAACCAAAATTATAATGAAAAAAATTACATTAATTATTTTCCTTCTATTATTTACTTTCAACTCTTATAGTCAAGATTTTATAGAACCAACTTTAAAAGAATCTTTTGCTTTGAATAGCCATACAAACAGAGATGTAGCTTATTTTTCAGTTATTGACGGCAATGAAAATATTATTTCAATAGCAACCACAGAAAGAGATTCATCATTTACAGATATATTAACAACCAAATTAGATTCTAATTTAAATCAATTATGGCAAAAACGATTTTCTTTAGAAAATGATTTATCCTATGATATACCACTAAATTCTTTTTTAGATACCAATAATAACATTTATATTACAGGAAGAAGTGCTACTAAGCAGTCCTCTCAAAACGGGTTACTGTTTGTAATAAAGTATGATACAGAAGGTAATGAATTATGGCATTTAAACATAGATGACTATAACGATTCAGAAAGTGATGATTATTTTTATCAAAATTCATTTTTAGATGACAATGGTTTATTGCATATCGTTCATGCTAAATCTAATGAAACAAATACTGCAGCAAAGTTTCATTTTTATACAATTAGTGAAAGCGGAAATATTATCACAAGCTTCTACAGGGAAGACATCATTGACTACTACACTAATAATTTTACGGGAATAACTTATGAAATTTTCTATAAAAACGATGAGTATTATATGAGATACAGAAGACACAACCTAACTTCTAGTCCTTCCTTTTATGAACATTTTATAAAAAAAATTAATAATACTACCATAGAAACTTATCCTCTAAACTCTTTTATAGATTTAAATGATACTGACCTTTTTTATAAAGGAATAATCGAAGTTGATTCTAATTCCAATATCTACTTAACATATCCATTAGAAAATTCTAATAAATTTAAATTACTAAAACTTGATAATGCTGGAAACTTAAGCTTTAACATAGAATCACCAGATAATTATGATAAAGATACTTTTGCTGTTAATATAAACTCAAATGGTAATTTGTCATTCTTGTGCAACAGTAAATTATCTACTTCGTCCGAAAGTAAAACACTAAACTTATTAGAGTATGATAATTCTGGAAATATAATTACTGATTTAAGTGCTAGTTCAACTTTTATTAATGGATTAAAATATTATTCTGAAAATTCTATACTTGTTTATTCAAATGGTAATTTTAAACTTTTCGACCAATCATTAAATCTTACTAATGAATTTTTAGGTTCATATAATAATTTTAATGATTTCAATTTAATTAACAATTCAAATATAGCTATCTCAAGAACTACATTTTCTCAAATGTACCCTGGTTCAGACTTCTCAACCCAACAAGATTTAGAAATACAAAAAATAGATACTAACCAAATATTAAATACTTATAGTTATTCGGGTGAAGGAACATCTAAAGCTTTTAAACAAAAAATAATCATAGATAATCTAGATAATTATATTGTTGCATCTGAAGAAAAATTAGGCCCAGACAATTGGTCTATTGGAGGTTCAAGAGCACCGGTAACAAAAACAATTTATAAATACAACTCGGATTTAACTTTATTATGGGCTCTAGAATTGGATAATTTTATAGTAAATACACATTCGAGTAATGAAAGAATTTATGTTATAGATAATGAAAATAATTTGTTTATAAATTCAATGATAAATGTTAATAGTCACGAACTTATAAAAATTTCACCTAGTGGAGTAATTCTTTACCAAGTGCCTAGTGTTCGGAGTATTAATATGTATTTAGATCAAAATAATAATATAAACTTATCGACTTCCGTCGATAACGATATTACATATGACGATGACACCATTATTTATACTATAAATAATGATGATGGTAGTTTATTGAATGCCCAAACTTTTGAAGGTTTAAACTTTCTTGATTCTTATATATCCTCAAATGGAGATTCATATATCTATATGTACACAGGTAGTAACTCTTATAACGACACTTCGCCAAAATTGAATATATATAAAAATTTTAATTTAGAATTTGAAACAAATTTAGCTATTACAGGTACTTATGGCGGAATATCATCTTATTCTGTTGACGATAATGGTAACATAAATTTTTCTTCTTCTTGGGGACAAATCAACGCAAAAATTCATAGAATAACCTTAAACAATACATATAATTATATAACTTTAAGTAATAAAATAAAACAAGTAATTAGTACACCTAATAACAATATATTTACACTAAACGATGATGGATATATAAAAATATATGACAATAATTTGAATTTATTATCAACCTCAATTGATGCATATTATAATCAACCTTATTTACGTAAAGTTGGCAATCATATTTTTTTTAATACGTATTTCGATAATATTGTAAAGGTATTTGATGAAAACGCTGTTGAAATTAGTGAGTTCAAATTACCCAGTTCATTATCGTTTATTTACGCTTCAACAGACTCAATCAATAATTTAATCCTTACTGGTCAAAATGGATATCAGATATCTACGAATCATGAGTATAGTTGGGCTAGAGGATTTATACATAAATACAATTTTTCTAGTTTTAATTTAAGTGTAAATGATAATAATATACTTGATGATTCTTTAAGCATTTTTCCTAATCCAACAAATTCAATAATAACAATAAATTCCGTCAAAAATTCAATTTTTAAAGTTTCAATTTATGACATAAATGGTAGATTCTTATTTCAAACTAATAATTCTTCAATTGACATTTCTGACTTACCATCATCAATATATTTATTAAAAATTGTTTTAGATAACGGAAATATAATAAACAGAAAAATAGTTAAGAAATAACGATTTGCCAACACCCTGTATAATTCATTGCTGGTTATAGCCTACTTACGAAAGTCCTCGCGGACTTTCTATCTGTGATTTATTCGCTAACTTTAGTGCTTAAACACGCAACGAAATCATACACAAACACGTTAAAGAAAACATCCTCCAGCTTTCCAAAGAATCTTTAAAACAATTATCTTTATTGCCTAAAAGAAACGCTCCACCTTTGTGGTAATAAAAACTAATGCTCTATGAAAAAAATAATAACTACACCAAACGCTCCTGCTCCTATTGGGCCATACAATCAAGCAGTACTTTCAGGAAACACACTATATACTTCCGGACAAATTGCGCTACACCCTGAAACAGGAGAATTGGTTATAGACGATATTAAAACCGAAACCAAACAAGTTATGGAAAACATGAAAGCAGTTCTTGCTGCTGCAGACATGACTTTTGAAAACGTGATTAAAACCTCTATTTTTATTAGTGATATGCACAACTTTGCCCAAATAAACGAAGTATATGGTCAGTATTTTGATAACGACTCTGCTCCTGCTAGAGAAACGGTGGAAGTTGCTAATCTTCCAAAATTTGTAAATGTAGAAATTAGCTGTATTGCTGTAAAATAGTCCACCTGTTTTAAATAAAACAGCCAATGATAATACTTCAATATTTCTAAAACATAGAAATAATATGGTTTTGCCTTAATAAAATAACACTATATATGTAGTCTTTTTGTTAAGGCAAAACGATTTAAAATCCCTCTTGTTTTGCCTTCAATTAAAATTTTAAGCTTCTAAAAAACGCGCACCTTTTTTTATAAACTGCTATAAAAACGGTAAAATAAGTTC
The DNA here is from genome assembly GCF_042684485.1 of Lacinutrix gracilariae. Taxonomy (NCBI): domain Bacteria; kingdom Pseudomonadati; phylum Bacteroidota; class Flavobacteriia; order Flavobacteriales; family Flavobacteriaceae; genus Lacinutrix; species Lacinutrix gracilariae. The sequence continues at coordinate 66,496 of NZ_JBHULM010000007.1, read as the reverse complement.
CTAAATAATAGCGAAATACTAGTATCTTCTAAAAAAATAAACGCATCTAAAACACTTCAACACAGAGTTTTAAATACACAATCAAGTACAACACTTTTTTTTTGGCACGATGCTTGTAATTTAGTTTACAAGTTCAAATTTAAAAACTAGTATCATGAAACATATACTCGCACTTTTTACAGCAATCTTATTTACTACGTTTACTGTAAACGCAAATACAAGCACTACGCTAGACAATACTAACAGCAATACAGCTGCAAGAGGATATGGTAATTCCTTCATTTTTGTAGAGCAAGGTGTTGAATTTTCAATTTTTCCAGATGGTCAATTTGATTTTTATATGATGAATTACGGACCAAACGTAAACGTAAATATAAATCATGGCAATACTAGTATTAGTTTTAACTCTGGTTATAATTATGATGCTTATGTACAATATGATGCCTATGGTGCTATTGTACAAATTGAACACGTGCCTGTTTTTTATGATTATTATGGTCGTGTAAGTCAGATAGGAAACGTATTTATTAACTACAACAATTTTGGTTTAGTAGCTCGTGTTGGTGGCTTATATGTACACTATAATAGATATAATCGTTTTTCGCATTACACAGGTTTTATAAATGTGTACAACCGTTTTTATGTATACAGACCATGGCATGCAAACTTTAGAATACCACATTTTAACCATTGTGTTGTATTTAACAGACCTTACAGACAACATTACAAACCTATTAGATATAAATACACAAGACCATTTGTAAACAACCACAGACGTACTACTGCTGTTGCTAACCGAAGAGGAAACACCATTACAAGAAGCAGCGCATTAGCTACTAGAGGAAATAATAGAGCTAGAAATACAGTAACTGCTAAAAGCATTAGATCTAGAAACAGATCTGCTACTGTACAACGAAACAATAGCACAAGAACTACTAATGTTACCAGATCTAATTCCGCTAGAACAAGAGTACAAACAAACAGACAACAAACAAGAAATAATAATGTAACTAGCACTAGAGCAAAAAGTAACAGAACATCAGTTGCTACAAAAAATAGAACCTCTACTACTCCTAGAGTAACCAGTTCTACAAGAAACAGAAATACAGTTGCTGCTAATACCTCTAGATCTAACAGACAAGTTGCAAGTACAACTTCTAGATCTAACAGACAGGTTGCTAGTACCACAAGAAGTAATAACTCTAATAAAACTTCATCAAGAAGCAATAGTAGAAGATAAAATTTGGTTAGTTAGTTAAAAACCCTAATCTAGTTTGCCTAAAAGCAACTGGTTAGGGTTTTTCTTATTTACAGTACAAAGCTTCAAAAGTATTAGGAGTATTCGTAATAAAAATACGATACCATAAATTACTTAATCTTCAATATTTTTTTAATTAGTGAGGTTATTTCTTCAGATAAAGATAACTTCAACACAGCAAAAGCATACAATAAAGCTACCAAGACACTTTTTAAGGCGATATTAATAATAGGGTGAAAAGGAAATTCCCAGAAATAAAAACTAAAACACAACAAGCTAATAATGCCTAAAGTGTAAACGGTTTTTAGGGTAAATGGGTGCATTTTAAATTTTAAATGTACATACCACATTTTTAACGTGTCATAAGCTAAAAAGGTAATCAAACTTGCTATTGCTGCTCCATCTATTCCGTATTTAGGTATAAGCATATAATTTAATGCTATAGCCAAGAAAACAATACAAAAACCAAAGGTTAGTATAATTCTATAATAATCCGAATTAAAAATAATAGCATTATTGTTTCCTAATAAGTTATCTATCAATTTTACAATAGATATTATAATTACTATAAATAATCCTTTACTATACTCCGGATTTAATAGTGCGTATAATCCGTTAATATTAATCACAATTAGCACAAAAATAAAACCGCCTATAATAAACAAGTTAATAGAACTCTTTTTGTACAGTTGTGCTAAACTTTTATAATCTTTATTGTTTAAATAAGAAGCTGTTAAAGGGTTTACAATTTGCTGCATTGCTCTTGAAGGCACTACAATTACAGTAGCAATAAAAATAGCTACACTGTAATAAGCAATGTTTTCTATTTCTATTAACTCTCCTATCATAAACTTGTCTAAATCTAACAATACCATAGAAACAGATCCTGCTATAATAATAAGGAAACTGTATTTTAAAACCGTTAAATAGTCAAAAGATTTAGAGATGGTTATTTTAGGAAAACGTATGCTAAAAGCATACACCATCATGATAAATACACGTATAACGTATATGCTAGTTACTGCGTAAATAAAATAGTCTACAGTAAGTAATTTAAAATACACAGCAAAAAGCAAAAGCATAGTACCTACTCTATGAAAAGCTTCTCGCATAAAATTACCAAATACCGATTTAAAGTGAATTTTACTCCATGAAAAAAAGATTTCAAAGTATGCAAAAGCAACAGCCAATACATACATTAAACCAGTATAATCTTTTATAATTTCATTTTCTTTTGCCAGCCAATTAGAAATACTTTCATAAAAAAAGGAACCTAGCAAACCTGCAGGTATAATAAACAACAAAGGCAGAAACAACATAAAGGTTAAAAAGTTGTTTTGTAGTCTTCTTGTTTTATAAGAAGAATAGAACTTTATTAAAGTATTGTTTACTCCAAAAATAAGAATGGGCATCATTAAGTTTGCTGTAGAAAGTACAAAAACGACTAAACCAAAGTAGTCTGCAGACAAAAATGCCGTATATAAAAATAGCGTATTAATTGCTCCTATACCAAAACCAATGTAGGTAATAATGGTGTTTTTTATAGATTGTGAAGCAATTATTCCCATAAGATATTATAAATTTTAATTCTTGTGAAGCAACTTATATTTTTAAGTAATTTAATAAAATGTATTAATGATTAAAGGAAACAGAATGAATTACATCTGCCAACTTTCTTGTTAATTCTTTTCTGCTATACTTTTGCAAACCTATAGCATGAGAGCGTAATTTCTGTTCTTGAAAAGCTGTAAAATGTTTTAATAGAATGTTTTTTAATTGGTCATAATCCTGATAACTAAAATAATTACCTGTATTGGTTTCTACTATAATTTTTTCAACATCAGAACCTTTAGGCCCCAATGCAACAATAGGTCTGTTAGATACCATATACTCAAATAGTTTTCCAGGAATAATACATTTTGTTTCTTCAGAATCTATTTCAATCAACAACAATACTTGTGACTCTTTCTGAAACTTAATAGCTTCATTATGTGAAACATAACCAACATAACATAAATAATCACTTAACCTATACAGTTTTATACTTTTAAGAATATTTTCGCTTACAGCACCAACTAATTTTAATTCAAAATGCTTAGCAAATTCTTCATTTTCTTCGGTTAATTCCTGTAATACATTCCATAAAACTTCTGGGTTTCTTTTTGCTAATAACGACCCAATATGTGCCAAACTAAACTTGGTATCTAAAGAAACTGCTTCTGTTTTTTCTACATCATAACCATTAGTAATAACCGTTATTGGCTGATTTGTTTTTTCTTGAAACTCTTGTTTTGTTACACTACTAGTTACAATAATTTGATCTGCTGTTTGTAAAACTTCACGCTCTAAGCGAATGTGTTTTTGCTTTGCTTTTTGGGTTAGCTTTAGCTCTTTATGGTAACCTATGGTTGTCCATGGATCTCTAAAATCTGCAATCCACTTTACTCCTAGTTTTCTTTTCAATTGCATACCTATTAAATGCAAACTATGCGGAGGACCAGTGGTAATAACAGTATCTATATTAAAATCTTGAATATAAGTAGACAGGTATTTTACTGAAGGCTTCACCCAACTTTTTCTTGCATCTGGAATAAAAAAGTTACCACGTATAAGTAAAAGCAAACGCTCCATTAAGCTTTGCTTTTTAGCTTCGGTAATCAAGCCTTTACTAATAGATTTGGTGTTCTTTTTAGAAAGAAAAGAAGCAAACTTATAAGGTTCACTAATGGGTTGCTTAATAATAGTTACCTCCTTAGAAACTTCATCTACTAGCGTTTCATCTACTAATGGATAATTAGGATTAGATGGAATATAAACTATTGGCGCAACGTTAAACTCTGGTAAATACTTAACAAATTTTAGCCAACGTTGTACTCCTGGTCCTCCTGCTGGAGGCCAATAATAACTTATAATAAGTACCTTTTTTTTATCCATTACTTTATTCTTGCCAAAGCAAAAATCTTATAAATTGAAACGAAATGTAGCTTCCTGATAAAACAGGAATACCAATTATTTTTTCTTGAAACCAAAATATAATCCACCAACAAGTAGCAATGCAAAAAGTATAGAGCTTGCAAGCGCTATGCTGCTTCCTGTTTGTATTACTTGAGGTTCAAATTTAAATTCTATAGTGTGTTCGCCTGCTGGAATTTCCATGCCACGTAATACGTAATCTACGCGATAATGCGCTTCTGGTTTTCCGTTAATATATGCTTGCCAACCCTTACCATAATAGATTTCAGAAAATACAGCAAATCCAGGATTAGTATTTTTAGACTGGTATTTTATATAGTTTGGTTGGTATTCTTTTAAAGTAATAGTAGCTAAAGAATCTACAGTATAATTCGCTTTTAAAGCTGCTACATTTTTAATATACTTTTCGTCAGATAAATTATCGGAAAGCACAGCAACTGTTTTAGTATCTAAACTATCTAAAGCTATAATTTCTGCATTGGCACTTTCTTTTCTTTCTATATTTCCTACAAACCAAGCATTACCATTAGCATCTGTATTGGTAAACGGAAATATTTTTCCTTCCTCTTCTGCTATAATATACTTTGTGTTTAACATGTTTAATACATTCATATTATTTCTAGCAATATGAAAGTCGTAAAGCTCGTTATAGCGTTTTAGTTTTGCGGCATGATAACCACCAAGAGAATTATGAAAATAAGAAGCTCTAGCAGTAGCATCTGTAATATCAAAAACTCTAAAATGTGTTGTATCTTTAAGAATTTGTATATCTGCTGCATTGGCTTGATATGGTTTTTTTACTTGTAAAGCCGAAACAAAATTGTCGTTGTTTACATAGCGTCTATCTACCGAAACTAAATCGAAAAGAATCAATACTGCAAAAGCTACAACAACTACGTTTTCTGATAGTTTTTTCTTTAAAAACATAAATATTGCTTCTGCCGAAAGTAAGACTAATACAAGCGTTCGCAAGATGTCTGCTGTAAACATAGATTTTCTATCATCACGTAAAGCATCCATAAATTGCTGTCCGTAACTTTGTTTAAAATAACCATCATTAACACCTGCAAAATTAAAAGCAGATTTAGAAAGCAACAACAAAACAGCTAATCCTGCTGTTATAGCTACTGTATATATTAATGCTTTTAGCTTTTCTTCGTCTTTTACATAATGATTAAACAAGCGCGATAAACCAAAGATTGCTAAAACAGGAATACATAATTCTAAAATTACCTGAATAGAACTTACTGCTCTAAACTTGTTGTAAAACGGAACATAATCAATAAAGAAGTCGGTTAAAAAGCCTAAGTTTTTTCCGTAAGAAAGTAATAAAGACAAAATAGTACCACCAACAAGCCACCATTTTAATCTTCCTTTTACTAAAAACAATGCAAAAACAAACAAGAATATTACCACTGCACCAACATAAGCTGGAGCTTCTACTATAGGTTGATTTCCCCAATACGTAGGTGTTTGTTTGGCATACTCTTTAGCTTGTAATGCAGGAACACCTTGACGTATAAAAAACTCGTAAGAAGCAGAGTCTTTACCAACATCTTCATGGTTTCCTCCTCCTACTATTCTAGAGATATATAAATTAAGGCTTTCAAAAAAACCATAACTATATTCCGTAATATATTCTTTGCTTAATCCAGAACTTGCTTCTTTTGGTGAACCATCAGGATTAATGGTTAATTCGCTTTTACTTCTAGTACTTTCGTTTGCATACTCTTTAGTAGCCATAATACTTGTGGCATTTAATCCTAAAGCAAGAATGACAGCAATTACTAATACACCAACAGATTTAAAATAATGAGGCAACAGTTTTTTGTTATAAGCATCTACTAAGTAAGCAATTCCTAAAACAAGAACTAATAGCATTAAATAATAGGTCATTTGCGGATGGTTAGCCACCAACTGCAAGGCCATTGCTACTGTGGTTAGTAAAAACCCAAAAATGTATTTGCGTTTAAAAGTGAGAATAATTCCGCTTAAAACTAAAGGCATATAAGCAATAGCATGGGCTTTACTGTTATGGCCAACACCAAGAATTATAATAAGATAGGTAGAAAAACCAAAGGCTAAAGCACCAAGAGCTGCCAGTTTAAAATCTACTTTTAAAACCAATAAAAGAAGGTAAAAACCTGCAAAATATAAGAATAAGTAATCTGCTGGTCTTGGTAAAAAGCGTAAAGCTAAATCTAATTTTTTAATATAGTTATGCGGATATCTTGCACCTAATTGATACGTTGGCATACCACCAAAGGCACTGTTGGTCCAATAGGTTTCTTCTCCTGTTTCTGCTTTAAAATCGGTTTGTTGTTTAGACATACCAATATATTGCTTAATATCACTTTGGTAAATCTCTTTTCCTTTTAAAACAGGACTAAAATAAGCAAGGGAAAGTATGATAAAACCAACAAAAACAAGAAAATGAGGAAGTACTTTTTTTATAGAAAATTGCATGGAATAAATAGATCAATAAGTATGAAAAATAACTATAATTTTTGAAACTTAATACGTTTACATGAGGCTAATTATTTTTAACTTTAATAATTAGTGATTGTTAATAGAATTCTTTTTTACTACTAATATAGAGGTAGAAGTACTATACTTACTCTACTTCTTCATAGTCTACATATTCTCCTACATCTTTACTAGAAGTCTTGCTTTCTGGCATTTTATCAATAGTAATCTCCCCTTCATTTTTAGGTTTTTCAGGTTTTTTATAGCCACCAAATTGATCGCCAAAACGTTGTTCGGCCTTTTTAGTTAAAAACTTTAATAAAATAGGAGCAAAAATTCTAGATAAAATCTTAATTCCATAATAAATTAATAAAATTATTAAGATAACTTTTACAACTCCTGTAACAGATGCTAATTGCAACATAAAATCATTTTTATACAAAAATACAATTCTTAAATCTTAATTTATGGTTTAAATCCTTAAAAAATATTTAAAATCTATATATTTGAGCCCAAAAAAAACTACAAATATGAAGTTCTTTAAATTCTATTTAGCTATTTTTTCTTTTACAGTATCCTTTTCTGGTTACTCACAATACACAGATGTTATAAACTCTAACAGACCTGGTGTTTCTAAAAGTGCATTTTCTGTAGGTACCAACGTAATTCAATTTGAAGTTGGTCCTTATATGTTAAATGAAAATCACACTCCTTTAAATCGTGAAGATAAAAGTTATGGTGTCGATTTTACCGCTAGATATGGCTTACTTTGGGAACCTTTAGAACTTAATATTGAAGGTACGTACCAATCTACAAAAAGAACATTTACAAATACTGTGGCTAATGAAGAGTCTTTAAGCAACTTTAAAACATTAACCATTGGTGCTAAATATTTGGTGTATGATCCTTATAAAAAAGCAGGCGAAGACAAACCAAACTTATTCAGCTGGAATGCAAACCATAGTTTTAAATGGAAATCTTTAATTCCTGCAGTAGCAGTGTATGTTGGTGCAAATTATGACGCTAAAGACAACCCGTTTACAGCTTATGGTGTAGAAGGTTTTAGTCCTAAAATAATGATTGCAACACAAAATAATTTCACTGGTGGTTGGGTATATGTAATGAACTTTGTAAAAGATAGAATTGGTACAGACCAATCTGATTTTTCATACATATTAACACTTACTAAATCTATTAATGCACAATGGGTAGTATTTGGTGAAGCACAAGGAATAAGTAGCGATTTTTATGCCGATAATTTAATTCGATTTGGTGGTGCATATTTATGGAGTAGAAACTTTCAGTTAGATACTGCTTTAACCCTAAACACTAAAGACACGCCTTCTGTATTTGGTGTAACTATTGGTGCATCTTACAGATTAGATTTTCACCAAGACAAAGAAATTGATAATGGTACCGAGTTAGGAAATGGTAAAAAGAGCAAAAAGAAAAAAAATAAAAACAAGAAAGAGTCAAGAAAATCTAATAAAAATAATAGACAAAAGTATGAACAGAATTTTGACGACTAATAAAGAACTATAGATTTTCATGATTACTATAAAACAAGTACATACCAAGAAAGAATTTAAAGCATTCGTTAAATTTCCTTTCTCACTATATAAAGATTCAAAATACTGGGTTCCTCCTATTATTAGTCAAGAATTAAAAACCTTTGATAAAAAAGAAAACCCTGTTTTTAACGATGCAGATGCTTATTTTTTTCTTGCTTATAAAGGCAATGAAATTGTAGGTCGTGTTGCTGCCATTATTAACTGGCTAGAAGTAAATAACCAAAACATAAAGAAAATGCGTTTTGGTTGGTTTGACTTTATTGATGATTTAGAAGTATCTAAAGCCTTATTAGATAAAGTTACAGAAATTGGTAAGCAAAACAATTTAGAATACACTGAAGGTCCTGTAGGATTCTCTAATTTAGATAAAGTTGGGGTTTTAACAGAAGGGTTTGATGTTATTGGTACCATGATTACGTGGTACAACCATCCATACTACGTAAAGCATTTAGAAAACCTTAATTACAAACCCGAAAAAGAATGGATAGAAAGCCATTTTCCGTTTAGTAATATAAACCCAGAAAGTTTTTCAAAAGCAAATGCTTTAATACAAAAACGCTATCAGGTAAAAGCAAAAAAGTTTACCAAAACAGCAGAAGTCATGCCTTATGCAGATGAAATGTTTGACTTGTTTAACAATGCCTACGCTTCCCTATCCTCTTTTGTAGAAATTACAGACATACAAAAAGCGTATTTTAAGAAGAAATTCATCAGTTTTATTAACCCAGAATACATCAAGTTTGTTTTTGATAAAGACGATAAAATGATTGCTTTTGCCATTGTGATGCCATCTTTTTCTAAGGTACTACAAGAAATTAACGGAAAACTGTTTCCGTTTGGTTTTTTAAAACTGCTAAAAGCTAAAAAAGAAAGCAAAGATGTTATTTTCTATTTAATAGGAATTGATCCTGAATACCAAAACAAAGGAATTACAGCCATAATATTTAACGAGTATTATAACACTTTTAAAGAAAAAGGAATACAAAACTGTATTAGAACACCAGAACTAGCAGATAATACAGCAATACATCAAATTTGGAAACATTTCGATCCAAAAATTATTAAACGACGAAAAACGTTTAGAAAAGAAATTATTTAAAAACCTAAAAACCTCGCAGAAATGCGAGGTTTTTTTATTTCCACTCTTGATTGTATATAAGTCGTCAAAAAAGTGCTAAAAACAGCTTTAAAATAGGTCTTAGCAACTTATTTTAACAAATCGCTTTATTCTAATAAGAAGTCTATATCAAAGCCTACAAATATCCCTATACTTAAGAAACTATTACCTTATTTTAATACAAGACTTATAGCGTAGGTTTAGTGTATATTATACCTAGATACTCTATAGTTACCCTATAGATACCCTATGGATACTCTATGGATAGTCCATGTGCACCTTTGCCATGTTATAAATATCCTTTTTTTAGATTTTATAAAATTATAAATGCGTACCTAGAAGAAAAATGGTGCACCTAAAAGTGCTCCTAAAAAGACATCTGTTTTATACCTATTGAAATATTCTGAAGATTTGGTTTTAAGAGAAAACCTTTGTGAACCCTATAAAAACAAAAAAGCCTCACATTTCTGTGAAGCTTTAAGTGAGCCCTTCAGGATTGTGACCTTAGCCGTTCCGCAGAAATGCGGAATGCTCTATTTCTTTTGCTGAATAAGATACTCTATATACTTTCTAGATTTTTTACTTTTAATTTCTCTTTCTCTAGAATAAGCTTCCGTTTTACTCGCATAATTCTCTGAACAAACTATTTCCCAATCGTTTGATTTTCCTGTATACCCTTTATGGTTGGTATTATGCTTTCTTAGTCGTTCTTGTAATACATCACAAGTGTACCCAACATAATAACGATCTAGTAATCTTGAATAGAGAATATAGGTAAAGCAAGTCATTTTTGTGATTTGTATTAAAAACAAAAAAGCCTCACTATTTCTAGTGAAGCTTTAAGTGAGCCCTTCAGGATTCGAACCTGAGACCGCCTCCTTAGAAGGGAGGTGCTCTATCCAGCTGAGCTAAGAGCCCGTAGATTTTATGTTTCTACGAAAACAATGTCGGGGTGGCAGGATTCGAACCTGCGGCCTCCACGTCCCAAACGTGGCGCGATAACCGGGCTACGCTACACCCCGAAAATGGTTATCAAAAATCAATTTGAAAATTGCGGAGAGACAGGGATTCGAACCCTGGGTAAGTGTTTCCACCTACGACGATTTAGCAAACCGCTCCTTTCGGCCACTCAGGCACCTCTCCAGTAATTTTGTTATGAACTACAGCATTTATTCCTAAACGCGGATGCAAATGTAAGTTATCATCTTGAACTTGACAAACATTTTTTTGACTTTTTTTAAAAAATTATTCCGGATATTCAATTCTAAGATGGTAAATATTTGCAAGCTTGTGCTTTAGCACTTTTTTAATAGATTGAATTTCTTTAAAAGTAATATTAGCATTTAGAAATTGCTCTCCTTCCATTTGCTTATTTATAATGTTTTCTACAAATTTATCTATTTTAGTAGAGGTTGGTTCCTTCAAACTTTTAGATGCTGCCTCTACACTATCACACATCATTAAAATGGCTGTTTCTTTACTAAAAGGCTTTGGTCCTGGATACATAAAGTCTTCTTTACGTACATTTTCATTTAACGCTTTTTCTTTTTTATAAAAGTAGTATACTAAACTAGTACCATGATGGGTTCTTATAAAATCAATTACACGATCTGGCAAATTGTTTTTTCTTGCTATTTCAATTCCATCTATTACGTGATTTATAATAATTGTTGCGCTTTCAAAAGACGATAATTCGTCATGCGGATTGATTCCTGTAGATTGATTTTCGGTAAAAAACGTAGGATTCTTCATTTTACCAATATCATGATACAATGCTCCTACACGAATTAACATAGCGTTTGCTCCTATTTCATTTGCTGCTGCTTCAGCTAAATTGGCTACGTTTAAAGAGTGATGAAAGGTTCCTGGTGCTTTATTAGATAATTCTTTTAAAAGCTTACTATTGGTATCAGATAACTCTAAAAGAGACACATCAGAAACCAGTCCAAATAACTTTTCATATACATAAATTAATGGTTGCACAAATAAAGTAGCTAAACCACATAACACAAATAAACCAAAGGTTTCCCAATGTATGGCTTCTACACTTCCTTCATGAATTACAAAAAACGCAAAATAAGCAATAATATAAATTAAGGTTATTTGTCCTACCGAAATAAATAAATTAGCGCGCTTATAAAGCTCTGAAACCGTTAAAATAGTTACAATTCCTGCTATAATTTGCAAAAACATATACTCGTAACTATTAGGTACTATTAAACCTAGTAACACCACTGTAATTACATGTGTATACAACCCTAATCTAGAATCAAAAAAAGCTTTTAATACCAGTGGTAAAATACAAATAGGTATTACATATACATATTTAGAATTGTAGCTTATTACCAAAGTGGTAATTAATATCATTAAAATAACATTAAAAAAGATAAAGGTTACTTTGGTATTATTATTAAAAACATCTAATCGATATTTTCTTAAAAAAAGAAGCAACATTAACAAAGCTAGTGCTACTAATAAAGTATAGGCAAAAACCACCCAATTGTAGTTAGAATCGGTCCATACTTGCGACTTATATTCGTTTTTTAACGACTCTAAAATTTGATATTTCTCTCCTTCTACTACTTCTCCTTTAGATATAATTAAAGTCTCTTTTTCTATACTACCTCTAGTATATGCTATATTGTTTAAATCTTCTTGTAAGGCGCTTTCTGTTAAGGATTTATTATACGTTAAATTGGGTTCTACAATATCAAAAAACAATGCCAAAAACTGCGTGTGGTATCTTGCTTTATTATTGTCTTTTAAAACCAAATCCACTAAAGAAGATAAGTTTTTTTGCTGTATTAAATTAGAAAATAGGGTTTGTTTAACGGTAATTCGTTTGTTTAGAATAACACTTTTTTTGTCATTAGCAAAGGTGTAGTTTTCATCTAAAACTCCGTTATCATATAATCTATCAATAATAAGTTCACCTGTTTTAAAAAGACCATTTAATGTAGTGTTAGAAAGAGAATCTGGAAACGTTTTATAAAAACCTTCTTTGTAGTTAGTTCTAACATTTTTTTCAATATTCGCGTCTAAATTAAAGTACAAACTTGCCTTTTCTATGGTAACCCTCTTTTCTTTATCTATTTCTTCCGGAGTTTTTTTAATGGCGAAATTAAAAGGAGCGTATAAATTTTCTGATTGCCAAGGCTTCCCTTGTTCAAAATTATATTTAAACTTTCCTTGTTTCGGAAACAGATAAACAATAAGTATAGTTGCACAGATAAAAAGCAGCACTTTGTATATTAAAGCGTGATTTTTATATAAATTATTGATAAGGTCTTTCATAAAGATAATACTATTTTCAAATGTAATAAAATATCCTTTTTAATTACTTATAAAATGCGAATCGTATTCATTTATGCCAAAAAATGATTAATTTCGCAATAATAAAATTAAAAGCACATAATTATGAGTAAAGAAGTAGTAATAGTATCTGCTGCTAGAACACCAATTGGTAGTTTTTTAGGAGCATTATCTACAGTACCTGCACCAAAATTAGGAGCAATAGCAATAAAAGGAGCTTTAGATAAAATAAATTTAAAACCAGAAATGGTTGATGAAGTTTTAATGGGTAATGTTGTTCAAGCAGGAACAGGTCAAGCTCCAGCAAGACAAGCTGCTATTTATGCTGGTATTCCAGATACTGTACCTTGTACTACAATTAATAAAGTTTGTGCTTCTGGTATGAAAACCGTTATGCAAGCTGCACAAGCTATTGCCTTAGGTGATGCAGAAGTTGTAGTTGCTGGTGGTATGGAAAACATGAGTTTAATACCACACTATTTTCATGCAAGAACAGCTACCAAATTTGGTCCTGCTAAAATGGAAGATGGTATGCAACGTGACGGATTAGTAGATGCTTATGACCAAAACGCAATGGGTGTTTGTGCAGATGCATGTGCTACAGAATATAATTTTTCTAGAGAAGAGCAAGATGCTTTTGCTGTACAGTCTTACAACCGTTCTGCTGCTGCTTGGGAAGCTGGAAAATTTGATGAAGAAGTAGTTCCTGTTGAAGTACCGCAAAGACGTGGTGAACCTGTTGTCGTTAATAAAGACGAAGAGTTTACCAACGTAAAAATGGATAGAATTCCTACATTACGTCCTGCTTTTACTAAAGAAGGAACAGTAACAGCTGCTAATGCTTCTACTATTAATGATGGTGCTGGTGCCATGGTTTTAATGAGTAAAGAAAAAGCAGAAGCTTTAGGTTTAACACCTTTAGCAACTATAAAAAGTTATGCAGATGCTGCACAAGAACCAAAATGGTTTACAACCTCTCCTTCTAAAGCATTACCTAAAGCTTTAGATAAAGCAGGAATAGCATTAAATGATGTTGATTATTTTGAGTTTAACGAAGCTTTTTCTGTAGTTGGTTTAGCAAATATGAAAATATTAGGCCTTGAAGATAGTAAGGTAAACGTAAATGGAGGTGCTGTTTCTTTAGGACACCCTTTAGGATGTTCTGGTGTTAGAATTATTATAACCTTATTAAATGTTTTAAAACAAAACAATGCCAAGATTGGTGCTGCATCTATTTGTAATGGTGGTGGTGGCGCTTCTGCTATTGTTATAGAACGTTTGTAATAGCAGATAATTACCCAATAAATAAAAACGCTAACCCAGACACTTAACATACTTTTTATTAATGCAATACGGAATTTGTAACTTAAGCATTGTTCCTTTGAGATTTGAACCTTCAGATAAAACCGAACTCGTTTCGCAAGTTTTGTATGGTGATTATTTTAAGGTGTTAGAGCAACGTAAATCTTGGAGCAGAATTCGATTAGCATTTGATAATTACGAAGGCTGGATTGACAACAAACAATATGTAGAGATTACCGAAGCGCAATACTTTAGCTTACATGAAGAATTTCCTATTCTTTCTAATGATTTAATTGAATTTGTTCAAGATAAAAACAACCAATTATATCCTGTAACTTTAGGTGCTTGTTTAAACGGTTTACATCTTTTAGAACATACTTTTGATGGCGTTACAACAAATAGTATTCGAGATAAAAAGCACTTAATAAATACCGCATTTTCTTTTTTAAATGCACCCTATCTTTGGGGAGGAAAAACGCCTTTAGGTATTGATTGTTCTGGATTTACACAAATGGTTTATAAACTGAATGGTTATAAATTATTACGTGATGCTTCGCAACAAGCAACACAAGGAGAAGCCTTAAGTTTTATTGAAGAAAGTGAACCAGGAGACCTTGCGTTTTTTGACAATAACGAAGGCGCTATTGTGCATGTTGGTATTATTATGAAAGATAATTATATTATTCATGCTCATGGAAAAGTTAGAATTGATAGAATAGATCATTCTGGTATTTACAATGCAGAAAAACGAATGCATACCCATAAGCTTAGAGTCATTAAAAAAATAATCTAATAAAAAAGCCACTTCAATGAAGTGGCTTTTTTTTATTTAGTAATGTATACTACGTTTAGTTTCCCGTAGAATTAAGTAATTCTTTTATTGCATTTTCTTTTTCTGTTTCACCAATAGCACCATAAATATTTAATAGTGTTTTAGCTACTTGTACGTTTTCTGGTTCTACTTCAAGTACAGACTCTAAATAAGGAACTGCACTGTGGTATAATTTAGTACGTTGTTCTTTTAATTCATCATAACGAAT
Organism: Lacinutrix gracilariae; assembly: GCF_042684485.1. Lineage (NCBI taxonomy): Bacteria > Pseudomonadati > Bacteroidota > Flavobacteriia > Flavobacteriales > Flavobacteriaceae > Lacinutrix > Lacinutrix gracilariae. The sequence continues at coordinate 51,457 of NZ_JBHULM010000007.1, read as the reverse complement.
GTTATCTGCATTAGAAGTACCAAGACCATTCATTTCTTCAATTAAAGCATTTTCTTCACCTAATATTAATGCAGCCATGTTTGTTTGTGCATTTACATTTTCTGGCTCTAAAGAAATTACTTTAGTATAATATTCTTTAGCTTTTTCAATCTCTCCATTTTCTGCAGACACAACACCTAAGTTAAATATAAGGTCTGTGTTGTTTGGATCTAATTGAATTGCTTCTTCAATTAATTTTTTATAAGTTTCTTTATCTCCATTTTTATAATGTAGATTAGCTTCCGATAAGATTAAATTAGAATCTGTTGGATCCATTTCTCTAGCAGCTTGAACCGCTTTTAATGCTTTATCAGATTCTCCATTATTTAAGTAAATAAAGGCAAGGTTTTTTACAATTTCTCCTCTTTTAGATTTTGAAACTCTTACTGAAGGTTTGATGTGTGAACCTGCTTTTACAAATAAATTTCTTTGTGATTTAGAAAAAGCTTCAACTTCTCCTGTTTCTACATTTGTAGCTACATATTGTTTTTCAATTCCTGTATATCCTAATTCTAATAATTTTTCATAGTTTTTTACAGCAGAATCATAATCTTTTCCTGTAACTGCACTAGAAGCTGCATAGTATAAATAAGTAGTATCTGAAGGAATTAATTTGTATAATTTTTCAAATCCATTCACTGCTTCTAAATATTGCGCAGATTGGTATTGGTTGTTAGATTCTGTTAAAAGTGTATTAATTAAATTTTGTTTAATTTTTTCAACTTCTACTTTATAAGAACCTTTTGCATTATCTAAGTTATCAATGGCTATATCGATATCTTCATCACTTCCTGTTCCGTTAGCATAAAATGCTTGTCCCTTTAATAAGTAATACTTGTCTTTGTATTTATCTTCCATATCAGGAAGCATTGGTTCTAATTGACCTAAAAGAGATTTAGCTACTGAAAAATCATTATTTTTAATAGCTTTTTCTACAGTCTTAAGCTCTTTCTTTTGTGCAAAAGTAAACACACTAAATGCTAGTGCTAAAGCTACAATTACTTGTTTTTTCATTTTTTTAAAGTTTGTTTTTTATTGTTCGTTTTATTTATTCTTCTTCACTAGTATCAATAGTTGTGCCATCTTCATTGTCATTAGTAGGTGCAATGTTTTCAGGAACAATTACATTTCCTTCGTCATCTAATTCTACTTCTTCTTCATCTTGCATTACTTTTGCTACTGCAGCAATAGAATCTTTTCCTTTAAGGTTAATAAGTTTTACACCTTGTGTAGCTCTACCCATTACTCTTAAATCTTTAACAGCCATTCTAATAGCAATACCTGATTTATTGATAATCATTAAGTCATCTAAATCAGTTACATTCTTGATTGCCACTAAGTTACCTGTTTTTTCTGTAATAGAGATAGTTTTTACACCTTTTCCTCCTCTATTGGTAATTCTGTAGTCTTCTAAGCTTGAACGTTTACCATAACCGTTTTCTGAAACCACAAGTATATTGCTTTCCATATCGTTTACAGCAATCATACCAATTACTTCATCTGTTTTTTCGTCTTGTAATCTAATACCACGTACACCAGATGCGTTTCTTCCCATTGGTCTTGTCTTAGCTTCTTCAAAACGAATTGCTTTTCCAGATTTAAGGGCTAACATTACTTGGCTTTCTCCTGTAGTAAGTTTAGCTTCTAGTAATTCATCATCTTCTTTAATGGTAATAGCGTTAATACCATTAGTTCTAGGACGTGAATATTGCTCTAAAGAGGTCTTTTTAACTTGCCCTTTTTTGGTAGCCATAATTACATAATTACTATTTATGTAATCTTCATCTTTTAAATCTTGAGTACAAATAAATGCCATTACCTTATCATCTTGCTCGATATTTATAAGGTTTTGTATTGCTCTACCTTTAGAAGTTTTACTTCCTTCAGGAATTTCATATACACGCATCCAGAAACATTTTCCTTTTTGTGTAAAGAATAACATGTATTGGTGGTTGGTACCAACAAATAGGTGCTCTAAGAAATCTTCATTTCTTGTAGTAGATGCTTTTTGTCCTACTCCTCCTCTATTTTGTGTTTTGTATTCTGTAAGCGATGTACGTTTAATATAACCAGCATGAGAAATGGTAATAACCACTTTTTCATTTGGTATCATATCTTCAATACTTAAGTCTCCTCCTGCGTATTCTATTTTAGAACGACGTGCATCACCATATTTATCTTTTACTACTTGAAGTTCGTCTTTAATAATTTCCATTCTACGCTCTTTTTTAGCAAGAATATCTTTAAGATCTTCAATAGTTTTCATGATTTCTTCATACTCACTACGCAATTTGTCTTGCTCTAAACCGGTTAATTGGCGCAGACGCATTTCTACAATTGCTTTTGCTTGTATTTCTGAAAGTTTAAAGCGCTCAATTAAATTGGTTCTCGCTTCATCGGCATTAGAAGATGCTCTAATAATAGCAATTACTTCATCAATATTATCAGAAGCAATAATTAAACCTTCTAATATATGTGCTCTTTCTTCTGCTTTACGTAACTCATAAGTAGTACGTCTAACCACCACATCATGTCTGTGTTCTACAAAATAGTGAATCAATTCTTTTAGATTCAATAATTGTGGTCTACCATTTACTAATGCAATGTTGTTTACACTAAATGAAGATTGTAAAGCAGTATACTTATATAATTTATTAAGTACAATGTTTGGTATTGCATCACGCTTTAAAACGTATACAATTCGCATTCCGTTTCTATCCGATTCATCTCTAATAGTAGAGATACCTTCTAGTTTTTTATCATTAATCAAATCAGCAGTTTTTTTAATCATATCTGCTTTGTTGACTTGATACGGAATTTCAGTCACAATAATACATTCGCGACCATGAACCTCTTCAATATTAGCATTACCACGCATAACAATACGTCCTCTACCAGTATGAAAAGCTTCTTTTACACCATCATAACCATAAATAGTTCCTCCTGTTGGAAAATCTGGTGCTTTAATGTGCTGTATTAGCTCATCTATTTCTATGTCGTTATTTTCTATGTAAGCAATAGTACCATCAACAACTTCTGTTAAGTTATGTGGTGGCATATTGGTTGCCATACCAACAGCAATACCTGAAGCTCCATTTACCAATAGACCAGGAATACGCGTTGGTAAAACGGTTGGTTCTTCTAAAGTATCATCAAAATTTAATTTATGATCTACAGTTTCTTTATCAATATCTGCCAACATGTCTTCAGATATCTTGCGCATTCTTGCCTCTGTATAACGCATTGCTGCAGGACTATCCCCATCTACAGAACCAAAATTCCCTTGACCATCTACTAGCATGTAACGTAAACTCCACTCTTGAGCCATACGTACCATTGCATCATAAACCGAAGTATCTCCATGTGGATGATACTTACCTAAAACCTCTCCAACAATTCTTGCAGACTTTTTATGTGCACCATTTGCTCTAACACCTAATTCATGCATACCATAAAGTACACGTCTATGCACAGGCTTTAAACCATCTCTTACGTCTGGTAAAGCACGTGACACAATGACTGACATAGAATAATCTATGTACGCCGATTTCATTTCATCTTCAATGTTAATAGGAATGAGTTTTTCTCCTTCTGCCATATATATAAAATATTAAATTATTTTCTTGTTTTCAAAACACGCTAATATAAAACTTTCATTAGTCATAGTAAGACTTTCAGTTATATTTTTTGAGACTTTTTATTAACAATTTACATCTCTTTATTAGTTAATAAGTATGCTGTTAATTATTTTGATTTTATAAACTTTTTTTCGTCTATTAGCATATATCCTATAAATTAAGGTACAGTTTTTGATTTTAGTAATAGGATTTTAGTATTTTTAATGAAGAAAGGAACAATTTATGGATGATAATTTTTCACCTAGAGTAAAAGATGTAATTGCGTTTAGTAAGGAAGAAGCTTTGCGCTTAGGCCACGATTTCATTGGTACTGAGCATCTAATGCTTGGTTTACTAAGAGATGGCAATGGTAAAGCTATTAATATATTAAATGCACTAGAAATTGACTTAAACCATTTAAGACGTAAAGTCGAAATTTTAAGCCCAGCAAATCCAAGTGTTGCAGTAGTTTCTAACGAAAAACGAAACTTACATCTTACAAGACAAGCAGAACGTGCTTTAAAAACAACTTTTTTAGAAGCAAAATTGTTTCAAAGTACGTCTATTAATACAGCACATTTATTATTGTGTATTTTAAGAAATGAAAACGATCCTACTACAAAGCTTTTAAATAAGCTTAAAGTGGATTATGATAATGTTAAAGAACAATTTAAGCTTATGATTACAAACGATGATAATTATATAGAACCAAAATCAGAATTTCCTGATGAGGATACTTCTTCTTCTGAAGATGCGTCTAAAGACATTTTTAACACGCCTACTAGCAAGTCTAACAAAAAATCTAAAACTCCTGTTCTAGATAATTTTGGTAGAGATTTAACTGCTATGGCAGAAGAAGGAAAACTAGACCCTGTGGTTGGTCGCGAAAAAGAAATTGAGCGTGTCTCACAAATCTTAAGTCGTAGAAAGAAAAACAACCCATTACTAATTGGTGAACCTGGTGTTGGTAAATCTGCCATCGCTGAAGGTTTAGCAAATAGAATTGTAAGTAAAAAAGTATCGCGTATTCTTTTTAACAAACGTGTAGTTACTCTTGATTTAGCTAGCTTAGTTGCTGGTACTAAATACAGAGGACAGTTTGAAGAACGCATGAAAGCCGTTATGAATGAATTAGAAAAGAATGATGATATTATTCTTTTTATAGATGAAATTCATACCATTGTTGGTGCTGGTGGTGCAACAGGAAGCTTAGATGCTTCTAACATGTTTAAACCTGCTTTAGCAAGAGGAGAAATACAATGTATTGGTGCAACTACTCTAGATGAGTATAGACAATACATTGAAAAAGATGGTGCTTTAGAGCGTCGTTTTCAAAAAGTAATTGTAGAGCCTACTTCTGTTGAAGAGACTGTTGAAATTTTAAATAATATTAAAAGTAAATACGAAGAGCACCACAATGTTGAGTATACGCAAGAAGCAATTGAAGCTTGTGTAAAGCTTACCAATAGATACATGACAGAACGTTTTTTACCAGACAAAGCTATTGATGCTTTAGATGAAGCTGGTTCTCGTGTACATATTACTAACATTGAAGTGCCTAAACAAATTCTAGAACTAGAAAAACAATTAGAAGCGGTTAAAGAAACCAAATCTTCGGTGGTTAAAAAACAAAAATACGAAGAAGCTGCAAAGTTACGCGATGACGAAAAACGCATTGAAAAAGACCTAGCTATTGCGCAAGAAAAATGGGAAGAAGACACCAAGTTACATCGTGAAATTGTAAACGAAGAAAACGTTGCAGACGTAGTTTCTATGATGACTGGAGTTCCTGTAAACAGAATTGCACAAACAGAAAGCAATAAACTAGCAAAATTACCAGAACTTATAAAAGGAAAAGTAATTGGTCAAGACGAAGCCGTTGCTAAAGTGGTTAAAGCCATACAACGTAATCGTGCTGGACTTAAAGATCCTAATAAACCAATTGGTTCTTTTATATTTTTAGGACAAACAGGTGTTGGTAAAACCCAATTAGCTAAAGTTTTAGCTAAAGAGTTATTTGATAGCGAAGATTCTTTAATTAGAATTGACATGAGTGAATACATGGAAAAATTTGCCATCTCAAGACTTGTTGGTGCTCCTCCAGGATACGTAGGTTATGAAGAAGGCGGACAACTTACTGAAAAAGTAAGACGCAAACCTTATGCTGTTGTTTTATTAGATGAAATTGAAAAAGCACATCCTGATGTATTCAATATGATGCTTCAAGTGCTAGACGATGGTTACCTAACAGACAGCCTTGGTAGAAAAATTGATTTTAGAAATGCTATTATTATCATGACCTCTAATATTGGTGCTCGAAGATTAAAAGACTTTGGTTCTGGTGTTGGTTTTGGTACTGCTGCGCAAAAAGCGCAAGAAGATGCAAATGCCAAAAGTGTTATTGAAAATGCACTTAAAAAAGCCTTTGCTCCTGAGTTTTTAAACAGAATAGATGATGTAGTAGTGTTCAATGCTTTAGAAAAAGAAGATATTAATAAAATTATTGATATTGAATTAGAAAAACTTCTTTTAAGAATCAAAGGACTTGGATATACTTTAAAATTAAGCAAAGCTGCAAAAGAATATATTGCAGACAAAGGTTTTGATAAACAATATGGAGCAAGACCATTAAAACGTGCAATACAAAAGTATGTTGAAGATTCTTTAGCAGAAGAAATTATTACATCTAAATTACAAGAAGGTGATGAAATAATGATGGATCTTGATAAAGATAAAAACGAACTGATTGTTAAAATTGAAAAAGCTGAAAAGCCTACAGAATCTTAGTGAAGATTTACAATAATTAAGAGAGGTTAATTATTTGTAATTAACCTCTTTTTTTATATATTATATTACCATTTTATTAAAATTCCCTAAAAAAAATGCCTAAAATAGCACATATTGATATTGGTGTTGGATATGTTAGTATTCATGAAAACCATTTGATTATGCACATAAACCCAGATGTAACTTTAACCGTTAAAGACAACGAAATACTTTTAAACCTTGTAGAAACCTTCTATAAAGATAAAAACTTTGTCTACATCAGTAATCGTGAAAATTCATACGCTATTGATCCTATTGTTTATTTTGAAGTTCAAAAAATAAAAAACCTAATAGGACTAGCTATTGTTTCAAAAAATGAAATAACAAAATTCAATGCTTCTGTAGAAAAGCATTTTTTTAATAAACCTTTTGAAACTTTTAGTAACCTAGAAGATGCAATTACTTGGGCTAATAAACTTTATTTAACCCAGAGTAAAAGTTAAACACCATAATTATTTAAAAATAATTCTTCAATTTCAATATCTACATTATTTAAAAATGCAATAGATGCTTCTATGTCATCATGTAACACTCTATCTTTTTTAACATAAGAAACTTCTTTTCTATATAATTCTAAAAAAGATTCTAAAAATGGAGATGTTTTTAACGGATTTCTAAATGCAATGGCTTGACTTGCATTCATCAGTTCTATAGCTATTACACGATCTACATTTTTAATTAATCGATAGGCTTGTGTTGCAGCATTAGCTCCCATACTTACGTGATCTTCTTGTCCGTTACTAGAAACAATACTATCTACACTTGCAGGTGTTGCCAATTGTTTATTTGCACTAACAATACTTGCTGCTGTATATTGCGGAATCATAAATCCAGAATTTAATCCTGGATTGTCTACCAAAAAGGCAGGCAAGCCTCTTAAACCAGATACCAATTGAAATACACGACGTTCTGAAATATTTCCTATTTCAGCCATTGCTATTTTTAAATAATCTAAGGCTAAAGCCAAAGGTTGTCCGTGAAAATTTCCTCCAGAAATAATTAAATCTTCTTCCGGAAAAATATTAGGATTATCTGTAACCGAATTGATTTCGGTTAAAATAACTTTTTCAACAAAATCTAAAGTGTCTTTAGTAGCACCATGTACTTGTGGTATACATCTAAAAGAATATGGATCTTGTACATGTTTCTTTTCTCTAGTAATTAACTCACTTCCTTTTAAAAATTCATTAAAACGTCTAGCCACTTTTAGTTGTCCTGCATGCGGACGTACTTGGTGTACTAAATCATGAAATGGTTCTATTCTACCATCAAAAGCATCTAAAGAAATACTTGCTATAACATCTGCTAAATAAGATGTTTTGTGCGATAGCAATAAAAGATACACACCATAAGCACTCATAAACTGTGTTCCGTTTAAAAGAGCTAATCCTTCTTTAGCTTCTAATTGTATAGGTTGCCAATTAAACTTTTCTAGTATTTCACTTGCTTCTAACTCCTTATTATCATGTACTACTTTTCCTTTTCCTAATAATGGTAAAGCCAAATGTGCCAAAGGTGCTAAATCACCAGAAGCTCCTAAGGAACCTTGCGTATACACAAACGGAAAAACATCATTATTAAAAAAGTCTATTAAGCGGTTTACTGTTTCTAATTGCACACCACTATGCCCATAACTTAAAGATTGTATTTTTAAAAGTAACATTACTTTTACAACACTTTCAGGCACACGTTCTCCTGTTCCGCAGGCATGAGACATTACTAAATTTTCTTGCAGTTGCGTTAAATCTTTTTTAGAAATCTCTACATTATACAAACTACCAAAACCAGTATTTATACCATAAAAAGGCTTTTCTGCCTCACTTAATTTAGTGTCTAAATATTTTTTACAGTTTACTATTTTTTCAATAGATTCTTCAGACAATTTTAATTTCTTATTGTCTTTAAAAATGTTATAAATAGTTACTATGTCTAGTTTTTCGGAAGATATATAATGATATGTGCTCATGCTTTTTTTTAAGTGATTCAAAAATGATAATTCAAAACTAGTTATGCAACTATTGTTAATAATTAATTACATGCTTTACTAAATTATTATTCCTATTTTTGAAAAAAAAGAAAGTATAGCTGTATAAAAAAACGAAGCTAAAACTAATCTTTAGTACAAGATTCTTTTATGCAAATTATATTAAATAGAAAACCCAAAAAGAACACCATGAAAAAATTATTAATTGCCTTATGTGCAATAAGCATAGTTGCTTGCAAAGAAGAAGCTAAAGATTTTGTTACCTTTTCAGGAAAAATCACAGATAAAAATAGCGATTCTATTATTGTAAGATCTAAAAAATACTCAAAAACCATTAAAGTTAATGAAGATGGTACATTTAGTGACACCTTAAAGGTAGCAACAGGTATATATAACTTTTATGATGGTGGAGAAAGCACCAATGTGTATTTAAAAAATGGATATGATCTTAACATGTCTTTAGACACCAAAATGTTTGACGAAACAATTAGCTACACAGGAATTGGAGATAAAACCAATAACTACTTAGCTAAAAAAGCGCTGTTTGAAGAAAACCTATTTCCTCCTAGCCTTTATGATTTTGAAAAAGAAGATTTCAAAAAAAGCGTTGCTGAAATTAACATAAAACGCAAAGCTTTTTTAGAGAAAAACAAAGATATAGATCCTGAATTCTACCTTAGTGAAAAGGAAGATATAGATAGCTTTGAAGAAAAAATGTTAGGCTATTTTGAAAAAAACATAGAACGAGTAAAAGCTAGAGCTAAAGAATTTGCGGTTTATATAGACAAACCTTCTCCTGTTTTTGAAAACTACGAAAACCAAAAAGGTGGTACTACTTCTTTAGAAGACCTAAAAGGAAATTATGTATATATTGATATTTGGGCTACTTGGTGTGGACCATGTTTAGCAGAACTTCCTGCATTAAAACAAGCAGAAAAAGAGTATGAGGCTAAAAAAGTCACTTTTGTTAGTATTTCTGTAGATGACGGAAGAGGTTATAAAAACAGATCTTTTGAAGCTGCTAAAAAAGGATGGAGCAAAATGATTGAAGAAAAAGAAATGGGTGGCGTTCAATTACTTTCTGATAAGAACTGGAAATCTGATTTTATAACTGCGTTTAAAGTTAACAGTATTCCTAGATTTATTTTAATAGATCCTAATGGTGTGGTTGTAAATGCAGATGCACCAAGACCTTCTAGTCCTAAGTTTAAAGAATTATTTGATTCTTTAACTTTATAATATAAAAAAAGCCACACTATAATAACTTAGTTAAGTCATTCTTTAGAGTGGCTTTTTTTTATGTCTTTTGCGTACTACTTTTTATTTGGTTCTGCTTCCTCTTCTACTTGTGGTTGTTCGGGTTGCTTAAATAAATCAATATAAACTTCGCCTAAAGTTTCAATAACATGACTTGCAATTAAACTTTGATAACCTAAATCTTCAACTGCAATATCTGCAGATTTACCATGTAAATAAATAGCAAAAAGAGCAGCTACTAAAGGCTCATATCCTTGAGCAATTAATCCTGTAATAATACCTGTAAGCACATCTCCTGTTCCTGCAGTGGCTAATCCTGGATTTCCGGTTGTATTTACATAACCTTTATCTTGATAAACAGTAATGGTATTTGCTCCTTTAATGACTATAACAAGATTATACTTTTTTGAAAGTGCTTTTGTTTTTTCTAATTTATCAAAATCACCATCCCATTTTCCTATTAATCGTTCTAATTCTTTAGGATGTGGTGTTAAAACCGTTTGTTCTGGTAATAATTTTAATAATTCTTTCTTTTTAGCAAGAATATTTATTCCGTCAGCATCAACAACTAATGGTGTGGTATTGGTTTTTAAAAAGTTTTCAAAAGCTGTAATTGTTTTTTCTTCTGTACCAACTCCCACTCCAAAAGCAATTACGTTAGGTTGTATACTAAACTCTATATTGGTAAGTATTTCTTCATTAGCATCTGTAAGTACCATTGCTTCAGGAAATGAAGCCTGTAATGGTGTATAACCACATTTTGGCACATAAGCAGTTACTAAACCTACTCCTGCTGCTAGTGCTGCTCTACTTGCCAAGGTAACAGCTCCTATTTTACCATAACTACCACCTACTATCAATGCATGACCATAGCTTCCTTTATTCGAAAATTTTTGACGTGGTTGGTATACAGGAAGCATTTCCATTTTACCTATTAATTCATAGTCTGTTGGTGTGGTATGTAAATATTCGGCATCAATACCAATATCTAAAACTTCCCACTGCACAGTATATTTTGCAGTATCTGGTAAAAAGAAAATTAATTTTGGCGTTTGAAAACTTAAAGTATGTGTTGCCCAAACCACATCTTTGTCACTTTCTGGTACTCGATCTGGAAACAAACCAGAAGGTAAATCTATGGCTAATGTAAATGCTTTTGATGCTTTTAAGTGTTGAAACAGGATTTTTACCCAATCTACAACAGGTCTATTTAAACCAATACCAAAAATAGCATCTACAATAATATCATCTGGTTTAATTTCTGGCAGTTCATTAGCATCTGTTAATAATAAAGGCCATTCTTTAGAAACATTTTTAATTCTATCATAATTAATTAAAAAATCTTTAGATCGTGTATCGCTATAATTTACCACATACATTTTCACATTATAACCATGTGTAATTAAATGTCTACCTAATACTAAACCATCTCCTCCATTATTACCTATACCACAAAAAACATGAATAGGTACTTGTGCGCCTTGCATACGTAAATGCATCCAATTAAAAATTTGGGTTGCGGCACGTTCCATTAAATCTGTAGAGGTAATTTCTTGCTTTTTGGCAGTTAATTTATCTCCTTCGTAAATTTGCTCTTTCGAAAATATTTTCATTTTAATAATTATCTGTCTCTTATTTTACTAATTCCTTAAAAATAGCGTTTTAATATTTTTTTAGAAGTAAATGTAATACTTTTGATACGTATTATAAAACTTAAATAATCTAAGTAATAACCAATGAAAGTATTAAAATTTGGAGGAACTTCTGTAGGTAGTTCTACAAACATCAATAAAGTGATAAGCATTTTAGAAAATTATTCTAAAAAAGATGCCATTATATGCGTAGTTTCAGCTGTTGGTGGTATTACAGATAGGTTATTAAAAGCTGGAGAATTAGCTAATAATAAAGACCAAGCCTATACTAAAGAATTTGAAGCAATTCAAAATTCACATTTTAGCATTATCACAGAACTGGTACCTAAGCAAAACAAAACCATTTTAAGTCATGTAGAAAATATGCTTCAAGATTTAAAAAATCTATTAGATGGTATTTATTTAATAAATGAATTGTCACCAAAAACTTCAGATAAACTAGTAAGTTTTGGTGAATTATTATCTTCATATATTATTGCCGAAACTTTAAAAAGTAGAAGCCTAAATGCCCAACTAAAAAATAGTCAAGAGCTTGTAGTTACAAATTCTAATTTCACAAAAGCCGAAGTAGAATATGACACTACAAATAAAAACATTAAAGACTATTTTAGTACAGCAAATCAACAAATAACTATACTTCCTGGTTTTGTTTCTAAATCTAAATTAGGAGAAATAACAACACTTGGTCGTGGTGGATCAGACTTTACTGCAGCCATAGTTGCTGCTGCCTTACAGGTAGAACAATTAGAAATATGGACAGACGTTAGTGGTATGTTTACAGCAAACCCTAAGTTGGTAAAACAAGCGTTTCCTATAGACAAAATTTCATACCAAGAAGCTATGGAGTTGTCTCACTTTGGAGCTAAAGTATTGTATCCTCCAACAGTGCAACCGGTTTTAAATTTAAATATACCTATTCACATAAAAAACACCTTAAAACCAGAAGAAACAGGTACTGTTATTTCTAAAAATGCATCCTCAGGAAAATCACCTATTAAAGGAATAAGCCATATTAGTAATATTGCTTTACTTACTCTTGAAGGTAGCGGAATGATTGGTATTCCTGGTTTTTCTAAACGTTTGTTTGAAACTCTAGCACAAGAAAAAATCAACATTGTACTAATCACGCAGGCTTCTTCAGAACATTCTATTTGTTTAGGTGTTGAAACTAAAGATGCTGCAATTGCTAAAGAAGCTATAGATACCGTTTTTGAAAACGAAATATCCTTACATAAAATAGAACCTTTAGTGGTAGAAAAAGACTTATCTATTATTGCGCTTGTTGGTGATAATATGAAAAGTCATCAAGGTATTAGCGGAAAAATGTTTAGTGCTCTTGGTAAAAACAATATTAACATAAGAGCGATTGCACAAGGTGCTTCAGAAAAAAACATCTCTGCTGTAATTGCAGATAAAGATGTTAAAAAAGCATTAAACACCTTACACGAGCGCTTTTTTGAAGAAAACACAAAACAGCTAAATGTATTTATTACAGGAGTTGGTAATGTTGGCGAAAAGCTAATAGACCAAATTCAGCAACAATATGCCTTCTTAAAAAAGAACCTTAAAATTGACGTTAGAATTGTTGGAATGGCAAATTCTAAAAAAATGATTTTTAACGAAAAAGGTATCGATTTAACAAATTGGGCAACACAATTTCATCATGCAGAAACATCAAGCTTACAAGGCTTTTTAGATAAAGTAATAGCTTTAAACTTACGTAATAGTATTTTTGTAGATATTACTGCTAGTGAAGCTGTTTCAAAATTATATGCAGACTATCTTAAAAACAGTATTGCTGTTGTTGCTTGTAATAAAATTGCTTGTTCTAGTATGTATGAAAACTATAAAAAACTACAAGACTTATCGTTAAAATACAATGCTCCTTTTTTATATGAAACTAATGTTGGTGCAGGATTACCAATTATAAGTACCTTAAAAAACTTAGTAGCATCTGGAGATAAAGTAGTTAGTATTCAAGCGGTTTTATCAGGAAGTTTAAACTTTGTATTTAATAATTTTAATGACAAAAAGAACTTTCATGATACAGTAAAACAAGCACAATTTGAAGGCTATACAGAACCAGATCCTAGAATAGATTTAAGCGGAATTGATGTAGCTAGAAAAATATTAATTCTAGCTCGTGAAAATGGTGGAAAAATTGAAATTGAAGATATTGAAAACGATTCCTTTTTAACCAAAGCAAATTTAGAAAGTGGCTCTGTAGATGATTTTTACGAAACTTTAATTGCAGATGAACCGCATTTTCAAAAACTTTACGCTTCTGCAAAAGAAAAAAACTGTCAGTTAAAATACGTTGCAGAATATAATAAAGGAAAAGCAAAAGTTGGTTTAAAAGAAATTCCGGAAGGACACCCTTTTTACAACCTTGAAGGAAAAGATAATATTGTAATGTTTTACACGCAACGTTATCCAGAACAACCTTTAATTGTTAAAGGAGCTGGAGCTGGAGCAGATGTTACTGCCTCTGGTTTATTTGCAGATATCATTCAAATTGCTAATAAATAAAAAGTCATGAGAATAAAGAAAAGAGCATTTAGACAAAACCAACCGTCTATTTCCTTTTCTTTATTTTCTTTTTTCTATAAAAAATGAATCAAATAAAAATATTTTCACCAGCCACAGTAGCTAATGTTTCCTGCGGTTTTGATGTACTAGGCTTTTGTTTAGACACTGTTGGTGATGAAATGATTATTAGAAAAACCGTTGAAAAAGGTATAAAAATCACTAAAATTGATGGTTTTGATTTGCCTTTAGAAACCAAAAAAAATGTTGCTGGTGTTGCTGCATTAGCAATATATGAAGATGCCAAACCAGATTGCGGTTTTGAAATAGAAATCTATAAAAAAATTAAACCTGGAAGTGGTATTGGTAGCAGTTCTGCTAGTGCTTCTGGAGTAGTTTTTGCCATTAATGAATTATTAGGTAAACCATATAATAAAACACAATTATCTGATTTTGCAATGAAAGGAGAAGCCGTAGCTAGTGGTAGCGAACACGCAGATAATATTGCTCCTGGAATTTTTGGAGGTTTCACTTTAGTAAAAAGTAATCAACCTTTAAAAATACTAGAGCTACCTACTCCATCAAATTTATATGCTACGCTAATTCATCCGCAAATAGAAGTTAAAACTGCCGAAGCTAGAAATATTTTACCTAAAAATATACCTATGCAAGATGCCATTACACAATGGTCTAATGTTGGTAGTTTAGTACATGCTTTGCATACTAATGATTATCCTTTATTAGGTGAAGCATTACAGGATGTCATTGTAGAACCACATAGAAGCAAGTTAATTCCGCATTATAATGAAGTAAAAAAAGCTGCTATTTCTAATGGTGCTTTAGGAAGCGGAATTTCAGGTTCTGGACCTTCTATTTTTTCTTTATCAGAAGGAATAGAAACTGCAAAAAAGGTAGAACAAGCCATACAAGAAGTGTACACCAAAACAGGAATTGAATTTTATACATTCACTTCAAAAATCAACGCAGAAGGTATTAAGATACTGAGCAGTGAGTAAAAAATAAAAAGATTAAATAATTAAAATATTACCGCTTTCGCGGAAAATAAAGATGAATTACTACAGTTTAAACCATAAGGCACCAAATACAACATTTAAAGATGCTGTTATAAAAGGATTAGCTCCTGATAAAGGATTATATTTTCCAGAAAGTATTACGCCTTTACCAAAATCTTTTTTTGATAATATAGACGATTTATCCTATTCTGAAATTGCTTTTCAAGCTATTAAACAGTTTGTTTCACCAGAAATTCCAGAAGAGGTATTAAAAACTATTGTTGAAGAAACACTTGCTTTTGATTTTCCTGTAGTACAATTAAACGATCACATATCTACTTTAGAGTTATTTCATGGTCCTACCATGGCATTTAAAGATGTTGGTGCTCGATTTATGGCAAGATGTTTAGGCTATTTTAACCAAAACAACACCAATGAAGTTACTGTTTTAGTTGCCACTTCTGGAGATACAGGAGGAGCTGTAGCTAACGGATTTCTTGGTGTAAAAGGAGTTAATGTGGTAATATTATATCCTTCAGGAAAAGTAAGTGATATTCAAGAAAAACAATTGACTACTTTAGGTCAAAATATTAAAGCTCTAGAAGTTGATGGTGTTTTTGATGATTGCCAAGACATGGTAAAACGTGCTTTTTTAGACGATTCCTTAACCAGTAAAATGCAATTAACTTCTGCTAATTCTATTAATGTTGCACGTTGGTTACCACAGCTTTTCTATTTTATGTTTGCCTACAAACAGCTACATAAAACACATAAAGAGATCGTTTTTTCTGTACCTAGCGGAAACTTTGGAAACGTTTGTGCAGGAATGATGGCACAACAATTAGGCTTGCCTATTAAACATTTTATAGCTTCTAATAACGAAAACAACGTAGTTACTAAATACTTACAAACCGAAGAATATAACCCAAAGGCTTCTGTACAAACCATTAGTAATGCTATGGATGTTGGTAACCCAAGTAACTTTATTCGTATTCAAGAAATTTATAAAAATAATTTTGAAAGCTTAAAAGACAACCTGTCTTCATATAGCTTTACAGATGCTGCTACTAAAGAAGCTATGCTTGAAATTTACAACAATTATAACTATGTTGCAGATCCTCATGGAGCTGTAGGTTATTTAGGATGTAAATCTTATTTGCAAGAAAATCCAGATGCACATTGTGTGTTTTTAGAAACTGCGCATCCTACTAAATTTTTAGATGTGGTAGAAGAAGTTATTCCTCAAAAGCAGGAATTACCAAAACAAATTCAAGCAGTAATGCACAAAGAAAAAGAAGCTACTAAAATTAGTACCTATCAAGATTTAAAAGATTTCTTGTTGCAATAATGAAATGCGTTGTCATTCCTAAAAAAAGCAAGAATCCTTTAAAATATTAAAAATATATTTCTGTTTTTATAAGAATGAAAAACATACAATTGCAATACCAAGGCTTTCTAAACACACCTAATTTGTGGTTAGAAAACACCATATTTGGTATGCAACAATTTCAATTATTAAATACGGTTTTAAAAGCAAACGATTTAAAAAATTCTAAATTAAGACTTGGTAAATTAGTTGAACGCTTTGTTAGTATACAGCTAAAAGAAGATGATTCGGTTAGTATTTTAGCAGAAAATGTTCAGATACAAAACGGAAAACGTACTATTGGCGAAATAGATTGTCTTTTAAAAAAGGAAGAGCAACCCATTCATCTAGAAATTATCTATAAATTTTATTTGTATGATGAAACTGTTGGTGTTACAGAAATAGAACATTTTATTGGTCCGAATAGAAAAGATAGTTTTCTTGAAAAACTTACCAAACTAAAAGAAAAACAGCTACCACTACTCTACCATAAACAAACCAAACCCTTACTTCAAAAAATAGGCATACCTGCAGAAACGATACAACAACAAGTCTGTTTTAAGGCACAATTATACATGCCTTATTCTGTAAAAAAAGCAACAACTAAACTTGTAAATCCTGCATGCATTCAAGGATATTACTACTACTTAAATCAATTAGAACAATTTGCAGATTGTGCGTTTTTTATTCCAGAAAAAAAAGATTGGTTAATTTATAAACCCAACCCAAATACGTGGCTTGATTATGCTTCATTTATAACCGAAGTAAAGCTTCTTTTAAATCATGAAAAATCACCTTTATGTTGGATTAAAAAACCAAATAATGAAACCGAAAAATGCTTTGTAGTTTGGTGGTAATTTTTTTAATTCGTTGTAATGCTGTAGTTATATAACAATAGTTTCTTTAAAATCGAAACCAAATTGCAATGGTAACTATTCCATTTTACTTATTTTACAAACCTAATAACTAGTTTTTTTATGAGTGTATTAAATCAATTTCAATTAAACGGAAAAGTAGCATTAGTTACTGGTTGCAAAAGAGGTATTGGTAAGGCAATGGCTATTGCTCTAGCAGAAGCTGGCGCAGATATTATTGGTGTAAGTGCAAGTTTAGAAAAATCAGGAAGTGCTATTGAAAAAGCGGTTCAAAAAACAGGTCGTAGCTTTACAGCATATACATGCAATTTTAGTAATCGTGAGGCTTTGCAGGATTTTATTGAAGAAGTAAAAAAAGACTTTCCTGTTATAGATATTTTAGTAAACAACGCAGGAACCATACAACGTGCTCCTGCTATAGAACATAATAATGAAATATGGGATGAAGTGATTGCAGTAAACCAAACGGCTCCATTTATACTTACTAGAGAAATAGGAAAAGAAATGGTAGCTAGAGGTTCTGGTAAAATAGTATTTACAGCATCGTTACTCACTTTTCAAGGCGGAATTACAGTACCTAGCTATGCTGCTAGTAAAGGTGCTATTGCACAAATAACAAAAGCCTTTGCTAATGAATGGGCTAAAAGTGGCGTACATGTAAATGCCATTGCTCCTGGTTATATTAGTACAGATAATACCAAAGCCTTACAAAAAGACAACACACGTTCTGAAGCTATTCTTTCTAGAATTCCTGCAGAGCGTTGGGGAAATCCAGAGGATTTTTCTGGTCCTATTGTGTTTTTATGCTCCAATGCTTCTAACTATATGCATGGAAGTGTTCTACTGGTAGATGGAGGTTGGATGGCGCGTTAAACAATCCTTAGTAGTAACTACTAAAAGCTTTAAAATTTCAAAGTAAGCATTCTTTTTAAACTCCTTGTTTATAACAAATTACCAGTTTAAGAAGCTACACCTATTTACTTTTAAATATTAAATTTAAATTCCTTTATTTTTTCGGTAAAAAATAAAATCTACATTAATTTACTACGCTATTTTAAACAACTAGCAGTATATTTACCTTATATTATTTATAATAAAAAGAATGCAATTAACCATTGAAAACATATTACTAGTTGGCTCTCTATTACTACTCATTAGTATTATTGCAGGAAAAACATCTTATAAGTTTGGTGTACCAACTTTATTATTGTTTTTAGCAATAGGAATGCTTGCAGGTTCTGATGGAATTGGTGGTATTCGTTTTGACGATCCTAAACTAGCGCAATTTATTGGTATTGTATCCTTAAATTTTATCTTGTTTTCTGGTGGATTAGACACCAATTGGAAAGCTGTAAAACCTATACTTAAAGAAGGTATTGCTTTATCTACTTTAGGGGTTTTGTTAACAGCACTTTCGCTTGGTACTTTTGTTTGGTTTATTACAGATTTTACCATTTATGAGAGTCTCTTATTAGGTTCTATAGTTTCTTCAACAGATGCTGCAGCTGTATTTTCTATTCTTCGTTCTAAAAGTTTGGCGCTTAAAACCAATTTAAGACCTACTTTAGAGTTAGAAAGTGGTAGTAATGATCCTATGGCATATGTGCTTACTCTAGCCTTTTTAACGTTAGTAATTAATCAAGATAAAAGCTTTTTATCTATTATTCCTTTATTTTTCCAGCAAATGATTTTGGGTGGTATTCTAGGTATTTCTTTTGGTATGCTTAGTAAATACATCATCAATAACATAAAATTAGATTTTGAAGGTTTATATCCTGTTTTAGTAATAACCTTAATGTTTATTACATTTTCTGCTACAGATTTTGTTGGTGGTAATGGGTTTTTAGCTATTTACATTTGTGCTGTATATTTAGGAAATCAAGATTTAATACATAAAAAAACCATTTTAAAAATGTTTGATGGTTTGGCTTGGTTAATGCAAATTGTATTATTCCTTACTTTAGGATTACTTGTATTTCCTTCTCAAATCATTCCGTATATGGGAATCGGACTTCTTATTTCCTTGTTTTTAATTATTGTTGCTAGACCTATTGGTGTTTTTATAAGTCTTATGTTTTTCAAAATGAAAATGAAAAGAAGATTTTATATTTCTTGGGTTGGTTTACGTGGCGCTGTTCCTATTGTATTTGCTACTTATCCTCTTTTAGCAGGAATTGACAAAGCAAACATGATCTTTAATATTGTATTTTTTATATCTGTAACCTCTATATTAATTCAAGGTACCACCTTATCTATTGTTGCAAAATGGTTAGATGTAGGTTTACCAGAAACACAAAAAAAATTATCAGCTACAGATTTACTCTTAGAAGAAAACCCAAAGGCCGAAATGAAAGAGCTTTTAATAACTCCTGATTGTTTTGCTGTAGATAAAAAAATTGTAGAATTGGGTTTTCCTAAAAACGCAATAATTGCAATGATTAGAAGAGGAGATTCTTATATAGTACCCAACGGTTTAACAATAATTGATGCCAAAGACACCTTAATTGTACTTGCCGATAGACCTGTTGTTTTTGATGAAGTATATAAAACACTAAAAAGAAAGAAGGATTAGACAAAAAATTTTAAGCATTACTTCGCTTTTATATTTAAAGCATTATTTAATCCTATTCCTAAAAACCAACTCAATATTTTTCAATACTTTTGTTTTTCAATAATTCAATAACATAGGTTTCCGACTTCACGGAAATAAAAAATATATTCTTTATGAAAAATACTGCATTAACTGCAACTCATGAAGCTTTAGGAGCAAAAATGGTTCCTTTTGCTGGTTACAACATGCCTGTTCAATACGAAGGTGTAAACATAGAACACGAAACGGTAAGAAAAAGCGTTGGTGTTTTTGATGTAAGTCATATGGGAGAATTCTTAATTACTGGTCCTAATGCACTTGCTTTAATTCAAAAAACATGTAGTAATGATGCTAGCAAACTTACTATTGGTAAAGCGCAATACAGTTGTATACCAAATGATGATGGAGGAATTGTAGATGATTTAATTATCTATAAACTTAAAGAAGAACAATATTTATTAGTAGTAAATGCTAGTAATATTGAAAAAGATTGGAACTGGATTAGTTCTAAAAATGATGTTGGTGCAGAAATGCGTGATTTAAGTGAAGACTACTCTTTACTTGCTATTCAAGGTCCTAAAGCGGTTGAAGCAATGCAAAGTCTTACAAGTCATGATTTAGCTGCTATTAAATTCTACAATTTTGAAGTTGGTGATTTTGCAGGAATTGAAAACGTTATTATCTCTGCTACTGGTTACACAGGAAGTGGTGGATTTGAAATTTATTGCAAAAATACCGAAGTAAAACAAATTTGGGATAAAGTTACCGAAGCTGGAGCAAAACCTATAGGTCTAGCTGCAAGAGATACCTTGCGTTTAGAAATGGGATATTGCCTGTACGGAAATGATATAGATGATACTACTTCTCCTATTGAAGCTGGTTTAGGATGGGTTACAAAATTCACTAAAGAGTTTACTAATTCTGAAGCTTTACAAGAACAAAAAAGTCGTGGTGTAGAACGTAAACTTATTGCTTTTGAGTTAGATGAAAGAGGAATTCCTCGTCATGGTTATGATATAGTAGATGGTCAGGGTAAAAAAATTGGTGAAGTAACATCAGGAACCATGAGTCCTATGCTAGGTAAAGGTATTGGTCTTGGTTATGTACCTACTGTTTTTGCTGATGTAAATAGCAAAATAAACATACAAATACGTAAAAATGCTGTTCCTGCAACAGTAGTAAAATTACCATTTTATAAAGGGTAACATGCAAGATTTTCAACAAGTAATTAACAGCATTCACAAGCAATTAAAAGATGAAATTAATCGTGGATTAGTTGCTAATTATATTCCTGAATTATCTCATATTGATGTCAATAATTTTGGCATTCATTTAAAGTTAATTTCAGGCGAAAATTTTTCGGTTGGTGACTCGCAAGTTCCGTTTTCCATTCAAAGTATTTCTAAAGTGCTTTCCCTTTCTTTGGCTTTTCAATTACAAGGAAATGCACTTTGGAAACGCATGGATGTAGAACCTTCAGGAGACCCTTTTAACCAATTATCTTTATTAGAATTAGAAAACGGAATTCCTAGAAATCCCTTTATTAATTCTGGTGCTATTGTTATTGCAGACATTTTAGTTTCGCAATTAAAAAACCCTAAAGAAGAGTTTTTACATTTTGTTCGTGATTTAGCAAATGACCAAACCATAACATATAATCCAGCTGTTGCTGCATCAGAAAAAGCTACAGGGTATACTAATTATGCTGCAGCCTATCTTTTAAAATCTTATCAAAATTTAGAAAATGAAGTAGATAAAGTGCTTGATTTCTATTTTTACATGTGCTCGTTAGAAATGAATTGCGAGCAACTAACCAATGCCTTTTATATATTTGCTAACCATGGTGTTTGCCAACAAAACAAAACTTGGTTAACTACAAGTCAAATAAAACGTATTAATGCCATTATGCTAACCTGTGGTTTTTATGACGAAGCTGGAGAATTTGCTTTCGAGGTAGGTTTACCAGGAAAAAGTGGTGTTGGTGGTGGTATTGTAGCCTTATTGCCTAATAATTTTGTAATTTCTACATGGTCTCCAGGACTAAACCCAAGAGGAAATTCTAAAATTGGTATGCAAGCTTTAGAAGCTTTTACGACCAAAACTAAACTTTCTATTTTTTAAAAAGATTTGCTCCATTCATGTTGCATAAAAAAAAACACAAAATACTTATACTTGGTGTAAATGGCTTTATTGGTAATGCTATTTACAAAGAGCTATGCGCCTATTTTAGAGTTTTTGGCACCTATGCAACACCTACAAATAGCTTAGAAAAAAACAAACAATTTTTTCATTATAACCACGAAGAAGATGATGTGGTAGAAATTCTTGAAGCTACCAAACCAAGTATTATTATTTCTTCGCTTCGCGGAAACTTTGCCACACAAACTATAGCACATCAACATATAACAGAATATGTAAAACAACACGATTGCAAAATTATATTTCTATCTTCTGCCAATGTTTTTGATGCCTATAAAAATTACCCAAGTTACGAGCTAGATAAAACCTTAAGTGCTAGTATTTATGGCCATTTTAAAATAAAAATTGAAAATATGCTTATGCGTTTACCAAAACGTAAATGGGCCATTTTAAGATTACCTATGATTTTTGGACAAGGAGCTCCTAGAGTTGAAGAAATAAAAACACTTCTAAAAGAAAAATTACCAATAGAAATCTTTCCTAACTTAATCATTAACGTTACTACAGACGATAAGCTATCGCAACAAATTCATTACATCATTAACAGAAATAAATCTGGAATTTTTCATCTAGGAAGCACAGATTTAATACATCATGATGAATTTATAAAAGAAATTGTGTCTTCATTAATTTTCTACAAGCCTATTTATAAGCAAGTCTATACTACAAATGACGATAGATATTTAGCCGTTTTACCAAAAGAAAATTTATTACCAAAAAACTTACAAATACAGAGCAAAGAAGTGCTTAAAATGAGTATTTTGTAGTGTATAAAAAAATCATATAATGCTAGATAAACTTTCCGAAGAAAACATAGAACAACGCTTACTTCATTTTCCTGATTGGTATTATTTTGATAATGCACTTCATGCAGAATTTGAGTTTGACAACTTTAAAGACTGTTTTAGTGCTATGAGCAGAATTGCTTTTGAATGCGAAGCACAAAACCACCATCCAGAATGGAGTAATGTGTATAATATTTTAAAAATTACACTAAGTACACATAGCGTAAACGGAGTAACAAAAAAAGATTTTAAACTTGCAGAAGCCATTGATGCTATTGTGATACCAGAAGACGAATAAAAATAGTATACAGCAAATACTTAAAAGAGTAAAACCGTTGCTATTTATAGGCTTTAGGCCAAGTATATTAAATACAAATTACTAAAAAATATCTAATCTTCACGTGTTGCTGTTTGCTGTACTTTTTTTAAATTTGTCTTAATAAATTTTTTAATAAATTTTCCTTCCGAATAGTTCTCGGGCTTCAAGGAAACTAAAAACATATATTTTTAATGGGAAGAGCTTTTGAATTTCGTAAAGCACGTAAAATGAAACGTTGGTCTGCAATGAGTAAAGCCTTTACTCGTATTGGTAAAGACATTGTAATGGCTGTTAAAGAAGGAGGTCCAGATCCTGATACTAATTCGCGTTTAAGGGCAGTTATTCAAAACGCAAAGTCTGTAAACATGCCTAAAGACAATATTGAGCGTGCCATAAAACGTGCAAGCGATAAAAGTCAAGGCGATTATAAAGAAGTAATTTTTGAAGGTTATGCGCCACATGGTATTGCTGTTTTAGTAGAAACTGCTACAGATAATAATACACGTACTGTTGCTGATGTAAGAAGCTATTTTAATAAATGTGATGGTAGTTTAGGTACTTCTGGTTCTGTAGTTTTTATGTTTGACCATACTTGTAATTTTAGAATTAATGCAGAAGGATTAGATCCTGAAGAACTAGAATTAGAATTTATTGACTTTGGTGCAGAAGAAGTTTTTGCCGATGATGACGGAATTTTAATCTACGCTCCTTTTGAAAGTTTTGGTGCTATACAAGCAGAATTAGAATCTAGAGGTATTGAAATCTTATCTTCTGGTTTTGAACGTATACCACAAGTAACCAAAAAACTTAGCGCTGAAGAGGCTGCAGATGTAGAAAAACTTCTTGAAAAACTAGAAGAAAATGATGATGTACAAAACGTATATCATACTATGGAAGAATCTACAGAAGAGTAAAAACATAAATTGTTACCTCCTATTTAATAAACTATAATGTAGTAGATTACAATAGGTATTTAACAGTAACAAGCAAAATTATTATAGTAATTTTAATAAAACCTAAACAAATTGTTTAGGTTTTTTTTTGTAACATTATATCAAGTAAAACGTTTTAATAAAAAGCATGTCTATGAAATTTAAATACCTACTATTTTTTATCTCTATTAGCGCTTTTTATAATCAAACTACGCAAGCCCAAACTATCTCTGGTACCATAACTTCTAACACTAAGGAAACCGTACCTTTTGCAACCATTCAAATTGGTAATGAATATGGTGTTATTTCTAATGAAGAAGGAAATTTTTCTATAGATACCAAAGGTTTTAAAGAAACCGATTCGGTTACTATCTCTTGTTTAGGTTATGAAAAAAACGCATTTCTTCTTAAAGATTTTACTTCTAAAGAATATGTTTTATCCGAAAAAATAAATGAACTTTCTGAAGTGTTTTTAAACCATACAGCTTTATCTGTAGATTCTATAATGTATTATGTGAAGCGTAATGTGAAAAATAATTACCGATTAGATTTAACCGAGTTTAAAATATTTAGCAGAAAAACAGATTATATTATTGGTGATAATGCCGATTTTGAAATTAAAAAATCAACAGGTTTTAAAAGAAAACAATTACAAGCTTTTAATGATGATTTTGATAAATTAGAAACTTCTTTAGTAAATAATAAATCGAAACAATACACAGATTTTGTTGGTGCTTTAAAGGTTTTAAATAATGAAAAAGCAAAACTAGAGGTTGAAAAGGCCATTACTTTACGTGATGAAAAAAACAACCAATCTATGGAGAGTCTTGCAGAACGCGGACAAGAAATAGTAATGAAACATTTAGATAAAGACAAAATGTATACCGTTAAGTCTGGCTTTTTTAAAGTAACAGATTCTGCTACATTAAATAAAGAAGAAATAAAAAAAAGACAAGATACTGTTAACACATTACGTCATGCTAAAAACGAAAGTTTTAACCTAATTAGTAATAGTAATTTTGCGAATCCAGATGCTAGTTTAGACTTTGTAAAAAACACCAACAAGTATAAATATACACTTAAAGATGTTACTTTTTTAGATAGTGAAATGGTTTATATTATAGATTTTAAACCCAAAAGATCATCGGCTTTATACACAGGAACCATGTATGTATCTAATGAAAGTTTTGCAGTAATTAGAGCAGATTATACCTTTTATGAAAACAGAGTTGGTGATAAACTAAACCTAAGACTTTTGTTTGGTATTAAGTATATTGAAAAAAACCAAAAAGGTATTGTGGTGTATAAAAAAGCGACAGATAACTACTACTATCCTAGCTATATAAACAAACAAATTGACAGGTACTTTTATGTAAACAGACCTATTAAGTTTATAGAAAATGATAATTCTAGAAATAAAGTAGCTTTTAACTTTAAAATTGAAGGAACTTTTAAAGGAAAATCGGAACTTTTAATTCTCTCTAAAAAAGAGATACAAGCTAATGATTATAATAGTTTTACCGAAAAAACAAAAATAGATTTTGAAAACCCTAAAACTTACGATGCTAATATTTGGGCAGACTATAATGTTTTAGAACCTTTAAATGATATGAAAAACTTTAAAGTAGAAACAGAAGAATCAAACTAAAAAAAAAGCTACTTCAACCTAAGTTAAAATAGCTTTTGTTTGTAGTTTGCTAATGTTTCTTTTTAGGGACGTAATGTTTACTTTATGTTTCATTAGTTGCTACACCATTTAAAGTTCAAAAATGATGCCAAAAAAGACTATTAAACAACAAGTTGCTTATATAAAAGGTGTAAAATACTGCCATCTATATTACCATAGCCTTGGTTAATTTAGCGTAAAATAGTCCATTTTGCTAAAACAGAAAGTTGGTTCTTTACTGCTTTTATATGCCATTCTATACAAATAGCATTTTTAAGGTTATATTTTAATTTATCCATTTTGTAATTAGAAATTAACTGTTCTTCATTTAAATGGGGTTCAATAATAGTATAATTAGGCCCTGTTATTCCAAATTGCCTAGCAATATAACCAGAAGTTGCATTTGCAAGTGTCCAGGGAAAAATTCCGGGATTAGCAAATCTAGGGCTATGTTGTAAAGCATTTTCCCAAAACGCAATAGAAGAAAAATTACCGGCATTAGCGGTAATAAAATACACGGCAGATTGGTTTTTATAAAACCCTAAATCCCTTTCAGCTTTAACAGATGCCACAAACTGAGTAGCGATATCTGCTTCCGAATCTCCCTTGGCCTTAAATGTTTTCCATTTTATTAGCATGATGAAAATAAAGTTATAGCGTTTAGTCCTCCAAAAGCATAACCACAATTTAACACCTTATCAACCTTTGTTAAAACAGGTTTTTTTGGTATCAAAATATCAAATTCTGCATCCTTATAATTAAGGGTATGTGGTATGGTTTGATGCTGAATAGAAAGCACAGAAACTATTGCTTCTATAGCTGTTGCAGCACCCAATGTATGCCCTATTTTTGGTTTTATACTAGAAACATAGGGTTTGTGCCTATGAAACACTTTTGTAATAGCTTGTGCTTCTGACTGATCGGATAATTTTGTTCCGGTACCATGTGCCGAAATCCAATCTATTTGATCGTGATTAAGCGTATTGCTTTTTAATAAATGCTCAAAACAATCTATAATGCCAGAAGAATCTGGTTTTGGTGCTGTGGGATGGTAGGCATCACAAGACAAGGCACAATCCTCTAAAAGTGCAAGAACTTTCGTTTTTCGTTTTATAGCATTTTCTAGTTTTTCTAAAACTAAAAATCCTGCTCCTTCCCCTAAAATCATTCCGTCTCTATGCCTATCAAAAGGTTTACAAATTCCGGAGGCACTCATGGCTCTACTTCTGCTAAAACCTGTCATGGCAATTTTAGAAAAAGGATCTACGCCGCCAACTATTGCTATTGAAGTTTCTCCTTTTAGCAAGGCATCCATTCCTGCTTTTAATGCATAATTTCCTGCTGCACACGCTGTAGCAAAACATTGAAATGTTTTTATTTTTGGATACTTATTTGCCAATCGTTTACAAATACTAAAACCTGTATATTCTTCAGCATTAAAGGTTTGTTTTTTTTCTGCCATTGCTTCATAGGCCGCACTTTCGCCCATGGTAGTGCCTAAAAACAAGCCCCAATTCTCTGTAGATTTACATCTTGCTTGCGCTAAAGCTTCTTCTATAGCTGAAACAGAAAAATAAAAGCCACGATGCAAAGGATCGCAGTCAAAATTGGCCACACGACAAGCATGGGTATATTTGAAATCTGCCTGTTTTAAATCTTCCCAATTTTTTATACTAGAATTATCTGTAAGTAAGGCATTCCAGAAATCTTTTGTGTTATCTGCTAGCGCACAAACTACACCTAAACCGGTAATAGCTATTTTATTAGTTTCCTGCATTATGTATGTATTCTGCTAGAAGATTTACGGTAGCAATTTGTGGCCAATCGGTATCTGGAATTTCAATTCGGTATTCCTGTTCAATTCTAGCAATAAACTCTGCCATATCTAAAGAATCTACGCCTAGCTCCTGTTTAAAATTTGCATCGTGAGAAGCAATTTTTAGTTTAGGTTTTACATCTCTAAAATGAGATAAAATGGTATTTTTTATGCTGTTTTTCATGGGTATAATTTTATACTGTTAGCAAATGTTGCGGCTTTGTTAGTAGAATAAATTGGAGCCAAAGGATCTCCAATTAATCTATAATGCGTGTATGCCGATAAGTTTTTAGGAATTGCTTCTATAATTAATTCTGCAATGGTACTTGCCCCGCCAATTAAAGCTTTAGTAATACCAACAGACCAGCGTGTATTGTCTGTATGCAAAGTACTATCTACAGCTCCAAAACTCACAGCTGTTTTACCATCTAAAACCAATTGCTCACAAAACGAAATAGAAATATTTTTTCTACTTGCTGTTTTGCAACATAAAGAAAGTAAAGCACCAACAGGTTTCGTGTTTTGACTGTTAAAATGATGCGACCGCAAACCGTAATACCCAACCCAACCTATGGGTCTACCGTGGCCAAAATAGGTAGCTAAACCAAGACCACTCTCTAGGCCTTCAATCATACTTTCTCTTAACAGTAAATCACTACTCCATTTGTATGGGGACACATTCGGTGTTTTCAAAATGGTAGCCATTCTATCTACAATTCTTGTAAACCTAGGATGTCTTTGTGATAATAATGCTATAGCACAGCGCTCTTGTTTTCTACTATGCACTTGATATACTGTTTTAGTAAAGGTTAGTAAATCTTTACTGTTTCTTAAAGGAAACCAAGAAATAGGTATTTTCTTATTATCCTTAGTTGTAATAAAGGGAAATTTTAATGCGTTTTTAGGAAAAAATTTTGCATCTCCAATTAGTAAAACAGCGTCTTGATTTTTTACTTGTCTTTGAATTTCAGAATAACTAGGTAGCATGTTATACGCTATAATATCTACATCAATGCCATGTTTTTGATAGCTATTTTTAAGCAACAGAAAATTTTCTTCCAATTGAATATTGGAAGAAAACTCTGGTTTTACAATTAAGATGGTTTTATGCTGCTGCTTTAACTTCATCTACAAAAGGTTGAAATCTATTAATATCTGTTCCTGTTTGACCTAATAAACGAGCTCTAACAAAATATTGCATTAAAACTTGCCCTTGTTGCTCCTCATTAAAATCACTAAAAGAAGCTGCATTGTCTAAAACGGTTTCACCTCCTTCTCCTGTCCAAAATCCTTCAGAAGCATTGGTCATGTTTCTTGAAGGAGGTGTACCAACAGGAGTATAAAAAGCATTAGGGATGGTTATTGAAACATCTGCTGCACCTTCGTTATAACCATAGTTGTAGCCCGTTCCAATGAGCTGAGCTCCTACCGCATGTGCTAAATACACAGGACCAACATTTTGGTTTTGCCAAACATGTGTTAATTCATGAATTAAGGTACCTCTACTAAAGTCATCATCTATATCAAAATTAATTAAATTCCCGGTTACAAAGGCACGAGAATTTGGATTACCGGTAAAGAAGTCTTGAACACCAAAAACAATATCGTTTAAAGCCCCTTCTTTGGCAATAAATGTATTATTCCAATCAATGGCATCACCAAAAACAAATTGACCATCTGCAATCTCTTCTGCGTTTAAACTTCTGTAGGTACCAAGCATTTCGAATAAAACAGATATGGTAGCACCTAGCATTCCTGCGCTTACTTCAAATACGGCTTCAAGCATTTCTTCTACAGATTCACCAAGTTCACGAAGTGTTTGTGTTACTTCTTCTAAAAATTCTTCTCCAGTATCTAAAACAGATTGGTAAATATCTTGCATAGAGTTTCCTATATCTCTAGCTGCTGCAATAAAAAGATCGAGTGCCTGATCGGGATGCAACATAATTTCTGTTAACAAGGTAGCTAAAGCAACGCCCGCAGCTAAGGCACCCAAAAGTACTTCTCGCATGATTTCAAAGGTTTTATTAGCAACCCAAGCAATTAATCCAGCAATTGCACTTGCTGCCTTTAATGCACCCTCCACAAATTTTCTAATTCCAGGTATAAAATCTTTTTCAAGATAATTAAGTACATAACTTATAGAATTACCTATTCTTTCTGTAGCCTCTCCTAAAAATTCTAAAGCAGCATCACCAACTGCAATTGCCCAATCGATAACTTCAGAAATACGGCTACCAATATCTTCAACGAGTTCTAGAATTCTATCAAACATAGCGTCTACTTGTTCTAAAGCCCAATCCATTATTTCTGTAACAGATTCTTTTACAAAACGAATTGCCAATACTGCTTGTCTCCATAACTCAGAAGCTAAGTCTTCACCTCTTTCAATCAACCATTCAAAAACATCACCAACAGGGCCCAATGCTTGTAATATACCGTTTACTATTTTTCTGAAAACAAAATATGTTTCTTCAATAACAGATTCTAAAATTTCTGCAATAGTTGCTCCAGCAGCAAGAGCAGCTTCAATGAGCCTAGCTGCACTTTTATAAGTAAACTCAATCATAGATTTAGTAAACTCAACAATTTGTCTACCAATTTCTAACATTGCTTTAATAGTTTCTTTTAATAAGTCTACTGTTAGATCAAAAACGTCTTTTAAAATACTTACCATAGATTTACCTAACTCAAAAGCAGCTTCTACAATTTTTTTAATGGCAGCAATACTTTTGGTTGCTATGGTCTGCACTAAATCTAATAATGTTTTACCTGCAGCTAGTAAACCATCTACTATTTTTGTAGCCAATTCTTTGGTAGTGGTGATAACAAAATCTGTAAATTCAACTAAAGCAGTACCAATGGCTGCTGCAGCTCTTACTACTTCATTTACAAAGTCTGCTGCTGCATTTGCAGTTTCTTGAATAATATCTGCCAATGTATTTCCTAGCTCGGTAAAAGCTCTGACTACCTCATTTAACAAATCTCTAGGACGTGTAACTAAAGTAACTAGAATAGAACCAATGGTTTCCCCTATTTCTAAAAGTACTCTTACGGTATTTCTTATAAGCGTAATACCAAATTGTAGCGCTTGATTTAAAATATTTCCAATGGTTTTACCAATACTTATCAATGCTTCTACTCCTGCTTTTATAAACTCATAGGTTTTGGTAGCCAGCCATTTTAATAAATCTGCAAAAACTTCACCTAATTGGTCAATAGCTTTTATTACAGACTCTATTATTTCTTTTGCAAAAGCAAAAACATCTTCCATGATTTCTATAAAGGTTTTTCCAATAAGTTGTATGGCTTCCACAAACTTTTTAACTACGGAATAAGAGTATTCTGCGGCAGCTTTTAAAACTTCCCAAATTTGCTTTCCTGCCTCTACCAAGGCCCTGGCTAGACTTGCTATTTCTTCAACAACCCAATTTACCACATCAGCAATTGCTTCTGCTAAATCCTCAAATAACTCGGTAAGTCCGTCTACAATTGCTGTGACTGCATCAGAAATTGCGTCTGCAACATCTTCAAAAAACTCTACAACTGCATCGTCTGTTTCTCCATCAGGAAAAACAGGAGTATGTCCTTCTATTTTTCGCATTTGTGCACCTGCATCACGAAGCCAAACCATTACTTCTTTAACCCCTTGCTTATCTTTTTTACCTCCTTCATCAAATACAAAATCTTGCATTAATGTTCTGCATTGCTGCCTTGGTAATTGGCTCATAGCATGTACAACACCCCTAGCTTGGTTTGCATTTCTATATCCCTTAATAACTGCACGACGTTCTTTCTTATCCATTTGCGCTACACCTTGAAAAAACTCTCTATGCTCTTTTGGCTCTTTAATGGTTTTTGCGTATGATTCAGATAGTTTAACAGCTTTATTTTCACTTTCTTTAAACATCATTCTTACGGCTGGTGCTAGTTCTATTGCTTTGTACTTGCAATTTTTAACAGCATCTGTTACCGACTTTTTACTTCGGAAAGAAGCGGATTCTAATGCGGTTAAAATGGAATTTTTACCAGTAATAAACTTCGTTTTACTAAGCTTTTTTTTACGCGATTCTAGTTTTTTTTCTAATGCCGCTTTTGTCAGCTTTGTAGCTACTACCTTTTTTTTAGAAGCAGATTTTTTAGGTGTGGTTCTTTTCTTTCCCATGGTTTATGGTTTTAAAAGTTAATGCCACTAAAAGAAATATGAATATTTATTAGTATCAGTGCATGTATTTTAGGAAATAAATACTACTATACGATTTAAGGAGGATTACAAATGTAATAAAACTAAAGTTAAAAACAAACACAATAAGCTGCAAGTCAGCTAATTGCAAAACAAAATAATTATATACACCAAAATATTTATATAAAAACGTTAATGTTTTAGTATACATATATAGAAATGCAAAAAGAATATTTGCACAATTTAAATAGAAAAGGATGAAAAAGACAACCTGTTTTAACGGAAAGATTTTTCAGGAATTTTTCCTTTAACACCTTTAAAAAAAGCATACATAAAATCAAAATCTGCTTCAATGTTATCTGTAGGATAAAAGGGTTTTGAAATCTTGTTTTGTTTATTGGCAAAATCAAAAGTTACCATTACAATTGGCACGTTTGCTGCTTTTGCAATGTGATAAAAACCTGTTTTCCATTCAGATACTTTTTTACGCGTGCCTTCTGGAGCTAGTGTTAATCGTAATTCTTCTTTAGTTTCAAAAAGTTTCGCTATTGCTTCTACTTTATTTTGACCAGGAGTTCTGTCTAATGCAGTACCTCCTACTGCTCTAAAATAGTAACCAAAAGGCCATAAGAAAAGTTCTTTTTTTCCTAAAAAGTTAATTTTTGTATTTGTTATTCTTCGAATAAGTAAACCAATATAAAAGTCATGCCAACTCGTATGTGGAACTGCTATAATAATATACTTTTTTAAATCTTTTGGAAACTCGCCAATGAGTTTCCATTTCATTAATTTAAAATATATAAACTTGTATAGAATAGTTAACATTTAGTAAGCATTACATTTTTAAATAAAGAGCTTTAAGTTTTTCTCTTGTAATTGTTTTTTTCCAGTTTTTACCAATGGCATTTTCCCAAAGAGGCTCTAAACTTAAAGCAACATCTATCATGATATCAAATTCTTTATCACTTAAGTCTGCACAAACACCTTGAGGAATGCTTATATTATGCTTGTCTCTCATGGCTTTATACATAGCTACACCTTCTGGATAGTATTCTTCAAGATGCTCAAAAACAATACAGTTACCAACACCATGTTTTACACCTAGTAAATAACCTAAACCATAACTCATAGCGTGCGCTACACCTACTTGCGAGTAAGCAATACTCATACCTCCATGCCAAGAAGCCATCATTAATTTATCTGCTGCTTCTTTTTCGGTTAAGGTATCTTCAAGAAAAATTTCTTTGCAAAGCTCTAATGCTTTTTCACCATAACTTTGGCTAAAAGTATTTAAATAAGTACCATTTAAAGACTCGATACAGTGAACAAAACAATCCATACCTGTATAAAACCATTGGTTTTTAGGTACGTCTTTAGTTAATTCTGGATCTAATATTACTTGATCAAATGGAGTATAATCGCTATTTATTCCTAATTTTCTAACAGGACCTGTTAAAATAGTCGTTCTAGAAACTTCAGAACCTGTACCAGAAATGGTAGGTATACCAACGTGGTAAATTCCAGGATTTTTAATTAAATCCCAACCTTGATAGTCTTTTGCTTCACCTTTATTGGTTAGCATTAAAGCAACCGCTTTTGCTAAATCTAAAAGAGTACCACCACCAATACCAATGATACCAGATGGTGTTTCTTTATAGTTAAGAATAATTTGTTCTACCAATTCATCTACTTGTGATGTTTTTGGTTCTTCGTTTGCAGAGATGTAAATTAATTTATCATCATACGATAAAGGAATTCTAGAGGTTAACCAAGCGTTTCCTTTAAACACATCGTCTACTAAAAATATAAATGGTGCTTTAGCGTTTTTACGTTTAGGCGATAAAATTTCGTTCAATTGATTGAAACTTCCGCGTCCATAAACTACTCTGGACACCATTGGATAATTTTTATAAGTCATTTAATTAGTTTCCTTTTTAAAAAATAAAAATAACACTATTTATTATACTGTATATCTATTTTGATTTTTTTTATAAAAATTTCAAAATATCTTTTACGTTTTTAATTGTTTTAAAAGCTTTGCCATTAGTTTCTTTTTCAGTTACTTGCTCGTGTGCCCAAGTGGTGTGAAAAGGTACGTGTACAGCATGTGCTTTAATATTTATTAATGGTAATATATCTGATTTTAAAGAATTACCTACCATTAAAAATTCGGAAGGATTTATATCTAAATGGTTTAATAATTTAGAATAATTTGCTTCTTTTTTATCACTTAATACTTCAATATGATGAAAATAATCTAATAATCCTGATTTTTCTAGCTTTCGTTCTTGATCTAATAAATCGCCTTTTGTAGCAACAATTAGCTTGTATTTTCCTGATAAAGCCTCTAAGGTTTCTTCTACTCCATCTAGCAGTTCTACAGGTTCATTTAGCATTTGTTTACCAATGTTTAAAATCTGTTCTATGGTTTTATTAGAAATGGTATAATTAGATAGTTCTAAAGCCATTTCTACCATAGATAAAACAAATCCCTTTACTCCGTAACCATACAGTGGTAAATTTTTCATTTCCATTTTAAAGAGTTCTTGATCTACTTTATTAGCAGTTTCAAAACCTCCTAAAAGCTTTGCAAATTCTAACTCTGCATCACGAAAATAAGTTTCGTTTACCCAAAGTGTATCGTCTGCATCAAAGCCAATTACTTTTATATTTTGATATTCTTTATTCAATTATTTTAAGTTTTTTAACTACAAGGTAAGTTTCTATTATTTCGTAAAATAATACAATTACTTCCATAGTTTTTTAGCTCTTTCTAAATCTTCAGGTGTATCTATTTCAACTCCTTGTACGTTAGTTTCTACCATTTTAATACGTTTACCATATTCTAAATAGCGAATACATTCAATTTTTTCTGAAGCTTCTAATGGTAACATTGGTAATCTATAAAAATCTAGTAATGCTTCTTTTCTAAAAGCATAAACCCCTTTATGTTTATAGTATTTAGCTCCTACATCTGTTGCTCTTGGGTACGGAATTGGGCTTCGTGAAAAGTATAAAGCAAAGTTATTTTGATCTACAATTACCTTTACTGTATTCGGGTTTTTTATTTCTTCTTGGTCTGTAATATGTACCATTAAAGAAGCTAAATCTACTTGCTTTTCTGTATCTTTTTTAAAAACCTCTATTAGTTTTTTTAACGAAGCTACTTCGGTAAAAGGTTCATCACCTTGAACATTTACAACAATATCAATATCTAGATTTTCTACAGCTTCAGCAATTCTATCACTACCACATTCATGCTCTTTTAGGCTCATGATTGCTTTTCCGCCATGACTAGTAATTTCTTTAAAAATGATTTCGCTATCGGTTACTACAAAAACATCATCAAATAAATTGGTTGCTTTTGTGGCTTCATAAGTACGAAGAATTACCGTTTTACCATTAAGGTCTTGCATAAGCTTGCCTGGAAAACGAGATGCACTATAACGTGCAGGAATCATGGAAATTATTTTCATATACAATAATAATATAGATACAAAAATATAACATTTAAAATAGATTTTATGTCTTAGTAGATTTAAACTTTTTATAAAGCCTATAAATTATAAAGAGAATAATGATAACTAGTAGTATAGCTAAAACAGGAAGAAATAAGGAAATAATAGACATAACAATAGCTGTACCTGTTTCTAAAGTAGAAATTACAGGGTTGGCTACACTAGCAGTTGTAGTGGTAGATGCTAACCTTGTTGCACTAGAGGTTCCTGCAACTGCTGTGGCAGTTCCTGCTCCTGCTATTATGGCTAATGCCCAAGTTATTACAGGACTTAAATCTGCAACTGTAGAAACCATAACTGCTGTTCCTGCTATTGCTGCTAAAGGCACAGCAATAGTATCTAATAGGTTATCTACTAACGGAATGTAATACGCAAAAATTTCAACTATAGTAGCAACACCAAGGGTTACAACTGCAGTTAAACTACCAATCCATTGCCAAGAATCATTTAGTTCCCAAAGATTAAAATGTGCTGCTAAACTTAATGCAAATAATGGTACAAAAACTCTAAAACCTACAGAGGCTGCAAGTCCTACACCTAAAAATATACTTAAAATAGTTTCTGTAGTCATTTATATAATTGGTTTAGCACTTTGCTACCTAGTGTTAAAATTCTTCTTGAAAAAAATCATCTTTAAAACCAATAAGGTATAATTTTTCTTTTGCTCTTGTAATTGCAGTATACAACCAGCGTAAATAATCTGTATCAATACCATTTGGTAGGTATGGTTGTTCTACAAAAACAGTATTCCATTGTCCACCTTGTGATTTATGGCAAGTAATAGCATAAGAGAATTTTACTTGTAAAGCATTAAAGTGTTTATTCTGTTTTATTTTTAAAAACTTTTTATAGTTACTGGTTTCGTCTTGAAAGTCTTTTTGCACTTCTTGATACAATCGGTTAGAGTCTTCATAGGCTAATGAAGGGGTTTCTGCAGTAATAGTATCTAATAGTAAAACGGTTTCAAAAGGTTTCATTTTTGGGTAATCAACCATTCGTATTTTTACTTCAGCAAAACGAAAACCATATAGTTCTTGAATAGAGAATATTTCTAATACTTCAATAATATCACCATTTGCTATAAAACCAGCTTCGGTTGTAGGTTTAATCCAATAGTAATTATTTTTTACTACCATTAAGTAATCACCAGCAGATAGTTCGTTTTCATTAAATAAAATACGTTCTCTAATTTGTTGGTTATATAGGTTAGCTCTTTTGTTGCTTCTAACAATAATGGCTGTTTCTTCATTTCCTAAATTACTATAAGAATCGTTAATGGCATCCATAATTTCATAACCATCAACAAGCCTAACAATGTCTTTAAAGGATTTTAGTTCAAACTTAAAGGTATCTACAAAAGCACTAGAAAGTGCTTCACGTAAAATGGTTGCATTTTCTAAAATACCAGAATCCTGTTCTTGACGTACTACTTCATCTAGCTCCATTTTAGTAACGTCTTTATCATAACTTAAACTTAAAGTGTTTTCATCTAAAGCAGGACTTATATCTAATTTTACAGGAGGTAATTGTGCTGTATCACCTATTAATAATAGTTTACATTGATGCCCAGAATACACATAACGCATTAAATCATCTAACAAAGAACCGTTTTCATAAAGTTTAGAATCACTAGCAGTATCTGAAATCATAGAAGCTTCATCTACTATAAAAATGGTGTTTTTATGTTTATTAGGTTGTAAAACAAAGTTTACTCCTCCTCCTTTATTTTTTTTAGGAAAGTATATTTTTTTATGAATAGTAAAGGCTTCCTTTTTAGAATAATTAGAAATTACTTTTGCCGCACGACCTGTTGGTGCCATTAGTACTGCGCTTTTTTTAGCTTTCCATAAATGCGTAACAATAGTACCAATAATGGTGGTTTTTCCTGTTCCTGCATATCCTTTTAATAAATATAACGCATTTGGTGATTTTGAAAAAATAAATTCAGAAAGTTGTAATAAAACAATATCTTGTTTTGGTGTTGGTTTGAATGGAAACTGCTGTTTTATAAGGGAATAAAATTGAGATGCGTTCATTAATATGGTCTGTCTAATAAAATTTCATCAAATATAGTAATGATTTTTATGCACTTTGGTTTTAACGATTAAAAAAAAATTGTAGATTTGCGAAAGACCTTTATTAAAAATTAATTAATCATACTATGAATTTAATATTAATTGCAGTTGCAGTAATACTTTTAACAATTGGGTTGGTTTGGCTTATCGATAAGTTTGTACCAACAAAATTAAGACCTGTTATAATGATAGCACTTTGGGCTTTAATAGCCTTTTTAGGTTATCAAACTTTTAATTCTATTTATGAACCTATTAAATTTAATAAAGTAAAACAAAAACGTTACGCTGCTGTTATTGAAAAAATGGTAGATGTAAGAGATGCTCAATTAGCACACAGACAAGTAACCGGAACTTTTGCTCCTAACTTTGACAACTTAATTAAATTTATAGATACTGCTAAATTTACAATTACACAACGTAGAGTAGAAACTGTTTTAGACGAAGAAAAAACAAGATTATTTGGTGGTGTTGAAACCATGAAAGATATTACTGTTATTGATACATTAGGTTATGTTTCTGTAAAAGATTCTTTATTTAAAAATTCAGATAGATATAAAACTATGATGAATATACCTAGTATTGAAGGAGCTAAAATAGAAATGAAATCTGGATTATTAGGAGAAGAAGGAGATACTAAAATTCCTGTTTTTGAAGCAAAATTATCTAAGAACATTATTTTAGCAGATCAAAACAAAGATTTATTAGCACAAGAAAACGAAACTGTTTCTGTAGATGGTGTTAATGGAGATGCAATTAGAGTAGGATCTTTAAACGAAGTAAATACTAGTGGTAACTGGCCAAAAACTTATGGCGATAGCGAGTAAACAAAATAAAAAACTAACTAACCAAGAATTGTCCATTCAAATAAGTTTGAATGGACTTTCTTTTTGTATTTTAAAATCAAATACAAATATCATTAGTTATTTAAAACATTTTGCATTTACACAAAAGCAAACTCCTTATCAAGTATTACATGATTTAAAGAAAATATTTGATACTATACCAGAATTACAAGTAGGCTTTAATACCATACATGTAATTTATATAAACGAGCTCTCTACGCTTGTACCAAAGTCTTTATTTAATGAAGACGCGATTGCAGACTACTTAAAATTTAATTCTAAAATTCTGCAAACCGATTATATTGCGCATGATGAAATTGCAATAAATAATAGCGTTAATGTATATGTACCATATATAAACATTAATAATTATTTATACGAAAAGTTTGGCACATTTGCATATAAGCACTACTCTACCATTTTAATAGAAGAAATACTTTTAGCTGAAAAGGATGCACAAGATCAAAAAATGTATGTGCATGTAAGTAAA
Source organism: Lacinutrix gracilariae (assembly GCF_042684485.1). Lineage (NCBI taxonomy): Bacteria > Pseudomonadati > Bacteroidota > Flavobacteriia > Flavobacteriales > Flavobacteriaceae > Lacinutrix > Lacinutrix gracilariae. The sequence continues at coordinate 12,887 of NZ_JBHULM010000007.1, read as the reverse complement.
AACCACTTTGAAATAGTAGTAAGCAATAAAGGTAAATTAATACTTTACAATACTTTTACGTATATTACCAAAGAAGATTTTATATACTACATTTTATTTACTGCAGAACAATTACAACTAAATCCAGAAACACTAACACTTGTGCTTTTAGGTGATATAGTTAAAGAAGATGCACTTTACAACATAGTATTTAAATATATAAGACATGTACAATTTGGTACACCCAATACCAATTACATAACCGAAGAAGAAGAAACAATACATTATAATTATATTTTAAAGCATAGCTTTTAATGCGAATAATTTCAGGTACCTATAAAGGCAGAAGAATAACTGCACCAAAAAAATTACCCATCAGGCCAACTACAGATATGGCCAAAGAGTCTTTATTTAATATTTTAAATAATCAGTATTATTTTGATGCTATTTCTGTACTAGATTTATTTAGCGGAAGCGGAAACATAAGCTATGAGTTTGCCTCTAGAGGAACTACAAACATTACAAGTGTTGATGCTAATTTTGGTTGTATTAAGTTTATAAACGAAACAGCAGAAGCCTTTAATATGCCAATACAAACTATAAAAAGTGATGTATTTAAATATCTAGAGAAAACTACTACTCCGCATACCATAATATTTGCAGATCCTCCTTATGATTTTTCTGTTGAAGAATTTTCTAAAATTCCAGAGTTAATTTTTCAAAATAACTTATTAGAAGAAGAAGGCTTGCTTATAGTTGAACATTCTAAACATACAGATCTTTCGCATTTAACAAACTACTCCCACTCTAAAGGTTATGGTGGAAATATGTTTAGCTTTTTTGCTTTACCTGTTAATGAAGAAACAGTATAGAATAAAAAAATAAAGCCCTTAGCATAAAGCAAAGGGCTTTTTTAATGAAGTATATCTATAAGCCGAATTCTGTACTCTTTCTATAAAGAAAAAGCCCTTATCATTTATCTACGTGCATTGTTACCAATACACTTTAGCTGCCTACCCTCTAACATCGCGCGTGCACGCTCAAGCATTAGTTTACATGACATTGCACCACATAGAGTTTACCTGGTTTCACTACAGCATTACCTGTACATACTTTCTGTTGCACTTTTCCTAGCCTCACGACTGGTGGCCATTAACCACTATGTTGCACTATGGTGTTCGGACTTTCCTCCATTTTATTACTAAAACAGCGATAAGGCGAAATACTTACCGCAAAGGTACAATTAACAAAATTTAAAAACTACAATCCAAATTCTAAATTTATCGTAATACTAAAAAAAAAAAAAGAGTAATTACCACAAGTATATACTACTACTCCATTTTATACTAAAATACCTTGCTTTATAAATAAAGACACTAAAAAATGTTAATAACTCCTATTAAAATTAGCATTCAATATTCTATATATTACACTTAATTTTTAACTTTGTTATATAAATATCTCATTCATTAATTAGCATCAATAGATGCAGTAATATTTAGTATAATTTGGAACACTTTGTAGTATCAGCTAGAAAATACAGACCACAAACATTTAAAGATGTTGTTGGTCAGCAAGCTATTACAAACACTTTACTAAATGCTATTGATAATAATCACTTAGCGCAAGCTTTATTATTTACAGGTCCTCGTGGTGTTGGTAAAACAACTTGTGCACGTATACTTGCTAAAATGATAAATAGTGATGGTACAGAAACAGATGAAGATTTTGCTTTTAATATTTTTGAATTAGATGCAGCTTCAAACAATTCTGTTGAAGATATTAGAAGTCTTACAGATCAAGTACGTATACCACCACAAGTTGGTAAGTATAAAGTATATATTATTGATGAGGTGCACATGCTCTCACAATCTGCTTTTAATGCTTTTTTAAAGACTTTAGAAGAACCACCAAAGCACTGTATATTTATTCTTGCTACTACAGAAAAGCATAAGATTATACCAACGATTCTATCTCGTTGTCAAATATTCGATTTTAAAAGAATAACTGTTACAGATGCTAAAGAATATTTAAAATATATAGCTCAAGAACAAGGTATAGAAGCAGAAGATGATGCGCTACATATTATTGCTCAAAAAGCTGATGGAGCAATGCGTGATGCGCTTTCTATATTTGATCGTGTAGTAAGTTTTGCTGGTAAAAAATTAACACGTCAAGCAGTAACCGAAAACCTAAACGTTTTAGATTACGAGACTTACTTTACAAGTACAGACTATATACTTGAAAATAAAATTCCAGAACTACTAATACAATTTAACACTACCTTATCAAAAGGTTTTGATGGTCACCATTACATTGCTGGATTAGCAAGTCATTTTAGAGATTTAATGGTATGTAAAAATGAGCAAACGGTTGAGCTTCTAGAAGTAGGAGAACAAACCAAAGCAAAATATTTAACACAAAGTAAAAAAGCTTCGCAGTCCTTTTTATTACAAGGTATAGAACTCGCCAATGATTGCGATTTGAAATATAAAAGCAGTAAAAACCAACGACTACTCGTTGAACTAACTTTAATGAAACTTGCCTCTATCACTTTTGATGGAGAAAAAAAAAATAGCAAAAACTACATAATTCCTGCGTCTTACTTTGCTAAAAAAGGAATCACACCAATTCCTGTACAGAAACCAACAAAGCAAACGCCAACACCTTCTAAAAAAGAAGAAAATACAACAACAGCAAATACCCAAAAGCCTGTTGCACCAACAGCTACTAAAACACCTAGTATACCTTTAAATGCACGAAAAAAATCTTCTTCAGGATTATCTTTACGTAGTATTCGATTAAAAAAAGAACACCAAATTAAACAAATGGAAGTTGTTCATGATGAAGAAGACCTTCCTAAAGATCCATTTACAGAAGAAGCTTTAATTGAGGCTTGGTATGCTTATGTAAAGCTTATTGAAGAAAAAGGACAATTTAACCTTGCTTCTATTTTGTCTATAGATAAACCAAAAGTTAAAGGAACTACCATACATGTAGAATACCCAAATGCTACCAACAAGATTGAGGTAGAAAGACAGCAATATCCTTTATTAGGTTATATTAGAAAGAAAATTAATAATTACGATATTAATTTAGAAATTACAGTAAATGAACAAATGGAGAAAAAGTACGCTTACACTCCACAAGATAAGTTTGAAAAGTTAGCAGAGAAAAATCCAAATATAGAACTGCTTAGAAAAACTTTTGATTTAGATATTTAATAAACATGCTAGGACTAAAACTACCAACAGATCCACGTTGGGTAAATATTGTAGAAAAGAATATAGAAGATATTCTAACAGACCATGCTTTTTGTGAACAAAAGGCAACAAGTACAGCCATTTCATTAATTGTAAGTTTCCCGGAATACACAGAGTTAGTACAAGAAATGGTTGCTTTAGTAAAAGAGGAAATTAGCCATTTTAAAATGGTACATGACCTTATTCTTGAAAAAGGATGGACCTTAGGTAGAGACAGAAAAGACGAATACGTTATAGCGTTATTAAAGTTTTTTCCTAAAGGAGGAAGCAGAACTACGCAATTAGTACATAGACTACTTTATGCTGCATTAATTGAAGCTAGAAGCTGTGAACGTTTTAGATTATTATCGGAACAGTTAGAAGATAAAAAACTAGCTACCTTCTATAAAAACTTAATGGTTAGTGAAGCAAACCACTATACTATGTTTTTAGGTTTTGCTAGACAATATGGAGACCGAAAAGAAGTAGATAAAAAATGGCAAGATCTGCTAGATTTTGAAGCAGAGATAATGAAAGACTTAAGTAAAAGTCAAAGCATACATGGTTAATAAAAAAAGCCTTCAAATTAATTTGAAGGCTTTTTTTTATAGAATAAATTGGTACTTATATTTTTAAACCAATACCTAATTGAATCGTTGAGTTTTTAGCTTCCATATCACCAGAAGTATCATCTAATATATCTGTAAATCCGTAGCTATATCTTGCATCAATAAAGAAAAATTCACTAACATCATATTGTAATCCTCCTACTCCAGAAAAAGTAAATGTTTCATAGCCATCTTCATAATCCCAAATCTTTAAATTTGCTTGAGGACCAACTCCTATAGATAAATTTCCAACATGAAAACGTAGTGTAATAGGTAATTGAATATAATTTGCTCTTAATTCTCTTTCTTTACCTCCTTCTGCAGAAAACACTAATTCTGGCATAATAGATAATTTTTCAGAAAATGCATAATCTACAAAAGCACCAACAGCAACGCCATTTCTGTGTGTGTTACTAAAAGTAGGATCTGGATCAAAGTCTAAATTAGAAATATTTAAAGCAGCACGAACTCCTGAAGTTACGTTTTGAGCTTGCATTAAAAATCCTGTAAACAATAAAGCTATTAAAAGTAAATTTTTTCTCATAATGATAAATTGAAAATTAAAAAATTAAAGTAGCGAATGTAATAATAAAAATGTTTAGAAAAGAATAAAATTATATTTTATAACCAATTCCTATTTGAATATTGGTTTGTTTTGCTGTATAATATGCATCTTTATCTAATTTATTAGTAAATCCATAACTATATCTTGCATCTATAAATATTTCACTTGTAATCATATATTCTGCTCCAATAATACCAGACAAGCCAAAGTTTTTAAATCCATCGTTTTCTTCATGAATTTTAACACCAACTAAAGGACCTGCTCCTACAAATAACTTATCAGATATTCTGTATTTAAATAAAATTGGTGCTTGAATATAATTTAAACGAATAGATTTTTCTTTAGCTCCTTCTGCAGAAAACTGTAATTCTGGCATTAGTGAAATAGTATCACTTAATTCAAATTCACCAAAAAAACCAAAAGCAAAACCATTTCTGTGGTCATTGGTAAATTCTGGCGCAGGATCAAAATCTAAGTTAGAAATATTAAGTCCTGCTCTTATACCATAAAGAACATCGTTTTCTTGCGCAAAGCTGAACAAGCAACTAAATAAAAGAGTGAAAACTAGTATTGATTTTTTCATATTTACATAGGTATTAATAATAGGTTTGAAGTTTTGTGTATTGTTTTATTTGAAGTGTTATAAATAAACTTCATTATTTAACTTACCATATAAGGTTAATTATATGTAGGATAAATATAAATTAAATTACTAAAATTCAACCATATAAAAGATAAAAAGCAATTTTTTACTGTATGTTGCTAGAAATAGTATCATAATACATGCTCTTTATAATACCGTCTGCTAATCCTATTTTTGGTACATATACATCTTTTGCTCCACTCCATTTCATTGCAGACAAATAAATTCTTGTAGCAGGAATAATTACATCTGCTCTATCTTGATTTAGATTTAGTTCTGTAATACGCTCTTCATAAGAATATGTTTGTAGCATATTATAATAACTGGTTAAGTAAAAATAGGTTAATGGTTTACCCATTGCTTTACCAGATATTTTAAAGATTTTATTAATATTACCACCAGAACCAATAAGATCTATTTTATCATAAATAGCAGTTTTTTCTTTTATCCATTGTTCTAATTCAAACCATGTTTCTTTTTTAACTATATCATTTAATAGTCTTACTGTACCTATTTTAAAAGATCTTGAAGTAACAGATTCTCCGTTTCTTATCACTGTAAATTCGGTACTTCCACCACCTACATCTACGTATAAATATGTTTTATTTTTATCTATAAAAGCATGTAAATCTGTTGCAGCAATAATTGCAGCTTCTTCTTCACCACCAATAATATCTATTTTTAAACCTGTTTGTTCTAAAATAAGATCGCTTACTTTTTTACCATTTATTGCTTCACGCATAGCAGAAGTTGCACATGCTTTATATTTTTCTACTTTATGCGATTGCATAAGTAATTTAAAAGCCTGCATGGTATCAAGCATACGCTTTGTATTATCTTTAGATATTTTTTGTTTTATAAAAACATCTGCACCTAAACGTATAGGCACACGCACTAATGAACTTTTTTTAAATCTTGGTTTTTTTCCTTTTTCTTCTATAATATTTGCTATTAATAGTCTTACAGCATTAGAACCAATATCTATTGCAGCATATTTTTTTATAGATAACATTTATTGTTTGTTTTTGTAATAATTGTAGGTTTCAAATTGTGAACGAACCTTTGGTTTATTATTACGTTTGTATTTATTGTTTTGATTTTTGTCTATTATTCTTGCTTTTACATTATCACTCCAGCATATATTGTAGGTATCAATTAATTCTTGTTTTATTTCTTCATCATAAATTGGGCAGCTCACTTCTACTCTGTTTTCAATATTTCTTGTCATCCAATCTGCAGAAGAAATATACACTTTAGGATCATTATTATTACAAAAAACTAACAGTCTTGTATGCTCTAAAAACTTATCTATTACACTAATAACTTCAATATTTTCACTCATTCCTTTTTGTCCAGGAATTAAACAGCAAAGCCCTCTAATTATTAATTGAATTTTAACTCCTGCTCTACTAGCTTCGTATAGTTTATCTATCATTTTATAGCTAGACATACTATTCATTTTAAGTCTAATATATGCAGGTTTACCTTCTCTTACATTTTGAATTTCTTTATCTATTAATTTAAAGAAAGCAGACTTCGTATAATGTGGTGATTTTATAATGTGTTTGTATCTATAAACACGATAGTTGGTATCAAAAAAACTAAAAACTTTATTTATGTCTTTTAATATTTTTTGGTTTGATGTAAACAAGGTATAATCTGTATAAATTCTTGCTGTAGACTCATTAAAGTTTCCTGTACTAATAAATCCGTAACGAACGATTTTGTTTTTTTCTTCACGTTCAATTACACACATCTTGCTGTGTACTTTTAAACCTGGAACACCAAATAAGAGATTAACCCCTTCTTGTTCCATTTGCTCTGCATAATCTATATTTGCTTGTTCGTCAAATCTTGCTCTTATTTCAATAGATACAGTTACTTTTTTACCATTTTTAGCTGCATTAATTAAGGCACTAGCAACATGCGAAATTTGAGCTAATCTATAAATGGTTATTTTAATGGTTTTTACTGCTGGATCTAATGCAGCTTCACGTAAAAACTTAACAATGTAAGAGAATGTATGATAAGGAGCATATAGCAAATAATCTTTTTTAGCAATTTCACTAAAAATACTATTTTCAAGACTTAAGCCTTTTATTGGTAAGGCTTCAATTTCATCATAAAGTAAATCTTTTCTTCCTAAACTAGGAAAACGCATATAGTCTCTTCGGTTATGATATCTACCTCCTGGAATAATACTATCTGTATTTTCAATATCCATTTTAGTCATGAAATATTGAAGGGTATCTTTGTCTATTGTTTTATCATATACAAAACGTACAGGATCACCTATTTGTCTGTCTTTTACACTATCGGATATTTTTTCTATAAAACTTTTACTTAAATCACTTTCTAAATCTAACTCACCATCTCTGGTAATTTTAATCATATGTGCAGTAATGCTATTATAATCAAAAATATTAAAGATATCATCTAGGCAGTAACGCAGTAAATCGTCTACCATAATAATATAGTTTTTGTCGTCTTGTTTAGGCAAAACAACAAACCTATCCATAGCTTTAGATATTTCTATTAAAGCATATTGATTTTTATTGTTTTTTAAAACCATATTTACTGCTAAATACGCAGCACTATCTTTAAGGTTTGGTAGTTTTACAAATTCATTAAGAACAATAGTAACAAGTGCTGGGCTTACTTTTTGAATAAAGTAGTTTTTTATAAACTTATGCTGTTCTTTATTGATTTGAGTTTCATTAATAATAAAAATATTTTCAGATTCTAACTTTTTCTGAATAACATTTAAAATTTTTAAACTTTCACTTTGCTGCTTGATTACTATTTGCGTAATTTCTTCTAACAAAGCACTAGCTTTCACTCCTCCTAGTTCACTTTTACCTCCTTTTCCAGCTTCTACAATACGCTTAACAGTAGCATAGCGTACTTTAAAAAATTCATCTAAATTATTAGAAAAAATACCCAAAAATCGAAGTCTTTCAATTAGCGGTACATCTTCATCTTCTGCTTCTTGCAAAACTCTTGCGTTAAATTGTAACCAACTAACTTCTCTATTAATATATATGTTTTCTATTTTTTCAGGTTTAATCATTTAGTAGTATTTTCTATAACAAATATAAATTAATTAATAATTTATTTAAATTGAAAGGTAAAATAGATTTTTGTTATTTTAAATCTTTTGGAAAAATCTTTAAAATAGTTTTTCCAGGTGCTAAATTTTTCCAATCATCCATTTTAAATTCTATACTTACCAAACCGCTAGTTGGCACATTATCATATACTACAGATCCATAAGTGTTTACAAAAGAAGTAATAGCGTAATTATGACCAAAAATCATTACATGATCTACATTTGCATCACATTTTTTAATTACCTCTATTAAATCTTCTCCAGAAAAATCATACAACTTATTATTTAACTTAAAATCTATACTATTAAAACCTAAGTTTTTAATAAAAATTTCTGCTGTAGATTTAGCTCTAATAGCATCACTAGAAAGTATTAAATCTGGCTTAAAAATTTTAGATTTCGCACTTGTTGCAACTAAAAATGCATCAGCTATACCTCGCTCTTTCAAAGGTCTCTCAAAATCAATCACTTGATATTTCCAAGAAGATTTTGCGTGCCTAATTATTGTTAATTTTTTCATAATAGTATTCGTTAAATTAATACATTTGTACGATTAAAGGATAGCCGTTTTCCTTTTGTCGAATTTATTAGTTATTTACCACTTTTATTTGATGAAAATAGAAAAAGAATATTAATTTGTTATATAAGCTATTAATTAATAACCCAAATTTTATGATTAAACTTAATCTCTATACATTATACAAATAATGTACTTCCCTCTCTAAAGATTATTGTATTGTTTACATTTTGGTTGTTTTTAAAACATTTAAAATAAAAAAGTTAAATAAGCACTTTTAAAGTGTAAATAACTTATACATTGTATATAACAATGTGATTTTATAAATAAAAAAATAAGATTTTATAATATGAAAAAAGTAATCGTATTATTTGTGATATTCCTTACATCACAATTAGGTTTTACCCAAGAACTAGTTAAACTAGATTTTTCAGATTTTGAGAACACACAATTAATGAAAACTAAAAATCTAGAAAACTTTAAATACTTAGCTACCAAAGCGGAAGTTGGAGTTGCCTATATAGAAGAAAATGGTATTAAGACTTATAATACTGAAAATGGTATTAAATTAATTCGTGTTACTAGTAATGCCATTGATGGGTTAAACCAGTCTTTAAAATTTTCTAGTTCTGTAGAAATGATAATTATTGATATTCTAAAACCAAATTTCAATATTAAAACAATAGACTGTTCTAAACTGAAACAATTTGGTAATTTAAAATACATCTACTTTAGATACCAAATTGATATTAAAAATAATAGTGAATTACAAAAGTTTGATTGTTTACCTGTTCAAGTAAAACAGTATTATACTAAACAATTAGCTTCTTAACATATAGACTATGAAAACACATACCAAATCATTTATTAAAACAATTGTAATTATATGCTTGTGCTTTTTTAGTTTTAATGAACTATATAGTCAAGTTAGAGTTCCATTTACACAAAGAACAGCAGCAGAAACTCCTGGCCAAACAGTTTATAGTATAAAAGGTGATTTTACCTTAATTGGTAATACCAATTTAATGCTTCAAAACTATGGTCTTAATACCAATAACAGTAATAATACTATGGTTGCTGTAGATATTGATGGAGATCCTAGTACATCTAATTCTTCCTCTGCAACTTTAAATTTTAGTACAGAAAACGGAGCTATTCCTGACTGTTCTAAAATTATTTATGCAGGTTTATATTGGACAGGTAGAACCTCTAGTTCCAATGTAACCTTAGCAAAACGAAGTGTAAAATTTAAACACGCTAATCAAACAAGTTATCAAGATATTGTAGCAGATGTTAATGATATTTATTTTCCTGGTGACAATAATATGTATGCAGCTTATGCTGAAGTTACAGAAATTGTTAAAGCTAATGGAACAGGACAATATTTTACTGGAAACGTAGAAGTTTCTACAGGAAATGGTGGTACCACAGGTTATTATGGTGGTTGGGGCTTAGTTGTTGTCTATGAAAATGACTTAATGGAATGGAGAGATATTACTGTTTTTGATGGTTATGCTTATTTAGTTGGCTCACAAACTACAAGTAATCAATTAGATGTTAATGGTTTTAATGCTATAGAATATGGTCCTGTAAATGTTAAACTTGGTGTTATAGCAGGTGAAGGAGATAGAGGTATTTCTGGAGATTATTTAGAAATATGGGAAGACTCAGACAATGATGAAGTTATAGATAATAATGAATGGACGCGTTTAGAACATTCTGGAAATTCAACTGGAAACTTTTTTAATTCTTCTATTCAAACAGGAGGTAACGTTAGAAACCCAAACTTAGTAAACAATACTGGTTTAGATATTAGTATGTTTTATATTGATAATACTAATAATGATATTATTGATAATGGAGATACTAATACTAGCTTTAGGTATGGTTCTACTCAAGACACATATATTATTTTTAATATTGCAATGGCTATTGATGCCTTTGTACCATCTATTGATGGACAAGTGGCTATAAACAATATAGATGGAGATACTACTGTAACAGAACCTTACACTATTAATCCAGGAGAAACGACACAATTTGATATAGATATCCATAATAATGGTAATGAAGCTCTAGAAGATTTTTTAATACAAATTCCAATACCTGATGCAGGGATATATGTTCCTGGTAGTATTCAATATCAAGTAAATGCTCCTGCAAGTACAACAAATACACCTTATTATGATGCTGCTATAGGTTCTAATGGAGCTATTGTTTGGGATTTTGGCGATTTACCTGAAGGTGCAAATATAAGCGATGTACTAGCTTCACTTTCCTTTCAGGTAGAAGCTTCTACAAACTGTCAGGCTTTTAATCCTCCTAATTGTGCTCCTTCTATATCACTAGCAAGTGCATTCATGACTGGTACAGGAGCAGTCTCACAAAGTCCATTTTTTATAAAGTTTAATAGTGGTTATCAAGAAGCGCCTTGTACTGCTTACCCAATTACAGAACCTATAATAATATCTGTTATACCTTCTTTAGAAATTGATAGCGAAGCTTCTAATCTTACTGTCGAATGTGATGGAGCTGGTAATACTTCAGAAGTTAATGATTGGTTAGCAACAGCTGGTGGTGCTACTGTAGTAGGCGATTGTAGTATAACATGGACTAACAATTACAATGAAGTAACTGCAAACCAATGTGGTGCGGCAGGATCTACAACAGTAACTTTTACAGCAACAGATTCTTGCGGAAACACTACTACTACTTCAGCATTACTTACTATAGAAGATACAACGCCTCCAGACTTATCAAACTGTTCTGTAACTAACGAAACTTTAGAATGTAATGGAACAGATAATGAAACCATTGCTGATGATTGGAATGCGGCTAATATACTTGCCCTGCAAACTTGTCCTATTGACAATTGTAATACTTCTGCAACGTATACCATTACTTCTAATTATAATTTTGACAATTTAGTTTCTACTTGTGGAGCTGGTGGTACTATTGAAGTGATTTATACTGGTTCTGATGATTGTGGTAACGAAGCTTCTATTACGGCTATACTGACTCTTGAAGATTCTACTGGTCCTGACTTATCTAATTGTGCGGTTACCAATGAAACTTTAGAATGTAACGGAACGGATAACGAAACTATTGCCGACAATTGGAATGCTGCTAATATTTTAGAATTACAAACATGCCCTGTAGATGATTGTAATGCTACCGCAACTTACACTGTGGTTTCTAATTATGATTTTGCAAATTTGGATTCGACTTGTGGTGCTGGTGGTACCATTGAAGTAATTTATACAGGTTCTGATGATTGTGGTAACGAAGCAACTATTACTGCAACACTTACACTTAACGATTCTATTGGTCCTGACCTTACGGCTTGTACTGTAGTAGATGAAACGATAGAGTGTGACGGAACTAATAACGAAACTATTGCTAACGATTGGAATGCTGCAAACATACTTGCTCTACAATCTTGTGGTACCGATAGCTGTGATACAGATGCAGTATTTGATGTGACTTCTGATTATGCATTTACAAACCTTGATTCTACTTGTGGAGCTGGTGGTACAATCCTAGTTACTTATACGGTTTCTGATGATTGTGATAACGAAACCGTTCTTACTGCAACTCTTACACTTAACGATTCTACTGGTCCAGATTTAACTTCTTGTACCGTAGTAAATGAAACGATTGAGTGTGATGGAACTAATAATGAAATTTTAGCAGATGATTGGAATGCTGCTAATATACTTGCACTACAATCTTGTGGTACCGATAGCTGTGATACGGATGCTACTTTTGGTGTAACTTCAGATTATGCTTTTGCTAACCTTGCTTCTACTTGTGGTCTTGGTGGTACAATTACGGTTAACTATACCGTTTCAGATGATTGTGGTAATGATACAACTCTTACTGCTGTTCTTACGCTTAACGATTCTATCGGTCCGGACTTAACGGTTTGTACAGATGTAACCGATGAGTCCGTAGATTGTACAGCAGATCAAAATGAAACTATTGCGGATGCTTGGCATGCGGCTAACATACTTGCGCTAGAATCTTGTGGTACCGATAGCTGTGATACTGATGGTCTTTATACCGTAACTTCTAATTACGACTTTAATAACTTAAACGTGGTTTGTGGTCCTTGTGGATCTATTCCTGTTACTTATACAGTTGCGGATGATTGTGGTAATGAATCTACGATTACTGTAACACTTAGCTTTGGGGATGCTACGGGTCCTGACCTTACGGCTTGTG
>NZ_JBHULM010000006.1:0-1019 GCF_042684485.1 Lacinutrix gracilariae | reverse complement strand
AATATGTCTATGAACTTTTTTCTCTTTCCTAAAACGCTTTAGCGCTTAGCGGGTGCAAATATAAAACCCTTTTTTAAATCTCACAATGTTTTTTGAAGAAAAAAATAATTTCTTTTTTTTAACCTCTTAAAACACTATTTCTTTGAACTTTCCTGCTACCTAACTTACTCGTTGTTTCCGTAGCGGGGTGCAAATATAGATACCTTTTTTAATCTGACAATGACTTTTTTAATGTTTTTTATATTATTTTCTTTTTACGCTCGTTAAAGTCTTGTTTTCAACTACTTGAAGCACCTTTTTTTTTGACAGATTCCTTCTAAACTTTTACTATCTATTACTATCTAGTAGATAAAGCCATGTTCTCATAACATTCAGTAGCGTTTTTACATGGCAAAAAAAGATGTTGAATTTTAAAAATAGGGTTTTAAGCGATATCTTTTATTATCCATATGGTCTTATTTAAGATTCCTGGAAGGGTAACTATAAAAATTAAACCCATAAAAACATTAGCAGCTAGTCCAGATCCTATAAAAAATATTCATGTTTTTTTAATGCTTCTGGTTTTTACAACAAAAAAATCATGTCATAGCCTCTTTGTTTTAGTTTGAAATTGAATCTGTTTTATAGATTTTAGGTACAAGCCTGGTATTGAAAAGAAATATCATGCTTTAAATTATCTAAAAGAATACCAAAACAGGGGCCTATATTTTTAGTTTTCTAAATAGAAGATCCAATTAAGGAGCTACCAATCTAGAGAAGAATGGAGCAGATAGCTATTTGTGTACGGGTTTGATTCTATTCGCCTATTGTAGACTTTGTAGTTTTAATTAATGAGATAACTAAAAAATGTTGCTTCTCGCGCTCTCGCACTGTAGTATCTTGAATCTTTTAGTTTATAAGGCTTAAATTAAGTTGATTTTGTTGTATAAAAAAACCCTTCATTAAATAAATAATGAAGGGTTTAAAAAAGGCGACGACCTACTCTTCCACAATGTAGTACCATCGGCGCAAATGGGCTT
>NZ_JBHULM010000005.1:0-1017 GCF_042684485.1 Lacinutrix gracilariae | reverse complement strand
AATATGTCTATGAACTTTTTTCTCTTTCCTAAAACGCTTTAGCGCTTAGCGGGTGCAAATATAAAACCCTTTTTTAAATCTCACAATGTTTTTTGAAGAAAAAAATAATTTCTTTTTTTTAACCTCTCAAAACACTATTTCTTTGAACTTTCCTGCTACCAAACTTACTCGTTGTTTCCGTAGCGGGGTGCAAATATAGATACCTTTTTTAATCTGACAATGACTTTTTTAATGTTTTTTATATTATTTTCTTTTTACGCTCGTTAAAGACTTGTTTTCAACTACTTGGAATACCTTTTTTTTTGACAGATTCCTTCTAAACTTTTACTATCTATTACTATCTAGTAGATAAAGCCATGTTCTCATAATATTCAGTAGCGTTTTTACATGGCAAAAAAAAGATGTTGAATTTTAAAAATAGGGTTTTAAGCGATACCTTTTATTATCCATATGGACTTATTTAAGATCCCTGGAAGGGTGGCTATAAAAATTAAACCCATAAAAACATTAGCAGCTAGTCCAGATCCTATAAAAAATATTCATGTTTTTTTAATACTTATGCTTTTTACAACAAAAAAATCATGTCATAGCCTCTTTGTTTTAGTTTGAAATTAATCTGTTTTATAGATTTTAGGTACAATCCTGGTATTGAAAAAAATATCATGTTTTAAATTATCTAAAAGAATCGCAAAACAGAGGCCCATATTTTTAGTTTTCTAAATAGAAAATCCAATTAAGGAGCTACCAATCTAGAGAAGAATGGAGCAGATAGCTATTTGTGTACGGGTTTGATTCTATTCGCCTATTGTAGACTTTGTAGTTTTAATTAATGAGATAACTAAAAAATGTTGCTTCTCATGCTCTCGCACTGTAGTATCTTGAATCCTTTATTTATAAGGCTTAAATTAAGTTGATTTTGTTGTATAAAAAAACCCTTCATTAAATAAATAATGAAGGGTTTAAAAAAGGCGACGACCTACTCTTCCACAATGTAGTACCATCGGCGCAAATGGGCTT
>NZ_JBHULM010000004.1:0-236969 GCF_042684485.1 Lacinutrix gracilariae | reverse complement strand
AAATGCAATTAATTTATACAACGAAATAAGATTACATTTATCTTTAGACTATAAAACACCGAATATGGTATATAAATTATCAGCGTAAATTCAATTTTAACCTGTAGCCATATTTCAGGACGAGACAAACAAAAGACTTTATTATTAAAACAATCAATGAACACGGTTTTGAAGAAGATACTTTTAAAAGAAAATACAAAGCCTCTTTTGAAGGTGATTATTTAAGACTTATTGTATTAAAGAAAAACGGTATTGACAACACGAATGAAGGAATATTGTATGATTTTTCGAATGTTTATAAGTTTCATCGTGTATCAGAAAGATCAGATAAACTAGCATTTGTAAATATCTGGGTTTCAATATTAAAAAATAAGAAAAAAAAACAAATGGGATAAGCACAAGTTAATTATGAGAGTTGATGGAATACCTGAAGCCAAATCCATTTTAAAATCTCTACAACATTATAACAAATTATTATTAACCCAAAATGAAGAACCTGATTCTAAGTTCTAAAACAGAACTTAACCAACAAAAAGATACGTTATAAACAAACTACAAATATTTTAAATAAACACGAAAAAACCAATAATATCAAAACATGATACTATTGGTTTTATTTAGTTAGAGCGTCTCTTAAAAACAATTTTAAAACAACCTAATTATTCCCTAAGAGCCAAATAAACCAGTTAGCAGGATTAGTTAAAGTAAGGTCTATTCTTAAAATTTCATCTCCTAAACCTTCCTCAATATATAAAACCTTACCATTTAATAACAAATGATACAAAACCTATGTTTTTTGTTGTGAAATCTATTTTCTTCAATCCTAGCATAAAATTTAAATAGTAACTTTGAAAAAATTTAAAATAAACGCTAAGTAATAGATTTCTAACGCAGTAATTAAAGCCATATCATCTATTATAATTATCGCGATAAAGAGTTAGTAAACTCCTATTGTAAAACAAATAAGTCACCTTGAAAGTTTTCTTTTTAATTATATCATTACTCCATTCAATTTACTGTTTTACTCAAACTAGTAATTATGATGCGTTTTATGATAAAATTGAAGATCTTATTTTTTATCATGAACATGCAAAAATTTTAGAGGAAATAAATTTTGTACTTACTAACAACCCTAATAATTATAGTACAACTCAAATAGAAATTTTAAAAGTATTAAAAGTTCAGACACTTGTAGATGCTAATCTATTAGATGAAGGATTAGCGCTTTCAAATGAAATTTTATCACAAAACCATTTAACAGAATACTACCTTACTAGTTTATTTATAGAACGAGCTTTAATCTTTGAAATTTTAGAAGATTTTCCAAAATCATTACAAAATCTTACTTTGGCTAAAAGCTATATTGACAAGAGCGAGCACATTAAAAAAAAATACTATGCTACTTGGCTAATTAGGGTTTCTTCTTGGTATCGTGTACAAGAAAAAAAAATAGAATCGTATCAATATGCGCTAAAAGCAAAACAATTTGCCGAAAAACAGAACAATAGTAACAAAAGCTCTGAAGCAGGAGTACTTCTTGCCTTTTATTATACCGATAAAAAAAACTATAACAAGGCTATACAGCTTAATAATAAGGCAATTGCTGTAGGTAAAGCGCTTAATAATAAAATAAGCGTCACCTATTTATACCTCAGTCTTAGTAAAATTTACAAAAACCTAGGAAATGATGTAATAGCTAATAAATATATTGATTCTGCTTACAACCACATTAAAAACACCAATTACCTAGAAACTAAATCTGCTAGCTATATAAAGAAGAGCGAAGTTTCTGAAGCTAGAAACTTATTAGACTCTGCTTTATATTTTTATAAAACAGCTATTGAATATGAAAAAGCGCACAATTTCAATCTGAAAACGATTAAAATGAACGAGCAAACTTTAGATTTTGAACTTGAAAAGGAAAAAATTCAAAAGGAAAAAATTGTTACTGAAAACAAAACCTTACATAAAAACCTTTTGTTAGCCCTAATCGTGGCCATTGTTCTATTCGCATTTTTAATTCAAGAAAACAGAAGAAAAAAACAAATAGATAAACAAAAATTAATCATTGAAAAAGATGCGTTAAAACTTGAAAAGACAGTTAAAGAGAAAACATTTTTAATTCACGAAATTAATCATAGAGTAAAAAATAATTTAGCTGTTATTTTAAGTTTAATTGAAATTCAAGGGCAAGAAAGTAATAAGACTAATGAGGAACTTATTAAGCAACTTCACGACCGAGTAAACACGATAGCTATTGGACATCAACTATTTTCTTATGACTTAGATACTACAGAAAAATCTTTTGTAAACATAGAAGAGTATGCTAAAACTATTTTTGAAACCAAACGTTCTGCTACCACTAAAAAATTCAACTATACCATAGAAGCAACAAATATTGAACTAAAAGTAGATATAGCATTGCCTTTTGGTTTGGTACTAAACGAACTCATTACCAATTCTATAAAACATGCTAAACCTAGTCAAAACAAAGACCTTGAGCTACATTTAAAGTTGGGTTTAAAAGACAACAATATAGAAACTATATATAAAGATAACGGTAATTTTTTCCCTAGTAACACCAGTGCAGACGCTATGGGAATTTACATAATTAAAGGCATGCTCAATCAAATATCAGCAAGCTATCAAAGAGAACAAAGTACTTTTTATATAACCATACCTTATGCCAAAACAAGCTAACATACTTATTGTAGAAGACGAAATGCTTATTGCTTTTTCTATACAAAAAATGGTTCTAAAACACTTTAACGGTACTCATGTTGTTAAAAATTATGACGAAGCGATACAAGCCCTAGAGCGTCAACCTATAGACCTAGCACTTATAGATATTACTTTAAACAACAGTAAAAGCGGTATTGACATTGCACAACAAATTAATAAAAAGTATAACATCCCATTTATTTACTTAACAGCTTCTACAGACGAAGCTACCTTAACAAAAGTTATACAAACTACTCCAAATGCCTATATTTCAAAACCTGTACAAGAAACCAATGTTATTACTGCTATAAAATTAGCTTTAGCGAATGCAACAACTAATAACATAGTGCTAACTGTTGGTAAAAAAGAATACCATATCAATATGGAGCAATTTTTATTTGCAGAATCTGAAGGAGTTTATATTACCTTACATTTTACCTTCTCTCCTCCTATGTTGTTAAGAACTACCTTTGCGCAACTGCAAACACAATTACCAAAAAGCAATTTTAAACGCATCAATAAAAGCGAAGCCGTTAACCCAAAATATATTACTAAAAAAGATTCAAAATGGGTGTCTTTAGATAAAAAAGGGTTTAAAATCTCAAAAACTTACTGGGAAATAAAACCCAAAAACGTGTTTTACAACAAAAAAAGCCGTTTCCTATCATTTTTTTTATTTACAGAATTTTAGTTTTTATCATTGCTATAAATTAAAACTATAAACCCCAAAGTTAGAAATGGTTTAATTTTATAGAACCTACATTTCATTCAAGTGATAGTCTTCTTATAAAAGAGCCCCTATATTTCTAAACAGAAAAAAACATACCGCAACCCCATGTATAACTAATAACCCATACACTTCTGTGTTACATACTTAACCTCGCAAAGAATCCTATCCAAATATTTTATAAAAAATTAATAATAATTATTAACCTTAAATTACTTAAAGAATGATGAAAAATTACTTTTTAAACTTACTTTTTTTAACATTAAGCTACAGTTTATTAGCACAAACGGTATGCGAAGAACAATTAGGAATAGACAATGGCTTTAGTGGGCAATCCCATGGGCAATCTGTAACCATGACAGGATGTAGTGGTTTTTTTAATGCTATTGAATTTCATAGACGAGATCCTGGATCTGCTATTACTACTGCTGTTCTTAAAATATACAATAATCAAGATGTAACAGGAACTCCAATGTATACACAAAATAATGTAGTTATACCTGCTACTACAGATACCTTTACTATAGAACTTAGTGGTGGTACTGGTAGTCTTGCTTTTACTGAAGGTAATCAATATAGCTTTATAATTAACAATACACCAACATTTCAAACATTTGTAGATGGTACTAACCCATACGCTGGTGGTCAAGGGTTTCTTAATAATGGGTTTTTAGAAGATTTTGACCTGTGGTTTAAAGTAACAACAAGTACTGATGATCCTTTAAGCAACAGAACCCTTTGCCAAGAACAAACAACTATAAACAATGGAGTTAGTGGACAATCTCATGGGCAATCTGTTACCATGACAGGATGTAGTGGTTTTTTTAACGCTATTGAATTTCATAGACGAGATCCTGGATCAGCTCTCACTACTGCTGTTCTTAAAATCTACAATAATCAAGATGTAACAGGAACTCCAATGTATACACAAAATAATGTAGTTATACCTGCTACTACAGATACCTTTACTATAGAACTTAGTGGTGGTACTGGTAGTCTTGCTTTTACTGAAGGTAATCAATATAGCTTTATAATTAACAATACACCAACATTTCAACTAGAGATAGCTGGTGGTGATCCATATGATGGTGGTCAATTATTTCTTAATAACGCATTTTTAGCAGATGGAGATTTGTGGTTCAAATTAATAACAGTTAATGATAATTCTCTAAGTATAGAAGATAATAACGCTAATGATTATAAATTATACCCTAATCCTTCTAGTAATTTCCTTGTAATTAATGGAATGCATTCAGAAGAAAGCTATAAAATTTACAATACTTTAGGTCAAGAAGTAAAAAAAGGAAGTGCTCTTAATAATTCAAAAATTGATATTAAAAGCTTAAATACTGGCTTATACTTTATAAAATTCGACAATCGGGTTACATTAAGATTCCTAAAAAAATAACCAGCTATAATCCATTAAGGCTTGAAATTCTCAATAGAAATTTCAAGCCTTCTAATTAAAATATAAAACTTATAACCCAAAAGGCATACCAATAATTCTGATCTTCTCTCCTATTAAAAAAATATTTATAGATATTTACATTAGGTTTTTATTTGCTAAATTAGGCGTTTAAATATCTCGCTAAGCCTAAACATACACCTAGTATAATTACAAAAACACATTCATAAAAATTGAAGCATCGGTTTTATAACAAGAATAAAAAAGAGCAAAATAAAATTTTAATTGTAATAGCACTTGCTTCGCTTACAATCTTATTGTTATCTATAATTATATCTATCTATTCAGAAATATATCTGATTGGTATATTCATTTTTTCGGTAACCTTATCTATAATTGCTCCTTTTTTTGATATGCCTTCCTTAAAAAAAAGCGGAAGAATGATGTATTATTCACCTTTATTTCTAAGCGAAAAACCAAAAAACGGACGAATCAAAATTCATGGTGGAACTCTATTTGATTATTATTTTGTAATTGATAGAAAATGGAATGGAAAACAAAGAACAAATTTCATTACCCAACAGTATTTAGAAGGACTATTGGCTTTGATAGAAGAATATAAAAATGACAAACACATGAAAATTCGTGGAACTAGCTACATTATAAATGAAAGAACTGCAGAGAAAATGGGTTTTAAAATTATGCAAACAGACTTCTTGCAAAAAACAATCCTACTTTACAACTACTTCAACGTACTCATTTCAAACTCTATAGCTAAAAACAAATTAGCTTTCCCTAACTTAAACAAAACCAAAACATTTGAAGCTGACATTAGTCAAATTCTCGAAAAAAAAGAATTTATCGAAAAATTAAATAAATCATTAAAAAACACTATTGCTAACAGCATGAACCTTTAACTGCTATTTACAATAAATAAAAAGTAGTTTCATTTTTGTTACATTAAAAAAATCTTCACACCAAAAAATGCAATTGTTCTTGTCATAAATTATAAATAAAGGCGCTATAGTTTTAAAATCATTCAAAAAGACTCCCTCCAAGCAAATTATATACTAATAAAAAAATAAAGGTGTTTTTTAATAAATATTATATATTTGCGTTCGCTTACCAAAACTGCGAGAGTAGCTCAGTTGGTAGAGCGTCAGCCTTCCAAGCTGAATGTCGCCAGTTCGAACCTGGTCTCTCGCTCCAAAAAGACTTCATAAAAAATTATGAAGTCTTTTTTTGTCCTGAATGAGACTTTACATCTAAAAAAAACCTCACTATACGCATTATCGCAATTACTCCGTGTAATACTTTTATGGACTAAGGGTTCATACAATTCTGTTTTCATATTACTCGTATTAAATTTAGAGTACTATAGATTAAGGTCTTTAGATTTAGTTTCAGAAATCTTCAAAAATGCGTTTTAAAAAATCACTAAATACCGTGAGTTTAAACAAACAGATTTCTTTTACCTTGCCATCAGTAATTCAGTTTGTTTAGAAAAAGACAAATTATTGTTAATGACCATAGTTAAAAATATTTAAGAGATATGATCCCTATAGAAGATGCTAGAAAACACTTGGAGCAATACGCAAAACCAGCCGTAGACCGGTTTGAATTTCGTGCCTATTCTGAGCCTTATCGTGTTTTAGCAAAAGTACTTGGTAGTATAGAAAAAGAGAAACGCGTCTATTATAATCAGCACGATTTTATTGCCGCCTTTGAAGATCCATTCAATATAAATCCTTGGACCACACCAGAAGGGATGCGTTTAGGGATGCAATTATATGGTGTTATTCAAGCGCCATATTTAGCAGCAATGTGGGATTTTATAAACACCTTACCCTATCAAGATTCTTATAACAGGCAAGCCTTTAGATCGCGAGATGGTGAAGATGTGATACACAAAAAAATAGTCAGTTTTAGAGCATTTCTGAATTCCAGCAGAATGGGATTTGGTGGCTTATCCTTAGTAGAACACTTTCAATACAATACGTATTTTTCTGGGAACCAAGACCTTTTTCTAGCCATTGTTTTACACAATGCAGAAGGCGCGTTTGATGCCCTGCTAGACGATATTATTCAGGGAGAAGATGAGATTGGTGGCGTAAGTTCAGATATTATCAAGGCCTTGTTGTATTCCGAAGAGGAGAAACATTGGGAAATGGTTGCTAAATTACTACTTGCAGCGCAACGTCAAGAAGGTTTACGTCAAACTATAATAGAAGCGTTAGATAGCTGTAGCCTTGCTGCATTTAAATATATGTTACAGGTTATTATAGATAATGACTTAGCCCGTTTTAGTAGTGTGAATAGAGCGGTTTGTACCTGGTTTAATTTGAATTGGGAAACCCCTAAAAAAGCGCTTATCAATCGTATATTAACGCTTGCGCAATCTTTAATTTTCAACTTAAAAGAAGTAGATACTTATTTAAAAAGTAAAGATAATATTGAAGTGCTTGTTGGACTTTGGGCTATTGGTATTTTAGATGTCGATACAGCTAATAGAAAAGCATTAGACATTGTATTTGACCACGACGACCGAAATAAAAAGATACTCGCCTTGTATTTTATGAGTCAAACTGACAAAACAAACGATGCGCTAGTCCCTTATTTCATAGAAAACATAGGAAAAGATTACGCCTTAGACCATTGGATGGCGGTAAACCTACCAGAAACGTCTTTAGATGATAACACTTTTGAAAAACTACTTACTGTCGCTAAAAATGCTTCAGAAAAAGGGAAAGTGTACGAAAGTAAAATATTCTCGTGGTGGAATTTTATCCCAAGGTCAGACTATTTCTTCAATTTTATTATGAATAGTGCTACGGAAGCACAATTAGAATTAATGGCGCCTGATTTTGAAGACTTTCCTTCAGAATTTAGAGAAGCTTATTTTAGAAAGGTATTCCCTAAAAACTACAGCTATTCGTTATACTACAACAAAGAACAAATAAAGCACAAAGTAGAATTAAATTACGACAAAAATTCTTGGAAACGCGCTTTAGCAAGACGCGCCATTTACAACAGAAACGAACTGGTAATGTCTACAGGATTAAGTCTGTTCTTTAAAATGCATTTGTACGATACCGAATTAGAGATTATTGAAGATTTATTAAGGCGAAAAAGTAAAATGCTACGCACTTCGCTAATACAGTTATTAATAAACTTACCTGTAGATACTTTACGCCATAGCACCACTAATTTAATTCAGGCTAAAAACATAGAACAGCGTATCGCTGCTTTAGAAATTTTAACAATTTTACACGATAATAACAGACAATCTAATTTTACTGAAGAGCAAATAGCGCTTTATAAACAGCGCCCTAAAATCACTAAAAACGAACAAGTTTATCTCGATAAATTTTCTGATAACACCGAAGAATACAACTACAGTAACGGTTTTGGCGCTATAGATTATGATAATTTATCACCGCTTTACATCCCACAGTCGCATTTTAAAACCAAGACCAATATTTTTGATAAATTAGGAATCACCACTTCAGAGACTTCTGGGTTTAAGTTCAAAGATTTTATTAATGTAAAGAAAATTGTGACTCAAGTCAATCAGTTAATTCATTTGGTCGCAGAACATCGCAATCACGAATACCAAATGTTAGCCTATGATGGTGAAATGCACACCACGTATCTTAATAAAGGGGTTCACGATATGAAAGCGTTAAGTGAAGATGCTACAGCTTTAGAGCAACTGCATAACTTACCACTAGCCGACCTTTGGATTTCTTGGTATGAAAAAAGCGAGCTTAACGATTTTGAAATGTATTCGGTTATTCGCTACATCAATAATCGAGAAGCACCTTTTGGAGACTATACCATTCTTCAGCCGTATTTACAGCAATATTACCCAGATTTGGCGGGCTTAAACTTAGGAGAAGTAGAACGTTATTATTCAAAATCTAAAACCTATAACAAAATTTTAAAACGTTTGTTTTGGGCTTTTGCAGACCCTAAAATGGTGGGTGATTTTAAGTTTAAGATGTATGAGGATATGATTGCTAATTTCCCTAAAAAACACAAACTCATCCAATTTCAAGAGCAAAGAACGTATTACAGCACAGTAACTCATAATTGGACAACCATAATACAAGAATACACGCCAAATTTTGGTTTAAATCATCTAGACCAATTAACCAACGAGCAACTGTATAAATATTGGGCGATTCAAATGTATTTATCGGCTCAAAATATGGAACATCCTAGTGAAGCCACTACCATTAAAGTGCTTACAGAAGAGAATATCAATAAGAGAACATTAAAGTTTCCAGAGGTAGAAATTACCCTAAAATTATACAAAGCCGGTTTAATTAATGATGACGATTTATTATTTCAATCACTAAACAATCATTCTATAATGAGCATTATGGATGGTGGTTTTAATTACAGAATGAACTTTAAAAAAGGCATAGAACGTAATAGCATCCCAAAACACGTGTTTCTTCCTTTAAAAACGAACCTTTTAGAAACAGAATTAGAACGTGGTGATTTAGCAACACCAGCTTCTAGGTATATTAGTAGTATTCACCGTGTAGAAGGTGTCGATTATGTTTTTCGCGTATTAGAACGTTTAGGAAAAGATACGTTTGAGCGTGGTTATAGTTATTATGGCGACAGTAAAAAATCTAAATTCAGTACCATTCTTAAACGAACGGCCTTTAAAGACACAGAATCTTATACCGATTTTGCCAAACTAGCCGATGCCTCTAAAGTGAGTAAAAAACGCTTGATAGAGTTAGCGTGTTACGCCACGCAATGGGCCAATGTTGTAGGTGAATATTTAAACATTGAAAACCTAGAAAATGCCGTTTGGTGGTTTCAAGCACACGCTTCAGAATATATGAATAGCGAAAAAGAAACCATTATCGCGCGTTATTCTAACATTCCTAAAAACGACTTTGCACTTGGAGCTATAGATATCGATTGGTTTAATAAAGTGTACAAAAACTTAGGAAAAACCAATTGGAAACTGCTTCACGATGCCGCCAAATACATTACCGATGGAAACGGACATAGACAAGTAAAACTTTATTCTAGCGTGATGCTTGGTGAAGTAAAAATCACGGAAACGCTTAAGAAGATTAAAGACAAACGGGATAAAGATTACGTGCGTGCTTTAGGATTAATCCCGTTGAGTAAAACCGTACCCGAAAAAGATTTATTAAAACGTTACAACCTATTGCAAACCTTTTTAAAAGAAAGCAAACAATTTGGAGCACAACGTCAAGAAAGTGAAGCGACTGCTGTAGAGATTGCATTAGACAATTTATCTCGTAACGCAGGGTATAAAGACCGTGTGCGTTTCAGTTGGGCAATGGAAGCCAAAGCCACACAAGCCATTATGGAAAATGCGGTGGTCACTATAGATGAAACAGTTATAGAACTTGGTATTACAGACTTAGGTAAAACCACGATTAAAGTTACCAAAGCCGGTAAAACTTTAAAGAATATACCAGCAAAACTGCGTAAAGACAAGCAAGTGGTCGCTTTAAAAGACAATAAAAACTACCTGTCTAAACAATACAGCAGAACGCGTTTATCACTAGAAAATGCAATGGTTAATGAAGATGAATTTTCGGCTAAAGAAATTCACGAGTTAATGCAACATCCTATTGTAAAAGCAATGTTGCAAAACTTAGTATTGTATGTTCCAGAAAAAGAAATCTCAGGATTTTACAAGAATGGCGCATTGGTAGATACCGATGGCAAAGTACAAGCATTGGCAGAAGACGATGTGTTGCTTATTGCACACGCCTCTCATTTACACCAATCAGTGGCTTGGGACTTGTATCAGAAATATGTGTTTGCAGAGCGCATTACACAACCCTTTAAACAAATTTTTAGAGAGTTGTATTTAATCACGAACGACGAGCGTGAGCATAGTAATAGGTCAGAACGTTACCAAGGACATCAAATTCAGCCTAAAAAAACCGTCGCTTTATTGCGTGGTCGTGGTTGGACGGTGAGTATGGAAGACGGATTGCAAAAAGTATATCACAAGCAAGGTTTTATTGCTACGATGTACGCGATGGCAGATTGGTTTTCACCTTCAGATGCAGAAGCACCAACTTTAGAAGTGATTCAGTTTCACTCCATAGACAGCTATAAAAACATTCCGCTTACAGAGATTCCGCCAGTAATTTTTAGCGAAATTATGCGCGATATCGATTTGGTGGTAAGCGTTGCCCACGTTGGTGGTGTAGACCCAGAAGCCAGCCATAGTACAATGGAAATGCGTGCTGCATTGGCCAAAGCTTCGGCTCAATTATTCAAACTTCCAAACATCACGGTTAAGGAGCGTCATATTTTTGTAAAAGGAACTTTAGGCGAATATACCATCCATTTAGGAAGCGGTTTAGTCAGCAAAAACGGATTGGCATTATCCATTATTCCGGTGCATAGTCAGCATCGCGGACGTATGTTCTTGCCTTTCGTAGACGAGGACCCAAAATCGGCAGAAATTATTTCTAAAATGAAATTACTGTCAGAAGATAATAAAATCCAAGACCCAACCATTTTGGCACAAATTAATAGTTAATACAAGCATTAGGGCGTTACCTCGCTTAGGCGAGGTCGGGCTTTCTGTTGCAAGTCCTCGTGCTAGCGCACTGTGGGCTTTCCACGGCAATCCCTAACGCAAAAAAAATCCGTATACCAATGGAACTGACATTACAACTTAAAAGATTAGGAAAGAAAAAAGTAAAAGAAGTGCCTTTTACCTTAGAATCACATCCTAAAAATCTAGAGGAATTATTAATTGGCTGTGTTAAACATCAAGTAGAGGCGTATAATAAAAAACGAACCGAAGTAAATGTCGTTGGGTTTTTAAGTCCAGCCGAAATACAAGAACAAGCCCAAAGTGGTAAAGTCGATTTTGGCGAGATTACCAATACAACGCTTGCCAATCATCAACAAGCTATAGACAATGTCTTGTTAGCCTTTAAAGACGGATTATTTGTGGTTTTTGTAGACGACGAGGAAATTACCGATTTAAATGCATCACTACAACTCACATCTAATAGTGTCGTTGCCTTTATCAGGCTTACATTTCTAGTAGGTACGTATTGGTAAATTGTAGCTATGGAAATATTTCAACACGATTTAGCAGAACAAATCACGAATGAGCATTCAGTCTGGTCCGCATTATTAGCCAATACTAATTTTGGGAATTATGCTTCAAGCTTATGGAACGTCACTTTAATACCAGAACATGTTACAATAAACCGTGATGAGAAAACATTAACATTTAAAAATGCCAAATTTATATGCGATGTAAATTCTGGTATTTCTTATGGAGATGATGTTAGCATTTTCACGAAACACGTTTCCGGTAAAGGAAGTTATCAATTTAGAGATTGCAAAACAATTCAACTTACAGAACTAACAATTGTAGCGTAGGATGTAGAAACAAATAAAAAATTAATGGAAAAACAATTTAAAACTAAAACAGGATTTTGTCATATTTTACAAGATAAAATTATATTAACAAGAGATGGAGTTATTGGAAATGTGGCAAAAGTGGCTGTCGGAAAAAGCATCACTCGAGTTTTAATAATTTATGGAGGAATGTCTGCTTTCTTACTTTATTTAGCATTTGATAGCTTTCAAACAGGTCAAGTTCCGATATCCATATTTTATTCAATAATTGGTTTATTTCTTATGTATGGAATATTTACAAGCATTAATAATTCTGCAACACCAATAATCGAAAGAAAAGATATTAAAAGTATTAAATTTAAAAAAGCAATATTGGGAATAACGCGTTCTCGATTTGAAGTCCTTTTTAAAGATGAAAATGGAAAAATTAAGAAACGTATAATAATGTTACCTGGTGCAATGCATCAAGGAAAAAAAGAAACAGAAATTGCAATAAAAATAATGAAAGAAGAGCATTTATTAAATCAATAAAATGTGAAGACCACATTTAAATAAAGCTTTTAAAACATCAAAATAAATAAAAACACTAAATACTATGAAACAATACTTAAGCGCCATTATTTTTGGAATAGCAATCGTTGCTTCTTCCATTTTCTTAGGAAAGGCTTACACCGACAGAAATAAAAAAGACGGTAAAATAGAAGTCACCGGTTTAGGAAAAACCGATTTCTCGTCAGATTTAATTGTTTGGGAAGGGAGTTTTGGTTCTGTAAACATCGATTTACAACAAGCCTATATTTCTTTAGAACAAAAAAAATCGACCATAAACAACTACCTATCACAAAAAGGTATAAAACCTGAAGAACTTGTTTATAGTGCGGTTTCTACACATCAAAAAACGAAGTCTCTATACACCATAAATGGCGATTATGCAGGGGAAGAATTTGTAGGTTACGAGCTTACACAATCCCTAGAAATAGAATCTAAAGACGTCGATAAAATAGAGAAAGTCTCTAGAGAAATTACCGAATTATTAAATCAGGGTGTTCAGTTTTATTCGCAAGCGCCACGCTATTATTACACCAAATTAGCCGACCTTAAAATTGAAATGATTTCTAAAGCAACCGAAGACGCGAGATTACGTGCAGAAAATATTGCAAAATTTTCTGGGGGTCATTTAAGCGATTTAGAATCGGCTAAAATGGGAATCTTTCAAATTACAGGACAAAATTCAGGCGAGGATTATTCTTGGGGTGGTACGTTTAACACCAGCTCTAGAGAAAAAACAGCTTCTATTACCATGAAGTTGGTTTATAAAGTGGACTAAACCCCTACCCTTTTATGTATTAAAAAAGGTATTCTTATCCATGAGAATATCTTTTTTTTTTGATGAATTAAAAAAAACACGCTATTTAGATAAACCATTATATCTCCAAATGGCTGAATACCGTGATAAAAAAAAAGGAGTGTTGCTCTAATTTTGTAATAAATCAAAACATTAATAATTATGAGCAATACCATTTACGGACCAGAAAAAACACCTGAAGAAATAGCTAAAATAGTAGAACAAACTGAAAATAGCGATCAAAAAATCTATCCTATTTTAAAACCTGGCGACTGGGTAGGATTAAAAGCTGGAGCTTTGAGTTCAACTTTAATTCCGTCTGAAGATGGCGCTGAAGTCGTGATAGGTTACGGTATGGATACACCAGACAACTTTGTATTTTTAACTAAACAGCATTTAGAAACTATGGATGCTAAGCAAATTACCCAAGAAGCCTTTACCAATTTAGCAAACATTGATACAGGATTAGAATTTGTTGGTGCTCTAGATAATAAAGCAGTTGGTGCTAACGGAAACGATTTTTCTAGTGAAACCATTCTTTCTAGAACACATATGCTAAAAGCACACGCCATGCTAGAAGCCGAAGAACTACTAGTTTCAATTCCTAGAAGAACGTGTATGACAGTGATTTCAAGACAAGCAGATGAAGACACAATTAATAAATTTGCTTATTTACACAACTATACTTGGGAAGATGATAGTTTTGGTAACGCACCTATTACAAATTCATTTTTTATTGTAAAAGATGGTGTTATTGTAGGACACATCCCTTTATAAACTTCAGAAACTAAAAAGAAATAGTTACTAGTGTACAAACATTGGTAACTATTTTTTCAACTTAAACACACAACAATTGAAATATCTGGACTTCAGCATTAACGGTAGAGTACAAAATTTAATGGTAGACATTTTTGAAGCTATAAGCACTCAAAAAGAAGCCGAAATAAAAATCAGTGAACTTTTAGATACCCGAAGCATTTTTGAACTCATTTTTGAAATTGTAAGAACCACAGGGTTTTACAGTGAAGATGAAAACTTCAACTTAATTAAAGCTTTAAACATTGATACAGACGAAACTTCCAATGAAGAAGCGTTATACAACACTTGGATGACTATGGGCACTAACCTCAACACGTCTAAAACCCAAGAAGAATTTAATGCCAAATTCGCTTTATTTGTGCCAATTATTTTAAAACGTATGGAAGCCATTAACCGTATGTCGGCTTAATATATAATTTCGTTTATAGACCTTCTAGCTACCAATCGCCCAAAACAAAACTATGAACATAGAAAAATTAATTAAAACTCGGGAGCCTTACCAAGAAAGATTATTTGAGAGTTTCTTAATCGAAAACATAAAGTCGTACGAGGAACTTATGGACGTTTATCAAACTTATAAACAAAATCATCCTGACAAGACTGTAATCTTAACCCTTGATGATTTAGGTCAAGCTGAATATACCAGTGGTCACGCTTGTGATTACAATTCTCTGCTAGATACAGACGGTTATGATTTATCTGGACTAGATGAAGCTTGTTATGATGAAGATAACGATCATTTGGGACATCTTTCTACACCATCAGAATATTTCATTATCCGAGAAAACTTTTTAAAACAAACAAAAGGGATCGACTTTAAAACGGTTTGTGAAAAAGGCATAAGTAATTCTGAAGACGATGTTTTAGATTTAGAAAACATTAATGAATCTCCTTTAGTCTTTTTAGACCAACAGGTGATTCTTAAAATTCTTCCTGTTGAAAAGCCATACGAAGGACTTACTGGCTTTCCAAATGGATATTTTGACGCCGACTTCAGTCCTTTTGAAAATTACGCGCTATCAAAACACCTATTTGACACCTATAATCTTGAACTTTTTGGCATAGGGGCTTCCTTTTTAGGATTTATTAAAAATGAGCCTTTAAAAGACAATGAATTAAAAGCATTGTTAGCCGACTTGGCAAAATTGTACAACACCACAGAATCAGAATTTGAAAAATTAGCAAACATCATTAAAAATAAAAACCATTTATTTTTAAGATACACCGAATAAGTTCTGTCTTTAAAAAACTAAAAAGCCCAATTACAAATGTATAATTGGGCTTTTTTATTATTTAGAATGCGTATCTAAAATTTACTCAGAAAATTGTTTTATAATTTCAAACAAGGTTAATTTAGTTCTCTTTATACTGCCATCGTCGTGACGAAATAAATGCACTTTAGTATTATCATAGCAACCAAAAAATAATAAATCACCTTCAGAATTAGCGCCAATAGCTTTGCCTAAAGCTAATTTTTCTAAACTCCACCTGTACCCATCTAAATCTTTAAATGTCGGGTTCATAAATTCACTTAACGTTTTAACATACGGATTTAATGCGTAAATACGGCTAACTTCCATTCCATCTATGTTGGTACGCTCCATCATCTTTTCAAAATTATACAAGGTAAATTCTTCTTCCTCAAAAATTACAGTCCTTGGTTTTTCTGCAATAAACTCCCTGTAATTTTTTCTAAACATTGGTTTTAGTGCATCTACCGAGGTTATGATTAAATTTTCATTCATAGTTGTAACTTTTAAAATATTAGTTCTTAGTATTTTCTTTTGTTTTAGTATCTACAATCTGTAGTAATGTTGGCATTCGGTATTTACCGTGCATCCGTTCTATGGCGTTACAAACCTCATCTCTATCCGTACCAATAGTGGTAACATACAATGGTTTTTTACTTTCGCCACGAAACACTTCTTTAAACACCGCTGTTTTAGACACAAACTCAGATTTTGCAATGCCTACAACCGGAATTTTATGCTCTAAAGCTTGATACAAATAGCCACCTAAGCCCAAGTGTTTTTCTTCTAGAATCACGTAACCATCTACAATAATTAATTCTACCTCATCTAAATTCACTTGTTTTAGTAAACTTAAAATACACGGTAATTCGCGTTTGTAAAAAGATCCTGGTTCGTACGGTTCTACACCTTCAATAATATCTGTGTAAATTTGCGTAGGAGCTTCATCTTCCCAATCGTTAAAGCTTACCGCTATGGTTTTGGCTTTTCCGTCGTAATAATAAGTATCAAAAGCGAGTATCATAGAGTATGAGTTTAAGGATGACATTTCAAAATTAGAACTAATCTAAAACCGGAATAATATGCTCCCAATTCAAAGCAGTCGCATAATCTAAGGCTGTTTTTCCGGTATTGCTTTTTGCCTTTTTATCGGCACCTAATTCCAATAAAATCTCAACAGCGATTTTGTTTCCCGCAATAGTTTCTGTGTGTAATCTTGTAACGCCATTTTCATCTGCGGCTTTAACCACATCTAGATTTGCTTCAAAGTAATCTCTAGCCGGTTGTTCCATCACTTTACTCATTGGATGCTCAATAAGGTTTTCTTCATGTTCTTCCTGCTGATAAGCCACTAGAATATTGTTAAAGTCTCCAAAATCTAATCCCCAAGCCTCGTCGTGTTGTTTTCTTGCTTCCTCTGTCATATTAGAACGTAAGACTTGAATGGTGTAACCTCCATAAGTTTTGCGGTCTATGGCTAGCATCCAATCTGATATTTCAGAGACTTTTCTATTTACGGTATCGCCTTCCGCAATATTGGTTAATAGGTTAGGTGAATTCATTAAAACACCTGTAATATATTCTCCATCAAAAGCTATTTCACTAATCCACATGTGTTCTACTAAAGGTTGTTCTCTACCTTCAACTTTTTGTAAAAAAGGAATTTTCACTAACGCTAAATCGTGAGCAGGAACCACACGTTTTGCTTCCCAATAAATTTCTCTCCAGAAATAGTTAAATGTTTCTTGTGCTTTAAGGTAAGCTGCTTTCATTTTTTGATTTTGTTCAGTAAAAATGATGTTCTTGTCTTGACTCATTGTGTTTTAATATTTTAAATTAGTTATATTTTTAGAATTGGATTTTCATCCGAAAATAAATAGTTTTTTTTAATAAAAATCATAATACAAACTCCACTGTTTGGTGTCGTTATTTTTAGCAAACATTAAGCTACCGCCATCTACTACGTTGAAATTTACCTTATAATCTGAGGTAATTTGAAACACAAACTGAAAGCCTTCACCAAAACCATCAGTATCACCAATTCCAGATTGACAAAAAGAAGGATAACCTCCTATTTTATGATCGTAGATATGATCTGTAATATCAAAATAATCTTCAATAACACCTTCATTTTCTAGTTTTAAAACTTCAGCTTCATCTTCAATAGACAAACCGCCACCATCCCATAAAGGAAAATCATTTTCGTCTAATTCTGCCTGTAACGGAAAGGGTTTTAAGAATGAATTAGGGTTTTCTAAATTTTTAATTTTAACAGTATCTAAACTTTCATACTCTCTTATCACCCAATGGTCTCCCATTGGATCAAAACATTCTGGCAATTCTGCAGCAACAAAAACCGTAATTAGTTTTGTGTTTTTTAGATTAGGATGAACATAAGGCAAGTTAGGGAGATAAAATTGTGCTAAAGGTAACATCTCTTCACCGTTTTTATCTAACGGAATGTCTTCATCTTCGTGATACGCAAAGACTTTACCTATCCAACTTTCGTCTATGGTGTTTTTGGGCCTGAAACCACCGGTCGTAAATTTAGTAACCGGTTTAGAAATTTTATTTTTTAGATCTTCTACAGTCATTTTTTCAATTTTATCGAACAATCATCTCGTTAAATTTAGCATATCACAAAGGTGTAGTTACATTTGTGGTTTTTGATAACAGTTTTCAGTGATATTTTGATTTCCGTTAGTTTAAAATGCCGCTTTTCTAGCTTTAAGACTTTCGATAAGTAAATCGATATTTTTAGATTTTTCTTTATAAACCTTCTGAATAATTCTTTGTGAAAGAGCACTGATTTCAGCAGAATCGAAATCTATACTTTTAATATGTTCTGAAAAACTAGGAACTAAGGGTCCCATAGCTGTAGATCGGTTTTCCTTAAATAACATAAGGCCAGATGTTTCTCCCGATTGAATATCTTTAACCGACGTGCTTTTAAATGCGCCCAATTGCGTTAATGCTACAGTATCCTTAGTTAAAGTAGTATTGTTAACTGCAATTTCTAAATTAAATGGAGGTGTGTCTCGGTATACAATACCTTCTACCTGTTCTGTATTTACCAAATTTTGTAACTGGCCTACTTCAGGTTTTGTTACTTTTACGGTTATAATGTCTTGCAAATTGCCTTGTTCTGCAAGAAGGTGTTCTGGAAAAATAGAATGATGAACCGAATTACCTTCAAGACTAGACCAATTCCCATCTTTAAAATAAAGTAATAACGGATCGATAACAACTGTATACTTCAATTTATACTGTTTAATGTACGGTTGAAAATCTTCATTTAATATGGTATACTGGCTCTTATAAAGTGAAACAACTTTTAGCGCTAGATCAACATCTTTAACAGTTTCAATTTTAGATATATTTTGCTGTAATTCTAGCACAGCTCCATAAGCTTCTGTTTCTAAATCTGATGTCGTTAATGCAGAATAATCTAAAGCATTAAACTCACGCCCATCTATCGATGTACTTGGTACATGCTCTGTAATCACATTTTTTGGATTGGCTCCCATATTAACAAAACAGGTATCGGCCAACTGATATCCTTTAATTACAAACACATTAGTAGTGTCTGGTATAGACAGTTTTGTTACTTTAATCGGATCGGCTATTGTAATTTTTGAAGATCGCATCTTTAGAGCCTTATCTACTATCCCCTTTTTAAACCGTGGTTCATTTACCGTATAGACAATCTCTAATTGTAATAAATTTTTAGGTAAATAATACTTAGTATCTTCAGCTTCTAAAGTGATATTATCATTGTATAAAGCCGTGTAAGTCTTTTTACTACAAGACGTAAATAAAGCAAATATTAGTAAAAAATAAAGTATAGTTGTTTTCATTTTGGTTGTATTTATTTTACACTTCAAAATTAGAACTAACAACGCTTTCTTTTATCCCTGAAACTAATGAGATTTATACCTAATGAATATAGGTTAATCGATTATAACTACCGTTTATAACAAAAAAAGCACACACTAATTGGCGTACTTTTTATAAGCTTCAATTCTCTTTAGAAGTCTATTATTTAGGTATTTATTTTTATTTTGAAGTGTTTCTGCAATCAACACTGCTTCTTCGGCATAGGCTTTTATCTTGTCCGGTTTCCAAGTGCTTGGTGGCTGTTGAAGATTTGTTATTCTATCGGCTAATTTCACTAAACCAACTTCTTTTCCTAAATTATTTATCCGCTTTAAGCTATCCAGCATACGTTCTCTTTTTGTAGAAAACGTTTCATCTTTAGTCAACGCCTGAACCCCTTTAGCTACGGCTAAACCGAACTCATTTGTAAGAGCTTCAAACGTCGTATCGGTGTCTTCTAAAGTATCGTGTAACAACGCTAATTGAACAGCAAAAACCAAGTCGAAATCGGGCTTGTCTTGGTGAGCCACTAAAACTTCCATAGCAACATTGGAGAAATGTAAAACATAATTCGCCGAACTTCCTGGTACGTTTTGCTTACTGTGTTTTTCTCCTGCGAATTTTATGGCTTTTTGATAGTGTTCTTGAATCATACCGAAAGTATTATTTAATTCTATAACCACTCCGCTTCAATCCCCATCTGTTCAAACTCCTTATAAGCTTCATCCGTAGCATAACACAAAGTTACTTTTTTTAAGTTAGGAAATTGCTTGGCATCTATAGCGGTTTTAATATCCCAATAGTCTACAGCCCCTCCTGAAAATGGTGACAAATTCATATAAATATCATTTCCGACATCTTGGTAAAAATCGGTGATTTCAGAAGCCAAGCGTTTTGGTATGGGTAGATCTTTAAAATATTGGGTGACTTCAGCTATCGGTTCGTAACCTTCTTCATCAATATCAATCTCACGAGCTTGATACCAATCTGCAAATTCATATAAATCAAATACTGGCTCCATCAACCCTTTTATATACATTAACTCTTCAATCACAGATAATTTAAAACCAAAGTCTTCAAAAATCAAAATATCTTCATTAAGCGGTTTAATTATGTATTTGTCTTCTGGTAACCCCGCGCCTCGCTCATATGGGATATAATTATTTATTTGAATCGCTGAAATGCAATCGTCCTCTTTACTAAACCAAGCACTAATGTCATTGACTACCAATGCACCACTTCTATCACCTTTAAATAATTTAACGTGCTGCTGTTTATGCGACTTATAGTACCGTACAATATCTTGATTGTTAAAATAAAATATACCACCAAAAATCTGCTTCGGACTAAATTCATAATCCTCCAATTCTAAAGCCACAGTAATAGACTCTGCAACATTCCCATCTTTAGAATACGCCATAATTCCTAAATCAGACCAAGTAAAAATGGTA
Source organism: Lacinutrix gracilariae (assembly GCF_042684485.1). Lineage (NCBI taxonomy): Bacteria > Pseudomonadati > Bacteroidota > Flavobacteriia > Flavobacteriales > Flavobacteriaceae > Lacinutrix > Lacinutrix gracilariae. The sequence continues at coordinate 215,980 of NZ_JBHULM010000004.1, read as the reverse complement.
CTAAATTTTCTTTTAAATATTTTAACATCATCATTTAAGCATTGTTTTAAAGTATCTATAGATACTGGAAAAGTGATGGTTTCTGAATTCATTTGGAATCCTTTAGACGATAAGTGTAATGCAATCATAATTTCGGTTTTATACGTTTTCAAAAGTAAGTCGCTTCCAGAAATAACTGATGCCTGTATTCCGTGATTTTTTCTTCGGAAGTAGTCCTCATAAATTAATATCACTGTTATCAGGGATAAAAACTAAGACCTCGCCCACTAACTTTGTAAAAAAACTTTTTTTATGGAAGATAACACCAAAACGGCTGCGTTTTTAGACTCTTTAAAACGCAACAACGATAAAATAAGAGACGACCGCGCTCACGCTATCGCAGAAGATGCACAATTGATGTACAAACGTGAAACGGAAGATTTAGCCTTGGCTTTAAAACGTTTAAAACGCGAACAAGAAAATATGCTAGATATGAGCCCGACAGATGCCAATAGTTTGGTTTTAGCCTCTGATTTTGATGCGAAAGACTATGTGGCTAAAGACTTAGAAATGTCGGTTAAAATAAGAAACTTAGAAATTAAATTAGAACTAGCCAAAAAGCGTTATGCGCATTTATTTGGTGGCACAATAAACGAATTATAATTATGGGAGGAGGAAGATTTAGTCACGATGCGTATGCAAAATTGCGTCGCTCTAAAGGCTACAGCAATAAATCTAGAGAAGAGATATTTACATCGAGAGCAATAGATTCTGAAATGGACCCGACAGAGGTGATTTTTAGAGAATCTAGAGATTCTGAAGAACATCCAGAAACGGTATCTATAATTGTAGCTTTAGATGTTACTGGCAGTATGGGATTTGTACCCGAGCATATTGTTAAGGAAGCTTTACCCGATTTAATTGGCTCTTTAATGGAAGCTGGAATCGAAGATCCGCAAGTCTTATTTTTAGGGATTGGCGATTTTATATACGACAGAGCGCCTTTACAAGTCGGACAATTTGAATCGTCTGCCGAACTACTAGACCGTTGGTTAACCCGCGTTTACCTGGAAGGTGGCGGTGGCGGAAACAATCAAGAAGGCTATAATTTAGCACATTTATTTGCGGCGAGACATACAGCAATTGATTGTTGGGAAAAGCGACAACAAAAAGGCTTTTTATTCACTATTGGTGATGAACCTGTGTTTCCTACCATTCCTGCAGAAATCATTAAACGTTATACCAGCGCCGATGAAGCGGCAACCATCACTACAGAAGCGATTATTGAGGAAGCACAAGAAAAATACAATGTCTTTCATATACATTTAGAGCATAACGATTGGTCTAAACAAGAAAGTCGTAAAGGAAACTGGAAAGCGCTTTTAGGAGATAACTTCCTTGAAGTTGCAGATTATAAAACCGTTGCTAAACGCATTGCAGACGTGGTGATTCAGAACCATAAACCTAGTGCAACAACATCTACCAATACTTCTACTGGAAGCACTTCTATAAATGTAGAAAATATGCTATAAATGCCAAAATGTAGCTTAGTTATAGATTTAGGATTTGGTGATGCTGGAAAAGGGTTAACGACCGATTTTCTAGCATCGCAACATCCTGAACAAAGCCTTATAGTTCGGTTTTCTGGAGGCCATCAAATTGGGCATACCGTTAGTACGGAAGCACGAACCCACACCTTTAGTAATTTTGGTTCGGGAACGTTTTTAGGTGTGCCCACGTATTACTCGGAACACACCACGCTGTTTCCTCCTGCCATTTTAGATGAGGGCGAGTTTTTAAAAACATATCAGCCCAAATTGTATATTCATCCTTTAGCGATGATTACCACGATTTATGATATTGCTTATAATCGTGCTTTAGAAAAGCAACAGCATCACGGTTCTTGTGGCTTAGGTTTTGGAACGACCATTGCGAAAAACAAAGCTGAAATTTTCTTTTACGCCAACGATTTACAGTTTGATTGGGTGGTAAAACAACGTTTAAAAAGTATTAAAAGCTACTACAAAACCTGTTTAGAAAATCAGCCAAAAGCAGTACAAGACTATTATAAAAACGAACTCAAAGATTACAACGAAGATTATTTTATAGACAGTTGTTCGGCTATAAAAAAGCTTTACAATATTGCTTCATTATCTGATTTAGAAGATAAATTTGAGCATTTTATTTTTGAAGGCAGTCAAGGCATTTTACTCGATACCCAACACGGGTTTCATCCCCATACAACTTGGAGTTACACCACTTCTAAAAATGCGATTCAGCTTATCAAATCGCATTTAAAAACGATTTTAGAAATCGATATTTATTATGTGACCCGCTGTTATCAAACGCGTCACGGCAATGGCCCAATGTCGGAAACCGAAGCTGTAATCCTTCAGAATCATGAAAATGAAGCGAATGTCACTAACGAGTTTCAAGGTGCATTTAGAACACAAACTTTAGATCCCGAATTACTAAATTATGCTTTAAGTTGCGATGCCATTCATCATCAAGATTTGGACTGTAAAAAACATCTTGTCATAAGCTGTTTAGACCAATTACCTCGTTTTTCCTATGTTAATTTGCTTCAAAAATTAGATTTTAAATTCAACAAGGTGTATGGAAGTTATGGCCCTCGACGAGACTGTATTCAGAAGCTTTTACACTAAAGGGTTTAAAGAATTCAGCACAACGTTAAATCATTACAGAAAAAAAACACTAAAATTTATTATGACCAAAACAGACAACGCCTCTGGGATTGAATTAAGTTCTCAAGCAAAATATAAACCCTTAGTTTTTGCACTATTTATGATAGGGCTTTGCCTAATTTCCTTACAAGATATATCTATAGAATCAGTGATTCCTTTAGTCGGTGCTATCGTATTTTTTGGCCTCTATGCCTTTAATAAAAAGCTTAAAGTTTTCAATTTTTTTGAGACTCATTTTGTGTTTCAACCAGGAGTTATTGGTAAAACAACGGTGCCATATAGCGCACTTAAATCTTTTGCGGTTGAAAAAAAAGTCATCGTAATTACGTATGAGAATTCAGACGGAAAAGAAAAGAAAATTAAATGTCTTGTGAGTCAGATTGAATCTAAGCAATTTCCCATATTAGAGAGCACATTGAAAAGTAAAATTAGCGATTAAAGAAGTCGCTTCTTTTACAAAATCACTAGTTTCAGTGATAAAAACTACGAGGTTCCAAAGTATCTTAGCATTCTAAATTTACACGCGTAAAATGACTAATTACACCGCATATTCAGACGAGTTTAAAGATTTACGATGGACAGATTTCAATTTTGAAAGTATTCAAATTGATACCTTTCCCGTACTTGACAATCCAAAACATCACAGTAATTCTTTTACGTTTCGAGATACCCTTTTAGGCGCTGTAGAAAAAGCATCTGGAAAGCCGTTATTACAGCTCATTCTTATTACACCAGATTATGAAACCATCCATAAATTCTATGCTGTTGGGTATTTAGAGGACAAAACGGTTTTTACTGTTGATATAGAAAATACTGCCGAATTTAAGGCTTGGTTTACCGTTATTCACGATGAACATCACAAAAACGCTACAGTGTATAATTTTAGTGCGAATGGTTTTAGTTCGCAACCCATTTCAAACTTAAAAGACATTCCGTTTTTAGAACACACAGGCGCTTTTATAAATAATTTTATTCCGAAAGCCTTTATAGCAAAACAATTGGCCAAAGAAAAATCAGACTTTCTAGCACCACATATTCAACTTGATGCAGAAATAGATATGAAAGCCTTGGTTGCCTCTTTTATCGGTTTAATTTCAGAAAAAAGATTAACGTTTCATCCGCCTACAAATAACGAGGCCATTTATAAAACATTTGAAAAAGAAGCCGGCTATCCGTTTCCACAACTTATTAAAGATTATTTAAGCCTTCATAATGGCATAGACCGTTGCGCTATTATGGGCGCAGAAGATATTTATAATGAATGGAAACAGTGGAAGGATATTTATGACGATTGGACGCAAGAAGACTTGTTGGACACCTACTCTACCAACCAAGGAAAAGCCTTATTAATGTACACCACACCGTATTGGATTCCGTTTTTCGATTTAGAAAACGGGAATTTTCTAGCCTTCGATTTTGCGCCAAATACTAAAGGAAAAGCAGGACAAATTATTCGTTTTGGTGCCGACCAGGAAATTGGATATATCGAAGCAGACGACCTTGTTTCATTTTTTGAAAATTTAAGAAAACCAGATAGCGAAATTGAAGACAACGAATGGTTTTATATCGCTCAATAACCTTCGTATAAACCTATAAATTTTGAATACCACTCAGCATATGTCTGCCATTTTTAAAACACATATTATCCCAAATCTAAAGCTCGATGCTTTAGAAGCTTCAGAAACAAAAGCCCTACAGCAGGTTTTAGAAATATTGGAAGCCACAGATACGGATGTTTATAAAAACATACAAAACAACAGTGATTTCAGCGGAATTACTGCTAGTTTCACAACACAAGTTGCGCAACAAATTTACTTTCATCCGAAACGTTATGCCGACACCGCAGAAGGGATTGCTTTTGTAACCGCCTGGTTGCCTTTATTAGAAGAAGGAATTTATCCAGATGAAAAAAACGTAAACAAGCTAGTCGAATTTTTGACATTTAATCTGGGGTATTTTCAGTCGGAAGCCTTTTCTGAAGCAACAGCACAGCAACTTTTTCAAGTGATAAAGATTTTGGTTGAAAGTCCATCGGAAGCCGCACTGCCTATCGCTCAGTTTTTAATACAACGTATTTTTGATATTCGTGATGTGTTGAGTTCTGAGTATCTCATTCAGAATTGCTTAAAGCACAATTTACTTTCTGTAACTTATGCCGTAAAGCAAGACGACGAGACTATAAGTACGTTTCCTTTCACCATAGATTTCAACTTTATTAATTACTTTTTTGAAGGGAATTGGGAACTGTTTATTCATCAATTCCATCAATTATTACCAGTTGGTCGTGTGTATGAGAAATCAGCTTACGATATTATGACACCTTGGTTCAGTAGCGATTTGGCCAATTTTTACGAAGCCAATCCTAACAGTGCTTTGTCAGCAATTGAAGCTTTAAAAGATCGTTTAATTTGGGCAGATGCTCAAAGTGACGCCCTGTTACACTTAACTACAGCTGAAGGCAACTACCCGTTAATGCAAACATTGGCGAACAAAAAATGGAATTCGGGAGATGTGTTATTATTCAATACGCGAGACACAAGCCTTCCGAAGCAACAACAAGATGCAGGCTATATTAATTTTTTAGACTGGTTAATTGCCGATAGTGGCGCCAATTTAAACTCGGAAGCCTTTAAAGATTATGGTATTAAAATTTTAAGCGAAAATACCGCCAACAATTTACCTATAGAATGTATTCCGTTTTGGTTTCAAATTGCACATCCGCAAACAGGTTTTAAAAATCATTCTGAAACCTTCAACGCTCTTTTTTCTAAATTATTTTTAGAAGATGACAGTTTCGGTTTACTACCAACAATGCGATTAAAAGGTGAAGATGTGCAGGTTACAGGACCGTTTGTAATTCGTACTATAGCACAATCGCATTCAAACGTATTGCTTTGGTTTGAACGTTTACAAAATGATGGTCTAAAAAACCCTTTAAATCAGTTTTTAATTAGAGCCTTTTGCGATGCTGGCGAAGCCTTATTAGAATTATTTACTGCAGAGGAGCAAGAAAACTTACAACGCTTATTATTAAATTTAGCTTACGCTACACGTGATGCAAGCGCTATTGTTAAAGCAAAAAACATTCCGCTTATTGCAGAAACTTTAGGGTTCTTATGTGTAGAATCAGGAAACTTTACACGCGTTAACGAAATTTGGGCACTTAAAGATTTAGATGCTAATGCGACTGATGTTTGTAACCAATTTGCACGCAAACATTATATCAACGAAAATCGTCCGCTAACCCTAAATACTATTCAAGCTTTGTTTAATTATTTAGGCGATTATTATTACAGCTTAACAAAAGAAGCCGTTTGGGTTCCTGAAGCCTTAACCACGCAAGGCACACGCATAGCGCAGTACTTTAACCCTCATAATGAAGATGTTGGTTTCTTTATACACCGCTTGATAGACCGTGTTCTTAGTTTTCATAAACGTTGTAAAAGTAAGGAAACATCTAATCCTATTTTTAAATCTATTTCCGCAGATATTGAAGTCTTTCTAATTGATTTTCTAGGAAAATTAAATAACGAAAAACTTCACCTAAACACCATCACACAACTATACGAATACAGTAATAGCGACGATTCTCGTTTCAGTACTAATGATGCTTTATACGACCAAATTGAAAGTTACAGTCAGTTTGTTTTAGAAACCGAAGCAACCAAATCTGAAGAAGCCACAGAACAAGACGCTGAGGACACTCAAGAATCAGAATCCGCAGAAGGTTCAGTAGACACTGTTCCGACTTCAAAAATTGATATAAATGCTATTGAAGTGAATCAGCATTATGTGGAGGCGCTACTTACCAATTTAGAAACTTATAAAACGGCAGGTTGCGAAACCGAATTGTTAGACTTTTTCAACACGCATATCGAAAATTTAAAAACCTGGTTAACAAATGATAAAACAGGTTTAGAAATGCGATTTGGTCAAACATTATATATGACTTTATTAGATACCGATTTAGCACCTGGAACCGCATTAGAAACTTACGGTAACCTTAGCAAAAACATTTTTGTACACTTGGTAAAAGGGAGCAATTTAGCCACCTCTTACGCTATGGGATTAAAGACAATTGCAAAATCTGGAGCCTATTCAGACCCACTAGCCAACGCATTATTGCAAGTGGCGGACCAATTAAATGCTTAACATAATGACACAAGATATCACACCCGAAATTCAAGACCAATTAAATTTATCGGCCTTGATTTTAAAGAAAAATCATAAGCAAGCCAACTTAAGCAGTTGGTCAGGCTTTAACTTAGACGATAAAATGCACGTGAAGCAAGCCGAAAGATTATTGACCATTTTAGGTATAAAATCAGGCTTACATTTGCGCAATAGTTTAATGCGTTACGAAAGCGGATTAATGGTCTCTCAAGCTTTTGAAAAATTAGCTTCTGAATTTAGAAGAGATACCACAAAAACGTTTGAAGCCAAATACCAAGCGTTAAATAACCCGCAAACACAAAACACCTACAAAATGGTGTGGAAATACCGTTTTAGTTTAAAAAAACAAAAACTAACGGGGTATGAAATGGCGATGTCTATTTTTCAAATGCGCTTAGGCTTGGTCTTAGGTTTTATCACTACCGAAGAAATAATTTTACGCTTAGAAGAAGTCAATGCCACCGTAAAATCTACATTTTCAAGTTGGGGAGAATTTCATAGAAATGTGTGTATAGGAGATGAATTTATTTTAGGCGCTACAGAACAAGACGTTAGTGCATTTCCTAATATGACCACCTTATGGGACCACTATCAACGCTTACATATTGAACACGCCGATTGGTTTAAAAACTGGAACAAATGATTATATCATCAAACGACATCATCAGCTACATAGAGCGTGCAGAAACGCATTATAAAAATAATCAGTATCAGGCCTTAAAGTCGGTAATTGATGATATTCAAGAATATGTAACCTTACTAAGTGAACCCGAAGATTTTGCAAGATACTACCGCATTTATATGCTGTATTTAGGCGTATACGAAGAGATGAATATGCCGGTCTTAAAGTCGTATTTACAAGCTTTAATCGATAACGGACAAGTACAAGCATCAGATTTTGAATACGTCTGTAGCTTTTACGATGAATGTGAGCAAAGTGTCTACGAGGATGCTTTAGTTCGCTATCCGTATAACGATACCATACAATTGCATTATGCTTTTAAATTGCAAAATGAAAAACGCTACCAAGACGCCATTTTGGTTTTAAAGTACCTTTTAGAGTGCTATCCAGCCTTAACAGAAGCTCGTTTTTTACTTTGGGATATCCAAGCTGCGCAATTAGAACACATTTGCGATTCTGATGAAGAGGCAGATTGTAATGAATTGTTAGATTTAGCTTCGGCAACGCATAATAAATCCGTTTTAAAAGGTTTACAACTCGATGAGCGTTTAGATTTACCCAGCCAAACCTTAGCCAATATGCACGTGGCAATGTGGGAAAACAAATCTATAGACAATAAAGCTTTGTGGAATTCTGAATGGAAACATTTAGAGATTACCGATAGAACCCGAATGTTGTTGGTTGATTATTTTCAATCGTTTATGAGGTATGATATGGTGGCTCAAATTATAAAATACCCTGGCGAGCCACAGTTACCAGAAGAAGACTATAGTAATTTTGAAGAGTTTAAAATCTATATGCAAGATTTTGCAAACTCGGGATGGCAATTGGCACAGCATTATTACTTACGCTATGGCGATTCTGCTTACTATCACACTAAAGACAGAAATGTTTTAAATCAATGTGTACAACAAGGCTTAACCTTAAATCCTAAAAACCCGAACCTATTCGTTTTAAAAGCCCGCGCTTTTTTCTTTGTTAAAAATTACAAGCAAACCGGAGAAGCATATCACGAAGCCTTTAGAAACGGCCTTAGAATGAGTGAGTATCTATTTTATTTACTAGAAGTGAATAGCCGTATAGAAAGCTGGCAAGGGATTTTAGATATTGTGGAACAATTTCATAGAAGACAGCCTGCAACGCTTAAAACCTTATTTTTTAAAGCACGTGCTTTGGTGAAATTTTCCCGTTTTGATGAAGCGCTCGTTGTTTTAAATGAAGCCTTAGAAGATTTTCCGTTACCATCACATTCTTACGCGCCTTGGTTGTATAACTTAAGGATGGTTGTTCATATGAATAACCAAAACTACACAGCGTTTTTTGAAGATATGCAATCTGAAATCAACTATTATAAGATTGGCGATATAAATTACTGCAGCACTATGAATTTATGTGTGGAAGCGCTTTTAGAAATGAACGATTATAAAGAATGCCATAAATACGCCATTTATAATCACGAACAAGGGCAATTAGCACCAGAATTGTATCCTGTTTTTAAATGGATTTGTTATTATGATTACCTACCAAAACCTGATGATTTAGCTCCAGCCTCTGAAGACAATTTGGTTAAAAACCCAACTACGTTTATTGAGTTTAGAAATAATGGATTAATCCACTGGATTTTAAATAATTTTGATGCTGCCATCGGGAATCTTAGTCAAGCTGCACATATGGCCACTAACAAAGCCTTTTACCTTAAAATGGTAGCGAGTTGTGCCGAAGATAGTTTTGATAATTCAGAAGCTTTATCAGCTTACAAAACCGCAAAAGAACAAGCTCCAGAAGCAAGCGATTATAAAACATTTTTTAAGTTATACAGTTTTTATAATGATGAAAATGAACCAAAAAAAGCCTTAGAAACACTTCAGCATTCGATTCAAAGTTATCCCGATTACACCTTTTTTGATTTTCCGAGGGACGAATTTAATATGATGTTGAGAAGCCGTAAATTACTCGCTCAACAATTAGAAGATGTAGACGGATTTACCAAATACAGTGCTATGTTTTTAAGTAAAGACCAACCTTCAGTTCAGGCCTTACATGACCATTTAACACATATAAAAACCCATTTTGCATCGGATGATTTTTTACTTCATAATATATTAGAAGAGCTTTCTCAACGTGATGAGGACTTTGACGAAGCGCATTCAAAAATGTTAAAAGCCGTGAAAACGAAAATAAGAGATGCTTATTTCACTTAAAGGTATTAATTTTACATGATTTAATGAAGCTATTTACTACTCCTTTTATTGTTGCTATTATCCTTATTTTAGGATCAACTATGTCGTCTTTTTCTCAAGATCTAGATAGCACAGCTAAAATAGACTCGCTTTCAAACGTATATGCAGAGCATGTTAATACCAAACCGCAAGAAGCAAAAAATGCCGCATTGCTTTGGCTTGAAGAATGCAGACGTTTAGATTTAAAAATTCAAGAAGCAAGAGCTCTATATGCTTTAGGAAATTTAGGCAATATTACAGGCGATTATAAAAGCACCATAAAGTATACCAATGAAACCATTACACTTCTTAAAGAATCAAACATAAAAAAAGGCTTAGCTGCTTGCTATAACATATTGGCTTCTGCTTATAAAAGTTTAGGCGAATACCCAAAATCTATAGATAATTTCATGGAATGCTTGAGTTATTCACGACTAACAAATAATCAAGCGCAAGAAGCTAACGCTTATCAAAATATAGCCACATTATATCTGCTTCAAAAAGACTATAAAAAATCTGCTGAAAACTTAGATCGTGCTGCTAATTTGTATAGAGCCATTGGTGATGATGATGGTGTGCTTACTACTCTATTCAATTTTGCCAATATCATGAAAGAACAAGGTAAATTTGACCAGGCTCGCAAACATTACCAAACGGTTTTAGGTTACAGATTAAAAGAAGGCAATAAAGCGGTTGTAGCCTACGTAAATATTAACCTGTCGCAAATGTTAGTACTAGAAGAAAAATGCGAAGAAGCAGTAGTAACTCTAAAGAAAACATTGGCCCTTTTAGAAGAATTAAAATTTAACTCAGATATAGCTATTGTATTGAATGATTTAGGATTATGCGAAACCAAATTAGGTCATACCAAATCTGCCATAAATTACTTTCAACGTGCATTAGCTATTGGTGAAAAACAGTCTTTATTACATTACAAATCTGACATTTATAAAAACTTAGCACAACTTTACCAAAAAGAAAACAATTATAAAAAGGCATTAGAATTCTATCAAAAAGGAGTCACAAGTGTGGCTAATCAAAATTCTATAGACAAAGAAAAATACGTTGTTAAAATACAAGAACGTTATGAAACAGAGTTAAAAGAAGCCCGAATTCAACTGTTAGAAAAAGAACAAAAATTAAGTGAAGCCGAATTACAAAAAGTAGAACTTACAGTAAAACGTCAGCGATTAATAAGAAATGCCTTAATTGCTGGTTTCATTTTGGTATTCACCATTTTAATAATTCTTAGACTTTCTTATGTGAAGCGTTTACGTATTCAAAAGGAATTAAGTTTTCAACAGGAAAAAAATGCCAAACAGAAAATTTCTGAGATGATGAAAGACCACAAATTATCTGTGATTGAGCGTTATCAAGAAGGACAAGATGAAGAACGATCTCGATTAGCTCGAGAAATTCACGATGGTATTGGTAGTGATTTAGCAAGCATAAAAATAGCTTTTGAACATTATACAGAACAATACAAAGAAGATGCACAATCTAAACGTATTGCAACAGCTATTGATAATGCCTGCGTTGATGTACGTAGTCTGTCTCATCAATTACATCCATTACCATTTTCAAAAATAGGATTTACTAGTTTCTTAGGTGATTTTGTGGATCAAATCAGTAAAAAATCAGACCTAAAAATTCAAACCTTTTTCTTTCCTGAAGAAGACATTGATAAGTTACCTGATGAACTTTTGGCAGACGCTTATCGTATTGTTCAAGAATTAATTAATAATATTTTAAAACATGCTGAAGCCAAGAAAGTAGATGTACAGCTTACCAAACATACAGATCATTTAAATATTGTAATCAATGATGATGGTAAAGGGTTTCAAAAAAACAAAAAACAAGGAATAGGACTCCGAAATATTAAAGAACGTTTACAAAAGTTAAAAGGTACTTTAGAGATTGATAGCAGTCCTGGGCATGGTACCTCAATAACTATAGATATTCCAATAAACTAACACATTATGAAGAAAACAAACATAATAATAGCAGACGATCACTTAATGTTTCTTGAAGGTATAAACACCATATTAAGCGACATGGAAGAAATAGGCGAAGTACATTTAGCTACCGAAGGAAAGCAAGTGATTAGATTACTCAATCAATTTAATATTGATTTAATTATAAGTGACATTAGTATGCCAAAAATGGATGGCATTGAGCTACTTACAGAAATTAAAAAGAAGCATAGTGGTGTAAAAATCATTATGTTGAGTATGTTAGACAATCATAGAACGGTACATAAAGTAATTCAAAAAGGAGCCGATGGTTTCGTGCCAAAATTTACGAGTAAGGAAGAATTACAAAAAGCAGTTAGAACGGTTTTAGGTAACGAACAATATTTTTCTGAAATTATTAAACAACGTTATATGGAGAGTGTTTTTGAGCGTAAAAAATATAAAAACATTGAGTTGTCGCCACGTGAAAAGGAAGTTTTAAAACTTTTAGGCGATGAGCTCACTTCTAAAGAAATATCAGAAAAGCTGTTTATTTCAGTAAACACAGTAGAAACACATAGAAAAAATATTCTGCTAAAAACAGGTTCTAAAACCACCACTGGCGCTGTAAAATACGCCATTGAATCTGGTTTATTTGATTAATAAAAAAAAGAGACTTTAAAATATTAAGGTCTCTTTTTTATTATCTAAAATTTAAAAGATGAAATTCTTTATTTCGTTCTTATGCCTTCAGCTTCTATAGTACTTATAATTTGTTTTAGTTCTTCTGAGTAAGACGTGGTATCATTTTCATCGGTTAATAACTCTCCATGATAAATAAATTGGGTGTCTAAATCAAAATACACCACATAAATTCCAGTTTGCGGGTTTCTCCATTTACCTTTACCGTTATTTGTAATTCGTTTATCCTCTAAATATTGAATCCAAGCACCTCTAGACAACGTCGATTTATCCATATAAATTTTCCTGTTTTCAGTAGCTTTAAAATATGGATACGATGCTGCTAATTTAACATGTATATTTTTTAAAATCATAGATTTTAAATTTTCAAACCCCTTTGCTTTTTCGGATAATACCATAGGATTCTGAACTCTTTTACTATCTTCAATATCTAACGGAATTACAATAAAACCATCCCGATGACTACTCGTTTTAATCAATAAACGAAATTGATATCCTGTGTTTAAGACATCATAATGTTGATTTAATCGATCTATAAAACGTGTAACCACATCGTCTAGAACTTCTGATTTTACATCACGCTTAAAATCTAAATGAATGGCTTCTGTAGAAAATGTTATTTCAGGAATTTCGTTTTTAAAATCAGCTCTAACAGCTTGTCGGGTTTCATAACGTTTTAAAGCATCTTGATATAAATTATCCACAGTCATGTTATCAGAAATAGGATACATTGGTAAGGTGTCGTTTTCTAATATATGCTTTAAATTTAAATGGGTATAAAATGCAATTTCAGGAATTTCCTTGTCATAAATAAGTACACCATACATATTTGGGTCCATTGTAGCAGCGTTAAAAAATAGTGTTAAATCGCTAAATACTAGTTTTCCATCATATTTTTTCTGTAGATATTCTTCTAAATTTTGTTTTGCTTTTTTTTTAGGTATTCCTATATAATTGGCACAGCCTTTAACAATAAGCAGTGCTATTAAAATGCAAATGATGGATAAAATTGTAATTTTCATAATACTCTAATATATACCATAAATGTAGCGTAATATACAAGCTAAGCCCTCACTGAATTCCGTGAGTTTATAGTTTCCCTTAAAGAGGTTGCTTCCCCTGTAAATACTTCTAATACCTTTGATTTATATAAATAATATTAAAATATCAATCATGGGATTAAAAGAAAAAAGAGCTGCAAAATCAATAGAAGATCAATATTTAGCCAATTATCAAAAAGAAATTAATGATATTGTAGGTAAACAAATTCCTATTAACATTAATTGGGATACTTTTGAATTTGATTATATAAAATTTGTACCAAGTGTATGTTTACAACGCCTAACAGATGGGATAAAAGAAGTTTGTAAAGATGATATGGGAAAAGAAGCTATGCAAGAAAGTGTAAATTCTATAGAAGTTTTTTGCATACCAAATGAAGGTGCCGAAGATAAAAAAGAATTAAAATTAGAAGATGGTGTATTTTCTTTAACAGCTTGTTGGGGAGGACACCACAGTGGTTATTTTATAGATTTAACTTTTCGTGAATTTTTAGAAAATAATTTATAATACACCTGAATTGCACCTACTACGCATTCTACATCATAAAAAAAAGGAAACAGTAATAGGTTTCCTTTTTTTTATGCCTTGAATTATTAGTTCAAAATTCAACTAAAAAAAACCTTTAAACATCACATTTAAAGGTTTTAAATTTAAGAGGTTACACTAAATTAGTTCAATTTTACAGCATTGAAGGTCACACCTTTAAGTATTAAGCTAAAATACGCATCACTATGAGCATTGTACTCTGAAAACGATTGACTAAAACTTACAACGGTCGCTTTATCAAACTCTAAAGAAATTGAAGCCGCTTTTTGATCTCTGTGATACACTTTTGCAATTCCCGACCAATCTCCTGGCTGGTTAGAAATCCACTCAATAAATAACGGATCGTTTACCATTTTAGTAGTTCCTGAGAAATTTACATCTATTGGTTTGCGTTCTTCTGCATAAAAATCATTGTTAAAACTGTAATCACACTGACTTAACACTAACGTTTGTTTTGTGTTATTATCTTTTTTAATAACTAACTCTATTCGGCTTACTACATTATTATCTTGCATATTATTTTAATTAAGAATTATAAAAATTTTTCGATTTGTTCTTGTAATTGATTGGCTTTAGGAAAGCTTTTTAAACCTTTAGTAGTATTTACTGTAACAGTAAGTTCTCCGTTTTCAAAAGCTGATGTATTATCACTACCTAAGCTAAAATTTACTGCAGATACAGCTTCTGTAAAGGCTGATTTTGCTAAAGAGTCTGCTGCCACATTAGAAAATGTTTTTTGTAATAATTTTATCACTTTAGAAGCATAAAACTTATCTAAATTTTCTAGAGTACCTTCATATTTAAATGTTAGTGAAATCTCTTTTTCTAAACTAACTTGTAATACTTCTTCTAATGCTTTTATGTCTTTTTTAAGCTGAAGTACAGTAGGTATTTCATCATCTTCTGGAACAAAAGGAATGTTTCCATCTGATAATAAATATCCATATTTATCTACATTTCTTAAAGATATAGAAGAAATAGCATGAGATTCTATATATATAAATTGAGCTTTACGATCATACATATCACACAACAAAATAGTTTTCTTTTCTGAATCGTAATTAACAAAAAAACCAGAAGCATTATCAGCATGTGTACTTATTGTAACTTGTGGCATTTTAGGGCGTTCTTCATGGCGCTCTATATCTGCAATTTCTTGAAGTATATTTATCACTGTATTTGTATCTAATACAGGTAATTGTAACATTGTTTTAAAATCCATAATTGTACGTTTTTATTCTTTACAAAATTGATTATTTAAACACATGTTTTTCTAACTGTATTCAGGGATATTATAATACTATCGATGACCACCAAAAAGAAACAAACACCACCTAAACAATTAGAAATATGCACACTACACATATCAAACGTTTTTTACATTCCATTTGTAATTATGAAATTAGTTGTACAAATATGCTGGTATTAATTAAAAAATTAGATTAAATTCTTAAAAACAGTATAACAATCACAGATTAAAATCAAGCAGTATAAAGTAAAATTTAACGCTCTTAAAAATTAAGTATAGAAATACTGAATTTGGGGACACAGCCCAATTTAAGCATAAAACTACCTTTGTTATCTAGTAATCAAACACGTCTAAAATGAAAAAGATAACAGAAAAATTCGATTCTTTTTTATCGAATTCAAAAGAATACGGAAACGTAAATCATGAGCCAGATTCTAGCAAAGAAGTGCAATTGAACACGAAGCAAAAATCAATGCCTTTTTCTGACCAAATAGGAAATTATCAAAGAAATATTGGTATTCCTCCCAAATCTTACCAAAACAGCAAAATATATATTGTAGGTACTGGTATTGCAGGAATGTCTGCTGCATATTATTTTATACGCGATGGAAAAATCCCTGGAAAAAACATCGTTTTTTTAGACCAATTACAAATTGATGGTGGCTCTTTAGATGGAGCGGGAAATGCAGAAGAAGGTTACATTATTCGAGGAGGAAGAGAAATGGATATGACCTATGAAAACCTTTGGGATATGTTTCAAGATATTCCTGCCAAAGAACTTCCTGAACCCTACAGCGTATTAGATGAATATCGATTAATAAATGATAACGACCCTAATTATTCTAAAGCACGATTAATTCACAACCAAGGAGAAATTAAAGATTTTAGCAAATTCGGTTTAGAAAAAAAAGACCAATTAGCCATTGCTAAATTATTACTAAAGAAAAAAGAAGATTTAGACGATTTAACAATTGAAGATTATTTTAGCAAAGAATTTTTAGATAGTAATTTTTGGTTCTTTTGGCGCACCATGTTTGCTTTTGAAAATTGGCATAGCCTATTAGAATGCAAACTATACATGCATCGTTTTCTTCACGCTATAGACGGAATGAAAGATTTCTCTTGCTTGGTTTTTCCTAAATACAACCAATACGACACATTTGTTACTCCATTACGAAAACATTTAGAATCAAAAGGTGTAGAAATTAAACTGAATACCTTGGTAAAAGATTTAAACATTCACAGCAATACTGAAGGTAAAATAGTGGAGAGCATCATTACCGAACAAGATGGAAAAGAAGTAAAAATTCCTATAGAAAAAGACGACTTTGTGATTGTAACTACTGGATCTATGACAGAAGATACATTTTACGGAACAAATAAAACGGCTCCAATTATAAAATTAGATAATAATACAAGCGGAAAAAGTGCAGGTTGGAAACTTTGGAAAAATCTAGCTTCAAAATCTGAGATTTTTGGTAATCCTGAAAAATTCTGTGGTAATATTGAAAAATCTTCTTGGGAATCTGCAACATTAACTTGTAAACCATCTGCATTAACTAAAAAATTAAAAGAATATACAGTAAACGATCCTTATTCCGGAAAAACAGCAACTGGAGGTATTATAACCATTACAGATTCTAACTGATTAATGAGTTTT
Source organism: Lacinutrix gracilariae (assembly GCF_042684485.1). Taxonomy (NCBI): domain Bacteria; kingdom Pseudomonadati; phylum Bacteroidota; class Flavobacteriia; order Flavobacteriales; family Flavobacteriaceae; genus Lacinutrix; species Lacinutrix gracilariae. Next base: position 199,051 of record NZ_JBHULM010000004.1, on the reverse strand, counting down.
ACTTGTAACCGTCAGCCACACTACCCTAACCAACCCGATGATGTTTTAGTACTTTGGGTGTATTCACTATACATGGATAAAGAAGGTAATTACATTAAAAAAACAATGCCACAATGTACAGGTAACGAAATAGTAACAGAGCTTTGCTACCACTTAGGTATTGTTGACCAAATTAAAGATGTTACAGAAAACACTATTGTTCATACTGCATTTATGCCATACATTACCTCTATGTTTATGCCTAGAGCAAAAGGAGACAGACCACATGTAGTTCCTGAAGGTTGTAAAAATTTAGGTTTGGTCGGACAATTTGTAGAAACCAATAATGATATTGTTTTTACTATGGATAGCTCTATAAGAACAGCACGTATTGCTGTTTACAAATTACTAAACTTAAACAAACAAGTGCCTGATATTATTCCTTTACAATATGACATCAGACAGTTATTAAAGGCTATCAAATCATTAAACGATTACAAACCAATTCCTGGAGAAGGTATATTAAGAAAATTTTTAAAAGACAGTTATTTCGAGCATATCTTACCTGAAGGCGAAACATTAGAAGAAGAACACGAATCTTTCTTTCAAGAACAATTTCATAAAATTCAAGGATGGTTAGTAAATAAATAAAAGGAGTTATAAAAACATCCCTCCTATTAAGTTAAACTCCTAAATAAAAATACAAGTATATAGTCACTGCTTGCAAATTCATTTTCTTCTCATAAATCTAGAAAATGATATTTGCAAGTAGTTTTTTTATAGCATAACCAAAAAGTGTATTTACTCCATTTTCTTACCACCATTTTACAAAACACCATTAAGAACCGAAAAATATACAAACCGAAAACTAGAAGAAAATTAAAAGAAAAACATCTACTAACAAGACACAAATTAAGAGGAATATATAACAGATAAAAAATGGTGTTGCTAATCACAAAAAAAGCACTTAACTTCCCAAAATAATTATAGTAGCACTCTTTAAAAAGATTTACTTGTACACCAACTTAAAACAGATACTTTCTCTTTATAATATTGCATGTAATCATCCTTATTACATTGCTATTGCAAGTGATGTTCTAGAAGTGATAGAAAAGCCATTCCGAATAGATTTTTATACCTTATTGATCTGTACACATGGTAAAATCACAATTGAAGTAGACAACCAAGAATATACTATTGCCAAAAACAACATTCTTATTGCTGCTCCTTCCACTACATTTTCTATTAAAAAAGTATCTAAAAACTTTAAACTAAACCTGTTACTTTTCGAGACTAATTTCTTACTAAAAAATGTTAGTGATCCATTTATTATTGAAAAAATCATGAGCTTTCAAAATGGTAACTATTCTTTAATTAATACAGATGCTTCAGCAATAAAAAACCTAATTAACTTATTTAAATACCTCAAAACTAAATCTGCAAAAAACAGCAAATTTACAGATGAAATTATTCGAACGATTATCTTCAACATCCTTTTAGAGATTGCTGAAATAACAGAGGTAAATCATTTAATAAAAACAGAAACAAATAATCCTATTCCAGGTTTATTTTTAAAATTTAAAGAGCTTATTACTAAGAATATTTTAGAACATAAATCTGTTGATTTTTATGCTAAAAAACTGAATATTTCTAATAAATATTTAATAGAAATTGTTAAAAAATCTAGCGGAAAAACACCACATGAAATTATAGATGAAATGCTATTAAAAGAAGCCTATACTTTATTAGGTAACACAAGTTTGAGTGTTTCTGAAATATCTTTTAAACTACAGTTTAATTCGGTATCTGCATTTGGCAGATTTTTTAAAAAACACACTTCTATTTCTCCTACTAGCTACAGATTAAAAGAACACTTGTTATAGTAAAATTTAAGGACACAAATACTGAGTTTAAGGATAGTGTTTAACCTATAGGTATCGTTAACTTTGTTAATAAACAAAAAAACGGAATAAAATGGCCTATAAAAATGTAACTGTAGCAGGAAGCGGAGTTTTAGGATACCAAATTGCTTTTCAAACTGCTTTTCACGGATTTAACGTAACGGTTTATGATATAAATGACGAAGTTCTTGAAAAAGCAAAGGCTAAATTTGCTGAATTGTCTGAAGCTTTTCAAACAGATTTAAATGCTACTCCAGAACAACTAGATAAAACCTTTAAAAATTTAAATTATACTTCAGACTTAAAGGCATCTGTTAAAGATGCAGATTTAATGATTGAGGCTGTTCCTGAAAACCCAACAATTAAAATTGATTTTTACAAAAAACTAGCTAAAGTAGCTCCAGAAAAAACCATTTTTGTAACAAACTCGTCTACGCTTTTACCAAGCCAGTTTGCTCATGCTACAGGAAGACCTTCTCAATTTTTAGCTTTGCATTTTGCAAATAATATTTGGAAACATAATACTGCAGAAATCATGGGACACCCAACAACAGATACCAAAGTATTTGATGATGTAGTAGCATTTGCTAAAGCTATAGGTATGCTAGCCTTACCTCTACACAAAGAACAGCCTGGCTATATATTAAACACCTTATTAGTGCCTTTATTACGTGCAGGTTTAGAGTTACTTATAAAAGGCGTTGCAGAACCTGAAACCATTGATAAAACATGGATGAAAGCTACAGGAGCACCAATTGGTCCTATTGCTATTTTAGATACAGTTGGTATAACAACAGCATATAATATTTATAAACTCTCTGCAGAAAAAACAAAGAATCCAGATGCTATAAAAACAATAAAATACTTAAAAGAAAATTTTATTGATAAAAATAAATTAGGCGTTTCTACTGGAGAAGGTTTTTATAAATATCCAAATCCTGCTTACAAAGATCCTGATTTCTTGAATTAAAAACATAATTTTCTTAGTGTGTATGTTAAGCGGTGAAAAAGCTCAAGTTACCTATTGCTTTTAGCCGCTTTTTTAATCAACAACTAATATTGCGCAACATAGCAACATTAATTTAAAAAAATTCTACTACTACTTATTGTTCTTTAAAAACACACTGTAATTAAATATATAAGTACACGATACTCTGTACCATGAAAAAACGCTTAAGCTATATATGGCCTCTAACCTGTAATACTTTTGATTCTGAAACCAATGGAAAATTAGAAATAATCTATTACAACGGCAAAAAAATGCTTAATACTAAAGATGCTAATTACTCGTATGGTTCGCTTCAAAAAATTCTTGAATATGCTCTTAATAAAATTGAATTAAAAGACCTGAAACATGTTTTATTATTAGGATTAGGAGGTGGAAGCGTTATTTATTCTTTACGCGAAAAGTTTGGATTTAAAGAACATATTCATGCTGTAGAAATTGACGATAAAATGATATCTATTGCCAAAAACGATTTTAATATTGCTTCTTCTCAAAATTTAACCATAAGCAAATATGATGCCTATAAATTTGTTCAAGAAAGCAAGAAAAAACAAGACTTAATAATCATTGATTTATTTATCAATAACAAGGTTCCTAGTCAATTTTACTCTTCTGTTTTTTGTGAAAACGTTGCCAAACTAATTAACAAGAATGGATATTTCATTTTTAATCTAGGCATAAAAGGAAAAATGTCTGAGCAAACAAATGAGGTCATTGGTTTTTTTGAAAAATCTCCTTATTTTGAAACTTCATTCCTTAAAAATATTGAAAAATCAAACAACGTTCTTATTGGTAAAAAAATTAGTGACCACTAAAAAGGAAGTTCAATTTATTAGACATCAAGTTTACAAATCTTTATTTTAGCCATTCTAAACAAAGAATATTATTATGAAAATAAAGATTGATAAGTTTGTTCTATCTATTTTAATAGTAATTGGCTTAGCCTATATTTTTCCGCAATGGGGAACTGCTGAAAGTAAAATTCCTATAGATACAATTAGCAGTATAGGTATTTCGTTGATATTCTTTTTTTACGGATTAAAATTGAGTCCTTCAAAACTAAAAGAAGGTATTAAAAACTGGAAACTACACCTTTTAATACAAACGTCTACCTTTTTAATATTTCCTTTGTTGGTTTTGGTGTTTCAACCCTTTATTCAAAATAAAGAACAAGAAATTATCTGGCTGGCATTTTTTTTCTTGGCAGCATTGCCTTCAACTGTTTCTTCATCTGTAGTAATGGTTTCTATTGCAAAAGGCAATATTCCTGCAGCAATATTTAATGCTAGTATTTCTGGTATTATTGGTATAGTTCTTACACCATTATGGATGGGTTTATTTGTTAAAAATCCGCAAGCCGATTTTAATTTTGTAGATATCTATATAAAACTTATTGTACAAATCATTTTGCCTGTTCTGTTTGGTGTTGTTTTACAGCGTTATTTTGGAGCACTTGCCCTAAAAAACAGCAAAAAATTAACCTTGTTTGATAAATCTATTATTCTATTAATCATTTATAAAAGTTTTGCTAATTCGTTTAATGACAACATATTTAGTTCGGTTTCTATTTTAGATCTACTACTACTCTTTGTTTCGGTTTTAATCTTATTTAGCATCCTGTTTTATCTTATAGGCTTTTTAGCAAAGAAGATGCAATTTAATATAGAAGACCAAATTACAGCACAGTTTTGTGGTACCAAAAAATCACTAGTTCACGGAACTGTTTTTTCTAAAATAATCTTCGGAAACATGGCAACTATAGGTATTATTCTCTTACCTATTATGCTATTTCATGCTACACAAATTTTAATTATTAGTATGGTGGCTTCTAAGTGGAGTCGTAGAAATCACACTACCTAATTTCATTAAAGCTTTAAGCAACAAAAAGATAGCTTCTAGAGAACATATTTTAACACATTTCTAATAAATAAGTAATTACTTACAGCATAGGTCAAATATGTATTTTAACAAAAATACATTCTTAAACTTTTGTACATTTGCGCCTTCATTTACCACACAAACGGTTTTCAACAATGTAAAAAATAGTATTTCTAAATAGGTACAATACTATAAGTCTGTTCCTGTTTAAAAAATGAAATCTAAGCTTAGAAAACTAGGTGGTAATATTTATAGCTCCAACAAAATAGCAATTATGATTACTTTTATAACCGCTTTAATTTTATTACTTATTGGATATCTTACATACGGAAAATTTGTAGATAAGACCTTCAAGTCTGACGCCAACAAAACAACTCCTGCGCATTCTTTATCAGATGGTGTTGATTTTGTTCCTATGAATAGCAATAGAAACGCTTTTATTCAAATATTAAATATTGCAGGTGTTGGACCAATATTTGGTCCAATTCTAGGTGCTTTATATGGTCCTTCGGCTTTTTTATGGATTGTCTTTGGGTCTATATTTGCTGGTGGAGTGCATGATTATCTTACTGGTATGATTTCTATTAGATATGGAGGTGCACACTTACCTGCTCTAGCGTCTAGATTTTTAGGAAAATCGTTTAGCCACGTAGTTAACTTCTTTACATTATTACTTTTAGTATTAGTAGGTACTGTTTTTGTTACTGCTCCTGCTAAAATGATTAATGAGCTAATTGGTAATGAAACCAATGTTTTAAAAATAATTATTTTCTGTATTTTTATATATTATATTATTGCTACTATTTTACCAATAGACAAAATAATAGGTAAAATTTATCCAATATTAGGATTTTTACTAATTGTTAGTGCTATAGGTATTTGTATTGGTATGTTTATGTACGGAAACCCGTTACCAGAATTAACCTTAGAAAATTTACATCCTAAAAACACACCTTACTATCCTGTTATCTTTTTAACTATTTCTTGTGGTGCTTTATCTGGTTTTCATGCAACACAATCTCCTATTATTTCACGTACTATTGATAATGAAAAAGATGGTAGAAAAGTTTTTTATGGTATGATGATTCTTGAAGCTGTTATTGCCATGATTTGGGCTGCTGCTGCCATGAGTTTATTAAGTACAGACGAACTAAGTTCGCTTTTAGCAAATGGAGGTCCTGCTGCTGTGGTTAATAAAATTGCTGTGGTACTATTAGGTACTGTTGGTGGTACTATTGCTGTACTAGGTGTTATTGTTTTACCTATTACTTCTGGTGACACTTCTTTTAGAGCAGCACGAATGATTATTGCAGATTACCTAAAAATAGATCAAAAGGCCTTAAAAAACAGATTTGGTGTTGCAATCCCTTTGTTTTTAATTTCTTTTATTCTTACTAATATGGATTTTCAGCTACTATGGAGGTATTTTTCTTGGTCTAATCAAGTAACAGCTTCTATAGCATTATGGATAGGTACTGTGTATTTATACCAAAACAAAAAGTATTATATGCTTGCTTTAGCTCCTGCATTCTTTATTACTTCGGTTATTTTTTCATACATTTTTTACGATCCAACTATTGGTTTTAACTTAGCTGTAGAAACCTCTAACTGGATAGGTTTAGCACTAACCTGCCTTGTAACCGTTTTATTTTTTATAATAATGAAAAAGAGAAAAGAACAAACAAACGCTTAATCTTTTTAAAAATTATTTTTTTTTAAGACCACAACTTCTAGATTAAAAAAAAGCAATTTATTTTGCTCCATTTCAATATACGTTTAGTCTAAAAACTCGTAAATTGCAAAAGGAAAGATATTACAACTCCAAACACTTATCTGGTAAATAAACCAGATACCAATTACGTATACAAAATTTTAAATGCTATAGTTAGTATACCATTTTAATTATTAAAATAAAACCTCATCTATCTATAGTATATGTTTTTAAATAATTAGTAAATGAAAAGATTGTCCTATACTACTATTAACTCTACAGCACCTTTACTTGGAGAAACTATAGGTGAAAACTTAAGAAAAACAGTTGAGAAATACCCAAACAATGACGCCTTAATTAGTGTACATCAAAACTATAGAGCTACCTATAAACAATTTTATCAAGAGGTTATTCATTTAGCAAAATCGCTTCTTGCAGATGGCGTACAATTTGGAGATCGTGTTGGTATTTGGTCTCCTAATAGATATGAGTGGACTTTAGTACAATACGCAACCGCAGAAATTGGTGCTATTTTAGTAAATTTAAATCCTGCGTATAGAGTACACGAACTAAAATTTGCCATTAATCAATCTGAAATATCGTATGTTATTTGTCCTGTAAAATACAAGACAAGTGCCTACAAAAAGATGCTAGAAGAAGTAGATGAAAATTGTATTTCTTTAAAAAAAGCAGTCTATCTAGATACAGCAGATTGGGAAAATTTATTAAAAAAAGGACATACTATTAGTGATGCACAACTAGAAGAAGCTATTGCTAAAACAGATTTTGACCAAGCCATCAATATACAATACACTTCTGGTACTACAGGTTTTCCTAAAGGAGTTACTTTAAGCCACCATAATGTATTAAACAACGGTTACTTTATTGCAAGACGTTTAGAGTATACAGATGCAGATAGAGTTTGTATTCCTGTACCATTTTACCACTGTTTTGGTATGGTAATAGGTAATTTAGCATGTACTTCGCATGGTGCATGTATGGTAATACCAAATGATAGTTTTAATGCAGAAAAAACCTTATCTGCTGTAGAAAAAGAAAAATGCACCTCACTTTATGGTGTACCAACTATGTTTATTGCAGAATTGTCTCTTGATAATTTTAAAGACTATAACTTATCTAGTTTACGAACAGGTGTTATGGCTGGCGCTACTTGTCCTGAAGAAATTATGAAACGTGTACAGTCTGAAATGAATATGAAAGATGTAACCGTTTGTTACGGAATGACAGAAACCTCTCCTGTATCCTTACAAACAAAAATTGGTGCTCCTTTAAAAAAACAAGTCGCTACTGTAGGAACAGTAATGGAGCATCTAGAGGTTAAAATTATAGATCCTGAAACCGGAAAAACACTTCCTATTGGTAAAGAAGGAGAGCTTTGTACTCGAGGCTATTCGGTAATGTTAGGCTATTGGAATAATCCAGAAACTACCCAACAAGTAATAGATGCTTCCAGGTGGATGCATTCTGGCGATTTAGCAGTTATGGATGCCGAAGGTTATGTAAGTATTTCAGGTAGAATTAAAGATTTAATTATTCGTGGAGGAGAAAATATTTCGCCTAAATCTATTGAAGAATTTCTATACACACATCCTAAAATACTTGATATACAAGTAATAGGTGTGCCAAGTGAAAAATATGGAGAAGAAATAATGGCTTGGATTAAATTACACCAAAATGTACAATGTACAGAAGCAGAACTATTAGCTTTTTGTAAAAATCAAATTGCGCATTATGCAGTTCCTAAATACTGGAAATTTGTAAATGATTTTCCTATGACTGTTTCCGGAAAAATACGAAAAGTAGAAATGAGAGAAATAGCTATTAAAGAAATAGTAACCATAAATAGTTAAGCTAGCAAAGGCAACCCAATAAAAAAAGAATGTTTAGACACCAAGGCAAAAGCAGAACTTTAAAGCACAACCTCAAAATTGCTACAATTTTGTCTTTTGTAGCTGGTATAGTTAATGTTACTGGCTATTTAGCCTTTAAACAATTAACCACAAATGTTACTGGCCACTTTGCTCTTTTTATTAGTGATGTTGCTAATTTTGACTTTTGGATAGGAACCATTTATTTTCTGTATATTTTTTCGTTTCTCTTTGGTTCTTTTGTTTCAGGTTTTTTAATTGAAAAATATAGAGAAAACAAAAAGCTTAATGTTTTTGTAGTACCTACAATTATTGAGTGCGTAATTTTAATTAGCATTGCAACCTTTAGTAATTTTATGGAAATAAAATATCCAGATGCAGTGGTTTGCCTATTGCTTTTTGCTATGGGACTTCAAAACTCATTTGTTACAAAAATTTCGAATGCTATAGTAAGAACCACACACCTTACAGGACTTTTTACAGATTTAGGAATAGAACTTTCTCAATTATTTTTTCCGCAATCTTTTCCGCAAAAAGAAAAACTAAAATCCACCATAAAGCTAAGAATATATATTATTTGTTTTTTCTTTCTTGGCGGATTAACAGGAGGTTTTCTTTATTCAAGAATAGGCCTAAAATTAAACACGCTTACTATTGGAGCCATTATTTTATTTATAAGTTTAATTTTTGACGATTTAAGATATGGTTTGATTAGAACCAAAAGAAAATACCGAAAAAAAACCACACACAAAACTCCTTAAATCATTGCTACAAAACACAAGCTTCTTACTACAATTTACAATAGCTTTGAGTGTCACTTGGTAGTTCTTTTTTGTAATAGGAATATAGCAAAACCAGAAAAATGCTTCGGTAACAGATTATCAAAATAACTTTATTTTCCTTAAAATTTTTAAAGATTAAAAATATAACTAGCCTTGTATAATTAATTATTAAAAATGGCTAAAAAACACAACAAGTATGATAAATACAGTTGTCATTACGCTATATTTAAAGCTAAATCTATCTTTAAATTAAAAGCATTTTATGAAAAAACTATTTTTATTAAGTATTCTATTTAGCGGTATTATTTTTACTAGTTGCACAAAAAAAACCAAAAAAAACATAGTAATAGAAGCCAAACAAGAAATTAAAAAAGAGGTGAAAAAAGAACTAAAATTTACCAATGAGCAATTTTATGATGCAGAAGGTAATTTTTTAAAAGAAAAAGCAAAAGATGCATTAATAGAAATGCTAGAATACCATAATTATCCTGTTTTTGAAGGATTAAGAGAAAAAATATGGCTTACCGATTATAACAAAGGGAATTATGCCGAATTAGGTTTAGCTTCTGTAATGTTTGTAAACAACAAAGAAGATAAATATATGCTAATGGATATCTTTTTATTACCAAACCAAATGCTAGGAGAACACATGCATTTTGCTGCAGAAGGCAATCCTGTAAAAATGGAAGGTTGGCTAGTAAGACATGGTAAAAGCTATATTGTTGGTGTTGGCGAAAACAATCGCAATCAATTTCCGCAAGTTGTAGTGCCAAAAAGCCATTGGGATGGTAAAGTAACTACCAATCATATTATAGAGGCAAACGAAGGAGACTTTGCTTCTTTAGCTAAAGCAGAATCGCCACATTGGCAAATGGCAGGACCTGAAGGTGTTGTTATTACTGAAGTAGGAAATGTACATACAAATTCTGGAGTACTAAGGTCTGATCCTGAAATGAATTAACCTTCCTGTAACTACATGCTATTTTTAAGACTTTTACTTTAAATAAAAGTTATAAAAAAAACAGATTGCTTTTGCAATCTGTTTTTTTTTATACATGGTCCTTAGTAAAGGCTAACAGTACTATAATGCAAAATTTACATATACAGAAACACGTTGCTTAGACTCTACATTATCACCAAATAAGCTTTGACTTACGGGTAAGGTATAACTAGCACCAAAAATAAATTTTTCAATGGCTAGTTCAGAACCTATAGATGCATTAAAAATGCTTCCGTCTGTATCTGCTAAAGTTTCACCATACTGTGTAATCTTATCATACACATCACCTGAAACACCAACAAATGGCATAATATTCATTTTTTCGGTTGAAAAAGATCGGTATAAATTGGTTGCATAACTAAACTGGTTACCAAATTGATAATCGTTTTTATTTTCGCCTTTTAAATAATAGCTAAACAGCGTATTTACTCCGTATTTGTCTCCACCATAATTATAACCTAGCGAAAAAATACCATCTACACTTCCTGTTCCTACTTGAAAACCAGGATTTATATTATCTGCAAGTCTTTCTTCAAACGTACCTGTTGGTAATTTAATACCTAAACCAAATTGTAAAGAATGTCCTGAAGCTTCTCTTTCTGCATTAAAATCTACTTTATCAGCATCGCGTTTTTTATAAAATGGTAGTTTGTACCAACCAATAACACTTGCATCTCCTAAGCCATTAATGTTTTCTTTCACGTTATTAAAATCTCTTGTTAAATCTTGATAAGGCAAATTTGCACTAACATAAAAAGACTTATTAATTGGTATTTGCGCCCATAATTGGTAGGTATTAAAAGACTCTTTACTTGTTGGTGAGTTTTCAAAAATTCCGTTTTTAGATTCAAAATTTTGATATATATAACGTACACCAATAAAATTAGCATTGCTTAAGGTACCAAAACCAAAGCTTCCGCTACTAGTTGAGCAACCACATAAATCACATAAAACCTTAAAAGGTTCGTGATTATTACATGGTTTTTCTATGCTATGTGCATGTATAAAACCTGTTTGTAATAACACGGTTACAAGTATTATAATTCTTGTTTTAATATTCTGAGAAACGTTCATCATTTAAATATTCGTTGTCTGTTAATGTTTTTAAGAAAGCTATTAAACTTTCTTTTTCGTAATCACTAAGCGTTATACCATAGCTAGCGTCTTCTCTTAAAAGTAAAGGATCCACGTTGCCATTATCTACTGCTCCAGCATCATAAAAATCTAAAACCACTTCAAGAGTAGCAAACCTACCATCATGCATATAAGGACCAGAAACCTCAACATTTCTTAAACTTGGTACTTTAAACTTGTATAAATCATTAGGATCTTCAAGAACCTCATAACGACCTGTATCATTTAATAAAGGATTTACTGGTAAGCCATTATTTCTAAAAGTATGATCGGTAAACAAATCTGTTGCATGGCATGTTGCACATTTTTCTTGAAAGGTATTTAATCCGTCTAGCTCTATAGTTGTTAAGGTAACATTGTCTTCTTGTCTCACATACTTATCGTATTTAGAGTTAGAAGAAACCATCATTACCATAAACTGTGATAGTGCTTTAAGCATATTTTCGGTACTTACTTCACCATCTTCAAAAGCTCTTGCAAATTTTTCTTGGTACTGTGAATCTGCACTTAATTTAGAAATAACATTACTTAAAGTTTCTCCCATTTCTACTTCTGCTGTAATGGGTAAAATAGGTTGTAAATCTAAATGCGAAGCTGCACCATTCCACATAAAAGAGGTTTGGTATGCTAAGTTTTGTATGGGTTGTGCATTTCTAAAACCTACTCCTCCATTTACACCATGACTTAAATTGTGTCCATGATGTGTAAATGCAAAAGCTTGTTCATGACAAAAAGCACAAGGAATAGCGTCATTTACAGATAGTTTTCCTTCATAAAACAAATCTTTACCTAGTTCAAAACCTGCTTCTGTAACAGGATTATTGTCTAAATTATAGACCATATCCGGAAAATTATCTGGCAACTCTACTTCTAACGGAATTGCTTCATACGCTACAGTATTAGATTCTTTAGTACACGAAAAAATGAGTAAGCATCCTATTAATAAAAGGCTATACTTTTTCATAAATAGTTATTTTATTAAAATTCAAGGAAAGCAATTTACTTTCCTTGAATTTATATTTATAATTATAATTAATCGTTGTGTACGTGGTGTACAGAGAACATTCCGCTAACGTTATCTGCAATAATTGGCGTTTCTACATTATCTGTATGTACTTGATCATAACCATCTGCAAAGTTTACAGTTGTTGTACCATCAAATACTTTAGCAATATCTGCTTTAATATGAACTTCTGGAGTTGTAGTTTCTCTAACTAAAACAGTATTAGGAAAAGGTAAAGTCACCTCACGATAGTTATCTAATGAAGTACCAACACTTCCCATATGAATGTTTACAGGCTCATCTGTTACTGTATCTGAAGAATATGTACCATCAAGTCTAACAAATCTATAACCAGTAGCCCAACTCCATAGCATACCTTCTTCTGAAGCTTCGTCTAAAAAAGCACCTTGACCTTCTGCTCCTAATAAAAAACGATCTTGGTCTATACCAATACCAAAGGTTACAGAAACATAATCTGCTGCATCTACATCATTTAATGTTACATAAATTTCACCTGCTGTATTACCATCTAATTCATTTATAATAAATGCATTTTCTTCTGTTGGGTACATAAAAACATTACCTTCACTATCTGTAAATCTTACATTACTTACAATGTATTTTAATGTTTCTAGTTTAAAAGATTCGTTATTAGATTTGTTATAAGAAGTACCAAAGATAAAATCTTGATCTCCTACACCATTATCAAATTTTAAAGTTAATTCTCCTGTTTGTCCTGATAAGTCTTCAGAACTGTTATCATCATTATCTGTAGAACATGATGCCACTGTTACGCTTAATAATAAAGCAAATGTATATTTTAATAATTTCATTGTTATAATTTTAAATTTTATGTATTGATGTTGCGTACCAAGCCTCTATTATTATTGTTACCATACAATACAAGTAACTAGCTACATTACAGATACACTGAAATGTGCTTAAATAATAATTAAAAGCAATTTTGGTACAGGCCAAAAAGCCTATATTCTAAAAAATAAAATTATACCATTGGAGGTTTAAAAGGACTATACGCGAAATTATAAGTATAGTTTTGATTGTGAAAAATAGATTTTTCGTTTCCTTCTATTAAGAAATCAGGACGAAATACTACGGAAGGATACTCATTAAAATAAACAAAAGAAAATGCTTCTATTAAACTAGAAATTGCATCGCTACTTTTGGTATCATTAGAAACAGATTGTAGTTGTTTTGCTAAATGACATTTACCATTACATTTTAGTTCTGGTTTATCGGTATTAATACAATAGGTTTCTACTATATAATCTACATTAAGCTCATAGTAAAGTACTTGACCTACATAATACATTGGCTTTAAGGCAAATGCTATAAATACTATATATAAAAATACTTTTTTCAGCTTAATTATTTTTTGCAAATATAGAGTATTGTAAAAAACAATTTAAATTAATTCATAAAAAAAAGCGACTTGAAAGTCGCTTTTTTTTATTCTTTTAAATAGATTAAACATTGATTTAACTGTGGGTTTTGCTGTACAAGCGACTGAATAAAGATTCTTAATTCTTCTAGCTCATAAGGTAGTAATCTTTGAACCGCTTTTTGTACTTCTTTACAAAACAACGCAGCATCAAAACTCACTTTATTGAGTACCGTTTTGGTGTACTCAAACATTGCTCTTGCCATAATATTAATATAGTATTAATTAAGTTTAGTTTTAAATAAAAAGTAGATTTGTTTTATAAGCTATGTTTTTTAGTTTGATTAAATATACTAAAAAAACCAATTGGTATTTCTATTTAAACAAAAAATTAACAAACAAAAGCCTTTACTAAAACCTATTATCACCATCTAGTAAATCGCCAATTCCTCCTAGAATACTGCCTTCTCCTTTGTTATTTCCTCCTGCTCTTGGTGCACTAGCCAATACTCTTCCTGCTAATCTGCTAAAAGGTAAAGATTGTACAAAAACAGTTCCTGGACCTTCTAGTTTAGCAAAGAAAAGACCTTCACCACCAAAAACCGTATTTTTTATTCCACCAACAAACTCAATATCATAATGTACCGTTTGATCAAAACCTACAATACAACCTGTATCTACACGTAGAGTTTCTCCTGCTTGTAATTCTTTTTTAGCCATAGTACCTCCTGCATGCACAAAAGCCATACCATCACCTTCTAGTTTTTGCATGATAAAACCTTCGCCACCAAACAAACCACGACCTAGTTTTTTACTAAACTCAATGCCAACACTCACTCCTTTTGCTGCACATAAAAAAGCATCTTTTTGGCAAATAAACTTTCCGCCAAACTCGGTTAAATCTATAGGAATAATTTTTCCTGGGTAAGGAGAAGCAAAACTCACTTTTCTTTTACCTACCAAATTATTATAAAAGGCAGTCATAAATAAACTTTCGCCTGTAAGTATACGCTTTCCTGCTCCTAATATTTTTCCTAAAAAACCAGTATCTTTTTGTGATCCATCCCCAAAAATGGTTTCCATACTTATACCATCATCCATCATCATAAAACTACCAGACTCTGCAACAACACCTTCTTGAGGGTCTAATTCAATTTCAACGTATTGCATTTCTTCGCCATATATTTTGTAATCTATCTCGTGTGCTGTCATTTTTTTATGATTTTTTATTACTATGCTTATGAGTTGCTTGGTTTTAAAATTTGTTACAAATTATTTTTTTTGCTTCACTTTAATACTCCACTCAAAATTAAAAACAGAAACCTCTACTCCATCTGTGTTGGTTCCTATAGATTGCATCCAAACCGTTTGCCCTTCACCTGTCTCTATTGCTTTTGTAATAGCAGCATCTATTTTATTTCCATCTGTACAAGTAAATGTAATTCTACCAGTTGCCTTTTTTGTGAATGTAGCATTATTATTAGCTACAAGCATAGAAATATTCTTTCCGCTTTCTTTAATTTTCATCAGCATTAATGCGCCTGTAGTTAATTCTGCAGCCATACCTTGAACTGCCCAAAACATTGACTTAAAAGGGTTTTGATTTATCCATCTGTGCTTTACTGTTGCAGTACAAGAAGTATCTGTTATAGTCTTTACGCGAATTCCTGTAAAAAAAACAGATGGTAATTTTAGTAGGTTAAAAGTATTTATCTTTTTAGGTGTTAGCTTCATAATATATGTAAGTTTCTTCAAAACTATTGAAAAATTTTGACAAATCAATTTGTTAAAATTATGTTAATTTTTAGTACTATGCGTAACATAATACCTTTTTAAAGACATATATTTGTATAAGAAACTATTATATACTTTTAAATCATGGAGAGTAACCATCAAAAAAACATTGCAACTTTTATACATTTATCTACCTTTTCTAGATTTATAATTCCTTTTGGAAACTTTCTAGGACCAATAATACTTTGGGTTACCAACAAGGATAAATCGGCATTTATAGATGCACATGGTAAGCAAGCCATAAATTTTCAAATAAGTATTTTACTGTATAGCATAGTAATAGGATTATTAACGGTTCCGTTTTTCATTTTTAATATTTTTAAACAGATAGACTTTATAAGTATTAATGCATTTGAAAACATAAGTATAAACTTAGACAAGCCTTCTCCTTTATTATATCTAGGAGGAGCTTTTGCAGGATTTGCCATTATAGCATTTTTACTAGAGCTTGTTTTTATTATTAAAGCAAGTTTAACTGCAAGAGAAGGTGAAATGTTTAACTACCCATTAACCATCCCTTTTTTAAAATAATAACACGCGAACTAATCACTCGTTACCAATAATTTAATCATTCATCAAAACCATCAAAAATGAACAGTTATAATAAAATTAAAAGGAAACTATGAAGATAGAAAACACAAAAGCACAAATGCGAAAAGGTGTTTTAGAATACTGCATACTCTCTGTCTTAAAAGACGATGATGCGTATGTTGCAGAAATTCTAGGAACATTAAAAGACGCAAAACTACTAGTAGTAGAAGGTACTATTTACCCATTACTAACTAGATTAAAAAACGCAGGACTTCTTAATTATAGATGGGAAGAATCTACCTCAGGACCTCCAAGAAAATATTATGGTTTAACAGAAACTGGAAAACTTTTTCTCAATGAATTAACCGCTACTTGGAATGAATTACAAAACGCAGTTAATATAGTAACAAGTCAAAAATCAACAAAAAATGAATAAAACAGTCAACATAAATTTAGCAGGTATATTTTTTCATATAGATGAAGATGCATACTTAAAACTACAACGCTATTTGGAGGCTATTAAACGTTCGTTTACAGACTCTCAAGGTCGTTCTGAAATTATTTCGGATATAGAAGCAAGAATAGCTGAACTTTTTAACGAACGCGTTAAACATGATAAACAAGTAATTGGTATTAAAGAAGTAGATGATGTAATCACCATCATGGGACAACCTGAAGATTATATTGTAGATGATGAGATATTTGAAGATGAACCTAAGCAATATACTACCAATAAAACAGCATCAAGAAAACTTTTTAGAGATACAGACAACTCTTATGTTGGTGGTGTTTCTGCAGGATTAGCACATTATTTTGGTATTGATGCCATATGGATTAGACTTATTTGGATTCTATTAATCTTTGGTGCAGGAACAGGTGTATTACTATATATATTATTATGGATCTTACTTCCAGAAGCCGTTACTACAAGTGATAAGCTAATGATGAAAGGAGAACCTGTAAACATTAGTAATATTGAAAAAAAGATTAAAGATGGCATAACAACGGTTACAGATACAGTTACAGATGTAGCTAAAAATGTATCAGACTCAGTTAGTGATGCTGCTAAAAATGTAGATTTCAAAAAAAAAAGTAACTCCTTAAAATCTACATCTACATCGTTCTTTGACACTATAGGAAACGTTTTTATGTTTTTGTTAAAAATAGTAGCAAAATGCATAGGTGTTTTCTTAATCTTTATTGGTGCTTCCACATTAATTGGGTTAATAATAGCCATGTTTACCGTTGGTATTTCAGACGCTATAAACGTTCCTGGATTTGATCTTGTAGACACAGCAAATGCGGCAGGAACTCCTGTTTGGTTAGTATCATTATTAGCTTTATTTGCTGTAGGAATTCCGTTTTTCTTTATCTTTTATTTAGGGTTAAAGATTTTAATCAACAACCTAAAATCTATAGGTAATATTGCCAAATATTCACTACTTGGTTTATGGTTTGTATCTATAATAGGTCTTATCATTATTGGTATTACACAAGCAACAGAACACGCTTTTGATGCTACTGTAAATGAAAAAATGGAATATTCTATTACTACTAATGATACCTTAAGTATTAAAATGATAGACAATAATGCATACAACAAAAGCATGCATAAAAATGGTAACTCTTTTCAGATTGTATATGGAGATAATGATGAAAAACATATTTATTCTTCAGATATAGAATTGGTTATTAAGTCCACAGAAGACACTTTAGTAAGCTTACATGTTGAAAAAACAGCAGATGGTAGAAGTTTTCAGTCTGCTAAAGAACGTGCTGAAAACATAAATTACAACTACACTATAGTGAATAATACTGTAGAACTAGACAAATATTTAACAACCAATGCTATAAACAAATTTAGTGATCAAGAAGTTATTTTAATACTGTATGTGCCAGAAGGTATGGTAATACATTTAAATAAAAACACAAGATCTTTTTTAAACCACTACACATCAAGCAACAACCTTGTTACTTATAAAGATGCTGGACAGTTATTAAAAATAAAAAATGATGAAGCTGTTTGTTTAGATTGTACCGAAAAAGAAGCCGAAGAAGAGTATAAAGTTAAAATAAATGTAAATGATGAAAAAGGAAGCATTAACATTAATAACGATGGCTTAGAAATTAAAACGGAAGATTCTAATGTAAAAATCAACAAAAATGGTGTTCGTGCAAATACAGATGAAGTAAAAGTGCATATAGATGAAGATGGTATTCAAATAAACCAAGAAGAAGAATAACAACGCATCCTTAAAAATAAACAGTTCAGGTATTTAAGTTATTAATCACTAACAAAAAATATAATATTTGAATCATTAATCAATTAAAAAACAAACCGTTATGTTCTATTTAGTAAACACAATAATTACAATGTTGTTAGATGTACTTTTCTAACAAAAAATTAAAACCAACCAAATTATGCAGACTAGATATCTGCTAAAAAAAACCATTCTAAACTTAAAATCAGGTTTAGGATGGTTTTTGTATATATTTGTAGATAATAATTAACCAGAAAACAAATGTTGAAAAATTGGGTTTTAACACTATGTATTGCTATTACAGCTAGTACAAGTTTTGCACAAGAAAAAGTAAAGGGAAATAAAATTGTTACTACTGTACAAACAATGATAGACGATTTTAACACCATAACTTTTGGCGAAAAATTTGAGATAGAACTTATTCAAAGTGATGCCGCTTCTGTAGAAATTGAAACAGATGAAAATTTACACGAAATCATTCAGTTTTCGGTTAAAGACAGTGTTTTAAGCTTTAGCACCTTAGCAAAAATTCAATCTAGTAAAAGATTAAACATTGTTGTTAATATTACAAAATCACTTCGCTATATAGAAATTAATGAGGATGCAGAACTTAGTGCTGCAAACACATTAAAAAACGATTCTTTAGAATTAAAAATTAACGATTACGCCAAAGCCTTTTTAAACATTAAAAACAAAAACTTTACCCTTACAAACAATAACAAATCTAATTTTGGTTTTAGTTCTAAATCTAAATTAAATATTGAAAGCGATAAAGTTAATATAGAACTTAATGAAAATAGTAAAACCGAAGCTTTAATAGAAACAGACAGTTTAAAACTATATATGTACCAAAGTGCATTTACTAAAATTGAAGGAGAAATAGAACATTTAGATTTAACAGCAATAAATTCATCAAACTTTTCTGCTAAAAACCTAACAGTAAACACTTGTAATTTAACAACAGAAGATTCTAGTGATGCTACTATACATGTACTACGCGATTTAACTTTAAACACCTCTGGTAGTAGTGAGGTTTATTTATATGGTAACCCAAAAATTACCATTAATGCTTTTAAAAACACTGCTACTCTACATAAAAAAGAATTATAACAACAATTCCTTTTTACAATAAAAAAGTGCCTAGTATTATATATAACACTAGGCACTTTTTATATTTATTTATACTACAGTTTAGTTGTAGTTAGAAGTACTTACTTCAAACTCAGCATCTTTTGCTGCCAAGTAACGTTCTGCGTCTAAAGCAGCCATACAACCTGTTCCTGCTGCAGTAATTGCTTGTCTATACACATGGTCTGCTGCATCTCCAGATACAAAAACACCTTCTACATTGGTTTTAGATGTTCCTGGTTTAGCATGAATAATATAACCCGTTTCATCTAAGTCTAAATAACCTTTAAAAATATCTGTATTTGGCTTGTGTCCTATAGCTACAAAAAATCCTGTTGCAGGAATTTCATGTTTTTCATTGGTTTTATTGTTTACTACTCTAACACCAGTTACTACTTGTCCGTCACCTAAAACTTCATCCGTTTCTGTGTTAAATAGTATTTCAATATTTTCAGTATTTGCAACACGAGTAGCCATAATTTTAGACGCTCTAAACTCATCACGTCTTACTAGCATCGTTACTTTTTTACAAAGCTTAGATAAGTAATGTGCTTCTTCACAAGCGCTATCTCCTGCTCCAACAATTACTACTTCTTGGTTTCTGTAGAAAAATCCATCACAAACAGCACAAGCAGAAACACCTCCACCAAGTTTTAAATATTTTTGTTCAGAATCTAAACCTAAATATTTAGCAGAAGCTCCTGTAGATATTATTACCGTATCACAATGAATTTCTTTAGTTTCATTTACCCATACTTTATGTACATCACCAGAGAAATCTACTTTAGTTACCCAACCATCACGAACATCTGTTTCAAAACGTTCTGCTTGTTTTTGTAGTTGCATCATCATTTCTGGCCCTGTAATTCCTTCAGGATAACCAGGAAAATTCTCTACTTCATTGGTAGTAGTTAATTGTCCTCCAGGTTGTGTTCCTTGATAAAGAACAGGTTTCATATTAGCTCTGGCTGCATAAATTGCTGCAGTATAACCTGCAGGTCCAGAACCTATAATTAAGCATTTTACTTTTTCTATTGTATCAGACATAATTTTAGTATCTTATTATCTATACAAAAGTAGGATTTTTGATAGAAACCTAACACTTAAGTTATCAACAGTTATAATATCAATATTAGATTTTCTTATAACAAACCTTCTGTAATAAAAATCTTATCTAGTAACTTAGTAGTAATTTTTAAAACTTATAATCATGTCAAACACCATAAAATCCATTAACCCTTACAATCAAGAACTAATTGAAACCTATACCTTAGAAACCGAAACGCAGGTATTTTCAAAATTAAAAATGGCAGATAAGGCTTTTAACGATTGGAAAAATGAAGACATAGAACACAGAACCCAATTACTAATTAATGTTGGAAATATTTTAGAAGAACGCCTAGAACCATTAAGCAAGTTAATTACACTTGAAATGGGAAAACCCATTCAAGAAAGTAGAGCAGAAATTAATAAATGTATCTTTCTGTGTGATTTTTACACCACTAATGCCGAAGAATTTTTAGCCGATCAAATCATTAAAACAGATGCACAAGAAAGCTTTATAAGTTATGATCCTTTGGGTGTTATATTGGCTATTATGCCTTGGAACTTTCCGTTTTGGCAAGTTTTACGTTTTGCCATTCCTACGCTAGCTGCAGGAAATACGGTTGTAGTTAAACACGCTTCTAACGTTACAGGATGCGCCTTAGCATTACAAACTATTTTTGAAGATGCTGGTTTTAATCCTGGATGCTTTCAAACCTTAGTAACCAATCACAAGGTTATAGAAAAGGTTTTAGAAGATCCTATTGTTAAAGCAGTTTCATTAACAGGAAGTGAAAAAGCAGGAAGAAGCATTGCTAAAGTTGCTGGACAGCACCTTAAAAAAGCTGTTTTAGAATTAGGTGGTAATAATGCATGTATTGTTTTAGATGATGCCAATTTAAATAAATATATAGATACTATAGTAAAAGCAAGAATGCTAAACACAGGGCAAAGTTGTATTGCCGCAAAACGTTTTATTGTTACTGAAAATATCTATGATGCATTTGTTGATAAATTTACCGCTAAAGTTAAAACACTAAAATATAGCAACCCGCTAAACGAAGAAACAGAAATAGCAACTCTTGCTAGAGAAGATCTTGCCACAGATATACAAAAGCAAGTAGATGACGCTATACAAAAAGGAGCCAAAGTTGTTTTAGGTAACCAAAGAGACAAAGCTTACTTTGCTCCAACAATACTAACAGAGGTTACTAAAGATATGGCTGTATTTACCGAAGAGACCTTTGGACCAGTAGCTCCTATTTTTAAAGTAAAAAATATAGAAGAAGCATTAGAGCTTGCTACAAATTCTAAATTTGGTTTAGGTACTATGCTATTTACCGAAGATACAGAAACAGCAACAGAACATATTTCTAAAATACCTGATGGTGCCTTTTTTATAAACGAAATGGTAAAATCGGATCCAAGATTACCTTTTGGTGGCACAAAAGCTTCTGGTTATGGTAGAGAATTATCTGTAGAAGGAATACACGAGTTTGTAAATGTTAAAACAGTGTATATCAACAAATAAAAAAGTAGGTGTATAAAAAAAGCTCAACTAAAAAGTTGAGCTTTAAAAGTCGGGGTGGCAGGATTCGAACCTGCGGCCTCCACGTCCCAAACGTGGCGCGATAACCGGGCTACGCTACACCCCGAAAATGTATTATCATTTAAGGACTGCAAATATATAATTTTTATTTAAAAACAAGCCGCAAATAAAAATAAATTGTAAATAATTTTTAATTAGTACTTATGAAGCATCTTTTTTTTCTTTTAACCACACTAATCTCTATTAGTTTTTACTCTTGCGCACAAGACAAAAACCCTGTAAATACAGAGCATACTTATGAAATTATTGTTCCTGATTTAAAAATTCCTTGGGGATTTGTATTTCTTCCAGATGGCTCCATTTTAATTAATGAAAAATCTGGAAAAATGATTCTTTTTAAAGAAGGCGCTAAAACAACGGTTTCTAATTTACCAGAAATTAAAGTATTAGGTCAAGGAGGTTTAATGGATATTGCACTACATCCAGATTACAAAAACAACGGTTGGCTGTATATTTCTTATGCTTCTTCTAATGATGAAAACCAAGGAGCACATACTTCTATCCTGCGAGCAAAACTAAAAGAAAACAAACTTGTACATCAAGAAGTACTCTATAAAGCCTTACCAAATACTACTGCTGGGCAACATTTTGGTTCCAGAATAGCATTTGACAATGCTGGCTACTTATATTTTTCTATTGGTGAACGTGGAGAACGCGATATAAACCCTCAAGATATTACTCGCGATGGCGGAAAAATTTATCGCTTACATGATGATGGCACCATTCCTATAGATAATCCTTTTGTGAATACGCCAAATGCTAAAAAGGCAATTTATTCTTATGGTCATAGAAATCCGCAAGGCATGATAAAACATCCTATTACAGGTAAAATATGGATTCATGAGCATGGTCCTCGTGGTGGAGATGAAATTAATATTATTGAATCTGGTAAAAATTACGGATGGCCAAAAATAACCTATGGCATTAACTATCATGGTACAAAAATCACTAATAAAACAAAATTACCAGGTATGGAACAGCCCATTCATTATTGGAGTCCTTCAATAGCACCAAGCGGAATGGAGTTTATAACAAGCAACATCTATCCTAATTGGAAAGACAATTTATTGGTTGGTTCTTTAAAATTTCAGTATTTAGATAGATGTGTTCTTGAAAACAATAAAGTAGTGTTTGAAGAAAGATTATTAAATGATTTAGGCAGAGTTCGTAGTGTTTGTCAAGGTCCAGATGGTTATATTTACGTTGGAATAGAAAATGTTGGAATAGTTAAAATAATTCCGAAGAAATAATCTTAAATTTGCCTATCAAATCAAAAAAAACATAAATGCTTATTATAGGAATTGCAGGTGGAACTGGTTGCGGTAAAACAACCGTTGTAGACCAAATACTTAACGAATTACCAGAAGGAGAAGTTGGTGTAATATCACAAGATCATTATTATAAAGATACCTCTCACCTAACCCTTGACGAAAGAACCAATATAAATTTTGACCATCCTAGAAGTATTGATTTCGATTTAATAGCTAAACATTTAAAAGAATTAAAAGACGGAATACCTGTAGACCAACCTGTATATTCTTTTGTAAAGCATAACAGAACTGGTGACACTATACGCACCATGCCTAGAAAAGTAATGATTGTTGAAGGTATTTTAATACTTACCAATCGTGAATTAAGAGACATGTTTGATATTAAAATATTTGTTCATGCAGATAGTGATGAACGTTTAATACGTAGATTAAAACGTGATATTGCAGAACGTGGTAGAGATTTAGACGAAGTATTAACGCGTTACCAAACCACACTAAAACCAATGCATCAACAATTTATTGAACCAATGAAAGAGTATGCAGACATTATTATACCTAACAACAAGTACAATACTGTTGCTGTAGATATAGTTAAAACCATTATAAACGAAAGAATTAGTTAATGCTAAAGTATTTTAAAAACATATTCCTTATTATATTTACAATATTCGCCATTTGGATGCTGTTTTTTGATGCAAATTCATTACTCATTCACAACGAATTAAATAATGATATTAACGATCTAGAAGACGAAAAAGATTTCTACCTTAAAGAAATTGAAAAAGATAATAAAGAACTAGAAAAATTAAGTACAGACGAAGGTCTTGAAAAATTTGCACGTGAAGCGTATTACATGAAACGTGATAAGGAAGAAATTTATATTATTGAATACGAAGACAGTTTAAAAAACAATACAGATGACTAAAAAATTATTTAATGATTTTGAAAGAGTATCATCAAAACAGTGGAAACAAAAAATACAAGCAGACCTTAAAGGAGCAGATTATAATGATACCTTAATCTGGAAAACCAATGAAGGCATTGATGTAAAACCGTTTTATCATGCAGATGGATTTAAGGAACCTTTTACTAGTATTTCTAATTCGCAAAAATGGTCTATCTGCCAATCTATTTTTGTTCAAGATGTAGCATTAAGCAATAAAAAAGCAACAGATGCTATAGAACGTGGTGCAGAAAGTATTCAATTTACACTTCCTAACAACACTATTATACTAAGTGATTTACTAAAAAATATAGATCTAGATAAAACTACCTTATATTTTAATTTGCAGTTTTTAGATGCCGATTTTGTAAAAACACTTTCGTTACTTCCTACTAAAGCAGGAATACACATTAACACAGATATTATTGGTAATCTTGCCAAAACAGGAAATTGGTTTACAAACTTAAAAGAAGACCACCAACAGTTTGATGCTATTGTAAAAAACACCAAAAGTTTTAGTGTAAATATAGACCTATACCAAAATGCAGGAGCAACTATTACACAACAGTTGGCTTATGCTTTAGCTCACACAAATGAGTATTTAAATCATCTAGAAAGTACAGAAAAACAAACACTACAAGTTACTTTTTACGCAACAGTAAATACCAATTACTTTTTTGAAATTGCTAAACTTCGCGCTTTACGCTTACTGTTTCATAGCCTAGTTAAAGAATACAATACAGAAGCCAATTGTAATATTTTTGTTACACCAACAAAACGCAACAAAACTATTTATGATTATAATACAAACCTGCTACGTACCACTACAGAATGCATGAGTGCTATTCTTGGTGAAGCAGATACTATTTGCAATTTAGCTTATGATGCCATTTACCATAAAGACAATGAGTTTGGCGAACGTATTGCAAGAAATCAATTGTTAATTTTAAAGCACGAAAGCTATTTTGATGTGGTAGAAAACGCTTCAGAAGGCTCTTATTACATAGAAACGTTAACCAATCAACTAGCAGAAAAAGCCTTAGAATTATTTAAAGACATAGAATCTAATGGAGGATTCTTAAACCAATTAAAAGAAGGCACTATCCAACGAAAAATAAAAGAAAGTGCAGCTAAAGAACAAGAGCAATTTGATGCAGGAGAAATTGTTTTATTAGGGACCAATAAACATCCTAATGAAAACGATAAAATGAAAGACGATTTAGAACTCTTTCCTTTTGTAAAAACAAATATTAGAAAAACTTTAATACAACCAATTATTGAAAAAAGATTGGCTGAAAACTTAGAACAAGAAAGATTAAAAACCGAAAATTTAACAAATTAAACCATGAAAAAAATTAGTATTAAACTTTTAGTAGTAATCTTAACTTTCAACTTTTTAAGCTGCAAAAAAGAACAACCTTCATTTACAGATTATCAATTTGCCGAAAAAACACCAGTAATTACTTGTCCTGATACAGATAACAAATTACTAAATGAGGCTTTATACTCTTTTGAAAAAGATATTGTAGCGCATTTTGATAAGAAACAACTTAACGAAAATCGTGCTTATAATTTTTTTGCAAAACAAGCTATGACCAGAAAAACAGACGTTACAAAATATGCCTCTAAACATTCTGTAGATTTAGCAACTGCCTTAAAAGATGCTGGATTTATAGCAGAAAAAGGTGTAAATTATAGCAATCCTTTAATTCCTTGTATTGCAGAAAACATGAATAAAGACGATATTAAAACTACGTTTAAAGCTTTAGTTTCTACTAATAGCCTTAAAAAAGAGCTATTTAAGCCTGCTTTACAAACAAAAATTCACAGAATACAAGCAGACAACTATTTATCCATGTATGTTGCTTTAGAATATTTCTATGCAGAAATATTAAAAACAGATTTTACTAATGTAGATTTTAACAGAACAGAAACTGCTAAAACGCAAACAAAAATCAATGTAGATAATAATAAAAAAGTAGATTTTAATAAGCGTCCAAGAAAACAATAAACTCGATTCATGCGCAAGAACATTCAACATATTACGTTAAAAAAGGAAGCTAAAAGCCAAAAGCCAGAAGCTAATACCCTTTTTAAAACAGCCGAAGATATTATTGTAAAATCTAATTACAGTAAAGAAGATATACAAGATGTAGAACACCTTAATTTTGTTGCTGGTCTTGCACCAAATCTTCGCGGACCATATTCTACAATGTATGTAAGAAGACCATGGACTATTAGGCAATATGCAGGATTTTCTACCGCAGAAGAAAGTAACGCTTTTTACAGACGTAATTTAAAAGCAGGACAAAAAGGACTCTCTGTAGCTTTTGATTTAGCAACACATAGAGGCTATGACTCAGACCATGAACGCGTTGTTGGTGACGTTGGTAAAGCAGGAGTAGCTATTGACTCTGTTGAAGATATGAAAGTACTCTTTAACCAGATTCCTTTAGATAAAATGAGTGTTTCTATGACTATGAATGGTGCTGTTTTACCCATCATGGCATTTTATATTGTTGCTGCTGAAGAACAAGGAGTACAACCAGAACAACTTGCAGGTACCATTCAAAATGATATCTTAAAAGAGTTTATGGTGCGTAACACCTATATCTTTCCTCCTACACCATCCATGAAAATTATTTCAGATATTTTTGAATACACAAGTAAGAACATGCCTAAGTTTAATAGCATTAGTATTTCTGGATACCACATGCAAGAAGCAGGAGCCACTTGTGATATTGAATTAGCATATACTTTGGCAGATGGTTTAGAATACATACGTAAAGGCTTAGCTGCAGGAATGGATATTGACACCTTTGCTCCTAGACTTTCATTCTTTTGGGCTATTGGTATGAACCACTTTATGGAAATTGCCAAAATGCGAGCTGCAAGAATGCTTTGGGCTAAATTAGTAAAACAATTCAATCCTAAAAACGAAAAATCTTTAGCCTTACGTACACATTGCCAAACTTCTGGATGGAGCTTAACAGAACAAGATCCTTTTAACAACGTAGCTAGAACAACCATAGAAGCTGCTGCTGCTGCTTTTGGTGGTACGCAATCTCTACATACCAATGCTTTAGATGAAGCCATTGCATTACCAACAGATTTTTCTGCTCGTATTGCAAGAAATACCCAAATATTTTTACAAGAAGAAACCAACATAACAAAAACAGTAGACCCCTGGGCAGGAAGTTATTATGTTGAAAAACTAACTCAAGATATTGCACAAAAAGCATGGTCTTTAATTGAAGAAGTAGAAGAACTTGGTGGTATGACAAAAGCTATTGAAGCTGGAATACCAAAAATACGTATTGAAGAAGCTGCTGCACGTAAACAAGCACGTATAGACTCTGGTCAAGATATTATTGTTGGTGTAAATCAATACAGACTGGAAGAAGAAGATGCCATTGCAACTTTAGAGGTAGACAACCAAACCGTACGTTTACAACAAATAGAAGGTTTAAATAAAATTAAAGCCGAAAGAAATACAGAAAAAGTAAACCAAGCTTTAGCTAATTTAACTAAAGCAGCTAAAACAGGTGAAAATAATTTACTAGCTTTAGCAGTAATTGCAGCTCGAGAAAGAGCTACTTTAGGTGAAATTAGCGATGCTTTAGAAGCCGAATTTGGCAGATATAAAGCACAAATAAAATCCTTTTCTGGCGTGTATAGTAAAGAAATTAAAGACGATAAATCTTTTGCAAAAGCAAAAGAACTTGCAGATAAGTTTGCAGAACAAGATGGTAGACGTCCACGAATTATGATTGCAAAAATGGGACAAGATGGTCATGATCGTGGTGCAAAAGTAGTTGCTACAGGTTATGCAGATGTTGGTTTTGATGTAGATATAGGACCACTTTTTCAAACACCACAAGAAGCTGCAAAACAAGCAGTAGAAAATGATGTACACATTCTTGGTGTATCTTCGTTAGCAGCAGGACATAAAACACTTGTTCCGCAAGTTATTGAAGAACTTAAAAAATATGGTCGTGAAGACATCATGGTTATTGTTGGTGGTGTAATTCCTAAACAAGACTATCAATATTTATTTGATGCTGGTGCAGTAGCTGTATTTGGTCCTGGTACTAAAATTAGTGACGCTGCTATTCAAATATTAGAGATATTGATTGATTAATACTACAAACTCTAAACAAAATTTCATTTACTTCCTATAACAATTCGTATAGCACAGGTTTAAATACTTCCTTACGATTATCTGTAGTAAAAAAACGATGCTATTGGTATGTAAATAATTTTGATGCTAATACAAATAAGACACACCTAGTTTATGGTAAAATAAAAAATCATAAACAAGTGTTTTTTTTTTTTTAAATAACGCAACAATTAAAACCATTAAAACCAGTGGTTTCACAAACATTTTGTCCTTTTTTTCTTACTATTTATTTTGTGTATTTAAAATAAAAAAAATACATTTGGCTTCTTAAAAAAAACAATCAAACCCCTTATTATGAAACAATTATTATTCGCTTTTCTTTTATTTTTTGCAACACAATCTTTTAGTCAAAATTTAAAAATCACCTATACAAATGGTACTACTACTAGTATAGAAGGTAAATTAAAAGCAGATAAGTATGGGTTTTATAATGAAATCATTACAAAAGACAACAATAACATTAACGTAAACACTTTAACTACTATTATTAGTAAAAAGAAAAAATATGTAGTTAAAAGATTTGGTCTTAAGTATTTTGCTTTTGAAAGCATTATAGAAAATGATAACATGTCTTTATATAAAAGTAAAAACAAATACTTTATAGAAAGCTTAGATTATGAGCTATCAGAAATACCTTTTAAAGAAAAAAACGGTTATACTTTTAGTGTTTTTGATGCTGGAATTTTAGGAGTGTATGTAAATAAATGTCAAGCTACACAAAATTACATTCATGATAACTTTTACACCATGAGAGTTTCTAATCTAAAAAAAGTAATAAAAAGCTACAACGCATGTAACCTTGAAACTACATCTACGGTTTCTGAAAAAGCCATAATAGAAGCCAACAAACCAGGTGAGATCGTTGATTTAGGTATTACTATAGGAAATTCATTTTTAAGCATGGATTATAATGGAGCTTATGTAAACCATAAAGAAAATTATAGTTTGTTCCAGCTTGGTGCAATAATAACTTTTAAACCAAATATTTTAAAAAGAAAACTAAACTATAGCTTTACATTAAACTACATGTTTAGTAAAGAAAATGATTTTTTTGCAGATAATAAAAACACAAGTGTTAAACATGGATATATAGAAACTCTTCTTGGTGTAAATTATTTGTTTTTAGATCCAGAAAGTAAAACAAACCCTTACATTGGTGTAGCTGGAGGTTTATTAATCAACAATGGTAGTTTTATAAATATTAAACCAGAAACCTCAGGAGCTTCAGGTGTAAATTATAAAGGATATACAGAACTTATGTTCAATATTAATGCTGGTGTTTTAGTTAATATCTTAGATGAAAAATTTAATGTTAACCTTTCTTATATTCCTAAAACAAAATTAGGATTAGAATCTTATCGTAATTTAGAAGAAGATTATCCCAACTACAATTTATCAGGAATTAACTTAAGAGTATCCTATTATTTTTAAGAAATAATTACAAGTATTTACTTTTAACCAACTGTTAACAACTTCCATTTTATAAACCCATAAATAATCGTATTTTTACGGTGAATCAATTTTGGTTTTTAGGATAAAATTAAAAGCAAAAATTTTGTTTTAAAAAGAGGGCTTTTTGCGTTTTATAATAAAATTAGAAACAAATAAAAGACTAAAAATTAAAGCAAAACCAAGCATTACAGCCTATGCCAAAAAATTAAAACGGTTTCACAAACAAATAACCAAATTAAATTAATGGGTAAAATAATAGCAATTGCTAATCAAAAAGGTGGTGTAGGTAAAACAACAACCTCTATAAATTTAGCAGCTTCACTAGGTGTACTTGAAAAAAAAGTACTCCTTATAGATGCAGATCCACAAGCCAATGCGACTTCTGGTCTTGGTATTGATGTAGAAACGGTAGAAATTGGTACATACCAACTTTTAGAACATACAAACACTGCTAAAGAAGCCATTGTTAAAACAGAAACTCCTAATCTTGATATTATTCCTGCACATATTGATCTTGTTGCAATTGAAATTGAGCTTGTAGATAAAGAGTCTAGAGAGTATATGCTTAAAAACGCAATACAGGAAATAAAAGACGATTACGATTATATATTAATTGACTGTGCTCCTTCTCTTGGTTTATTAACTTTAAATGCACTTACCACTGCAGATGCTGTTATTATTCCTATTCAATGCGAATATTTTGCATTAGAAGGTTTAGGTAAATTATTAAACACTATAAAAAGTGTACAAAAAATTCATAACCCAGAACTAGATATTGAAGGCTTACTACTTACCATGTATGATTCGCGTTTAAGATTATCTAATCAAGTGGTAGAAGAAGTGCAAAAGCATTTTAACGATATGGTTTTTAAAACCATTATACAACGTAACGTGCGTTTAAGTGAAGCTCCTAGTTATGGAGAGAGCATCATTAATTATGATGCTGCTAGTAAAGGAGCGAGTAATTATTTAAGTTTAGCAAAAGAAATTATTACAAAAAACTCTTAGTTTATGGCGAAGGCAACCAAGAAACAAGCTTTAGGTAGAGGGCTTTCTGCTCTTTTAAAAGATCCTACCAACGATATACAAAATGCAGAAGATAAAAATGCAGATAAAGTAATTGGTAATATTGTAGAATTAGAATTGGAATTCATTGAAATGAATCCCTTTCAACCACGTACTAATTTTAATGAAGAATCACTTCGTGAACTTGCTTCTTCTATTAAAGAGTTAGGTGTAATACAACCAATAACAGTTAGAAAACTAGGCTTTGAAAAATACCAACTGGTTTCTGGTGAACGTCGTTTTCGCGCTTCTAAACTAATAGGATTAGAAACAGTTCCTGCATACATACGTATTGCTAACGACCAAGAAAGCCTTGAAATGGCCTTGGTAGAAAACATTCAACGTCAAGATTTAGACCCAATAGAAATTGCATTGTCTTACCAACGTCTTATTGATGAAATTCAATTAACGCAAGAACAAATGAGTGAGCGTGTTGGTAAAAAAAGATCTACTATTGCTAATTATTTACGTTTATTAAAACTAGATCCTATCATTCAAACAGGAATGCGTGACGGATTTATATCTATGGGTCATGGTCGTGCAATTATTAATATTGAAGACCAATCTATTCAATTAGATATTTACGAAAAAATATTACAAAATAAACTATCTGTTAGAGATACAGAAACTCTTGTAAGAAACTATAATTCTACCCAAGAAGTAAACGTTCCTAAAAAAACAAAAGCAGAAATGCCAAAGTTTGTTAAAAAAGGAATTCAAGATTTCTCTGAATACTTTGGTAATAAAATAGACGTTAAAGTTTCTAGTAATGGTAAAGGAAAAATTACAATTCCTTTTCATTCTGAAGAAGATTTTAATAGAATTAAAAAGTTAGTACAACGTGAAAAATAAACTTTTCATATCTATAGTATTAAGCATTTGTTTTAGTTTTCTTACTGTAGCTCAAGAAAAAGAGCTCAATAAAGAACAACAACAAGCTGCAGATGAAGGGATCATTATTGATGGTGAAATAAACCAAAGTAAAACCATAGACCCTTTAACTCCTGCTCGCGCTGCCTTTTACTCTGCCATTTTACCTGGTTTAGGGCATATACACCTTAAGCAATACTGGAAAGTTCCTGTTATTTATGCAGGATTAGGTGCTGGAATGTATTTTTATCTAGACAACCAAAATACCTACAATCGCTATCGTGATGCCTACAAACGCAGATTAGCAGGTTATACAGATGATGAGTTTTATGGCTCAATTTCAGATGATGGTTTACAAGAAGCACAAAGTACACTACAAAGAAATAAAGAATTATCGCTTTTAGTTACTGCTGGAATTTATATACTTAATATTGTTTGGGCGAATGTAGATGCCCATTTATTACAATTTAATGTAGATGAAAACCTAACTTTTATGCCACATTATAAAATTAACGAATTTGACAATACAGGAGATTTAGGTCTCACTCTTAATTTTAAATTTTAACTAATGAAGATTGCACTTCTTGGCTACGGAAAAATGGGAAAAACCATTGAGCAAATAGCTTTACAACGCGGCCACACTATTGTTATAAAAGCAAAAAACAATAATTATACTATTACCGAAGCAGATATTGCTATAGATTTTAGTACTCCTTCTGCTGCTTATAATAATATTTCTAATTGTATAGAAAATAACGTTCCTGTTATTTCTGGAACCACTGGTTGGTTAGAAGATTATGATAAAACGGTAGCTTTATGCCAAGAAAAAAAAGGAGCATTTATCTATGCTTCTAATTTTAGTTTAGGGGTTAATGTTTTTTTTGAACTAAATAGCTACTTAGCCAAAATGATGAATACTTTAAAAGACTATAAAGTGTCTATGGAAGAAATTCATCATACCCAAAAACTAGATGCTCCTAGCGGAACAGCAATTACATTAGCTAATGATATTATTAAAGAACATACTAGCTATAATTCTTGGAGTCTAGAGCAGGAAAAAGAAAAAGCATTGCCTATTACTGCCAAAAGAACAGAAGATGTTCCTGGTACACACAGCATTACCTACAAAAGTGATGTAGACACTATAGATATAACACATACAGCACACAACAGACAAGGTTTTGCGCTTGGAGCTGTAATAGCAGCAGAATGGCTTTATGGCAAAACAGGCGTTTTTACCATGAAAGACGTGTTAAATATTAGTTAACCAATTATTTAATTGTAACATTTAAACGCTAGTAACAACTAACTAAAAAACAATAAATTGCTATAGGCAATTAGCACCTTACAGATTATGACGTTTACGCAACTATTTATATTATTCTTTATAATTCAAATTATTCACGGATTAGGAACTTGGAAACTATATATAAAAGCTGGAAGGCAAGCCTGGGAAGCTTTTATACCTGTTTACAACGCAGTTGTTTTAATGAAAATTATTAACAGACCTTGGTACTATACCATACTGCTGTTTTTACCTATTGTTAATCTTATCATGTTTCCTGTAATTTGGGTAGAAACTTCTAGAAGCTTTGGTAAAAACCAATATTTAGACACTTTTTTAGCCATTGCTTCTTTAGGATTTTACAATTATTATCTTAATTATTTTACAGATGTAACCTATGTAACAGACAGAAGTTTACATCCTAAATCTGCTTCAGGAGACTGGGTAAGTTCTATATTATTTGCTATTGTTGCTGCAACCGTTGTACACACGTATTTTATGCAACCTTATACCATTCCTACTTCATCTTTAGAAAAATCCCTTTTAGTTGGTGACTTTCTATTTGTTAGTAAGTTTCACTATGGAGCAAGAGTACCAATGACTACTGTTGCTGCTCCTATGGTTCATGATACAATTCCTTTTATAAATAAGAAATCGTATTTATATGATGATAAGGTAGAAAACAAAAACACTTCGTTTATTAACAAATTATCTTTACCATATCTTAGACTTCCAGGTTTACAAAAGGTAAAACGCAATGATATTGTAGTATTTAACTGGCCTATAGATACCTCTTACAGCATGACTGTTCCTAAACCAGACAGAAACTACTACAAGCCAATTGATAAGAAAACAAACTACGTAAAACGTTGTGTTGGTTTACCAGGAGATTCCTTATCTGTTCGTGATGGTTATGTTTATATTAACGGAAAACAAAACGAATTACCTGATAGAGCTAAACTGCAGTTCTCTTATTTAGTAAAAACCAAAAACAATCAAGATTTTAACCTACAATATCTACATGATAGATATGATATGAACCCAAATAGAGTTGGTAAAGTAGATCATGATGTGTATAAATTTATGGGAATTTATAAAGGGGATTTAGAAAAATTTAAAAACAATCCTAAAATAGCGCAAATTATACCTGTAAAAGCCCAAGAAGGAGAGCGTGACCCAAGTGTTTTTCCGCATGACTCTAACTACAACTGGAATAACGATTATTTTGGTGATTTATACATTCCAGAAAAAGGAGCTACTGTAGATATTAATTTAGAAGTATTACCTATTTACAAACGTATTATTACAGAATACGAAAACAACACCTTACAAGTAAAAGGAAACCAAATATTTATTAATGGTGCTCTTGCTACAAACTATACGTTTAAACAAGATTATTATTGGTTAATGGGAGACAACAGACATGACTCTCAAGACTCTAGAACATGGGGATTTGTTCCTTTTGATCACGTAGTTGGTAAACCTGTTTTTATATGGTTTAGTTGGGATGCTAATGGTCAAGGCCTAAAAAATAAAATACGTTTTGATCGTTTATTTACTACTGTAGGTGGTAGCGGAGAACGTGTTTCTTATCTAATTCCTTTTTTAATTGTACTACTTGGTTGGTATGGTTATGGTAAATTTAAAAAGAGAAAAGAAGCAAATAGCTAATTGCGAATTTATTTGTTTGTCATTCCTGAAAGAGCTGGAATTTTCCAACAATTAACTTTTAATAACTAGAATAGATTCCTGCTTTTTACAGGTTTACATAACAACTAATGAACATTCTTATTCATCCTACATACTTCCCAAACATAGCACACTTTGCTGCCATGCTTCAAGGTAAAGAAGTAGTATTTGAAATGCATGATAATTACCAAAAGCAAACCTATAGAAATAGAACATTTATTTATGGTGCCAATGGTAAATTACAATTAAGCGTACCTGTAGTTTATTCGCAAAAAGAAAGACAAAAGTATCAGGATATTAAAATTCATAATACCGAAAAATGGCAATCTCTACATTGGAAATCTTTAGAATCTGCCTACAGAACTTCGCCTTATTTTGAATTTTATGAATACGAACTTCAACCCTTATTTTCACAAAAAACAGAATACCTTTTAGATTTTAATTTAAAATGTTTTGAAACTATTCTAGAGTGCTTACAGCTAGACTTAAACATCTCTGAAACCAAAGAGTTTCAAAAAGAAACTACAGATATAACAGACTTTAGATATTTGGTAAATTCCAGAAAGGAGCCCAACTTTAACTTAGATACATACACACAAGTATTTGGTGAAAAACATGGCTTTATAGGCAACCTAAGTATTTTAGATTTACTTTTTAATGAAGGTACAAATGCTTTAAGCTATTTAGAAAATCAGTTTAAACATTTATAATGCTACAAAATATTCTTCATTATGGCATTCACTTTGGATTACCTTTACTAGTAGCACTACTCTTTTTTAAAAATAATTGGAAAATAGCCTATGTAATCATGGCTTCTGCTATTTTAATAGATATAGACCATCTTCTTGCTACACCAATGTTTGATGCTTCAAGATGCAGTATTAACTTTCATCCTTTACATACCTATTATGCCATGGTGGTTTATGTGTTATTATTACTTCCTAAAAAAACAAGATTAATAGGTCTTGGTTTATGCATACACATGCTTGCAGATTATACAGATTGTGCTTTTATGTAAAAAAAAACACAAAATACACGCAACCAATCCGCATATTTCACATCTAAAAAATAAATAACCAACACATTAAACATGAAACTCCACAAGCTAATTGTATTTATTTTTAGTTGTTTTACTTTGGTAAATTGTTGTAATGATGAAGATAATAGCACACAAGAAACTACACAAAACCATGCTATTCATGGCTCTTGGAATCTTACAAATGTAAGTGGTGGTTTTGTAGGAATAGATATAGATTATACGCTTGGTGAAGTTATTTATACTTTTAATGACACCAACCAACAATTACATATTGAAAATAATATACTAACAACAGGACCAGAAGATATTTATGCTGGTTTAGATAGCGGAACCTACACCTATAAAATTGAAAATAATGGAGAAACAGAAATGCTTTACATTAACCAAACATTAAAAGGTACTATACTAATCTTTGAGAATACCTTATCTATAGATGAAGACATAAGTGCTGATGGCTTTTTATACACGTTTAATAGATAAAAAAACGAGAAACCATGAAAATCAAAGCTTTAATCCTTGTACTATCTATCTTGACCTTTAATTGCAATTCAGATAATACCACTACAAATAGCGAAGAAGAAGTTGCGTCAACATTAATTTCTAAAGACAATCTTTATGGTAATGGAGATGAAGGAATTGCAGAACAAAACATGGTAATACAAAACCAAACCGATTGGAATAATTTACTAACACAAATAGATGCTGTAAACACCACATCACACACTTTTACCGAAACAGATATTGATTTTTCAGAATACACTATAATAGCTGTATTTGATCAAATAAGAGGTAATGGAGGTCATAGCATAGATTTAAATATAACTTCTAATCAAGAAGTTATTACAGTTACTGTAACGCATATAAATCCTGCAGGAAATGCAGCCACTGTAATTACGCAACCGTATCATATTGTTAAAATAGAAAAAAGTAATCTACCTATATATTTTGAATAATATAAGGGTTAATTTTCTAAAAAGGAAAGTGTAGCCATTACAGGAAAATGATCTGAATAATGCACATCAAAGGTTTTAAAAGCTTCTACAACAAAACTTTTATCTACTAGAATAAAGTCTATTCGTGTAGGGAAAAATTTAAAATCAAAGGTTCTACCAAAACCATTACCTGCTACTTTAAAAGCATCTTGTAAGCCTTCTTTTATTTCTTTATAAACATAAGAAAATGCAGTATTATTAAAATCGCCAGTAACTACCACTTTATACTTACATTCTTTTTTATGCTTTAAAAACAACTCGGTTTGTTTTTGCTGCATGATAAAAGACTTACCAATACGTTTTACCAATCGTTCTGATTCTTCTTGTGAAATAGTTTCTACTTTGGTATCTAATTTTAAAGATTGTAAATGCACGTTATAAATACGAATAGTATCTTTTTGCTTTACAATATCTACAAAAATGGCATTGTTTGAAGTGTTTGGAAAAGCAACCGATCCTGAATTTATTATTGGATATTGAGAAAAAATTGCTTGTCCGAATTTAATTTTATTCCCTGTTAGCTTTTCAAATTTGTATTTAAAAAAAGATAAATCTATATTTTTATTTGGATGATATTCTTGAAAACTCACAACATCTGGTGCTTTTTCTTTAATAAAATCAATGAGTTTTATATTGGTATTAGCTTCTTCAATCCAATTATATAAATTAAAAAGTCTAACATTATAATTCATAACAGTTAGACTATTCGCTTTGCTTACCTCTTTTTTACTTGAAAACTTATATAAAGAACCAAAAGACAAATAACCAATGGTTAAAACAACAAAAGATAAAAAAAACTGCTTTTTAATTTTTAATAGCCAATACAGAAAAAACAATACGTTTATTATAATTAAAAACGGAACGCCTAAACTTAAAACCGATAAAATAGAGAAGTTTTTTGGAGCAACAAATGGCAATATATAAGAAAGCAATAAAATAGTAGCTGCAATAGAATTGAAGAAGAATACTATTTTATTTAAAAAACTTAATTTTTTCATGCTTTGTGCTAGATGACTAATTACAGAAGACTACATACAATGTCTACTATGTACTATAACCACGCTTTACTTACTTTTATTAATATTTTATTCAACCTACTACCTACTCCTACTTCCCTGCTCTAAACAACAATTCTTTTTCTTCTTTGGTTAAACTTTCATAACCGCTTTTACTTATTTTATCAAGAATAATATCAATTTGTTTTTGATTGTTAAACTCTTTAAATTCTTCTTTAGTATAACCAGCAACTTTACTTTTTCTTTTATGTACTGTTTTTAAGTTAGATGGTTTCTTTTTAAAAAGTGTGGTTAAGCTATCCATAAAACGCTCAAAACCTTTACCAATATCTGTTCCTTTAGTTAATTGTGTTGCGTAAAAATAACCAAGAAGAGCGCCTCCTAAATGCGCAAGGTTTCCACCTGCATTTCCGCCAAAAA
Source organism: Lacinutrix gracilariae (assembly GCF_042684485.1). Lineage (NCBI taxonomy): Bacteria > Pseudomonadati > Bacteroidota > Flavobacteriia > Flavobacteriales > Flavobacteriaceae > Lacinutrix > Lacinutrix gracilariae. The sequence goes on along the minus strand of NZ_JBHULM010000004.1, from coordinate 160,780 downwards.
GACCTATAAAATCAATAATTACAATAGCAATACCAATATGTTTTAGTTTAATATTAAAGGTAAAAAAACGCAAATCCATATTAGGCATATAAGCACACATAAAAATTAGTAGCGCTCTAACAGCTGCAGAAGCACCAACTAGTCTATGGCCAGAACTAAAAATATTTGGCAGCAATGCATAGCATAATAAAAAAACCAATGCACCAGAAATAGCACCTAGAAAATATACATTTAATGCCAACTTGGTATTAAATAAATTAATAAACATTCTACCTATAAAGTATAGCCAAAGCATATTAAAAAGCATATGTATAAAATCATAATGCACAAACGCATAGCTAATAATACTCCAAGGTTGCATAATAAATGCAAAAAAATCACTAGGCAATTCTAACCAAGATAAACTAGAACTTGTTTTTAGAACAAACCTTAATATTTGTGCTATTATAAAAACAAGCACATTAACAGCAATAAGCTTTTCAAACACATTAAGCTGTGTTAGTTTTTGTTTAATATCTTGATTTAGATTTGTCATTAATCCCAACGGTTTTGATTAAACTGATTTCTTTTCCAATACCACATGATTATAAACCCTGTAATTGCACCACCTACGTGTGCCATATACGCTGTATTACTTGGACTAAAGAAAGATTGACCAGATAACGCAGAAATAACATCTAATAATATAATTCCTGGTATAAAATACTTCGCCTTTATAGGAATTGGTAAAAAGATCATCATCAATTTAGCTTCTGGATTCATCATACCAAATGCAGCTAAAATACCCATAATGCAACCGGAAGCTCCAACCATAGATGCATTATATATAGGAAAAGCTTCTTTAAGGTTTATTAATTGTGCTTCTGTAATACCTGAAATCGTTTGATTAGAGGTAAACATATGTACCAATTGCTCATTAGTTAAACCAGAACTTATAAGCTCATCATATAAAGGTATATAATTAAAATAATAATAACCAAGCTGAAATAATACAGCACCTAAACCTGCAGAAATATAGATAAACAAAAACTTTTTACTCCCTAAAACCTGTTCTACAGAGGTACCAAACATCCATAAGGCAAACATATTAAAAAGTATATGTGTAACACTTCCATGCATAAACATATGCGTAATAATTTGCCAAGGTTGAAATGCTTCGTTTTTAGGAAAATACAAAGCAAACCATTCATAAAAAGATTGTCCGCCTCCAATAGTTAAAGTACCAATAAACATAATCACGTTTATAATGATTAAATGTTTTACTGTGTCTGTTATTCTATTCATTGAGAAACTTATTTTTTCATTCCCTAAAAAAGGGAATCTTTATTTATATTTTTTATAAAAATTTTCTATCCAATTCATCCATTGTCATAGTAACAAAAGTAGGTCTGTTAGTTGGTGAAACATTAGGTTCTTTACAAGCAAAAAGCTTATTTACCAAATGCTCTTGTTCTTGTAAACTTAAGCTTTGCCCTGTTTTAATGGCTAAACTTTTAGACATAGATTTTGCTAATAAATCGGTAGCACTAAAATTGCTGTCAGGCACTTCATTTTCAACATCGCTAATCAATTGTTCTAAAATAATAGAAACCTCACTTTCTGGCACACTAACAGGAACTCCTGTAATTTCAATACTATCATTATTAATAGAAGCAAACATAAAACCTGTATGTTCTAAATCTTCTTTAACTTGATGTATGATAGTAATTTCTTGTGATGAAAAATGCAATTGTAACGGAAACAGTAATTGTTGGCTCATGGCTTCTTTTACTGTTAGGTTTTTCAAGAAATCTTCGTATAAAATACGTTGGTGTGCTCTATGTTGATCTATAAGCAGCATTCCTGATTTTACCTTACTAATAATATATTTATTATTTAATTGGTAGGTAGATTGCTGCTGTTCAATTTCGTTTTCATTAGTAAATATAGAAGCTGTTTCTTCATCACTTTCAAATTGTACTTCGCTATAATCTTGTTGGGTTTTGGTGCTTTTAGACTCTAAACCTACATACAGACTTTCCCAACTTCCTGCTGGTTCTTTTTTATAACTAGTACTTTGTGGTTTTGCTACAGGTATTTTTTCTTCTTCAAAAGGATTAAAACTTCTATCTACTTCAATAGTTGGTGTGCTTGCACCTTTATTTTTAAATCCATAAGGCGTATCAAGATTAGCGTCACGATCAAAATCTATAACAGGAGCTATATTAAATTGCCCTAAACTGTGTTTTACCGCAGAACGTAAAATGGCATACAAGGTATGCTCATCATCAAATTTAATTTCGGTTTTTGTTGGATGAATGTTAATATCAATAGTTTGCGGATCTACTTGTAAGTTTAAAAAGTAACTAGGATGTGCTCCATCTTTTAACAACCCTTCAAAAGCAGAAGCTATAGCATGATTTAAATAGGCACTTTTAATAAACCTATCGTTTACAAAAAAGAATTGCTCTCCTCTAGATTTTTTAGCGTATTCTGGCTTACCTACAAATCCTGAAATTTTTAATACTTCGGTATCTTCATCAACAGGAACTAGTTTTTCATTGGTTTTATTACCAAATATATTAACTATACGTTGTCTGTAATTACTTTCTGGTAACTGAAAAGATTCTGAACCATTGTGATACATAGCAAAAGAAATATTAGGATGCGCTAATGTTACACGATGAAACTCATCAATAATATGACGTAGTTCTACAGCATTTGATTTTAAAAAATTGCGTCTTGCAGGTATATTAAAAAATAAATTTTTAACTGCAATAGAGGTTCCTTTAGGGGTTACAACAACCTCTTGCGATACAATTTCACTACCTTCTATAACAATACTAGTACCAACTTCTTCTTGCTCTTGTTTGGTTTTTAACTCTACATGAGCAATAGCCGCAATACTTGCTAAAGCTTCACCACGAAAGCCTTTAGTATTTAATTTAAAAAGGTCATCTGCACTTTTAATTTTTGAAGTTGCATGACGTTCAAAGCTTAAACGAGCATCTGTTGTGCTCATTCCTTTTCCGTCATCAATAACCTGAATTAAGGTTTTACCAGCCTCTTTTACTAGTAGTTTAATGCTTGTTGCTTGTGCATCAATAGCATTTTCTAATAACTCTTTTACTACAGAAGCAGGGCGTTGCACTACCTCACCAGCTGCTATCTGGTTAGCAACATGATCTGGTAAAAGTTGAATAATGTCTGCCATAAATTATTTTGAAAAGAAAATAGATAAATCAAAATCTATAATAAACAAAAATACAAAGATGAGTATAGCAAGAATAATTAAAACGCGTTTATTTGCGGTTCTATCTTGATTATTTTTATAGTCATTTAATGCCGAAACTAGCTTGGTTTTTATTCCTCCTTGACTACCAACAGTTTGTCTGTGTTCATCAAATTTATGTTTAATTTCAAAAGGGTTTCCTTCTCCTTTATAAAAACGAGGTTCATAACCAAACTTTTTATTTTTTCTTGTTTTAAAAATGCCCATAATCTCTTGCTTTATTGATAACTACCTAAAATATATAACAGTACTAATACAGCTATCAAAAATAACACCATTATAGGTAAGCTTGAAAAAATACTTGCTTTTCGTTTAGAGGTACCTCTTATTTCATCCCATTTTGAAGACAAGTCTTCTTTTTTAGGTTGCTCCTGATCTTTTTGGTGTCTAGGAGTGTAATTAAACGATTTGTTTTTGCGCTGTTTAAATAAATTCACTGTAAATATTAAAAGTGTGTGTTACCCTCAAATTTACTTAATTTACGAGGAAATACAGGCTTTTAAGTGCTAAAAATTGTTAACATTTTGCTTGTAAAGCCTAAAGACTAAAACCTTTGTTATAAAGTCTTACCAATTAAGTTTGGGTAAAAAAAATATCCTCTTAGTACAAATTTGAACTAAAAGGATACTGTAGATTGTTTATTAGAAACAAAAAACGCTTACACCTACGTAAAAACGTAAGGTTGTACTACTTGAAAGTAACTAGATATTCCTGAAGAGTCTAGCTTACAAAAAATTAAAGCGTATTTAAGTGTGCCATTTTAATTGCAGCAACAGCTGCTTCGGTTCCTTTATTACCATGAATACCTCCAGAACGCTCAATACCTTGTTGCATATTCATATCTGTAAGCACACAAAAAATAACAGGAACATCATGTAAAACATTTAAATCCTTAATTCCTTGTGAAACTGCTTCGCAAACAAAGTCAAAATGTTTGGTTTCTCCTTGAATAACACTACCTATTGCAATTACAGCATCTACTTTGTATTGCTGCATTTTTTTGCTTCCAAAAATAAGTTCGTAACTACCAGGAACATTCCAACGTAGAATGTTGTCTTCTTCTACACCATTTTCAATAAGTGTATCAAAAGCGCCTTTAAATAAGCCTTCGGTAATATTATCGTTCCATTCAGAAACAACAATCCCAAACCGAAAGTTTTTCGCGTTTGGGATTGTGTCTTTATCGTAATGTGATAAATTTTTATTTACTGTTGCCATATTTCTTTCCGCGAAAGCGGTAATTTATTTATTAGCCAGTACTTCTGCTTTTCCTATAAATACATCAATATTTGTAGCTTCTGTTGCAGAAGGGTATTCTTCTTTAATTGTAGTAAAATATTTTAACGCTTCACCTGCTTTACCTAAATCTAAAGCTATAATTCCTGCTTTGTATAAGTACATTGGTGTAGTTAATTCATTTTTACGCATTTCTGCTGCTTGCACATAATAACCTAAAGCATCTTCTTTTTGGTTTAATTGTACAAAAGCATCACCTATAGCACCTTTAGCTATTGGTCCTGTAGCTTCATCTTCACCTGTATAATCACTTAAATACGAAACTGCATTTTTGTAATCTTTCATGTTTAAGTAAGCCATTCCTGTATAATAGTTTGCAAGGTTGGCAGCTTCAGTTCCGCTGTGTTCAGATATAATATCTAACATACCATACTTACCTTCTCCTCCATTTAATGCTAGATTAAATAAAGAATCTTTATCTGTTCCTGTTACCGCTTCGTTGTAGTACTTTTGCGCTTGAAACATATCGTTCATTGCTTCTGTTTGTGCTGGTTTAGCTACAAATTCTTTGTATCCTAAATATCCTAAAACACCAACAGCTACTACTCCAATAATTACAAAAATGTATTTTTGGTTCTTAACAACCCAGTCTTCTGTTTTGGAAGCTGTTTCGTCTAATGTATTAAAAACTTCTGCAGTTGTTGAGTTTTCATCTTCAACATGCTCTACTTCTTCTTTCGTTTTCGGTTTATATCCTCTTTTTTTGTACGTTGCCATATATTCTTGATTATTGCGTGGCAAAAATAAAATTTTTCTTCAGAAATAAGGATTATTTATTTGTTATTTTTCAATATTTTGCAAGACAATTTAAGAAAACAACTTCTAGAATTACGTTTATCTCACTTTTTTATGATTTTAAAATCACTTTCTTTACTCAATTACAAGAATTTTGACAGCATTTCTTTCACTTTTAATGAAAAGATTAATTGTATTGTTGGTAATAATGGTATAGGAAAAACCAATGTGCTTGATGCTATTTATCATCTATCTTTTGGTAAAAGCTACTTTAATCCTGTGGCTTCTCAAAATATAAAGCACAACGAAGAATTTTTTGTAATTAATGGCGATTATGAAAAGGAAAATAACACCGAAAAAATTGCTATTAGCTTAAAAAGAGGTCAAAAAAAGGTTATTAAACGAAATAATAAGGCTTACGAAAAATTTAGCGAGCATATTGGCTTTTTACCTTTGGTAATTATTTCGCCAGCAGATAGAGATTTAATTACCGAAGGAAGCGACACTAGACGTAAATTTATTGATAGTGTGATCTCGCAAAGCAATAAAACCTATTTAGACGATTTAATTAAATACAATAAAATTTTAGCGCAACGTAACTCGCTATTAAAGTATTTTGCGCTTAACAATACTTTTAATAAAGATACTCTTGAAATTTACAACAACCAATTAACCGAATACGGAACGCGAATTTTTAAATCTAGAGACGCTTTTTTACAAGAGTTTATTCCTATTTTTAAATCGCGTTATGAAGCCATTAGTAACAATAATGAAGCTGTAAATTTAGTTTATAAAAGTGATTTATTTCAAGCAGACCTCAACACCCTTTTAATGCAAGCCATTAATAAAGATAAGGCTTTACAATACACGAGCACAGGAATTCATAAAGACGATTTAATTTTTAATATTGAAGAGCATCCTATTAAAAAGTTTGGAAGCCAAGGACAGCAAAAATCTTTTTTAATAGCCTTAAAATTAGCACAGTTTGATTTTATAAAAAAACAAAGTGGTGTAAACCCTATTTTACTTTTAGATGATATTTTTGATAAGCTAGATGAACAACGTGTTGCACAGATTATTAAGTTGGTAGATGATGAAAACTTTGGGCAACTATTTATTAGTGATACACATGCAGAACGTACAGAAAATGCTGTAAAACAAGTACACCAATCTTTTGAAATTTTTAAGCTATGATTTTTACAAACAACACCTCTTATAACAAGAAACAAAACAAATCCTTAATGCGCTTTTTTCCTTTTAAAAAGCTAAACTTATCTGTTGCGCTATTAAGCCTTTTTGTCTTTAGCTGTTCTCCAAATCCTGAAACGTTTATAACACATATAAATGGGTATTGGGAAATTGATGAAGTAACCCTTCATGACGGAAACAAAAAAGACTATAACTACAATGACACTATTGATTATTTTGAAATAAAGGATAGCCTTACTGGTTTTAGAACAAAGTTAAAACCTAATTTTTCTGGTACTTTTGAAACCTCTAAAGACACCGAAACGATTAAATTAGCGATAGAAAATGACACGCTAAACATATACTACACAACCGCATTTAATACCTGGAAAGAAAGTATTTTGTTAGCAACTAAAGAGCAACTTAAAATAATAAACCAAAATAAGGACGTATATTTATACAAACGCTATCAACCTTTAGACTTAGAAGGATTAAAATAAAAAATAATTAAAAAGAGATTTTCGCTTTCGCGGAATACGAAACATGGCAAAACGTAATAATGAAAATTTAAGCATTTCTGATGCTTTAAAAGAATTTGTAGAAACCAACAAATTAGAACGTGGCTTAGACAAGGTTAATGTAGAAGATGCTTGGGCTAAATTAATGGGAAACGGAGTAAACAACTATACAACAGCAGTACAATTAGACAGAGAAACTTTATATATACAATTAAGTTCTAGCGTTTTAAGAGAAGAACTAAGCTATGGTAAAGAAAAAATCATTAAAATGCTTAATGAAAGCCTAGGAAAAGAGGTTATTAAAAAACTAATTTTAAGATAAAACTCAAATAAATACAACTTATTCAATTAATTGGCACTATATTTGTCCTAACATAAATAATTAATATTTAATATTTTAACAATGAGTAAAGGAACAGTTAAGTTCTTCAACGATACCAAAGGATTTGGTTTTATCACAGAAGAAGGTTCAAACAAAGAACATTTTGTACACATTTCGGGATTAATCGATGAAATTCGTGAAGGCGATGAAGTTGAGTTCGAATTAACAGAAGGTAAAAAAGGATTAAACGCAATAAACGTAAAAGTTATCTAATATATACGCTTATCTTTTTAGGACAAAAACGCAACCAATTTGGTTGCGTTTTTTTGTTATAACCCTTTTGCTTTAACCCTTTTGCTTTAACCCTTTTGCTTTAACCACTATTTAGCATAAAATATAAAGCAAAGTAAATACAGAAATAAACACCCATAATATTACAGCAAACAAAAAAGGTTTAGCTCCTGAGGCTTTTATATCTTTTACAGATATGCTAGAACCAACAAGAAATAGCGTAAGTACTAATAAACGTTTAGCTAAAAGCACAATAAGACTTGTAACCGAAACAGGAAACACAGCATAACTATTTATAATAATGGCTATTATAAACAAAATAATAAAATAAGGAATCTTTATTTTTTCACCTTTTGTTTTAAATAAAAACATTGAAAAAATAGACAAAGGTATAATCCATAAAGTTCTAGAAAGCTTAACTGTAGTTGCAATTCTTAAAGCCTCGTCTCCATAACCTAAAGCTGCTCCTACTACAGAACTTGTATCATGTATTGCAATAGCACACCACAAACCAAATTGTTGTTGTGTTAAATGTAACAAATGACCCACTGTAGGAAAAACAAACAAAGCAATAGCATTTAATAAAAACACAATACCTAAGGCAATACTTATAGTTTTACTTTTTGCTTTAATTACTGGTGATATTGCTGCTATAGCACTACCACCACAAATAGCTGTTCCCGAAGTAATAAGATGTCCTAACTTTAAATCTAATTTTAAAATTCTTGCTAAAAAATAGCCTAAAGTTAGCGTTAAAAAAATAGAAAGCATGGTTAGCACCAAACCATCTTTACTGGTTTCAATGGTTTCATTTATGTACATACCAAAACCCAAACCAACAACCGATATTTTTAAGAATAACTGAAACGCTTTCTGACTATAAGCTACATAAGGATTCTTAAAAAGTAATGTAAATACAAAACCCAACACCAATGCTGTTGGACTATTTATTACACCTAAAAGCGCAATAGCAATTATAAAGAAGTAAGTGATTTTTGAAAAAAGGGCTTTCATATCATGTATTATTATGAATACAAAAGTAATCTTAAGAAATAACCTTTAAGCAAACCAATTTGTTATCTGTAATAACTATAAGTTATAACTAGTGCGAATGAATTTTTCTAAATAATCTATAGTTTTAGATTGGTAACCCGTTCTTTTTATAAAGTAAAACCATCTTTCTATACTTAAATCTTTAATATCAATAATCTTTAATTTATTATTAATTAAATCATTCTGTATAGCATGAATAGACAATAAAGCATAATGGTCTGAGTGGTACAGATAGTTTTTAATAGCTTCTGTACTATTTAAAGAAACTACGCTATTTAATGCTTTAATATTATTTTTTAACAAAAACCTGTCTATAATCTCCTTGGTACCAGAGCCTTTTTCACGTTCTATTATTGGTATTTCTTGTAGTGTTTGTATATCTATACTTCCTTTTTTAAAAAGCTGGTTATGCACGTTGGTTACCAATACAATTTCATCTTTTATAAATTTATCAAAATGTAATTTAGGATTAGATACACTACCTTCTGTTATACCAAAATCAAGCTCTTCATTTAATATAAAATCTTCAATATGCTCAGAATTATCACTAATAATATTGAATTTTATTTTTGGATATTGCTCTCTAAATTTTGCAATAATTTTAGGTATAATATAATTAGATAATGTGGTACTAACACCCAAGTTAATTACTTCTGGAAAAACATCTTTTTTATGTAAAAACTGTTCATCCATTTCAGAAAAGACCGCTAGTATTCTGTTGGTATATAATAGAAAAGCCTTTCCTTCTTGAGTAAGTTCTATAGAGTTTCGTTTTCTTGTAAAGAAGGTTGTTTTATATTCTTCTTCTAATTTTTTTATAGATTTAGATATTGCTGGTTGCGAAATAAACAATTGCTCAGCAGCTTTAGTAAAACTTAAATGCTTAGCAACAACTTTAAATATCTGTAACTTGGTTTTCATTATCTATAGAATCTATAAAACATAAAAGCACAACTAGTTTCTGTTGTGCTTTTATATCTTATTTTATTTATACTTACTCTTTAATAAGTTTTATAACGGTTTTACTCTCAGCTGAAGTAATCGTCATAAAATAAATACCTGAAGCAAAACTAGTAATATCTAACTGTTTTTTTGCTTGCATTGTTTTTAAATCCATTTGCTTAATAAACCTTCCATTAATATCATGAATACGCGCTGTTTGTAAATCTATATTTTCAGTTTTTAAGATAGTAAACAAACCGTTTGAAGGATTAGGATATACTTTTATGCTGCTATTTAAAGTTTCAAAAGCAGTAACAGATAAAACTCTTGAGCAGTTATAAATTACAACATCATCTAAATACCAACCATCTAAACCATTACAGCCATCTGTACCAATTTCCCATTTAAACTTTACAGTACTATTGGCTCCTAGACCAATGACAGATAAATCAATAACACTTTTTCCCCAACTACCAGTAACAGCACCACCATCTGATCCTGTAAAAGCTTCTTCTCCTTGCATAGGATTATCATTACCATCTGCACTCGTGTTTAAGGTATTATTATAAGCATTATAGGTAAACGCAGAGCTAGGTACTATATTCCAGAAAAGACCATTGGTAACACTGTACTTTAAGTTACCTCCATCCCATTGAGACTCTGTTGCCACATAATGATCAAAAGCCATTTCAAAAACACCTTCTGTAAAATCTGGTAATGTAATTAACGGACTTTCTAAACTAATGATTCCGTTTTGTAAATCGGTAATACAATCTCCATTAACAGGATCTGTACCAAAAACTCCTTGTCCTTCTCTACCATCTGGCAGATTTGCTTCTATAGCCCAAGGTCTAGACTCCCAAGTACTAGCATTGCTTGGTGTTTCAGTAACAATCCAATTTCCTAAACCAGATTCCCAATCTTCTAAAAACACAGGATTATTACTAGCTGCTTCACATAAAACTGGCGTTTCATTTAAAATAGCTACAAAATTACATTGATCTGGAGAAATACGTAATTCTACTGCTAAAAGCGCTTTTACCAACTCATTGTAATCTGAGTTTGTAATAATCTCACCTGAAACTCCTGCAGGAGTACTAGTAGTAGTAATTCCTTCAAGGTTCATTCCTATTAAATCGGTACAAGAAGTTTCTAAAGCATCTGCTAAATCTGCAAAATCACTTGTAGCTGTAAGGTATGTACTTTGTGCTCTCCAAAAAATATGAGCCGCTTTGGTAAAGCCAATTCCGCTGATGGTTTGTCCATTATAAGTACCTCCATCTACCAATAAAGCATAGGCATGATTTGGTATTCCAGAATTTACGTGTACACCACCAGAATCTCCATCACTGCAATAAAACTCGTTATCTGTAAGTTTTCCAGGATGACCATTACAAGTAGGATCCCAAAGGTCACGAATTGGCGCACTAAAAAAAGTAGCGTCTTCTCCCATTCGCCATCTATCAGAACTTCCACAACTAGTTCTTAAAGAAAAATCTTCGCCTGCATCTTCATAACTATTGATTAAATCAACGGTTTCTCCCCAAATATCAGAATAAGACTCATTAATTGCTCCTGGTTGCCATGCATAAACCAAACCACTAGTATACTCTGTATACGCGTGTCCCCATTCATGAGCAATAACATCATCTGCAGCAGTACCATCTCTATAATTTGTAGTGCTTCCGTTCCAGCTAGCATTTGCAACATTAGGATCATTATTAACCGTTCGCATTTGTGCTCCTGCTCCATCATAAGAGTCAAAGCCAAAAGTATTATTAAACATATGGTATACTTGTGCAGAAGTTTCTACTTCGTTTATTTGCCAACTGGTTAATGTTCCTGGCAAGGCATCACCTTCTTCCCAAACAATATTACTAGTATCATTTTCATACACAATTCTATGAAGCGCATGTGCAATACCTGTAAACTGTTCTACAATTTCTTGTGTGTGTGCATCTACAAAAACAAATTCTCTAACATCTTTATCGTTACGTACCTCAACTTCATACACGAGGTGTTTAGATGTAAAATCTCCTTGCACTAATCCTTTTTGAAAAACATACAAGGTACTTTTATTAACTTTTAAAGGCTTTCCTGAAACATTAATGTTTTGGCTAGCTACAACTTGCGTAGCTATACTATTTGCTTTTGAGACCGAAATACTTGGTGTAGCTGGCAGTTTAATAAAAGGAATATAGTTTCCGTTAATTGCAGTTAATTTATTATCTCTATTAAAATGAAATTTTAATTTACCATCATACACTGCAACACCATTATACACTTGATTTAAGGTAAGATGTTTAAATCCATAGGTATCTATTTGTAATCCTTCTACCTCAAAAGAGGTACTTACAACATGCATATTAAATAGATCTTTATACTTTTCTAGAAAAGAAAATGCTTTATCCTCTAAAGTCAGTCCGTCTACAGCTAAGGCATTATTAGCAGGAAATTTTATAAAATCAGGGATTTTAGTATTGGTATTAAGAGAAACAGTAGCACTAGTTTCTTTAATAAAAGAAGTTACTTTTTGCTGAGATTCTTGCGCATAAGTAGTAAGGGCAAACAAGAACATAACAAAGAAGATTTTGGTAGAATTTTTCATTATATTTTTTCTATAAATATACTACAGTTATTTTAATTGTGTTGCACCTTAGCAATAGAAACAAAAAAAGCCTGCAAATAGCAGGCTTTTAATATTTGATATTTTAGATGTTCTAGAACATTTCTCTTCCAGAAAAATGAAAAGCACCTTCAATAGCTGCATTTTCATCACTATCACTTCCGTGAACAGCATTTTCACCTATAGAAGCTGCATACAATTTACGTATAGTACCTTCTGCTGCATCTGCAGGATTAGTAGCGCCAATTAAAGTTCTAAAGTCTTCTACGGCATTGTCTTTTTCTAAGATTGCAGCTACAATTGGTCCACGTGTCATATACTCTACTAACTCCCCAAAGAAAGGACGTTCGCTGTGTATTGCATAAAATGCTTGCGCATCTGCAGTGGTCATTTGTGTTAATTTCATAGCTACAATTCTAAATCCTGAAGCTGTAATTTTTTCTAAAATTGCACCAATATTCCCTTTTTCAACAGAATCTGGTTTAAGCATTGTAAATGTTCTATTTGTTGCCATTTTTTTATTTTAAATTTTTGGCAAAAGTAATGTATTTCTTCTTAAAAACCATATAATCCAATATTAAAAAATTGTATCTTCGCTTCCTATGAAAAAACAAGATATTACCAACATAAAAACACTTTTACAATCGCCTAAAAAAATTGTGATTGTTCCACATAAAAATCCTGATGGAGATGCTATTGGCTCTACTTTAGGTTTATATTTTTATCTTTTAAAATATAAGCACCAAGTACGCGTTATTGCTCCTAATGATTATCCCGAATTTTTAAAATGGATGCCAAGCGAAGACACGGTTTTAAAATATGACATGCAAACCGAAGAAAGCGAAAGTTTAATTAATGCGGCTGAAATTATTTTTACTTTAGATTTTAATGCTTTAAATAGAACTGGAAACATGGAAACCATTCTAGAAAAAAGTGAAGCTGTAAAAATAATGATAGACCATCACCAGCAACCAGACGATTATGCATTATATACGTATAGCGATGTAAGCATGAGTTCTACCTGCGAAATGGTATATAATTTTATTGCTATGTTAAATGATGTAGATAAAATAGACGCTAATATAGCTACATGTTTATATACAGGAATCATGACAGACACAGGCTCTTTTAGGTTTTCTTCAACTACCTCTACAACGCATAAAGTAATTGCAGACTTAATAGATAAAGGTGCAGAAAACGATAAAATACATAATGCTGTACATGACACCAATAGCTACAACCGACTACAACTATTAGGCTGTGCCTTGAGTAATTTAAAAGTTTTACCAGAATACAGAACAGCATATATAACACTTACTCAAGAAGAATTAAATCGTTTTGATTTTAAAAAAGGAGATACCGAAGGCTTTGTTAACTATGCACTTTCTTTAGAAAATATCATCTTTGCCGCTATTTTTATTGAAGACCATAAACAAAATATCATTAAAATATCGCTTCGTTCTAAAGGTGATTTTTCTGTAAATGAATTTTCAAGAGCACATTTTTCTGGAGGAGGACATACAAATGCAGCTGGAGGAAAAAGTGATTTCGATTTAAATAAAACCGTTGAAAATTTTATTAGTATATTACCAAGCTATAAAAAAGCTTTAAACAATGAATAAGTTTTTAATTATACCTTGTACCTTATTATTACTAGCTTCTTGTAAATCACCAGAGGCAAGAAAACCTGTTTCTGCTACATCAGGATCTTTTATTAAAAAGTCTGTAGAACGAAACAAAGAACTTTATGCTAGAGAACAAACTAGTATTGAAGCTATAATGAACAAAAACCCAGAAAGAAACTACATCACTTCTCAAAGTGGTTTTTGGTATTATTACAACACAAAAATAGAAGACAGTTTAACAAAGCCTAATTTTGGTGACATTGTAAACTTTAATTACAATGTAAAATCGTTAAACGGAAACCTTATCTATTCTAAAAAAGAATTAAAAACCCAAAACTACGCTATGGATAAGCAAGAACTATTCACAGGATTACGTGAAGGTTTAAAACTTATGAAATCTGGTGAAACGGTTACCTTTCTTTTTCCTTCTCCTAAAGCCTATGGTTATTATGGAGACAACAATAAAATAGGTACAAACGTACCGCTAATATGCGAAGTTACCGTAAATTCAATAACTCAAAACCAATCTAATTAAAATGAATTTTTTAAAACAAACTATGAAAATTTTTATTCTAGCTCTTTTGTTAAGTGCTACTTCTTGTCAAGACAAATATCCTGACCTTGAAGATGGCCTTTATGCAGAATTTATAACCAACAAAGGTACTATGGTTGCTAAGTTATATTTTGAAAAAGCACCTGTTACTGTTGCAAATTTTGTAGCTCTTGCAGAAGGAACACACCCAAATGTTACAGACTCTTTAAAAGGAAAAAGATACTATAATGGTATTATTTTTCACAGAGTTATAGACAAGTTTATGATTCAAGGAGGAGACCCTACAGGAACAGGAACTGGTGATCCTGGTTATAAATTTACAGATGAGTTTAATGTAGAATTAAGACACAACAAACCAGGAATTTTATCTATGGCTAATTCTGGTGCTAACACAAATGGTAGTCAGTTTTTTATTACAGAAGTTGCTACTCCTAATTTAGATGCTTTTGATGCACAAGGAAACCTAAAAAAATGTGACAACCCTAGAATTGGTTGCCATGCTGTTTTTGGTGAAATTGTTTTAGGTTTAGACGTACAAGACACTATCTCTAACGTTGAAACACAAAAACCAAGCAACAAACCTGTAGAAGATGTAGTTATTAACGAACTAAATATTATTAGAAAAGGAAAAGCTGCAAAAGCGTTTAATGCTCCTAAAGTTTACACGGAAGAATTGCCTAAAATAGCTGAAAGAAATAAAGAATTAAAAGAAGAAGCAGAAGCAAAACTTAAAGAAGAAGCAAAACTTGCTACTAAAAATTTCTTAGATAAAAATAAAGATTTAGAAGGTACTGTTAAAGAATCACCTACTGGTCTAGTTATGATTATTAATGAAGCTAAAAACGGAGTAAAACCAACTTCTACAGATAAAGTATTAATTAATTACGCTGGTTATTTTGAAGATGGCAGATTGTTTGATACTAGTTGGGCTAGTGTTGCTAAAGAAAACGACCAATACAACGAGTCTCGTGACAAACAAAATGGCTACAAACCATTTGCAATGATTTATAACGAAACTGCTACTCTTGTTCCAGGATTTAGAGAAGCAATGCTTAATATGAATGTTGGAGATAAAGCACACGTTTTTATACCTAGTTACTTAGGATATGGTGCTAACGGAATGGGACCAATACCACCAAACACCAACTTAATTTTTGATTTAGAAATCATGGAAATTCAAAAGTAATTTTACATTACTTTGTATAAAAAAAGCAGCTCTAAGAGCTGCTTTTTTTATTTCTATTATAAGGTTTACTTTTTAGGTATCTCTTTTAAAATCTCTAAAACAAACTTCCAGTATTTTTGAGCAGAAGAAATACTTGCTCTCTCATCTGGAGAATGTGCTCCTTTAATGGTAGGTCCAAAACTAATCATTTCCATACCTGGATAATTACTTCCTAAAATACCACATTCTAATCCTGCATGACAAGCAGCAACATGTGCTTTTTCACCATTCAGTTTTTCATATAAACCATCTAATACTTTTAGTATAGAAGAATCCATATTAGGTGCCCAACCAGGATAATCTCCAGAAAGCTCTACCTCACAACCTGTAAGTTCAAAAGTTGCACGAAGCGTATTTGCTAAATCTATTTTAGAACTTTCAACAGAGCTACGTGTTAAACATCCTATTTTAATAGCACCATCTTTTATAATTACTCTTGCAATATTGTTTGATGTTTCTACTAAACCTTCAATATCTGCACTCATTCTGTATACACCATTACAAGCAGCATAAATAGCACGAGTTACTCCTTCTTGCACACCAAGATCCATTATCGTTTCTGGTGTATCTATTTTAGAAACCGTAATCTTTAAATCCGGTTCCATAGTTTTTAATTCGGTTTTAATGGTTTTTTCCATTTCTTCCATTTCAGCTATAAAAGCAGCTTCATGAACAGCATCAATAGCAACTATAGCTTTACTTTCTCTTGGTATTGCATTACGTAAGCTACCTCCATCAATTTCAGAAATACGTAAACCAAAGTTTTCAAAACCATCAAACAATACACGATTCATGATTTTGTTGGCATTACCTAAACCTTCATGAATTTGCATTCCAGAGTGACCTCCTTGCAAACCATTAACTGTAACAGCAAAACCTATTTTAAATTCTGGAGTTTCTTCTTCTGCATAAGTTCTTGTTGCAGTAATATCAATTCCTCCTGCACAACCAACACCAATTTCATCATCTTCTTCGGTATCTAGGTTTAATAAGATTCCGCCTTCTAGCAAACCTCCTTTTAATCCCATAGCACCTGTCATTCCTGTTTCTTCATCAATAGTAAACAAAGCTTCAATTGCAGGATGTGCAATATCGGTACTTTCTAAAATAGCCATAATAGTAGCAACACCTAAACCATTATCTGCTCCTAATGTGGTTCCTTTTGCTCTAACCCAATCACCATCAACATACATTTCAATTCCTTGTGTATCAAAATCAAAATCTGTATCGTTGTTTTTTTGGTGTACCATATCTAAATGCGACTGCATTACAATGGTTACTCTGTCTTCCATTCCTGCAGTTGCAGGTTTTTTTATAATTACATTACCAACTTCATCTTCTATAGTTTCTAAACCTAATTTGCTACCAAAGTCTTTCATAAACGCTATAACACGTTCTTCTTTTTTTGATGCTCGTGGCACTGCATTTAGGTCTGCAAACTTGTTCCAAAGTTGTTTTGGCTCTAATTGTCTTATTTCTGAATTCATTTGTATGTTTTATTTAAAGTGCAAAGATACAAATAGTCTTACTAGAAACCTTGCCAGTTTTTAAAACCTATACATAAAGTATTACAAACATTTGTTTACTTTTGAAATATGCTAAAAAACCCAAAACCTTATATTGCTTTTGCTATACTTCCGCTATACTTCATCGTTAGAATACTTTCTAAGTATCCTGAATTTGTAGAGCAATATTATAGTAATGGTTTGTATCCTATAATTTCAAATATTTTTAGATTCACTTTAGGATGGATTCCTTTTTCTTTTGGCGATTTATTTTATGCTTTTTCTATTATCTATATCATTAGATGGTTACTTAAAAACAGAAGAAGAATTATTAAAGACACTAAAAATTGGTTGATAGATATTTTAGCTGCTGTATCTATTATCTATTTTGCTTTTCATTTATTTTGGGGAATGAATTACCACAGGTTGCCTTTACACCATAACTTAAACTTACAAGCAGATTATACTACGCAACAACTTATTAAGGTAACAAAACAATTAATTGAAAAATCGAATACATTACATTTTCAAATTACAAAAAACGACACGCTAAAAGTGGTTATACCTTATGGTAAAACACAAATATTAAAGCAAGTACCTGATGGATATACTGCTTTAGAAAAAGACTTTCCACATTTAGCTTATCACACAAAAAGCATTAAAAAATCACTTTTTAGTATACCACTTACATATATGGGCTTTTCGGGTTATTTAAACCCAATGACTAATGAAGCACAAGTAGATGGATTAATCCCTAAATACAAGTTTCCTACAACAGCATCACATGAAGTAGCGCATCAATTAGGCTATGCAGCAGAAAACGAAGCCAATTTTATAGGTTTTTTAGCTGCTACAAACAATAAAGATATTTATTTTAACTATTCCGGATTCACCTTTGGCTTAAAGCATTGCCTCTTGGAGGTTTATAGAAGAGATCCTTTGCTTTACCAAGAATTATTAGTTAGTATAAATCCTGGTATTTTAAAAAACTACCAAGAAACACAAGCGTTCTGGAAAAGCTACGAAAACATTACAGAGCCTATTTTTGAAACCGTATATTCTAATTATTTAAAAGCCAATAAGCAAGAAGGAGGCATGGAAAGCTATAGTTACGTAGTTGCCTTATTGGTAAACTATTACAACAGTAAAACACTTTAAACCAATAAAAAGAGACACCAGAATCTATTTTAATCTAAAATATTCAGGGGATTAAATTTTACGTATAAAAAAAGCGAGCAAGAATTAATTCCTGCTCGCTTTTTTTTAATTATAATAGGTATTAATTTACAAATTCTCCTTTTTCAGGTTTTGCAAATGTACTAGATGGTAAAGCTGTTTTTGTAATTTGAACATCTATAAAATCGGTGCTCTTTGTAACTTCTGTTGGTTTGTCGTCTTTAAAACCATAATTTACACTTGTTTTAGGTAATAATAGACCGTTTACTTTTTGCCAATTACTATATCTTCTAAAGTGTAATTCTTTTTTATCTATTCCTGGTACAAAAGAAACGGTATAGCCTAACCATTCCATTTGGTAGGTTGTTGGGTTGTAATATAACACGTAACGATCTTCTGGTGTTTCACCAACTCCTGCATCATAAGTTACCTGTATTCCTGGGTAAGTAACACCTTCAAAAACTAAAGGTTCTGCTTCTGCATAGTTAATTCCGTCATCCGACAAGATAAAAGGCATTGCATAGAAATAAAACATTAAGTTGTATTTAAATTTTGCCATTTTCCCGTTGTATTCTCCTTCGGTTTTATTTAAAAACCATGCTTTTTCACCATCAAAACCTATGCTCTCTTTTGAGTTATCTACTAAGGCTTCTCTAGACATTAAGTTGGTGGTAATCACTTCTTTTCCGTCAGGCTTTTCCATTGTAAAAATTAAGGATTTCATGGATTTCCAAGTATCAATTCCACCATGTGCATCAAATACTTTAGTAAGGTTTTCTGGATAGCTAACTGCTGGAGTTTCAACTATTACTTCTTCTACACTTTCTGTAGCTTCTTCTGTTTTTGTGTTTTGTTTACATGCCGAAAAAGCAAATAATAACGTAATGGCAAAAATGTAATTTTTCATTAATTGATTTTTTTTGGTTTTTGGTTTTTGGTTTTGTCGAAATGTAAACATAGTCATTACATAAAAAGCTTCCGAAAAATAAAAGTTTTTATAACTTAATTTTAACGTCTACCTCTATTCGTTAACAATTTTACTATACTTTTTGGTTTTACTAAGCTTTTACTTAGAAACCTATAGATAGCTCCACGTCATTTTTCAGCTACAGCTGTATTAAACTAGCTATTTACTTTAATTTTTGTTTCATAATAACGTAACTTTGCATCTATAAACACAGGTAATTTAATGGCGTTCAAACAAATAACAAGCACACAAAATTCTTACATAAAAGAGCTGGTACTTTTAAAAGATAAATCTAAAAACAGAAAGAAGTCTGGGTTGTTTTTAATTGAAGGCGAACGTGAAATTTCTTTAGCGTTAAAAGGAAAGTATACCTTAGAAACCATACTTTTTTATCCAGATCTTTTCACTAAAGAACAACTAAACGAATTACCAATTTCTAATACTGAAATTATTGAAGTATCTAAAGAAGTCTACCAGAAATTAGCCTACAGAAGCACTACAGAAGGCATTATTGCAATAGCAAAAGCCAAACAGCATAGTATGGATAACCTAAAATTCAACATACCAAATCCGTTGCTTTTAATTGCTGAAGCTCCTGAAAAACCAGGAAATATTGGTGCTATTTTACGTACTGCAGATGCTGCCAATGTAGATGCTGTAATAATTGCAAACCCTAAAACAGACTTGTATAACCCTAATATTATTCGCTCTAGTGTTGGCTGTGTTTTTACCAATAAAATAGGCACAGGAACTACCGAAGAAATTATTAGTTTCTTAAAGCAAAACAATATTGCTATTTATAGTGCTATTTTACAAGAAGCGGTTAACTATCATGAGCAAGATTACACAAAAGCTTCGGCTATTGTGGTTGGCACAGAAGCCGTTGGTTTAAGTGAAGCCTGGAGAAAAGCCTCTAAACAAAACATTAAAATACCAATGCAAGGCGAAATTGACTCTATGAATGTTTCTGTTGCCGCAGGAATACTAATTTTTGAAGCGAAAAGACAACGAAATTTCCTTTAAAATTTTGCAAAAATCAAAACACAAATAACAAAATCCAATAACGTACTTTTGGTTTTTAGTTTTTTAATTTTTTAGAAAAATGTCAGCCTGAGCGCAGTCGAAGGCCATCTAAATCTAAATTAAAAATGTATTTCTACTATGTTTACATTCTAAAATGCTCTGATAATTCCTATTATACTGGAATAACAAATAATTTAGACAAACGCTATAAAGAGCATGTTTTTGGTAAATATCGCGATTGCTACACTTTTAAAAGAAGGCCTTTAGAAATTCAATTCCATGAATCTTTTAATGATGTTTTACAAGCAATTTATTTTGAAAAGAAAATTAAAAAATGGACTCGAGCTAAAAAAGAAGCATTAATAAATGGGGATTATAACAGGCTACAAATCTTATCCGAATGTAGAAATGCTACACATTACAAATACAAAGGTAAATAAGCACTTCGACTGCGCTCAGTATGACAAATAGTTACTATTTTTACAGAAATTATTAATTTGAAATTTCCTTTCATTTTTTATATGACACCTACTACACTATTCTACATTATATTAACCATTTTAATACTAGATTTTATAGTAGATAAAATTTTAGATGCACTAAACGCTAAACACTTTAAAGACAAAGTACCTCAAGAACTACAGGATGTTTATGATGCTACCGAATATAAAAAATCACAAGAGTACAAAACAACCAATTACAAGTTTGGTATTTTAACTTCCTCCTTCTCTATGATATTAACCCTTGGTTTTTTAATTTTTGATGGTTTTGAAGCAATAGACAACATAGCTAGAAGCTATACCGAAAACTCCATTATAATTGCATTAATTTTCTTTGGTATTATAATGATAGGTAGTGATATTCTTACCACACCTTTTAACTATTACAAAACATTTGTTATTGAAGAAAAATTCGGGTTCAACAAAACCACAAAAAAAACTTTTTGGTTAGACAAACTAAAAGGATGGTTTATGATGGCTTTTCTGGGTAGTATCATTCTTGCTGCAATTATTTGGTTTTATCAAACCACAGGAAAACACTTTTGGTTGTATACTTGGGCTTTGGTTACTGTATTTACAGTTTTTATAAATATGTTTTACGCCAAACTAATTGTACCCTTATTTAACAAACAAACACCTTTAGAAAACGGCACATTACGTGAAAAAATTTCGGCCTACGCCAAAACCGTTGGCTTTACTTTAGACAAAATTTTTGTTATTGATGGCTCTAAAAGAAGCACCAAAGCAAATGCCTATTTCTCCGGATTTGGTAGTGAAAAACGCGTTACACTTTATGATACTTTAATAAACGATTTAGAAGAAGAAGAAATAGTTGCTGTACTTGCCCATGAGGTTGGTCATTACAAAAAGAAACACATTATATTTAATTTAGCAGCTTCTATTCTAATAACAGGTTTTACACTTTTTATACTTTCTTTATTTATTTCAAAACCAATACTATCACAAGCTTTAGGTGTAGAAAAACCTAGTTTTCATATTGGCTTAATAGCTTTTGGTATTTTATATAGTCCGCTTTCCGAAATCACAGGACTACTAATGAACTGGTTTTCAAGAAAGTTTGAATATCAAGCAGATGATTATGCTAAAATAACCTACAAAGCAGAGCCTTTAATTACTTCCTTAAAAAAGCTATCTAAAAACAGCTTAAGCAATTTAACTCCGCATAAAGCCTATGTATTTATGCATTATTCGCATCCTACCTTATTAGAAAGAATTAAGAATTTGAGAAAATAATTCTTCCTATTAACTTTCTAAAATTTTAAACTAAAAAGGGTTGTACATTAATTTTCTTTATAGTATTTTTAATACTTATGACAGATGTAGAAATAGAACAAGAAAACGCAGCAATTACCAAGGCATATAAAGAACTATTAAAGGTTAGTTATAGAACGCTTTCTACCGAAGATAAAAAGCTAATTAGAAAAGCCTTTGAAGTCGCTGTAGATGCACACAAAGAACAACGCAGAAAATCTGGTGAAGCATATATTTTTCACCCAATAGCTGTTGCTAAAATTGTAGCCCAAGAAATCGGACTAGACGCAACCTCTATTGCTGCTGCTTTGCTTCATGATGTGGTAGAAGATAATGAAGATTACTCCATTCAAGATATAGAACAACTTTTTGGTGAAACCGTTGCAAGAATTGTAGACGGACTCACAAAAATTTCTTCGCTTAAAAAAGATATGGATGTGTCTTTGCAGGCAGAAAACTTTCGTAAAATGTTACTCACACTTAATGATGACGTTCGTGTTATCATTATTAAAATAGCAGATAGGTTGCATAATATGCAAACTATGGAGTCTATGCGTGCAGACAAGCAAGTAAAAATTGCAAGCGAAACCTTATACATTTACGCTCCTTTAGCTCACAGAATTGGACTATACAACATAAAAACAGAACTTGAAGATCTTGGCTTAAAATATACCGAACCAGAGGTATATAATGACATTTTGCACAAAATGAAAGAAAGCAAAGAAGAGCAAGATTTATATATTAAAGAGTTTAATGATGTTATAAAAAATTCACTAGATAAAGAAAATCTTAATTACGAAATAAAAGGAAGACCTAAGTCTATTTTTTCTATTCGAAGAAAAATGGTAAATCAAGGGGTTTCTTTTGATGAAGTGTATGATAAATTTGCGGTTCGTATTATTTATAAAAGTGATGCTGCAAACGAAAAATTTCTAGCATGGAAAATATACTCTATAGTAACAGACCATTTTAGACCCAATCCTACACGTCTTCGTGATTGGATTTCATCACCTAAATCTACAGGTTACGAAGCTCTACACATTACTGTAATGGGTCCTAAAGGACGCTGGGTAGAAGTACAAGTACGTAGTGAACGTATGAATGAAATTGCAGAAAAAGGATATGCTGCGCACTACAAATACAAAAACAAAGAAGATAAAGAAGATGATAGTTTAGACACTTGGATTAACAAACTGCAAGAGGCTTTAGAAAATCATGGCGCAAATGCAGTAGACTTTGTTGAGCAGTTTAAACTCAACCTCTACTCTAAAGAAATTTTTGTTTTTACACCAAAAGGAGATTTAAAATCCTTACCAAAAGGAGCAACACCTTTAGATTTTGCTTTTAATATTCATACAGAAGTTGGTATGAAAACTAGAGGAGCAAAAGTAAATGGTAAACTAGTTCCTTTAAGTCACGAACTAAAAAGTGGTGATCAGGTAGATATATTAACATCAGAAAGCGCAAAACCAAATGCCAACTGGCTAGATTATGCAACCACAGCAAGAGCTAGAAGCAAAATAAAAACGGCTTTAAAAGAAAGCACTAAATTAGTAGCAGAAGAAGGAAAAGAAATTTTAAGACGTAAATTAAAACAGCTTAAAATAACTTTAAATGAAAATTCTATTAACGAAATGGTAAATCATTTTAAACTTAAAACAAGTTTAGATTTATTTTTTCGCGTAGGTTCTGGTGCTATAGATAACATCATGCTTAAAGAATATGCTGCTTCTAGAAGCAATGCATTGGTAAGTTATTTAAAAAATAAAATATCAAGAAAAGCTACTTTAAGCAAAGAAGAGCTTGAAAAAGATGAAATAACCAACAAGTATGATTTACTTGTTTTTGGTAAAGAAGAAGAAAAACTAGATTATAAATTAGCTGTCTGCTGTAACCCTATTCCTGGAGATCCTGTTTTTGGATTTTTAACCGTTAACGAAGGAATTAAAGTACACAAAAAGAACTGTCCTAATGCGGTTAGCCTACAGTCTAACTATGCATACAGAATTTTATCTGCAAAATGGATTGACTCTAGTCAGCAAGAATTTTCAGCACAACTCATACTTTCAGGTATCGATAATTTAGGCTTAGTAAACGATATTACTAAATTGATTTCTGCAAATATGCATGTAAATATGAAAAGTATTAGCTTTCATAGTGATGACGGAATTTTTTCCGGAAAAATCAATGTAGTAGTAAAAAACAAAAACTTATTAACAAAACTTATGAATAACCTTAAAAAAATTAATGGAATTGATAAGGTTAGAAGAGTATAAAAAGTGTAAATTTACGCCGAAATTATGAGTGTAAAAACAGATACAAAAAACCAAGAAATTGTAAAAAATGTATTCACAAAATTTCTAGAAAGTAAAGGACATCGTAAAACGCCTGAGCGTTACGCCATTCTTCAAGAAATTTATAACAGTGATGAACATTTTGACATTGAGTCGCTATACCTAAACATGAAAAATAAAAAATATCGTGTTAGTAGAGCTACTCTTTATAATACAATAGAATTACTTCTAGAATGTGCATTGGTAAGAAAACACCAATTTGGACAAAGTCAAGCACACTATGAAAAATCTTATTTTGACAAGCAACACGATCACGTTATTCTTACAGATACAGGTGAAGTAATTGAGTTTTGCGATCCTAGAATTCAATCTATCAAAAAAACAATTGAAGAGGTTTTTGATATTGAAATCAATAATCATTCACTCTATTTTTACGGCACAAAAAAAGCAACTAAATAACTAAAATTACAATGGCAGTAGATTTACTACTAGGTTTACAATGGGGAGACGAAGGCAAAGGAAAAATTGTTGACGTTTTAACCGCAGACTACAACATTATTGCACGTTTTCAAGGTGGTCCAAACGCAGGACACACACTAGAATTTGATGGCATCAAACACGTTTTAAGAACCATTCCGTCAGGAATCTTTCATGAAGACTCTACCAATGTAATTGGTAATGGTGTTGTTATAGATCCTGTAGTTTTTGCAAAAGAACTAGAAGGTTTAGACCAATTTAATATAGATTACAAAAAGAAGCTTATCATCTCTAGAAAAGCACACGTAATTTTACCAACACACAGATTGTTAGATGCAGCTAGTGAAGCTTCTAAAGGTAAAGCTAAAATTGGATCTACCTTAAAAGGTATTGGTCCAACGTACATGGATAAAACGGGTAGAAACGGAATTCGTGTTGGTGATTTAGAATTAACCGATTGGAAAGAAAAATATAGAGCTTTAGCAGATAAGCATGAAGCTATGATTGCCTTTTACAATGTGGATGTGCAATATGATTTAGAAGAAATGGAAAAAGAGTTCTTTGAATCTGTAGAGGTTTTAAAATCTTTACAATTTATTGACTCCGAAGAATATTTATACCAAGCACAAAAATCAGGAAAAAGTATTCTTGCTGAAGGTGCTCAAGGTTCGCTTTTAGATATCGATTTTGGTACTTACCCATTTGTTACATCTAGTAACACTACAGCAGCAGGTGCTTGTACTGGTTTAGGTGTAGCACCAAACCAAATTGGTGATGTATATGGTATCTTTAAAGCATACACTACAAGAGTTGGTTCTGGTCCTTTCCCAACAGAACTTTTTGATAAAGTTGGTGAAGATATGGCTAGAATAGGTCATGAATTTGGTGCTGTTACAGGAAGAGCAAGACGTTGCGGATGGCTAGACTTAGTTGCCCTTAAATATGCTTGTCAAGTAAATGGTGTTACTAAATTAATGATGATGAAAGGCGATGTACTTTCTGGTTTTAAAACATTAAAGGTGTGTACTGCTTACAAATATAAAGGAGAAACGATTACACATTTACCTTATAATATTGAACCAGAAAACCTAGAACCTGTTTATACTGATTTTTCAGGATGGAAAGAAGATTTAACACAAATGACAGATAAAGCGCAATTCCCAAAAGAATTGAATGACTATATCGCATTTCTTGAAAAAGAACTAGAAATCCCTATTCATGTGGTTTCTGTTGGTCCAGATAGAAAACAGACTATTTTTATGTAATTCACATAAACAAAAAACTTAAAAGACCTGCCTTGTATCTACTCGGCAGGTTTTTTGGTATTAAAAAATTCATAAACCTATATAACACTTAATAATAATAGTTATTTTTACCACAAATTATAGATTTTCAAACATCCATACCATAAAATTGGTGCCAACCCTTAAAATACAATGGATGCTACATGTGAACCTTGAAAATCAATAAATACAAACACATGAAATTAAAGTACATTTATATACTTTTTTTGTTCTTTGCTTTTGCTTCTGCCCAAGCACAACAACAAATACAAATTAAATATTCTGGATTCTTAGAATTTAAAGAAGAAGAAGCTCCAGGATTAAAAATCATGACTCGTGATGATTCCGGACAAATACACGTAATTCATGAAGGAGTAGATATGTGGTGTGATCAAGCACTACTCTACTCTAACGAAAACTTTGTAGAAGCCTACGGAAACGTAAAAATGAAACAAGGAGACAGCATTAATATGACGTCTAAATATGTAGAATACAGCGGAAAAACCAAACTAGCCTTTGCTAGTGGTGACGTTATTTTAAAAGAACCTGCTTCTACCTTAACTACAGACACCTTATATTTTGATCGCGCGAAACAACAAGCCTTTTATAAAAGCAACGGAAGAGTAGTTCGTGATTCTTCAGGAACCATTACTAGTCAAATTGGACGTTATTACATGAATGCTCAAAAATACCAGTTTGTAAAAAATGTAAAACTGGTAAATCCTGACTATACCATAAATACAGATCGATTAGATTTTTATACCGAAACAGGATATGCATTTCTATATGGTCCTTCCACTATTGTAACCGAAGAAAGTAAAATATACTGCGAAAAAGGTTTTTATAATACAGAAACCAAACAAGGATACGCTGTTAAAAAATCTAAAATAGATTATGAAAACAGAATTTTTGAAGGAGACAGTATGTTCTTTGACAATAACAGGAGTTTTGCTTCTGCAACCAATAATATAAAAGTGACAGACACCATAAATAACAGTATTGTAAAAGGGCACTATGCAGAAATTTACAAACTTAAAGATTCTGTTTTTATTACCAAACGCGCTTTAGCTATTTCGTTACAAGAAAGAGACTCGCTTTATCTTCATGCAGACACTTTAATGGTTACAGGAAAAGCAGAAAACAGAATTACAAGAGCCTTTAAAAATGCTAAGTTTTATAAAACAGACATGAGCGGAAAAGCAGATTCTATTCACGTCAATCATAAAACAGGATTAACAGAACTTATCAATCTTGCTAATGTAAATTCAAAAGATGCTTTTGTAACAAAAAGACAACCTATACTTTGGAATCTTGGTAACCAAATGACTGGTGATACCATTCATATAAAATCAAACCCTAAAACCGAAAAACTAGATTCTTTAATTGTTTTTGATAACGCTTTCATTATTAGTAAAGACACATTAGGAGCTGGCTACAACCAAATTACAGGAAAAACACTTGTTGGTTTATTTAACGAAGACAACACCCTAAAACAAGTAGATATTGATAAAAATGCGGAATCTATTTATTTTGCTAGAAACGAAAAAAATGAACTTGTAGGAATAGATAAATCTAAATCTGGAAGCATTAAGATGCTTTTTGCTGACAGCGAAATTATTGAACTACGAAAAATTAGACAAGTAGACGGAAAAACATATCCAGAATCTGAATTTCCAAAAAACGTAAGAAAATTAAAAGGTTTTGATTGGAGAGAAGAAGAAAGACCAAAAAGCGTAGAAGATTTATTTAGTGATGACCCTCCTCTAAACCTACCAGTAATAAAAGGCTTAGAAGATTATGTGCCGCAAGAAGAATTCTTTGACAATGAAATGCTAGAACGCATAGAAAAAGCAGATGATGACGAAGCTAAAAAGGCCAACAAAACTATTACTAACCCTAAAGCATCTAGAAACGTACCAAAAAAGAACCTAACCAAACCCAACGTTACACGTTCTTCTGCAGTACTAAAAGCCAAACCTCAATTAATAGAACCTAAAAAAGAGTAGTCATTAAAAAAGATTTTTTAACATATCAAGCCCAAACTTCTCCGCATCCATTAGCAATGGAAATTTCACATGCAGAAGGATCCTATATTTATGACGCTAACAATAAAGCCTATTTAGATTTTGTTGCAGGAGTTTCAGCATGTACACTTGGCCATAAACACCCAAAAGTAGTTACTGCTTTAAAAACACAAATAGACAGTTATTTACATGTCATGGTTTATGGTGAGTACATACAAAAACCTGCTGTAGAACTAACCAAGTTATTAGCTAAACACTTACCAAAATCTTTAGAAAAAACATACTTAACCAATTCAGGTACAGAAGCTATTGAAGGTGCTTTAAAATTGGCTAAACGTGCAACCGGAAGAAGCCAAATTATTGCTGCTAAAAAAGCATACCATGGTAATACTATGGGATCTATGAGTGTCATGGGGTTTGAAGAACGCAAACAAGTATTTAGACCTTTGGTTCCTGATGTTTCTTTTATTGCATTTAATAACGAGGCAGATATACAACATATTACCAATAAAACTGCTGCTGTTATTTTAGAAACCATTCAAGGTGGTGCAGGCTTTATAGAACCTACAAACAATTATTTACAAAAGGTTGCTACGCGCTGTAAAGAAGTTGGCGCTCTTTTAATTTTAGACGAAATACAACCAGGTTTCGGACGTACAGGAAAACTCTTTGGTTTTGAAAATTACAACTGTATTCCAGATATTCTAGTAACAGGAAAAGGCCTTGGTGGTGGTATGCCTATTGGTGCTTTTACAGCTTCAGGCAAACTTATGGACTTACTACAAGACAATCCTAAATTGGGACACATCACTACCTTTGGTGGTCATCCTGTTATTGCTGCTGCTGCTTTAGCCACTTTAAAAGAAGTTACAGAAAGTAATTTAATAACCCAAACATTAGAAAAAGAAGCGCTTTTTAGAAAACATTTAGTACACCCACTAATTACAGAAATTAGAGGAAAAGGCTTAATGCTTGCCGCAATGACTCCTTCTGCAGATATAACAAATCAAGTAATTTTGCGTTCTCAAGAAGCTGGACTTATTCTTTTTTGGCTGCTTTTTGAACCAAAAGCAATTAGAATTACTCCTCCACTAACCATCTCTAACCAAGAAATCATTAAAGGTTGTGGCATTATTATTGCCATACTAAATAGTATAGAGACTAATTAACAAACTTTAATTAACTGATTTTCAATTTATTAACAAAACCAAATGCTGTTCATTACTTTGTTAAAAACATTTAAGCGTTTTTATTTTACAAGCAATTTAGAATAGTACATTTAATATTGTAGAACCATTCCCATTGCCTATGGAGTTCAGTCACAACGACAATAACAATTTACCTCTTTCTAAATTTGAATCGATGTTAAAAACAAACAATGTATTGTTTTTCGATTCGAATGAGTTTGAGAACATTATACATTATTACCTTAATCAAGGTAAAGTTGCTTTAGCAAAAAAAGCCATTAAATTAGGATTAGAACAACATCCTACTTCTGTAAATTTAAAATTATTTAAAGTAGAAGTTTATATTTTTGAAAATGAGCTTCCTAAAGCAGATAAACTTTTAAATGAGCTTCATAATTTAGAACCTCAAAACGAAGAAATATATATTCAGAAAGCAAATATATTTTCCAAACAAGACAATCATGCTAAAGCTGTAGATGTACTAAAAAGTGCATTAAAATTTGCCGATGATACTACAGACCTGTATTCCTTAATAGGAATGGAATACTTATTTTTAGATAAATTTGAAGAAGCAAAACAAAACTTTATTAAATGTCTTGAGCAAGATCTTGAAGATTATTCTGCTCTATACAATATGATTTATTGTTTTGATTTTTTAGATCAAAACGAAGAAGCTATTGAATACTTAAACAACTATTTAAACAACAATCCGTATTGTGAAGTTGCATGGCATCAATTAGGTAAACAATATTATACCATAAAAGATTACAAAAAAGCACTTGCTGCTTATGATTATGCCATTATATCTGATGATACTTTTGTTGGTGCATATTTAGAAAAAGGTAAAGTCTTAGAAAAATTAAAAAAATACGAAGAAGCTATAGAAAGCTACACCTTAACTTTACAGTTAGAAGACCCAACATCTTTTGCCTTGCTACGCATAGCACAGTGTTATGAAAAATTAGGAAAAGACGATTTAGCGGTTCAGTATTTTTACCAAACAGTTCATGAAGATCCTTTATTAGATAAAGGTTGGATAGCTATTACAAAGTTTTATAACAAGAAAAAAAACTACCAAAAAGCCTTATACTATATCAATAAAGCTATTAACATAGACACAGAAAATGTTGTTTATTGGAAACTTTATGCACAAATAAATCATCGTTTAAACTTTTTAGAAGAAGCAGAACGTGGTTATAAAAAAGCTTTAGAATTAGGAAACTACGAGATTGAAACATGGATTGCTCGTGGTGATATTTTATTAAAAATAGGCGAAACAGAAGCTGCTATTTATAACTTTTTACAAGCAGCAGAATTTCATCCAGAAAATGCAGAATTAGAATACAGACTTGGTGGTTTGTACTTTTTACAACACGAAATAGAAAAAGGAACTTTTCACTTAAAAAACGCTGTTCGTTCTAACCAAGAATACGCTTTTATTATTGAAGAACTTTTTCCTAATGTTTTTGTTAAACCACAAGTTAAAAAGCTACTAAATGTAAAATAAAGCACATTTGTTTTACAAAAATATTACCTTTGGTTTGAGTAAAAAAAATCAAAGTATGCAAAGACGTTTTATAGACTACTTAATCATTTCCTTTAAAGGAATTGCAATGGGAGCTGCAGATGCTGTTCCAGGTGTTTCAGGTGGTACAATAGCTTTTATTTCTGGTATATATGAAGAGTTAATTACTACCATAAGTAATGTAAACCTAAACACGCTAAAAGTTTTAAAAACCGAAGGTATAAATGCTTTTTGGAAAAAAATAAACGGTAATTTTCTATTAGCCTTGTTAATTGGTATGATCATTAGCTTTGCTTCTTTTATGAAGCTTGCTAAATACCTTATCGAGCAACATCCTATTTTAATATGGTCTTTCTTTTTTGGGTTAATTATTGCTAGTATTTTATTTATTGGTAAACAAATTACCAAGTGGAATCTAGCAACTATTCTAGCCGTAATTTTTGGTGCTGTACTTGCCTATTATATAACCTCATTGCCTTCTATGGCAAGCAATAACAACCCTTACTTTTTATTTATTGCAGGAGCAATAGCTATTTGTGCCATGATTTTACCTGGTATTTCGGGTTCCTTTATATTAGTCATTTTAGGTGCTTATAAAACATTAAGCAACGCAATAGATAGTTTAGACATAAAAAAAATAGCCATATTTGCTTTAGGTGCTATTGTTGGTTTGTTAAGCTTTTCAAGAGTTTTAAAATGGTTATTTAAACATTACCACAATATTACACTAGCCGTTTTAACTGGTTTTATTTTTGGTTCGCTGAATAAAATTTGGCCCTGGAAAAAAACAATAACTGTTATGAGTGATGCTACAGGAGATGTAATACCTTTTGCCAATATTACCAACTTAGGTACGCTCTCTGTTTACCAAAAAACAATTCAAGATTTTGAAAGCTATAAAACCATTGTAGAAAAAAGCATACTACCTTCCAGATTTACAGAACTAAACCTAATAGATGCACAAGTACTAATTGCTATTGCCTTAATGGTTATAGGGTTTTTAACTATATTCATTCTAGAAAAAATAGGAAACAAAGTGCATTAATGGAAAATACCAGAACATTAACAGACAAAATATTTCTAGTCTTAAAAGGATTAGGAATGGGTGCTGCTAACAAAGTTCCTGGTATTTCTGGTGGTGTTGTAGCTTTTGTTGCTGGATTTTATGAAGAGTTTATTTATTCGCTTCAAAAAATTAATGGCAAAGCCTTTATGCTTTTGGTTAACCGAAGATTTAAAAGCTTTTTTCAATATATAAATGGTCGTTTTTTAAGCTTATTGTTCTTCGGAATGCTAATTAGTTATTTTAGTGTTTCTAAAATTTTAGACTATTTAATTATACACTATGAGCTTTATGTTTGGAGTGTTTTCTTCGGAATGATTATAGGTTCTATCTACCAAATAAGTAAAGATTTTAAAGACTGGAAATACCAAACCTACCTTGCTCTTTTTATAGGTATTGCCATTGGTGTAAGCATTAGCTTTTTAGATCCTGCCAAAGAAAACGATAACCTTTGGTTTGTCTTTTTTTGTGGTATTATTAGTGTTTCTGGTATGACGCTTCCTGGATTTTCAGGATCGTTTATTTTAATTCTTTTAGGTAACTATGTATTGCTTTTAGTAGATTCTGTAAATGCGCTATACAATTGTTTTTCAGATATCATTAAAGGCGATTTTTCATTTATACACAATGTAGAACGTATAAGAATGTTAAAAATACTAAGCGTTTTTACTATAGGCTCTTTAACTGGTTTGGTTACCTTTTCTCATATATTAAGCTATATACTAAAAAACTATAAAAGCATAACTACTGCTTCTATTATTGGCTTTATTATAGGTTCTTTAGGTGTGGTTTGGCCTTTTAAACAAACCATTTATAAACTAAATGAAGATGGTAGCTTTTTAATAGATTCTACCGGAAAAAAAGTAATAGAAAACTATAAACGGTTTATACCAGAACTAAACCAAGAAACATACTTTGCTATTTTTTGTATTATTATTGGTATAGCAATTGTTTTAGCTTTAGAATTTTATGGACAAAAAACAAGAAAGACACATGCGTAAATTTGGATTAATAGGAAAAAACATAGACTACTCATTCTCTCAATCTTATTTTGCAAAAAAATTTAAAACAGAAGAAATTACAGATGCTAGCTATCAAAATTTTGATTTAGAAAGCATCTCAGACTTCCCTTTGCTTTTAAAAGACACTAGTATTAAAGGCTTTAATATTACTATTCCGTATAAAGAATTAATAATTCCGTATGTAGATAAGTTAGACAAAAATGCTGAAAAAATAGGTGCTATAAACACTATAAAGTTCACCAAAAAAGGAAAACTAAAAGGCTACAATACAGATTATTATGGCTTTAAAAAATCTTTAACACCGCATTTAAAACCACATCATAAAACGGCCTTAATTTTAGGCACAGGAGGCGCAAGTAAAGCCATAGCTTTTGCTTTGCAAAAACTAGATATTACATATACTTATGTATCTAGAAATGCAACTAAAGAAAATCAAATTTCTTACCAACAGCTTACTCCAGAAATTATAGCCAACAACACCATAATAATTAACTGTACGCCTTTAGGTACCTATCCAGACGTAAAAGCTTGTCCTAACATTCCGTATCAAGCAATAACCCAGAAACACCTGCTTTTTGACCTTATTTACAATCCGGAAGAATCTACCTTTTTAAACTACGGAAAACAGAAAAAAGCAACCATAATAAATGGTTATAGAATGCTAGAATTACAAGCAGAAAAATCATGGAGTATTTGGAATAAATAGCAAATACCTATAAACTTTTAAATTCATTTTGTTATTACTCATGACTTTTTTGAAAATTTAAGCCTTGTTTAGTATCTTTAACGCTACAGTACAATCACAAATCAACCATTTTTACAATGTCAGAGCAAGATAACCTGCTGCAAGCAGACGGAAAACCAGAAAATCAGAAAACTGAAAATTCTAACCTAACGGAAGAAAACCAAGTAACTGAACAACAAGAAAATCATGAAGAACATGATGAAGCTGTTAATGAAATTGAAGCAGTAAATGCGGAAGATGCGGAAGATGAAGGTACAAAAGAAAGGCATGAAATAGATGTAAAAGACTATCATGCTATGGAGTTAGAAGACTTAGCTGCAGAGCTTGAAAAATTGGTGAATTACGAAAAACCACAAGCCATTAAGTCGCATGTAGAAGATATAAGAGCGGAATTTAAAGCTAAATTTAGTGCGCTACTAGAAGAAAAAAAGGAAGAGTTTTTAAACGAAGGTGGTAATGAAATAGATTTTTATTACTCCAGTCCGCTTCAAAAACAATTTAAAGAAACCTACTTTGTATATCGTGACAAATTAAATACGCACTACAAAACCATAGAAAAAAGTCACAAAGAAAATCTTGAAGAACGCTTACGCATAATTGAAGAAATAAAAGGTTTAATTAATGTTGAAGAAAACATTAACACAACCTATAAACACTTTAAAGATCTGCAAGAACAATGGCGAAATGCTGGTGCAATACCAAGAGATAAATACAATAATACTTGGAACACATACCACCATCATGTAGAAATTTTTTACGACTTTTTACATTTAAATAGAG
This sequence comes from Lacinutrix gracilariae, assembly GCF_042684485.1. Classification (NCBI taxonomy): domain Bacteria; kingdom Pseudomonadati; phylum Bacteroidota; class Flavobacteriia; order Flavobacteriales; family Flavobacteriaceae; genus Lacinutrix; species Lacinutrix gracilariae. The sequence goes on along the minus strand of NZ_JBHULM010000004.1, from coordinate 126,292 downwards.
ATTTAAGAGATTTAGACTTTAAACATAATTTAGAGCAAAAACTAAAAATTATTGAAAGAGCAGAAGAATTAGCTCAAGATGATAATTTAAATCGTGCCTTTAGAGAATTGCAAGTATTGCATAAGCTTTGGAAAGAAGACCTTGGTCCTGTTGCTAAAGAAAAAAGAGATGAAATCTGGAATAGATTTAAAGCAGCTACCAAAATTATTCATGACAAACGTCAAGAATACTTTAAAGACCTAGACAAGATTTACGAACTAAATCTACAAACCAAACAAGCTATAATTGCTAAAATTGAAGCCGTTTCTAAAAAACCAGGAAACACACATAGTGCTTGGCAAAACAAGATAAAAGAAGTAGAAGCCTTACGTAAAGAGTTTTTTAGTGCAGGTAAAGTTCCTGTAAAAGTAAACGAAGCCACTTGGTCTAAATTTAAAAATGTAGTTAGAGAGTTTAACCGAAATAAAAACGCTTTTTACAAGAACCTTAAAAAGGAACAACACACTAATCTTGAAAAAAAATTAGAATTAATTAAAATTGCCGAAGACAATAAGGACAATGAAGATTTTGAAACCACTACTCCTTTAATGAAAAAAATCCAGGAGGAATGGAAAAATATTGGTCACGTACCAAGAAGAGATAGTGATAAAATCTGGAAACAATTTAAAAGCGCTTGCAACCATTATTTTAACAAATTTCACGCTATAAAAGATGCTGAAAACAAAGAAGAGTTTGAAGTATACAACAAGAAGAAAGAATTGTTAGAAACCATGAAAACACTAGAAATGACTGGTGATAATGATGTAGATTTAAAACTAATTAAAGAACATATTGCGCAATGGAAAGCCTTAGGTAGCGTACCAAGAAACAAACGCTATATTGAAGGTAAGTTTAATAAAACCTTAGACGTTTTATTTGATAGCCTTAAAATGAATAAGGACGAAGCAGAAATGCTTAAGTTTGAAAACAAGTTAGAATCTTTAAGCAACGCTAAAGACAGTAGACTTTTAGATAATGAGTATACTTATATTAAAAAGAAAATTAGCGAAGTAAAAGGAGAAATAAATCAATTAGAAAACAATCTTCAGTTTTTTACTAATGTAAAAAAGGACAATCCGCTTGTAAAAGAAGTGCATAAAAACATTGATAAACACAAAGCGTCTTTAGAAAACTGGAAAACCAAACTGAGTAAGCTAAGGAGCTTTATGAAGTAATAAAGCTTAACGATATAAAATACCAAATCCTATTTGAATAACTAAACTCAAATAGGATTTGTTCTAACTAAACTAACTAAATTGTTATTTTTTTAACTAAAAAAAACAACCCTTATATTAATGACACTGAAAAGATTTAACTATGCTATTAATCTACTCATTTAAGAAATAGTGTCATTTAATAGTATATACGCAAGAAAATTAATTTTGGATTTCAGGAAATAAAAAAAAATGTTTTTTTTTATTCGTTATAAATTCTTTCCTGCTTATCCTACTCCTTTTTACAAGTCAAATACAAGTATCAGCTTAAACATTAGAAGCGTATAATAACGTTTCAGGAACAGTTACAAGATTGTCTTTACATTAGTTTAATCCTTTGTAAAATGCTTCGTTTTAAATAATAAATCTGGATTAAACTCTAGTAGATAAGTTTTATTTTTATTTATTGTTTTGGTAAACGCTTTGCTTCTTCCCAAAAAACATCCATTTCTGCTAAAGTCATATCTTTTAAATTTTTATTTAAAGATTTTGCCTTTTCCTCTAAATATTGAAAACGATTAATAAACTTTTTGTTAGTACGTTCCAAGGCATTTTCTGGGTTTATTTTTAAAAATCTAGCATAATTTATCATAGAAAATAAAACATCACCAAACTCACTCTCCATAGCTTCTTGATTTTTTGCCTTTACTTCATCTTGAAACTCTTGAAGTTCTTCTTCTACTTTTAGCCAAACTTGTTGTGGTTCTTCCCAATCAAAACCTACTCCAGCAACTTTATCTTGAATTCTATTGGCTTTTACTAAAGCTGGTAAACTTTTAGGTACACCTTCAAGCACACTTTTTTTACCTTCTTTTAGTTTTAAGTTCTCCCAGTTACGTTTTACATCTGCTTCATTTTCTACCTTAACATCGCTATAAATATGAGGATGTCTGTGTATTAATTTATCGCAAATACTATTACATACATCTGCTATATCAAAGTCTTTGGTTTCGCTTCCTATTTTGGAATAAAAAACAATATGCAGCAATACATCACCAAGTTCTTTTTTTACTTCTTCTAAATCTTGATCTAAAATAGCGTCACCAAGTTCATAGGTTTCTTCTATGGTTAAATGACGTAGAGTTTCCATAGTTTGTTTTTTATCCCAAGGACACTGCTCACGAAGCTCATCCATAATGGTTAACAATCTATCAAATGCTTTTAGTTGGTTTTCTCTAGAATTCATACTTTGTATTTTGGTAAATTTACAAACAAAAAATCCAACTGCTAGAGTTGGATTTTTAAAATATTATACTTGAAATTGTTATTCTTCTTCATCTGATTTTTCTTCAGCTACATCAAAGTCTAACATATTGTGTTTTTCTAACAAGTTATACCACTGAATGATTTTTTTAATATCACTAGCATATACTCTATCTTCATCATAATTTGGTAAAATTTCAAAAAAGTATTCTTCTAATTTGTCTTTACTTTCTTTGTGACTAATAGAGGTTGGTTTACCATCTTCTTTAGCTTTTATTTTACTAAAAACTTCTCTTAAAGGTAATTCTTCTTGAAGTGTGTAAATAGCAATTTCACTTAAAATGCTAACATTATGTTGCATGTTTACAGATATCTTTTTTTTATCAATTAAAGATTCTGCTATAAAACCACCACGTGTTTGTGCTACTAATTTATATAATCCTGGTCTTCCAGAAATGGATAATACTTTTTCTAAGCTCATATACTTATTTTTTTAAAGAAGGCAAATATCTAGTGTTTGCAATTGCTAAACAAATTTTATCGTTTCTTTTTTTGGTTAGGAAAACGCATTTTATAATCAATGTTAATTTTTCCTTTAGATATGTTAGCTAGTTTACCCTTAATTAAACGCTTTTTTAAAGAAGATAGTTTATCTGTAAACAATATACCTTCAATATGGTCATACTCATGTTGTATCACTCTAGCAATTAAACCATCATAGGTTTCGGTATGTTTTTTGAAATTTTCATCAAAATATTCAATGGTAATTTCAGGTTTTCTAAAGACATCTTCTCTTACATCTGGAATGCTTAAGCATCCTTCGCTAAAAGGCCATTCGTCTCCTTTTTCATCTAAAATTCTAGCATTAATAAAGGTTTTTTTAAATCCTTTAAAAGCTTCTTGCTCTTCTTTTGTGTACGTATCATCTTCTGCAAAAGGTTCTGCATCAACTATAAACAAACGTATTGGCAATCCAATTTGTGGTGCTGCTAAACCAAGACCGAAAGCGCCATACATAGTTTCGTACATATTTGCAATTAGCTCGTCTAGTTTAGGGTAATCTTTAGTAATGTCTGCTCCTACTTTTTTTAAAACAGGATCTCCATAAGCTACAATAGGTAATATCATGTGGTATTTTAAATGATTTCATGCAAAAATACAATACTTAGTTAATTTGTTGGCTAAAAAGCATAAAAAAACTCCTTAAAAATTAAGGAGTTCTTTATATATATTATACTATGTTTAGTGTAACACAATTACTTTTCTTGTTATTGTAGCTAAATCTGTTATAATTTGAGCAATATAAATACCGTTTTCTAAATGAGATACATCTACACTTACAGTATTTAAATTAGAAGTTGCTGTGCTTAACATTTTTTTACCTGTAACGTTATACAACTCTACTTTTACAGAGGTATTAATGCCTAAGTTTATATTTAAATTACTATCTGTAGTTACAGGGTTAGGATACACTTTTACTAAAGATTTAAATAGAATGTCAAAATCTTCAGCAGATAAAGTTCCGTTGTTTGCATATTCACAAATTGAAAACCCGAAATCTACTGCTACATTAGTGGTTTCTGCTAATGGAGCTCCTGAAGTTAACTCATATATAGACAACTGATCTTCACAAATATATTGTGTAAAAACAGAAGAGCCAACGCTTACTGTTGTTGGTCTATCTGCACAGTTAGAAGTTCCTGCTTCATAAATAAAAAACAAATCGGAATCTTGAATATATCCTGTTGGAGGACAAAATTGTGCTTGAATTTGTGTGAACGAGAATAATGCTAACACTAGCATTGCAAAGTAGTGATTTTTCATATTTTATATATTTGGGTTATAACAAATATAGTCGTACAATTATATAACCCGTTAATTATTAGACCAATGTACATAAATTCTCGTTGTGAGGAATTTTACTACATATTTTAACGACTAATTACCTTAATTTCAAATACTAAAAGCAAAAAAACTATTTAGAGTACAAATAACTTTGAAGAATAATGGTTGCACTAATCTCATCTACTAGTGCTTTATTTTTACGTTGCTTTTTAGATAAGCCAGAATCTATCATAGTTTGAAACGCCATTTTAGAAGTAAAACGCTCATCTACACGATGCATTGGCATTTCAGGAAAAGCAATGGTGAATTTTTTAATAAAACCTTGAATAGCAGCTTCACTTTCAGACGCCTCATTATTCATTTGTTTTGGCTCACCAACAACTACTAATGCTACTTGTTCTTTTTCAAAATAATCCTTTAAAAAAGGAATTAATTCTTTGGTATTTACTGTGGTTAAACCAGAAGCAATAATCTGTAACTCATCGGTTACAGCAATTCCTGTTCTTTTAGTACCAAAGTCTAATGCTAATATTCTTTTCATTGCTGCAAATTTAAACTTAATTTTTAAGCTTTAATAGCTATCTTATATTTTTTAGGTAACCATTTACTTTATTCAATTATAGATTTATCTTTGCATCTATAAAAAAGATAAAATAAGCTTTCTGCTTTTGTAGAAACAAAAACAAAAAATTGCGATGAAAGAATTACAACAGCTCATAGAACAAGCTTGGGAAAATAGAGACTTATTAAAAGAGCAGCAAACCATTACAGCTATTAAAGAAGTTGTAAATTTATTAGACTTAGGAAAACTACGTGTAGCAGAACCTACAAATGATGGTTGGCAAGTAAACGAATGGGTGAAAAAAGCTGTGGTTTTATATTTCCCAATTCAAAAAATGGAAACGCTTGAAGTTGGTATTTTTGAGTATCACGATAAAATTCCGTTAAAAACAGGATATGCTGAAAAAGGAATTCGTGTGGTACCAAATGCAGTAGCAAGACATGGTGCTTATATTTCTGCAGGTACTATACTAATGCCTAGTTACGTAAATATAGGTGCATATGTAGATGAAGGTACTATGGTAGATACTTGGGCTACTGTTGGTAGTTGTGCACAAATTGGTAAAAACGTACATCTTTCTGGAGGTGTTGGTATTGGTGGTGTTTTAGAACCTTTACAAGCTGCTCCTGTGATTATTGAAGATGGAGCATTTATAGGCTCTCGTTGTATTGTTGTAGAAGGTGTTCGCGTAGAAAAAGAAGCCGTTCTAGGTGCTAATGTGGTATTAACCATGAGTACTAAAATTATAGATGTTACTGGAGATGAACCTGTAGAAATGAAAGGTATTGTACCTTCTCGTTCTGTAGTAATTCCTGGTAGTTACACTAAAAAGTTTGCCGCTGGTGAGTTTCAAGTACCTTGTGCATTAATTATAGGAAAACGTAAAGAAAGTACAGATAAAAAAACATCTTTAAACGATGCATTACGTGAATATGATGTAGCTGTTTAAAAATTAGCAATGTACAGTAGCAGTAATTACTCCTGCTTAATGAATAATAAAATAACGCTTAGAGTTTGAAGATACTAGTTGTGCAACAAAAAATGATTGGAGACGTACTTACAAGCAGTATTCTGTTTGAAGCATTACGCACAAAATATCCTGATGCACAACTAGATTATCTTATTAACTCTCATACCTATCCTGTTGTAGAAAACAACCCTTTTATAGATAACTTTGTATTTTTTACTCCTGAAATAGAAAAGAGTAAAATGGCATTTTACCGTTTCTTAAAATCACTAAAAAAAGAAAAATACGATGTGGTTATTGATGTGTATGGCAAATTAAGCAGTACACTTATTAGTTACTTTACTCATGCAAAAACAAAAATAGCATACTATAAAAAACATACTTCTTTTGTTTTTACGCATCCTATTAAGCGATTAAAAAAACCAGAAAACCATGCTAGTTTAGCTATTGAGAATAGATTAAAACTTCTAGAACCATTAGCTATTTCGTTTCAAAATATTGTTCCTAAAATTTATTTAAAACCAGAAGAAATTACTACTGCTAAAAAGTATTTAGAAACTGCCAACATACAAAGTAACAAACCTTTGTTTATGATTAGCGTTTTAGGTAGTAGTGCTATTAAAACCTATCCTGCAAAATACATGGCTGCTTTATTAGACAGCTTAGTTGAAAATAATAAGGACGCACAAATACTGTTTAATTACATACCTAAACAGAAAGAAGAAGCTAAAGAAATCTATGACTATTGCTTAGCAAAAACCCAAAAACATATTTATTTTGATGTCTTTGGTAAAAGTTTAAGAGCATTTTTAGCCATAACACAACAATGCGATGCTTTAATAGGAAATGAAGGTGGAGCAAATAATATGGCAAAGGCTCTAAACATTCCTACCTTTACTATTTTTTCGCCTTATTTAAACAAAGCGAATTGGTTTAGTGAAAACGAACCTGGAAACAATGTAGCTATTCACCTATCGGATTATATAGCATATAATGAAACCGATAAAACGGAAGCTAAAAAAGATCCTGAAACGTATTACCTAAAACTAAAACCAGAATTTATAAAACCAGAACTTAAAAACTTTTTAAGTACCTTATAATCATGAATTATAAATTTTTAATTTATATATCGTACAGTTATGCACTACCAATTGGTACGCCTTTAGAAACTGAAATTACCCAACGTGGTTATACCGTAAAGTGGTTTGCAGATATTGAAGACGGAAAAAAAGCAATACAACAAAAAAACAATGCTTTACAGACCATACAAGAGGTTTTAGATTACAAACCAGATGTGGTATTAACAGCAACAGATAGTGTTCCTGATTTTATTACAGGATTAAAAGTGCAAATTTTTCATGGTTTTAATGCTCAAAAAAGACCTTCAAAAAAAAATACGTTTAGCCATTTTAGACTTCGTGGTTTTTTTGATTTGTATTGCACACAAGGTCCATCTACCACAAAAGGTTTTCTAGCGCAACAAAAAAAACATCCTTATTTTGAAGTTGTAGAAACAGGATGGAGCAAAGTAGACCCTTTATTTCCTATTGAAAAAAGAGAAAAAAATCATACTATTATGATAGCTTCTACTTTTACAGAAAGTTTAAGTTTAGCGTATAAAGATTCGGTTTTTCAAGAAATTAAAAGGCTATCTACTGCAGGAACTTTTAATTTTATAATGGTATTGCACCCAAAATTACCAGAAGCTATTGTTAGTAAATGGAAATCTATAAACAATGCCAACTTTAAATTTTATAATACCACAGATTTAATTCCGCTTTACAAACAAGCAGATATTATGTTTGCAGATACTACCTCTGCTATTCAAGAATTTTTATTGCAAAAAAAGCCTATAGTTACCTTTAATCATACTTTTAATCACAACTACTTACTACACGTACATCAAGCAGAAGAATTAGAAAAAGCTTTTCAAGAAGCCTTATTATATCCAGAAAGCTTGTTACAAAATATAGAAAACTTTATACTTGACTTACATCCTTATTTTGACGGAAAATCAAGCAAACGTGTTATAGATGCTACTATTTCTTTTTTACATAAAGATAAAAGCCATTTAAAACAAAAACCCTTAAATTTGATACGAAAGTATAAAATGCGAAAACGCTTAAATTACTTTACTTTAAAAAGCTATAACCAAGCATATACGTTACCTAAAACCAATGCATAAACTCACTGCTATTATTCCTACGGGAAATGAAATTCATAATATAGAAGCTGTTATTGCCTCTGTAAGTTTTGCGGATGAAATTCTAGTTGTAGACAGCTTAAGTACAGATGGTACTTTTGAAAAAGCACAAGAATTAGCAACCAAAGTAATTAAACGTGAGTACCAATATTCGGCATCGCAAAAAAATTGGGCCATTCCGCAAGCAAAACACGAATGGATTTTACTAGTAGATGCAGATGAGCGTGTTACACCAGAATTAAAAGAAGAAATACAAGCTTTATTAAAGCAACCTGAAATAGAACATACTGCTTATTGGATTGGTAGAATGAACCATTTTATGGGAGAACGTGTGCATTATAGTGGATGGCGAAACGATAAGGTAATTCGTCTTTTTAAACGCGATTTTTGTACATACGAAGACAAACATGTGCATGCAGAAATTAAGGTAGATGGTACTGTTGGTAAATTAAAAAACAAGTTTTACCACAATACCTATATTACTTTTGATAAGTATTTAGAAAAAATGAATCGTTATGCGTGGTGGCAAGCTAAAGACTACGACAAAAAAACAGGCAAACTGACACCTTATCATTTTGTAATTAAGCCTTTTTACGGCTTTTTTAAACATTATATATTGCAAAGCGGTTTTAGAGATGGTCTTGTAGGTTTTACCATTGGTACCATACAAGCCTATGTAGTGTTTATGCGCTATTTAAAACTTTGGTTATTACGCAGAGGAAGAGAATAGCTCTTTTCTCTTTAATATTACTTTTTCCAGAATTTCAACTTCTTTTTCAAACGCTTTTTGCGCTTAAACTTATCTTGAAAAGCTTCGGTTTCTTTCCACATTAACTCAAAGACTTTGTTATAGTCTTCACCAGAAACTTTTGCATATTCATCACTCATGGTTTCAACAATAGATTGATGTACTGTAAGTCTAGCAAAGTTTTTTATTCTAGTTTCAAAAGACATAGGTTTAAATTCCATTCTATTTAAATCCACCAAATAAAACGCATACTTGTCTCCTACTTTTTTAATTAAGGTATTTCCTGGAGAGTGGTCTAAAAAGTTAATATTACTTTCATGTAATTTATAAGTAAACCTAGTAAAAGCTCTCAATATAGCCTCGTGATCTGGATAATTTAAATCTCGTGTAAGTTCTCTATAAGTTAAATCGCAGTCTAAATGCTCGCTAATATAAAAGCTCTTTTTAAACAAAAACGGCGTAGTAAACTCATAATATGCTATGGGTTTTGGTGTACCAATACCTAAATCTTTAAGCTTAGAAGCATACTCAAAAGAACGCTGTGCTTTGCTTTTTCTAAAAAACTTATAAGCTATTTGATTTACTATATTTGGCACTTTAAACGATTTAATATTAATCGTTTCACCTTCTAAATCAAATAATTTAATAGCATTTCTATCTGCTTTACCAAATTGCTCTCCTAAATCATTAAAATTATTAATGAAATGGTCTAATTTTTCTTGGTGCTTTTTATAGCTGTCTTGATATACCGTTTGCATCTTGCAATATTACAAATTTTACAGGTTATTAATCTAAAAAAACAAAGCGGTTATTAAATGTTTTTAATTACTTTGTACACTATACTATTGAAAACAACTATGAGATTATTACAGATTACTGCATCTGGCGTTTGGAGAGGTCATGAGCAAAAAATTATTTATTTATACGAAGCTTTTAAAGAAAAAAATTATGTAGAAGATCAATATATTGTTTGTGCCAACAATACTCCTGTTTATGATGTTGCTAAAGAAAAAAACATGCAAGTAATTGGTTTTGATTATAAGTCTGAGTATGATTTAGGCTTTGCTAAACAATTGGCTCAAATTGTAAAAGACAAAAAAATTGATGTGGTTTTTATTCATAATAGTAAAGCACATACTTTGGCTGTTTTAGCTCACTTATTTTACAAACTTCCTGCTCCTTTAGTATTATGCAGAACCTTAATAAGACGTGTAGACTCTAACATGCTTAGAAAATGGAAGTACAATTACAAAGGCATAAAAAAAATAATCTGTGTATCGCAACCTGTAGTAGACGTACTAAAATATGCGGTTAAAGACACTAGTAAAATGTGTGTAGTTGGTAGTGTTACAGATGTACACAAATTTACCAAACAAGAAAAAAACGGCTTATTACACAAAGAATATAATATTCCTTCAGACTATAAAATAATTGGAAATATTGCTGCTTTTTCAGGATTTAAAGACCATTACACTTGGGTAGATACTGTTGAAATTTTAGTAAAACGAAACAATATAAAAGCAAAATATATCTTAATAGGAGAAGGAAAACTAGAAGCAGAAATAAAGCAAATTGTTAGCGACAAAAACCTAAACGATCATATTATATTTTCTGGATTTAGAACAGACATTCCGCAAGTTTTACCAGAATTCGATTTGTTTATGTTTACCTCAAACAACGAACCTACAGGAGGTGTTTTATTAGAATCTTACGCTTGTAGAGTTCCTATTGTAGCAGCTAATGCAGGAGGAATTCCAGAAGTTATTGTAGATAATGAAACAGGCCTTTTAGCTGAAGTTGGTAATCCCGAAGATTTTGCAGATAAAGTAGAGTTATTACTAAATGACAAAGAGCTTCAAAATAAATTTACCACTAATGGACATCAATTTTTATTAGATAACTTTACCAAAGATGTTATTTCTAAAAAAATGTATGATGAATTACAAGAAGTAATTAATAATTATAAAAGATAATTTTCTCCTTTTTCATTTCCCTTAAAGGAAACAAAAAAAGGAACTCAATAGAAATAAAGTAATATTTTGGTTACTTATGAAAGACAAAAAAATACTTTTTATTACCTATGATTTAAGTGGTTATTATGATAGCATTCACAACCAACTTAACGCGCAATACAAACACGTAGATTATTACAATATAGCGTCTTTAAAAAAATATAAATACAAGCATATTTTTGAAAAAGCCTACGCAGCAATCTATAAACTTTTTACAAAAAACAAATTAAAAAACTACTACAAGCTACAACCTATAATTGAAGCTACTGCTGGTAAAACCTACGATTATATTTTAATTGTAAGACCTGATTTATTTTTTGATTCGCAACTATCTATATTAAAAAGTAAAACCAAAAACTTTATTGCTTATTATCATGATTCTATCAATAATATTACTAGAAAAAAAGAAGTAATTTCCTTTTTTGATAAAGTATATTCTTACGAAAAAAAGGATGTTAAAGATTATAATTTAATTTTTTTACCAAACTTTATTTATTTAAATCAAGACTATAAAAAAACAGCTTTAACGTATGATGCTTTTACTATTATGTCTAAAGATTTTAGATTTAACACCTTAGAAAAACTTGCAGCATACTTTAAAAAGAAGCAAGTAAAATATGAGTTTTTAGTACAATCTGATAAAAAAATAGAATCCGAACTTATTCATTTTATTCAAGAAAGAAAAAACAACAAGCAAGTATTAGAGTACTTACTAAAAACCAATATTATTGTAGATATTCATAAATATGGTGTACAAGACGGACTAACGTTTCGTGTTTTTGAAAGCCTTTTTTTAGAAAAAAAATTAATCACAACAAACGCTGATATTAAAACTTACGATTTTTACAATCCTAATAATATTCACGTGATTACACCTGATACAGAAATTGATATTCCGGAAACATTTTTAAATACTCCGTATGAACCTATTCCTTCAGAAATTTATCAAAAATATCACTATACAAACTGGTTAAAAACCATTTTAAGTTAATTATGCATCAAGAAATAAAAAAAACAATAGAAGTTCTTAAACAAGGCGGAATAATCTTATATCCTACAGATACCGTTTGGGGAATTGGCTGTGATGCTACCAATGCAGAAGCCGTTGCTAAAATTTACAAACTAAAAAAACGTATAGAAACTAAGGCTATGATTTGCTTGGTTGCAGATGATAGAATGCTAAAAAAATACGTAAAAACAGTTCCTGACGCTGCACAAAGCATTTTTGATATTGCAGAAGAACCAATAACTATTATTTATGATGATGCGCAAAACCTTGCTCCTAATTTAATTGCCGAAGACAAAACCATTGCTATTAGAATTCCTGATGATGAATTTTGCTATCAAATATGCAGAAAACTAAATGGTGCTATAGTTTCTACCTCAGCAAATATTAGTGGTGCTCCTACTCCAAAATCCTTTAAAGAAATATCTCAGGAGATTATAAAAGGTGTGGACTATGTTGTAAATTTGCACCACGAAAAAAAGGCAACAAAACCATCCTCTATTATCAAGTTAAGTCGCGATGGTGTTGTTAAAGTTATACGAAAGTAAAATACTTTTAGCCACGCATACACAGGAGTAAAAAATTAAAATGAATTACAAAAACGCATTACAACATAAAATATTTAAAACCATTTCAAAATCTGCTAAAGAACTAGGTCTTGAAAGCTATGTTATTGGTGGTTTTGTTCGTGATTTTATCTTAAATCGTGGCACTGCAAAAGATATTGATATTGTTGCTGTTGGTAGTGGTATTGCGCTAGCAAAACAAGTAGCAAAAAACCTACCTAACCAACCTAAAGTACAAGTATTTAAAACCTATGGTACAGCAATGCTTCGTTTTGATGGTATTGAGGTGGAGTTTGTTGGTGCTAGAAAAGAATCTTATAATGAAAACAGTAGAAATCCTATTGTTGAAAATGGTACGTTACAAGACGACCAAAACAGAAGAGATTTTACTATAAATGCACTCGCTTTAAATTTATCTGAAGACCATTTTGGGGAACTTTTAGATCCTTTTCAAGGTTTAGAAGATTTAGAGGCTAAGATTATTAAAACGCCATTAAATCCTGATATTACTTATAGTGATGATCCGCTTCGTATGATGCGTGCCATACGTTTTGCCACACAGCTAAACTTTATTATTGAAAAAGAATCGTTAAACGCAATTACTAGAAATAACGAAAGAATAAAAATAATAACCAAAGAACGTATAGTTGTAGAATTAAATAAAATCCTGGAAGCAAACAAACCTTCTATAGGTTTTCTACTATTAGAAAAAACAGGACTACTGCAATATATTTTACCAGAGTTAACAGCCTTAAAAGGAATTGACGAGGTTGAAGGACAAAAACATAAAGACAATTTTTACCACACTTTAGAAGTGGTAGACAATATTGCAAAAACTACAGATAACCTATGGTTACGTTGGGCTGCATTGTTACACGATATTGGTAAAGCTCCTACAAAAAGATTTAGTAAAAAAGTAGGTTGGACCTTTCATGCACATGAATTTGAAGGCTCTAAAATGGTCTACCATTTATTTAAAAGACTAAAAATGCCATTAAATGACAAAATGAAATTTGTTCAAAAAATGGTTTTTATGAGCTCTAGACCTATTGTTTTAGCGCAAGAGGTTACAGATTCTGCTGTAAGACGATTGGTTTTTGATGCTGGTGAATATGTAGATGATTTAATGACACTTTGCGAAGCTGATATTACTACAAAAAACCCTCACAAATTCAAGAAATACCACAACAACTTTAAAATTGTTCGTGAAAAAATTGTAGAGGTAGAAGAAAGAGATCACATACGTAATTTTCAGCCTCCAATTTCTGGTGAAGAAATTATGAAAACCTTCAACTTAAAACCTTCTCGCGAAATTGGTGTTATAAAAGAACATATTAAAGAAGCCATTTTAGAAGGAGTAATTCCTAACGAACACGATGCCGCTTTTCAATTGATGCTAAAAGAAGGTGAACGTTTAGGACTAACAAAAAGTGAGTAGCACATGGTGTTTCGTGTTTGTAAATAAAAAGCAAAAAAATGCATTTAGTTAAAACCAATTCAGAAAACCCAGACTTTATTCATTTAGTACAACAACTAGATGCATATTTAAAAATTATGGATGGTGAAGAGCATGATTTTTACAACCAATTCAATAATATTGATGTTTTAAAAAATACTATTGTTGCTTATATAGACAATGTTCCTGTTGGTTGTGGCGCTTTTAAAGAATACAACACATCTAGCGTTGAAATTAAGCGCATGTATACAAATACCAAATCTAGAGGTCAAGGTGTTGCCACAAAAATAGTACAAGCTTTAGAAGATTGGGCAAAACAATTAGGCTATAAAAAATGCATTCTAGAAACCGGAAAACGGCAAACCGAAGCTGTAACATTTTACAAAAAAAATAATTACAAAATAATAACAAACTATGGCCAATATGCAAATATTGAAAACAGCTTGTGCTTTGAAAAAGAATTAATTTAAAAATGAAAAAAGACAACAAAAAAGTAATTTACTGGCTATTTACAGGATGTTTCTTAATATTTATTATGGTTGTAGTTGGTGGTATCACTAGATTAACAGATTCTGGTTTATCTATTTCAAACTACAAATTAATTACAGGTACTATTCCGCCAATAGGCGAACAAGCATGGCAAGAAGCTTTTGCGCTGTACCAACAATATCCTGAGTTTCAAAAACTGCATTCGCATTTTACCTTAGAAGATTTTAAAAGTATCTATTTCTGGGAATGGCTACATCGCGTTATAGGTAGATTAATTGGTATGGTTTTTATTATTCCGTTTTTATACTTTTTGGCTACCAAACAGCTTACTAAAAAAACAATAAAAAAATGCATTGTACTTCTTGCTCTTGGTGGTTTTCAAGGCTTTTTAGGTTGGTATATGGTAAAAAGTGGTTTGGTAGATAAACCAGATGTAAGTCATTTTAGATTGGCTGCACATTTAACAACGGCCTTTTTAACTTTTGCGGCAACCTTATGGGTAGCTTTAGATTTAATTTTTCCGGAAAGAAAAACAGTAGACAAAAAATTTAGAAACCTTATTATTGGTGGTTATGTTGTTTTAATTTTTCAAATAATTTATGGTGCTTTTGTAGCAGGATTAAAAGCTGGATTATTACATAATCATTGGCCTTTAATGAATGAAGGAAAGTTTATGCATGAAACCGTTTATATACTACAACCGTTTTATAAAAACCTTATTGAAAACCCAAGTGGTATTCAATTTATTCACAGAACAGCAGCTTATTTAGTAGTTGTTTTTATCTTACTAATATGGTTTCAATCTAAAAAACTAACACGTACTAAATACCAATTAAAAGCAGTAAATTCTTTGTTAATTCTAGTAGTAGTACAATTTTTATTAGGTGTATTTACTATAGTTTACCAAGTACCATTAGCCTTAGGTGTAGCACATCAAATAGGTGCGTTTTTTCTATTGAGTGCCATGACATTTACATTGCATCGTTTTAGTAAATAGAAACAAAAAAGGTAGTATACTTTAAGAAGTATTTAGTTTTAATATTTACAAATTTAGTTTTTGGGTTTTGAGGGTTGGAAATCGTACCTTTGCAAAATAATTTTTTATAATGATTTACAGATTTAGAATAGTACTTGATAATGATACGGAAGATGATATTTTTCGTGATTTAGAAATTCGTGAAACAGATACTTTAGAAGACTTACATAATACCATTACGCAATCTTTTGGTTTTGATGGTTTAGAAATGGCTTCCTTTTACATAAGTAATGATACTTGGGAGCAAGGTGAAGAAATATCTATGTTTGATGTTAGTGAAGGTGCAAACACAGTTCGTTTAATGAACGAAACCACCATTAATGATGTGGTTCATGAAATGCAAACCAAACTAATTTACGTATACGACTTTTTAAGCATGTGGACTTTTTATGTAGAACTTGCTGAAATTGTTGATGAAGCAGAAGGTACAGACTATCCAAACCTTATGTTTGTTCATGGGCAAATTCCTGACGAAGCTCCTACCAAAAATTTTGAAAGTGACGATTTAGAAGAATTTGATGAATTTGACGATGGATATGATGTAGATGATTATGATAACCTAGACTTTGAAGAAAACTGGAACTAGGCTATATTAACCCTACAATTCTTAATATATAAAGCACTCTACATTACTATAATTAGAGTGCTTTTTTTTGTTGAGTATGTAACATTTTTTTACTTCCTTCGTCTTACCTATAACTAATCAAACCGCTTTAATTTTGGAATCTATTTTAACTATTAATAACCTTACCAAAAAATTTGGTTACCTCACAGCTGTAAAAGACCTATCGTTTACCATTAAAAAAGGAAATGTATATGGTATTCTTGGACCTAACGGAAGCGGAAAATCTACAACACTTGGTATTGTTTTAAACGTAGTAAACAAAACACATGGAGATTTTAAATGGTTTGATGGTACAGTATCTACACACGATGCATTAAAAAAA
This sequence comes from Lacinutrix gracilariae, assembly GCF_042684485.1. Lineage (NCBI taxonomy): Bacteria > Pseudomonadati > Bacteroidota > Flavobacteriia > Flavobacteriales > Flavobacteriaceae > Lacinutrix > Lacinutrix gracilariae. The sequence continues at coordinate 109,999 of NZ_JBHULM010000004.1, read as the reverse complement.
GTAGGCGCCATTATTGAACGTCCTAACTTTTATCCATACATGACTGCTGCACAAAACTTAAAATTAGTCTGTAAAATTAAAGGAGTAAGCTATAGTAAAATTGAAGAAAAACTAGCAGTTGTTGGTCTAGAAGACAGAAAAAACCACAAGTTTAATACCTACTCTTTAGGTATGAAACAACGTTTAGCTATTGCTTCGGCATTACTAAATGATCCTGAAATATTAATACTTGACGAGCCTACAAACGGATTAGATCCGCAAGGAATTCATCAAATAAGAGAAATAATAAAAGATATAGCTGCAAGCGGAACAACCATTCTTTTAGCTTCGCACCTTCTTGACGAAGTAGAAAAAGTATGCTCGCATGTTGTGGTGCTTCGTAAAGGAGAAAAATTATACGCTGGTCGTGTTGACGAAATGATTTCTAGTCATGGCTTTTTTGAGTTAAAAGCAGACAAACAAGAAGATTTAATTCAATTACTAGAAAGCAACACTACTTTTAAAAATATAAAAGTTGAAAACGGTTTAATTACTGCCTTTTTAAATGAACCAATGGATGCTTCAGATTTCAATAAATTAATGTTTGAAAAAGGCATCATCTTATCGCATTTAGTAAAACGTAAAGAAAGTTTAGAAGAACAATTTCTTCAGCTTACAGATAATTTAAACTAATTCAATACACTCCTTTATTTTTTAAAAGAAAAGTGTATTGGATTAAAAAAAGAATCAAAGACAAAAAAAGGTAAAACACCAAAACCAATCTCATGTTACGACTATTAAATCTTGAATTACAAAAACTACTACTAAACAGAGCTAGTAAAGTACTTATATTTGTTTCCTTTATTTTGCCTTTCACAGTACTGATTCTTTCTTCTATAAAAATAAACTTCTTTGGTTTTTTCACTTTAGAATTAGGAGAACTTGGCATCTTTAATTTCCCTATAATTTGGCATATTACTACCTTTTTTGCATCACAATTCAAGTTCTTTTTTGCTATTGTAGTGGTAAGCATGATTGGTAATGAATATAGCAACAAAACCATAAAACAAAACTTAATTGATGGTTTAAGTAAAAAAGAATTTATACTTTCTAAATTCTATACCATTGTATTCTTTTCATTAATAGCTACAGTATTAATAGCATTGGCTTCTTTTTTTATTGGCCTTTACTACTCTAGCTACACCGAAGCTAGCATTATTTTTAGAGAAACTAATTTTTTAGTTGCCTATTTTGTGAAGCTGGTTGGTTTTTTCACTTTATGTCTATTCTTTGGTATGCTGGTAAAACGCTCTGCTTTTGCTTTAGCTTTCCTATTTATTTTATACATTTTTGAATACATTGTTTTAGGTTTAATTACTTGGCAAAGCAACTATGAATTGGCAGAGAAAATCCAGAATTTCTTTCCTTTAAAATCTATGTACAAATTAATAGATCAGCCTTTTCAACGTGTCATGATGACTAAGTTTCCAGATAAAACAGATCTTACGTATGACTATGCTGTACATGGGTATGAACTAGCAATTGTTGTTGGGTGGACAATTCTTTTTGTGTTTTTATCTTATAAAATATTAAAAAAACGAGATTTATAAATTGTAACTTCTCGTTTTTTTAACATTCTTCTATAATTATTACAGAATTAAATGTAATACCTTTGGTAGCTATTGCTTTTTAAAATGAAAAAAATATTCTACCTCCTTTTTCTAGCCTTTGCTATGTCTTATTCTCAAGACCAAGCATCTAACTGGTATTTTGGCGAAAATGCAGGAATTCAATTTAATACTTTAAATGGTGCTGTTACCGCTTTAACAGACGGACAATTAAACACTAAAGAAGGTTGTTCTTCCATTTCGGATGAAAATGGTAATTTACTTTTTTATACAGACGGCTCTACTGTTTATAACAGAATGCACAGTATAATGAGTAATGGTAGTAATTTGTATGGAGATGAATCTAGTACGCAATCTGCAATTGTTGTTCCTAAACCTGGTGATCCTGATATTTACTATATTTTTACGGTAGACAACGCTGTAGATGGTACTAATGATGGTTTAAATTACTCTACTGTAGACATGAGTTTTGATGGTGGTTTTGGTGCTGTAGTTAACAAAAACAGTAGTTTACTTAGTCTTTGTTCAGAAAAAATAACAGCCGTTTTAAAAGACTGCGACTCAGAGTCTATTTGGGTTTTAACTTTAGCCTCCTTAAACGGAAGCACTGACACTTACAATACTTATCATGCTTTTGAAGTTACCACGACTGGTGTAAGTAACAATGCAGTAAAATCTACCTTTTCCACAAGCATAACAGATGCTAGAGGATACTTAAAAACTTCGCCTGATGGAACAAAACTAGCTTCTGCTAACACTACTAGCGGTATGTTTTTATATGATTTTGACACAGCTACAGGAATAGTTAGTAACCCTGTAACCCTAAATATTAATACGTCTAATCCTTACGCATATGGTGTAGAGTTTTCACCAAATAATCAATACCTATATGTACACGCTTATAATGACGCTACAGGAAGTGCTATAAATAATGCTTCGTCTTTAGTACAGTTTGATCTTTTTGCTGCAGATATTAATAATTCGCAAATACTATTAGACGAACAAAGCCTATTTAGAGGTGCATTACAACTAGGACCTAACGGAAAAATATACAGAACCTTAAGTAACTCTTACACTAGTGGTATTCCTTATTTAGGTGTAATAAATAATCCTAATGAAGCAGGAACAGCATCAAACTACCAACATTTTGGTGTTGATCTTGGTGGTCTTAATTCTACACAAGGCCTTCCTCCTTTTATAACCTCTTTTTTTAATCAGAAAATAGATATTATTCAAAATGGAGAAGCGTCTACATACCTACCTTTATGTGATGGAGATAATTATACCTTAACAGCCGAAAACATTGTAGGTGCAGATTATATTTGGTCGCAAGATGGTACCGTAATAACAGAAAGCGACTATGACTTAGAGATTACTCAAGCAGGAACCTACGAGGTGCTTATTGAACTTCCTGGTGATAATTGCGAAACACTAGAAGGCGAAGCGGTTGTTGAATATTTTGATAATCCTGTAGTGACAAACACAGTACTTATTCAATGTGATGAAGATGGTGTTGATGATGGAGAAACCATTTTTAATCTTACAGAAGCTAATGAAAGTTTAACAGGATCAAACCCAGATTTAGAAGTAACTTATTACAGCTCTTTCACTAATGCTGAAGATGAATTAAACCCAATTGCAGATAACGTTTTTGAAAACACAAGCAACCCACAAACCATTTATGCTCTAGTAAGAAGTGCAGCAGCTGGTTGTTCTACAATTGCAGAAGTAACCTTACAAGTAAGTAGTACACAAGCCAACAACGCTACCATTAACGCTTGTGATGATGATGGTAATGAAGACGGATTTTACACCTTTGATTTAACTACTGCAGAGAGTGATATTCTATTAGGTTTACCTGCTGGTTTAACCATACATTATTATGAAAATTATAATGATGCGCTTTTAGAAGAAAACGAAGTATCTACAACCTATACAAACACAACGGCTTACAGTCAAATATTATTTGCAAGAGTAGAAAATGCTAATGATTGTTATGGTATTAGTGAAATTACATTAACTGTAAATACGCTTCCGGAATTACAAGAAGACGAAACCCTTTTCTATTGTTTAAATGCATATCCTGAAACCATAAGTATTGAAAGTGGTGTTATTGGTAATCCTAATGACTATACCTACGCTTGGTCTACTGGAGCAACTACAAATGAAATTCAAATTAATCAAGAAGGCACTTACACAGTAACTGTAACCAATAGTAATGGATGTAAACAATCTAGAACCATCACTATAGAACCTTCAAACATTGCTACAATTGACTCTATTACTGTTGTAGACGCTTCTTCAAATAACACCATAACCGTTTACGCTTCTGGTGAAGGAGAATATGAATACGCCCTTTTTAATGATGCAGGTTTATACGCTTATTACCAAACTAGTAATGTATTTACCAATGTAGCTCCTGGCGGATTTTATACCGTTTCTATTAGAGATACTAAAAACGATTGTGGTATAGTAGAACAAATTGTTTCTGTTATTGGTTTTCCTAAGTTTTTTACACCAAATAATGATGGTATAAATGATTATTGGCAAGTATCTGGAGTTTCTAGTTTGTTTCAACCAAACACAAAAATTAAAATTTTTGATCGTTATGGTAAACTTCTAAAACAAATAAGTCCTATTGGTCCTGGTTGGGATGGTAAATTTAACGGACAATATTTACCAAGTGATGATTATTGGTTTGCAGTAACACTACAAGACGGAAGAGAATATTTTAACCACTTTACCCTAAAAAGATAATTATCCTTTTGAAAACAAAACACTATATATTCATACTACTTTTTACAAGTTTTTGTATACCATTTTCATATGCACAACTACCAACAGACTGTATAGACGCTGTTATTGTATGTGGAAACTCTAATGTAAACTTAGATGCTAACGGAATAGGCACACAAGAACTCTCTGGTTCTAACACATGTGCAAGTAGTGAAAACAATAGCCTATGGCTACAAGTTACAGTTATAAATGATGGTACACTTGGTTTTACATTAACTCCGTCTAGTCCTTCTACAGTAATAGATTATGATTTTTTTGTCTTTGGCCCAAACGTAAGTTGTGGTAATATTGGTCAAGCTATTAGATGCTCTACCACAAACCCGCAAGCTGCAGGACAAGGAAATAATTTAACAGGAATGAATGGTACTGAAACAGATACTTCTGAAGGTCCTGGCGCTGCTGGTAACAGTTTTGTTAGATGGCTAGATGTTCTTGCTGGCGAAACTTATTATATTGTTTTAGATAGACCTGTAGGTACAAGCCCTTTTACTCTAGAGTGGACAGGTACTGCAGAATTTGCAGAACCACCAACGAATGAAGTTGCAGACACCACAACCATTAACATAGAAGAATGTGATGTGGTTGCTCCTTATGATGATGGGTTTACTACTTTTGATTTAGATGCGAATACAGCTACTATTTTGGGTTCGCAAACAGATGTTATAATAAGCTATCACGAATCAGAAAGTGATGCTAACATTAATATAAATCCGTTAACTAGTCCATACACCAACACAAGCAACCCAAAAACAATTTATACAAGATTAACCAATACTACAACAGGTTGTTTTAATCTTGCTTCTTTTGAATTAACAGTAAATCCTGGACCAGAATACAACGCACCATCAGATCTTGAAAGTTGTGATGATTATTCAGATGGAGATGCTTTTAATAACGTTACCTATTTTGACTTAGAGTCTAAAAATAACGAAATATTAAATGGACAAAATCCTGCGTTATTCAATATTAGCTACCACGAAACTAATAATGATGCTGTAAACAATACCGCTGCTTTAACAAGTCCGTACTTAAGCACTCCTAAAACATTATTTGTAAGAATAGAAGATGCCGCAAACCCAACTTGTAAAAACATATTTACTTTAAATTTAGTTACTTTACCTGTTCCTGATAGTTTTAATAGTTCTCTTTTTCAATGTGATGAAGATGGTACTGTAGATGGCATCACCATTTTTAATCTTTTTGAAGCTGAAGACGCGCTTACTGGTGGAGCAACAAATACTTCCGTAAAGTTTTATTCTTCCATTTTAAATGCTCAAAATAGCAGCAATGAAATAGATGGTACGAGTTATACAAATAACACAAACCCAGAAACAGTTTATGTTCAAGTTACCAATAATAGTACAGGATGTTTTTCTATTGCAGAACTTACACTAGAAGCAAGCACTACGCAAATTCAAGATTATAATGCTCCAGAAGTTTGTGACGAATTAAATTCTGAAGACGGAATAAACACCTTTAACTTAGATGACTTTACTACAGACATTCAAGCTATTAATGGTATTACTTTTCCTACAACGTATTATGAAAATTATACCGATGCACTTTTAGAACAAAACGAACTCACTACACCTTATACCAACACCACACCATACACACAAACCATTTATGCAAGAGCAGAAGATAATAATGCTTGTTATGGTATAAACGAAGTAACTTTAACCATAAACCCTCTTCCTGAACTATTAGAGGATGAAACTGTTTTTTATTGTTTAAACACATATCCAGCAACCATTCAATTACAAAGTGGTGTCATTGGCAACCCTAACAATTATACCTATTTGTGGTCTACAGGAGAAACCACAAATCAAATTCAAATAAATGAAATTGGCAGCTATACAGTAACTGTTATAAATGCTGAAAATTGCCAAAAATCAAGAACAATACTAGTCGAAGCTTCTAACACAGCAACAATAGATGCTGTAGAAGTAGTTGATGGTACTATTAGCAATACCATAACCGTTAATACTTCTGGTGAAGGCACTTATGAATATGCTTTATATGATAGTGCAGGAAATCCGTATGTTTCTTTTCAAACAAGCAATTTCTTTAGTGATATTTACCCAGGAATGTACACAATAGCTGTAAAAGACACCAAAAATGATTGTGGTACTATAACCCAACCTGTTTCGGTTGTAGGGTTTCCGCAATACTTTACACCAAACAATGATGGCTACCATGATACTTGGCAAGTGTTAGGAGTTTCAAACATAATACAACCCAACACTACTGTCAAAATATTTAATCGTTTTGGTCAATTATTAAAACAAATAAGTCCTTTAACTCCAGGTTGGGATGGTACTTTTAATGGTACTAATTTGCCAAGTGATGATTATTGGTTTGCTATTACGTTACAAGATGGTAGAGAATATTTTAATCATTTTTCATTAATTCGATAAAATTATTCACGTACATTTACATAGAACTCTATGAAAATGCGCAACCTACTTATAACTATACTTGCACTACTTTTTAGTTTTTTACAACTAAAGGCACAAGATATATCACTATATCAGCAATACAATGGTACTATTAATTACACAGCAATTGGTAATACCTTAAATGCATTTGAAAATAATCTTGTTAGAGAATTTTGCGAAATTCTACCTAGTTCTTCGGCTGATTTAAACATACCAAACTCAGCCAACGTGGTAGCAGCCTATTTATATTGGGCTGGTTCTGGAACTGGTGATCAAGAAGTTACTCTAAATAACACACAGGTAACTGCTGAAGAAATCTATAACGTAGAATACCAAGATTCTTTTTACGGAACACTAACTTATTTTTCTTGTTTTACTGACATTACCAATATAGTAACCGCTTTAGGAAACACCACTTACACTTTAAGTGATTTAGATATTTCTGAAACCTTAACAACAAATATTGGTTATTGTAATAATAGAACCAATTTTGCTGGCTGGAGCATTTATGTTATTTATGAAGAAGCAAGCTTACCTATAAACCAAGTTAGTCTCTTTCAAGGTTTAGAAATTATAAACCAAGTAGAGCAAGAAAAAACAATTGTTATTGATAATATTAATGTTTTAGATAATGATGGAGCAAAAATAGGTTTCCTTGCTTGGGAAGGAGATAGCAATTTAAATTATGGCGAAACGCTACAAATTAATGGGAACTTAATATCGAATCCACCTTTAAACCCTTCTGATAATGCTTTTAATGGTACCAACTCATTTACCAATACTAGTACTTTTTACAATGGAGATTTAGACGTTTACAACATTCAAGATAATATTGCTATTGGTGATACTTCTGTAGAAATAAAACTCACAACAGGAGATATAGATGACACAGGTGTATTTAGAGCTGACTTAATTATTTTAAATAATATAATAACCGTTTTAAACAGTCAACTACCAGATGCTACTGTAAGCATAGACTATTATAACAATGATTGTTACAGCAATACTATAGATCTTGATTATACTATTTACAACAGTAATAGTACAGAGGTTTTACCAGAAAATACACCAATTGCATTTTATGCTAACAACCAACGTATAGCGCAGAGCGTTACAGAAAATGATATAGCTATTGATGGTTTTGAAAATAAAAACATAACACTTACAATACCCAACAATATACCAGATAATTTTACTTTAACTATAGTAGTAGATGATGATGGAGAAGGAAACGGAACTGTTGTAGAGTTAAACGAAACCAACAATACAACAACAGAAAACATACAACTTACTCCTTTACCTGAGAGTATAGAATTAGAACCTTTGCTAAGCTGTGATATCGGGTTTAATACTGCCATTTTTAATTTAACCAACCCATTAGAAGAAATCACAAATAACAGCTTAAACAGCGTAACTTTTTACACTACAATAGAAGACCTAATTAATAATGAAAATAACATTATTATTCCAGAACATTACCAAAGTACCACAAGTCCGCAAACTATTTACATAAAAATAGAAACCGAAGATTGTGCAGATATTTATCAATTTAATTTATTAACAGAAAACTGCCCTCCTACTATTCCGCAAGGGTTTTCACCAAATAATGACTCGGTTAATGATTGGTTTAACATTCAAGGTTTATATGATATTTTTGAAAACCATGAACTAAAAATTTACAATAGATATGGTACACTTCTATTTGTTGGCGACAATACAAAAAGATGGGAAGGAAAAGCAAATAGAGGTATAACCAATCAAGGCAAACTGCTTCCTGTAGGTACTTATTTTTACGTACTAAATCTTAACGATAACAACTTCAAACTATTAACTGGTTGGGTATATTTAAATAGATAATTTAAGTATCAAAAATGCATTTCATCGATTAAATTTGCATTTAATCTATTTTAGGTGTAGTTTCGTCCTCTAATTAACTAAGCCCTAATAAATTGAAAGAGAATACTTACCCTACAAATCATAATATCAAGCTTGCAGTAGCTTGCGTATTATTAAGCATATGCTTTTTACAATATTCCTTTTCGCAACAAATTATTGTAGATAATACCCAAACACCTCAACAACTTATAGAAAATAACTTAATTCAAGGTTGTGTAGAGGTATCAAACATAGTATCAAACGTAAACGGAAATGCAAATGGGATTACCAGTTATGGTTATTTTGAGCAAGACAATTCTAGTTTCCCTTTTCAAAATGGAATTGTTTTATCTACCGGAAACGCCACTTCTGCAGGAAACACAAACAACACAAATACCTTAAATGATGGTGATGCTTCTTGGCCTACAGATCCAGATTTAGAATCCGCACTTGGTATATCAAATACAGTAAATGCTACCTCTATTGAGTTTGATTTTGTTTCGGTTTCTAACCAAATACAGTTTAATTATATTTTAGCTTCCGAAGAATACTACGCGACCTATCCTTGCGAATATTCAGATGGTTTTGCTTTTCTTTTAAAAGAAGTTGGCGCTTCTTCATATACCAATATTGCAGTAATACCAGGAACGAGTACTCCTGTAAATACCAATACCATACACGACGAGATTGTAGGTTTTTGTCCTGCTGAAAACGAATCTTATTTTGATGGTTATAATTTAGGTGACACTAACTTTAACGGTCGTACTACAGTACTTTCTGCAAGTGCAAGTATACAACCAAACGTACAATACCATATAAAATTAGTTATTGCAGATCAAGCAGATCAAAATTTTGATTCTGCGGTATTTATTGAAGGAAATAGCTTTAATGCCACTGTAGATTTAGGAGAAGACATTACTACTTGTGCAGATTCTGTTTCATTAAATGCAAATACCCAAAACCCTTTAGCTACTTATGAGTGGTTTTTAAATGGCACTTTAATTCCTGGTGAAATACTTCCTAATCTAGATAATATTACCCAATCTGGAACCTACCAAGTGGTAGTTACTATGCCTATTAGTACTAGCTTTTGCGAAATTCAAGATGAAATAGTTGTTAATTTAAGTTCTGAACAAACAGCAGATGCTATTGCAGACTATCAAATTTGTGATGATATTAGTAATGATGAAACAGAAACCTTTGATCTTTCTACAATGCAAGATCAGGTGTTAGATGCTGTACCTTCTTCAAATTATACCATAAGTTATTATTACTCTAGTGAAGATGCACATACAGAAACCAACCCAATTACTGCTCCTATTACTAACACTACAAATCCGCAAGTAATTCATGTTAAAATTGAAGACACCAATAATGGCTGTTTATCTTTTGCTACATTTAATCTAGTAGTAAATCCTTTACCAACCATTGTAGAACCTACCCAATTAGATGTTTGTGATGACACTACTTCAGATGGTTTTACAACCATAGACTTATCTGTTAAAGACGAGGAAATTACAGGAGGAAACGCAAACTATATAGTAAACTACCATTACTCACAAATAGATGCAGAAAATGTAGAAAATGCCATACCACTTCCGTACGCAAATACAAATGCAACAGAACAACTTTTTGTTAGTGTTGTTGACGCTACCACTGGCTGCATTAGCACCACAACACTAACTATAAACGTACTTGAAAATCCTGATATTAATCAAGAACCACAACTTATTAATGCTTGTGAAATTGATGATGATGGTTTTGCTTCTTTTGATTTATCTACTATAATTCCAGACGTATTACAAGGCTTAACAGGTGTTACTGTTACCTTTCATACAACTTATGAAGATGCGCAAACAGGAGATAACCCTATTACAGATTATCAAAACTTTGACAACACAGTACCTAACCTACAAATTGTTTATATTAGAGTGGTTAATGATGCTACAGGCTGTGCTGCAATTTCTTCTGTAGAATTATATGCTAACTTAATTAGAAACAACGCTATTACTAGAGACTTTACAAGATGTGATGACGACTCTAATGATGGTATTTATGATTTTGACTTAGAAAATATAGCAAATACAGTTGCTAGCAACATTGAAGATGCTACTGTAACTTTTTACGAAACAGAAGAAGACCAAAACAATACTATAAATGAAATAGACCAATCTGTACTATACACAGTTACAGATAGTCCGCACACACTTTATGTTACAATAGAAACCGATGACTGTATTCACCTAACAAGTATTCGATTGGTTATTAATCCGCCAACAATAATACAACCTTTAAGTCCTGTTGATTATTGTGACACTAATGATGATGGCTTTACCTCTATTTCGTTAGAAGATTTTAATGACTATGTAAGCGAAGGAATTACCAATGCATCGGTTAGTTATTTTCTTACAGAAGAAGATGCTAACAACAATGAAAATGCCTTACCTCCTTTTTATACTAACACAACAAATCCGCAAATAGTATTTACAAGAGTTTTAAATACAGACACAGGCTGTCATGATGTTGCTGAATTAGAAATTCAAGTAATTCCTGCTCCTACAGTAATGCAACCTGAAGACATTATTATTTGTGATGATGATTATGATGGCGCATACCTAATAAACCTAGAGGACAAAATAGATGAAATTGTTGCTAGTACCACAGATTTAATTATTACGTTTCATACCTCAGCAAATGACGCAAATTCAAATAATAACGCCATTACTAACACTATTGCTTACAATGCCAATACACAAACCATATATACAAGAGTAGAAAGTGAAATTACATCGTGTTTTGCCTTAGTTGTTTTTCAAGTGATAGTAAATACAGAACCTATATTTACAGACATTACTAATTTTAGACATTGCGAAATAGATGGAGACCAAACAGGTGATTTTATTTTTAACCAAAAAGATGCTGAAATTTTAAATGGACAACCAGGTAAACGTGCATTGTATTTTGAAACTGCACAAGACGCTATAGACAGAACAAACATTATCAATAAAAATGTTGCATATCAAAACACTGCAAACCCTCAAACCATTCATGTTAGAGTAGAAAATATTTCAGACACAGACTGTTTTGACACTTCTTCTTTTACTATTGAAGTAGGTTTAATACCTGAATATATTGCTCCTGTAAACTGGATGGTTTGTGATGATATTGCAAATGATGGCATAGAAACTTTTGACTTATCTGAAAAAATAGACGAAATGTCTGCTGCTAGTACAGAAGACCTTACTATTACCTTTTACACTTCTTTTGAAGATGCTGACAATGGAGAAAATAATTTAGATCTAGAATTTCAAAACACAGAAAACCCACAGCAAATCTATGCTAGAATTGAAAACGGAACCTATTGTCATGGTATTTCAGAGTTTTCATTAAATATTATTCAAGTACCAAATGTAAATCCTGCTGCTCCTTTACAAAAATGTGATACAGACACAGACGGATTTACAAATTTTGATTTAACTGTAGTAGAAGTAGATGTTTTTGGTGTAAGACAAGATAATATTGAAGTAAGCTACCATCCTTCTTTTCAAGATGTAGAAGACCATACCAACATAATAACCAACCCAACAAACTATACTAATATAAGCAATCCGCAAACAGCTTATATTAAAATTACTAGTACTATCTCTAATTGCTATGTTGCTGTTCCTATAGAACTAATTGTAGATGTACCTACAAGCATAAACAATGTTCCGCCTTTTGAAACCTGTGACAACGCAGAGCACACTTACAATCTTGAAGAAACCATAGATAGTTTAGTTGATGATACCACAAATCTTGCGCTTACGTTTTACAGCAACCTTGAGGATGCAGAAAACAATCAAAATGCAGTAAACGCTAATAACTATAACTATAGCACAAATGATGATACTATTTTTGTGAGAGCTGAAAATACAATTTCGCATTGTTATGCTACTTCCTCTTTTGTTTTGCATGTTAATTCTACTCCTATTATTTATCCAATAACAGACCTAGAAACTTGTGATGATGATTATGATGCTTTTGCTTTATTTAATCTAGACCAACAAACAGCAATCGCTTTAGGAGACCAAAACCCTAATAATTTTACGGTTTCTTATTTTGAATTAGAAGAAGAAGCTATGCTTAATGAAAATAAAATTGAAGACCTAAATTATGATGCTTTTGATGGGCAAACCTTTTATATTCGTATAGAAAACAAAACTACGTTATGCTATGACATTGCTAGCTTTAATACCATTGTACACAGAAAACCTATTGTAGAAATTGAAGATCAAACCATTTGTTTAGAAAGTCTTCCGCTTATTGTTAGCGCTAATACTGGTTATAGTGATGATACTTATTCTTGGTCTACAAATGCTACAACATCAGAAATTGAAATTACAGAAATAGGAGACTATTCCGTAACAGTAACCACTGCCTATGGTTGTACTAGTTCTGCTACTTTTAATGTTATAGAATCAGAACAAGCAACTATTGAGTTTACAGAACAAGTAGATTTTTCAGATCCTAATAACATTACAGTAACTATTAGTGGTATTGGTGATTATTTTTACATTCTAGATAATGGTCCTGCACAAGAATCAAACTTTTTTAATAATGTAACCCTTGGGCCACATACTATTACTGTTCTAGATGCTAATGGTTGCGCTTCTGCTGTCAAAGAAATTGTAATTATAGATACACCATTATTCATGACACCTAATAATGATGGTTATAATGATACTTGGCATATTACAGGAGTAAACCAACTTACAGGAACCATTGTGCATATTTTTGATAGATATGGTAAACTAATAAAAACACTTTCTCATACTTCTCCTGGTTGGGATGGTACCTATAGAGGGCAAAATTTACCTGCAGATGATTATTGGTTTCTTGCAGAAGTAATACAAGAAGGAAAGAAATTTGAATTAAAAGGAAACTTTACCTTAAAACGTTAAAAAGTAAAAAGCCTTTCTTTAACATTTGTTTTTCGGTTTAAAAACAAGTTCTTACGTATCTTTGCAAACCAATTATATGTAATGAAGAATTGTTTTTTAGTGGTATTATCTTTTTTTACTTGTGTAATGTTTTCGCAAAATATACAAGTAGACAATAACACCTATACTCCGCAAGAGCTAATAGAAGATATATTAATTAATAGCGACTGCATTAGCAATGTTGTGGTTACTAATGTTGTTGGTGGTAATTTTGGAGGAACAGACCAAAGCTATGGTTATTTTGATGCTACAGGAACCTCCTTCCCTATAACTAGTGGTTTAGTTTTAAGTACAGGAAGATTATCTAACGTTCCTGGTCCAAATACCAGCTTAAGTGATGATGATGCTTCGGGTTGGTCTGGAGATGCAGATCTTGAAACCGCTTTAGGAGAAAACAATACCTATAATGCAACGGTTTTAGAATTCGATTTTCAATCCATTAGCAATCAAATAAGTTTTCGCTATTTATTTGCTTCCGAAGAATATCAAGAAGGAGATGCTAACACGTGTCAATATTCCGATTTATTTGGTTTTTTAATTCGTCCTGCTAGCGCTTCAAATTACACAAATATTGCACTAGTACCTGGTACCAATACGCCTGTTAAAGTTACAACTGTACATTCGGGAATTCCTGGTTCTTGCCAACCTATAAACGAAAACTATTTTGGCGGATGGAACAATTCTGTGGCACCAATTAATTTTAACGGACAAACCGCTGTGCTTACAGCAAGCGCAAACATTATACCTAATGAAACCTACCATGTAAAACTTGTAATTGCAGATGAGGCTAATTACAGATATGACTCTGCTGTATTTTTAGAAGCAGGAAGTTTTACTTCTAATATAGAACTTGGCACAGATAGACTTTTTGCAACTAGAAACCCTTTATGCGAAAACGAAACTTTAGATCTAGACGCAACACAAACAGGAGCTAATGGATACACTTGGTTTAAAGACGGCTTACCTATTCCTGGTGAAAACAACCCAACCTATACTATTGTAGATGCAGGAACCTATAGCGTTTCTATAACCTACCCTTCGTCTTGCATCACTACTGGCGAAATTACCGTAGAGTATGCTACAAACCCAATAGTTAATGACATAACACTGGTAGCTTGTGATAGTAATCAAGACGGAATCACAACCTACAATCTACAAGATGCGGAACAAGATATTATTAGCAGTGGTAGCAATCTGGTCATTGATTTTTACAACTCGCTACTAGATGCGCAACAAGAAGCCAATGCTATTACTAATGTAACTTCTTTTGAAAACACAACAGCTATGCAAATCATTTATGCTCGTGTAAGAAATGAGTTTGGTTGTTACGCTATTGCGGAAGTTACTCTAGATATATCAAACAACACAGTTACTATTCCTCCTTTTACAGTTTGTGATAATTCTCCTGTAGATGGTTATTCTGAATTTGATCTAAACCAACTAAGAACTCAAATTGAAACACAAGTTCCTGCAGGTAGTACAATTACATTTTTTCCTACAGAAGCAGATCTAATAGCAGAAACAAATAGCATAGACGGAAACTACACCAACAGCATTCCTAATACAGAAACTATTTACGTACGTATCACTAACGGAAGCAGTTGTTATGCAGTTAGTACTGTTAACCTATCTATAATATACACACCTGTACTTTTAGAAGAGGAAACTATAAAATATTGTGTAGATAATTTTCCTAACACCATCTCTTTAGAAGCAGGACTTACCACAGGTTCTCCTCAAGAGTTCACCTACCAATGGCTATTTAATAATACAGCTACAACCTATACTAGTGAAACTATAAACATAAACCAAATTGGTACATACACCGTAATTGCAACCCATCAAGATGGTTGTTCTGCTACTAGAAACATTATAGTAGAAGCTACAGAGATGGCAGTTATAGAAACAGTTACTGTTGCTGGTATTGCACCAAATAACTCGGTAACAATTTCAGTTTCTGGAAATGGAGATTATGAGTTTGCCATAGATAATATAAACAGCACCTATCAAAACAGTAATATTTTCACCAACGTTTCAGCTGGAGAACATATTGTTTATGTACGTGATAAAAATGGTTGCGAAACAACAGAAGAAACTATTTATGTTTTAGGTTTCCCTCCTTATTTTACACCAAATGGAGATTCTTACAACGATTATTGGATGCCTTTAGGAGTAGATATAGACTTTAAAGCAAGCATGATTATTCAAATTTTTGATAGATACGGAAAACTACTTAAGCAACTACATCCTGAGAGCCAAGGTTTTGATGGTAGATATAATAATGAAAACTTACCAACTTCAGATTATTGGTTTATAGTTACTTTCTCTAACGGAAAATCATATCGTGGACATTTTGCTTTAGTGCGCTAATTTATTCTTTACAATAGCATCACATTACGTAGTCTTTTTTTTACTATTTTTGGCGTCCTTAAAACTTTTTAATGAAAAAATCAATCTCTTTATTTTGTTCAATAGTACTTTTATTATTTACAAGTACCATTAAATCTAACCATAACAATACTAGTAATAGTATAAAGAATACAATTGCCTGTCCTGCAGCTATTATAACTTCTTTCGCTCCAGCTTCTGGACCAGAAAACACTTTAATTACCATAAGTGGAAGCAATTTTAGCACAGCTGCAACTGTAACTTTTGACGGAGTAAGCACTTCTTTTACGATTAATAGTGATAACCAAATTCAAGCTTATGTTCCTGCAGGAACTTCTACTTCTGCATCAATTGCAATACTAAGTTCTGGTGGATGTACAGGTGTTTCGTCTACAAACTTTAACGTGTTAGCTTCTACATGTGCTTCTGCAGATATTTATATTTCAGAAATTTATGATGCCATTTCAGGTGACTTCGCAGTTATAGAACTTTATAACCCAACAAACGCTCCTGTTGTAATAGATAATACATATACTATTGTACGTTATGGTGATATTGGAAACGCTGCACCTAATAACACCTTTGATGAAATTACAGGTACCATTCCTCCTTTAAGTACCTTTATTATTCAAATGGGAACAAGTGCATCTGAATGTCCTTCTATAACAGCAGATTATAATATTGGTACTGGAATTAATGACAATGATGAATTTGAACTTTTAAAAAATGGCGTAATCATAGATAATGTATATGCTCCAGACGAAAGAGGTTATACTATTATTAGAAATGCAAATGCACCAATACCACAAACTACTTATAATAGTAATGATTGGAGTATTAGCTCACAAGAAGATTGTACAGATTTAGATTTGCATACAGCAGATCCTATTCCAGATAACACGCCAAATATTACACATCCTACTTCACAAACTACTTGTGAAAATGGATCTGTTACTTTTACTGCTTCAGAAGACTCTGGTACTTTTTCATACCAATGGAAAACATTAGATGCTTCAGGAAACTGGGTAAACGTTACCAACAATACCTACTATTCTGGTGCAACAACAAGTACATTAACAGTAAATAATATTCCTGTAAGTTTTAATAACAACCAATATTATTGCGAAATTAAATCCTCTTCATGTACACTAATCACCAATGCTGCACAATTAGAAATTAATGCAATTGCTGTGGATAGTTTAGAAAACCAAACAGCTTGTGAAAGCTATACCTTACCAAGCTTAACCAATGGTAATTACTTTACAGATATTAACGGAACAGGAACAGCTCTTAACGCAGGTGATGTAATTACTAGCTCACAAACTATATACATATATAATACTGTAGGTACTTGTACCAACCAAAGTAGTTTTACGGTTACTATTACTCCTATTCCAAGTGTAGATATTTTAGCAGATGTTTCTGTTTGCGTGAGTTATACACTGCCTGCGCTTACCAACGGAAACTATTTTACAGCAACCAATGGAGCTGGAACCTCTTTAACAGCTGGTGATGTAATTACAACTACACAAACCATTTATATTTATAGTGCTGTAGGAATCTGTACCAACCAAAGTAGTTTTACAGTTACTGTAAATGGCACACCTACTGTAGATACTTTAGAAAATCAAACCGCTTGCGAAAGCTATACCTTACCTGCTTTATCTAATGGAAATTACTTTACAGGAAGCAACGGAACAGGAACTGCTTTAAATGCAGGAGATGTAATTACTACATCACAAACTTTATATATTTATTCAGAAATAGGAACAGCGCCTAACAACTGCTCTAATGAATCTAGTTTTTATATTACCATAAACCCTACTCCTTTAGTAGACACGCTATCTAATATGGTAATATGCTCAGAATATACCTTACCAAACCTAACAAATGGTAATTATTTTACTGGAGAGAACGGAACAGGAACAGCTCTTAATGCTGGAGATGTGATTACTAGTTCACAATCCATTTATATTTATAATTCAGTATCCTCATGTACCAACCAAACAAGTTTTGACATTACTATTTTACCTGCTACAGATTTTACGCTTTCCGAAGATAATCTTAGCATACTAGAAGATGAATTAACGGTAAACATGGAAGATACTAGCATTAACTATATCTATGCTGTAGATAACGGAGACTACCAAACAAACAATAGCTTTACCAACTTATCTAACGGAACACATACATTGTATGTAGAAGATGAAAATGGCTGTATTGTAAAATCTATTACATTTGAAATTCTTGTTGTTTATGATGAAATTATAATACCTAACGGATTCTCTCCTAATGGAGATGCATATAACGAATGGTTTAACATTCAAGGTTTATATGGTAATTATGTACATCATAAATTAGAAATTTACAATCGTTACGGAACATTAGTATTTACAGGTAACAACAATAACAAATGGTACGGAAAAGCAAATAGAGGTGCTTTAAACACAAACAAAGTATTACCTGTTGGCACCTATTTTTATGTATTGTACCTTAATGATGCCAATGCTTCTAAACAAAGATATACAGGTTGGGTTTACCTTAACAAATAATTTATAGTTCTAGCATTCTTTACTAATTCGTTATTTTATTATACATTTAGGGGCTTTATTTTTAAAATAAAGCCCCTTTTTATAAAGTAACACTCGCTTAACATGAAACTAATTAAATATTAATTATTTTTGCGCCCTAATCATAACTAATGAAACGTATTAAACTTTTACCTTCCTTTATTTGTATTTTTTTTATTTACAATGCAAGCATAGCTTTTAACGCAAACAAAAACACTACAAATGTTACATTGGCATCAAGTGTATGTCCTGCAGCAGTTATATCCAATTTTTTTCCTGAAAGCGGACCAGAAAATACTCTAGTAACCATAAGCGGAAGTAATTTTAGCACAGCTACAAACGTTACTTTTGATGGAGTAAGCACTACATTTAACATTATTAGTGATAATGAAATAGAAGCTTATGTACCTGCAGGAATTTCTGCTTCTGCAACTATTTCTATTATAAGTTATGGAGGATGTACAGGAAACGCAACAACAGACTTTACTTTTCTAGACTCACAATGTAGCACTGCAGATGTGTATATTTCAGAAATATATGATGCCATTTCTGGAAGCTACGCGGTAATAGAATTATATAACCCAACCAATGCTCCTATTGTTTTAGATGGTGTTTACATTATTGAACGTTATGGAGATATAGGTAATGCTGCACCAAGCCACACCTATAATGTTCTTGGAACCATTCCTCCCTTAGATACCTTTATTATTATTTTAGGAAGTGGATCAGATTGCCCTTCGTTAGTTGCCGATTTTAATGTTGGTACAGGAATAAATGACAACGATGAATTCAAACTATTAAAAAACGGAGTGCTTATTGATATCGTTCATGCGCCAGACGAAAGAGGATATACTATTATTAGAAATCCCGATGCTGCTGTAAGCCAAACCTCTTTTGATAGTAGTGATTGGACTATCGATTCACAAGAAGATTGCTCTGATTTAGATTCGCATACTGCAGATCCTATTCCAGATAATACACCAACAATTACCAACCCAACCTCGCAAACTATTTGTGAAAATGGTACAGCTACTTTTACAGTCTCAATATCTGGTACAGAAACATATACTTACCAATGGATGGTTTTAAATGCCGCTGGAAACTGGGTAAATGTAACTAATAACACAAATTATTCTGGTGCAACAACCAATACGCTAACTATTGCAAATGCACCTTTAACTTTTGACGCTAATCAATATTATTGCCAAATAACTTCTACCTCATGTGATTTAGTTAGCAATGCAGCACAATTAAATGTTGGTAATGCAGAAGTAGATACACTTTCTAACGAAACCGTTTGTACAAGTTATACCTTGCCTACACTTACTAACGGAAACTATTTTACAGCAACCAATGGTGGAGGTTCACCTTTAAATGCTGGTGATATTATTACAGCTACACAAACTATTTATATTTATAACGAAGTTGGTACTGCTCCTGATACTTGTTCTAACGAATCTAGTTTCACTATTACGGTAAGCGGAACACCTCCTGTAGATACGCTTTCTAACGAAACGGTTTGTACAAGTTACACCTTACCTACACTTACCAACGGAAACTATTTTACAGCGACCAATGGTGGAGGTACGTCTTTAAATGCTGGTGATACTATTACAGCTACACAAACTATTTATATTTATAACGAAGTTGGTACTGCTCCTGATACTTGTTCTAACGAATCTAGTTTCACTATTACGGTAAGCGGAACACCTCCTGTAGATACCCTTTCTAACGAAACGGTTTGTACAAGTTATACTTTACCTACACTTACCAACGGAAACTATTTTACAGCGACCAATGGTGGAGGTACGCCTTTAAATGCTGGTGATATTATTACAACTACACAAACTATTTATATTTATAACGAAGTTGGTACTGCTCCTGATACTTGTTCTAACGAATCTAGTTTCACTATTACGGTAAACGGAACACCTCCTGTAGATACGCTTTCTAACGAAACGGTTTGTACAAGTTATACTTTACCTACGCTTACCAACGGAAACTATTTTACAGCAACCAATGGTGGAGGTACTCCTTTAAATGCTGGTGATATTATTACAGCTACACAAACTATTTATATTTATAACGAAGTTGGTACTGCTCCTGACACTTGTTCTAACGAATCTAGTTTCACTATTACGGTAAGCGGAACGCCTCCTGTAGATACGCTTTCTAACGAAACGGTTTGTACAAGTTACACCTTGCCTACACTTACTAACGGAAACTATTTTACAGCTACTAATGGTGGAGGTACGCCTTTAAATGCTGGTGATACTATTACAGCTACACAAACTATTTATATTTATAACGAAGTTGGTAC
The DNA here is from genome assembly GCF_042684485.1 of Lacinutrix gracilariae. Taxonomy (NCBI): domain Bacteria; kingdom Pseudomonadati; phylum Bacteroidota; class Flavobacteriia; order Flavobacteriales; family Flavobacteriaceae; genus Lacinutrix; species Lacinutrix gracilariae. Next base: position 89,026 of record NZ_JBHULM010000004.1, on the reverse strand, counting down.
TGCTCCAAATACGTGTTCTAACGAATCTAGTTTCACTATTACGGTAAGCGGAACGCCTCCTGTAGATACCCTTTCTAACGAAACCGTTTGTACAAGTTATACTTTACCTACACTTACCAACGGAAACTACTTTACAGCGACCAATGGTGGAGGTACGCCTTTAAATGCTGGAGATATTATTACAGCTACACAAACTATTTATATTTATAACGAAGTTGGTACTGCTCCTGACACTTGTTCTAACGAATCTAGTTTCACTATTACGGTAAGCGGAACGCCTCCTGTAGATACCCTTTCTAACGAAACGGTTTGTACAAGTTACACCTTACCTACACTTACTAACGGAAACTACTTTACAGCGACCAATGGTGGAGGTTCTCCTTTAAATGCTGGTGATACCATTACAACTTCTCAAACTATTTATATCTATAATGAAGTTGGTACTGCTCCTGACACTTGTTCTAACGAGTCTAGTTTCACTATTACTATAAGTGGTAATCCTCCTGTAGATACGCTTTCTAACGAAACGGTTTGTACAAATTACACATTACCTACGCTTACCAACGGAAACTACTTTACAGCGACCAATGGTGGAGGTACGCCTTTAAATGCTGGAGATATTATTACAACTACACAAACTATTTATATTTATAACGAAGTTGGAACTGCTCCTGATACTTGTTCTAACGAATCTAGTTTCACTATTACGGTAAGCGGAACACCTCCTGTAGATACCCTTTCTAACGAAACGGTTTGTTCTAGTTATACTTTACCTACGCTTACCAACGGAAACTATTTTACAGCGACCAATGGTGGAGGTTCTCCTTTAAATGCTGGTGATATTATTACTACTACACAAACTATTTTTATCTATAATGAAGTTGGTACTGCTCCTGACACTTGTTCTAACGAGTCTAGTTTCACTATTACTATAAGTGGTAATCCTCCTGTAGATACGCTTTCTAACGAAGCCGTTTGTACAAGTTATACTTTACCTACACTTACCAACGGAAACTACTTTACAGCGACCAATGGTGGAGGTTCTCCTTTAAATGCTGGTGATACCATTACAACTTCGCAAACTATTTATATCTATAACGAAACTGGGACTGCTCCAGATACTTGTACTAACGAGTCTAGTTTTACTATTACTATTTATCCTGCAACAGATTTCACGCTTACAGATGCAAATATTACTATTGTAGATAATACCATAACGGTTAACATGACAGATACTAGTATAAATTATCTGTATGCTGTAGACACTTCTGCGTTACAAGCAAACCCTACATTTACTAATGTTGCTAACGGAAACCACCTTTTATATGTTCAAGATGAAAACGGTTGTATTATAAAAGCACTACCATTTACAATAGATGGTTTTGTTGAAATAAACATTCCTTTATTTTTCACGCCAAATGGTGATGGTTATAATGACACTTGGTTAATTACAGACAATCAAAACACCATTAAAGAAATTCTAATTTTTGATAGATATGGTAAACTTTTAAAACAAGTTTCTCCTGCTTTAAAATCTTGGGACGGAATCTACAATGGTTATTTTATGGAAAGTAATGATTACTGGTACCTTATTACATTACATACAGGTAAAACCATCAAAGGGCATTTTACACTTAAAAGATAAACTATAAAAATTTCAGAAACTTAAATTCTATATTAGAATATCTTTTAAGTAATTTAGCCTTTAAAGCGCTACAAGTACTCAAAACTTCAGACATTTAAGTATGAAATTCAAAATAGAATCCGAATTTAAACCAACAGGAGATCAACCACAAGCCATAAAAAAACTGGTTTCTGGTTTAGATGCCAATGAAAAATACCAAACCTTACTTGGTGTTACTGGTTCTGGTAAAACATTTACCGTTGCTAATGTCATAGAACAAGTAGAGCGTCCTACCTTAGTACTTGCACATAACAAGACTTTGGCAGCACAATTGTACAGTGAGTTTAAACAGTTTTTTCCTGAAAATGCTGTAGAGTACTTTGTTTCCTATTATGATTATTACCAACCAGAAGCCTATATTCCTGTTTCTGGTGTGTATATAGAAAAAGATTTATCTATCAATGAAGAGATTGAAAAGATGCGTTTAAGCACAACCTCTTCACTGCTTTCTGGTCGTCGTGATGTAATTGTAATAGCTTCGGTTTCTTGTTTATATGGTATTGGTAATCCTGTAGAGTTTCAAAAAAATGTAATCACTTTAAAACGAGATCAAGAAATTTCTCGTACTCAATTATTACACCAATTAGTACAAAGTTTGTATTCGCGTACAGAAGCAGATTTTAACCACGGAAACTTTAGAATTAAAGGAGATACTGTAGATATTTTTCCGAGTTATGCAGATGATGCTTTTAGAATTCACTTTTTTGGTGATGAAATTGAAGAAATCGAATCTTTCGATATTCAAACCAATCAGGTCATTGAAAAATATGACATTTTAACCATTTATCCTGCAAACATGTTTGTAACTTCTCCTGATGTGTTACAAGGAGCCATTACAAGTATTCAAGACGATTTAGTTAAACAATACGATTATTTTAAAGAAATAGGAAAACATCTTGAAGCAAAACGCTTAAAAGAAAGAACCGAATTCGACCTGGAAATGATTCGTGAACTTGGTTATTGTTCTGGAATTGAAAATTATTCTAGATACCTTGACGGAAGACAACCAGGAACACGACCATTCTGTTTATTAGATTATTTTCCAGAAGACTTTTTAATGGTTGTAGATGAAAGTCACGTTACCATATCTCAAGTACATGCCATGTATGGAGGAGACAGAAGTAGAAAGGAAAACTTGGTAGAATATGGTTTTCGTCTGCCTGCTGCCATGGACAACAGACCTTTAAAATTTGAAGAATTTGAAGCTCTGCAAAACCAAGTCATTTATGTGAGTGCAACTCCTGCAGATTATGAGCTTGAAAAATCAGATGGTGTGTATGTTGAACAAATAATAAGACCTACAGGATTATTAGATCCTATTATTGAAGTAAGACCAAGTTTAAATCAAATTGACGATTTAATTGAAGAAATTCAGCAACGTGTAGAAAAAGACGAACGTACTTTAGTAACAACGCTTACCAAGCGTATGGCAGAAGAGCTAACCAAGTATTTAAGCAGAATTCAAATACGTGTAAATTATATACATAGTGATGTAGATACTCTAGAACGTGTGCAGATTATGCAAGATTTACGTAAAGGTTTGTTTGATGTATTGGTTGGTGTAAACTTACTTCGTGAAGGATTAGATTTACCTGAAGTTTCGCTGGTTGCTATATTAGATGCAGATAAAGAAGGTTTTTTACGTTCGGCTAGATCGTTAACCCAAACGGTAGGTAGAGCTGCAAGAAACCTTAACGGAAAAGCTATTATGTATGCCGATAAGATTACTAAAAGCATGCAAAAAACCATTGACGAAACCGAATATAGAAGAGCAAAACAAATTGCCTATAATACCAAAAACAATCTAGTACCTAAAGCACTAAATAAAAGTTTAGACAGTGCTTTATCTAAAAACTCTGTAAGTACCTATAGTTATGAATTAGAAGCTGCAAAAGCGGCAGAACCTGAAAGCGCATACCTTACTAAAGAAGAACTAGAAAAGAAAATTCGCGAAAAAAGAAAAACCATGGAGCAAGCTGCAAAAGCATTAGACTTTTTAGTAGCAGCAAAATTGCGTGACGAAATTAAAAGCTATCAAAGCAAACTAGAAGAATTAAAAGCTTAAATTGATGGAAAACTTAGAACTGAAACCTTTGTCATTTCGAGCATGTCGAGAAATCTTTTTAATTTAGAGTAAAAAAAATCAATAATGAAATGAGATTCCTGCCTACGCAGGAATACCTTCAACGAACTAAATAAAATGCATCTTTTGCTTTTCTATTAAGAGTTTCACTTAATTATACTGCACCTTAAAAACGTCTATTAAAACATCTGGTGGTACTATTTTATTAGGAAAACTTTCCATTAAATACAAAACCGTATTAATACAGTCATGGTTTAATCCCATTCGTAATCCAAAATTATGCAGTTTATAAATTTCTTTTTCTGTAATTTCACCATCTATACTCATTAACAACACCAACCTATGAAATTGCACAATACGCTCACTATGAGACTTTAAATGCACATGATGCACAGGGTTTTCAATAAGATAATCAAAATCTTCACGAGAAACACTAAGTTGTTTTGCAACACCTAATAAAAATTTATATTCTACCCTTTTTATTCTTTTCTCATTTTTTGCAAATGCAATCATTTCAGACAAAAGGCTTAATTTTTCTACTCTATTTATCATATTTTACTGAGGAATTAATTAATTATTATAAAGTTAGATATAATCCATCTTTTATAATCGTTGATATATTGTATCTTGTCGAAAAAAAAAGAGTAATTCATCGAATTTTTACTAGTTTCATAGAATATAATCAAAAACAAACTAGTTTCAAAACCTTTATTCACAAGGTTTTAGACGATATTTATTTATTAAACTAACACTATTTATTAAAATTCTACAATGACAAATAATGATATTTTTAAAAAACTACGAGTAGCACATAAACTTCGTGACGATGATATTATAAAAATTCTTGCTTTGGTAGACTTTAGAATTGGAAAAAGTGAACTAAATGCTTTTTTTAGAAAAGAAGATCATCCAAAATACATGGAGTGTGGAGATCAAATTTTACGAAACTTTCTTAATGGCTTAGTGATTCATTTAAGAGGACCAATGCCTAAAAAAGGAGAAAAGAAACCTAATACAACTTCTGTAAAAAAGAATACTGACAAAAAGTAATACTACAAATACGTTTTCTTTTGTAGAGAAAACATTTCATATAGAATCAAAAAAAAAGAGCAACTTAATAGTTGCTCTTTTTTATGTATATAATTAAAATATGCTAAAGACTAGCATACCTCTATTTTTATATTAAGCTAATACTTCTTGTACTTTATCAGCAGCTTCTTGAAACTCAGTAGCACTCATTACATCTAAACCAGAATTGTCAATTAATTCTTTAGCGATGTCTGCATTAGTACCTTGTAAACGAACAATAATTGGTACGTTTATAGTTCCCATGTTTTTATAAGCATCAATAACACCTTGTGCAACTCTGTCACAACGTACAATACCACCAAAAATATTAATTAAGATTGCTTTTACAGCAGGATCTTTTAAAATAATTTGAAAAGCAGCTTCTACACGTGCAGCATCAGCAGTACCACCAACATCTAAAAAGTTAGCTGGTTCACCACCTGCTTGTTTAATTAAATCCATAGTTGCCATTGCAAGACCAGCACCATTAACCATACAACCAACGTTTCCGTCAAGGTCAACATAGTTAAGTCCTAACTCACCTGCTTCTACTTCAATTGGGTTTTCTTCACGTAAATCACGTAAAGCAGCTAAATCTTTATGTCTAAATAATGCGTTATCATCTAAAGAAACTTTAGCATCAACAGCCATTATTTTAGAATCACTAGTTTTTAAAACTGGGTTAATTTCAAATAATGAAGAATCAGACTCTACATAAGCAGTATATAAAGAAGTAACAAATTTTGTCATTTCTTTAAAAGCCAATCCTGATAATCCTAAGTTAAAAGCAATACGTCTTGCTTGAAAAGGAATTAATCCAATAGCTGGATCTACTTCTTCATGAAAAATTAAGTGAGGTGTTTCTTCGGCAACAGTTTCAATATCCATTCCACCTTCTGTAGAATACATAATCATATTTTTACCAGTTCCTCTATTTAAAAGTACAGAAATATAATATTCTTCTGGCTCAGAGTCTCCAGGATAATAAACATCTTCAGCAACTAAAACTTGGTGTACACGTTTACCTTCGGCAGAAGTTTGTGGTGTTACCAAATCCATTCCAATGATTTGTCCTGCAATTTCTTCTACTTGCTCTAAATTTTTAGCAAGCTTAACTCCTCCACCTTTACCACGTCCACCAGCATGTACTTGTGCTTTAATCACGTGCCAACCAGTTCCGGTTTCTTCCGTTAATTTTTTAGCAGCAGCTACTGCTTCTTGAGCATTTTGTGCAACGATTCCTCTTTGAATACGTACGCCAAAACTGCTTAATAATTCTTTTCCTTGATATTCGTGTAAATTCATCTTGTTTAAAGTAAAATTTTAGAAATACAAAAGTAAATAATCACAAGAACTTACCCTAATTTAATTATTAAAAAACGAAGCGTACTTAAAAAACTTAATTTGTTAAATAATTAACAAATTGTTTTAAATATGTAATAATATGTTGTTTTAGTTTTTAAACAAGAAGAAAAAAATATCTTTGAAAAAAAAATTACACATGCAAAACAGCAAATTATTAGAAATAGCAAAGGATTTTGGTAGTCCTATTTATGTTTACGATGCAGAAAAGATTAGTTTTCAATATACGCGTTTAACTTCGGCATTTAAAAAAGTAAAGCAGGTAAAACTTAATTATGCTGTTAAAGCATTGTCCAATATTTCTATTTTAAAATTAATGAAATCTCTAGGAGCAGGATTAGACACTGTTTCTATTCAAGAAGTAAAATTAGGGCTTACTGCTGGTTTTACTCCAGATCAAATAATTTTTACACCTAACGGTGTTTCTTTAGAAGAAATTGAAACTGCAGCAAAACTTGGTGTTCAAATTAACATAGATAACCTTTCTATTTTAGAGCAGTTTGGTACCAAACATCCAAAAACGCCTGTTTGTATTCGTATAAATCCGCATGTAATGGCTGGAGGAAATACCAATATATCTGTAGGACATATTGATAGTAAATTTGGAATTTCTATACACCAAATACCACATATACTTCGTATTGTAGAAAACACAAAAATGCATATTAATGGTATTCACATGCATACAGGAAGTGATATTTTAGATATTGATGTGTTTTTATATGCAAGTGAAATTTTGTTTGAAACAGCTAAAAACTTTAAAGAATTAGAATTTATCGATTTTGGTTCTGGTTTTAAAGTACCTTATAAAGAAGGAGATATTGAAACCAATATTGAAGAGTTTGGCGATAAACTTTCAAAACGTTTTAACGAGTTTTGTGCTGCTTATGGTAAAGAATTAACCTTAGGTTTTGAGCCTGGAAAATTTTTGGTGAGTGAAGCTGGTCAGTTTTTAGTTAAAGTAAACGTGGTAAAACAAACTACATCAACCGTTTTTGCTCAAGTAGATTCTGGTTTTAACCATTTAATAAGACCTATGCTTTATGGATCGCAACATGAAATTGAAAACATTTCTAACCCAAAGGGAAGAGAGCGTTTTTATAGCGTAGTGGGCTACATTTGCGAAACGGATACTTTTGCAAACAACAGACGTATTGCAGAAATTAACGAAGGAGATATTTTATCTTTTAAAAATGCTGGAGCATATTGTTACTCTATGTCTAGCAATTACAACTCGCGTTATCGTCCTGCAGAAGTACTTTGGCTAAATAACAAAGCACATTTAATACGAAAAAGAGAAACTTTTGATGATATACTTAACAATCAAATTGAAATAGAGATTTCTGATAAAAAGAAATCAAAATAAATTAAAAAATGCGCTTCTTAATGGAAGCGCATTTTTTTTGCATTATAAACAAAAGCTTATTTTAATTTTTAATAAACTTTTTAGTACGTATTGCTGTATCTGTTTCTACTTGTACAATATACATACCTGTTTGTAGTGCACTTACATCTATTGAAGATGCATAATTACTTTGTAATACTCTTCTTCCGTTTACATCATAAACAGTAACTGTTTTTATTGCTGCTGCAGTTTCTAAATGTATGTTTAAAATAGAACGTACTGGGTTTGGTACTATAGAAAAAGAACTTATTTCGTTTTCTTTAACATGCAGTAAATTAGTTAACAGACTTTCATTAACAGTACTTGACTCTTCAATATTAAAAAGAGGTATACTATAGCTTAAAATATTGGTTCTAAAAACCAAGTTTCCGTTACTATTGTCATAATAATAGTACGATATTTGCGTTGCAGTCCCAGCATTTGGAAAAATAGGAGGTAAACTTAATGATGCATTTTGTACTATTTTTAATCTAGTAACGCTTCCGCTGTAAGCTCCTGCTCCTACATCATTTAAATTTAAAGTTCCATAAGCATCTACCGTTTTTATAATATTTCCATCAAAATCACCAGATGTATCTGAAGTAAATGTTCCTGCTACATCATCGGTATTAGTATAACCAAAACTTAGAGGAAAGGCACCAATTAACGCATTATCATCATTATAATTTAAGGTTAAGTCGTCCGTTATTATTCCTGTTATAGAAAGCAGTCCTCCACTTTCACTTAATAAGACACTTCTTTCATAAATACCAGCGGTATTAACAAACACATTGGTAGTATTAGGAAAAGTAGTAAGTTGAGCTGCTGTTGGTAAAACATAAGTATCTATAGAGCTTTCTGTGGTTGTTAAGTCGGTAAAACTCCATGTAGCATTCATTCCTGTGACACTATGATCTATAGTGCCTTCAACAATAGCATATTCTGAATTATTAACACTGTTAAAAGTGCTAATACTTTGCGCAAAAGTATAGCTAGTTATTAGACAAGCTAAAAAAAGTAGTTTTCTTTTCATTTTATAAAGGATTGATTAATAGTAAAATAAAAATACGAAAAGGAATTAGACAAGCTATAATTATACCATAAAAGACCACTAAAAACGTTTAACTGTAAAATAACTTGCTGTATTAACTACAAACCCACAAACATGCTAAAAACAAGCAGCACAAACACATGAAAATCAATTAAATGCACAGTAATAACATTAAAATTTTGTATATTTATGTAATACATTACGCGTACTTAAAATAAGTAAAGCCTCACGTTTACACCATTTTTAGCTTTCCTATTTCTTTATGAAAAAGCTTTATTAACTTAAACTATAATTTCATGAAAAATTTAATTGCAATAGTATTATTACTACTAGTACTGGTTTCTTGTAACAAACCACGTTACACGCAAGACTCACCAGAAATAGACATTGTTAAGTCTGTAATAAATAATTACGACTACCAAAAATGGGATAGCTTAACCATGCATTATGCAGATACAGCTAAGGTATATTACAATACAAGAAACCTGTATTTTACAGCTAAAAGTTTACCTGAATATCACAAAAAAAATGATTCTAGCTTTTTAACTAGAGCTTTTGAAGAAAACCGACGAGAGTTTGAAATGGTTACCGATGATAACGGAAAAAAATGGGTGAATTTTTGGGGAATTTGGGAAGGTAATCTCTTAGAAAACAACAAAAAAATTGAAATGCCTGTGCATATAACCTATCAATTTATTGGAAAAAAAATAGCACTTGAATACGGTTATTGGGATGCGAGCCAGTTAGTATTAGAGCTACAACGATTAGAAAATATGAAGAAAGCAGATACTATTTTTATTAATTAACAAAATAGCACCTGCTTTTTAAATTTAGTTTTTAACCGCACTTTGCTTAGGTAAAGGGTTGGTACCATAGGTATCAAACAAATACACTAACGAAGCCATAGTTGCTGCGCCAAGTTCAAGTTCGCGTTTATTTACAGCATCAAAAGTATCAGTAGCCGCATGATGATGATCAAAATAACGTTGTGAGTCTGGACGCAATCCTGCTAATACATTATTATCTGTTTTTAAAGGACCAACATCTGCTCCACTTCCTCCTTTTTCAAAATAATGAATAAGATACGGTTTAAACAAAGGTTTCCAGCTTAGTACTTGATTAAAGTTAGCATCACTACAATCAAAACTAAAACCTCTTGGTGTAAATCCTCCTGCATCACTTTCAAGCGCAAACACGTGGTTTTCCCCTTTACGTTTTGCTTCTTCTGCATATTTTTTTCCGCCACGTAATCCGTTTTCTTCATTCATAAATAAAACAACACGAATACTTCTTTTTGGTGTAATACCAGATGCTTTTAATAATCTTAAAACCTCCATAGATTGCACAACTCCTGCTCCATCATCATGAGAACCATCACCTAAATCCCAAGAATCAAGATGACCTCCTATTACCATATACTCCTTAGGAAATTCGCTTCCTGTGATTTCACCAATAACATTATAAGACAATACATCTCTAAATTGCGAGCAACTTTGTTTAAAATAAAACTCTAAATCTGCATCTAGTTGTAACGAGGTACTTAACAGTTCGGCATCATTGGTACTAATTGCTGCTGCAGGAATTCTTTTTTCTAATGGTAAATTATCATAAGTCATACTTCCTGTATGCGGAAAATCATCTAAACGCAAAGTCATAGAGCGCACAATAACACCAACTGCACCATATTTTTGTGCTTCAACAGCACCTTGATAACGTTGGTTTACACAGCCACCATAAGCATTAAAAGTGCTAATTAAATCTTCTTGCATAGGTCTGTTATAAAATACAATCTTGCCTTTTATTTGTTCTTCACCAAGTTTTTCTAGTTCTTCAAAATTTTGAATCTCTATCACTTTAGCTTTTAAGCCTAGTGGATTGGTAGCTACAGAACCACCAAGAGCACAAATATTAACATTGGTAGTTTGCTTTTTAGAAGATTCTATAAATGCATATTCTTTGGCTCCACGAACCCATTTTGGCACCATTACCTCTTGTAACCAAACTTTATCTAATCCTAGTTTTTCTAATTCTTTTTTTCCCCATTGCACAGCTAGTTCTGCTTGTAAAGATCCAGATAAGCGTCCTCCTATTTGATTAGACAAATAATCTAACCATTGGTAGCTTTTACCATTGGTTAATGCTTGTTTATATATTTCTTTTAGGTTTTCTTCATCGGTTTGCGAATAGCTTACCATAGCATGTAATGCAAAAAGGAGTAGGATTATTTTTTTCATACGTAATCAATTTTAGGCAATGTAAATTAAAGTTTAAAGGTACTATTTCTATAAAATAGGAATTCTTAAAGAAAGTATAAATAATGCTCTTTTTAAAACAGCAACTACTTTCTATTTTAATCCCTTTTGCAAACTGCTAGATCAAGATATCTAAACAACACTTTAATAACACTTTAGACAATGAAGCATTTAAAATTATTCATTGAACAGGAGTACTACCAAACTATAATCTATTCTGGCACTTTAGAGGTATTCCATCTTAAAATGGTAAACCCAATAATAGCGGAAATAAAGGATCCTATTAGAATACCAATTTTTGCAGAATCCATATACATTGGTGCATCTTGAAAAGCCAATCCGGAAATAAAAATAGACATTGTAAACCCTATTCCTGCTAAAAACGCAACTCCTATTATTTGTTGTACGCCAATATCTTCTGGTACCTCAATAAACTTTAATTTTTTTGCTATAAAAATAACCGTCGGAATTCCTACACTATTACCTACTACCAAACAAATAATTAAATTAGTTATAAGTTGCACATCTAAAGCAACCGCATTATTAAAGGCAACTCCTGCATTGGCAAGCGCAAATATGGGAATAATAAAATAAGCAATCCAACCATGTAAATTATGCTCTAAACGCTGTAATGGAGATTGGTATCTCTCTGTCCAATATTCTAGATTATCTATTTCTTCAATTTGCTCTTTAGTTAAAACAGGATCTTCAGTGATTCTAGCATTTTTAATTTTATCTGCTATTTCCACTAGGTTATTTATAAATTCTGGTGTGTCTACTTTTTGTCTAACAGGAACAGAAAAAGCCAATAAAATTCCTGCTAAAGTAGGATGAATACCTGCTTTTAAAAATAGTGTCCAGATAATTACACCAAAGCCTACAATAAGGTATTTAGAGTAAAAACCTTTATATGCTATAAAGTACAGTATTGCCAATAAGGAGAAAGCACTAAATAGTAGCGTTAAATCAATATTACTACTGTAAAATAAGGCTATTACTAAAACGGCTCCTATATCATCAACAATAGCAAATGCGGTTAAAAATATTTTTAAACTTAAAGGAACACGACTACCTAATACATTTAAAACAGCCAAAGAAAAGGCGATATCTGTTGCCATAGGAACTCCCCAACCTTTAAGTGTTTCTGGGTTATCATTTAAGAATAAGAAAAACAAAACAGGAACTAACATACCTCCTAAAGCTCCAAAAAGCGGAAACGCTATTTTTTTCATCGAGTTTAGTTCTCCTATTAAAAATTCTCTTTTTATTTCTAATCCAATAAGGAAAAAGAAAATAGCCATTAAACCATCATTAATCCATAAAATCAGTGGTTTTTGTAATTCAAAAAAAGGTGTGCTAAATCCAACTTTATATTGCCAAAGCGATTGATAACTGTCTGCATATGGTGAGTTGGCCCAAAGAAGCGCTATTAGAGTAGTTACAAGTAGTAGGATACCACTTAAACTTTCTATTTTTATAAATTTTTGAAATGGTGTGAGAATAATTTTTTTTATCATATAAAACGGTTAAATATTGGTATTATTTACATAAAAGAAAGTTGCTTTTTCCCTGTTGAAATTTTAAAATAAAATTAAAAACAACAAAATAGCAACTACTTAGTTTTTGCAGTAAAATAACAATAAATCAGGAAACCATAAAGTCTATTTTCTTATAATATTCTTAAAGTTTTAGCCTGTATTTTATAATAAACCTATATTTTTTTAACCGTTTTAATATTTACGCAATAAAATTACTTAAACCTATTTTTTTAAACTCATTATTACACCCAAAATAAACGTTCTAGAAACTACTCTTTACTAAGTTCTTCTTTATAATGTTCAATATTAGCTTTTACAGCATCATCTAACTCTGGTTCTTTAATATCACTATATTTTTTTAAGGTATCATACATTATTTTAGCAACAATATATCGTGCTGTTGCTTTATCATCTGCAGGAATATTAAACCAAGGAGCATGTGGCTTAGAGGTTCTGTTTATAGCATCTTCATAACATTCTTGATATGCATCCCAAAGTTTACGTTCTTCTATATCTCCTGGAGAGAATTTCCAGTTTTTAGATTTTTTATTTAAACGACGTAGTAAACGGTTTTTCTGTTCTTCTTTAGATAGGTTTAAAAAGAATTTAAAAATAATTGTTCCTGTTTCTGTTATATGTTTTTCAAAATCATTTATCTGTTTAAAACGCGTGTTCCAGAAAGCATCATCAATATCTTCTAAAGTATTTACTTTTGGTAAATGTTCACCTAAAACATATTCTGGATGTACTCTTGTAACAAGTACATTTTCATAGTGGGTTCTATTAAAAACACCAAACTTACCACGTTCTGGTAACGCTATATAATGACGCCATAAAAAATCATGTTTTAACTCTAAAGATGTTGGCACTTTAAAACTGTGTACTACTACTCCTCTAGCATTAAAATCTTTAAACACTTCACGAATTAAACTGTCTTTTCCTGCAGTATCCATACCTTGAAAGCATACTAAAACGGCATATTTACCATGTGCATAAAGAGTATCTTGTAACTCGCCAAGTTTACGTCTTACTTTTTTTAATTCGTCTTTGATATCTTCTTCATCTGCTTTTAAGTCAAAAGCAGTTTGTAGGTTAGAAATCTCTATTTCTGATTGTATTTTAAAGTCTTTTATTTTTATGTTTTTCAATGGTATGGACATTTTAAGTTATGTTTAAAGATATTAATATTTTTTATTAATATAAATTCTACTACAAAATAGTATAGCTACTCGTTCTATTCCTTTCTTCCTATACAAACACAAACAACACATATAAACAACTGTAATTCAGTTTGTTATAAATATTGTAATTTTAAGATTAGCTAATTAATCATGAAAACCTTTTATTTATATTTATTTCTACTAGTACTGTTTCCGTTTATTGCTTTTTCGCAACAAGAAGATGTGATACCTACTACCATAAAAAACGGAATTACAAAACCTAGTATTTTATCTTCGCATCCTTTTGGTATCTTTTTTTCAAGACTTCAAGGAAACTTTAAAACGCATGCTACCAAACATAGTATGCTGACCATTAGCTTAGAAAGCGCTAATGTTTGGGGACCACCTGTAACTACATATATCCCTAAAAATGAAGCCACAAGAAAGGAAGCAGAAAAATACAACTGGGACTTAAGGCAATATCATTTTAACGTAGAAGAATTAGATGCAGAAATTTTTCAATTGCAAATAGACGGTGTTATTAAAAATATTAAGGCTAATCTTGCTATTAATTTAAAGAAAAACAAAGAAATAGTAATAGCCTTACGTCTTGCCATGCTTTCTAATGGAAAACAGCCTTTTTCTATTTTTACAAGCGATACATTTATTGAAGATTTTCATAGCAAAATTGCAGGAGGAAAAGATCCTTTTGACAGAAAAGTTTTTCAATTAAATGAAGCAGGAATTACATATACAGACAGAAATGGCAATACTGCAAAACTGAAAAAAAACGATGTTTTTATTAGCGGAATAGAAACTACCTGCTATTATTATCCCGAATGGCTAACTAATAAAAATTATTTTATAAATATTGGCACTCACCTTGGCACAAACCTATCTAAGTATAACACCTCAATAGACTTAGGTGTATCTATAAATGCGGTAAAAAAAATACCTTTTAATAACAGAAACTACTCTCAAATAGGAGCTAGTTTAGGCTCCTTAAGAAAAAATGCCTTGCAGCTAAAAAAAGACAATCTAATATTTGGAACCAATAAGTATCTTGCTTTTTTTGAAAGCGCTTTAGAGTATGCTACTATATCTAAAAAGGGAACTACGCATACTATTGGTTTAGACTTTTACATACAAACAAGCTTTAATAAAAGAAAAGAACTAGATTATATTATACCTATTAGGCATCCAGAGGTACATGATGCTTGGGGAATTGGTACTACCAACTTATATAAAAACACTAATTATTGGACTTTGTTATATTCTTTTACCAGAAAGATTACCACTACCTTTTATATACAACAAGACCTTACCGTAAATAACAATCCAGATATACAAACAGGAGTTGCTGTGCTTTTTAAAATTTAAAATACCAAGAGCTTCTATTACTAACAAAAAAAGACACTACGTGTGTAGTGTCTTTTTTAAACTTTAAAGTGTTTTATAATTTACTTACTAGCAAACATTTTTACGTCTTTCTCACTCACTTCTTTTTCACCAAGAATAATTAAACGTTCTACCACATTACGTAACTCACGTATGTTTCCTGTCCAATCATATTCTTGTAATAATTTGATAGCCTTTGCTGAAAAACCTTTTTTTGCAGTGCCTTGCTCGTTCGCAATTTTTCCTGCAAAATATTCTATTAATAACGGAATATCATCTCTTCTATCATTTAAAGCAGGAACTTTTATTAAAATTACTGCCAGTCTGTGGTATAAATCTTCACGAAATCTACCTTCTTCAATTTCTTTTTTCAAGTCTTTATTGGTTGCAGCAACTACTCTTACATTTACTTTAATATCTTTATCACTACCAACACGCTGTATTCTACTTTCTTGTAAAGCACGAAGTACTTTTGCTTGTGCAGAAAGACTCATATCACCAATTTCATCTAAAAAAATGGTTCCTCCATTTGCAGCTTCAAATTTACCTGCTCGGTCTTTATTGGCACTTGTAAACGCTCCTTTTACATGTCCAAAAAGTTCACTTTCTATAAGTTCACTTGGTATTGCTGCACAGTTTACCTCTATCATTGCACCTTTAGAACGATCACTTTTTTGGTGTAACCAATGCGCTACTAATTCTTTTCCTGTTCCGTTAGGACCAGTAATTAACACACGTGCATCTGTTTGTGCTACTTTTTCAATAATTTCTTTAATTTGATTGATAGCATCACTATTACCAATCATTTCGTAGTTTTTGCTAACTTTCTTTTTTAGCCTTTTATTTTCTACAACAAGCTCTTTTCTATCTAAAGCAATACGTACAGTATTTAATAAACGATTTAAATCTGGTGGCTTAGAAATATAATCAAAAGCACCTAGACGCATTGTATTTACTGCAGTATCTAAATCACCATGACCAGAAATCATAACCATTGGTGTTTCTGGTTTTATTTTTTTAGTAGCTTCTAACACTTCAACACCATCCATTTTTGGCATTTTAATATCACAAAGTACTAGATCATAATCTTCTTTCTTAATTTTTTCGATTCCTACTAAACCATCTTCCGCTTCTTCAACGGTATAGGTATCATTTTCTTCAGAAAGTATTTTTACTAATACTCTTCTAATTGCTGCTTCATCTTCAATTACTAATATTTTAGGCATCTTATATTTTTTTTATTTCTGAATAATATGAATATCTCTTTGAGGAAAAGGTATAGATATATTGTTTTCTCTAAATAGTCTATCTATTTCAAAACGTATATCGCTTTTAGGAATAGAGGCTTGAAAGCTATCATTTAACGTAAAAACCAATTTAAAATTTAACGAACTATCTCCAAAATTAGTAAATAATACTAAAGGTGCTGGATGTTTTAAAACCAATTTATGGTTAGAAGCGGCTTGCAAAAGCAACTCTTTTACTAACTGCACATCACTACCATAGGCTACACCAACCTCAACACTTTCCCTTGTGGTGGTTCCGTTTTGCGTCCAATTAAACAAGCTATTAGACAAGAACAAATGGTTAGGTATCACCAAGACTTTATTGTCTATGGTTATAGCTCTTGTGGTACGTAATTTAATTTCCTCTACGCGTCCTACTTTTCCATCTAATTCTATAATATCACCTACATGAACCGATTGGTCTATTAAAATAAATATACCTGAAATAATGTCTTGAAACAGGGTTTGTAATGCCAAACCTATACCAATAAGTAATGCAGCAGATGCGGCAAAAACACCTGTAACGTTTACACCTACAGCATGTAAAGTAACAAGAACTATAATAACATAACTAAACCAAGTAGCATAAGAAAAAACAGCTTTAAATTTTAACTTATCTTCGTCTGGTAACTTTCTCGTTATTAAACGCCTTAGAATTCTTAAAACAATGGTTGCCAATATTAAAATAACAACCAAGAGCAATATGTTTTGTACGCTTATTTCAACATCTTGACTTATTTTAATAGACTTTTTTAATATGTTTTTTATTTCATTCATATTAATACTTAATCCATTTTATAATTTCTTTATAACTAGGCTTTTTTCCATACATTAAAATACCTACTCGGTATATTTTTGCTGCAAACCAAACCGTTAGCATAAAAGTACCAATTAATAATAAAAAAGATACTATTTGTTGCCAAATAGGAACACCAAAAGGAATACGCATTAACATCACTACAGGTGAAGTAAATGGTATAAATGAAAACACCGTAGAAACCGTACCATGAGGATCTTCTATAACAGTAAAAATACCAATATAAACCGCTAAAACTAATGGCATGATAATAGGAAACATAAATTGTTGTGTATCTGTTTCGTTATCTACAGCTGCACCAATTGCGGCATATAAAGAACTGTATAACAAGTAACCAGCTATAAAAAAGAAGATAAATGCAAAGACAAGGTTTGCTATGGGTAAGTTCCAGAAAGCAAGCATTGCATTTTGCATTTCTACTGCTACTTCTGGGTTATCTATAGCTTGCTGCATCATTTCTTGCTGTGGTGATTGTTGCATAAGGTCTATACCTAAAATTGCAGAAACTACAGTCATTAAAATGCTTCCTATAAGAATCCAAATTACAAATTGTGTAATTCCTGCTAAAGAGGTTCCTATAATTTTACCAAGCATTAATTGTATTGGTTTTACAGATGAAATGATAACTTCTATAATTCTGCTTGTTTTTTCTTCTATAATACTTCGCATAATCATGTTACCATAAATAATAATAAACATGAATAGTAAGTATCCTGCTGCTAGACCAAAACCTAATTTAAAATAACTATCTATTTTAGAGGTTTTCTCGCCTATAAAACTTTCTTGTGCAATATTTACACTAGTTTTTGATGCGGATAACTTACTTAAATCTATACCTTGTTGCTGTAACTTAACGTCTCTTAATTTGTTTTCTAACTTGCTTTCTAAACCAGTCATTACAGACAAAGAAGGTGTTTCTTTAGAGTAGAATTTAATATGCGTTACTATAGCTGCAATACTATCTTGCTTTGGTATATATAGCAAACCATAAGTTCCTGCTTCTTCTACAATAGTTTTTGCTTCGTCTAAAGACACATTACTAAGTATATTATAAGTAGTATGCTCTGTATTCTGAAAAATTTCGGTAACCAAACCAGATGCATCTAATACAGAAATGGTTCTCGTTTTATTGTTATTTAATTGCGATAAGTAAGCTACAACTGCAATAAGTGCTATAAAAATAATAGGACTTAAAATAGTCATAATAATAAACGATTTGTTTTTAACTTTTGTTAAATACTCGCGTTTTATAATAAGTGGTAAATGGTTCATAAATTAATTATTCTTAACTGCTTGAATAAAAATATCGTTAGCACTAGGTATTAACTCTACAAAATGAGACACTTCTCCTTTAGTAGTTAAATAGCTTAATAAATGGTTTGCGGTTTCGTTTTGGCTAAGCTTTATATTTAGTTTTAACTCATCGTTTAACGATTTAAAATCGGTAAGTGAGGTATCAAATTTTTTCGATATCGTTTCAGCAAGTGCTATTTTATCACTTGTTTTTATACCAACCTCAAAGGTATTGGTTTTATATTGTCTTTTAATATCTGTTAGCTTACCATCTAATATTTTGTTAGACTGATGAATTAAGGCAATATGATCACACAGTTCTTCTACAGACTCCATTCTATGTGTAGAAAATATTACGGTTGCACCATTGTCTTTTAAATGTAAAATCTCGTCTTTAATTAAATTGGCGTTTATAGGATCGAATCCTGAAAAAGGCTCATCAAAAATTAACAGTTTTGGTTCGTGCAACACAGTTACCACAAACTGTATTTTTTGCGCCATTCCTTTAGAAAGCTCTTGAATTTTTTTGTTCCACCAATCGCCTATTTCTAAACGTTCAAACCAATATTTTAATCTTTTTTTTGCTTCAGCTTTACTTAAACCTTTTAATTGTGCTAGGTATAAAGCTTGCTCTCCTACTTTCATCGATTTATATAAACCACGTTCTTCTGGCAAGTAACCAATATTCTGCACATGATGGGCTTGTAGTGGTTCTCCGTCTAAAATTACATGACCAGCATCTGGCATGGTAATTTGGTTTATAACACGTATTAATGTTGTTTTTCCAGCTCCATTAGGTCCTAATAAACCAAAAATGCTTCCTTTTGGTACTGCAATGGATACGTTGTTTAACGCTGTAAAATCTCCAAAGTTTTTAGAAACTGCATGTGCTTCTAAGAGGTTTTTCATAATTTATTTTTAGTAATACCAAACTTCTTTATTGGTAATATATAAGGGTTGTAAATATAGAAAATGTTACATGGATTAGCATGCTATATTTTAAATTTAAAGATACCAAAAAGAGTTTAAAGTAGCAGTATAATGAAGATAGCATTTAGTACAGACAAGAATTGCCATAAAAAACAAAACCCACCCTTTTACTTGTGGTGAAAGGATGGGAAAAAATTGCT
The DNA here is from genome assembly GCF_042684485.1 of Lacinutrix gracilariae. Classification (NCBI taxonomy): domain Bacteria; kingdom Pseudomonadati; phylum Bacteroidota; class Flavobacteriia; order Flavobacteriales; family Flavobacteriaceae; genus Lacinutrix; species Lacinutrix gracilariae. The sequence goes on along the minus strand of NZ_JBHULM010000004.1, from coordinate 69,520 downwards.
ATGAAAAAGAAAAATTACCACTAAAATTAATTAGTGATAATCAAATATACTATTTTTTGCTAAATAAATGTTAATGTAACAAGATTAGTTCAAAATTCTTTATAAAAAAATTCCACTTCAGGAAGTGGAATTTTTATCTTTTGCATAGTTTTACTATGAAAACATGTCTTTTACTTTTTCAAAAAAAGATTTATCTGTGCTTTCTGGTTTAGGCATGAAATGCTCATCATCACGCATCGTTTCAAAGAAATCTTTTTGTTGCTTATTTAAAGTTTTAGGCGTCCATACATTTACATGTACTAGTAAATCTCCTTTACCATATCCATTAATGCTTGGTATTCCTTTTCCGCGTAAGCGTAAAATTTTACCAGATTGTACACCTGCTTCTACTTTAATACGCACTTTACCTGTTACTGTATCTATTTCTTTTGAAGTACCAAGAACAGCATCTGGAAGACTTACATATAAATCATAATGTAAATTATCACCTTCACGTTGTAAGCTTTCATGTGCTTGCTCTTCAATAGCTACTAACATATCTCCAGAAATACCATTTCCAGGAGCCTCGTTACCTTTTCCGGCTACTTTAAGTTGCATACCATCTACAACACCTGCAGGTATTTTAATAGAAACCGTTTCTTCTTTAATAATTAAACCATGTGCATCTGCATCTGCTGGTTTTTTATCTATAGTTTGTCCTGCTCCACCACAAGCATTACATGTAGCAGCTGTTTGCATTCTTCCTAAAATAGTATTGGTAACTCTAGTAACTTGACCTGTACCATGACAAGTAGAACAAGTTTTATAGGTAGTACCAGGAGCTTGAACTTTACGTTTTACTTTTATTTTCTTTTCTACACCATTAGCAATTTCTTCTAGCGTTAGTTTTACGCGAATTCTAAGGTTACTACCTTTAACTCTACGTTGACCTCCTCCGCCAAAACCACCAGAGAAGCCTCCTCCTCCGCCAAAAGCGCCACCAAAAATATCTCCAAACTGGCTGAATATGTCATCCATATTCATGTTTCCGCCACCACCAAAACCACCAGAGCCATCAAATGCTTGATGCCCAAATTGGTCATAACGTGCTTTTTTGTCTGCATTACTTAAAACTTCATAAGCTTCTGCAGCTTCTTTAAATTTAGATTCTGCATCTTTATCATCTGGATTTTTATCTGGATGAAATTTTAAAGCCATTTTTCTGTAGGCTTTTTTTATTTCTGCAGCTGTTGCACTTTTACTTACTCCTAATATTTCGTAATAATCTCTCTTTGCCATAGTTCTTTTAGCTTTCAGTTTTGTAGTAACAGTCTACGCTTTTACGATTTCTGTATACCTTTTACTGAATACTTATTTATTTTAATTTGCAGATTCTGCATACTGTTGTAGTAATTAATTACCAACAGCATACTGTTTTATTGTCCTATTACAACTTTTGGATAACGGATTACTTTTTCTCCTAATCGGTATCCTTTTTCTACTACATCAATTACTTTTCCTTTTAAATCTTCTGAAGGTGCAGGAATTTGAGTAATTGCCTCATGATCATCAGCATTAAAGGCATCTCCTTTTTCTACTTTAATAGCCTCTAATCCTTTCTGCTCTAAGGTAGAAAGTAATTTTTGATAAATTAAATGTACTCCTTTACGTAATTCTTCTGCTTCTTTATCTTCGTCAATATGCGTTATAGCACGCTCAAAATCGTCTATAATAGGTAAAAGTGACACCATTACATCTTGACTTGCAGTTTTAAACAACTCAATACGTTCTTTAGAAGTACGCTTTTTATAGTTTTCAAACTCAGCAAAAAGACGTAAAAACTTATCTTTTTCTTGTTGTAATTCTCCTTGTAGTTGCTCTTCAACAGATAACTCTTGGGTTTCTGCTGTGGTTTGTTCAACTTGCTCTTCTATAACTTCTTCTTTATTTTTCTTGCTCATTTTTGTACCTAGATTTTAAATACTTTTTTAAAGATGGCAAAAGTACTGCCATTATTATAAAAATGTCAAAATGTCATTGATTTTTTTTTAGTTATTTTTTATTTAACTAGTTTAACAATTTGTATTTTTGTTATTTAACACTAAAAAACAAATAATAATTATGAAAAAACAAGTTTTAAATATTTTTACGGTTATTGCATTATGTACTGCTGTAGTTGGTTGTAAAAAAGCAAAAGAAGCAAACACAAGTGAAGCCGAAGCTGCTGCTGTAAGCGAAAGCACTACCCAAAAATATGTTGCTAATGTAACAGAATCTACTATTGAGTGGAAAGGTTTTAAACCAACTGGTACACATAATGGTACTGTAGCTATTGAAAGTGGTGTTTTTCATGTAGATAATGGAACTTTGCAAAGTGGTACTTTTTTAATTGACATGACCTCTATAAACGCTATAGATGTTGAAGGAGATCAAAAAAAGAATTTAGAAGCGCATTTAAAAGGTACTGTTGAAGGTAAAGAAGGTGACTTTTTTGATGTTACCAAATTCCCAAGTGGAGCTTTTGAAATTACAGGAACTCAGGCTGCCGAAGCTGGTAAAACAATGCTTTCTGGTAATTTAGCTTTAAAAGGAAACAAACATAATGTTACTTTTCCTGTAACAATTACTACAGAAGGTGATTTTATTACTATTACAAGTGATGCTTTTTCTATTGATAGAACAAAATGGGGAATTAACTATGGTTCTAAAACAATTTTTGATAACCTTGGAGACAAGTTTATTAATGATGAAATGGAGTTAAAAATAACTGTTAAAGCTAAAAAAGCTTAATTACATCTATTTATATTTTTATAAAGCCATACTTTTTTAAGTATGGCTTTATTTTTGCTCACAGTTAAGTATAAAACAATAATTTACAACCACTTAACCGTTAAATACGGAATATACTTGTAGTTTATCGAATAATTAACACGTATCCTTACATTAAGTGTACTTTTTATAAATTAGTATGTTATATTTATTTCCCATAATTATGGAAAATGAAGCCTTAAATTTAAAATTACGTAATGAAATTTATTTTTACCTTTTTATTTGTATTTACCTATATCTCAACAGCATTTAGCCAAGAGTCTAACACCTTAAGTTTCGCTAATTTTGAAACTGATTTTTTTACCTACAAACCAGAACAAAAAAAATCGGTAACCAATGACCATTTTAGCTTTGCCGAATACGTGATTGCAGAAACTAAAAAATCTTTAAATAATGAGGTTAGCAATTACAATGTAATTCACTACTGGAATATACTAACTGCTTTAGATATGCTTAAAGAAGATAAAGGCACGATTCTTTTAGCGTTTCAAAAAATGGCAGAATTAGAAGGTAGCTGTAAGTATATAGTAAATTATAAAGACAAGATTTCTTTTTATAAAACCATTACAGGAATGTATGAGCACTACTACTCGCAATGCAAAAAAAGAGACACCTTAGTAGGCACCAATTAATTACAGTACTTTTGTAGCTCTAAGCATATGCCTTTTTCCTGGAGGTCCTTGCAAACGTTTTAAATTAAAACCAACATTTCTTAAGGCTCTTTTTACACTGCCTTTTGCGGCATAAGTTACCAAAACACCATTCTCTTTTAATGCTGTATACATGCTTTTAAAAATTGCTTCTGTCCATAATTCTGGTTGTACTTCTGCGCCAAAAGCATCAAAATAAATAATATCAAAAGCGTTCTTTTCGCTTATTTCCGAAAAATCTTTCTGCTCTTTTATTAAATCAAAATACTTAGTAATTGCTGCTTTATTTTCCCAAGGTATGGCATGTAACTTATTAAAAGCAGCTTCTTGATGTAATGCATTTAATTGCGAAACATAGTTTAATTGCTTTAACTCTGTTGCTAAAACAGGAAAAGCCTCTACGCCTTTATAGGTAATATTAAGCTGCAATCTTTCGGCCTCTAGCAAGGTCATAAAAGCATTTAAACCAGTACCAAAGCCTATTTCAAGAATAGAAATAGGCTTTGCTTGGTTAGTATCTATATAATAATGCAATCCGTTTTTAATATATACATGCTGTGCTTCTTGAATAGCACCATGTGTAGAATGATATTGTTCATTCCATTCTGGAATATGAATAGTTGTAGAACCGTCTTCAGTAATAATTATTTTACGTTTCAAAAGAACAACTATTGTATTAGTAGTTTTTTAATTCTTGGTATAGGTCCTGTACATTCTGTTTGATGACAAGAGATACATACATTTACAGCATTATTAAATCTATCTTCAATAGGAAGACTAGATGCTGTATTGAAAATTTCTTTTTCTGCCGACACAAATAGTGCGGAAAAGGATTGAAATTTTTGGTTTCTAGCTTTAAAATCAGAAAGTTCTGCTGTATGAATATTTAAAAAATCGGTAGGAAACTCTGTAGGTATTTCACCTGCAAGAATTTCTTTTTTAATTTTTAAGTTATGTGCATACATCTGGTTCATGAGTATTGCCATTTCTGATGGCTCATACATATCATACACCTTTTTTTCTTTAGTTTCTTCTTGTTTTGTTTTACTAGTACAACTTAGTAAAAAAGTAAAACAAAAAAACAATAGTACATGTTTCATTGTAATTATTCTTCAACAATTAAAACACCATCAGCCTCAAAAGAATAAGTTTTTTCTGCTGCTGTTATTTGTGCAATCTCTTCTTCGGTTTTTCCTGCATCTGCAGCATAATGACGAAGTTCTTCAACAGGCACTTCATTTACATATGCTTTACCATTTACAATAACTTCTTGTCCTGCAATGTTTTTAGGCATAAAAAAACCGTAGTCTTTAAATTTAACCATTACCTGCTCACCATTGTCTAAATTTAATTTCATCCAACATCCTTTAGCTTGACAAACCGCATCTACTTTGGCTTTCATTTTAGTGTTTATACTATCGCCAACTTCCATTTTTTCATATTGCGCTGTCATAGACGCAGAAGACAAAGCATCATCTGCTTTAATTTCTTTCCCAAAAGATGCGTAGCTAATTTCTTTTGCTTCTGGAGCTACAACAGTTTCTTTTTTAGCCTCTTCTTTACAAGCTACAAACACAGATAGAAGTGCGGTAATACATATAATTTTTTTCATTGTAATAAAATTGATTTTGAATATTTTGCCCTAAAGGTAGTGCTTTTTTAAAAAATAATTAATCTTTTTTATACCACTATAATTCTGTATTTTTGTAGGAATTAAACAGCTATTAAATATGAGTAATACAATTGTAAACGAAATGAAAATAGTAAAAGCAGAAAGCTCAAAAATACAAGATGTAGATTTTGATAATATAGATTTTGGTCGTGTGTTTACCGATCATATGTTTTCTTGCGATTTTAAAGATGGAAAATGGCAAACACCAGAAATAACACCTTATCAGCCACTAACAATTGATCCTTCTGCAAGGGTTTTTCATTATGGGCAAGCTGTTTTTGAAGGAATGAAAGCCTTTAAAGACGATAAAGATGCTGTATGGTTATTTAGGCCTGAAGATAATTTTAACAGAATAAACATTTCTGCTAAAAGACTAGCAATGCCAGAATTTCCAAAAGAATACTTTTTTAATGGATTAGAAACCTTATTAAAATTAGATAAGGAATGGGTAAAAAAAGGAGACGGTAACGCGCTTTATATTAGACCTTTTATTATTGCTTCAGAGCCTGCAATTTCTGCATCTCCAGCAGAGGAGTACAAATTCATGATTATTTGCTCTCCTGTTAAAGCTTATTATAAAGACAAAATAAAAGTGGTTATAGCAGAAAAATATAGTCGTTCTGCAGATGGTGGTGTTGGTTTTGCTAAAGCTGCTGGTAATTATGCTGCACAGTTTTACCCAACAAAACTAGTACAAGAAACAGGTTTTCATCAAGTAATTTGGACAGACGCAAATACGCACGAATACTTAGAAGAAGCTGGAACTATGAATATCTTTTTTAGAATAAATGATAAACTAGTTACTGCGCCTACAAGTGATAGAATTTTAGATGGTATTACTAGAAAGAGTATCATTCAAATTGCTAAAGACAATAATATTGAAGTAGATATACGTCCTGTTACAGTTAAAGAAATTAAAGAAGCTGCCAAAGACGGAAGTTTAAAAGAAATTTTTGGTAGTGGTACTGCTGCAGTGGTTAGCCCTATTTCTGCGTTTAAACATGGAGAAGAAGTTTTTGATGTTGTAGAACCAGAAAATACTTATCATGGTATGTTTAAAAGACAACTTATGGATATACAATACAATATTGCAGAAGATAAACACGGATGGCGTTATAAAATATAACACCTATCTTATTTACAAGATAAAAAAAAGAGAAGCTACTGCTTCTCTTTTTTTATTTGGTATACTTTCTTTTTATTTATCTAATATCTCAGAAATATTCGGTTTAAAATAATTTGGACCTTTAAGTACTTTTCCGTCTTCTCTGTAAATAGGCTGTCCGTCTTCCCCAAGCTTACTCATGTTGCTTCGTTGTATTTCATTAAATACCTCTTCTATTTTATCTTGCATACCATGCTCTATAATAGTACCACAAAGTATATACAACATATCTCCTAAAGCATCAGCAACCTCAACCAAATCATTATTATTTGCTGCTTCAAGGTATTCTTCATTTTCCTCTTTCATTAAATTAAAACGAAGCGTGTTTTTAGCTTCTCCTAAATCTGCTTTTGGCGCTTCTCTATGCCCTATTTTAAAAGCAGTATGAAATGCTTTTACTGCTTCAATTTTATTTTTCATATAAATTTTTATTTTTCCTTTCCATAAAAACGGAAATCTTATGGTTTTGTTTCTTAATTTTGCATAAAAGTATAGATATGTTTAGTAATGGTCAAATGGTTTTCGGAATTTTATTTGCAATCGCATTTATTATAGCGCTTGTGTACACTTACCGAAAAGACTTAAAATTACACAAACGTTACTACAAAGGAAGCATTTGGGTTTTACTCGCTTTTATTTGCTTTATTCTATTTATTGTATCTATTAAATACTTCTTTAAGTAATTCAATAATTAATTTCGTTTTCTACCTATTTTTTCTTTAGACTAAAAGAAATAATGCGTAATATTTTTAAAATACCTAGTAATGGGTATATTTACATATCTCTATTTATGAGAGATTTACGCTATTATTCTAACCTAACCAGTTCTTTTTTATGAAAACGAAACTATCTTTTCTAATTCTGTCTTTTATTGTATTCCATTTCAACGTCTCTTGTTTGGGTTCTAAAGAAAGCACAATGGATTTAAAAACATCTTTTTGCGAAAACCCTTGTGCCATAACCAATAAATGCGAATATAACACAGAAACAGGTACAGCATCTTGGGAAGTAATAATACCAGATGGTGGTAAACTTAGCGCTAAAAGCCAATCTGGTAACACCATTACCTATACTTGTACTGGAGGAAATGGCAATACCTCTAAAGTAACTTTAAAACAAGATACCGCAAAAGGCTTATCTAAAAACCCACAATCAAAACTTATTATTATTGTTACTTATGAAGCCTGTGATACTGAAGAACTACTAACAAAAAAGAAAACTTCGGTAGTGCAAGGATCTCCTTTCAACAACCCAACCTGTTATTAATATAATTGTAAAAAGTTGATAAAGCGTCTAATAAAAATAGCAATAGTAACTTGTAGTATGTCTTTTTGTTTTGCACAAAACGACTCTACCTATTACTATTTTGACAATACAACGCCTTTAGTGCAATTAGAACAAAAACTTAAAAACCTAAAAGACACCAAAGAGCAAGCGTTTTTTAAGTTAATCTATTTTAGTAGACTAAGAGAAATTGACTCTATGCGCAATTATCTTAATATCCTTAAAAACAAGCACACAATAGCCAATCAAAAAAAAAGCAAACTGCTTTATTTTGAAGGTTTTTTACATAAGATTACAAATAACGATTCTTTATTTTTTAAAAAAAGTAACGAAGCCTACCAACTTTCATTACATGCTAAAGACAGCCTAACCACGTTATACAGTTTATCTGCATTAGCACAATCTTATGATTATAATGATGACAATTATTATAACATAAATTACCTGAATGCATTAAGAGATAAATCGACAACCTATAACAACTCCTATTTTCAAAAAATTCATCTGTTCTTACTTGGTAATTATTATTTGTTTAGAGATCAAACTAGCAATTCTATAAAACATTTTAACCAATTACTCCATTCTAAGTTCACAAAAAAAGATAGCACCTATATTTTATATACCTATAGTAATCTTGGTGTACTGTATGAAACGGTTATTGAAAATTCAGATTCGGCTATTTATTATTATAAAAAGAAATTAGATTTTATAAATAAGAGTCCTGCACATGCAACTCCAGAAAATTATTTTAACACCTACTTAAACATTGCTACTTCATACAAATCAAAAGGTAAACTTATTACAGCTAAAAACTTTTATATGAAAGCAGATAGCGTTAAAAGCTTAAGTAATGCAGTGTTTAATAAATCGCTTATTAAAGAAAATTTAGCCGCACTTTATGAGCAAATGAATGATTTTGAATTAGCATATAAAAATTTAAAAGAGTACAACCTTTTATCAGATAGCCTAAAAACAGAAGAACAACATATTGCTGTTGCTAAAATTAAAGAACAATACGATAACCAAAGACTAAGAGCAGACCACCTAGAAAGCGAAGCAAAACGAAAACAAAACCAAAACCTATTAATTGCTTCTTTGTTTGTGTTACTTTTTGGTAGTATTACCGCCTTTTTAATTAATAAAAACACAAAACGAAAACAACTACTAGCAGAACAAGAACAAGAAATACAAAAACAAAAAGTAAGCACACTTCTTAAAGAACAAGAACTCTCTAGTATTGATGCCATGATTGCAGGTCAAGAAAAAGAAAGACAACGCATTGCTAATGATTTGCATGATGATCTTGGCGGACTCATGGCTACAGTAAAACTGCACTTTAACTCCTTAAAAGAAAAACAATCAGAAGACCTTTTTGATAGAACAAATGCGCTTTTAGACCAAGCATATCAAAAAGTAAGAAGCATAGCACATGCTAAAAACTCTGGTGTAATTGCTAAACAAGGGTTACTAAAAGCAATACATGAAATGGCTAATAAAATTTCTGCCTTAAATAAAATTCAAATAGAGGTAGCAGATCATGGCTTAGAAAACAGACTAGAAAACAGTTTAGAACTTACTATTTTTAGAATCATTCAAGAGCTAACCACTAACATCATTAAACATGCACAAGCAACACAAGCTACCATAAGTTTAACAAATCATGAAGACAGCCTTAACATTATGATAGAAGATAATGGTATTGGCTTTAACCAAAAAAACATTTCTAAAAAGGGAATGGGAATTCACAGTATTGATAAACGTGTAGAGCACTTAGAAGGAAAAATGACTATTGAGTCTGAAAAGAACCAAGGTACAACCATAATAATAGACATACCATTATGATACGACTAGCCATTGCAGAAGACCACCAATCCTTAATTGACGGATTACAATTATTATTAAAATACGAAGAAGACATCTCTATAATTGGAACTGCAAATGATGGAGAACATTTATTAGAAATTGTAAGACTAAAACAACCAAATGTCATTATTACAGATATACGCATGCCCAAACTAGATGGCATTGCAGCTACAAAAATAATAATGAAAGAGTTTCCTACCACTAAAATTTTAGCTTTTTCTATGTTTGACCAAATGGATGCCATAGAGCAAATGTTAGACGCAGGCGCTAAAGGATATATATTAAAAAACTCCTCCTTAACAGAAGTTTTACAAGCTATTAAAACCGTTTATAAAGGAGAAACATACTTAGATAAAAACATTGACACCAATGCGCTTGGTGCAGATAAAAACAATGCTAAAAAAGGCCTTTTAACCAAACGCCAAATAGAAATTTTACAACTAGTAGCACAAGGTAAAACTTCACGCCAAATTGCCGAGCAACTTTTTATAGGTATTCATACTGTAGATACACATAGAAAAAATATGATACGCATTCTTGGCCTTAAAGGTAAAGGGGAATTAATGCGTTATGCTTTAGAGAAAAAGTACACCTTTTTATAAACACACAGGTATTAACTTCTTATCATTTTAAAAAATCCCCAGTATTGGGGATTTTTTTGTGTACCTACCTTTTCTACTTTGCTATCATTATTAATCAAACATAATTTTATCATGAAAACATTTACAACTAAATTAAAAAACACATTCATTTTATGCTTTGTCCTTGTCTCATCAAGTGTATTAGCACAAACCATTATCACTGTAGATAATAATCCTGGCTCTACAACAACCCACCAGACCATTCAAGAGGCGCACGATGCAGCCACAGATGGAGATATTATTTATGTGCAACCCTCAAGCTCCTCCTATGGTAACATAATTATAGATAAAGAATTAACCATCATTGGTAGATCGCATAGCGAACCTAGTAAGGTTTCACAATTAGGAACTATTACTATTCGTTCTTCTAATGTAACCATTAAAGGTTTATACATTTCTTCTTTATACGCTTCGTCTTCTGGTGCACCAAACACACCTCCTTATATTGGGTTAAACATTTTTGACTCTTACTTTAATTCATACCTACAATTAGGAACAAATTCAGCAACTGTTATTCAAGATGATGTTACAGTAAGAGGTTGTGTTTTAGCTGGTACCAACTACATCTATGAAGATGCAACAAATGTTTTGTTATCTAATAATATATTTAAATCTAATAGTCCATTACGTATCTATAATACAACTAGCACTGTTATTGCTAATAATGTTTTTAAATTCACTTCTTCTTTATCCTTCACTAACTACAATACTTCAGGCACTGCTATTTTATATAACAACATGTTTATTACTAACTATGCATCAGATGCAACCATTAACTTTAATAACGGAGATTTCAACCTATCTAACAATCTTACCTACAACTATGGTAATGGTGATATTTTATTCGCAAATAGTACTACTGGCAGTTATTTAGAATCTAACACTTTAGCAAACACAGATCCTTTATTTACAAATGTAGACAATACAGTTTCCAACAGCTTTGCTGGTACTAGTAGCTATAACCCAAATTCACGTCTAGAAGATGATTTAACACTACAAGCTACTTCTCCTGCACTTACAGGAGGTGGTGGAGGTTCAGAAATGGGCTTATACAATAATGGTTTTTTATATAATATACTTGGTAATGCTAGAGGTATACCAACACTAGATATAATTAGTTATGATGGTGCTGTACCAAAAAACGGAACAATTAACGTAACTATTAACGCTAAAGCACATTAATTATGAAAGCGCAAAACACAAACATGCGCTTACCAAATAAGTATCTACTCGTATTTTTTATATTATTCTTTTTTAATTTTGCTACACTAACCTCGCAAAACATTCAACAATTAGAATATTATTTTGGTACAGATCCTGGTTTAGGCAATGGTACTTTGGTAAATGCAAATACAAACACAGGCGAACTTACACAAGCTTTAAACTTCTCTATTGCAGGTTTAAACCAAGGCTTTCATAAATTAACACTTAGGGCTCAAGACAATTTAGGTACTTGGGGATTTTACCACAATGTAACCTTTTATGTTTCAGAAGATTTTGCAGCTGGCGATCCTATTGCTAATATTGCAGGAGCAGAATATTGGTTCAATACAGATCCTGGACATGGAAACGGAAATCCTTTAACCATTTCTAGTAACCCAAGTGAAACCACAGAAAATTTTGCCATTCCTCTAGGTACACTAGAAGTTGGTTTTCATACCATTGGTATTCGTGTACAAAATCTAGATGGTGCTTGGAGCTTATTCGACAAAAAAACATTTTATGTCTCGGAAGAAATTAGTGCTGGAGATCCTGTTTCTAACATTGCTGGAGCAGAATATTGGTTTGATACAGATCCTGGTTTTGGTAACGGAAACCCATTAACTATCTCTGGTAGCCCTAATGATACAACAGAAAGTTTTGTTATTCCGCTAGGCACATTAGATGCTGGATTTCATAAACTAAGTCTACGTACTCAAAATCTAGATGGTACTTGGTCTTTATACCAAAAGAAAGCATTTTATGTTTTTGAAGCAGATGAAAACCTTCCTCCTGCTGCTTTAACAGAAGCTGAATTTTTATATGATGCAGAACTAGGCTTTGGCACAGGAACTTCAGCAGCATTAACACCAACAGGCAATACAGACGAATATATAGTAGAAATACCTACTAATATGGTAAGTTGTAACATACATGATGTTTGGTTAAGTATAAAAAATGCTGATGGCAATTATTCGCTATACAAAATTGCTATAGATGTAGATGTTTATGACAACTTACCTCCTACCATTGTAGTGCATCCAAATATTACTGCTGCGCTAGATGCAAACGGTCAAGCCGCTATAGATATTGAGGATGTAAATAACGGTACGTTTGATGATTGTGAACTAGTTTCGGTAGTATTAAACCAAGCCCAATTTAATTACACCTGTGCAGATCTTGGTGAAAATACAGTTACCATTACTGCTACAGATGCCGAAAACAAAGTTAGTACGCAAGAGGTAACTGTTACTGTTGTAGATAATATAAATCCTGTAGCAATTGCACAAGACATAACCATTCAACTAGATGCAAATGGAGAAGCAAGTATTACTCCTTCGCAAATAGAAAATGGCTCAACAGACAATTGCGCAATAGCAAGTAGTAGTTTAGACAACACCTCTTTTACTTGTGAAGATTTAGGAACAAATACAGTAACTCTTTCTGTAACAGATTCTAGTAATAATACCGAAACAGCAACTGCAATAGTAACCGTTGAAGATCTTATTAGTCCAACAGTAATTACACAAAATATCACTGTGCAATTAGATGCTAATGGTAATGCTACAATTTCAGAATCTCAAATAGAAAACGGTTCTACAGACAATTGTGCTATAGCAAGTAGCAGCTTAGATATTACTAGTTTTACTTGTGAAGATTTAGGCACAAACACAGTAACACTTTCTGTAACAGATACTAGCAATAACACAGGAACTGCAACTGCAATAGTAACTGTTGAAGACCTAATTAGTCCAACAGCAATTACACAAAACATCACTGTGCAATTAGATACTAACGGAAACGCTACAATTACGCCAAATATGGTAGACAACAATTCTACAGATAATTGCGCAATAGCAAGTAGTAGTTTAGACAACACCTCTTTTACTTGTGAGGATTTAGGCACAAATACAGTAACACTTTCTGTAACAGATTCTAGTAACAATACCGAAACTGCTACTGCAATAGTAACCGTTGAAGACCTTATTAGCCCAACAGTAGTCACACAAGATATTACTGTGCAATTAGATGCTAATGGTAATGCTACAATTTCAGAATCTCAAATAGAAAACGGTTCTACAGACAATTGTGCTATAGCAAGTAGCAGCTTAGACATTACTAGTTTTACTTGTGAAGATTTAGGCGCAAACACAGTAACACTCTCTGTAACAGACACTAGTAATAACACAGAAACTGCAACTGCAATAGTAACCGTTGAAGATTTAATTAGCCCAACAGCAATTACACAAAACATTACTGTGCAATTAGATGCTAACGGAAACGCTACAATTACGCCAAATATGGTAGACAACAATTCTACAGATAATTGTGCAATAGCAAGTAGTAGCTTAGATATTACCAGCTTTACTTGTGAAGATATTGGTGACAATACTGTAATGCTAACTATTACAGATGCTAACAATAATAGCGATACAGAAATGGCTATAGTTACAGTTCAAGATAGTATAGAACCAATAGTGCTTGCACAAGATATTACTGTAGATTTAGAAGGAAATCCTTCGGTTACCATTACAGCTAATGATGTAGACAATGGTTCTTCAGACAATTGTACTTTTTCTTTAAGTATAGATCAAGACACCTTTACGCTTCCTGGAGAATATCCTGTAACCTTAACAATTACAGATGGTTTTGGCAACACAACTTCCACAACTATTACAGTAACGGTTACAGATAGTTCTTTAAGTATAGAAGAAGAAACTATAACTAAAAACCAAATTAAAATATTTCCTGTACCAACAGATGCTATTTTAAATATTACTACCAATATGCAAATAGAAGAAGTAGTGATTTTTGATTTAAACGGAAAAAAAGTGCTTCAAATTAACGAAGCTACTTCTAAAATAAATGTATCTAAATTACAGGTTGGTATGTATATAATCCGATTTAAAGTAGAAGACAAATATATTACCAAACGAATGATTAAAAACTAGTTACAACAAGAAAAGTTTAATACAAATCATTTTTAATACAAATAAAAAAATCCCCTGCATTGGGGATTTTTTGCAGTATAACAAATCCTTAAATTTAATAAAACACCTTTACACCATGAATTCTATACTAATAACACTGTTAATTCTTCTTTTATTAAATTTTGCACTATTAAAGTTTAGCAGCAACAAATAAACGCAAGCACCTCTTTTTAGTGCTAAAAATAGTAGTTAGTATCACAAACAAACTGCTAACAACCATTTTTAAACAAAAAAAGCCTTCATGTATTGCATGAAGGCTTTTTTAAAAGTAAAAGTTACTTATTTCTATTCGGTAAGAAAACTATAAGTTTTACTATAGTTTAGCATTTGCCCAACAAAAGTTTCTGGTTGTGTTACTTGTATTGCAGTAATTTCACCTTCAGCATTCATTTCTGGTACAAGTACAGGATTTACAAACCCACTATAAGGAGCAGATGTAAATTGCTTGTTACGCTCTAAAATTTCAGCATGTAAATCTTGGTCTACTTTTACACCATAATTTTCTACTAATGCTTCAACAGCTTTATAATCTCCTTCAGATTTTATACGTTGTGTTTCGCGTAATAACTGACCAAATAAATCATGTAATTTATCATAATCATTAATGTTATAATAGGTTTTTCCGTCACGTGTAATTTTTTCTATCACGTTATCTGCTTGTCCTTTTTCAAAAACCCAAGCACTTACCCATTGTCTGTTTCGCATATGTGCTTCTTCTACATCATCTCCTAAGTTTAAACGAATTAATTGTGTCATCAATCCATTTCTAATATAACCATCATACGCTGCTTTTCCAACAGATTTCCAATCGTCTACCAAACCTAACTCTTGTAATTTAGGGTTGTATAAATAATAAAGACCTACTAAATCTGCACGTCCTTCTTCTAAAGTAGAGGCATAATTTTTAAGCGTTTCTTTAGTTTCACCAACACCAGGATTTAATTGTCCAGAAGCATGACCAATAACTTCATGCAATGCTGTGTGTAATTTATCTGCTAACTGTCCGTATTTTTCTTCTAGTTGCTCTTCTTCTTCATCGTTTACAAATTCTTTTAATCTACCTGTACTTCCTGCATTATTATAGGCATGAATTATGTTTCCTAAAGAAACCGATTTACTTCCTACAGCTGCACGAATCCAATTGGCATTTGGTAAATTAACACCTATTGGTGTACTTGGCGATGCATCACCAGCTTCACCTGCTACATTAACCACTTTGTAGGTTACACCAACAACATTTTTCTTTTTATGTGCATCCATCAAAGGAGAATTATCTTCAAACCATTGTGCGTTATCAGACAATACTTTCATTTTTTCAGACATGTCAAAATCGTTAATTTGCACAATACTTTCATAAGATCCTCGGTATCCTAACGGATCATTATACACTTCAATAAAACTGTTTATATAATCTACATTTCCTGCTGTTGCTGCTGTCCATGCTACATTATAATCATCCCAAGTTTGTAAATTTCCTGTTTTGTAGTACGCTATTAATAAATTTAATGCATCTGCTTGTGCTTTATTTTCAGCAACACCTTGTGCCAATTCTAACCATTTAACAATTTGGTCAATTGCAGCACCATATAATCCTCCAGATTTATAAACCATTTCTTTTAATTGGCCATTTTCTTTTACCAACTTAGAGTTTAATCCATAAGACAATGGCTTTTCTGGGTTTGGAGATTTTTTATCTTTATAGAATTTTTCTACATCGGCATTGGTAACGTTTGGTCCATAAAAATTAACTGCCGAAAGTGCTACATTATCTACACCTTTAGCTTGGTTAACTTTTTTAGCATCTTTATCGTTAAAAATAACTGCAAAAGCTTCTCCTTCTAAAGTAGTATCGGTTTCTGCTAATAACAGTTTTAAGTAATCTTCAGAAAATTCTGGTTTCAACTTATCGTTAGAGTAATGGTGGTGAATTCCGTTACTAAACCAAACACGCTTTAAATACATTTCAAAAGCTTTCCAATCTGCAGACGTCTTATCGCCATCATAATGTGTATAAATGGCTTCTAAGGCAGTTCTAATTTTAAGATTATGACGGTAATTTTGGTCCCACATAATATCTCTTCCTGCTAAACCAGCTTGCGTTAAATAATAAACTAGTTTTTGTTCTTTTAAAGTTAAATGTTCCCAACCAGGAATTTGATAACGTAATATCTTAATGTCTGCAAACTGCTCTACATTATAATCAAAAGTCTGTTCTTTTTTTACTTCAACAGGTGCTTCTACGGCTGTTTTCTTTTCTTGGTTACAAGACACCAAAACAGTACATGCTAAAGCAAAACTTAATAGTTGTTTCATTTTTAAAATTTTAAATATTGAAACACAAATGTAACACTTATTCAAACAGAATAAAATTGATTATCTTTGAAAAACACCTAAAACTGGATACATGAAAACTTTTAAGTACCTACTACTTGTAATACTAATCTTAATTATTGGTTTTTTCACCTACGTGGCTGTGCAACCCAATAAGTATGAAGTAAAAAGGACCAAAGTAATTAATGCGCCAGCAAAAATTATTTTTAACCATATTAACGACTTAAAAAAATGGGAAAATTGGGGACCATGGCATGATGCAGACAGTACTATTGTTACTACCTATTCTGAAAACACTATAGGTGTTGGTGCTAGTTCTAGCTGGACAAGCAAAGATGGACCTGGTAATATGAAAATTGTAAATACAGTGCCTAACCAAACCATAGACTTAAGCTTACAGTTTGGAGAATATGAACCTACAGATATTCATTGGATTTTAGAGGAAGCAGAAGAGGAAACCAAGGTAACATGGATAATGAAAAGCGACAATACGCCTTTTTTATTTAAAATTTTTGGCGCCTTATCTGGAGGAATGGATAACATGCTAGGTCCTATGGAAGAACAAGGATTAGAAAATTTAGCCAAAGAGGTAGATACCCAAATAAAAAATATGCCTAAAGCTTTTACTCTAGGAGAGGTAGAAGAAGTAACTTTACCATCACAAACATTTATTGGCTATTTACAAAAGACTTCAACAGATATGAGTCCTGAAGAAATGTCTAAACTTTTTATGGAGTTTATGCCTAAAGCAGGAATGTATATTGCAGACAAACTAACTCCAGAATCCTATATTCCTGGTACTTTTTACACCAAATGGGATGAAGAAACAAAGGAAGCAGAATTTTATATTGGTCTATTGTTAAAAACAGAAACAGCTCCTGCAGAAGGAATGACTAAAATAGAAATACCTGAAGGCAAAGCATTAAAAATTGCGAAGTTTGGCAACTATGGCAAAGGAGATTATGAAGCACACACTGCATTAGCAAAACACATGCAAGAAAATAATATAGAAATGAATGGCACTTCGGTTTGGGAACTGTATGTTAATGACCCAACAACTGTAAAACCAGAAGAAATACAAACAGATATTTACTATCCTATAAAATAAAGGAAGAACCATAACGTAATAAAAAAGCAGCTCCAAAAGAGCTGCTTTTTTGTTTTAAATAAACGATTACAAAATTAATTTCCTTTTAAACAAATGGTTTTTGGTAAATGTCTGCCATCATGCATTTTTATACTATTTACAATAGTTCGTGGTTTTGCGTACAGTGTAATAGCGCCACAATTTTTTGTTGTAGAAGCAGTAAACTCAAAGTTACCACTAAACGCTGTATCTGCAGGATTTGTTGGCGTTACATGCTCTAAAATAGTTACAGGAACATTATTAATATTTGTAGATAGTCTATAATATTCTATATGACTTTCAGACACCGAAAAATCACCTTTAATTGGCAATCCTTTTATAAAGTGCGAACAATCGCCATAGTTTTCTATGTTTAATTCTAAAACAGGACTTGCATTATCCATTTGAATAATTTTACTAAAGGATGTACCGTCCATATGCTCTATGGTAATTCTAATAGCATCATTTGTAGGATGATAAAATTTTGCAACCGCATTCAATGAATTATTTGATGCATCACCATAATAGGTGTACTCATTGGTTACTGGGTCCGGATTAGAAACATAAATGGCCTCATCCATAATAAACGAATTAGAAACATAATAACTAGAGCCATCACTCATATTATCTACTCGAACTTTGTAGCGTTGCCCATCAAAAGCATTCGTTTCTGCTTCTACAATAATAAGTCCACCAAAAGCACTACCCGAAGTAACAGGTAAACCCGTAAATTTAAAATGAGCACTTGGTATGGTTAGTCCTGTTGCATTAATATAATCTATATCTACACCACCAATGGCAACAATTTCTGGCCCATCTCCTTCAAAAACTCTTTTTGGTTGCAATTGTACATAAGACTCTAAAATATTACCCCATCTAGAACACGCCATACCATCAGGAGCTACATTCCAAGATAAAACGGCCTTTACTTTAAGCACCTGAGGTTTGGTACAATCTTTTTTTAAACCATCAAAATGATATGGCAAAACTACCGAATAAAACAACCCATTGTCTGGCACTTCTTGTATATCATGAACCGTTACATGTGAAGTTCCTGCATGCACCCATTCGCAGTTTTCTTCGTTTTGTATCCAAAAAGAAACATACTCTTTACTACCTGCAGTACATAAACCTCCATTATAGCCAGAAGATTTTTTAATTTTTATAGTTCCTACTAAGGCTTCTCTATGATAATCTGCACCAACACAAACTAATTCTTCATATTGGGTATCACAATTTAAGGTATTCAAGTCCACCAAACTATCGTTTAGATTCCAATTATTCACTTCAAACATATTTGAAATTTCATTGTACGCTATGCTATCCGAAATATGCATTGCTTGATGCAACTCTTTATAACCAAAACGATGTGGTTTAATTTTTTCACTATTGTATAAACCAGAAAGTTCTGTAAAACTTAATGCTTTAGGCATTAAAGAAGCTTTTGCTTTATTTAATACTGAAAGCTTTTCTGGGTGTTCAACACTTAATTGATTTAAAGATATATTAGGATTTAAAATTGCCGAATGAAACAAATCATCTAACTCGAAAATTGGAAAATTAGGAATGAAAAATTTATATGCATCCATTTGAATTTGTGCATCTTTTTTATCACTCCAAACATAAGTACCAATCGTTAATTCTGGATCATTTGGTTCTGGTATAACATTCCATGCAAGAACCGCTCTTACTACTGGTAAGTTAGCAGAAGTACAATTAGCTCTTTTGGGGTTAATATCTAATCGTACAACATAATTTATTGGCGTTTCATTATTACCATCACAATCTTTACTGGTAGCTATATCGTGTACATTTACACCTACAACACCCATATCTTCCCAACCATCACCATTTTGATAGTCCATATAAAATCGTACATATTCATAAGATCCGTTAGTACATAAGCTACCAGAATATCCTGTTGTTCTTTTAATATTAATTGTAGCTGTTAATTGTTTCTTTGCCGCATTATAACCTACACACCCCAAAGATTCAAAAGTGGTATTTAGCTTTTGGCTAAAAGCGCTTAATGGCGTTTTTAATTTTAGCTTTGAAAATACATTATGGTTAGAGGCTAAATAAGGTTTAAATTCTTGCCTTGCAGTTACTAGCTGCTTGTCGCTTAATTTTTCCATGATTTTTTTATTTAAGAAATACCTACTCTATTTAAGGTTTTTCGGCTTACACCTTTTTGCTAAACCAGTGTATTTTAAGAGGATGAATACAAATATTAATAGCCAAAAAGGAAAAAGGTTAACATGTTTAAAAAATTAATTCCATTGTAATTTAATAGATAGTATATTTGTTATTATGAAGAATTTATTATTGGTATTTGTTGGTGGAGGTTTTGGTAGTGTACTACGCTATATTATTGGAAAATATTTAAACAATACCGAAAACGGAATCCCTTACGGAACATTTTTAGCAAACATTTTAGGTAGTTTGCTTATTGGTTTTATACTTGGCTATGCATTAAAACACAACAGCCTTTCTTCTAACCAAACGCTATTACTTGCAACCGGGTTTTGTGGTGGATTTACTACCTTTTCAACTTTTGCTTATGAAAATCATGTGTTTTTAAAATCTGGCGACTTTACCAGTTTTGCTATTTATACTATTGCCAGTTTTGTATTAGGGTTTCTTGCAGTTTTCTCCGGAATGTATCTAGCAAAATAAAAAAAACACTCCTAACACCTAACAACTAACACCTACCACCTAATACCTAATCCCTACCACCTAATACCTACTACCTAACACCTACTTCTTCACAAAAGCCTTCACTCCTGCTTCAATAGTTTCATCTACATAATTTTCTCTAGGTACAATAGGACAAGAATACTTAACATTATAGGTACAATACGGATTGTAAGCCTCATTAAAATCAAGCATCATAGTATCTCCTTCCGGAATACGTAAATCCATATAACGTCCTCCTCCATAAGTAGTATCTCCATTGGTATTATCTAAAAACGGAAGAAATAAAAAGTCTTCAAAGCCTTCTGTTTCCATTAATTCCTGACCTTGATACACATTTAAGCTATACTCCTTGCCATGCATGGTAAAAGATAAAACACCATAAACACGTTCTTTAGAAACACGATCTGTGGTAGTTTGCATGGTAAACCATTGAGAATCTGGCGTTCTTTTTAAGGTTGCTTTTACCACATAAGCAGAATCATATTTAAAAAAATCTAAGGTTCTAAAAGTCTTTCTGTCTTTATCTTTTAAAGGCGATTTAGAAGCGTCTTTAAACTCTGCATTCTTTTGGCGTTGCCAATCGGTATCGCCTAATAAAGGCAATTTTTCTTGTGCACAACTACAGGTTACTACAAACAGAATAAGATAAAGTAAATTTTTCATGCTAATATTTTTTCGGTTTAAAAATACAACTTCTTATTATTTTGTTTAGCTTTGATGAACAATAAAAACAAAAAATGATTACTTGTAGTATTAAATATAGAAAAAGAAAAACCACTTCATACCGAAGTAGGACTTGCTATATATTGTGCTGATGCTATTATTAATTTATTCAATATAAAAAAGTCCGACTTCTACGTCGGACTTTTTATTTTTAGTAAACCATGTATTGCTTATTAAAAGAATACACACAACAACCAACCAACATGAAAAAACTAATACGTAACTATATAAATACATTTAAAGGTCTCTCAACCGAGGTTTGGTGGCTTGCCTTAATTACTTTAATTAACAGAGCAGGAACTATGGTTATTCCTTTTTTATCCTTATACCTTATTGAAGATTTAAAATTCACCCTTAAAGATGTAGGATGGATTATGACTGCCTTTGGTTTAGGTTCTGTTGCTGGCTCTTGGCTAGGCGGAAAACTAACCGACAAAATTGGCTATTACAAAGTAATGGTAAGAAGCTTACTCTCTACAGGAATACTATTTATAGCACTGCAATTTTTAAACACTTTTGCTACTTTATGTGTTGGTATTTTTTTGGTAATGCTGGTGGCAGATATGTTTCGTCCTGCCATGTTTGTTGCCTTAAGCGCATATAGCAAACCAGAAAATAAAACAAGAAGTGTAACCCTTATTCGTTTAGCTATTAATCTTGGTTTTTCTGCTGGACCTGCTGTTGGCGGACTAATCATTACAACCATGAGCTATAGTGGTTTGTTTTGGGTAGATGGTATTACTTGTATGATAGCAACCTTAGTATTATTTCAAGTACTAAACCCTAAAACAGCTAAAATTCAAGATAATATTATTGTTGAAAATCCAGATTCGGCATATAAAGATCATGCGTTTTTAATTTTTCTTGTTGCCATGTTTTTGTTTGGTTTTGTGTTTTTACAATACTTTTCAACCATGCCTATTTATTACAGAGAAAAACATCTATTAAGCGAATTTAAAATAGGCTTGCTACTTGGTGCCAACGGGTTCTTTATCTTTTTATTAGAAATGCCACTAATAAAATGGCTAGAAAACTCAAAATATACCAAAACAGGTTTAATGCTTTTTGGTGCCACACTAACAGCATTAAGTTTTTTAGTTTTAAACCTAACCACGTTTACAGGAATACTAATTATAGGAATGTTTTTAATGACGCTTGGCGAAATGATTGCCTTTCCGTTTTCTAACGCCTTTGCTTTGCAACGTGCAAAAAAAGGAAACCAAGGAGAATATATGGCACTATACTCTATTGCTTTTTCTATTGCGCATATTTTTGGACATAATGCAGGAATGCGATTGGTAGATGGCTTTGGCTATGATAACACTTGGTATATCATGACGGTTTTAGGTGGTGTTTGCGCTTTTCTTTTTCTCTTTTTAAAAAGCTATATGAAAAACAAAAACGACAAACAATAAGTTAGTTTTAAACAAACATCTAATAAAATAATCAAAAAGACTTTAAAGCATTTAAAACCTTTAAAGTCTTTTTATCTCTTTATTTTTTACCACATGTGATAGCACAATTTGCGTTTTACTTTCGCCATACACAATAAGCTGATCAATAAAAGTTTCTAAATGCTTCTGATTTTTTAAAACCACTTCCATCACAAAGTTTTCATTACCTGTAATTCTATAGCAATTTATAACCTCATCAAAAGTTTTTACTTTTTCAAGAAAGGGTTTTAATTTTCCCATAAAAGCACTTAAAGTAATTAGTGCTTTTAGCTGATAACCAACCTCAAAAGGAGAAATTAAAGTAATGTGATTTTGAATAATTCCTAAATCTTCCATCTTCTTTATACGCTCTGAAACAGCTGGAGAACTAATACCTACTTGCCTACCAATTGCTGCATTTGACTGTCGCGAATTTTCTTGCAAACATGTTAAAATTTTCCAGTTAAGATTATCTAAACTCATTATTAAAGTATTATTTTAAAACAACTTAATTTTTAAAGTAAATATACAATTTTACTTTAAAATCAAAAGCTAAAAATACGCACTTGTCACTAATTTTGATAGAAACCGAAAATAAATCATGTTAGCGCATATTCCTTCACATCTTTCCAATTTACCAATATACAAGCAAGCCTTGCTTATTTTTATTTTGTCTAGAAGTATCTCTAACTATCTAAGCCAAGATTTGGCACACTTAGATGAAGATGGTTCAGAAGATGAACACATTTATTTTTCTGGAGATATTGTTAGGCATTCTATCTCTCTTGCTCCTGCAATTATTAATGCAGAAATGGAACGTTTTTCAGATAAAAAACACAAGCATATTGCTGCTATACGTTTTTTAACAAGCAGGTTATATAGCCATTGCAAAAGATTAGAAAAATGCAATAGTAATGGTAAAGATTATATTCCTATTTTAAGAAAAGAGCTTAAAATATTTAAAAAATTACAAAATAGCTGGATGCATACTTTGTAGGCTACTCCATTTTTACTTCCTGAGCATTAAACATAAAAGAGTCTTTTAATCTTTCATATTTGCTATGCATACTTTCTGCTAGAATAATATATTGGCATTTTTGAATACTTTCGGTAACACGTAAAACATCATTATGGTAGTTGTTTCGTATTAAAAATTCGGCATCTTCTAATGCAAAAATTTGTAGTTGCCCTAAATGCACACTATTCATAAAATAGAGTTTGTTTAAGCGTTTTGGTGTTGCTATTAAAACATCTACACCATAGTAAATTTCTTCGCGTTGTTGGTCTAATGTTTGTTCTTCGTAGGCAGCGTAAACTCTTAAATCGGTACGTCTTGTAAACTTTTCAAACTCCGCTTTTAAATCTAAAGCTGCTTGTTTGTCTTTTACTAAAATTAAGGCTCTAGGAGAATCTTCAAAAGCTTCTGCTTTTAATTTATGAATGGTAGCAATAATTAATGCTGTAGTTTTACCAAAACCTGCAGGTGCTAATCCGTATACATTTGCTCCTCCTTTTAATTTAGGTAATATTTTTTTCTGAAACGCTAAAGGTGCTTCAAATTCAAGGGTATCTAAGGCTTCTTTTAATGCTGGATGTAGTTTTTTAAAGGACATGCTAATTTAATTTGTACGTTGTAAAACAAGTGCATTGTTTTAATGCGCTACAAAGGTACATATTAATGGCACATTTTACAGTCTGCTTTGTCTTTGATTTCGCCTACTAAAAATCCTTCGTCATTAATTACAAAATCACAACAGTCAACAAAGCCTTGTGCTATCATTTTGCGTCCGCGTTGTATTTGCGATTTTACTGTTGGTAAAGCCAATTGTAATTGTTTGGCAATTTGGGCTTGCTTCATGCCTTTAATATCGCTTAAAAACAAAGGTTCTCTGTATTTTTTTGGTAAGCTCTTAATAATGCCATGCAAGCAATCTGCTTCGGTATGTTCTAACTTTTGTTCTTCAAAAATAAAATCTTCATCTGTAGTTTCATACACTATTTCTTTACTTCTAAAATAATCTAAAACCGTATATCTTGCTATAGAAAACAACCAAGACTTTATCTTATCCTCGTCTTTTAAAGTATGTAACTTGGTGTGTACTTTTATAAAGGTTTCTTGTAACAAATCATCTGCAATAACAGCATCTTTTACCTTACTTAAAATAAAGTATTTAATAGCTTCTGCATGTAATTTCCAAACTTCTTGTGTATTCATAACCATATAGTAAAAGCAACGCTAATCTTAGTATAAAGTTACTAAAATTAGCGTTAATAGTATGTGTTTTAAGGCTTATTAACAATTGCAATTGGTACAGGTACAAGTAGCACAAGTACAGTTTTTACAATTTCCTTTTGCGCAACCATCACAGGTGCACGTGCATTCTTTATTTTTCATGGTATCTATTTTTTTAGGTTCATATAATAGACGTGAAGGTTTTAAAAAAGATGCAAAAAAGATCCCTTAAATTTTAAAAAAGAATTTATTCTACCAATATAGTAGCCTCGTGAGAAATTGGAAAATTACAAGAATTAGCTATAAAACATAAAGCATTTGCTTGTTGATGCAAATTCAATGCTAAGGCTTTTTTACTCGCATCTTTTATAGTAACTATGGGTTGTAATCTAACGGTTTTAAAACTTCCGCTTCCTGATGCCTGTACTTCTAGATCGCCTTCTGCATGATCGGTATAACGTAAAACTTCAATATTATTTTGTGCACATACGTATAGATAAGACATCATGTGGCAAGACGCTAATGCAGATAGTAATAAGTCTTCTGGATTGTATAAACTAGCATCACCTCTAAAAGGTTTTGCTGCTGACACTTGCAATGCCGAAGTTTTATTGGCAATTAAAACCTCATGGTTTCGGCTAAAGGTTCTTGGGTTTAAAGTGCTTTCGCCTTGGTTTATAGACCAGTTTACGTTTGCCTTAAAAGTATGATGCATAGCCTTGCTATTTTTTGTTTCGTGTATTATAAGCTTTTTTTGTCATTCCGACGAAGGAGGAATCTCTTAACACGTTGTAAAATTATATAAAAAAGCCCCTAAATAATGCTTGTAATTTAACAATTAAAAACAGACTAAAAAATCCATAAGTTTTTTTTTAATCAATCTAACACCTACAACAAATAACTCCTAAACTTCTATCACATAGCCTATACTTGTAAAGCAACTACGGTTCTTCCTTGTAATTTTCCTTGTAACATTAAATCTATTTTTTCGTTTAATGCCGTTAATGGTATTTCTGTAGCAGTAGCTGTCATTTGATCGGTTTTCCACGCATTAGATAATTTTTCCCAGACTTTTTCTCGATATCGCATCGGGTAATTTTGCGAATCTATACCAATTAATGTAACTCCGCGTAATATAAACGGAAACACGGTTAGCTCTATTTTCGGAGAAGCAACATTACCACAGCAAGTAACAGCTCCCATAGCTCTAGTACATTTAATAATATTTTCAAGTATCACACCACCAACAGTATCTATACCTCCAGCATAAATTGGTTTTAAAAGTGGTTTTTTATCCATTTTCTCAAAATCTTCTCGCAGAATAACTTCATCTGCTCCTACGCTTTTTAAAAAGGAAACCGCTGTTTCTTTTCCGGTAATTGCAACCGTTTTATATCCCATTTTTTTTAAAATACCTAGACTTATAGAACCCACTCCTCCTGTAGCGCCAGAAACAACAATTGGTCCATCTTCTGGTTGTACAATTTTACTTAATCGCAATACAGACATACCTGCTGTTAATCCCGCAGTACCAATAGTCATTGCTTCCTTCATTGTAAGGTTTTCAGGTAGCTTAACTGCCCAGGCTGCAGGTACTTTAACGTACTGTGCAAAGCCTCCATCGGTATTCATTCCTAAATCATAACTAGTTACAATAACAGACTCTGAAACACGAAATTTAGGTGACTCTGATGAAACTACAGTTCCTACAGCATCAATACCTGGTGTATGCGGATAATTTTTGGTTACCCCTTTATTTCCTGAAGCTGACAAGGCATCTTTGTAATTTAAAGAACTATAATGTACTTGTATTAGTATTTCGTCTTTCTGTAAATCAGAAAAAGGCATGTCTTTAATACTAGAAATGTAGTTCCCCTCATGTTCTTCAACTCTAAAAGCTTTGTAAGTAGATGATGTATGCATAGTTGTTATTTTATAGGTTTTACTTATTTTTACATCAAATATCGCTAAAAACACACTGATATACAAGAACTTACATTTTATACATATACGAACATTTTGTACCGTTTTGTCTGTTTATCAAGCCTTAAAGCATTAAAAAATGAAAAAAAGTTATTGCCCTATAGATACTTTTATAAATACCATTAAAGGAAAAAGAAAAGCAACTATTATTTTACATCTTTTTCAAGGAAATAAAAGATATAATGAATTGGTAAAGTTATTACCTGATATAAGCGAACGCATGATTACCAAACAACTCAAAGAACTAGAAAATGACGGATTAATCCATAGAACCGTTTTTCCAGAAGTACCACCTAGAGTAGAATATAGTTTAACTAAATTAGGCAGCAAAATTCATCCCGTTTTAAAAGGAATGTACAAAGGAGGTTTACTTTTTGAAGAAAGTATTATAAGCTAGTAGCTTCTAGTAAAACATACTAAACATAATTGCATAATACCTTTTCTTTACGTTTAAGCTCCTAGTATACCTAATAAAAAAAAACAGAAAGTATTTAGTAAACACCTATTACTATATATTTTACAGGGTTAGCCCTATTTCTATAATGGCTAACCTACTTTTCAGCAAATCCTTTAAAAGCATTTAAATACTTCATAAATATGACCTTAATAAAATTATTTATCGAATTTAGAGGTGTCCTAAAAAGAGGAAGCCTACCACAAACACCTCAACAGGACTTACTCCTTAACAGAAACCACCTCTACTCCAAAAGCATTACCTCCTGCTAATAAATAATTTTCACCATTTACTTCCTGATAAAAAGCGACACGCAGCATGGCAAATAAAACACCAGTACCACCAGGTAGTGCTGCAACTGAAAGCGTAAAAGAATTGCTAGCATACTCGCGATCTATAACCAAAGGAGCAGCCATAACAAGTGAATAGGTTAAAGTTTGAAAATCAAAACGCACCACACCAAAAACAAGCTCCATAAAACTAGCCTCTTTAGGAAAACCTACCGTTTGTACATCAAAATGCGTAGCGCTCAACAATAAGGCATCCCAATCAAAACCATAACTACAAGGTAACAATACAGGTCGCTTTGGGGTAAAAACAAAAGCTTTAAAACGTTGCACTCCAACACTAGTAGAAATCCCCTCTGCTACACAACGCGCTCCACGAGCAGAGTTAATATCACAATCTTTAATTTTTAAAAACAATTGCATCAACCTACTATGTAAAGTGCCATCTTTATAACCCAATAAAAAAGGCCTAATCGCCTGCTTAAAGTTTTTATTTACCTGTGCACACTTGCCAAACTCACTATTACTTTCACGCACACGCACCATATTAGCACTCGTTTTTATTGCCTTTTTAGTAAAGCCTCCTCCTGCTGCTCTTGCTGTAGGCACGCCTTTTCTATAATAAAAATTAACACCTCCAATAGTACCTTCTAAAAACACTACTCCTTTTTGCTTTGCCATAACACATGATTTTAACGAACTTAAATATAGCGTATAATTCTTTAAAAATCAAACAAATAACACTCATACATACCTAGTATATAGTAACTATATGCCGACTTTATGCCTACTATATACCTTCTTTCACTAAAGTACAAGCAATAAAAAACCCAAGCCTAAGCTTGGGTTATATACTACTAAAATTCTAAAACTAGTTTGGGATAAGCGATTCGCACACTCTTCGTAAAAACGAAAAGTGGCTCTCTGGGATCCCGAAACAAATTCGGGATAAGCGATTCGCACACTTTTCGTAAAAAACGAAAAGTGGCTCTCTGCTTACATGTTTCTGCGATACTGACCACCAACTTCAAATAAAGCTGCTGTAATTTCTCCTAAACTGCATACTTTACAAACATCCATTAAGGCTTCAAAAATATTTTCGTTGTTAATGGCTTTGTCTTGCAAGTCTTTCAACAAGGCTTGGGTATCATTTCTTTTATGAAGGTTTTCTAAGGTTTTAATCTGGAATTGCTTCTCTTCTTCCGTAGCTCTAATCACTTCCGCAGGAACAACCGTTGGTGAACCTTTACTACTTAAAAAGGTATTTACTCCTACAATTGGGAACTTTCCGTTGTGCTTTAAAGTTTCGTAATACAGACTTTCTTCCTGTATTTTACTACGTTGGTACATGGTTTCCATAGCACCAAGAACACCTCCTCTTTCTGTAATTCTGTCAAACTCGGTTAATACCGCTTCTTCTACTAAATCGGTTAACTCTTCAATAATAAAAGATCCTTGTATTGGGTTTTCGTTTTTATTAAGTCCTAATTCTTTATTAATAATTAGTTGAATAGCCATTGCTCTACGCACAGACTCTTCGGTTGGTGTAGTAATCGCTTCATCATACGCATTGGTATGTAAAGAGTTACAGTTATCATAAATAGCATACAAAGCTTGAAGCGTTGTACGTATATCATTAAAGTCAATTTCTTGCGCGTGTAAGCTTCGTCCAGAGGTTTGAATATGGTATTTTAACATCTGTGCTCTTGCATTGGCACCATATTTATGCTTCATGGCTTTTGCCCAAATTTTACGTGCTACACGACCAATTACTGCATATTCTGGGTCGATTCCGTTAGAGAAAAAGAACGATAAGTTTGGACCAAATTTATTAATATCCATGCCACGACTTAGATAGTATTCCACGTAAGTGAAACCATTAGATAAGGTCAGTGCTAATTGTGTAATTGGGTTAGCTCCTGCTTCTGCAATATGGTATCCAGAAATAGATACCGAATAGAAGTTTCGTACATTATTTTCAATAAAATACTCTTGTACGTCTCCCATTAAACGCAGCGCAAATTCGGTAGAAAAAATACAGGTGTTTTGTGCCTGATCTTCTTTTAAAATATCTGCTTGAACGGTTCCTCTAACCTGAGCAATGGTATTCTTTTTAATTTCTGCATACACATCTGCTGGTAATACTTGGTCTCCTGTAACACCAAGAAGCATTAATCCTAAACCATTGTTTCCTTCTGGTAGCTCTCCATTATAAGATGGACGTTCTTTGTCCTTATATATCTTAGCAATTTTTGCTTCCACCTCTTTTTCTAGACCATTTTCTTTAATGTATAACTCACATTGTTGGTCTATAGCTGCATTCATAAAGAAACCTAATAACATTGGTGCAGGACCATTAATAGTCATACTTACTGATGTCATTACATTGGCTAAATCAAAACCAGAATAGAGTTTTTTAGCATCGTCTAAACAACAGATACTAACTCCTGCATTTCCAATTTTACCATAAATATCAGGTCTTAAATCTGGATCGTTTCCGTAAAGGGTTACACTATCAAAAGCAGTAGATAAACGTTTTGCTGGTAAACCTGCACTTACATAGTGAAAACGTCTGTTGGTACGTTCTGGTCCTCCTTCTCCTGCAAACATACGTGCTGGATCTTCTCCTGTACGTTTAAAAGGATATAATCCTGAGGTGTACGGAAACTCTCCTGGTACATTTTCTTGCAATGTCCAACGTAATAAATCTCCCCAAGCTTGGTACTTTGGTAACGCTACTCTTGGTATTTGTAAATGCGAAAGAGATTCTGAATGTGTTTCTATTTTGATTTCCTTATCTCTTACTTTAAAAGTATAGACAGGGTTTTTGTATTTGTTTACTTTTTCATCCCAACCTGTAATTACTTCCCAATTGTAAGGATCTAGGTTTAATTTTACTCTGTCGAATTCTGAAACAAGCATTCGTACAAAATCTTTATTAGCTTCTGTAGCAGTTACAGAATCTGAAGCAATTCCTGCTTTGTCTAATTCTGGAGTAGTTTCTAAAACAGACTCTAAAGTCTTATAAATTCCGTACAATTTCTGAGCAACTTCAACTTGAGTATTTGCCGTTTTATCATAGGCACGATTATTTTCGGCAATCTCAGATAAGTAACGTGTTCTTGAAGGAGGAATAACAAAAATCTTTTCGCTCATTTCATCAGAAATATGAAAAGTAGATTGTAATTCGGTATCTGTTTTTTCTACTAACTTATCCATTATCGCTTTGTATAGCGTATTCATTCCTGGATCGTTAAATTGCGAAGCAATAGTACCATAAACAGGTAGTTCTTCTTGCGGAACATCCCAAAGGTTATTGTTACGCATGTATTGTTTTTTTACATCACGAAGCGCATCTAAAGAACCACGTTTATCAAACTTATTGATGGCAACTAAATCGGCAAAATCCAGCATGTCAATTTTTTCTAATTGTGTTGCTGCACCAAATTCTGGAGTCATTACGTATAAAGCTACGTCAGAATGTTCCATGATTTCGGTATCTGATTGCCCAATACCTGAAGTTTCTAATATAATTAAATCGTATTCTGCTGCTTTTAAAACCTGAACCGCTTCATTTACATATTTTGATAATGCTAAGTTAGATTGACGTGTAGCCAAACTACGCATGTATACTCTAGAATTGTTAATGGCATTCATACGTATTCTATCTCCTAAAAGCGCTCCTCCTGTTTTTCGTTTAGAAGGATCTACAGAAACCAAACCAATGGTTTTTTCAGGAAAGTCGATTAAAAATCTACGTACTAGCTCATCTACCAATGAAGATTTTCCTGCTCCACCAGTTCCTGTAATACCTAAAACAGGAGTTTTAGAACTTTCGTTTTTTATATGAATTTTATCTAAGGTGTCTTTTGCTACTTCTGGAAAGTTTTCTGCTGCAGAAATAACACGAGCAATAGCTTTAGGGTTTTTGGTTGGTAGCACATCTATTTCTCCGTTTAAAGCATCACCTATTGCAAAATCAGATTGCTCAACCAAATCATTAATCATTCCTTGTAACCCCATAGCACGACCATCATCTGGCGAATATATACGTGCAATACCATAATCCATTAATTCCTTAATTTCTGAAGGAAGGATTACTCCTCCACCTCCACCAAATATTTTGATGTGACCTGCACCTCTTTCCTTTAAAAGATCGTACATATATTTAAAATACTCATTGTGTCCTCCTTGGTAAGAAGTTAAACAAATGGCATTGGCATCTTCTTGAATGGCTGTATTTACCACTTCTTCAACACTTCTATCATGTCCTAAATGAATAACCTCTACTCCTGTAGCTTGAATAATTCTACGCATGATGTTAATAGATGCATCGTGTCCATCAAAAAGAGATGCTGCAGTTACAATTCTAACTTTGTACTTTGGTTTATAAGGTGCTACTTGTATCATGTTTTGTTTTATATGGCTTTATATTATAAAAATGTTCATTAAAAGCTATTTGCTTTACGCTTTTTAAAAAGCTATAAATGTTTCATTCTTAATAAATCTTCGTTTTAACACTACAAATTTACGGAATATTCAAAAAATTTCATCGATTATATTAAATAATATAAAATTAAACCACAGCTTAAAATTCTATCTATATTTAAACTAGCTTTACTTATAAATTTATAGTAATCATGACAAAAATAACTTTATTAATTCACTGTAAAGATCAATCTGGAATTATTGCAGATGTAACCAATTTTATTGCTAAAAACAAAGGAAACATTGTATACATAGACCAGCATGTAGACAGAGAGCAAGATATATTTTTTATGCGATTAGAAAGTGAATTTACTTCCTTTTCTATGGAAGACTTTACTACAAATTTTAAAAACGACTTGGTAGCTAAGTTTGCTATGAAATGGCGTATTTACAATACAGAAGCCAAACCTAAAATGGCTTTGTTTGTTTCTAAATACGACCATTGTTTATATGATCTTTTAGGACGTTATAATTCTGGAGAGCTGTTTGTTGAAATTCCTTTTATTATTAGCAACCACAATACCTTAAAACCTATAGCAGATAGTTTTAATATTCCGTTTTACCATATTCCTGTTACTAAAGAAACCAAGGCTGAAGCCGAAGCACAACAACTAAAACTGTGTAAAGAATTTGATATTCACTTTATTGTTCTTGCACGATACATGCAAATTGTGTCTTCTAAAATTATTAACCAATACCCAAATAAGGTGATCAATATTCATCATTCTTTTTTACCTGCATTTGTTGGTGCTAAACCATACCATTCTGCTTACAAGCGTGGAGTAAAAATTATAGGAGCTACAAGCCATTATGTTACCGAAGAATTAGATGCAGGACCAATTATAGAGCAAGATGTTACACGTGTATCTCACACACATGCTATTGACGACTTAATAGCCAAAGGAAGAGATTTAGAAAAAATAGTATTAGCTAATGCTATAAAATTACATATTAAAAGAAAAGTAATGGTGTACAATAATAAAACAGTTATTTTTTCTTAAAAAAACAGTTTTATTATTTATAAGAAAATCAATCTATCTCCTTTTTTTATAAAAAAAGAATAAAACACAATTTTTCATTAAAAAACGCATCTTAATAATAAGTATATTTGAAACCAAAAAAAACAAATTATGAAAAAAGTATTTGCCTTTATTATTATTTTAAACCTTACTGCTTGTACAGAGTTACAACAAGTAATTGACCAATTGCCTCAAGAAGTAGGTACATTATCTGAATCTGAAATTGGATCTGCATTAAAACAAGCACTAGACCTTGGTATTGACAAACAAGTAACTAAATTAACCCAAGAAGATGGTTTTTATAAAAACGATTTAGTAAAAATAGTACTACCAGAAGAATTACAAAAAGTAGACAAAGCACTACGTGATATAGGTTTAAGTAGTTTAGCAGATGAAGGTTTAAAAGTATTAAATAGAGCTGCAGAAGATGCTGTTAGTGAAGCTACTCCTATTTTTATTAACGCTGTTAAAGAAATAACTTTTGCCGATGCAAAAAACATACTTCTTGGTGATGACAATGCTGCTACACAATACTTATCTAGCAAAACACAAACTGCTTTATATGATAAATTTAACCCAGTTATTAAAAGTTCTTTTAGCAAAGTTGGTGCAGACCAAATTTGGGCTAACTTAATTAACAAGTATAACTCTATTCCTTTTACAAATGACGTAAATCCTGACTTAACAGATTACGTAACTGGTGAAGCTTTACAAGGTGTATATACCATGATTGCTGTTGAAGAAAAAGAAATACGAAGCAAATCTTCTTCTAGAACAACAGATTTATTACGTAAGGTTTTTGCTTTACAAGATTAATTCCTGTAACAATAACTACATCTAAAAAAATCTAAAAAAAAGAAGAAATTTAATTTCTTCTTTTTTTTTTGCCCTAAAGTAACTCGCTAAAGCAAGTTTAAACATCCTCTTGAATTATATTTATTTTAATTGCTTCTGCTTGTTTTTTAGTTAAAAACAAGGACTAAAAAACCTATGTTATTACGGATTTAACATAAAGCTAATAGTAAGCTAACCATTTTAATACATATACACCTTAAATTTGCACTATCAGAAATACATTGTCATATTTTTGGGTTAGTTAGTTATTTAGAACAAAAACCGATTTAAAGCCTTAAATCGGTTTTTTGATAATTATTTTTATCTTATTATAAAATATTCGAAAAATAACGTATATTTAATTACGTTTTTCCTAGCACCAACAAATGAATAGAACTAAATCCATATTAAAGCACAGAAAAAAGCTTAAAAAAAAATATAAGTTACTAATAGAAGAAGCTTATAATTTTAGGCAAACCGATCATGCTTTAAGTGATATTTCTGAATTTAAAGCCATCAAGCTTCTAGACAAGTTAAATAAGCTCAAATATTTATCTAGAGAAGTACCACCTCCTACTGTTTAAAAACAATTATACTTTCTTTAACCTTTAGCTAACATCCAAGTTCGCGTTTTGCACGTACTTTATATATAAAGAACGAATAAAAACAAGTTAAAAGAAAAAACTATGAGCACACAGTATTGCAAAGTTGGCAAAAAGAGACCAAACGAAAACAAAATATTTAGCATAAAAAACATTGAAAACAAGGCAAAACAAATAGTAGACTCTATGTCTAACCAAAAACCTACACAAGATTTTGATGTAGCCACTTAAAATAGGCAAAAGCCTGTATAAGCCTTGAACCATACCAAGAAAACATTTCGCCATCTACCAATTGTATGTTGGCCTTAGTATAGTATGCCTTTAATTCTTCTATATGCTTTTCTTTAAAAGGATAAGGCTCACTAGACAAAAGAACCAAATCGATATCTTTATCTTCTTTTGGTTGTATTTCTGGGTAGCGCGCTAAGTCTGCGTAGACATTTTCAAACTTATTAAGCTGTAACAAGTGATTAATAAAAGTTTCTTTTCCTGCTACCATAAAAGGATCTTTCCAAATAAAATAAGCAACCTTTAAGGTTGTTTTGTTTTGAATATAACTTTGAAAATCTTTTAAATTATCTTGAATAGCCTCTACTATTTTTAAAGCCAGATTTTGCTTTTTAAAGATTTCTCCATATTGCGTAATCATTGCAAGACAATCTGAAATATTCTCGATATCTGAAACATGTACAGTACAAATAGCACTACATGCTTCTACAATATCTTTTGTATTTTCCTCCTTATTACATAAAATAATATCTGGTTGCAACGCTTGTATCTTGTCTAGATGTATTTGCTTGGTACCACCAACAACCTTTTTTGTTTTTATTAAATGATTAGGATGCACACAAAACTTGGTAATACCAACAATAGCATCTTCTAGACCTAAATCATAAAGCAATTCGGTTTGCGAAGGCACCAAAGAAATAATTCGTTTAGGAGCAGATTTAAAATGCAACTCTTGTCCTATTTGATCTTGTAGTTTCATACAGGTGATTGCTTAAGTGTTTTAATTACTAAGGAGGTTCTCTTTATTTTTGGTTTAAAACAACTTCCATTTGCTCTTGTAGCTCTTTAGCTTTAGTAGCAGCTGCTTGTGCAAAATCTTCTTCTTTAGATGCGTAAATAATTCCTCTAGAAGAGTTGATTAATAAACCTACATTGTCACTCATTCCGTATTTACAAACCTCTTGTAAGTTTCCGCCTTGAGCGCCAACTCCTGGTACCAATAAAAAGCTATTCGGTATAATTTTTCTTATTTCAGCAAAATATTCGGCTTTAGTAGCACCTACTACATACATTAAGTTTTCGGCATTTTCCCAAGTTTTTGAAGTTTCTAAAACTTGTTTATACAACTCAGTACCTTCTACCTTTTTAGTTTGAAAATCAAAAGCACCTTGGTTTGAAGTTAAGGCCAACATAATAGTATGTTTATCTTTAAAAGCTAAAAAAGGTTCTACCGAATCTTTTCCCATATATGGAGCAACGGTTACACTATCAAACGCCAAATCTTCAAAAAACGCTTTAGCATACATAGTACTTGTATTACCAATATCACCACGTTTTGCATCTGCAATAGTAAAAATATCTGGATGGTTTTGGTTTAAGTAGTTTATGGTTTTTTCTAGAGCCTTCCATCCTTTTAAACCATAAGCTTCATAAAATGCTGTGTTTGGTTTATACGCTACACATAAGTGATGTGTAGCATCTATAATTGCTTTATTAAAGGCAAATATAGGATCTTCTTCTTTTAAAAGATGTTCTGGAATTTTATTTAAATCGACATCTAATCCTATGCATAGAAAGGATTTTTTCTTTATAATTTGTGCAGTTAGTTGTTGTGTTGTCATGCTATAAAAAAAAGCCTCAAAAAAAGAGGCTTGTTATTATTAAATATGTTCGTCACTAGCTTTTAACTTCTCTGTGTTATCTGCTAGTTGTAATTCGTCTATAATTTTTTGAATGTCTCCGTTTACAATATTTTGCAAATCGTAAAGGGTTAATCCAATTCTGTGATCGGTTACACGACCTTGTGAATAGTTATACGTTCTAATTTTAGCACTTCTATCACCAGAAGTTACCATAGTACCACGTAAGGCAGCATCTTCTTCCATTTTTTTAGCTAATTCTAAATCGTATAATCTAGAACGTAAAACTTTGAAAGCTTTCTCTTTATTTTTATGCTGAGATTTTTGGTCTTGACATTGCGCTACTAATCCTGTAGGTATGTGTGTTAAACGTACCGCTGAATAGGTTGTATTTACAGATTGACCACCTGGACCAGAAGAACAGAAAAAATCGATACGTACATCTTTAGGGTTGATATCTACATCAAACTCTTCGGCTTCAGGAAATACCATTACAGTTGCTGCACTAGTATGTACACGACCTTGTGTTTCGGTTTGTGGTACACGTTGCACACGATGTACTCCTGCTTCAAATTTTAAAGTTCCGTAAACATCTTCTCCTGATACTTCAAACTGAATTTCTTTAAATCCACCATTAGTACCTTCGCTATAATCTACAGTATCTACTTTCCAACCTTTGCTTTCGCAGTATTTAGAGTACATTCTAAATAAATCTCCTGCAAAGATACTTGCTTCGTCTCCTCCTGTTCCTGCACGTAATTCTACTACAGCGTTTTTAGAGTCTTGCGGATCTTTAGGTATTAATAGAACACGAATTTCTTCGTCTAACTTAGGAATAGCTTCTTTAGCTTCTTCATATTGCATTTTGGCCATTTCAACCATTTCGGCATCACTACCATCTGCAATTATTTCTTCTGCTTCGGCTAAATTATTGGTATACTCTATGTATTCTTCACGCTTATCCATTAACAAGCGTAAGTCTTTGTATTCTTTATTTAATTCTACATAACGTTTTTGATCAGATATAATATCTGGTTGAATGATTAAATCACTAACCTCATCAAAACGTTGTTTTACTATTTGTAATTTCTCTAACATGTATCTTCTAAAAAATTGTGTGTCAAAAATACGATAATTTATGGATTTTATATTATGGATTAGGTAGCAATATTGCGATAAAAATAATTATCGGTGTTTTGCGTTTTATAATACTCATGAAACTACTAAAATGCATATTTGCCTATTACAAGCCACTATTTCTGTGGTCTTTTACCATAAACCTTCTGGTATTAATGGCAAGTAATAGCTTTTTACTTACTATTTTAACCAAGGTCTTTTTAATGACTTTGGGATGGTTACTACTAAAAGATTGTAGTGTTAGAAAGAAAATAGGGTTCTATAAAATAGCAGGAATCTCTAACCTAAGACTACTGTGTTTTTTATTTATAATAGACTGTTTTGTATCTATACCTTTCCTTTTTTTAGTAAAAGGATTTACATAATATAGGATTTAAAAATCAACAATTACACCAATACCAAGTATTTGTTTCCATTGTATTCTTGCTCCTTCCTCAAGATATTCTACTTCTTCGGCTTCTTCATCTATAGCAATAAGATTTTTTACATCGTTATCATACTTTAAATGCGAACCTAGGTTTGCTCTAACGTAGTTATTTACTTTAAAATCAAGGTTCACTTGCCAATCAACATCTATGTTTCCGAAATCATTAAGATAATCGGTATAAAAATTCACAGAATGTTTCATATAAATATTTGCGGCTATTTCTGTTTCGTAGGCATTAGTAAGTAAAATACCAAACTCATTTCTTACTTGCTCTCCTTCTTTTACCACATTACCTTCTTCATCTAAAACGGCAGGTTCTACACCAAAGGAACCAGCATCTGCTAAGTCTTGATCTAACACAAAAGTTGTTTTTATAGTAGCTGGAGAAAAGTAAACAGACAAGTTATCCATTCTTTTCCCATATTCAATTCCTGCTCCATAAAACAAATAACCAGGTGCCATTAATTTAGAAATTGCGTTAGAAGTATCTGGGTAAGTATACCCATTTGTAAACTGTGTTTTAAAATTAAATTTAGAGGTATAAAACCAGTTGCTTAAAGTGTCTCTTCTAAATCCTACTTCAGAGTTAATTTCAATTAAATCTTCGGTTTTTCTTAACTCTTGATCCTGTTGCTTATTAACACCATAGCGAATATTAATATTATTATTCCAAAAAAAATGCTTGTATCTATAATTTGCTTCACTAGCAATACCTAGTAATGCTGAAATAGAGTTACTACCTCCAGAATTCCAGTTTACAAAGGCTACTTCGCTAACATCTAAGGTTGCTACATTTTTGTTTTTCCATTTCGGAAAATCTATATCAAAATCTTTAGCTACAGCTGTAGAATCTGTTTGTGCTTGGCTAAATTGGATAAAGAATACTACAAATAGTATAAGAAACTTTTTCATACGTAAAATTTAATAGCATACTAAAATAAATAGTACAATAATAAGGATTAAGGGTTTTAACTAATTTTAACGATTTACTAATATGCAAACGTCCCGAATTCACTTTTTATTGTTAATTTTTTACTTTCTGAAGCCTCTACACGTCCAACTATTTTAGCATCAACATTAAAGGATTTAGAAATAGCGATAATATCTTCTGCTATTTCCGGACTTACGTAAAGTTCCATTCTATGACCACAGTTAAATACTTGGTACATTTCTTTCCAATCTGTTTTAGATTGC
This sequence comes from Lacinutrix gracilariae, assembly GCF_042684485.1. NCBI lineage: Bacteria > Pseudomonadati > Bacteroidota > Flavobacteriia > Flavobacteriales > Flavobacteriaceae > Lacinutrix > Lacinutrix gracilariae. The sequence continues at coordinate 30,411 of NZ_JBHULM010000004.1, read as the reverse complement.
TCTTGAATAAGTTTAAATAAAGGTGGTATTGCAAACATATTATCTTTAATAATATGTAGGTTTTCAATAAAGTGAAGTATTTTAGTTTGTGCTCCTCCAGAACAGTGTACCATTCCGTGTAGCTTATCACTATTGTATTTAGACAAAATAGCACTAATAATTGGCGCATACGTTCTTGTAGGAGATAAAACTAGTTTACCAGCATCTATTGGAGCATCTGCTACTGCATCTGTTAATTTTACATTACCAGAATACACTAAATCTTCTGGTACAGAAGCATCAAAACTTTCAGGATATTTTTCTGCTAAATATTTAGCAAACACATCATGTCTTGCAGAAGTTAAACCGTTACTTCCCATTCCACCATTGTACTCCTTTTCATAAGTTGCTTGCCCAAAACTTTCAAGACCAACAATAACATCTCCTGGTTTTATGTTTGCATTATCTATAACATCTTCGCGTTTCATTCTTGCTGTTACTGTAGAATCTACAATAATCGTTCTTACCAAGTCACCTACGTCTGCTGTTTCGCCTCCTGTAGAATGAATTGTTACACCAAAAGTTTTTAAGTCTTGAATAAGTTCTTCTGTACCATTAATAATAGCAGAAATGACTTCACCAGGAATTAGATTTTTATTTCTACCAATAGTAGAAGAAAGCATGATATTGTCTGTTGCACCAACACAAAGTAAGTCGTCAATATTCATGATTAAAGCATCTTGAGCAATGCCTTTCCAGACAGAAACATCTCCTGTTTCTTTCCAGTACATATACGCAAGCGAAGATTTTGTACCTGCACCATCTGCATGCATGATTAAGCAATAAGCATCATCATTAGTTAAATAATCTGGAACAATTTTACAGAATGCTTTTGGAAACAATCCTTTATCAATGTTTTTAATTGCATTGTGCACATCTTCTTTAGAAGCAGAAACGCCACGTTGTGCATATCTTTTACTTATATCTTGGCTCATGAGTATGTTTTGAGCCACAAAAATAAGAATTGTATTTTAGTTATTTATAAATTATTGGATTGGAATTAATAATTGTTTTAGTTTCTGCTGGTATTTTGTTCTTTTTGTTAGCAATACCAAAGTAATAATTAACACCAAAACCTATTCGCCAAAAGGCATCATTTGCATTACCATAAATTTTTTCATCTAAATTATCTTCAAAGGCATGGTTATATTCTGTAAACAATTTTACCCCAAAGTCTTCTAAAACCAAATACTCTACTCCTAAACCTCCTTGTAATTTAAGGGTTTTTTCTAAAAAATGATTACTAGCATTAATACCTCCTCCTGCAAAAACAAATGGCGTAAATAATTTATAAGGCATAAGTGTGCTTTCTACATTTAAATCAAAAGACATATAGCCTTTATTAATTACATCTTTATAACCGAGATTAAATTTGTTATAGGTCGCATTTATATTTATATATGGATTAATATATCTTTTATAACCTATTTGGCCATAAAACTCAAATAAAGGGTTTGAGTAATCACCATTAATAATAGCAATACCTAAAGCAGCAGTAACAACATTATCTGCTCTATACTTTTGTAATGTAATTTCGGTATTGTCTTTTAATTCTTTATCCTCTTCATTTTGGGTTTGTGCATTAGCTTGTGTGAAACAAAAACACAGAAATAACACTGCAAAAACTGGTTTTAATTGTACTTTCATAATAGCCTACTATTTTGGGGTTGGTTTTATAAAAAAAAGACAAATGAGAAACCTCTATTTGTCTTTATTGATAATACTTAAATTAACACAAAATAACTCATCAAGTCATTTACTAACTAAAATTAGTTATTATCTTTTTGAATACTTTGATTATTCTGTACTAAATCTTTGTTGAAATCCTGATCCTCATTTTCATTATTTGCTTGCGAGAAGATAAAGGTCGCAACCATAAGCATAAGGACACTTAGAAAAAGCCTCTTCATATTAAATTGATTATTGATTAATAGCAAGGCTAAAATACAGAAAAAAGAAGCACTAAAAGACTATATATCAAATATTTCGATAATCTGCGAATTATTTTAGATAAACGACAATCAATTAAATTTTCTGCAATAAAAAAGGCCACTTTTATTAAAGTGACCTTACTTATTTATTGCTGTTAAACGATTAGTTAGTAAACAACAGCTCTCTGTATTTGGTTAATGGCCAAAGGGTATCATCTACTAATAACTCTAATTTATCACAATGATATCTTATATCACTAAAAAGAGGTTTTACCTTAAAACAATACGCATCTGCTTTTTTCTCTATATCCTCTAAGTTGTTTGCTTTTTTGCGTTCGTTAATCATTTTAGTAACATTAGAATTTATAGCTTCTAAATGTCCAGAAATTGTTTCAATTAAGACCATTTGTTCTTTAGCAAATTTTTTAAAGTCTGAACCATAAATTTCTTTAAGTCCTCTTACATTTTCAATTAAAATATTTTGATACTTAACAGCTGTAGGAACAATATGATTTCTAGCAATATCTCCCAAGGTACGACTTTCAATTTGTAAGCGCATGGTGTATTGCTCTACTTCAATTTCATAACGTGCTTCTACCTCTACCTTATTCATAACACCTAAGTCCTTATAAAGGTCTATGGCTTTTTTAGATATTTTAGCTTTAAGCGCTTCTGGTGTGGTTTTATTATTACTAAGTCCACGTTTTTTAGCTTCTTTTTCCCAAGCTTCACCATAACCATTACCTTCAAAAAGTATATTTTTAGATTTCTTGATATACTCTCTTAAGATGTTAAAAATAGCTTCGTCTTTTTTTAATTTCTTCTTTTCAATTAAAGTATCTACTTCTCCTTTAAACTCTACCAACTGCTTTGCTACAATAGCATTTAAAACAGTCATTGGGTTAGCACAATTAGCTGTAGAACCAACTGCTCTAAATTCAAATTTATTTCCTGTAAAAGCAAAAGGAGATGTTCTATTTCTGTCGGTATTATCTAATAACACATCCGGAATTTTACCTACTACATTTAACTTTAAATCTGTTTTTTCTTCTGGTGATAATTTACCTGCAGTAACATTTTCAAGTTCGCTTAAGGTTTTGGTTAATTGCTCACCAATAAACACCGAAATAATTGCTGGAGGCGCTTCATTTGCACCTAAACGATGGTCATTACTAGCAGACGCTATTGCAGCACGCAGTAATTCTTCATTATCACAAACCGCTTTAATAGTATTAATAAAGAAGGTTAAAAATTGCAGGTTGCTCATTGGTGTTTTTCCTGGACTCAACAAGTTTACACCTGTATCTGTTGCTAAACTCCAATTGTTATGTTTACCAGAACCATTAACACCTGCAAATGGCTTTTCATGAAAAAGCACTTTAAAATTATGACGAGCAGCAATTTTATCCATAACATCCATAAGTAAGGAGTTATGATCTACTGCAAGATTAGCTTCATCAAAAACAGGAGCTAATTCAAATTGATTAGGAGCAACTTCATTATGTCTGGTTTTTACAGGAATACCAAGAAGCATACATTCTGTTTCTAAATCACGCATATAAGCCATAGCACGATTTGGTATAGTACCAAAGTAATGGTCGTCTAACTGTTGTCCTTTAGCAGGTGAATGCCCTAATAAAGTTCTACCTGTTAAAACAATATCTGGACGAGAATTAGCCAAAGCCAAATCAATTAAAAAGTATTCTTGTTCCCAACCCAAAGAGGCATTTACCTTTTTAACATTTTTATCAAAATATTTACACACAGCAACTGCAGCTTGATCTACTGCTTGCAAGGCACGAAGTAAAGGTGTTTTATAATCTAAAGCTTCTCCTGTATACGAAACAAAAACCGTTGGCACACAAAGTGTTGTACCATAAATAAATGCTGGAGAAGTAGGATCCCAAGCGGTGTAACCACGAGCTTCAAAGGTATTTCTAATTCCTCCATTAGGAAAACTAGAAGCATCAGGTTCTTGTTGTACTAATTGTCCACCTCCAAATTTCTCTATTGCTCTTCCGTTTCCTATGGGTTCAAAAAAGGCATCATGTTTTTCTGCAGTAGCTCCAGTTAATGGCTGAAACCAATGTGTATAATGTGTAACACCCTTAGAAATAGCCCATTCTTTCATTCCTGTAGAGATATGATCTGCTACTACTCTTTCTATCTTAGATCCATTTTTAATAGCATCTTGCACACTATTAAAAGCCTCTTTAGTTAAATATTGACGCATGGTATCTTCATTAAAAACATTAGCCCCAAAAATGCTAGAACGACGCTCATTCTCCTCAATATGAACAGGTTCTCTTTGATAGGTTTGTTTTACAGCATGAAATCTTAATGTTGACATATATATGTTTTAAAATTATTTTATGAAATTACTATTTTTAGGCAAGATAAAAAACAATACCCTAAAAAATATAGGGTTATTAACAGTAATTTAATAAAATTTAAACGAAGACTCCTATTTTTTTATAGGCCAAACCGAAAAATAGTTATATTTGCTCCATCATTTATTAACACAACGAATATTAATTATGAGTAAATCGAAACTAGAGTATATTTGGTTGGATGGCTATAAACCAACACAAAACATGAGAAGTAAAACTAAAGTTGAAGAAGACTTTAGTGGTAAATTAGAAGACTGTCCAATTTGGTCTTTTGATGGCTCATCAACAAGACAAGCATCTGGTGGATCTTCAGATTGTTTATTAAAACCTGTTGCTATTTATCCAGATCCTGCAAGAAAGAATGGATACTTAGTAATGACTGAAGTTTTAAATGCAGATGGAACACCACACATTTCTAACGGAAGAGCAACAATTGATGATGACGATAATGATTTCTGGTTTGGATTTGAGCAAGAATACTTTATTATGGATACACAGACACAATTACCATTAGGTTTCCCTATTGGTGGTTATCCTGCTCCACAAGGTATGTATTACTGTTCTGTTGGAGGAAAACATACACATGGTAGAGATTTAGTTGAAGAACATGCAGATTTATGTATTGCTGCAGGTTTAAACTTTGAAGGTATTAACCAAGAAGTTGCTTCAGGACAATGGGAGTTTCAATTATTTGCAAAAGGCGCTAAAAAAGCTGGAGACGAAATTTGGGTTGCTCGTTACTTACTAGATCGTTTAACAGAACAATATGGTTACTATATAGAATACCACCCAAAACCATTAGGTAAAGATATGGATTGGAATGGTTCTGGAATGCATGCAAACTTCTCTAATTCAGTATTAAGAACTTGTGGAAGTAAAGAAACTTACGAAAAAATATGTGAAGCATTTAGACCAGTTGTAGCAGAACACATTGCTGTTTACGGAGAGTTTAACGACCAACGTTTAACAGGAGAACACGAAACTGCTTCTATACACGACTTTAGTTATGGTATTTCTGATAGAGGAGCTTCAATAAGAATCCCTATTATTACAGTAGAAAAAGGATGGAAAGGATGGTTAGAAGACAGAAGACCTGCTTCTAATGGAGATCCATATAAAATTGCTGGAAGAATTATTACAACCGTTAAATCTGCAAATGTCGGTTAATTTTGTTTACATTATTTTAATATCCATTAAAAAAGGTTGTCTGTTTAGACAACCTTTTTTTTATTCTTTATTTATTCTTTACTCTTTCTTTATTTACCCTTTAAATACTAAGAATATAAAAATACCATAAAGCACCACTAGGCCAAATCCTTTAATTTTATTTATCTCATGCTTTTTTGGTAAAAGAGCCAATACAAGAACACTTGCAGCAAAAATTAACATCCAAAAAATATCACGAGACAGAATTAAAGGCTCTGTAACAGGAATGGTTTTAATTATAGAAGTTAAACCAAGCACAGAACCTATATTAAAAATATTAGAACCTAATAGGTTTCCTAATGAGATTGCTTTTTCTTGTTTCGCTGCAGCAATAACCGAAGCTGCTAATTCTGGTACACTAGTACCTATGGCAATCATGGTAACACCAATTACAGCTTCACTAACACCAAGAAGTGTAGCTATTTCTGTAGCACCTTTTACTAACCACTCACTACCAAAGTATAAGGCCGAAGCACCTATTAATAACCAAATAAATATTTTAAAATTAGAAACAGTTGCTAGTGCAGCATCTACTTCTTCTGAAACTTCATCGTTTTTTTGATTCTTAATTAAAAAGATTATAAAAGCAATTAAAGCTGCAAAAAGCACTCCTCCTTCTATTGCTGTTAACTGGCTATCATTCCATAAAAAATAATAAAGAGCTATAGAAAACAACATCATAACTGGCCAATTCACTTTGTAAAACGACTTATCTACAGCAATAGCACCAACTATAGCAGTTATACCTAACACCAAACCTATATTAGCAATATTAGAACCTACTACATTATTTATAGCAATAGCTGGCGAGCCAGACAAGGCTGCATTTAAACTAACTAGTAATTCTGGTGCAGAAGTTGCAAAAGAAACTACTGTCATACCTATTACTATTTTAGATATGTTTAATTTAAAAGATAAAGCAACAGAAGCTCGAACAAGAAACTCTCCTCCTATTACCAACAAAACAAAGCCTAAAATTAAAAATACTACACTCATATTTACTTTTTGTGCGAAGATACTATTTCTTCTAAATGAAAAAGCAAAACTTAAAATTTAGTTAAATAACTACACAAGTAGTTGTATAACTATAAATATAGTTATATATTTGAATACGCTTATATAATGTATTGTATTAAAAACTAACATTTAAGTTTATGCAAAAGTTAACCAATAAAGAAGAAGAGATTATGCACATTTTATGGAAGCTGGAAAAAGCTTTTGTAAAAGATGTTTTAAAAGAAATAACTACAGACAAACCTCACTACAACACCCTTTCTACTATTATTAGAAACTTAGAAGAAAAAGGCTATGTTAGTTATACTGCTTACGGAAAGACACATCAATACTTTCCTATTATAACTAAAGAAGCTTATAAAAAGAAGTTTATGAGCACTGCTATTGATAATTATTTTAATAGTTCTTACAAAAATGTAGTTTCCTTTTTTGCTAAAGAAGAAAAAATTAGTGTAGCTGAATTAAAAGAAATTATTTCAATAATAGAACAAAAAAAGTAAACATGGAATATTTTTTAAAAGCATCTGCCATTACTGCACTTTTTTATATATGCTATACGTGTTTACTGCAACGCGAAACATTTTTTGAAAGTAATAGATGGTTTTTAATTACAGGAATTTTAGCAACAGTTGTAGCTCCTTTGTTAATTATACCTATTTATATAGAAAACCCAAATACAGCAATTGATCTTTCTGCCTATTCTACAAATGTAAGTACAGCAAACACGACAAATACAGACTATAATTATATTATAATATCAAGCATCTATTTAATAGGTGTAAGTTTCTTTTTAATAAAATTAGTTATTGAGTTAGCTTCTTTAGTGCAATTGCTTTGTAAAAATAAATCTTATAAAAAAAATGGTTTCAACATTATAGAAACCGAAGATACAATATCTCCATTTTCCTTTTTTAAATATATAGTATACAACCCAAAACAATTTAATCAAGAAGAATTAAAACATATTATTAACCATGAAAAAGTACATGTTAATCAATGGCATTCTATAGACGCCTTGCTTATGCAATTAGCAAGTATTGTTTTTTGGTTTAATCCGTTTATCTGGTTGTACAAAAAGGAAGCATTACAAAATTTAGAATTTATTGCAGATAAAAACGCGCAAAGTATTTCGTCTTGTAAAAAAAGTTACGAATATGTTTTACTTAAAACAACCGTTTCTAATCCGCAATTAATACTAACAAATAATTTTTACACATCATTAATCAAAAAACGAATCGTTATGTTACACAAATCAAAATCAAACAAATTAAATCTTTTAAAGTACACATTAATACTACCTGTATTAGCTCTATTTTTAATGAGTTTTAATACCAAAGAAGTGTATTTAAATCAAAGCACTGTAAATAGTAACCAAACTATTATTAGTTCTATTGAAATAGCAATTATAGACAAAAATTATACAGATGCTGCTCTTGAAGAAGTTAAAGCAACATTTAAAAAAAAGAACGTTGACCTAAGTTTTAAAGCTATTAAACGAAATGACTTAAATGAAATAATAGCTCTTAAAATAAAAGGAGTTTCACAAAACACGAAAACCAACTATAGTTCAGATTCTAAAGACGCTATTAAACCTATTAAAATAACTTATAACAGTAAAAACGAAAGCCTTATAATAGGAACAATAGAAGAAGACAGAACACAAATAACAGAAGATATAACTACTAAAATTGTAAAATCGGGTTCTGGTAGTAATTTAATAATCTCTGAGGAAGATGCTACAGAATCAAACCATGATATAGAAGTTATTGTGGAAGATGAAAATAAAAACAGTGAAGAAGACAAAGTGGTAATTATAAGAAAAACTAAAGATTTAGATTCTGATGCCTCTGAAAAAGAAGAAGAAACAATATTTATTACCAAAAAGGAATTCCAAAACAAACAAACTTCGGTTGAAGATGAGGATGACATTGATATTATCGAAACCATAACGGATGACGATTCATCAATGATTGCCACAGATATTGAAAACAGTGTATTAATATTTATAGACGACAAAGAATCTACAAGAAAAGCTATGGAAGAATTAGACCCAAATCATATTTCTAGCATGCAAGTATTTAAAGGAGATAAAATGACCAAAAAATATGGACCAAAAGCCAAAGATGGCGTTATATTTATTACTACTAAATAGGTTTAATTGACCTTACAAAAAAAAGCGCAAACCTACAGTTTGCGCTTTTTTTTATATATTATTTAAGTTTTTTTAATTTATAAATATCTTTTTTACTGTTGCTTTATCTTCTGAAGTAATTTTAAAGAGATACATTCCAGTAGAAAGATTAACATTTAAAACCGTATTTCCGTTTATAGGATACGTTTTTACTTTTCTTCCTTCAACAGAAAAAACTTCAACTTTTGCTGGACTTAAAAGTCCGTTAACATAAACCATATTTGTTGCAGGATTAGGATAAACTTCCACTTGCAACGTTGTATTTTCAGCAGCACTTAATTCTTGATCCCAAGCTTGACCTTGCATATTTCCCCAAATATACTCTACTAAATCAGGTTGGTCTATAAAAGGGTTTCTATTAAACTGCCAATTGTACACTACATTATTTCTATTCATTTCAAAATCATCAGGTGGATCATTTCTATGCCATTCTAATAATGTGGCTAAATCACCTAACTCACCTGTTGTATCTTCAGAAAAACCATTTACAACTTGTAAACCATTAAAACGAATTTCCATATACAAAACACTTCTAGCTACATCTCCATAAAAACTTCCAAGTGTATTTTCTGGACCATTATAACCTCCTAAAATTGGATCTCCATAATTTTTATTATTACGGGAACTATTTTCTGGACCATCTACTGCTCTTAAAGCGTGTGCATCTGAATTACCATGACGTAAAGAATCTGCTTTGGTTGTCCAAAAAACATCTACTCCATCTGCTATTTCATCTTCTTCTATACTATAAAAACCACCACGAGATCTAGGGTAAGTATGTTCTCTATTCCATTTTCCATTACTATCAGAAGTAAGTTGGTAATCTAATTTTGCTCTACCTTGTTCTGTATACAGCAACCACACTTGATTACTATTGGCTGGATTTTGATCTGCTTCTTTTAATATATCTATAACATCTGCATATGTTTGCGCTCTTACTATGCTAGGATCTGCAATAATATCTTGCAATGCTTGGTGCAACTCTGCATCTGCCAATCCATCTAGACTATCATAATATCCTGCAGGTTGTGTACTTTGTACTATTCCATAGGTTGGGTTTAATGGTGTACCAAAAGGAGCAACTGTAAAATCATCATCATTAACTCTTAATTTTAAAAAGTTATTATTAGCTATATAAGGCCAATTTAAGTTTTCGTATTTTATTATTAGCTCTTCATCACCTTCATCTACAGTATCATTAATTAGAGTAATTGTAGTAGACACAGAATTGAATCCATTAGGAATGGTAACTGTTGTATCTCCAGAAAAGTCAGAAGCATTAAAACCATAATTATCTAAAGTAAAACTAAAAGTAATGTCTTCGGTAACATTTTCTTCAGTAGAAAAAACAATATCAAAAGATTCTCCTTCATTATACTGGTCTTGATCTGTAGCCATACTAATTGCTATAAAACTTTCTCCTACTCCATCGTTAACTTCTCGAGGTGTTGGTGTAGTAGAAACATAAGAGCCATCTTGTAAACGTTGAATAGAGTTGGTATTATTACTAGATCCTTCATTAATTTGCTCTGTAACTCCTAAAAGCGACATTAAAACGCTATCATCAGAATCACTAGTATCATACACCAAAGCATCAATTAAATTGGTTTGGGTTGCTAATGTTCCTTCAGGAAAATCAGATTCGCTTCCAGAATAAATTGCTACTGCATCTGCTCCGTTTTGAATAGTATTAGCTGATATTAACAACTGCGGAAATGGAGCTAGAGTATCGCTACCAATTACTAGCAATCCATTAATATCTGTTTGGTAACCATCTAATGCTACAGTAAAATAACTAGAATCTCCTCCAGAACTGGAACCATTAAAGAAAACCAGCACGTAACCATCTAAAGAAAAGTATGGTGTATCAGATTTTAGTTCTACAAACTCTTTATCGTCTGTACTTGGCGTATCGCAATCTAGTTCGTTAATAACAATTTGACTAAAAGTAAACTGACAAACAAATAAAAGGACAAGTAGGGAAAATTGCTTTTTCATTGAATATATTTTTTACAAATGTACGTATCCCACCATACTTTTAAGTTTAAAGAATGATTAAATCTTAAAATTTAACACTAACCTCTTTTTTAGTAAGAAAAAGATGAACACTATGGTTTATTATTTCTATTTAAACAATTTACCTCTAGAAAACATAAAAGCATTAAAAAAAAGCCCTACAATTATTACATATTTATATTTAAAAATGAAAAATAACAACAAATTAAAACACAAATTAAGAGAATACAGTTTCAATTAACAACTATAATTATCTTTTTAATTATAATACAGTATGCAAATACATAGTTTTTATATAAAACATTTGGAGGATGCTTTTCAAAAAATATATATTGAAAAAACAATTAAAAAAGTAACGCTTTATTAACCACTAAATCCCAAAAATTATGATGACACTTGCTAAAGCTTTAATGGAGTTTGTTCTTTCTACTATGTAGAATGTATAAAAAGAAAAACTTAGTCTAGAATAAGTTTTTTCTATTTTATAAAAACAAGACATTTGGCTTAGTACTTTTAAATCAATATTTTTACTCTGTGGAACATAAAATTGCTGTACAATAATGAAAAAAAAAGCGTTTAAATTATTAGCAAAAATGAATAAAATGGTATTACCTAGTTTTACAAAACAAGGCTTAGACCTAAGTAAAGCATCAAAGTTACAAATGGCTGTTTTTGGATGGAAACTTTATGTAACCAAAAACGCATTAGATTAATACTATTTAAAAAAATAGTAGCTTTATTTCATTTTTAGTTCTTGCCTTATAAAAAACACAACTGTTTAAAAACCTTTTTAAAGTATCACTAAAAGTAAATCACTTACTGTATTATACCTAAAACATAAGACTTGAAGCGTATTCTTCTTGTAAGAATTGACCAGCAATAAAAAAAATTAAATAAATTTTTAATTTGTTTTGTGGTTATTATAAAAAGGAATATATTTGCATCCACAAAAAAGGCCTCGTGGCGCAACTGAATAGCGCACTTGATTACGGCTCAAGAGGTTATAGGTTTGAATCCTATCGAGGTCACTAGTGTTTATAAAGCTTCCAAGAGATTGGGAGCTTTTTTATTTTTGGTATTTGCCCACGATTTGCCCACTTTTTACGAATTAAGACATATTTAGGTCTGAATATTTATCTAGTAACTTTCCAGTTTTAAAACTACTAATTTCTGAAATTGAATTTATTTTAGAACCATAAACAACCTCAACAAAAAAACATCCTAACACATATCACAACCAACCTCAACGCAGAAGAACTCCAAGAAAAATATGGCGAACGTGTTAGATCTAGGATGCGAGAATCTTTTAACTTAGCAAGCTTTACCTCCAATAGTGTGGATAAAAGGAAATGATGTTCAATATGTATTAGTGTTCATTGCCACTGAACAAAAACAAATCTCATTATTTCATATTTTCAACAACAAAACAAAAGAAAAAAAAAAAAAAAAAAAAAACACCCCATACCCCCTTAACATCAATCAATTACCCTAAGACCTTTATATCTTTTATATTATTTCAATCAATACGTTTCAGCAAAAAACCTCTTTTACACAACCCTTCATAAAAACAAAGTATTGGTTATACACGTATATAAATAAGTTAGCTACAATTTGAATTGATAATCTTATGAAAAATTTAATTATCATAATTTCATTATTCCTTTTTAGTTTAAATTCAGATTCTCAAGTCGATATAAAACTAAAAAATGATTATTTACTGAAAGGCAAATTAATAACCAAGATTGACAAACTTATTCCTCAATGCGGAATTCTAGCTTGGGCAACTATTGTGGAATTTGAAGTTATTTATTTTTCCGACAGCAGTTATTCTGAAAAAATAATTCCTGTAGTTATCGCTTGTCCAAATCCTTATAAAACTGGATTATATGAAATTGGGAATACTTACGAATTAGTTTTAAGCAGTAATAAATGGGATATATCTGAATGGGTTTTCTTTGAGTCTTCAAAAGAATTACTTACTAAATACGATATGAAAAAGCATTATTGGTTTTCTAAACTGATAAAATAAACTGTAGCTAACACCGTATATAATTTATTGCTGGCTTCTCGCCTACTTACGAAAGTCCTCTCGGACTTTCTTGGTCGGTAATTATTTACTAAATTAGTTGCTTAAAACACGCAACGAAACCATATACAAACACGTTGCCAACAATTGTCCCCCAACCTAAATAAAGGCTACATAATCCAAAACAATTATTTACTAAAATAACCTTGCAATTGGTACTCTGATTTAAACGATTAAAAATAAAATCCAACTTCAAAATTTTTTACTGAATAAGTTAAACCTAATAATTAATTGTTAGTTTTGAAACTATGAAAATTACTTTTATTATAATAGCTTTCATTAGTCTTAACTTATGTTATGCTCAAACCCAGATAGGTCAGGATATAGATGGAGAAGCTCCAGAAAATAGTTTTGGTTTTAGTACCTGTTTATCTTCTAATGGTTTAATATTAGCAGTTGGGGGCTATAGAAATAATGTTAACGGAAATTGGTCTGGACATGCAAGAGTCTATCAAAATATTAACAATAATTGGGAGCAGATTGGTCAAGATATAGATGGAGATCAAGCAGATAGTGAAGCTGGATATTCAGTAAGTTTAAGTTCCGATGGCAGTATACTCGCAATTGGCGCTCCAGGTTGGGGTGTCCCTGGTCGCGTAAAAGTATATCAAAACCAGAATGATAATTGGATACAAATGGGAAGCACCTTGTTTGGAGGTGAATCAGATAATTTTGGAAATTCAGTTTCTCTCAACAGCAGCGGTAATATTCTAGCTATAGGCGCCCCAGCCGACAATAATAGTAACGGGCTAAATGCTGGTCGTGTAAGGGTCTATGGATACCAGAATGGAAATTGGGTTCAAATTGGAGGTGATTTGTTTGGTGAAGGTCTCCATGATCGATTTGGTAGTTCGGTCAGCCTTAACGATAATGGCGACAAATTATCTGCTGGTGCAACTCAAAATACCCAACCAGGTTATGTGAAAATATTTGAAAATCAAGGAAGTGATTGGATTCAATTAGGAAATAATATTGTTGGCGAAATGCCAAGAGATCACTGTGGTTTTTCAGTTGATTTAAATTCAAGCGGTACTATTATAGCAATTGGATCTGAAGATGCAAATTCAGGTATTGGTCATCTTAGAGTTTTTGAATACCAATCAAATTCATGGTTACAAATTGGCAACAATATTGATGGAAACAATGATGATTCTTCAGTAAGATCAGTAAGTATTAGTAGTGATGGTAATATTGTAGCCACTGGAGCAACTCATAGCGCTGGAGTGAATAGTGTACTTTCGGGTAATGCTAGGGTATTTGAAATTTTAAATAATAACTGGACACAAATTGGTCTAGATATAGATGGGGAAGGGTTACTTGACCTTTCTGGACGTTCAGTAAGTCTTAATGCAGATGGTTCAGTGTTAGCCGTAGGTGCGCCTTTCAACGATGGAATAAATGGAGAAGACTCAGGTCATGTTCGCGTGTATAATCTTGAGTCAAATTTGATTACACCAATGTTCGATTCAGTAGTTTCTGTATGTGAGGGCGATACATTAAACCCACTTCCAACAACATCCAATAATGGTATTATTGGAACATGGTCGCCAGCCATTGATAATACACAAACCACAACTTATACATTTACTCCCGATTCAGGACAATCAGCTACAACTACTACTTTAACAATAGAAGTTGACGAACTTGTAGCAGCAGAATTTGATTCTATTCCACCCATTTGTGTAGGCGATATGTTAAGTCCTTTACCTACCATATCCAACAATGGTATTGCTGGAACATGGTCACCAGTAATAGATAATACACAAACTACAACTTATACTTTTACGCCTAATTCAGATGAGTGTGCCACAGTAACTACTTTAACAATAGAAGTTAATGAAGGAATTATACCAGAATTTGACCCTATTATGCCCATTTGTATCGGTGATATGTTAAGTCCTTTACCTACTATATCCAACAATGGTATTGCAGGAACATGGTCGCCAGCCATAGATAATACACAAACTACAACTTATACTTTTACGCCTAATTCAGATGAGTGTGCCACAGTAACTACTTTAACAATAGAAGTTAATGAAGGAATTATACCAGAATTTGACCCTATTATGCCCATTTGTACAGGTGATATGTTAAGTCCTTTACCTACTATATCCAACAATGGTATTGCAGGAACATGGTCACCAGCATTAAATAACACCCAAACCACAATATATACGTTTACACCAAATTCTAGTGAGTGTATTTCAACCACACAACTTGAAATAACAGTCAATGAAATTGATGAGCTAGAGGTTATATTAGAAGTCTTGTCCGCTCCTTTTAGTAATTATGGTATCATTAAGGCTAATGCTTCAGGTGGGTCTGGTAATTATGAATATCAATTAGATGATGGCTTTTGGGTAACGTCAAATGTTTTTAATAATCTCAATGATTGTGATCAATACATTATTTCAGTAAGAGATGTTAATGGTTGTAGCACAAAGGCAAGTGCTACTATTCAGATATTAATTTATCCCAAATTCTTCACACCTAATGATGATGGTGTAAATGATAGATGGAATATAAGATGCTTAAGCTATCAGCCATTAGCAAAGATTTATGTATACGATAGATATGGTAAATTACTTAATAAAATCTCCCCTAGTGGAGTGGGTTGGGATGGTACATATAATGGAAAAGCATTACCGTCAAATGATTATTGGTTTGTGGCAGAGTATCTTGATGAATTAAATATTAAAAAGACATTTAAATCACATTTTACATTAAAACGTTAATATTTTTAATAGTTTCTCTTGATTTTTGATGAAATATTTCGCAACTACACTCAACCAATTCCCCAACCAAATCAATCTGATTTTAGCCTGTTTGCGGTTCTATTACTCAATCGGATTTTTTTTAAAACTTAAAATAAGTAAAATTGAAAAACAACTATTGCCAACACCGTATAAAATTAATTGCTAGGTTCTAGCCTACTTACGTAAGTCCTCGCAGACTTCTGTCTGTGATTTATTTGCTAACTTTAAAGCCAAACCAACGCAACGAAATCATACACAAAACCGTTGCCAATAATGCGAGAGTAAGTATGTGTAAACAACAACAAGTAATATATTCTACTAAATTCTGTAAAATTTGAATTATCAAAAATCCATAGCAGTCCTTCCTTTCGTCAATATGAGCAGTGATATTGATAACGAATATTTCTGCGATGGGATTACAGAAGAAATTATTAATGCACTCACAAAAGTAAAAGGCTTAAAAGTAATAGCAAGAACCTCATCTTTTGCCTTTAAAGGAAAGGATATTGATATCAGAGAAATTGGTAAGCAATTAAGTGTAAACACAATTTTAGAAGGTAGTATAAAGAAATCGCAAGATAAGGTTAGAATAACCGCCCAATTAATCACAGTTGCCGACGGAATGCATTATTGGTCCAAACGATTTGATAGAGAGCTAATAGATATTTTTGATTTAGAAGATGAGATTAGTCTTGCTATTGCGGATGAAGTTAGAAATAATTTCGGGCATTTTGATATCGAAGATCATTTAGTAAGTGAAAAAACAAATAGTTTAAAGGCTTATGATAGTTACTTAAAAGGCCGTTATTATTTTTTCAAATGGAATCTTCCTGCTATTGAACAGGCTATCTCCTTTTTTAAAGAAAGTATTAAATATGATTCAGAATTTAATGAACCTTATTTTAGTATTGGATTATGTTACAATCTACTTGCTGCTTGGGGTTATCTGCCTAAACAAGAAACTTTTTCTAAAGCCACAAATTACCTAAATCTTGGTAGAATAAAAAATTCAGAATCTGTAGATGGATATTTTGCCTTGGCTGCTCAGGAATTTTGGGGAAATTGGAATTCAAAATTGGCTTATAAATATCTTCAAAAAGCACTAAATATTAATCCCCAATCTTCAGATGTGTTAGATTTTATGGCAGAAATACATCGTTCTAATGGTGATTTTAAAAATGCTATTAATTTAAATGAGCAGGCCCTTTTATTAAATCCATTATCTGCCAATGCTAATTATACGCGCTCAACAGTACACTATTTAAATGATGAAGCTAGTGAATCTCTTAAATACATAAACAAAGGACTCGAACTTGATGCAGATTTTAGTTTATTTCATAATTTAAAAGCTCTTGTGTTAATTCAATTGAATGAAAGAGAAGAACTTTTATACTTTTTAGATAGTGAAAATAAAATTCCATTCCTAAAAAAAGCCTCATTAGCATTATTCGATTTATATAATGCAGTTGAAAATACCAGTTTAAAAGTTAACGAAATACTAGATGAATTAAAAAAATTGAAATCACCTTTATTATATCCATGGGATATCTATTTAAATTTATATGCCAATAAATCTGAAAAAGCGATTAATTTATTAGTAGATAAAGTGGAAAGAAAAATGGGACAGGTGGTTTGGTATAAACATGACCCTCTTCTTAAACCTATTAAAGAAGAAATTTTTAAAAAGAAAGTATTAAAATCTAATTTTTTAAACAGTTTTGAAAGACTGCATCAGAATGTAAAACATGATACATCTAAAAAAGATTATTTTGAAAAAGAAGAAGTAAATAAGTTAATTGACAAACTGAATGTAATGATGGAATCTCAGCATCTTTATACGAATCAAGATTTAACTTTACGATCACTTGCTAAACAAGTAAATCTTCACCCAAATAAATTATCTTGGTTACTAAACGATTGTGTCGGTAGCAACTTTAATGACTTCATTAATTCTTATCGCCTAAATCATTTCAAATCTATAGCTTTAGACCCTAAAAATGCCCACCTAACTATTCTTGGCTTAGCTTATGATAGTGGCTTTAATTCCAAAAGTGTCTTTAATACTTACTTTAAAAAAACAGAAGGCATTACACCTAAAGTTTGGTTAAAAGCTAATTCGTAGCAAATCATATTCAGTTCGTTTCAAATTATAATTCAGAACGATTGCCTTAGTTATCTGATGAATCTTTGCACCATCATTTAATTAATAATCAAAAAACGAGCAGTTATGACAACTTTACACAAAATTATAGTAGCATTTATAGTAACTACCATAATACTTTTTACATCTTGTTCAAAAGATGACAACAACACACCTTCAAACAATTATACAACCGTTGAAAATTTACTAACTGAAATTGATTTTCAAGGGTATGCCATTGTAACTGAAAATGGAAACGATTTAGTGAGACAAGGATTTGGATTGGCAAACCAAACCACAGCTTTGGCACAAGATTACAATCTTGCTTATCGTATTGGGTCCGTAACCAAAACATTAACCGCAGCTGGCATTGTCCAATTAAAACGCGATGGCTTAATCACTAGTTTTAATCAAACTTTAGATGAATTTGACCCTGAATTTCCAAACGGTAGTCAAATTACTATTGCACAATTATTATCACATCAATCGGGTATTCCAGATTATCAACTTGTAGTAGAGGAGGCTTACGAGCTAGGAGAAACTTTGGATGAAGAAGATATATACCAAGTAATTAAAGAATTGATTATTGAAAATGGTCTCGATTTTACCCCAGGTACAAATAAACAGTACAGCAACTCAAACTTTCTTATTTCGGCTTTATTAACTCAAGAAATATCTCAAATGCCTTACCACGACTATATTCAACAAAAAATATGTACCCCCCTTGCAATGTCCAATACGTATAAAGGCATGAATATAGTAGATGAAAATACACACGCCCAAGGCTATTTAAATGGTAGTGCAAATAGTACTTACCCAATGGCGATAGCTTTTGGTGCAGGCGATTTTAGTAGTACCCCAAAAGATATGGAAACTTGGGTAAATGCTGTAAAAAACAATTGGTTTACAAATGCAGAAAAAACCGAAATATTTACTCAAAACGTACCAAGTGGCTATACTGATTTTGGTTTAGGCTGGTTCACCACACAAGAAGGAAATACAACTATGTATTGGCACGGTGGTGATATTAATGGCTATTGGAGTATGATTGGTTTTATTCCAGAGTACGATGCCACCATTGTATTATTAAGCAATCAGCAAGACGATACAGGTATGCAACGCAATACCATTATAGAGCAATTATTAACAAATGAGTTTAATTAAAATCAAATTAACCAAATAGTAATGAAACATACTAACATATTATTAGCAGGTGCTACAGGTTACTTGGGGTCTTATGTATTAAACGCCTTAATTGAAAAACAAAATCAGGTAGTAGCCATTGTGCGTAACCCTGATAAGTTTTTAAATACGAATGAAAACTATTTAGAAATAAAACAAGCAGAGGTTACTAAACCTGAAACCCTTAGAGATATTTGTAAAGGTATTGATACCGTAATTTCTACCGTGGGTATTACTAGACAAAAAGAAGGACTTACTTATATGGATGTCGATTATCAAGCCAATATGAACTTGTTGGAAGAAGCAAAAAAAGCAAGTGTAAAGCATTTTGTCTACGTTTCGGCAATCAATGGCAATAAATATCGGAATTTAAAAATTTTTGAAGCCAAGGAAAAGTTTGTTGATGCTTTAAAAGTGTCTGGATTAAATTACACCATAATAAGACCTAATGGATTTTTCTCAGATATGAAAGATTTTTTGCAAATGGCAAAATCGGGTCGTGTTTATTTGTTTGGCTCGGGTCATCAAAAATTTAACCCAATTCACGGTAAAGATTTGGCAACATTTATTGTAGATAATTTAGAGGAAACCAATAAAGAATTAACCATTGGAGGACCAGATGAATTAAGTCTTAATGAAATTAGTGAATTAGCCTTAAATGCATTTAACAAACCCATAAAAATCATTCATTTACCAGATTGGATGCGAAAACTAACTATTTGGAGTTTAAGAACCTTTACTAGTGTAAAAACTTATGGGCCAATTGAGTTTTTCTTAACGCTTATGGCAGAGGATAATATAGCACCAACTTACGGAGAGCAACGTTTAAAGGATTTTTATTTTAAAGAAGTCCAAACGATTTGAGTATGCAAAACATCACAATGAAATTATCTCTAAAAATTGCCCTAATTATTGTAATTGCTTACTGCATATTTCACGTATTGGTTTTATTTCAAATCATTCCATACCATCTAGTTTGGGGTGGCAAAATAAAATCTGTTAACGAAATGTACATTTTAGAGGGAGTGGCATTAACTATAATGCTGTTTATAGGTGCAATCCTTTCTATAAAAAGCAGACTGGTAAAACCAATTTTTGCATATAAAACCATAAAAAGAATACTATTGGTTTTTACGTTTTTTTTATATTAAATACTATTGGTAATCTTTTAGCTGAAACAATAATTGAAAAATGTCAGGCTATCATAACCTCATATTTAGCCGTAGTATTTTATAAATCATCAAAATAAATGAAGTCTCTATGAAAGCACCCAACCCAAAAAACCTATTTCCGTTATCCAATTATAAAAAACTTTGTTTTTTAAAGAATTTGATTAACAATCCAAATATCGTAGTAGGTGACTTTACGTATTATGATGATTTTGAAGAGGTGTCAAACTTTGAGAAAAACGTAAAATATCATTTTGATTTTATTGGAGACAAACTAATCATAGGTAAGTTTTGTATGATTGCTTCAGATGCTACATTTATTATGAATGGAGGTAATCATTTAACCAAAGCCACATCTGCTTACCCATTTGCTATTTTTGGTGGTGCTTGGCAAGATGCTATGAACCGTAAAACCTATCCAACCAAAGGTGATACCATAATTGGTAATGATGTATGGATTGGTCACGATGCTACTATTATGCCTGGAGTTCACATTGGGAATGGAGCAATAATAGCATCAAAAGCGGTGGTTACAAAAGACGTAGCACCTTATACCATTGTTGGAGGTAATCCTGCGAAACCAATTAAAAAGCGTTTTTCTGATGCTACAATCTCAAAACTATTACAATTAAAATGGTGGGATTGGGATATTAAAAAAATTACAGAAAATGTAGAAAAACTTACTGCTCATCCTGAATCTTTACTTTAAGATAATAACCTAAGAACTATTAAAAGGCTTAACACTACAACTGTTAAGCCTTTTTCTTTTAGTAAAAAAAACATTAGTACTAAATATCAAAAAGGTTTCAAATTATAATTCAAAACGATTGCCCTTAAAATTCAATGAATCTTTGCATCATCAAATAATAAAAACGAACAATTAAAATTCATTAAAATGAAAAAAATAGTTATTATCTGCTTAACACTTTGTACACTAAATGTTTTTGCACAAAGTAACAACGGATCTTTGAAAAATAAGGATTCAGATTTCAAATACAGAGTAAGTTTTCCTGCTATTATCTTAGGTAACATTGGTAAAGGTGGCGAAAGAACCAATACGCAACATTTTGAGTTGCATATAAAAAAAGAATTAGATGCTAAAAATATTGTTGGAATTAAGTTAGCCACTTGGCGTTTATTTCAACCAATGGGTATTCAGTGGTGGGATGGTCTTTTAGATAAAATAGATTCTGAAACCGAATTTTATCCAGGTTATCTACGTGAAACGGGTATTGGAGTATCTTATCAACGTATGCTTTGGAAAGGACTGTTTGCATCAGTAGAAGTATTACCACAATACAAAACCTATTTAGATTTAGATAACAAAAAAATAGCAAACGGTTTTAAACTTTACAATTCGTTTCATCTTGGTTATCATTTTGCATTTGGTAAGAATAAACGCTTTTTTATCGAACCTCAGGTTCATTCTCAATTTTGGGTTTTTGACACCAATACACCAGATGCATTTAAACAATTAGATAATAGATGGAAAAACCACTTCCTTTTTGAACCAAATCTTTATATAGGAATTAGATTTTAGTAAAAAATA
The DNA here is from genome assembly GCF_042684485.1 of Lacinutrix gracilariae. NCBI lineage: Bacteria > Pseudomonadati > Bacteroidota > Flavobacteriia > Flavobacteriales > Flavobacteriaceae > Lacinutrix > Lacinutrix gracilariae. The sequence continues at coordinate 8,742 of NZ_JBHULM010000004.1, read as the reverse complement.
AAAACTTATAAAACAATTAAAATGAAAACAATCAAAAAACAAATCCAATTAAAAATTGCCTTTATGGCCTTGGTTCTAATGTCATCATTAGCGTTTGCACAAAACAATTCAATTATTGAAGAATCTTCAAAACGAGAAGGTTTTATCTTTGAATTTAGTCTAGGTGGTGGTGTAATTGGTGTTGAAGATAGTGAAGGCATTCAAACCTTTGATAAAGCTCAAGGAGTCATAAGTTTTCCCGAGTTAAAATTTGGTTATATGTTAAACGATAACTTAGCTATAACCGCTTCAATGCCAGGTATGATTTATGAATTTCAAAACAATGACAGGCACTTTGGCGGTTTTATTCCCTCAGTACAATATTGGGTAAAAGACCGTTGGTGGATTCACGGAGGTATAGGTTTAACTATAGATTCACCAGCACTTTACGATATTAAAGATAATGTTAATGACGATTGGAATTTTGGGTGCGCAATTATGGCAAGTACAGGATATGAGTTTTACAAAAAGAAAAACTTTGCTTTGAATGTACAATCCAAATTAGTGATGGGAAGAGCATTTTTAGAAGGAGATGCACATCGAGATGCAGTAACCTTTAACATTGGCCTAGGTTTTAGTTGGTTGTAATTTTATTTTTTTAATAAAAAAAGTATGTACATAAATCATTAAAAAACTGTTTTGTAACAGCCTCATTAAAATTGTAATGCTATTAATATAATTATAGAATATTTTAAAATTAAACTCATCGTATTAAAAAAAAAAAGAAATAATGTTTAAAAAATACCGAATACTAAAATGGATTCTAAGGAGTCTTATGATAACAATAATTATTATCATTTTAACAGGTTTATACATTGCAAATTTATTGCCAACGGAAGATATTACCTTACCACAAAGTAAAGCAAGTGAAATATCATATCTTACTAAAGATGTGCCTTCTTATCGAGGTAAAATACTAGCTATTGTAACAAGTACAGACTCTTTGGGTACAAGTGGTAAGGGAACAGGATATGAACTAACAGAGTTATCTAGAGCTTATTATGTATTTAAAGCTAATGGTTTTGATGTTGATGTTGCAAGCCCTTTAGGAGGCAAGCCACCTGTAGTTTTAGATAACGATGATATGGGAGTTTTTGATTATGCATTTTTAAATGATTCTATTGCTCAATCTAAAACCAATAAAAGTCTTTTATTAAAAGATGTTAAACCAGATTTATATGAAGCTATTTATTTTGTTGGTGGTAAAGGAGCTATGTTTGATTTTCCAGATAATAAATTTATACAGGCACTAGTACAAGATTTTGATAAAAATAATAAAGTAATAGGTGCGGTCTGTCATGGTCCTGCTGCTTTGGTAAATGTTACCTTAGAAAACGGACAATCATTTTTAAAAAATAAGCAAGTAAGTAGTTTTACCAATAAGGAGGAGTTATTATTTATCCCCAAAGCTGCAGCTATATTTCCTTTTTTATTGCAAGACGAGTTAATAGCTCAAGGTGCTGTGTTTAACGAAGGGGTTATGTATCTTGAAAAAATAAGTCATGATAATAATTTAATAACGGGTCAAAATCCATGGTCAGTATGGGTATTGGCAGAAACTATGGTGAAACAATTGGGGTATTCACCCAAACAAAGAACAATAACTCCAGAAGAAAACACTGTTAAAGTTTTGAATGCATATGCAATAAAAGGTAAAGATAATTCTAAAGCATTAATGAAGCAGATTATCGAAGTGAATAAAGAATCTATTTCTAGAGAACTACTTATTAGCCATAGCGCTATTTCTGTACTTCAAGGAAATCTGATAAAATTTTACGATCTAATACGCTTAGCTTCTTATGCCAAAAACCTTAAATCTAGTAAATAGAAAATAATGAAAAAACTAGTAATAACTATAAGTATTTGTGTTTTATCCTTTTCTCTTTTTAGTCAACAAACTCTAGAAAAGGATGTTAAGAACTTGTTTAAAAACGAATTAAAAAAAGAAGCAATAAAAAGCGCTTTTTTGCATGTATATTCAAAATCAAAAGATATTAATATTAAGTTAGCTGAAAGTAAATTTAATTCTAAAGATACTATCACAGCCAATAATCCTTTTTATACAGCTAGTATTACCAAAATGTTTACGGCTACTTCCATTGGTATTTTAAAGGATCAAAAAAAATTAAACTTTCAAGATAAAATAGCTCAATATTTGCCAGATACATGGATAGAGAATTTACACGTTTTAGATGACAAAGAATATTCGAGAGATATTACTATTGCTCAGTTATTACAACATACTTCTGGGTTGCCAGACTATTTTGTTGACAAAACTATTGATGGTAGCCCAAATATCATAAACCAATTATTGGTTGATACGAATAAGATTTGGGCACCTCAAGAAATGATTAAGTTTACCAAAGCAAAAATGAAACCTCATTTTATTCCTGGTCAAGGCTATCATTATACCGATACAGAATATGTGCTTTTAGCTTTGATAGTAGAAGAAGTAAGTGGCCTCTCTCTAGACAATTTTTTTCAACAATATATTTTTCAACCTTTAGGGATGGATGGGTCTTATATCAATTTAAAATCAAAACCTCTAAAGAATCAATTACCTATGGCTAAGTTCTATGTTGGTGATATGGAGCTGTCATCAATTAAAAGTTTAAGTGCAGATTGGGGCGGTGGCGGTTTGGTATCAACTAGCCAAGATTTAATACGTTTTTTAAAAGCGTTTAATGAAGATATAATTGTAAAAAAAGATACTCGTTTAGCAATGCAAAATTGGACTAATGAAACCCTAGGAATGGAATACGGATTTGGTATACGAAAGGTATCTTTTAATACCATTTACAATACAGACTCAAACTTAAAACTAATTGGACACACAGGAAGCACAGCATCTTTTTTATGGTATTGCCCAGAATTAGATACTTATATAGCTGGTACTTTAAATCAATTAGAGGTCTCAAAAAGTACAATTCGTTTAGTTTACAATATACTTAAAACAATAGAAAACAACTAGTTATATGAACTCATTTCAAAAAGGAATAATTTGTTTATCAATTTTTATTGTGTCGGTATTTAATACATTATTCGCACAATCATCAGACAAAATTAATTGGAAAGAAGACCTTAAAACCTATAAAGCATCTATAGAACAAAAACATATAGATATATATCATTCAATTACTAAAGAAGATTTTACAAAAGAATGGAATGAAATTTATAATAATGTGGAGTCATTCAGTGATTTTGAAATCATTTTAAAATTAATGCGTTTAACAAGGCGTATTAATGATGGTCATACAGCTGTATCCCTTAGAAATTTATCAACGCACCGTTTTCCATTTGAAATTGCATGGATCGAGAATCGATGGTATGTTGTAAAAACATTGAATAAGAATAAACAAATTCTCAAAACTACTTTGGAATCCATTAATGGTATTTCGATTGATACAGTTACTCAAAAAATATCAGAAATAGCTCAATTTGTTGAAAATGAATATTCTTTAAAAGATAGAACAGGTAGTTATTTAACAATTGCAGAATTACTTTTCAATCTCAATTTGATTGATTCTACCAATGAAGCCACATGTAGTTTTCGTAACAATAATAATGAATTGATACATCTGAAATTGAACACAATTACTAATGATATTTGGGAGAATAGCAATCTTTCAAATGTAACTTTAACTGTACCAGAAATAACAAAACCAAATAGTGGCAATCGTAATTTATGGTTTACATCAATTTCTGACACAAAAACAGTATATATAAATTTTGAAAGTTATCCAACTTTTGAAGAGATACAGGTGTTTGGAGAGCAATTAGTCAATTACATTCAAGAAAACCAAATGAAAAATATAATTATTGATATGCGTAAAAATGGCGGTGGTGATTTGTATGTAGGTACAGTTTTAGCCTATGCCCTTAACCTTGCTGACTCTATAGACTGGAAAAATGGTGTGTTTGTATTAACAAGTAATAAAACTTTTTCTGCAGCAACAAGTAATGCAGCGCTTTTTAAGCAATTGTTAAATGCAAAAATTGTTGGTCAGCCTACGGGTTCAAATCCAAATGGGTATCAAGATATGGATAGCTTTATATTACCAAATTCAAAACTTGTAATTACCTATTCTAAAAGATTATTTCGATTATCAAATCAAGTAAACACAGCACTTCAACCTGATATAATTATAAACCAAAAAAAAAGTGACCTATTAAAGAATTTAGATACTGTATTGATGGAATTAATAAACTTAATAAAAAACAGGTAATAAGGTGTTCGTCAGTCGTTCCATTTAGTTCCATAAAACATAATCACAAATGCTTCTATCGTCGCATTGGTGCTTACCATAAATAGTACCACTACGGCGACACGTCCTCGTTGGCACTATTTATTTGTTTTACTGCACACATTCTCTCCTTCCTCACCCATAGCTACTCTTGTACCTTAAAATCCAAAGCAGTTGTGTGCTATGCACACGCATAGTTTATTAAGGTACAACCGCTATTTCATGTTTCGCGAGCCTGCGGGTCGCTGCGGCCAAAACCCACAGAAACCCCAACAAAAACAGAATTTGCAGTACTTTTAATTCCAATAGTATTAAAAAACAAAGTGTAAGAATAGAGAGTTAGCTATCAAAATAAAAAGACCACCTAGTTATAGGTGGTCTTTTTATATACTATAGTTTATTAGTATTAGTCCATAGACACTACAATAAACTCACTACGTCTGTTTAATTGATGTTCTTCTTCTGTACACGGAACACCATCTGAACATTTATTAGTTAATTGTCTTTCGCCATAACCTCGCCCTGTTAGTCTATTAGCATCTATTAAACCAACTTTAATAATATGCGCAATGGTAGACTTGTTTCTTCTATTAGATAAGGACTCATTATAAGAATAAGGAGCTCTAGAATCTGTATGCGAACGAACATCTATCTTCATATTAGGATATTGTTTCATTACAGCAATTACTTTTTGTAATTCTAAAGCAGCGTCAGGTCTAATATTAGATTTATCAAAATCAAAATAAATAATTGGTATATCTAATACTTTTGCTAGATCTGTACCTACCTTAATTTCTCTTACTTCTTTAGAAAGGTTTAGTTCTAATTCTAAGTCTTGCTTGGTACTTGGTGTTGTAAAACGTACTTCATCTGAAGCATAATCACTTTTCTGAGCACGTACTAAATATTCTTCATCACAATCTACATTAAATGCAAATGTTGCACTTTCACCAACAACCAATCTTTCTATTTCTTTTCCGTTTTTATCAAACAAGATAACAGTAGCTTCTGCCAATAACTCTCTTGTATTTTTATCTTTAACAATACCTTCTACAATTTGTTGACACTTATTTTCAACAGCTGCAAAACTATAGATATCATCATCACCTTTTCCATTTAATCTATTAGAAGAGAAAAAACCTTCATTTGTACCTAAGTTTTCATAGTATGCAAAATCATCTTGAGGACTATTAATTGGCTTTCCTAAGTTTTCTGCTACTAGTGTTCCTGAACGCTCAAATTTATTTTCAAAATCTCGTATTACATATATATCTAATCCACCTAAACCAGGATAACCGTTAGAAGAGAAAAACAAATCTCCTTTTTCATTAATAAAAGGAAATGTTTCTTGACCTTCTGTATTAATTTTTGACCCTAGATTTTTAGGAGTTCCTAGAGTACCATCAGGATTAATATCTACTACATAAAGATCAGAGCTTCCTTTTGTATCTGGCATATCTGAAGCAAAATATAATTTTGTTCCATATACATTAACTGAAGGGTGTGCTACACTATATTGGTTACTGTTAAAATGTACCGATTCAATATCATCCCAAGTACCATCATCTTGTAATCTTGCTCTATATAATTTTAACCTCGTAACATCCTCACTATCTCTTTTTAGTTTTTTATTGGTATAGTTATTTCTTGTAAAGAACATTAATTGGTCATCTGGAGTAAATGAAGGTGTAGACTCATGATATGTAGTATTTACATTATCATCATAATTCTGAACGTTTATATAGGTTCCGTCTTCTTGTTTATCTACGGAAAACAAATCTAAAAAAGGCTGATCATTCCAACCATAAGTTTTACCATCTCCTCTTGAAGAAGCAAATATTAATTTGTCTTTGTATTGCGTTGTTCCAAAATCTGAAACTTCAGAATTAAAGTCCATATTGGTTACTTTAAAATCTTTACTTACTTTTTCAATTTTAGCTAGATAATCTACTGTTGAAGCAAATGCTCTTCCTCTTGAATCATTAGATTTTGTTTGGTTGAATTTTTCCATCCATTTATCTGACTCTTCATAGTTTTCGCCATATTTTAAAGCTTGAGCATATCTAAAGTAATATTCGGCATCAATATTTTCTTCTAATTTCATTAACTCTCCATACCATTTAGCAGCATCTTCCATTTTATTATTAAAATAGAAAGCGTTACCTAATTTTTGAAATAAGTCTACAGATTTATGTCCAGCTTCTGCTACTTCAAGTAATATTTCACTTGTTTTCACATAACTAAATTGATCGTATTCTTTATTAGCCTTTTTAATTTTTCCTTTTTGGGCATATCCTACAGATATGAAGAAACCAAAAAAAGCGATTAATGTAAGTTTATATAATTTCATAATCTTTTATTTAGAAGAATCTAGGAGAAATAATTTTACTATCTTTTTTAAACAATTCAAATCTTAACATAATTTCATAAGACCCACTATTGAATTTTGTTTTACCAAGTTCTGTTGTTTCTCTATCATAGGCTAAACCAATCATTAACCCTTCTGATATTTGAAAACCTGCTAATGCACTTACTGCTGCACTCCATCTATAAGCAGCTCCTAAAGTAAGTTTATCATTTATTAAAAAGTTTGCTGTTAGATCAAGTTGTAAAGGAGCTCCTTCAACAGCTTTAGTTAAAAATGCTGGTTTAAATTTTATATTTTCTGATAGATCAAACACATAACCTGCAATTAAGTAATAATGAATTCTTTCATTAGCAGTAGACAAGGTTACTTCATCTAAATGCTCTGTTTCTAACAAGTTAGGAGCAGAAACACCTACATACCATTTATCAGCATGACGATAATAAAATCCGACACCTACATTAGGAGAGAATTCATTTATAGATCCTGTAGGTAAGATAACATCACCTTCATTATATCTACTAAGCTCATCATAATTAATATTCATTAAATAACCACCTGCTTTTAAACCAAATGAAAATCTACCTTTATCTGATGTATTAATCGTATAAGAAAGGTCTACATCAAAATGAGTTTCATTCGTTGGCCCAATTTCATCATTAACTATAGATAAACCAAGTCCTAATTTTTCACTACTACCAATTGGAGAATGAATACTAAGCGTTTGTGTTTTTGGAGCACCATCTAGCCCAACCCATTGCGTTCTATATAAACCTACAACGCTCAGTACTTCTCTTGAGCCAGCATAAGCAGGATTTACACTCATAGTATTATACATATACTGCGTATACTGCGCATCTTGTTGCGCATTACTTTCTAAACAAAAAGCAGTACTAATGCTTATAACTAATAGTAAGATTTTATTTTTCATTCTAATTTGTTATGTTTTATTTTATTATTGGAGGCAGATAAAAATCTACCTCCTTATATAATTTTATCTATGAATATATAAATAACCTGATTTTTCTAGTGTTTCTCCATCTTTAACGAAAGTAACAATATAGAAATAAGTTCCTACAGGTAATAATTCATCTTGTTTAACAGTAACTCTTCCTTTAGATCTTCCTCTAAAATATTCTCCATTCTGACCATATCCTAGAGTTTCATATACTAATACTCCCCATCTATTGAATATTTGTACTTGATTTTCTGGGAATAACTCTATGTTTTCAATAGTAAACACATCATTATCATAATCTCCATTAGGAGTTACAGCATTAAATATTTCAATAAAATCATCTGCTGCTGTTAATACACCATTATCCGCTTCTAAATAATCTGGTAAACCGTTTCCATTACTATCTAATGCATCATCACCAAATCCTATTCCATCGTCATTAGGATCTGGATATTCATCACTGGTAAGAATACCATCATTATCATCATCATTATCTAGATAGTCTGGTGTTCCGTCTCCATCTGTATCATCATTAGTAGGATCATCATCTCCTGTTGGATCAACTTCTCCGTCTGTTACATCAGTATCAGCATAATCTTCATTAATAGTATCTACACCATCATTATCGTCATCTGGATCATTAAAGTTTGGCATACCATCTCCATCTGTATCACCATAAGCTATTTCATCTCCATTTGAAACATTATCAAAATCACAGTCTAATGCATTCCATTCTTCTGATGGACTAACTGTAATACTATCTATGTTTAAATCACATGGATCATTCCAGTCTGTATCATTTGGTCCTTGTGTACCATCTCCATCAGGATCAACTTCATCAATATTTACTACTCCGTCACCATCACAATCTGCAAGAGCCCAATCGCTTAATGAATCTGTTAAATCAATATTAGTAATATCACCTCCTACACATGGATCTAATGGTTCTGGATCTTCTCCGTTTGGTGTTCCGTCTCCATCACAATCTGCTGATGACCATATTGGGTTGTTAGCATCTTCATCTCCTGTAACTCCATTGTCGATACATGGATCTAATGGTTCTGGATCTTCTCCGTTTGGTGTTCCGTCTCCATCACAATCTGCTGATGACCATATTGGGTTATTAGCATCTTCAT
>NZ_JBHULM010000003.1:0-1005 GCF_042684485.1 Lacinutrix gracilariae | reverse complement strand
ATACATGGATCTAATGGTTCTGGATCTTCTCCGTTTGGTGTTCCGTCTCCATCACAATCTGCTGATGACCATATTGGGTTATTAGCATCTTCATCTCCTGTAACGCCATTGTCAATACATGGATCTAATGGTTCTGGATCTTCTCCGTTTGGTGTTCCGTCTCCATCACAATCTGCAGCAGACCATATTGGGTTGTTAGCATCTTCATCTCCTGTAACGCCATTGTCGATACATGGATCTAATGGTTCTGGATCTTCACCATTTGGTGTTCCGTCTCCATCACAATCTGCTGTTGACCATATTGGGTTATTAGCATCTTCATCTCCTGTAACGCCGTTGTCGATACATGGATCTAATGGTTCTGGATCTTCTCCGTTTGGTGTTCCGTCTCCATCACAATCTGCTGATGACCATATTGGGTTATTAGCATCTTCATCTCCTGTAACGCCGTTGTCGATACATGGATCTAATGGTTCTGGATCTTCTCCGTTTGGTGTTCCGTCTCCATCACAATCTTCCGTAGGAATGTTGACACAATCCTCTGGTGCGTAACCATCATTCGTTGTTTCCGTTTCTTCGCCTTCTAGGACTGTTACTGTTTCTGGATCGGATCCTGTTGTGGTTAACGTGTCACTTACATCTGCTGGTAAGGTAGTTTCATCTACATCAATATCTGCAGCNTACGCCTTCGATTCCTTCTTCATCTGCATCTTGAATTCCGTTTCCGTTGATATCTTCAAATACAACTCCACTTAAATCTCCTACTGCTGGTGCATATCCATCATCTTCTGTTGCATTTGTTCCGTCTGCTACTATTATTGTTTCTGGGTCTGAACCTGTAGTAGTTAAGGTATCTGTAATGTCGGATGGTAAAGTACTTTCATCTACATTTACTGTTGCTTCTCCTACTGGAATGTCTGTTGCTGTCCAAGTTCCGTCTGTTCCTGTAGTTACAGTAGTTTCGTTATTATTTACATCTGTAATGACTACGTTTACACCTTCGAT
>NZ_JBHULM010000002.1:0-6018 GCF_042684485.1 Lacinutrix gracilariae | reverse complement strand
TGTGTGTTTACCGGTTGTAAGTTCGGCTAAAATTTTCAGTTTGAAAGGTTCTGAATACCGTCTGATTACTTTGTCATTTTTGTACATAATGTTTAAAATTATGTAGCCTTTATTCAGGACGGGTCATTATGTTTGCTAACGGTTTTGTATATGATACGTTGCGTGTGTAAGCAACTAATTTAGCAAATAAAAACCGAATAGAATATTCCGCAGGAATATTCGTAAGTAGGCTAGAACTAGCAATGGATTATATACTTTGTTAGGCAACGTTTAATCAACTTTTTTAAATGTATCTGCCCAAAATGGTCGTATCTCATTTGGAAAAAAATCTGCCAAGCAATGTATCATATCAACAATTGTATTAATTGCCCATTTGTAACACTCAATTGTACTTAATTCTAAAGTCCACGCATAATGTTCATTTGCTTTTTTTTGAATAGTAAATTTTCGTTGATCTAATTCTTTTATAGCACTTAAAGGTGGACGATCCATTTTGAAATGTGAAATAGCATTTCTTATTTGTATTAGTTTTTTAAAATCTTGAAAAGGTTGCTGTGACTTGTCAAAAGATTTACCAATTATCCATTTTGGAAAAGCGAGGGTTTTTGTTTCTAAATCCCATTTTTCAATATTCTCCTTGAATTCAAAAAAGACTTCATTTTCCTTTCTAAAACGAGCTTCGGAAATCATATCATAAAAACATTCATGAAGAAAAGATTCCCAAACTGTAATAGCCATGGAATAACCAAAAAGGGCTTCAGGAACGTGGCCATTTATACCTCTTTTTTTATTTTCCATTTTTAACTTAGAGCTCTCATAATTTGATTTTAATGTTAGAAATAATATCCATGCTATCGGTTCTGAATGTTCTCTTGTTCCCATTTTTTAAAAATGTTGCCTAACGGTTCTGTATATGATACGTTGCGTGTGTAAGCAACTAATTTAGCAAATAAAAACCGAATAGAATATTCCGCAGGAATATTCGTAAGTAGGCTAGAACTAGCAATGGATTATATACTTTGTTAGCAACTGGGCTTTATCTGTAATTTAATATATAACTAAATTTTTTATCAATTACTTTCGCGCTTACCTTTTGCTCTAAAACTTTTCCTTTAGTGTCAGTTGAAAAATATTTTCCATTCTTTTTTAAATAAATAGTGTCCAATTCTTTATTTGTCAGATATGGCCATTCCCATAAAATTTGTTCGTATTCTATTGGATTAACTATTTCGTTTTTCCAATTGATTGTTCCAAATAAACTATTTTTTTTGACTTTGATTAGTTTAGAGTTATCTACTAAAATCTCGTCATAAATAGGTGGAATTACTGTTTTTCCTTCTCTGCTGATTAATCCTTTCTTTTTGTTCTTTGTTACAAAATGTTCATCTGGACCATATTCCACCCAATTAGATATTTCATTATATTCTATTGGGATAATTATATTTTCATCAATATCTATTATACCAAAAAGGTTGCTTTTTTTCACAATAAACCTATTGGTTTCATCGTAAAAGCAAGGTGATATTTCTTGGTAAATAGATTGGGTTTTTAATTGCCCTTTTAAGTCTGCTAAACCTACATTACCATCTTTTTCAAGTATTAAAAGTTTGCACCATTGTTTTCTTTCATTACAAGTTATTGAGTTATATTCGAAAGGAATAATAGTTTCGGCAAATGAGTTAATAACACCAAATTTGCCATTCTTTTTTGCTATCGTAAAATCTTGATATTTAAAATTTGATAATTGTTCATATTCAAAAGGTATAATTATTTCTCCTTTTGTGTTTATAGCTCCAAATTTTTCATTCTCTTTATAGATGTAATATTTTTGTTGATTTTCTCCTCGTTTAAGTCTATCCCAAATAATTTCTTTGTATTTGTTTTCGAGAAGAATATCTCCATTGGAATCAAGTAATCCAAACTTTCCCGAATCATTGGTTAAAAATTCGGCAAATATATTTGAGTATATCGCTGGATGTTCGATTAGGTCATATTTTAAAGGAATTATTAAAGTTCCTAAACTATCAATAATTCCATATTTTCCATTTTTAGATACTATCGCTAAATTGTTTTGATAAGGTTCTGCAATGTCAAATTTCCCAAAAGGAACTATAGTTTCAAAATTTGAATTGATATATCCAAGTTGACCGTTTTTTTCAACTCGACATAATCCCTTTTTAAAATATGTATTAGTCCTATCGTTATATGAAACTTCTGTGATTTTGTCATATTCAAAATCAGTAAGTCTTTTACCATCACAAGAGAAAAACGCCCATTTTCCATTTTTCATTGCGCATACTAGTTCGTCCGCTTTATTATCTCTTACTTTCTCAAATTCTATTGGAACTATTACTTTGCCAGTTTTGTCAATAAATCCATATTTATTGTTTTTACGCACTCTAGCTAAACCACACTTATAAAAATGACTCTCGTTTTCATATTCAAATGGTATTACGACTTTACCTTTTCTGTCAATAAATCCGTGTTTCCCATTTAATTCCGCTGGTGCAAGTCCATTTGAAAACACACTCAAATCGTCATATTTAAAAGGTATTAAGGTATCTTGAGTAATATTTATGTAGCCTCTTTTTCCATTATTTTCTCCAAGTATCATTCCTTCCTCATCAATCGGATTCAGAAATTTATATTTGTTAAGAGGTATAATTGTATCTCCGTTTTGATTTACGAATCCCCAAGTTTTATTTCCACTAATTCGTTTGTAGGTTTGAGATTCAGCTGAATTTAATTCCGCCTTATTTGGTTTGCAAGAAATCACAAGCAAAAGAATAATCAATATGTTTATAAATGTTCTCAATGTTTGTCTTGCCTTGTTGCTAACGGTTTTGTATATGGAAAGTTGCGTGTTTGCGTGCGAGGATTTTCCGAAGGAAAATCAGACGTAGCAAACGTGCAACGACCTTTTGTTTAGCCTAAATTAGCAATTTTTTATATACGTTGTTAGCAAATCGTTTTTATTCTAATAATTCCACATAAACATTGTTTGTCGAAAGTTTTGTGTCCAACGCAAAATAATTTCTATTCAGAAGTAATTTTTCAGAGTTAGAATCTATTTTAATAAAACGTAAGTCCATTACAAAACCTTCAAATCCATAGTTTTCAAAATTTTTATAGTCAAATTCAAACGTACTTTTTTCTGATTTAATTTCTTTAACAATGATAGAATCATTTTCTTTTTGTAGAAAAACTAATGTTATTTCTCTAGAACTAATTTTTGATTTAGGAATACTGTCAGCAGGTGAGTAGATACTGATTTTTCCTTTCAGAATTGAGTCTTTTTTATTTCCAGTAATATTGAAATCGAAAAATTTACTTTTAGAACTATCTATCACTCCCTTTTTGTAAAATAGCCAAGTATTCCAAAAAGTGTCCTTTTTTTTCGAAACATAGGCTTCGTTTTCTCCTACTAATTCTCCATTCTCATAATAAGGAATATTAATTCTTTGATAACGTTTAGAAGTGTCAATTTCCGTTTTATTCAGAGTTGCTTTTTCAGTTTTTAATTCCGTTGACTTTTTGCAAGAAAATAGACAAAAAACTAATAATATGTATATGGCTTTGAGGTTGTTCATCAAATGTTTGCTAACGTGTTTGTATATGGTTTGTTGCGTGTTTTAAGCACCTAATTTAGCAAATAAAAACTGAATAGAAAATCCGCGAGGATTTTCGTAAGTAGGCTAGAACTAGCAATAAATTATATACGGTGTTAGCAATAGTTATTAATTTTCAAATTCCTTTTTTATTTGTTTTGAAAACAATTGTTCAATTTCGTTTTTACTTAATTTTCTAATATGTTCAACGTCATCTTTGTCAATTCCGCTACTAAATAGAAATCCATTTCCCTCTACAGTAAAACTTAATATACTGTCCAAAGAAACTCTTGTCTTCTGTTCATTTATAGAATCTACTTTTATAGAAGTTAAAATATGAGCATTTTTTCCAGACATTTCAATTCGATAGTTATCTTGTGCAAACATTCCTTCTTTGTATATCTGAAGTTGTGTTCTTACAGATTGTTTATCAGAATTAATAATAGTCGAAAATTCCGATTTCATAGATAATTTTTCGTAATGTTTAGGTAGAGTAGTTGCAATAAATGCAAAGCAACTTATTCCGATAATTATTGGCTTTAATTTTTTCCTTGCTTTAAACAAAGATTTAGATTCCGAATTCCAATAGATATATGAAAATGGTAGAACCAATAAAGCAATTAAATCAGAATAATCTATTGTACGATTTATTCCAATTCCGTTTGAGAGAGCAAAATCAAATATTGGTTGTGAAAATTCCGATTTCCAAAGCACGAATAAAATTCCGCTCAAAATGTAAATAGACTTTATCTTTTTCGGAAAAAAAGAACTGAAAAAATATGGAAAGGCAAAAAGTCCAACAAAATCAGAAAGTTTTCCAGTTAGATAATTATGATATTCAAATTTCAAGTATAAATCGTTAATCAACAATAGGAATATTGAAGCAAGAAATAATATTCGATAAAAGTGTTTTTCTTTGGTCACGATGTTTCTTGTTAATTATTGCTAACGGTTTTGTATATGGAAAGTTGCGTGTTTGCGTGCGAGGATTTTCCGAAGGAAAATCAGACGTAGCAAACGTGCAACGACCTTTAAATTTAGCCCAAAATAGCAATTTTTTATATACGTTGTTAGCTACAGTTATTTTATTATTCTAAAGCTATCAATGATATTCATACTTTCCGATTGGCTTAAATTATAACAGTCAATACTAATTTCGTAAGCTAGTCCTAGATCATAATTTAGGATTGCAATAATGAAAATTGAATATTTTTTTCCATTATCAATACCATAACCTTTTACAAAATATCCATGATTAATATTTTTTAAATAACCTCCATTTTTGACACCTCTTAAACCAAAGTCTTTTGCTATTTCTTTTGCGCCACGTTTTATGTTTTTTTTAAATTTTTTAGATTCCTGTTCAATTGGAATAATTTCAATATCAATTGCGATATTATCATTTTCAAAGCCTAAAACATTTTTAGATTCAGTTGGGTATTTTTCTAAAATCTCGCTTGATTCAAATGAAATTTTGAATTCATTAGTTGAATAAATATTTTGACTAAACGATTTTAGTCCAGTAAAAAGTAATAATAAAACTATCACTGTTTTTTTCATAATTGTAGCTAACGGTTCTGTATATGATACGTTGCGTGTGTAAGCAACTAATTTAGCAAATAAAAATCGAATAGAATATTCCGCAGGAATATTCGTAAGCAGTCTAGTACTAGCAATGGATTATATACTTTGTTGTGTGTAGTGCTTTCGTTACATTTTTGTTCCAATATAATATACTTTGTTTTCATTCGGTATTACAAAAATTAATTCCGCACCACTTGGGTCAATTCCATTACAATATATGCTCCAAGGATAGACATAAACATCTTCTTTTTGCAAATCTTTTAATTTTGGAAACCAAGAGATTTGATATTGCCAGCCATTTGCCATTTCAACAGCATCATTCAAAACTTTAGGTAAATTATCTAATCGATAAAAACCTTTTTTGTTTTTCAGTTCATCGTGAGTTACTTTCGAAATGTCAATTCCATATGCATCCAGATAATCTCCAGTAAAAGAGCGACCAGATTCATAACTATTCGTTACTTTCTCAATTCTATCGTCTCCAAGTCCACACCAATTCAGCACGAATCTTACATCAGATTTCGTTGCTTTATTTTCGACAGTTTTATTTCCAATTGTAGTCGAGTAGGCGAGATAGCCAAAAATCAGAATTATTCCAATTAGTGATATTCCACCCAAAATCATTAGAGCTTTTTTTCCTAAATTATAAATCTTTTCCTTCAATTATTTTTTAGTTCAGATGTTTGTCTCGCATTACACACAACGTTTGCGTATATGAAATGTAGCGTATAATTAGCTAACTATCTTTCGTATTTGCTTTTACTTTATAAATAAACAAAAAAAAATGCTGATGTCAAATGCCTAGCTATTTTTTATATACGCTGTT
>NZ_JBHULM010000001.1:0-416904 GCF_042684485.1 Lacinutrix gracilariae | reverse complement strand
GCTGTGATACAGACGCAGTATTTGATGTAACTTCAGATTATGCATTTACAAACCTTGCTTCCACTTGTGGCGCTGGTGGTACATTAACAGTTACGTATACCGTTTCAGATGATTGTGATAACGAAACCGTTCTTACTGCAACTCTTACTCTAGAAGATTCTATTGGTCCTGACCTTACGGCTTGTACTGTTGTAGATGAAACCATAGAATGTAATGGTACAGATAATGAAACGATTGCTAACGATTGGAATGCGGCAAATATACTTGCACTACAATCTTGTGGTACCGATGCTTGTGATACAGATGCTGTATTTGATGTAACTTCAGATTATGCATTTACAAACCTTGCTTCAACTTGTGGCGCTGGTGGTACATTAACAGTTACGTATACCGTTTCAGACGATTGTGATAACGAAACCGTTCTTACTGCAACTCTTACTCTAGAAGATTCTATTGGTCCTGACTTAACGGTTTGTACTGAGGTAATTGATGAAACTATAGAATGTAATGGTACAGATAACGAAGCTATTGCTGATGCTTGGAATGCTAACAATATTGCAAACCTAGAAACTTGTCCTGGTGATGATTGTGATGCGGATGCTACTTACACGGTAACTTCAGATTATGCTTTTGCTAACCTTGCTTCTACTTGTGGTCTTGGTGGTACAATTACGGTTAACTATACCGTTGCTGATGATTGTGGTAACGCATCTACGATTACAGTTACTCTTACTTTAGAAGATACTACACCTCCAGATTTAACCATCTGTAGCGAAGTAATTGACGAAACTATAGAATGTAATGGCACAGATAACGAAGCTATTGCTGATGCTTGGAATGCGGCTAATATTGCAAACCTAGAAACTTGTCCTGGTGATGATTGTGATGCAGATGCTACTTACACGGTAACTTCAGATTATAGCTTTGATAACTTAGTTTCCACTTGTGGTCTTGGTGGTACAATTACGGTTAACTATACCGTTGCTGATGATTGTGGTAACGCATCTACGATTACAGTTACTCTTGCTTTAGAAGATACTACACCTCCAGATTTAACCATCTGTAGCGAAGTAATTGACGAAACTATAGAATGTAATGGTACAGATAACGAAGCTATTGCAGACACTTGGAATGCGGCTAATATTGCAAACCTAGAAATTTGTCCTGGTGATGATTGTGATGCGGATGTTACTTACACGGTAACTTCAGATTATAGCTTTGATAACTTAGTTTCCACTTGTGGTCTAGCTGGTACAATTACAGTAAACTATATTATTAGTGATGATTGTGGTAATGAAGCTACTATTGCTACAACACTAACCATAGAAGATACAATTGCTCCTGAATTAACAGCTTGTGATGTGTTAGATGAAATTATTGAATGTAATGGTGAAAATAATGAAACCTTAGCAAATGAATGGAATACTAATAACATTATAGCGCTTGAAGATTGCGTTGTAGATAGTTGTGACAATGATTTTACTGGTCAAATAACTTCAGACTTTGACTTTGCTAATTTAGTAGCTACTTGTGGTCTAGCAGGAACAATAGATGTAGTATATACCATTACTGATGATTGTGGTAATAGCACTACTATAAATGCTACACTTACTCTTGAAGATACTACTCCTCCCGATTTAACAAATTGTGATGTAACAGATCAAACATTAAGTTGTGATGGAGAAAACAATGAAGCTATAGCAGACCAATGGAATGCAGAAAATATTGCAGCATTAGAAGCATGTGCAGCAGATGGCTGTGATACCGACTTTACTGGTCAAGTAACTTCAGATTATGACTTTAATAATTTATCCTCTGCTCCTGGTTTAGGTGGTATGCTAGATGTAGAATATATAATTACAGATGATTGTGGTAATGAAACATCCGTTTATGCCATGTTAACTTTACAAAACAATTCTGTAACTGCAACTAATACTACATTATGTAATACAGATGAATTTGAAGCTCAAATTTTCGATCTATTTGATTTACTAAGTGGATATTATGATGATAGTGGTACTTGGGAAGTAATTTCTGGTAATGCACAAATTATAGATGGACATTATTTTGATCCTTTAAGCATAACACTAGAAGGAGAAAATGTAGGTGAATTTATTGAATTTAGTTATACAGAAAACGATTCTGCTTGTCCTACTTATGTAGAAGCTACTATAGAAGTTCACAACAGATGTTTTGTATTAAACTGTGGTGAAGATGATGTAGAAATATCTAACGCTGTAACACCTAATGGAGATCAATATAATGAGTTCTTTGAAGTAAGTGGTGTAGAACTTTGCGGATACGTTATTGACGTAAAAATATTTAACAGATGGGGAGCATTAATTTATGAATCTCATGATTATCAAAATAATTGGGCAGGAACAGCGCATAAAAATGCTGTTGGTGGCTCTAACACAGTTCCTGATGGTACTTATTATTACATAGTAACATTAAAAAATAGTGGAATTGATCCTATAAACGGATATATTTACGTTGGAACCAAATAATAAAATATTAACCTATGAAACTTATAAAAAAATATATTGTTGCATTTGCGTTATTAAGCTGTACAGTTGGGTTTACCCAACAATTACCACAGTTTACACAATACATGTATAACACAATATCAATCAACCCTGCATATGCAGGAAGTAGAGAAACACTAAGTGTTGTTGGTCTTCATAGAAGCCAATGGGTTGGCTTTAAAGGAGGTCCTATTACACAAACGCTTTCTGCACATACACCACTAACAAATGATAAAATAGGTGTTGGTTTATCTTTAATTAATGATAAATTAGGTTATCAAGATTTCTCTTATATTTATGGCGATTTTTCGTACACTATAAATACAGGAGAAAAAACAAAATTAGCATTTGGTTTAAAAGCAGGATTTACCCAATACAGTCTTAGCTCTACTTTAAGAGGTAATGAACCAGAAGATCCTGCAATTTATGGTGTTGACGATAGATGGAGCCCTAACATAGGAGTTGGTTTCTTTTGGCACACACAAAAATGGTATATAGGTTTATCGGCTCCTAGAATATTAAACACAGACTATAACAAAGAAGGAAATTCTAGTGGTATACAATATGAAGCTTTAGAGCGTATTAGTTATTATTTCACTGGTGGTTATGTATTTAATTTAAGTGATAATACTAAATTTAAACCAGCAGCTTTAATAAAAGCAACCAACGGAGCGCCTTTATCATATGACCTAACAGCAAACTTTTTATTTCATGAAAAACTTTGGTTAGGTGCTTCATACCGAATTAATAACTATACTTCTGCCCTAGGTGCATTAGCAGATTTTCAATTATCTAAAGAAATAAGAATTGGTTATACCTATGAGTATCCTATTTCTGATATTAATGCATATACAGGTGGTACACACGAAATATTATTAATGTTCGAAGTATTTAAAGTTAAACGTATAAAATCACCTAGATATTTCTAAAAAAATAATCAGATGAAAACAAAATTTATATTAATACTATTAGTGCTTAGCAATACTATGCTATTCTCTCAAGTAAAAGTTGCAGATAACTTTTTTAGAGACTATGCATATATTAAAGCAAGTGAGCTTTATGAAGCTGCAGTAAAAAAAGGAGATAGTAGCGAGCATGTATTAACCAGATTAGGAGATTGTTATTACAATAATTCTAATTCTGAAAAAGCTGCACTATGGTACGGAAAAGCAGTTAACAAATACAATAAAATTAGTCCAGAATACATCTATAAATACATTCAATCTTTAAGAAGTATGGGAGATTATGAAGGTGCTAATGATTGGATTTCAAAATTTAAAGAATTACAAGCAAGTGACAAAAGAGCTAATGATTTTGAAATTATGGATCTTACTAAATACCAAGAACTCTCTTCTACTGAAGGAAAATATGTTACGTTTAATCCATTAGAAATTAATACAGAATACTCTGAATTTGGAGGTTTTATTCACGAGGATACATTTTACTATGCTTCTACCAAAGTTACCGGAGAGGGTAATAATGCAAAAATTTATAAATGGAATGAAGAACCTTATTTAGATATTTTTAAAGGTACTATTACTTATGATGCAGAAAATGCAACTATTGAAGATATTAAAGCGCTTTCTGATGATGTAAATACAGAATTTCATGAAGCTTCTATTGCTATTACAAACGATGGAAAAACCATGTATTTTACAAGAGACAACATCAACAAACGTAAAAAGATTTCTTATGATGATGAAGGTACCTCTTATTTAAAAATATATAAAGCTTCAAAAATTGGAGAAAAATGGAGTAATGTTGTAGAGCTTCCTTTTAATGATAAAATCCATTCAACAGGTCATCCTGCATTAAGTCCAGATAACAAAACACTTTATTTTGTATCAGATCGTGAAGGTGGTTTAGGTAGTACAGATATTTATAGTGTTGAAATAAAAGAATCAGGAACCTATGGAGAACCTATAAACTTAGGAAGTAAAATTAATACTCCTGGAAGAGATATGTTTCCTTATGTTGCCAAAGACAGTACTTTTTACTTTTCTTCAGATGGACATATTAGTTTAGGCTTATTAGATGTTTTTAAATCTAATATGCTTCAAGTAAAAGATAAAGACTCTATAACAGAACCTCAAAATTTAGGGGCTCCTTTTAATAGTAGATTTGACGATTTTGCTTTCTTTATTAATTCTGACGAACAAACCGGTTTTATCTCTTCTAACAGAGAAGAAGGAAGTGGTAGTGATGATATTTACCAATTTGGTACTTACTTATGTAAACAAGTAATTAAAGGAATTGTAAAAGACAAATCAAATATGCTACCAATTCCTGAAGCTAAAGTAAAATTATTAGACGAAACTGGTAAAGAACTTGAAGAAGTAATAGCAGATGAAAATGGTGCATTTGAATTTGAAGTAGAATGCGAAAAAAAATATACCATTATAGGTCAAAAATTAGATTATAGAGATGATATACAAGATGTAGAAACTACCAATGTTCCTGATGAAGAACAAATACAAGATTTACTGTTAACCCCTTTTATTGTAAATAATGAAATTGTAATCAACCCTATTTTCTTTGATTATGATAAATCTAATATAAGACCTGATGCTGCTTATGAATTAGAAAACATTGTAACAGTAATGAAAAATCATCCAAAAATGCATATTAAGATTGAATCTCATACAGATAGTCGTGGTCGTGATGCCTACAATGAAAAATTATCTGATAGACGTGCTAAGTCTACAAGAGATTATATTATTTCTAGAGGAATTACTTCTAATAGAATTGATAGTGCTATTGGATATGGTGAATATCAATTAATTAATGAATGCGGAAATGGTGTAAAATGCTCTGAAGCTAAACACCAAGAAAATCGTAGATCTAAATTTATTATTACAAACGAATATTAATAAGGTATAAGATGTTACTTAATTAGTTTATTAAAATTCCCTAACAACATCCTATACTAAAAAAAAGCCACTCTATATAGAGTGGCTTTTTACTTGCTATAACTATTGCTTTCTGTAAAATAAAACAACACCTAACAATACCTATTAAAGCATTTTAACGAAGCTCTAATTAAAAACAAGGACTTCTATTTACATTATTAATTATAATACGTTATAGTGTAGTTCCTTAATTAGAAAAGCAAATTACATTACTAGAATACCCATTAAAAATAAAAAGCCAGATAAATTACTTTATCTGGCTTAATTAATTATTATTAAAAACCCATACCTCTATTTAAGGTCTATTTATTTAATTGTATTGAATTTATTTTTTTACAAAAATATTCGTGTAATACCATTGTCCGCGACTATCTAGTTCTGCAGAAATATCAAAATGAGTATAATCTCCTTCAATGGCTCCTCTATGGCTATCACTGTTTAACCATGCATTAACCACAGAAGCTGCACTACTATAACCAAATGCAACATTTTCTGAAACTCTATTCGCTCCAGCATACTGTCTTAAAAAAGCACTTCTTTGCGAAAAATTATCATGTGATATATTACTAGCTTCAACCATATAATCGGTATGCACATACGCTTGAGATTTGATTAGATCTAATTCTTCAAGAGCATTTAAACCCATATCTAACCTATATTCATTAATAAGTTCAAGAATTTCTATTTCTATAGTTTTTGTTTCTGGTACAGTATATTCACTGCTTACATTTTCTACCTCAAAATCTGAGTTATCTGTTGAACAAGAAAAGGTGGTAAATAAGACGGTTAAGGCTAAAAGCCATAAAGTAGGTTTTTTCATGGTAATGGTTATTATGATTTGGGGTTGTAAATATAATAACCATCAAGAGATAAAATGTTAACGAAATGTTAAATTCGATAAAATACATGCATTTCGTCGGGTTTTATGACGCATTATCGACGAAATACATTCTTTTTCAACTAATTAATGCTTTTCAACGGATTTTTTAAGGAGATAATCGGTTTTTCACCCAGAAGTATTCTTTATCTAAAGTATAACGTATTCTATCATGCAATCTATTTGCTCTACCTTGCCAAAATTCTATTTCAACAGGCTTAACTAAAAACCCTCCCCAAAATTCTGGTCGCTGTATTTCTTTACCTTCAAAATCTAATTCTAAATTCTTTAGTTTAGATTCTAAATAGGCTCTACTTTCAATAACTTCACTTTGGTTAGATGCTAAAGCTCCTAATTGACTACCTCTTGGTCTAGATTCAAAATAGCCATCACTTAAATTGCTTGCAATTTTTTCAGCTTTTCCTTTAATTATTATTTGCCTTTCTGCTCCATGCCAAAAAAATGACAAACATACCTTTGGGTTATGTGCTATTGCTTTTCCTTTTTCACTATTATAATTAGTGTAAAAGATAAAACCTTCATAGGTGTACTTTTTAAGTAGTACTACTCTACTCTTTGGGTAGGTATCTAAACCAATAGTAGAAACAGTCATTGCATTGGTTTCATCTTCTGGAAAATGCATATCTACTTCATAAAACCATTTTTGAAATAGTTCCATTGGGTTTTCTGGAGTATCCTCTATTAAAAGGGCACCTTTTTCGTAAGATCTTCTATAATTTCCTAAGTCTTTTTCCATATGGCAATTTACAAGTTTTTTAAATAAGTTAAAATCTCTTTTATCAACTTTATGTTAATCCTTCTTATAAATAATTAAACCACAAGACTTCTCTGTAAAAAGTATTAAAAAAGTAAATATTTACTATAAAATCTACATTTAAAATGAATGAATTTTACTTTTTTATAAGAATTTATATTACTTTGTGCATCCCTAAAAATTATTAATGAAATTTGAAGATTCTACTATAAGTAAAAAATTTACTTATACTAAAAAAACGCTTGCTTTTGGTGAGTTTTACTTCATGGATACTTTTATAATAGCAGAAATGAAACAAGGCATTCATTTAAGTTGGAATAAAATAGTTGAAATGATTAATCTTATACATTTACATTATGGTGTAAATTGTAAAATTGCATATATATCTAACAAAATAAACTCTTATTCATTTGATCCGAATCATTGGGTTTATTTTTTTAAACACTATGATTTCTTGGTTGCTAGTGTATCTATTTGTTATTCTGAAATGAACTATATTAATGCCACATTAGAAAAAAAATTTTCATCAAAAAGTGTTAAACGTTCAAACTCTCTTGAAGAAGCTATTTCTTGGGTATTAAATTTAGATGAGTTTAAAACTAATTCGCTAAAACTCAAATAATTTTCCGTCTTTAGCAAGTTCTACCTTATCAAAAATGGTTTTTGCTTCTTTTTTAAAATCATTTAAACTTTCATATCTTGTAGAGTAATGACCAAGTATTAAAGTACCAACATTAGCTTTAAGTGCAATAGTTGCTGCTTGTTTTGCTGTGCTATGTTTTGTGGTAATGGTAAGATTTTTATTTTTTTCTAAAAAGGTAGATTCATGATAAAGTACATTTACCTCTTTAATTATAGGTATTATACTTTCTGAATATGCAGTATCACTACAATAAGCATAACTTTTTGGTGGATTTGCTGGTAAGGTTACTTTTGTATGATCTATTAATACATCATCTTCATTAACAACATCATGACCTTGTTTTAGCTTTCTGTAATATGCTACATTAATGTTTGCCTCCTCTACTTTGCTTAAATCTAGTTTACGTTCTCCTTCTTTTTCTTTAAATAAAAAACCGTTAGTATATATTCTGTGATCTAGTGGTATGGTATGCACTTCTACTGTATCATCTTCAAAAATAATTTCAGAAGTTTTTGCATTTAATTCATGAAAAAACAGTTTATAATTAGTCCATGAACCTGTTAATTTCATTTGAAGCGTAATTATTTCTTTAAGGCCTTTTGGTGCGTAAATGTGCAAATCTGTTTCACGAGTAAGTAATGTAAGTGTAGAAATAAAACCTACTAAACCAAAAAAGTGATCGCCATGTAAGTGCGAGATAAATATATGTTTAATTCTATTAAACTTCACCTTATGTTTACGCAATTGTACTTGTGTACCTTCTCCACAATCAATTAAAAACAAATGATTGTTAATTTCTAGTACTTGTGCTGTTGGGTTGGTGTTAACTCTAGGAGTTGCACTATAACAGCCTAAAATGCGTAATTTCATTAATGAATATTAATTTGTTATTTTTTTAAAAGCAGATACTAACAAATGTAAATAAGCTTCCATAGACCTTTAAAAACCTAAATCGCGTTCCATTTCTTCCATTTCAATAATATCATAGGCTTCCTTTATGGTTGGCACTACTACTATTTCATCTGGAGTTTCATTTAAGTTTATTTTATCTGTAACAATAACAAAAGATTTTTTTGCTTTTCTATGTGTGTTAGATATTTGCAAAAATTCAATAATATCTTCTAATGTAACAGGTTTTAAACTTGTTAAATTAACAATTACGTTATCGTTTTTAAATTTTTCATATAACACACCTAGTTTTTTAACTAGCTCAACAATGGAAGCTTTTTCTTGTGTGATAATGGTAATATTTTCGTCTTTATCAAAAATCATAATTTACTGTTTTATTTTTGAAGCTAATAAATAAATCACTGCCATCCTAATTGCTACACCATTTTGCACTTGATCTAAAATGATAGCTTGTTTAGAATCTGCTACATCACTAGTAATCTCTACACCTCTATTTATTGGTCCAGGATGCATTATAGTAATTTCTTTATCTAAAGAATTTAATAAGGTTTTATCTACTCCAAATTGTTGTGTATATTCTCTAGTTGAAGGAAAATAACTTACATCCATTCTTTCGTTTTGTACACGTAACATATTGGCAACATCACACCAATTTAAAGCTTTGCGTAAGTTAGTTTCTACTTTTACACCTAGTTTATCTATATATTTAGGGATTAATGTTTTTGGTCCGCAAACCATTACATTAGCACCTTGTAATTGCAATGCAAAAATATTAGATAGTGCTACACGACTGTGTAAAATATCACCAACAATAACCACATTTTTTCCTTTTACTTCACCAAACCTTTCTCTTATAGAATACGAGTCTAATAAAGCTTGTGTTGGGTGTTCATGTGCACCATCACCTGCATTTATAATACTTGCATTTACGTGTTTAGATAAAAACACGCCAGCTCCAGGATTAGGATGACGCATAACAACCATATCTACTTTCATAGAAAGAATGTTATTTACAGTATCTATTAAGGTTTCTCCTTTTTTAACCGATGATTGCGCTGCTGAAAAGTTTATTACATCTGCAGAAAGTCTTTTTTCTGCTAGCTCAAAAGATAATTTTGTACGTGTAGAATTTTCAAAAAATAAATTGGCAATAGTAATATCACGTAATGAAGGTACTTTTTTAATTGGCCTATTGATCACTTCTTTAAAATGATCTGCAGTTTCAAAAATGAGTTGTATATCTTGTTTGTTAAGATATTTAATTCCTAATAAGTGATTTACACTTAATTCGCTCATATTTTTAGTATTCAGGTTGCAGTTTTAATGCTGCAGTTTATTAATCTTTACTTTTAAATTCTAACTATTAATTAGGTATACAGCATCTTCGCCTTCATTTTCTACCCAATTAACTTTTACTTTTTCTTTATTAATAGCATCTACTTGCCTACCTCTATAATCTGGTTGAATGGGTAAGTGTCTACTAAATCTTCTATCTATTAAAGTTAAAAGCTCTATTTCATTTGGTCTACCAAAAGACTGAATTGCAGTTAATGCAGCACGAATACTTCGTCCTGTATATAAAACATCATCAATAAAAACTACTTTTTTACCTTCTACTACACAATTAATTTCTGTAGCATTTGCTTCTAAAGGTTTGTCACTTCTTCTAAAATCATCACGATAGAAAGTAATATCTAACTGCCCAGACTGTAGGTTTTTAATTTTATAATCTTCTTTTAATAATGTAATTAACCTATTTGCTAAAAATTTACCTCTAGGTTGTATACCAATTAAAACAGTATTAGTAAAATCTTTATGATTTTCAATAAGTTGACAAGCCAATCGATGAAGAATGATGTTTACCTCTTTTGCGTTAAGTAACACTTTTTGACTCATAGAATATACAAACGTATTTTAAAAGCAAAGTTAAGGTAAAATTTAATAGTTTACAATGTGTTTGTAAAGTGTTCTGTAAAGAAATATATAAAATATAGAAAGTGAAGTAAACTATAAAGCGTAATTATAAGCAATAAAAAAGCCTCTTATTTCTAAGAGGCTTTCAATTTATAAATATTCAGATAGAATTATTTCTTTCCGTCCATTTTGTCTTTAAGCGCTTGTAAAGCTTCGTTAGCATCACCTAAAGTTGGTTTAGCTTCTGCAGCTTGACTTTCTGCTTTTTTAACAGCTTCTTTTACATTTTTGATTTCTTCTTCTCTAAAGATAGCAGTATGTGAAGCAACTACTCTTTTAAATTCTTTATTAAATTCGATAATCTTAAATTCTGCTGTATCTCCTTTTTTAAGTTTCTTACCATCTTCTTTTTCAAGGTGACGAGAAGGAACAAAGGCAACGATATCTTCGTTAAACTCAATAGTTGCTCCTTTATCTACAACTTCAGCAATTTCTGCAGTATGTGTAGTACCTAAAGCAAATTCAGTTTCGTATTTATCCCAAGGGTTATCTGTAGTTTGTTTATGACCTAAAGATAATTTACGTCCTTCAACATCAAGTTCAAGAACAACAACATCTAAAGTATCACCAACTGCACAGAATTCTGATGGGTGTTTAATTTTCTTAGTCCAAGATAAATCAGAGATGTAAATTAATCCGTCGATACCTTCTTCTAATTCAACAAAAACACCAAAGTTAGTAAAGTTACGAACTGTACCAGAATGTTTAGAACCTACTGGGTATTTAGTTGTAATATCTGTCCATGGATCTGCAGATAATTGCTTGATACCAAGAGACATTTTTCTATCTTCTCTATCTAAAGTTAAGATTTGCGCTTCAACAACGTCTCCTACAGAAACGAAATCTTGAGCAGAACGTAAATGTGTAGACCAAGACATTTCACTTACGTGAACTAATCCTTCAACACCTTCAGCAACTTCAACAAAAGCACCATAGTCAGCAATAACTACAACTTTACCTTTTACTTTATCACCTACTTTTACATCTTCTCCTAAAGCATCCCAAGGATGTTTAGATAATTGTTTAAGACCTAATTGGATTCTTGATTTGTTTTCATCAAAATCAAGGATTACCACGTTTAATTTTTGGTCTAACTCAACAATCTCATTTGGATGGTTGATTCTTGACCAAGAAAGGTCTGTAATATGAACTAAACCGTCAACACCACCAAGATCAATAAATACACCGTAAGAAGTAATGTTTTTAACAACACCTTCTAGTACTTGACCTTTTTCTAATTGACCAATAATTTCTTTCTTTTGTACTTCAATATCAGCTTCAATTAAAGCTTTATGAGATACTACTACGTTTTTGAATTCGTGGTTGATTTTCACAACTTTAAATTCCATAGTTTTATTTACATACTGATCGTAATCTCTAATTGGTTTCACATCAATTTGAGAACCTGGTAAGAATGCTTCAATACCAAATACATCTACAATCATACCACCTTTAGTTCTGCATTTTACAAAACCATTAACGATTTCACCAGTATCATGTGCATTGTTAACTCTATCCCAAGCTTTAATTACACGTGCTTTTCTGTGAGATAATACTAATTGTCCTGTTGCGTCTTCACGAACATCAATTAATACTTCTACTTTATCACCAACTGCTAAGTTAGGATTGTAACGAAATTCGTTTAATGAAATTACACCTTCAGATTTTGCGTTGATGTCAATAATTGCATCACGATCTGAAATGTGAATTACTTCACCTTCTACTACTTCGTCATCTAAAGTATCAACGAAATTTTCTGATACTAATTTTTCAAATTCTTTTAATTGAGAATCTTCAACCTCATCAATACCTTCTTGGTAATTGTGCCAATTGAAATCTGCTAAGAATTTTTCTGGGTTTGCTTGTGCTTCAGAAACTTGAGGAGTTTCTTTTACTTCTTTTGCTTCTGTTGCTTCAACTTCAGCTTGTTTTGCTTTTTCAGCCATTTAAATAATTTAATAATGTAACGGTTTTCTTTTTTGAAAACGCTTTTACACTACGTTTTGTATTCTGTTGTGTTTCAGGAAGATATTAATGCGACAACACACAGAAGTGTTAAAATTGTTTTTATTTAATTCCTTTTATCTTTCCTCTATTCGCCAAAAGGAGTGCAAAAATACAATTATATTTTTGAATGTCAAATGTTTATTGCTAGAAATTTAATAGAATCCTTATAGTTAAAAAGGAACAGCATGTAATGCTTTTTTGAATTACTTATTTGCTTGTAATGTATTAGTAACTAAAGCTAATACTTTTTGAAATTGCTCTTCTAAGGAAAGATTAGAGTTATCAATTTCTATTGCATCTTCTGCTTTTACTAAAGGCGAGTCTTTTCTGTTAGAGTCTATATAATCACGTTCTTGCACATTGTGCAAAACATCTTTATATAAAACCTCATCTCCTCTATTAACAAGCTCATCAAACCTACGTTGTGCTCTTGTTTCGGCAGAAGCAGTCATAAATATTTTTAATTCTGCATTAGGAAAAACAACAGTACCAATATCACGACCATCCATAACAACACCTTTATCTTTTCCCATTTGCTGTTGTTGTTTCACCAATTGAGAACGAACTTCTGGAATGGTTGCTATTTGACTAACAAAACTAGAAACCTCTAAGGTTCTTATTTGTTTTTCAACATTTACACCATTTAAATACACTTCTGCAAAACCTAATTCTGGATTAAAAGTAAAGCTAATAGTTACTTCTGCTAGTTTGGCTACTAAAGTTTCTCTATCAAAATGTTTAGCATCAATAAAATTATGTTGCATTGCAAAAAGAGTTACAGCTCTATACATAGCACCAGAATCTACATAAATATATCCTAAATGCTTTGCTAATTGCTTAGCTACTGTACTTTTTCCTGTAGATGAAAATCCGTCTATGGCAATGGTAATGTTATTCATATAATTAATTAAAGGTGCTACAAATACTTTTTATTGTAAGTCTATTTGTAAGCCAAAAAAGTTTGCGTTAGATGCGCTTGTGTATTTAGCATGTGTATAGCTAAAACGCAGTTTATTTAATTTTATAGAAATACCTGCAGATAAACCAGAGAAATTACGTTGTTCTACAATACGTAGTTCTTCTGCTCTTCTAAAATTATATCCAATTCTAAATTGAAATCCTCCTTCTGGAAATAGCTCTAAACCTAAAATAGTATGTCTTAATGCTTCATTAAAAAAACTCACTTCTTCTTGGGTTTGGTTTCCTTCTAGATCTGTAGTTGCTCTTGCAGGATTGGAAGCACCTATTGGCCATTTTTGTAAATTCTCAAAAGTTAAATGCCAACGTATTGGTACGTTTTCTAGGGTTTGCGACATACCAAAATCTACCTCAAAAGGCAAAGGTTCGTGCAATCCAGCATAGGTTGTAATTTGTGTTCCTGCGTTTCTAAGTACTAAAGTAGCTTGAAACTCTATATCTTCATTAATATAAATTAATCCTGCATCTACAGCAATACCAATAGAGCTATATTGTTCTAATTTTGAAGTAATGATTTTTAGATTTCCACCTAAGTAAAAATCAGAATAACCAATTTGTCTAGCATGCCCAAAAGATACTGCAGCTTCATTACCAGTAAAAGATCCTGTAGAAACCCCTTGCTCATCATAACCATCAAAGCTTCCGTAATTAATATAAGAAACACCTACGTGATAGGTTAAACTTCTTCTATCTACTGTGTAAGCATAGGCTGCTGTACCATAACTTATACCTCCTAAATAACTAGAATAATTAACAGCAAGTTGATTATCCATATCTAAGTTAATAGTAGCTGGATTAAAAATAGCTTGTGTTACATCATAATCTACATTAGTAAGCACTTTACCACCTAAAGCAGCTTGTCTTGGTGAAGATACTAAGTTTAAAAACTGGTAGGTTGTTTCTCCTCCTAATTGTGCATTAGAAGTAACAACGTATAGCAGACAAATACATGTTAAATATTTCTTAATCATAAAGGTGCAAATTAACTAAATCTATCTTAAAACGCATAGATAAGAAATATATTTTTATTTTAGTTTTAACTTTTGCCCAATACTTATATTATTTGTCTCTAAATTGTTAATTTCTTTTAAAGTTTTTAAAGCAATACCATGTTTTTTAGCTATGCTATACAAGTTATCTCCTTTTTTAACTATATAAAAAGATTGTGCATTTTGTGATGCAGCTTCTTCTTTACCTAAGGTAGTTTTGTTTTCAATAACATCTGCTGTTGGTGTTACCTCTTCACTCACTTCATTAGTATTAGCAGTGTTTGGAGATATTGTTGTAGTACTTCTTGGTGTTGTAAGCTCTAATCCTGCTGGTGTTTGACCTGGATTTAATTTAGCTATAACTTTTGCTTCTCCTTGATCTAACACAGGACTACTAGACTTTACAACCCTTTTTTTTATAATCTTTATCTCCTGACCAATACTCAATTTGTTTGAAGACAACTTATTTTGCTCTAAGATTTCTTCATTACTTATATTATATTGTTTAGCTATTTTAGAAATGGTTTCTTTTTTAGCAACAATGTGTATTTGAATATCTGTATAAATAACACCATTATTTGTAGTCTCTAATTTTGTAGCATCGGTTGTATCATGTTCTAAAAAAACATATTCTCCTGTTTTAGTGGAAAGAAAAGCATCTTTACCTTCTAAATGAATAGGAAGAAATTCTTCTGCAATTTCTGTTTCTTGCGAAATAGAAACTACCGAAAGAAAACATGCCAATACAAAAATTAGAGACTTCATAATTTATAGTTTTTTATAATTCTTGACTTTAGAATTAGTTATAGCAATATCAATAACATCTTTCATTTCTGAAACATAATGAAAAGTTAATCCTTTTAAGTATTCCGGCTTAATTTCCTCAATATCACGTCTATTATCTTCACAAAGTAATATTTCTTTTATTCTTGCACGCTTTGCAGCAAGAATTTTTTCTTTAATTCCGCCAACAGGTAAAACTTTTCCTCTTAACGTAATTTCTCCTGTCATTGCCAGGCTCTTTTTTACTTTGCGTTGTGTATATAAAGATACTAAAGAAGTTAACATAGTAACTCCTGCACTTGGTCCATCTTTAGGAGTTGCACCTTCAGGAACGTGAATATGCACATTGTATTTACCAAAAACATCTGGATCTACACCTAATTCTTCAGCATTTGCTTTAATATATTCCATAGCAATAGTTGCAGACTCTTTCATGACTTTACCAAGGTTACCAGTAATGGTCATAGCGCCTTTACCTTTAGAAAGTATAGACTCTATAAACAATATATCACCTCCTACTCTTGTCCAAGCCAATCCTGTAACAACTCCTGCTACATTATTGTTTTCGTATTTATCACGTTCTAGTTTAGGTCCTCCAAGAACTTCAATAATATCTTCATTAGATACTTTTATGTTGTACTCTTCTTCCATTGCTATACTTTTAGCAGCATAACGTACCATTTTAGCAATTTGTTTTTCTAAACCACGAACACCAGACTCTCTAGTATAACCTTCTACAATTTTTTCTAACTGTGGTTTTCCTATTTTAAGATGTACATCTGTTAAACCATGTTCTTTTAACTGTTTTGGTAGCAAATGGCGTTTTGCTATTTCTACTTTTTCTTCAATAGTATATCCTGTTACGTTAATAATTTCCATTCTGTCCAGTAAAGCTGGTTGAATGGTAGATAAACTATTAGAAGTTGCAATAAACATTACTTTAGAAAGGTCAAATCCCATTTCTAAAAAGTTATCATGAAAATCACTGTTTTGTTCTGGATCTAACACTTCTAACAACGCAGAAGAAGGATCTCCTTGATGCGAGTTAGAAAGCTTATCTATTTCATCTAGAACAAAAACTGGATTTGCTGTTTTTGCTTTCTTCAAGTTTTGTAAAATTCTTCCTGGCATAGCACCAATATAGGTTTTACGATGTCCGCGAATTTCTGCTTCGTCACGTAAACCACCAAGAGACATACGTACATACTCTCTACCTAGAGCTTCTGCTATAGATTTACCTAAAGAAGTTTTACCAACACCAGGAGGTCCGTAAAGACAGATAATTGGTGATTTCATATCATTACGCAATTTAATAACTGCTAGGTGCTCTATAATACGTTTTTTAACATCATCTAAACCATAGTGGTCTCTATCTAATATTTTTTTAGCACGTTTTAAATCAAACTTATCTTTAGAAAACTCATTCCAAGGTAAATCTAAAAACAGTTCTAAGTAATTACGTTGTATAGAGTACTCTGCAACTTGCGGATTCATACGTTGCATTTTAGATAACTCTTTCTTAAAATGCTCTGCTACTTTATCTTCCCATTTTTTAGTTTTAGCACGTTGACGCATTTCTTCTATTTCTTCACCAGACGAAACTCCTCCACCAAGTTCTTCTTGAATGGTTTTCATTTGTTGGTGTAAAAAATACTCACGTTGCTGTTGGTTCATATCACTTTGAACCTTTAATTGAATATCGTTTTTAAGTTCCATTTTCTGAAACTCTACATTCATATACTTTAATGTTGCTAAAGCACGTTCTTTTAAATCATTGTTTTCTAATAAAAGTTGCTTTTCTTTTACAGAAAGATTCATGTTAGAAGATACAAAATTTATTAAAAACGAATTGCTTTCAATGTTTTTAATAGCAAAAGAAGCCTCACTAGGAATATTAGGACTGTCTTTAATAATTTGAAGCGCTAGGTCTTTAATAGATTCTATAATAGCATCAAACTCTTTATTTTCTTTAGCAGGTCTTGCTTCAGGAACCTCACGAATAGTAGCATTCATGTATGGCTCTTCTGTAATTACTTCTGCAACTTTAAAACGTTTTTTACCTTGTATAATAACGGTTGTATTACCATCAGGCATTTTTAAAACACGTAAAATTCTAGCAACCGTTCCTGTTTCGTGAATATCTCCAGCTTTAGGGTCTTCTACAGCTTCATCCTTTTGTGCAACTACACCAATAACTTTGCTTCCTTTGTTAGCATCGTTAATTAGTTTAATAGATTTATCTCTTCCTGCTGTAATAGGTATAACCACTCCTGGAAACAAAACCGTGTTTCTTAAAGATAGAATTGGTAAGGTTTCTGGTAATTCTTCGTTATTTATTTTTTCTTCATCCTCTGGAGTCATTAACGGAATTAATTCTGAATTCTCATCAAAATCCTGTAATGACAAACTGTCAAGGCTTAATAAATTAGATTTCTTCATATATGTATTTAAGTCATATTGTCATTATTTAAAATAATACCAAAATGATTTTAGTTTAAAGTTATTAATAAAATTTCTTATATAACCATGCATATCAGTAAATTAACAACATTTACTAAGCATGCATCTGCCCTATTTAAGTCAATTAATATGCCAATAAATAGAAATAATTAGAAACTTTTTATTTACAAACTGTAACATTTTATCTTTATGCATATCTATACTATAACAATTTGAATTAATTTTTTGTCACTAACCAACCAAAATATCGAGCAGCTCATAGCGCTATGTAAATCTAATGACCAATTTGCGCAATTAGAAATTTACAACAGGTACTATAAAGCAATGTTTAACGTAGCATACAGAATTGTAAAAGATAGATTTGAAGCAGAAGATATTATGCAAGATTCTTTTCTTAAAGCTTTTACAAAACTAGATACTATAAAAGACAGTATCACTTTTGGTGCGTGGCTAAAACGAATTGTAATTAACAACAGTATTTATCATTTTAATAAAAATAATAAGTACCAAGAAGTTCCTTTAGATGATGTGTTGTACAAAACAGAAGATCATGATGGTGTTTCTAGTGATTATAAGTTTACCAACTTAAAAGCACAACAGGTTTTAGAAACTATGAAATTACTAAAAGATAATTATCGTATTGCGCTAACCTTAAACCTTATTGAAGGATATGATTACGAAGAAATATGTGAAATAATGAACCTATCCTACGCTAATTGTAGAACCACCATTTCAAGAGCTAAAGAAAGTTTACGAAAAAAATTACAACTTGTTGCACATTAACAGCAAGTACTAATAATTAAAAAATTACCGCTTTCGCGGAAACTAAAGATGAAAAAAGACCAGATAGACACACTCTTTGATAATTTAAAAGATGATTTTGATGTAGCCATGCCTAGTCTAAATCATGAGCAAAGATTTGCTAATAAATTAAAACAGCAAAGACTAGCAAATACCTCTAAGAAAGCAAAAAATAATTTTTGGAAACCTTTTCTTGGTATTGCTGCCACACTAGCAATTTTAGTTACTGTTTTTGTTACAACACAACAAGAAGAAAAAGCTTATGATTTAGCAAGTATATCACCAGAAATGGCAGAAACTCAAAATTTCTTTACCACAACAATTGCAAGCGAATTAACAAAACTAGAAACCGAAACCAACCCAGAAACAAAATTATTAGTTGCAGATGCTATGATGCAAATGCAACGATTAGAAAAAGAATACACTGACTTAAAAAAAGACCTGTCTGAAAGTGGTGAAGATAAACGCGTTATTTATGCCATGATTAGCAATTTTCAAAATAGAATAGACATTCTTGAAAACACCTTAACCCAAATAGAAAATATTAAAAAATTAAAAAATAGCACTAATGAAAACAGTACTACTATATAAAATAACCATAGTATTTTTACTTATTCCTATACTACTTGTAGCAAACAATGATCCTGTTGCTAAAGGAAAGCATACTAGAGAAAAAGTTATTACAAAAGAATTTTCTGTAAACGCAGACGCTACCTTAAAGGTAGATAATAGTTATGGTAATATAGATATTGTTACTTGGGAAAAAAACCAAATAGCAATAGAAGTCACCATTACCACTAACGGAAACGATTTAGAAAAAGTAGAAGAAAAATTAGAAGAGATTACTGTAAGTTTTAACGCATCTCCTAGCCTAGTTTCTGCAAAAACTATTTTTAGTAAAAACAAATCAAACTCTTGGTTTAAATGGAACAACAGCAACAACGTAAACATGAAAATTAATTATGTTATAAAAATGCCTATAACCAACCATGTAAACCTAAGTAATGATTACGGAAACATAAACTTAGACAAGCTAAAAGGAAAAGCAATAATAAACTGTGATTACGGAAAAATCACCACCAAAGAACTTTTAGCAGACCATAACGATATTAATTTTGACTATTCTAATAATTGCTATTTTGAATATATAAAAAGCGGAAAAATTACTGCAGACTATAGTGGTTTTACACTTGCAAAAGCTAAAAAAATAAACATTGAAGCAGACTATACTAAATCTGTAGTTGAAATTGCAGAAGAAGTCACTTATAACTGTGATTATGGTTCTGTGCTTATTGAAAAAGCAAACAATATTTCTGGAGATGGAGACTACCTTACTACACGTATTGGAGACCTCTACAAAAACCTAAACATTAATGCAGATTATGGATCTATAAAAATTGACAACATAACTGCTAATGCTAAAAACATACATATAGAATCCGATTACGTTGGTATAACCATTGGTTACGATGCTTCCTATAACTTTAGTTTTAATATAGATTTAGAATACGCTTCATTAAGAGACTATGAAGACTTAGAATTTACTAAAAAACATGTAGAATCTACCGATAAATATTACCAAGGCTATCATGGTAATGACAACTCAGGAAATACACTTAAAATATCTTCAGATTACGGAAGCGTAACACTAAAGAAAAACAAATAATCATCAATCAAAAAACGAATATTATGAAACGTTCAAAATCATTTCAAAAAACACTCTTATTTTTAGCAACCATCTTGCTTACTACACAAATACAAGCACAATCTTGGTTTAATAATAAAGTAAAAGGAAACGGAAATATTACCACTATGACTAGAACCACTAGTGATTATGATGCTATAGCTTGTGCTGGATCTATGGATTTTATTTTAGTGGAAGGGCAAGAAGGTAAAATAACCTTAGAAGGAGAATCTAACTTACTAGAGCATATTGTTACAAAGGTTAAAAACAACACCCTTATTGTAAAAGTAGAAAAAGGAGTAAATATTAGCGAAAGCTATAATAAAACCATTAAAATAACCATTCCTTATAAAGACATACAAAAAGTGTCTCTTACAGGTTCTGGTGACTTGTGGAATACAAATACCATTTCAGAAAACCACCTAGAAGTAGATTTAACAGGATCTGGTGATGTTATTCTAGATATAGACACCAATAATGTTTCTGGAAGCGTAACAGGTTCTGGTGATGTAACTTTAAAAGGAAAAACAACAAACCTAGAAGCTAGTGTAACTGGTTCTGGTGATTTTAATGGTAATCATTTACAAGCAGAAAATACAGAAGTAACCGTAACAGGATCTGGTGATGCAGAAGTAGTAAGTACAGAAACTTTAAAAGCAAGAGTTTCTGGTTCTGGAGATATTGAATACTCTGGAAATCCTAAAAAAGAAGATACCAAAGTTGCTGGTTCTGGTAGTATTAGTAGTAATTAGTTGTTAGCTATTAACTGTTAGTGAAAATATAAAAACCGAAACTATAAGTTCCGGTTTTTTTTTTGAATAAAAGTAGATTTTAAATGGATACGTCTTTCCGACTACAATGGAGGAATCTTTATTATATTAACTACTTATGATAGATTTCTCGACAAGCTCGAAATGACAGTGAAACTTCAAAAGGTCAACCTCGTTTAAAAATCTTAAATATTATAAAGAAGCAAGATGTCATTCCGATTTCAATGGAGGAATCTTTATTATTTTAACTTCTTAAGATCGATTTCTCGACAAGCTCGAAATGACAGCGCAACTTCGAAATGACAAACAAATTTTAGAAAGCGTTCAAACAAAAAAACAAAAAAAAAACCGAAGCGTTTGCTTCGGATTTTTTTATAGTTTTATTTTTAAAACAATTAATATGTTAAGTCTACAACTCCTTGAGAAAGGCTTAAATCTGCACCATCTGTTCGAGAAACAATACCTCCAAAACTACCTTGTATTACTCCTCCTGAATTAACAGTTATTGTATTTGTGAAGTCATCAAATCCGTCTGTATTAGGAAAATACTCTCCATTATTTAATGTTAATTTAAAATTTTGCATAACATCTACTCCTGTAGCATTTTCAGCTAATTCAAAATAGATTAAATAATTTGCTCCATTCTCTAAGTTACTTCCATTAACGGTTATTACACCAGAACTTAAATCTGCACTATTTGTTATAAAGTCAATATTTAAAGTTCCTGCAGTAACACTTAAATCTCCAGAACTAGAGCTATTAAAATTACAATCTCCTAAACCATCAATAATACTTTGTAAACTTCCGTCTGCATCACCACATTGTGCTATTTCGTTTTGTAAAGCTGCTTTATAGGCATTACATAAAGAGGTATTTGTATTATCTGCATTATAAGCACTTTCTGCAGCATCTGTTGCTGTCTGTGCTGTTTCACAATTATTATTAGCAACAGGACAATTTAAAGAATCTAACAAGGTTTGTATAGCTCCTGTATTATCACCACACGAATCAATCATGTCTTGCAAAGCTTCTGCGTAAGCATTACAAATCACAGCATAATTTGCATCATCTGTAGGTGTTGTTGCATACGTTTGAGATATTTCAGAAAGGTTTTGTGTAGCTTCTACACAGGTTAATTCTGTTTCTTCATTTCCTGTAGCAAAATCTCCTTCTAATGGTTCATCATCACAAGAAACGAATGTAAACACAAACAAGGATACAATAAAAATACTAGCAATTTTTAGGCTCTTCATAAATTTTTTGTTGAAATTAATTTTTATAAATAACAAACATAGTAAAATATTTTAATTTACTTGTTTTTTAGGCACTCTAAGCAGGAGCACTATTCCTGCTAAAAAGAAAACAAATAAAAATAATATAGCATTACGCATACTTCCTGTTATTTGGTCAATGGTTGCAAATATTACCATACCTATTACAATTCCTATTTTTTCTGCTACATCAAAAAAGCTAAAATAAGAGGTCGTGTCTTCGGTTTCTGGTAAAAATTTAGAATAAGTAGATCGTGCTAAAGCTTGAATTCCTCCCATTACCATACCTACAATACTTGCTGCTACATAAAATTGAAACGGAGTATGCATAAAATATGCATATACACATAAAGCCATCCAGATTACATTTACTACAATAAGAGTTTTTATGTTTCCGAATTTTGAAGAAGCTTTTGAGGTTAAAAAAGCACCAAGTATTGCTACTAATTGAATTACTAGAATACTAACAATCAATCCTACGGTTTTATCTTCATTTGTTCCCCAAGCAATTTCTTCTTCGCCAAAATATACTGCTACTAACATAATGGTTTGTACAGCCATACTAAACACAAAAAAGGCAATTAAATAGCGTTTTAATCTTAGGTTTTCTTTTAACTGTTTCCAGACTTGTCTTAACTCTTTTAACCCATTAAAAACAACATCTTTAGTTACTTTATGTCCTGAAGACACACCACTTGGCAGAATATAAAAAGTGTATTGACTAAATAAAATCCACCATAGACCTACTGTAATAAAAGAGTATCGCATCATTTGCATTTTATCTTCTCCATTGTCTTGGGTCATTACCATTGCTAAATTGATTAACAATAACAATACACTACCAACATA
Organism: Lacinutrix gracilariae; assembly: GCF_042684485.1. Lineage (NCBI taxonomy): Bacteria > Pseudomonadati > Bacteroidota > Flavobacteriia > Flavobacteriales > Flavobacteriaceae > Lacinutrix > Lacinutrix gracilariae. The sequence goes on along the minus strand of NZ_JBHULM010000001.1, from coordinate 393,700 downwards.
ACCAAAACTAAATCCCTTAGCACTAATACTATCTTGTTGTTCTGGATAGGCAATATCTGGTAAGTAGGAGTTATAAAACACCAAGCTTCCCCAATACCCAATTAAACCCATAAAATAAAATAACAAACTTAAATGTATATTTTCTAGACTAAACCAGTATAAACCAATACAACCTAAACCTCCAACGTAGCAAAAGAATTTCATAAAATTCTTTTTATTACCAACATAATCTGCAATTCCGGAAAGAATTGGAGATGTAAATGCAACTACTAAAAAAGTAAAAGCGGTTACGTAGGTAATTAATGCTGTGCTTTTAAAATCCATACCAAATGCGTGTACGGTTTTTATTTCGGAAAGAAATAAAGCAGAATAGAATATAGGAAATATAGAAGATGCAATGGTAAGTGTGTAAACAGAATTTGCCCAATCGTAAAAAGCCCAGGCATTTAGAAGTTTTTTACTTCCTTTTTCAAATGTATTCATAAATATTTTTTACTAAAAAGAAACTTTAAATTACAAGACTAAAAAGCTTTCGTTTTTTATTGTACTAATTTTAAAACCTCCTTTTTTATTTCTATAATTTTCAATAAAAAAGCCGCTCTTTTTAAGAGCAGCTTGTAAAGTAAACAAATATTTTTTAATTAGTAAGAGAAACTAGTAATTGGTCTAAAAGATTGCACACCAAACTTTTTAGCTTCTTCTATAGCTTGTGGTGCTAATTCTTTTAAATCCGCAATTCTACTATCGTTAGATGGATGCGTACTTAAAAACTCTGGAGTAGATTCTCCTCCACTATTCGCTTTCATTCTAACCCAAAGATTAGAAGCTTCTGTAGGGTTATAACCAGCAATTCCCATTAAATACAAACCTATTTTATCTGCTTCTGTTTCATGACTTCTACTAAAAGGTAACATACCTAATACATTAGAACCAACACCATAGTATTGGTTAAAAGCATCTCTACTTTTATCATCTTGAATAGCAACATTTCCTGCAATAGCTAGTCCTTGTTGTATATAAGAAGCACTCATACGTTGTTGTCCATGATTTGCTAAAGCGTGTGCTACCTCATGACCCATAATTGCAGCAACACCTGTTTCGTTTTCTGCTATTGGTAAAATTCCTGTATAAAATACTATTTTTCCTCCAGGCATACACCAAGCATTTACTGTAGGATCATCAATTAAATTATATTCCCATTCATAATCTGCTAAATACCCTTGATGTCCATTTGCATTTAACCAACGTTCTGCAGCAACAGCAATACGCTGTCCTACTCTAGTAATCATATCTGCTCTAGATGTTCCTGTTTCTACATTACTTTCTGACAAAACTTGATTGTATTGCGCAAAAGCTGTAGGAAATAATTGTGAATTTGGCACTAATGCCATTGTAGATTTTCCTGTAAACGGATTGGTTGCACATGACAGAAATAATGCAATGGTACTACAAGCAATTATTACGTTTTTAAATTTCATTAGTTAAGTATTTATTAATAGTTTTTATAAATTTACAAAAACCGTTCCTAAAACCACCTATAGCAGTATGATTAGCACCTTAGTTTTATCGACTAAATACAAATTAATCCTATAAAAGGTTTCCTTTAATGTGAATTTCGCTAAATTTCTTATCTATAATCATGGAAGAAGTTCCGTTTTCTATTAATTTATCTAAAGGAATAATAACATTATCTATTTCTATTTCTTTTATCTGAAATGGTAAACCATGAATTTTTAATTTAAACCATTTAAATGCTGCTTCATACGTTCCTTCTTTATGTTGTTGCAGAATTAACTCGTTAGGCTTACCTGTTAATTTAATAATTCTAAAGCTATAACGTCCTTTTGTATAATCATATCCATCATGAGCATCTTCAAATACTTGCGAAACTTCTTTTCCTTCCTTGTAATAGATATCTAGAGTAATTTCTTCAATATTCTTTTCGTCTGTGTATTGCTGTACAGGATATTTAGGAATTATAGCACCTGCTTTTATAAAAATTGGCATACTATCAATTTCTGCATCTACCCATTTTTCTTTTCCTCCTTGTACTTGCTCATCTGTCCATAAATTATACCAAGTACCTCTTGGAATATACATACGTCTACCTTTAGCATTTGGTTCTAAAATAGGACATACCAATATTTGTTTTCCAAAAATAAATTCATCTGTTCTGTAATAGGTTTGTGAATCTTCTTGATCATACATTACTAGAGATTGTAGAATTGGTGTACCATGTTCTACTAAATTCCAGAAACAAGTATATAAATATGGTAAAAGTTGATAGCGTAGTTCTATAAATTTTCTAACAATATCTGTTACGTCTTCATCAAAAGCCCAAGGTTCTTGATCACCATGATCACCAGAGGAATGCACACGACAGAAAGGATGAAAGATTCCTAATTGAATCCAACGTGTAAATAGCTCTCCTTGTGGTTGTTCGGCAAAACCACCAATATCACTTCCTGCAAAGCTAAATCCAGACATAGCCATACGTTGTGCTTGTACATTGGCAATCCATAAATGTTCCCAAGTTGCTACGTTATCACCTGTCCATGTAGAAGTATAACGTTGCGTACCAGAATACGCAGCTCTAGTAATTACAAAAGGTCTTTTTGGATAGTTAAACTTTTTTAAACCATGATAGGTAGCTCTAGCCATTTGCATACCATAAATATTATGTGCTTTTCTATGGCTACAAGGGTTACCATCATAATCATGACGTACATCATCTGGAAATGTTTTATTTGGCACTTCCATAACAGCAGGTTCATTCATATCATTCCAAACTCCTTGAATACCTACGTCTTCAATAAGTTCTTGAAATAATCCTGACCACCAATCACGTACTTCTGGTTTTGTAAAATCTGGAAAATAACATTCTCCTGGCCATACTTTACCTTTCATATAAGGACCATCTGCACGTTTACAGAAATAGTCTTTATCTAAGGCTTCTTTAAATACAGAATATTCATTATCTATTTTAATTCCTGGATCAATAATAGCAACGGTTTTAAAGCCATCATCTGCTAATTCTTTCACCATTCTTTTAGGATCTGGAAAGTATTCTTTGTTCCAAGTGAAACATCTAAAACCATCCATATAATCTATATCTAAATAAATAGCATCACAAGGTATTTGTAACTCTCTAAATTTATTGGTTATTGCTTTTACGTTAGCTTCTGGATAGTAACTCCACTTACATTGGTGAAAACCTAATGCCCAAAGTGGTGGTAATTGGTGTGGTTTACCTGTTAAGTCTGTATATTTTTCTACAACAGATTGCACTTTAGGACCATAAATAAAGTAATAGTCCATTTCACCTCCTTGTGCCCAAAAACTGGTAACGTTGCGTCTTTCTTGACCAAAGTCGAAAAAAGATTGAAAAGTATTGTCAAAAAAGATTCCGTATGCTTTATTGTGGTGTAATCCTGTATAAAAAGGAATGGCCTTGTATATAGGATCTGTATGTTTACCAAAAGCATAAGAATCTGTAACCCAGTTTTGAAAACGTTTTCCTTTTAAATTTAAATGTTCTGGTTTATCACCAAGACCAAAATAGCTTTCTCTTTCATTAACAACTTTGCTCATTTTTACAATGTTGCCACCAAATTCATAGCTTTCTTCCCAATGAAAACCAATTTCATCTTGATTAATAAGTGTCATATCATGTGCATCATAAATAGATACACTTAAATTTTCTTTAGAAATTCTGCAAATTAATTTAGACGTTGTAACTTCAAAATAGGTTTCTTTGTCTTCTATTACAAGTTTGTTATATCCTGTACTTGCATATTTAGTAATTGCATAAGAAAAATCGTTTTCAAAAGTACCTGTTGTAGTGTACCTAAAACGAAGTACACTATCTCTTAATACTTTAAGTTGTAGAATAACATTATTATCTGTGTAAAAGAATAAGGTATCTACATCTTTTTTAAACTTAATAATTTTTGAAGGAAATAAGTTTCCTTTTTGCTCTAATTCTGTATTTACAATCATCTTGCAATTTTTATGGGCTTGTAAAAAAACGCAAAAAAAAGTGGAAATAAAAAATATAGCTTTAGTTCTTTTAACTAATTGCTAACTACATCGTTTTAGTTTCTTTTTTTTATTGATTCTTCAAAAAAAACAGTCTAAAATAATTATTTATTTTACTGATACCTAAACACTACCATACTTAAAGGTGGAATATGTATAGCTACAGAATGCTTTCTATATTGCCAACTTTTAGCTTGTGAATTTATTGCTTTATTTTTAAAATCTCCTGTACCAAAATACGCTTTTTCATTGCTGTTAAAAATTTCTTTTAGTTTTCCTTTTTTAGGAAGACCAATACGATAATTCTCCCTAGGAACAGGTGTCATGTTACAAGCTATAATTAAATTATCTTTGGCTTTTACTCCTTTTCTAATATATACTAAAACCGAGTTTTCTGCATCGTTATAATCTATCCATTCAAAACCTTCTTGTGTAAATTGTTTTTCATGTAGAGCAGGTTCTGTTTTATATAAGATATTTAGGTCTTTTATTAATTTTTGAACCCCTTGATGTGGTTGGTATTGCAGTAAATGCCAATCTAAACTTTTTTGAAAATTCCATTCTTCACTTTGTCCAAATTCTGCACCTTGAAACAGTAATTTTGTTCCAGGATGTGTAAACATATAACTGTAGAGTAAGCGTAAATTTGCAAACTTTTGCCACTCATCTCCAGGCATTCTATTTAAGATAGATTTTTTTCCGTAGACTACTTCGTCATGACTTAATGGTAGCATAAAATTTTCGGTAAATGCATAGGTCATACTAAAAGTTAGATCGTTTTGGTGGTGTTTTCTATATATAGGTTCTTTAGCAAAATATTGAAGGGTATCATGCATCCAGCCCATCATCCATTTCATACCAAAACCTAAACCTCCTAAAAATACAGGCTTAGATACTCCTGCAAACGAGGTAGACTCTTCTGCTATAGATTGTACATCTGGAAAAGCCCCATAAATAGCCTGATTTAACTCTTTTATAAATGCAATAGCTTCAAGATTTTCTCTGCCACCAAATTGGTTGGGTTCCCACTCTCCTTCTTCTCTAGAATAATCTAAAAACAGCATAGATGCCACTGCATCTACACGCAATCCGTCTGCATGGTATTGATCTAACCAAAAAAGTGCATTACTTATTAAAAAGGACTTTACCTCGTTGCGTCCATAATTAAAAATCAAGCTTTTCCAGTCTTGATGATAACCTTTACGTTTATCTGGATGCTCATACAAACAAGAACCATCAAAAAAGCCTAATCCGTGTGCATCTTCCGGAAAATGTGATGGTACCCAATCTAAAAGAATACCAATATCATTTTGGTGTAATTTATCTACTAAAAGTTTAAATTCTTCGGGATAACCAAATCTAGAGGTTGGAGCAAAATAACCTGTTATTTGGTAGCCCCAACTTGGGTCATACGGAAACTCCATTATAGGCATGAGCTCTACATGTGTAAAGTTCATTTCTTTTACATATTCCACTAATTGATCTGCCAATTCTACATAAGAAAGAAAACGATTTTCTTCTATTTGTTTTTTCCAGGAACCTAAATGTACTTCATATACAGAAAAAGGTGCATGAAGTGCATTTTTATTTTTTCTGGCTTTCATCCATTTTGCATCCTTCCAGCTATAGTTATCTTCCCAAACTATAGATGCTGTTTTAGGATTATGCTCAAATCGTCTTGCGTAAGGATCTGATTTTTCGGTAACAATACCTTGATTATGACTTTCAATTTTGTACTTATACAAAGAACCTTTACCAATATTTGGTATAAAACCTTCCCAAATACCACTTTCGTCCCAACGCACATTTAACAGGTGTTCTCCTTCTTGCCAAAAATTAAAATCGCCAATTACAGAAACCTTTTTAGCACTAGGAGCCCAAACTGCAAAATAAGTTCCTTCTACTTTATTTACAGTAGTTATATGAGAACCAAATTTTTCGTAAAGTTTGTAATGCTTTCCTGCTTTAAATAAATTAATATCAAAATCTGTAAATAAGCTATGCGCTATTACTTGAGACATATATAGTTTTTAAGATAAATAAGATTATTTAATTATAGTTCCTTTTGGTATGGTTGCTCCTTTTTTAATAACAACAATGCCATCTTTTATTAAATAGGTATCTGTTTCTTGATCTTTTAAATGTTTACCTCCTTCAATTTTAACATCGTCACCAATTCTACAATTTTTATCTATAATACAGTTGTTTATGTAGCATCTGTCTCCTATACCAAGAATAATGTCTATTTTATTATCTTCCATAGTTTGTAAAGATTCATAAAAATCATTTCCCATCATATAGGTATTAGAAACAACAGAATCTTTACCAATTCTAGAACGAATTCCTATAACACTTCTTTCTATTTTAGCAGCTTGAATAATGCATCCTTCTGCTATTACTGTTTTATTTAATATTGTACCAGAAACTTTAGAGGTAGGCAAAATTCTAGCTCTTGTGTATACTCTGTCTTCTGCATATAAGTTAAACTTAGGTATATCATCTGTAAGTCCTATATTAGCTTCAAAAAACGACTCTATAGTACCAATATCTGTCCAATATCCTTCATATTGATAGCTTTTGGTTTTGTATTTATGAATGGATTGCGGAATTATTTCTTTACCAAAATCATTGGTATCAGGATCATCCATTAATTTAATTAAAAGGTCTTTATTAAAGATATAAATTCCCATAGATGCTAGGTAGTGTCTTCCTTCTTTTTCCATTTCTTCACCAACATCTACTTTCCAACCTGGTAATAAATCGGAAGCTGGTTTTTCAATAAATGAAGTAATTGTATTATCATTATCTGTTTTTAAAAGACCAAAAGAAGTAGCATCTTTAGCATTAACAGGATAAGTAGCAACAGTAATTTCGGCATTACTTGCTTCATGTTTATCAATCATATCTTGTAAATCCATATTATACAACTGGTCACCAGAAAGAATTAATGCATACTTAAAATCATTTCTTAAAAAATGGTGCATACTTTGTCTTACTGCATCTGCAGTACCTTGAAACCATTTATCACTATGTATGGTTTGTTCTGCAGCTAAAACATCAACAAAAGCGTGGCTAAAAAAACTAAAATGATAGGTGTTTTTAATATGTTTATTTAAAGAAGCAGAATTAAATTGCGTTAAAACATAAATTCTTTTAAGATCTGAGTTAATACAATTAGAAATTGGTATATCTACCAATCTGTATTTTCCTGCAATTGAAACTGCTGGTTTAGATCTTGCAGCTGTTAAAGGATACAGCCTTGACCCTTGTCCTCCTCCTAAAATAATTGATAGCACCTTGTTGTTGATCATAGTTTTTTATTTTAATGAATTATACAATGTAATATATTCTTTCATTGATGCATTCCACGAATGATCAATGGTCATAATATACTTTCTTATTTTATTAAATCCCTCTTGATTCTTATACAATGTAATAGCTCTATGTATTGCTTCTTCTATTTCTAAAACATTGGTTTCCTCATGGCAAATACCAAAGCCGTTTTCATCTTTAATATCGACTACTGTATCTTTTAGTCCACCTGTACTTCTTACTATTGGAATGGTTCCGTATCTTAAAGAATACATTTGGTTTAATCCGCAAGGTTCTACACGAGATGGCATTATTAAAAAATCTGCTCCTGCATAAATAATATGAGATAGTTTTTCATCATAACCAATAAACACATTATAGTTACCTTTATGTGTTTCTTTTAATGCATTTAATTGCTCTTCAACCTCTGTATTACCAGAACCCAACAGTAGAATATTGCACTCTTTTTCTTGTAAAATAGTGTTACAAACTTCTGGTAGTAAATCTGCGCCTTTTTCACCTACTAATCTACCAATAAAGGCAAACAAAGGCTTGCTTTCATCTAGATTAAAGGTTTTACAAAGCCAGTTTTTATTTTGTTTGCTTCCTAAAGCAACGGTTTCTTTAGAAAAGTTTTCTATGATAAAAGTATCTGTTTCAGGATTCCAAACATTGGCATCTATACCATTTAAAATACCAACACATTTTTTATACTCATGTTTTAATAAATCTTGTAATCCGTTGGCTTCGTGTTTTAATTCTTCTAAATAACTTGGTGAAACCGTAGTAACTCTCCACGCGCATTTTATAGCAGCAGCTAACGGATTTATCACACCATTCCAATCTAACAATCCTGCTTTTTGCATATCGAACTCTGGAATAAAATGCAACTTATCATAAGAAAACCATCCTTGGTACTGTGCATTATGTATAGTAGATATAACAGGTATTTTATTTAAGGTTTTATACTTAAAACTTTCTTGTAACATAAAAGGAATAAGTCCTGTATGATGATCATGACAATGAATAATATCTGGTTTAACAGATAAAGTAAGTATCCAATCTAAAGTAGCTATTTGAAAAGCTAAAAACCGATCTGTATCATCAAAAGAATACACATAATCTTTATACAATAAATCTGGAACGTCAATAAAAAAAACATCAAATGCTAATGTGTTATTATTTAGTTGCAATACATTAAACTCATGCGTTGTTTCGCCAAGTATTATTTGAGAATTATAAATAGAAACAAACGTATTGTCTGTTGTAAAACTATTATCATAAAAAGGCATTATTACACTACTCGTTAAACCAAGTACATTTTGGTATTTTGGTAAAGCTCCAACAACATCAGCCAATCCTCCTACTTTAGCTATTGGGTAACATTCTGCGCTAATATGTGTTATATTCATTAATAGGTTTTAATTATTTCTCTTCTAATTTAATAAATTATTTTTTATAGAATACATATAACCACAATAAGTTAATATAAATATAATACGATGTAGGTTTCGTAATGAATTTATGTTTAGTTCGACCAAAATTTAAAAAAAAAGCGTTTATGAAAAAATATTTAGTTGTTAGTCTTATATTTATTCTTTGTAGTTGTAATACTTCGGCACAAAAAAGAAATACCGAGAAAAAAGAAACCTTTCCTGTTTCTAAAACAGAAGCAACTTGGAAAAAAGAACTTAGTCAAGAACAATATTATGTTTTACGTGAAGAAGGAACAGAACGCCCTTTTTCTAGCCCTTTAAACAAAAACTATAAAAAAGGAACCTATCATTGCGCTGCCTGTAATATTGCATTATTTAAAAGCGAGCATAAATTTGATTCAGGTACAGGTTGGCCAAGTTTTGATAGAGAAATTGAAGGCAATGTAGCTTATGGGTCTGATAGCAAATTAGGATATGTTAGAGATGAAGAACACTGCGCCAATTGTGGTGGTCATCTAGGTCATGTTTTTAATGATGGTCCAAAAGAAACCACTGGAAAACGACACTGTATTAATGGTGTTGCTTTAAAATTTGTTCCTGCTGAATAAAAATTATTTATAAGTAATTATACTATTTTTCTGTTAGAAGTAGTATTTTTATTTATAAATTTAAAATCATGAAGAGCTCTTTTTTATCTAGTAGTATCAAGCAATTTGAATATTATAAATCTTTAGGCGACAAAACCATACATCTATTATCTTTTGAAGAGTTACAATGGCAACCCAATGAAAACGCTAACAGTATTTCTATTTTAGTAAATCACATAGCTGGTAATATGCTATCTCGTTGGACAAACTTTTTAACCGAAGATGGTGAAAAAGAATGGAGAAATAGAGATGCTGAATTTGAAGAATCTTTTACCACAAAAGAACAACTAGTTGCCTCTTGGGAAAGTGGTTGGCATTGCTTATTTAATGCCATTAAACCATTAAAACCAGAAGATAAAGAAACCCTTATTTATATTAGAAATCAAGGACACACAGTTACAGAATCCATAAACAGACAATTAGCACATTATGCTTACCATATTGGGCAAATGGTATTTTTAGCAAAACTTTTAAAAGCCGATAAATGGCAATCTTTATCTATTCCTAAAGGAAAATCTGACATTTATAATCAAGAAAAGTTTGCTCAAAAAAAAGAAAAAAAACACTTTACAGATACTCCTTAAAATTACATTCTAAAGAAAACAGAATCATTTTGTAATCTTTTAAAACGAAGACTTCTAATGCATTTGAAATTATTCAATCAGAATTTTAAAATTTAGCATTCCGAATTTTGAAATTTTAATAATGTTATTATAATTTTTAGGTTTGGTTTTGTAACTTCGTAACTTCAAAAAAATCGACTAAAAAAACACATAATGAGTAAATACGATATAATTGTACTTGGAAGTGGTCCTGGAGGCTACGTAGCTGCTATTAGAGCATCTCAATTAGGTTTTAAAACAGCTGTTGTAGAAAAAGAAAGTCTTGGTGGTATCTGCCTAAATTGGGGATGTATTCCTACCAAAGCCTTATTAAAATCTGCCCAAGTTTTTGAATATTTAAAACATGCCGATCAATATGGCCTTTCTGTTAAAGAATATGATAAAGATTTTGATGCTGTAGTTAAACGTAGTCGTGGTGTTGCAGAAGGAATGAGCAATGGCGTTAAGTTTTTAATGAAAAAAAATAAAATTGACGTTATTGATGGTTTTGGAAAACTAAAAACCGGAAAGAAAATTGATGTAGACGGAAAAGAATATTCTGCAGATCATATTATAATTGCTACAGGAGCACGTTCTCGTGAATTACCTAGCTTACCACAAGATGGTAAAAAAGTAATTGGTTATAGAGAAGCAATGGTGTTACCTAAGCAACCTAAATCTATGATAGTAGTAGGTTCTGGTGCTATTGGTGTGGAGTTTGCATACTTTTACAAATCTATGGGAACAGATGTAACCATTGTAGAGTACTTACCTAATATAGTTCCTGTTGAAGATATTGATGTTTCTAAGCAATTAGAAAAAAGCTTTAAGAAAAGTGGTATAAAAATCATGACTTCTGCTGAGGTTACTAGTGTAGATACTTCTGGAAAAGGAGTTAAAGCAACTGTAAAAACAAGTAAAGGAGAAGAAGTTTTAGAAGCAGACATTATACTTTCTGCAGTAGGAATTAAAACCAACATTGAAGGTATTGGTCTTGAAGACGTAGGTATTGCTGTAGATAGAGATAAAATTTTAGTAAATGATTTCTACCAAACAAATATTCCTGGTTATTATGCTATTGGAGATGTTACTCCTGGTCAAGCATTAGCGCACGTTGCTTCTGCTGAAGCTATTTTATGTGTTGAAAAAATTGCTGGTCAACATGTACAAGCTTTAGATTACGGAAACATTCCTGGTTGTACGTATTGTACTCCAGAAATTGCATCTGTAGGTTTAACCGAAAAACAAGCAAAAGAACAAGGTATCGATATAAAAGTAGGTAAATTTCCTTTCTCTGCCTCTGGTAAAGCAAGTGCTGCTGGAAACAAAGACGGATTTGTAAAAGTTATATTTGATGCTAAATATGGCGAATGGTTAGGTTGCCATATGATTGGAGCTGGTGTAACAGATATGATTGCTGAAGCTGTTTTAGGTCGTAAACTAGAAACAACAGGTCATGAAGTATTAAAAACAGTACATCCTCACCCAACTATGAGTGAAGCGGTTATGGAAGCTGTAGCTGCTGCTTATGATGAAGTAATTCATTTATAAAATATACTATTAATCGTTTACTCTATAAACGGTTAGATAGTAATATATAGAATAAAAAATCCCAGAGAAATTCTCTGGGATTTTTTATTTATCTATACTTGACTTGATAAGCCTTTGCAGCAAAACGTTTTTATAAAAAACTCTGTATGGCCAATTCATAACTCTGCAGACCAAAACCTAATATTACTCCTCTAGCATTAGGAGATATATAAGAGGTATGCCTAAATTCTTCACGTGAAAAAGTATTAGAAATATGCACTTCCACTACTGGTGTTTCAATAGCGTTAACAGCATCGCCAATAGCAACAGAAGTATGTGTATAAGCTGCTGCATTTAATATTATGCCATCATAGCTAAAGCCTACTTCATGCAATTTATTTACAAGTTCTCCTTCTACATTAGATTGGTAATAATCTAATTCTGCGTTGCCATACTTTTCTTTTATTTCTTCTAAAAATTCTGTAAAAGATAAACTTCCATAAATTTCAGGTTCACGCGTACCTAATAAATTTAAATTAGGACCATTTATAATAATGAGTTTCTTCATAAAGTAAAAATACAAAAGTTATTGTATAAAAAAAGCCGAAGCAAATGCTTCGGCTTAAATAAAAATTTATTTAGCTTACAGATTGTAAACAATACCAAAGTTAATATTGCTAAAGTTTAATCCGAAGTTAAAGTTGTCTGTAGATTCAGCACCATCAAAATCAGCTTTCTCTGTAGAATATCCTAAGATACCAAAAGAAGCTTCAATTGCGAACTTGTCAGAAACGAAATAGCTAATTCCAGGAGCAAAACCTGCAGATATACCATCTGATTTTATATCATTTAATTTGTCATCTGTAGAAGTGTAATCCACTCCTAATTCAGCAAATAACGAAAACTGACTAGCTGGAGAAATGTAATATCTACCAAAAGCACCACCAGCAAACTCATTTGCATCCATAGTATCTGTACCATCATTATCTCCTTTCCAAGAAGTATAACCTAATTTTACACCTACTGCGATGTTGTCAGAAATAAAATATCCTGCTTTAGGAGCAATTGTAAAAACATTAGATTTTACATCACCTGTAGTTTCATTACCAAAACCAACAGTACCAGATAAAAAGATATCACCTTGAGCAAAACCTCCAGTTGTGTTGTTTGTATCATCTTGTGCATTTGCACTTGTAAATCCTAATACTGCGATTGCAGCTGTAAATAATAATTTTTTCATAATAAATTTAGTTTAAAAATTTGTGGTGCAAAAAAACTACATTTTTTTAAATTGAAAGCATAAATTTAAACCTTATTAACAACTTTATTAACACAAAAATTGTTATTTACTGCTAGCCAATAACTTAGATAAAATAAAAAAAATTATAAAAAAAAGATTATTTTAACCCAATGAAATGGCAACAAGCACTTTTTGATTATAAAATGTATTTAAAGATAGAACGTGGTTTATCACAAAATTCTATAGATAGCTATGCCCTAGATGTTAATAAGTTATTAACATACTTAGAAAACCAAAAAATACAAGTATCTCCACTTACAATTACAGCAGAAATAGTACAACAATTTGTATACGAAATTGCTAAACAAGTAAATGCAAGATCGCAATCTAGAATAATTTCAGGTTTACGTAGTTTCTTTAACTATTTGGTTTTTGAAGATTATATAAAAACAAATCCATTAGAGCTTATTGAAGCTCCTAAAATAGGCAGAAAACTTCCAGATACACTATCTGAAAAAGATATAAATGCGCTTATTTCTGCCATTGATTTAAGCAAGCCTCAAGGAGAAAGAAATCGAGCAATTTTAGAAACACTTTACAGTTGCGGATTGCGTGTAAGTGAACTAGTAGGTTTAAAGATTTCAGACTTATTTTTTGATGAAGGATTTATAAAAGTAACAGGTAAAGGAGACAAACAACGCTTTGTGCCAATAGTACCGGAAACACAAAAAATTATAAATATCTATAAAAACCAAGTAAGAGTACACACTCCTATTAAAGAAGAATTTCAAGATATTCTATTTTTAAATAGACGAGGAAAACAGCTTACTAGAGCAATGATATTTACAATCATTAAACAACTTGCCGTAAAAATAGATTTAAATAAAAATATTTCTCCACATACTTTTAGACATTCTTTTGCTACGCATTTATTAGAAAATGGCGCCGACCTTCGTGCTATACAGTTAATGCTTGGCCATGAGAGCATTACAACTACAGAAATATACATGCATGTAGATAAAAGTCATTTAAAAGAAATAATGAACACATTTCACCCAAGAAAATAGTGTAACCCATTTATTTAACGTTTTTTATATTTTTAAAATAGAATTAAATACTATGGAATTTTATATAATTTTTATTTAGATTAGTAATCCCTAATAATTAACATAATTTAATATTCTTTGTTTATAACAAAGAGTACTGAAATAATAGAACTTTGAGCATACTTGACAACAATATCTGGAAATTAGCCCTAGAAAACACTAATATTGGTGTCTGGGAATACGACGCTGAAACAAAAGAGGTTTTTCACTCTAAAGAATCTAATAAAATATTAGGGTTTGAAAGAGAAAACATCTTAGGTGATAACATTAATGCATGGAATGATAGAGTTCACGAAGAAGATAAACCTGCCTACTTTCAAGATTTTACAGAACTACTTCATGGTATAAAACCAATTTATGAAAACGAACACAGAATACGTTGTAAAGATGGTAGCTATAAATGGATTTTAGATAGAGGTAAAATAGTTTCATGGCAAAAAAATGGCCAACCCAAAAGAGTTATTGGCACACATACAGACATAACCATTTTAAAGCATGCAGAGCAAATTACAAAAGAGTCACTAAACCTAGCGAGTAAGCAAAATAATCAATTAAGAAATTTTGCTCATATTGTTACTCATAATTTAAAACAACATGCTGGTAACTTTGAAAGCTTAGTTGGCTTTTATAATGAAGCAGAAACAAATAATGAAAAAAAAGAAATAATGGTTCACCTAGAATCCCTTTCTAATTCATTAACCAAAACCATAAGCAATTTAAACCAGGTTGTTTCTGTACAAGCAAATAAGAATAATGAGGTTGAAAAAATATATATTGCTCAAGAAGTTGACAATGTATTAGCCTCTTTAGATTTTGTTATAACAGAAAATAATGCAACTGTACATAATAAACTAAAAAAAGACTTATTCATTAACTACAACCCTTCCTATTTTGAGAGTGTTATACTTAACCTTTTAACCAACGCTATAAAATATAAGCATCCAGAAAGAGACCCTATTATTACTGTTGATTACAAAATAGAAAACAAAACTTTACACCTAATAATTTCGGATAATGGTCTAGGTATTGATTTAAAAAAATATGGAGATAAAGTATTTGGCTTGTATAAAACGTTTCATAAAAATGATAACTCTGAAGGAGTTGGTTTATATCTCATAAAAAATCAAATAGAATCTTTTGGTGGTAAAATTTCTGTAGAAAGTGAAGTTAATATTGGTACTACATTCACAATTACTACAACAAATTTGTAAAACTCATTTAACCTACTTATTTACAAATACTTACAAATCTTATTTTCTATAATTAGAGAAAACTGAAACAAAACATGTATTTTAACGTGTTTTAATGCATTTAATCGTATTTTTGCAAATGACTGTGTAAAAAACGATTAATAGAACCCTGTTTTTTACTTTTAGTATTCCCTAATTTGTACATAGCATGAATATCCTATTAAAAACAAAACAAGAAATAAACAAAAGTGTTCTTTATAATTCTAAATTAATTCTAGAAGAAAGAATATCTAAATTCGCATTAGAAAGTTCTAATATAGGTGTTTGGGATTATGACGTTATTAATAAAAAGGTGAATTACTCTGAAGAAGCAAAAAAGATACTTAATCTAGATACTAATGAAGCTAATTCTGAGACTTATAATTGGCAAGAAAGAATTCACCCAGACGATTTAGACCATGTACTTAAAAATTTATTAAGTCACATTAATAATGAGCAACCAAACTACATAAGTGAACATCGAATTTTAATGAAAGATGGCACTTATAAATGGATAAAAGATATTGGTAGAATTATTGAAAGAGATAAAGATGGCAATTATACGCGTATGGTAGGTACTACTACCAATATTGACAAACGCAAAAAGCAAGAAGCAAAGTTATTAGAAAACCAAGATATTATTGAAGGACAAAATAAACAACTTAAAAATTTTGCACTTATTGTTTCTCATAATTTAAAATCTCATACTGCAAATTTTGAAAGTTTACTAGAGTTTTATGATGATACAGAAGATGAAAAAGAAAAAAATGAAATTATAGAACATTTAAAAACAGTAAACTCTTCACTTACAAAAACAATATCTAATTTAAATAAGATTGTAAATACGCACAATACTAATACTATAAGCAAACAAACCATTAATTTAAGAGAAGTAGTTGTTAATACCATGAATCTTTTAGAGGTTAAAATAAAGAAAACAAATACTATTATTAATATTAATATGGATAGTACTTTAGAATTAGATTTTAACCTAGCTTATTTTGAAAGTATTATTCAAAACCTACTATCTAACGCTATAAAATATAGACATCCTAATAGAATACCTATTATAGATATAGACTCTAAAACAACAGATAAAAAGATAACTATAACTATAAAAGATAACGGACTAGGATTAGATTTAAATAAATATGGAGAAGATGTTTTTGGTTTATATAGAACGTTTCATAATAATGAAAACTCAGAAGGTGTAGGTTTATACCTAATAAAAAACCAAATAGAAGCTTTAAATGGTACTATAGATATTGAAAGTACAGTAGATGTAGGCACCTCATTTATCTTAAGCTTTTCCAAATAAAAAAAGTCTAGCAAATTTGCTAGACTTTTTTTTTTACATAAATAATTAAATTCTTACTTAGCAATATTCACAGCTCTAGTTTCACGTATCACTGTAACTTTTACTTGACCAGGATAGGTCATATCTGTTTGTATTTTTTGCGAAATATTAAACGATAAGTCTACTGCATTTTGATCAGAAACTTTTTCGCTTTCAACAATTACTCTTAATTCACGTCCTGCTTGAATAGCATATGCTTTCTTTACACCTTGAAATCCAAAAGCTATTTCTTCTAAGTCTTTTAAACGTTGTATATAACTATCTAAAACTTGTCTTCTAGCTCCTGGTCTTGCTCCAGAAATAGCATCACATACTTGAATAATAGGAGACAATAATGAAGTCATTTCAATTTCATCATGGTGTGCACCAATAGCATTACATACATCTTCTTTTTCACCAAACTTTTCTGCCCATTGCATACCTAATATAGCGTGAGGAGTTTCCATATCTGCTTCTGCATCTGGTACTTTTCCTATATCATGTAATAAACCTGCTCGTTTTGCTAATTTTGGGTTTAAACCTAATTCTGCAGCCATTACTCCACAAAGTTTAGCTACTTCTCTAGAGTGCTGTAATAAGTTTTGACCATAAGAAGAACGATATTTCATTCTACCAACCATCTTTATTAACTCAGGATGTAAGTTGTGTATTCCTAAATCAATAACTGTACGTTTACCAACTTCTATAATCTCTTGTTCTATTTGCTTTTGCGTTTTCTTTACTACTTCTTCAATTCTAGCAGGATGTATACGTCCATCTGTTACTAATTTATGTAAAGACAAACGTGCAACTTCACGTCTTACAGAATCAAAACAAGATAAAATAATTGCTTCTGGTGTATCATCAACAATAATCTCTACTCCTGTTGCAGCCTCAATAGCACGAATATTTCTTCCTTCTCTACCAATGATACGTCCTTTAACGTCATCAGATTCAATATTAAATACAGACACACAGTTATCTACCGCTTCTTCTGTACCAATACGTTGTATGGTATTAATAATAACTTTTTTAGCTTCTTGCTGTGCAGTCATTTTAGCTTCTTCTAGTGTACTTTGTACAAAAGCCATTGCATCATTTTTAGCTTCTCCTTTTAAAGATTCTACTAATTGTTCTTTAGCCTCTTCTGCAGAAAGACTAGAAATAACCTCTAGTTGTTCTACTTGACTTTTATGTAGTTTATCAAGTTCTACTTGCTTTCTATCAAGTATATCTAATCTATGGTTGTAGTCTTTTATTTTAGCTTCTACTTGATTATTATTTTTTTTAGCTTTAGAAAGTTCATTAGATAGTTGCGACTCTTTATCACGAATACGCTTCTCAGTTTCTGCCATTTTCTTATCACGAGATAAGATTACTTTTTCATGTTCCGATTTTAATTCAATAAACTTTTCTTTTGCTTGAAGAATTTTATCTTTTTTTATGGTCTCACCTTCGCTTTTAGCTTCTTTTAAAATAGATTGTGCAGATTTTTCTGCGTTTTTAATAAGCTTAGATGCATTATTTTTTTCTAATGTTTTAGCTATAATATATCCTATAATTACACCTATTACAATGCCTATTATTGCAAATATAATTGTATTACTCATGTTTAGTTAATTAGTTTTAATATATAAAAAAGCCCACATCAGTATAAGGTTTTGTATAAACTCCTTAAAAACAAGTTTAGGGCTAACAAGCTGATCAAGTATCTACTCAAGGTAGCTCGCTTTTACAACTTAAACTCACCCTTTTTAAAGAATTAACGTTGAGTTTATCAAAAAAAATAACTAATGCAGGCAGTAACCTTTATTTTATTTAAAGAACGATTTTAAGAATTTAAATGATCCTGTAGCAAATTATTTAAAGCATTAAGCTTTTCTTGTACATGTTCATTTGTATTTTCTTTATCTATAGTATTTTGTTCTGCTTGAGAAGCAAACTGCAAAGCACACATGGCTAAAACATCTTGTTTATCTCTTACAGAATAACTTTGCTCAAACTGCGTAATCATAGCGTCAATATTTTTAGCCGCTTTACGTAAACCTTCTTCCTGACTTGGGTGTATGGTTAAAGGATATACTCTATTAGCTATAGATAGCTTTATTTTAAGCTGTTCTGCCATTTAACTATGTAACATTATTCAGAAAGTTGCGATATACAATAATCTATCTCTCTAATTAATGTGTTTATTTTAAGCTTAGTTTCTCTCTTATTATTATCACTGCCAAGCAAAGAATTTGCTATTTTTAGCGCTTCATATTTTTCCTTCCAATCCACAATTTGCTTTTGTTTCTCTTGAAGTTCTTTATTAGATACCTGTAAAGCCTCTTCTAGTTTAACATTAGTTTGCTTTAAAACTTCTTGTTTTTGCAACACTTTGTTAATTTTATCTTCTAAAGCATCTACAATATCTTCAATATGACTCATTTACAAATTCAATACTTATCTCACAAAGTTAACATTCCTAAATCGAATTAACAATTGTTTTTTGTAATAAAAATAAAAAATCTTCAAAATCATTAACTATCAATACTATGGCGTAGTAATTGATTAAAACTTTGCAGTTTTATTTCAAATTAAATACATTAGCGTTACAATTTACTATATGAGAATTCCATTTATATTATTGCTCCTTTTTTCTACTTTAAGTCATGCGCAAAGCGTATATCCTTTAGATTATTTTAGATCTCCTCTAGATATTACTTTGGTTGCAGCAGGAACTTTTGGTGAACTAAGATCTAACCATTTTCATTCTGGTATAGACTTAAAAACACAGCAACGTCAAGGTTTAAATGTTTATGGTTCTGCAGATGGTTATGTAAGCAGAATAAAAGTTTCTCATTTTGGTTATGGAAAAGCTTTATACATCACACATCCTAATGGTTACACTACAGTTTATGGGCATTTACAAAGTTTTTCTAAAGAAATTGAAGCGTATGTAAAAAAGCGTCAATATGAAGAGGAGTCTTTTGAAATTCAACTTTTTCCTAATCCTGATGAATTAGTAATAAAAAAAGGGCAGATTGTTGCTTATTCTGGAAATACTGGTGGTTCTGGTGGTCCGCATTTACATTACGAAATTAGAGATAATCAAGAAAGACCTTTAAATCCTCTACTTTTTGGTTTAGATATAAAAGATAGTACCAAACCTATCATTTCAGAAGTTTACGCCTATGCTATTGGAGAAAATGCTCACGTTAATAAATCTAAAAGAAAACAAAAACTACGTTTAATAGATAATAAAAATGGCTCTTACTCGGTAGAAAATATAGAAGCTTATGGTAAAATTGGTTTTGCTATTGCCACTATAGATAGGCAAGATTTAGCTGCTAATAAAAACGGAGTTTACAATATTCAAACAAGGTATAATGGCGATTTGTGTTTTGAAATAGACTTTAAACGTTTTTCTTTTAGTGAAACTAGACATTTAAATCGATTTATAGATTACTCGCATTATAAATCCAAAAAACAAAGACTTCAAAAATTATTTATTGAAGAAAACAATCCTTTAAGTCTTTATAATCGAGAAGCTAATGATGGTTATATTGAAGTAGAAGATAGTACTGCTTCGGTATTTAAAGTACGTGTTACTGATTTTGAAGGTAATGATGCATGGTTGCAAATTAATATTAAAGGAGTAAAAACAAAGGATGTTGAACCAAAAGAAGACACCACTACTCCACACTATATTTACGCAAGTGAAGAAACCATATTAAATGAAGGTCGTGTTAATGTTACCATACCTCAAAATACATTTTATGATGATTTTTTTATGGACTTTAAGGTTTCTAATGATACGCTAACTCTTCATAACAACACCATTCCTGCAATAAAATATTTTAATATTAGTTATGATTTAAGTGATTATAAAACTGAAGATGCTAGTAAATTATATATAGCAAGATTAGTGGGCTGGAATGATTACCCATTATACTCTAGCACCAAAAGAAAAGGAAATATTTTAAGCACGAGTACAAGAGAGTTAGGCAAATATGCTCTAGCAATAGACTCTTTGCCTCCAACAATAAGACCTCTAAATTTTTCTAAAGGAAAATGGCTTAGCAAGTACAAGTTTTTAAAACTAAAAATTGAAGATAAAGACTCTGGAATATCTAATTACAGAGCTACTTTAAACGGAAAATGGATATTAATGGAGTATGACTATAAAACAAAAACATTAACTTACAACTTTAATGACGCGGTTTCTACAGAAACTAAAAATAATTTAAAGGTAATTGTTACGGATAATGTTGGAAATAACTCTACATTTGAAACTATGTTTTACCGAAAATAAAAAAACAATCTTGAATACTAAATTTCAACTCCTTGCGGCTTTCTTTTTTATTATACCATGTTTTATGTTTGCACAAACAGGAACAATTAAAGGTGTAATTCTAGATGAGTTTAATAACCCTGTAGATAACATAAACATTAAAACCAATAACGCTGGTACCACAACCAATGAAAATGGTTTTTACCTTTTAAAAATTCCGGCTAATCAAGATGTAACCGTAACTTTTACGCATATATCCTTAAAAAAAACAGTTGCTACTTTTAACCTAAAAAATGGGGAAGAATTAGAGTTTAATCCTGTTATGAAAACAAATGTAGAACAAATTGCTACAGTAGTTATTTCAGGAAGAAAAAGAAAAGATGTAGAAGGTATAATTACTCTAAAACCTGCAACTATTAGAAAAATTCCTGGTGCTAATGCTGGAGTAGAAAATTTATTAAAAACACTTCCTGGAGTAAGTAGTAATAATGAATTAAGTACTCAATATTCTGTTCGTGGTGGTAATTATGACGAAAACCTAGTATATGTAAATGGAATTGAAGTGTATAGACCCTTTTTAATTCGATCAGGACAACAAGAGGGATTAAGTTTTGTAAATACCGATTTAGTACAAAATGTAGATTTTTCTGCAGGAGGATTTCAAGCTAAATATGGAGATAAACTTTCTTCTGTATTAGATATTACCTACAGAAAACCAACCGATTTTGGTATTGCTGCAGATTTAAGCTTACTTGGCGGAAGTCTTGCTATAGAAGCCGTAAGTAATGATAATAAACTAACAGGAATTGTTGGTGTACGTTATAGAGACAATAGTTTATTGGTAAATGCTAAAGAAACAGAAACCAATTACGATCCTAAATTTCTAGATGTTCAGTCTTTTGTTACTTATAAGTTTACAGATAAATTTAGCCTTAGTTTTTTAGGAAACGTTTCGCTTAACAAATACAATTATGAACCAGAAACAAGACAAACTAATTTTGGTACACTAACAGACCCAATTGCTTTGCTTGTTTTTTATGAAGGTCAAGAAAAAGATGCTTACCAAACCCTTTTTGGAGCCATACAAGGAAGCTATAAAGTTAATGACAACTTAAACTTAAATTTAGTAGCTTCTACATACCATACTACAGAAGAAGAATATTTTGATATTTTAGCCCAATACAGACTTGGTGAAGTAAACACCAATATTGGTGATGAAGATTTAGGTGAAGTAGAGTTTAGTGAAGGTATTGGCGGACAATTAAATCATGGTAGAAATGATTTAGATGCACTTATTACTACCATTGAACACAAAGGAGACTATAAATTAGACGAAAACAACTTTGAATGGTCTGTAAAATACACCAATGAAGATATTAGAGATAGACTGGTAGAATGGGAAGTTATAGATTCTGCTGGCTTTTCTATAAACCCTCCTAACGTCGATTATTTTGATGAGCAACCATACCAACCTAATGAAGGTCCTATTGAAGCATATGAAAATGTTAGAGCAACCAACAATACAACTATAGACAGAATTCAAGCCTATTTACAATGGAGCAGACGCTTTGATGTTGGTGAAAGTGAACTTTGGGTAAATGCAGGAGCTAGAATGCATAACTGGAATGTACAAGGAGATGGTATTGAAAGCAATGCACAAACCGTTTTTAGTCCGAGAGCACAAGTTGCTATTAAACCTAATTGGGAAAAAGACATGCTTTTTAGATTTGGAACTGGTTTATACTACCAACCTCCTTTTTATAGAGAGCTACGTGATCAATACGGAGAAGTACAACCTAATGTAAAAGCACAACAATCTATACACTTTGTTTTAGGTAATGACTATAGCTTTAAAATGTGGAATAGACCTTTTAAGCTCACCTCTGAAGCATACTATAAAAAATTAAACGATGTAAATCCTTATACAGTTGAAAACGTAAGAATACGCTATAGCGCAACTAATAATGCCGAAGCGTATGCCTACGGATTAGATTTAAGGTTAAACGGAGAGTTTGTTACAGGAACAGAATCTTGGTTTAGCTTTGGTTATTTAAAAACCGAAGAAAATATTGATAATCGTGGCTATATAGCAAGACCAACAGACCAACGCTTAAAGTTTGCAGCTTTATTTCAAGATTATGTACCTAATATGCCAAACTTAAAAATGTATTTAAACTTGGTATATAACACAGGTCTTCCTGGTGGTTCGCCAAGTTATGCAGATCCTTATGTATACCAAAACCGTTTACCAGATTATAAACGTGCAGATTTAGGTTTTCAATATGTAATTGTAGACCAGAATAAACAGTATACTTCTGGTTGGCGTAAACCTTTTAAAGAACTTACTTTAGGACTAGAAATTTTTAACGTTTTTGATGTACAAAACTCTATTACCAATACTTGGGTTAGAGATGTATATAGCAAGCGCCAATATGCAATACCAAACTACCTAACACCTAGAGTTTTTAATGTAAGAACTACAATGAAATTTTAAATAAAAGATAATAGAACTTTTAACTAAGCCAAAAAAACAGCTTCTTTAAATATATTTTAACATTTTATTTAACAACCAAACCATTAACCTTGGTAAATTTGCATGCATGAAACAATTGTTTAGAAATATAATGGCATTAAGCCTGCTACTTGCTTATAGTTTAAGCATGAGCATTTCTATGCAAAATTTTATTGTAGATGCTGTTTCAGATACAAAACAACATCAAGATCTAGCTCGTTATCAAAGCGATTCTAAAACACCTGAATTATCTGTTTTTCCAGATTTAGAATTACTTTCAGATTTAGGTGGTGAAAATGATTTTAACTTTCATTCTGAAAAATTTAAAACCTCATTTTCCTTTTCTAAACACTTTGAAACCTATACCAAAACTAAAGATAATCAATATCTTTTTAGCTGTGTAAACATACAGCCAGGTTTAGACTTAGACGCGCTACTCTACCCTTTCCATACTTTTTCATAAGCGTATTTTTTTTATTCAACACAGCACAACTAAGTACAAAACAAGTATTTAGTTGCACATTCTCATTCTTGGTATTTACCAAGAAGCATTTCTTATAATAAAAAAAATAAAATCATGGATACAACAAACACCATTATAGGTGCAATCATCGTTCTAATAATAGTATTACCAATAGTAGCAATACAAAGATCACAAACTAGTAAAAAGAAAAAATCAAGAAAAGCATTTATTGACGAAGCTTTAAAAAATAATTTAACCGTTAATGAACCAGATTTCTGGGGAAGCTACTATGCTATTGCTTTAGATACCAATAAAAATAAACTTATCTATTCTAAAATTATAGACGAAGCGTATAACACTAAAATTATAGATTTAAACCAAGTAAGCTCTTGTGCTATTGTTAGAACCAATAGAACCTTTAAAACCAAAGGAACTTTTAAAACAGAAACCGATAAAATAGATTTGGTTATTGAATATGTAAACGCTAACAAATTAAACAAAGAAGCATTAGAGTTTTATAATGTAGATGTAAATATTACAATGAGTGATGAAGTTTCGTTATTAGAAAAATGGGAAACTAAAATTAAAAACAATATTCTTAAAAAAGAACAAGCTGCTTAAGTGTTAATTGAGTGGTAAAAAAAACCTTCAGGAAAATTATTTCTGAAGGTTTTTTTATGTTTTATACTTTTCTATTTCTTTAGCTAAACAAACTCTTTTAAAACATCTATAGTATAATCAATCTCTTCTTTTGTATTGTATCTACAAAACGAAAAACGAATAGATGGTTTTTGTATATCTTCTTCTTCTAATATTTGTGCTAAAACATGAGAACCTTTTCCGCTTCCACTTTGGCAAGCAGAACCTTTTGAGCAAGCAATTCCTTTTAAATCTAATTGAAACTGTAAAGTCAACGCTTTTTCTGGACTCATTGGTAAACACACATTTATTAAAGTATAGGTACTTTTTACTTTATCGTCACAATTACCATTAAACTTTACTTCTGGTATTGCCTTTTTAATTGCTGTTTTAAAATAATCTTTTAAAGATTGTACATAAGCACTTTCTTCTTCTAAATTTTCATAAGCTAATTTAAAAGCAGTTTCTAAACCTTTTATATTATGTACTGGTTCTGTTCCTGCACGATGACCACGCTCTTGTGAACCACCAAAAATAAGCGGTTTAAAATTGCTGTTTTTTCGTATGTAAGCAAAACCTATACCTTTAGGACCATGAAATTTATGTGCTGCAGCAGTCATAAAATCAATAGGAGTTTTCTCAACATCCCAATCAAAATGACCTATAGATTGCACAGTATCACTATGAAAAAGTGCATTGTTCGCTTTGCATAAATTTGCAACTTTATCAATATCTAAAATGTTTCCTATTTCATTATTAATATGCATTAAACTTACTAGTTTACGCTCATCATTAGCAGCTAATAATCTTTCTAAATCTTCATAATCTGGAGTACCACAAGATTGCAGTTTAACATACTCTACAGTTACATTATACTCATTTCTTAACTCTTCAACTGTATGCAAAACAGCATGATGCTCAATTGGCGAAGTAATTATTGTTGTTACATTACCATCTCTAACAGCACAACGCAAAATCATATTATCTGCTTCTGTACCTCCAGAAGTAAAAATTATTTCTTGTGGTAAAGCGTGTAATTGTTTTGCTATCGTTTTTCTTGCAGTTTCAATAATAGATTTAGATGCACGACCAAATGCATGTGTAGAAGAAGGATTTCCGTATTGCGAAGCAAGAACTTCTTGCATATCTTTAATCACTTCGTCTCGTACTTGCGTAGTTGCAGCACTATCAAAATAAACAGTTTTCATAAATATAATTGTGTGTTTGAAGCAACAAAAATAGTGCAATTAAAATTATTTGCAAGAAGCATCGTTATAAGTTTAACAATTCTATTATTTTTGTTCAAAAATTACAATACTATGAAAAAGTTACTTTTTGTTATTTCCTCTGTTTTTATGCTTTTTTCTTGTAACGATGGAGATATTATTACAGAAGAACTTGATTTTGAAGATACTTTTTCTGCCTGTGGCGAATTGGTGTTTTATAAAATAAAAGAAGATCCTGCAGAATCTATTTCTTTACAAATTACTTCTGTAACTAAGTCGCTAGATAGCTTAATAGCTACGGATGAAAATGGCGAATTGTATATTACCGAAGAACAATACACTATTAACGGAACCACAAACTTCTTTAATTATAGAAGATATGATGCTACTCCTACAGATTTCTTTTGTGATGATGTACCTTCATCAGATATTACCATTACAAATGACGAAGAAAGCACAACAGGAACAGCAACCGTTTATATTTCTTTAACCGAAGATGATGATGATGGTATTGCAGCAGAATTGGAAGATATTAATGGTAATGGAGATTTAACCGATGATGATACCGATGGTGATGGTATACCAAATTATTTAGATGAAGATGATGATGGGGATAATGTACTTACGCGTTTAGAAATTGATTATGACGATTTAGATGGAGACGATAACCCTTTAACTAACCCATTAAATACCGATGAAGCAGATGAAATAGCCCTTGGTATTGACTTAGTTCCAAATTATTTAGATCCAGATGATGATGGCGATGGTGTACTTACTATAAACGAAGAAAATGATACACAAGACCAAGATCCTACCAATGATTTTACAGATCCTACCGTAGGAGCAGATTACTTAAATAATAGCGTTAGTACTACAGTTACTGCAACAGCCTATAGAGATCATGATATACAACAAACTTTTGAGGTTACTTTAGAAATAATAAACCTAGAGTTACCTTCTATTACTTATGATTATTTAGATTTTGGTACTTTAGAAGATGATAGCTTAATTAAGGAAAGAACTGTAGAAATTCCTTTTTAAGGTTTTGTATTTTGGTAGATATAAACTTCTGTAGCTCCTAAACCATATTTTTGGTAATTAGCTTCATAAAACTTTACTTTATATCTACCTAAAAGATACTCTAATTCGGTTTTTAAAACCCCTTCTCCAACGCCATGAATAAACACCATTTTTTGTATGCGTTTATGTATAGCAAACTCTAGTTGCCTTCTAGCAGTATCTAATTGTAAGTTTAACATATCGTGGCTAGACATGCCTTTTGATGACTTTGTTAAATGGTGTATATGTAAGTCTACTTCAAAAGTAGGTTCATATCGTTCTTTAGGTTTTTTGGTTACTTGCTTTCTTTTCTTAGTTTCTTTTTCTGAAACCACATGCTGTAAGGAAGCATTTGTAAAAACGTTTTGCTCTAATGTATTTGCGCTTTCTTGTTTAACAACTTCGTTACTATTAAAATTTAATTCAAATTCATCTTCAGTTAAAATAGTGATAGTATCTCCCGAAATACGAACTATTTCTCCAGATAAATCATCATCTAAAACAAAAACAAAATCTCCAACTTTAAAACTCATTTTTATCTTCTTCTTTTTTACTAGGTATAGTACTATAAATACGATACAAACCAAACATTAAAACTACAATTCCTAAAACTAAAATTAAAGTGTTCTGCTGTTCTCCTGCTTGTGCATAAATTGCTGCTG
Source organism: Lacinutrix gracilariae (assembly GCF_042684485.1). Taxonomy (NCBI): domain Bacteria; kingdom Pseudomonadati; phylum Bacteroidota; class Flavobacteriia; order Flavobacteriales; family Flavobacteriaceae; genus Lacinutrix; species Lacinutrix gracilariae. Next base: position 366,387 of record NZ_JBHULM010000001.1, on the reverse strand, counting down.
CACTACCCAATAGCACCAGAACATAATCGTAATTTTTTACTTTTTTCATAACATTCACATAACGTTTGTCTAACAAATATACTGTACATCGAAAATAAGTAATAAAATTTAATAAGGTACTTTTTAATTACTAAATTTCGTGATTAACTTATTGACTAAAATACAATTAGTTACATTTTAAAACAATGTATTTTACAATGTAATAAATATAGATTAGTAAAATTCAACCAACTTTAGATATCTAATTTATAAGTTAAAATATTAAAAAAAGATTAAGACCATTAACAAAGCAAATAATTCCCTCATGAAATATTTTATCACCTTAATACTATTAACATTCTGCAGCCTGAGCTTTGCGCAATCAGACCTATACGTTAGTAATGGCAGTTATGTTTATGTAGATGGTACAGCTTTTTCAAGTGGACCAAATGTAGCACCTTTATATGTAACAGATGATGTTAATTTAGATACAAATGGACATCTATATCTACGTAATGATGCACACCTTTTACAAGGCAACAACGTAGGAAACTCTGGAGAAGGAAAACTAAGTGTTTACCAAACAGGTAACTCTAACACTTACATGTATAATTATTGGGCTTCGCCTGTAGGACAAAATATAGCTGCAACAGGAAATTCTGCATTTATGCCTAGTAATAATTTGTATTATGAAGTAACAGCTCCAATAAATAGTAATCCTTATGGTTATACTTCTGGTTATGATGGTACTGCTACACAAATTTCTAGTTATTGGTTATATACATTTATAGGATTACCTACAACATCTAATGCTTACGAAGATTGGATAGGTCTTGGTGGTGGTTCTTTACCTGTTGGTGGAGATCCTAACGGAACTTTAGATTCTGGCTATGGTTTTAGCATGAAAGGAAACCCTAGTGGTTCACAAAAATATGATTTTAGAGGAAAACCAAATAATGGAGATATAACAGTAACATTAAACCCAAACAGTGAAACTTTAGTTGGTAATCCATATCCTTCTGCTATAGATGCACTTGAATTTATTCATGATACTAACAATCAAAATAACTCTACTGGTGTTTTAAAATATTGGGAACAAGCTCCTGGAGCTACCTCACATGTATTGTCTAATTATGTTGGTGGTTATGCTTTATATACTATTTCATCAGATGGCACAGAATCTTTTACTCCTGCTGTCTTTAGAATGTATCTTTTAAATGGTAATATAGCTGCAGGTCCTTCTCCTGGAAATGGAACAAAAACAGCAAGACGCTACATTCCTGTAGGGCAAGGTTTTATGGTAGAAGGAACTGCTAGTGCAACTAATGTTACTTTTTCTAATTCACATAGAGTATTTTACAAGCAATCAGATGCAGATAGTGAGTTTTTTAGAACCGAAAATACAGCAACAGAAAGAGAAACATTTCCTGAAACAGAATATAACGAAGAAGGATACAGCATAGTTCCTGAAGATTTTAAACGTTTTAGAATTAATGTTGGTTTTGATAATAATGGCAATGACTCTTATACACGTCAATTATTAATGAACTTTCACCATACTGCAACAGATGGTTTTGACTATGGTTTAGAAGCACCAATCGCTGAACAAGTTGCTTCTGATGCCAATTGGATTCATGACAATACACCTTATGCTATTCAAGCATTTAATTATGACGAAAGTTTACAAATACCTTTACTTGTTAATATAAACAACCAACAATTAGTACGTTTTGATATTTATGATGTACAAAATTTTGAAGAAAGTCAGCCTATTTATATTCATGATAAGCAAAACAACTTATATGTTAATTTACAAGAGCAAGCCTATGAAATAATACTTGAAGAAGGTGACTATACAGATCGTTTTGAAATTGTTTTTCAAAGTGAATCACTTTCTTCACAAGAGTTTATAGATGAAGATTTCTTAGTAATGCAAAACAATACTACGTCACAGTTAACTGTGTTAAATCCTAACCAACTAGAAGTGCAATCTATTTCACTTTTTGATGTTACAGGAAAAGTAATTTTTAAAGAAAACAATCTATCTACTAAAAATAGATATGAATTTTCAACTAAAAGCTTAAGTGACGGAGTGTATATAACTAAAGTTACTTTTGCTAATCAAACTACTAAAAGTAAAAAAGTGGTTGTTTCTCAAAAGAAATAAATCCATAGAAAAAATATAAAAAACTTGTCTTTGCAGTTAAAATACTACCTGTTAAGACAAGTTCTTTTTTGTATATTTGTAGCTACTAAATATATACTATATGTCTTCTTTTGAAGCCTACATGCTACCTTGTTTAAATAAAAAACTATTTGGTATAGAATGTCCTGGTTGTGGTATGCAACGCTCATTAGTATACCTAATTCAAGGAGATTTTACAGCAGCTTTTAAAATGTACCCAGCCATTTTTACTATACTTTTAATGTTGCTGGTATTAGTATTACACCTAAAGTTTAAATTTAAAAACGGACACAATTATTTACTTATATTATTTAGTATTAACATTGTAATTATCTTTACTAACTATATCTTTAAATTTATTTAAATCAAGTATGGAAAAAAAAACGCTACCAAACGCAACGCTTATATTAGTTTTTGGAATATTATCTATAGTAACCTGTTGGTGTTATGGTGTTTTAGGTATCACCTTAGGTATTGTAGCTCTTATTCTAGCCAATAAAGCTACTTTACTATACAAAAATGCACCAGAAGATTATTTAGGTTACGGAAACGTAAAAGCAGGAAAAATAATGGCTATAATTGGTATTCTATTATCTATTATTACCATAATTTCTATTATTGCAACCATTATGTATTTTGGTTGGGATACCATGCAAGATCCAGAACTTATGAGACAAAGATTAGATGAATTTCAACAACAAAATCAGTAAGCCCTATTCTTTTATAAAATAAAAAAGCGACCAAATGGTCGCTTTTTTTTCGTTCTATAAGTTGTATACATTGAAAAACTTATGCTTCAAACTGCTTTAATGTTTTTACAATAATAGCAACACAATCTAATAGTTGTTCTTTGTTCATAACTAAAGGAGGTGCAAATCTAATAATGTTTCCATGTGTAGGTTTTGCTAATAAACCATTATCACGTAAAGCAATACAGATGTTCCAAGCGGTTTCGCTCTCTTCATCATCATTAATTAAAATAGCATTTAATAAACCTTTACCTCTTACGCCATTTACAATATTAGAGCCTTCAATAAATTTAGAAAGTTCTGCTCTAAATAATTCCCCTAATTCTTGTGCATTTTGCGCTAGGTTTTCGTCTTTAATTACTTGTAAAGCAGCCATACCAACAGCAGCAGCTACAGGATTACCACCAAATGTACTACCATGATTTCCTGGTTTAATAACATTCATAATGGTATCATTTGCCAATACTGCAGAAACAGGATATGCTCCACCACTTAAAGCTTTACCAAGAATTAATATATCTGCTTTTACATTTTCATGATCAATAGCTAACATTTTACCTGTTCTTGCAATTCCAGTTTGTACTTCGTCTGCAATAAATAATACGTTATACTTTTCGCATAAAGCCTTCGCTTTTGATAAATATCCTTCTGTTGGTACATACACTCCAGCTTCTCCTTGAATTGGTTCTACTAAAAATCCTGCAACATTCTTATTACTAGAAAGAGCTTCTTCTAAAGCTTGTAGATTATCATATTCAATTTTTATAAAACCTTTGGTGTAAGGTCCAAAATTCTTTCTTGCAACAGGATCGTTTGAAAAAGATATAATAGTTGTTGTTCTACCATGAAAGTTATTTTCACATACTATAATTTCTGCTTCGTTTTCATCAATTCCTTTTACTTCATAAGCCCATTTTCTACAAAGTTTTAAAGCCGTTTCAACAGCTTCTGCTCCTGTATTCATAGGTAACAGCTTATCGTAGTTAAAGGTTTCTGTAGCAAATTTTTCAAATTTACCTAGCATATCATTATAAAATGCACGAGATGTTAATGTTAGCGTTTGTGCTTGATTAACCATTGCTCCTACAATTTTAGGATGACAATGTCCTTGGTTTACTGCAGAATAAGCAGAAAGAAAATCGTAATATCTTTTTCCTTCTACATCCCAAACATATACACCTTCTCCTCTACTCAGTACTACTGGAAGTGGATGGTAATTGTGCGCGCCATACTTGTTTTCTAAATCCATCGCTTCTTGCGATGTTAATTGGTCTAAAACAGCCATTTTAAATAATTTTATTAGTGAATAAAAAAGCCATTCCTTATCTACCTTTATCCTTTCGAAGTCTAAACTCACCATAACTTTTTGTATAGATGAGAGTCGAAAATTCAGCGTGGGAAAGAAATCATCCCTAAAGACTTGCAAAATACTAAATATTCGTGTTGAATTAAAATATTTCTATTCTCATTTTTATTTAAAAAATCATAAATCAATACTCGAAAAAAGAAAATCCTTTCCTTACTTTTGCAACTATGTCAAGAAGAAAAAACAGAAAACAAGTTTTCACTAATGTGGAAGTTATAGATGCTGGTGCAAAAGGTAAAACCATTGCTAAAGCTCCAGATGGAAAAGTTATATTTTTACCAAACGCAGTTCCTGGTGATGTGGTAGATGTGCAAACCTTTAAAAAACGAAAAGCGTACTATGAAGGTAAAGCAACCGTTTTTCATAAATTATCAGATAAACGTACACAACCTGCTTGCGAGCATTTTGGTACTTGTGGTGGTTGTAAATGGCAAGATATGGCGTATGAACACCAATTGTTTTACAAACAAAAAGAAGTTACCAATAACCTAACCAGAATTGGCCATATTGAATTACCAGAAATTACGCCTATTTTAGGTTCTGCAGAACAGTATTTTTACAGAAATAAAATGGAATTCTCTTTTAGTGATTCTCGTTGGTTAACTTTTGAAGAAATTGATTCTACAGAAGATTTAGGAGATAGAAATGCTTTAGGTTTTCATATTCCTGGAATGTGGGACAAAATTTTAGATATAAATAAATGTCACTTACAAGCAGATCCTTCTAACGCTATACGTAACGCTGTAAAACAGTTTGCGTTAGATAATGACATGGAATTTTTTAATACCAGAAACCAAACCGGATTATTAAGAACATTAATGATTCGTACCTCTTCTACTGGAGACATTATGGTAGTTGTTCAGTTTTTTAAAGACCATAAAGAAAAACGTGAGCTATTACTAGATTTCCTTGGCCAAGAGTTTAAACAAATTACCTCTTTACAATACATCATTAATGAAAAAGCTAATGATACTATTTATGACCAAGAAGTAATTTGCTATAAAGGTGAAGACCATATTTTTGAAGAAATGGAAGGCTTAAAATTTAAAATTAATGCCAAATCCTTTTACCAAACCAATTCAAAACAAGCTTTTGAACTGTACAAAATTACACGTGATTTTGCAGGTTTATCTGGTAATGAGTTGGTATATGATTTATATACAGGTACAGGAACCATTGCGCAGTTTGTTGCTAAACAAGCTAAAAAAGTGGTAGGTGTTGAGGCAGTTCCAGACGCTATTCTTGCTGCTAAAGAAAACGCAAAACTTAACAATATTGATAACACCGATTTTTTTGTTGGTGACATGAAAAACGTTTTTAATGAAGAGTTTATTAAAACACATGGTAAACCAGATGTAATTATTACAGATCCTCCTCGTGATGGTATGCATAAAGATGTTGTTAATCAAATACTAAATATTGCGCCAAATAAAATAGTTTATGTAAGTTGTAATAGTGCAACACAAGCTAGAGATTTAGCGTTAATGAATGATATGTATAAAGTAACAAAACTGCAACCTGTAGATATGTTTCCGCAAACATTTCATGTAGAAAATGTTGTACTTTTAGAAAAACGTTAATTAGTATTGAAATAGTACCGCTTTCGCGGAATGTAAACATGAAAAATCTAAAATTTATAATTCTAACCGTTATTATAGCCTTTGTAGCTTTTTTAAGTTGCGAAAGAGATGACATTTGCTCCGATGACACCTCTACAACTTCTAGGTTATTCATACAATTTTATAACAGTGCCAATACCGAAAATGTAAAAAACGCATTTAAACTTAGAATACAAGGTGTTGGCAATGAAGAAGTATTAAGCGACTATAATATAGTTACTGCAAACAGTATTTACTTACCATTAAAAACTACAGAAACTAGTACGCAGTTTGTTTTACATAAAGACTATGTTTTAAATGATGATGGTACTACAGAAGGAAATGCAGATACCATTACTATTAATTATGCAACAGAACTAGAATATGTATCTAAAGCCTGTGGCTATAAAACCGTTTTTGAAAACGTTACTATTAGCGTAGAAGACGATGGAGATAAATGGATAGATTATATACTTTCAGCAACAGATAACGAACCTATTAGCAATGAAGATGAAGCCCACTTTAACCTTTACCATTAATATATTTGTCTTTTTTATGCTCTTTTGTGTTTCTGTAAATGCACAAAATGATAGCATTGCAAAAGCAAAAAAAGATTCTATTAAGCACATACAAAAGTACGGACTTCGTGTTGGTGGTGATTTAAGCAAATTAATTAGAACGGCTTTTGAAGATGACTATAAAGGTTTTGAAATCATGGCAGATTTTAGGTTATCTAAACGCTTATATCTTGCAGGAGAACTTGGTACAGAAGAAAAAACTTTAGGTAATGACTACCTTAATGCAACTGCTTCTGGTTCTTATTTTAAAGCTGGAGTAGATTATAACTCATACACCAATTGGTTTGGTATGCACAACATGATTTATGGTGGTTTGCGTGTTGGTGCTAGTACCTTTAGCCAAACAAGAAATAGTTTTTCTGTTTACGAACAAAACCAATATTGGGAACCACATTTTTCTTCTACAGATGCCGAAAAATTTAGTGGCTTAACTGCTCTTTGGGTAGAATTAATAATTGGTATTAAAGCAGAAATATTACCAAATTTATTTATCGGTATTAATGCACAATTAAAAAGTATCTTTAGTCAAGACCAACCAGATAATTTTGAAAACTTATATGTTCCTGGTTATAACAGAACCTATGATGGAAGTAATTTTGGTGTAGGCTATAGTTATAATATTTCTTACCTAATTCCTTTATTTAAGAAAGGATAAGCCATTAAAAAAAACGTACGATACGCATACCATACTAAAAAAAGAAAAAAACTGACAATTATCATAGTTAATCTTCTATAAATCAAAGATCTTTATGAAATAAACACATTTCATGAAATCTTTAAACCTTTTTAGTCTTGTAACTCTTTTGCTACTTTTTGGTTGCGCAGCAACCGTTGATATTATATCAGAATATGATGAAGAAGTAGATTTTAACTACTACGAAACTTACGTGCTTTGCTTAGAAGATTTTCATGTAGACAATACCAAATACCCAAATTTAGATAACACTTTTGTGCGTCAATTAATTGGTGACGAAGTAGATAACCACATGGCTGCTTTAGGTTACAGAACCAATGTATTTAAACCACAACTTCAAGCTGGTTTTAAAATTTCTATAACCGAAGAAGAAAATATTGTAAAAAACTGTGAGCTAGATAATGAATTTGCGTATTGGAGAACCTGTACCATAAATACTGTGGTATATACTAAAGAAACACTTATTGTGTATGTTTCCGATTTAGAAAAAAACCAAGTAATATGGCAAGCTAGTATTCCTTGTGAGTTAGATAAATCTAAAAACGCTTTAAAAAAGGAAACCAAATTATTGGTAGAGCAACTCTTTTTAGAATTTCCAGAAGTAAATAAATAGATAAAAAAAAGTTTAGAATTTGATGCTTCATTGGTATCAAATTCTAAACTTTACTATTTCAGGCTGTTAAAAAAACTACTTTTAATAGTTTATTAAGCTAATCCTTTTTTAAATACTTTCCTTTTTTACTTCCTGCATACATTTCGTATTTAACAAAACGTGCTTCAAGCTTGGCATTAAATACTTTTATTTTTCTTGATGGACGCAAACCTACAAACTTTAATGCTTCTAAATTAGAAGTAACTAACCAAGCGTCTGTTCCTGGATAGCCTTGTTTTAAAGTATCTCCTATTTTTCCGTAAAAATCTTTTACATCTAAATTATCTAAACGTTCTCCATAAGGCGGATTAAAAACCATGTGTAATTTTTCTTCTCCTCCTTTTCGCGTTTTAAAGAAATCTTCGTGTTTAATGGTTGCAAACTCCTCTAAATGTGCATTTTTTAAGTTTTCTTTTGCTTTAGCAACTGCACTTGGCGATTTATCAAAACCTAATAATCTATGGTGAAAATCTCTAGTCTTTTTTAGTAAAGATTCTTCAATCTTTTCAAAAAGCTCTACATCCCAATCATTCCATCTTTCAAATCCAAATTCCTTACGCATTAAATTTGGTGGAATATTACATGCAATCATTGCTGCTTCAACAAGCATAGTACCAGAACCACACATTGGGTCCATAAAGTCTGTTTGCCCATCCCAACCAGATAGCATGATTAATCCAGCAGCAAGCACTTCGTTAATTGGTGCAATATTGGTTGCTGTTTTATAACCACGTTTGTGTAAAGACTCTCCAGAAGAATCTAAAGAAATAGTACACAATTGTCTGTCTATATGTACGTTTATTTTTAAATCTGGAAAACGTAAATCTACATTTGGTCGTTCTCCTGTAGTATCTCTAAATTTATCTACAATAGCATCTTTTGTTTTTAATGAAATGTATTGTGAATGTGTAAACTGTTTAGAATTTACTGTAGAGCTAACAGCTAACGTACCAGAAGACTTTAGGTATTCACTCCAATCCATTTTATATACCTGTTTGTATAAATCTTCTTCATTAACAATTCTGAAGGTTTTAATAGGTTTTAAAATTTTAATTGCAGTACGCAAACCTAAATTGGCTTTATACATAAAACCTTTATCTCCAACAAAAGAAACACTTCGTACTCCTACTTTAACCTGTTGTGCACCAAGTTGTGTTAACTCCTTTGCTAATAAATCTTCAAAGCCAAATAAAGTTTTGGCAAGCATTTTATAATTATTCTCCATGTTTTTCGACAAATAGATTGCAAAAATAGATTATTTTTGTGCTGATATATAACAATACATGATAAAAAGCGAAAAAGAATGGTTTGCTTCGTGGTTTGATTCTCCATTTTACCATATTCTTTACAAAGATAGAGATTATACCGAAGCCCAACACTTCATGGATAACCTTACCAATTATTTAAATATTCCTGAAGGTGGAAATATACTTGACCTTGCCTGCGGAAAAGGCAGACACTCTATATATTTAAACACTTTAGGCTATAATGTAACTGGAATAGATTTATCTCAAAATAGCATTGCACATGCCAAACAGTTTGAAAACGACACCTTACATTTTAACGTGCATGATATGAGTACGCCTTATAATGCAAAGTTTGATGCTGTTTTTAATTTATTTACAAGTTTTGGTTACTTTGATAAAGAAGAAGACAACCTAAACACCATTAAAGCCATAAAAACAGAAATAAACCAATCTGGTTTTGCTGTTATAGATTTTATGAATAGTGAATATGTTATAGATAATTTAGTTGCAGAAGATGTAAAAATAGTAGATGGTATTGCTTTTACGCAAAAAAGACGCGTTGAAGATGGCTATATTATTAAAGATATTACCTTTACTGCAGATAATAAAGATTATAGTTTTCAAGAACGTGTAAGAGGATTTACCTTGGCAGATTTTGAAGCTCTTTTTAATAAAGCTGGTGTATATTTATTAGATATATTTGGTAATTATAAATTGCAAAAATTTCATGCCAAACAAAGTGAAAGACTAATCATGATTTTTAAATAACTAAATCAATATTTAATAATAAGTAAAACTACTACTCTAAGCTTGCCTAAGAGACGTTTAATTACATATTTCTTTAATACATGCAAAATATATTATTACCAATATTAAGTGTGCTTTTAGGTTATGCCATTGTTTTAATTTTAAAACCATCGCAAAATAAAAACCTAAAATTATTATTAGCATTTAGTGGTGCTTTTTTACTATCTATCACAGTTTTTAACTTTTTACCAGAAGTTTACGCTCAGACAAACAAATCGGTAGGTTTATTTATAATGATTGGTATTTTAATGCAAATTGTGTTAGAATTCTTTTCTAAAGGAGCCGAACATGGTCATGTACATTTAAATAAAGATGCAACTGCTTTTCCTTGGTTGTTATTTATAAGTTTGAGTATTCATAGTATTTTAGAAGGCTTACCAATAAATAATCACAGTAGTTTACTTTTAGGAATTATAATACATAAACTACCTGTTGCAATTATTTTAGCTACCTTTTTTATTGCATCTAAATTACCAAAAGCTAAAATTGCATTTTTCTTAATTTTGTTTGCTTTAATGACACCTTTTGGAGTTTTACTATCAGAAAACTCTAATTTTATTCAAACCTATTATTATGAAATTTCTGCAATAGTAATTGGTATATTTTTACATATCTCTACTACTATTTTATTTGAGAGTAATGAAGATCATAAATTTAATATTACCAAATTAATTACCATAGTAGGTGCTATTGCAATTGCCTATTTTGTTTAATTAGATGCGTAATGTGTACAAGAAAACATTAAAGACAGGTAATCTATCTATTTTCTATTAATTATGTTTAGCAAAGAAGAATCAAGACAAATAAAACAATTATTCTGGACCAGTTTTGGAAAATCTTTTCCAAGAAAATGGACCTTATACAATACCAAAATAAAAGGCTTAAGCTTTAAGTTTCATTTTGATAATAAAAAGGCTTTAGTAGCACTTGATCTTGAAGACGATTTAGAAAACCGAATTACCTACTGGGAAAAACTACAATCCCTAAAATCTATTATACACAACGAGTACCTACCAGAAGCCATCTTTAAAGAAGAATACTTTTTAGATAACGGAAAAGAAATTTCGCGTATTTACATTCCTTTAGAAAAAAAAGTATCTATACACAACAAGAATACATGGCAAGAAGTTATGGTTTTCTTCAATGAAAATATGCATCAATTTGAAAGCTTTTTTGAAGAATACAAAGACTTTATAAAAGGATAACACAAACTCAAACCTTATACTTTCCTTAAATTTTTATTAAAAATAAAATGTAATTAAAATATTAATCGTAATATTGCAATGAACAAATAAACCAAAAAATGGGATTAGCAAAAACCGAAATGTTTACAGACCAACAAAATGAAATTGCATTATTTGCAAAAGCTTTTGGGCATCCTGCAAGAGTGGCTATTTTACAACACTTATTTAAAATAAACGCTTGTGTATGCGGAGATTTAGTAAACCAAATTGGTTTGGCACAACCTACCATTTCGCAACATTTAAAAGAACTAAAACACTTAGGTTTAATTAAAGGAAGTGTAGAAGGTACAAGCGTTTGCTATTGTATTGATACTAAAAACTGGAGCAAAATGAAAAATGTAATGCTTTCTTTTTTAGATCAAGATGTACAAAACACAGATTGTTGCTAAAAAAATTTAATCCATTAATCGTATAATTGCAATAAACAAATACAGCTAAAAAACATCTATAAGCAATACTTGATACAAAGTAAAACGACTAATAGATGTAACATAAAACAATAAAAAATTAGACATATGAAACTTTCAGAAATTAAAAACAAATTACAACAATTAGAAACGATTGCTTTTCAATTACCAAATGGCGAATTAGTACCAAATCACTTTCATGTTACTGAGGTAGGAAAAATAACAAAACACTTTATTGATTGTGGAGGCACTGTAAGAAAAGAAGAAGTAGTAAACTTTCAACTGTGGAATGCCAACGACTATGATCACAGATTACATCCTGAAAAACTAGTACATATTATTGAGCTTTCAGAAAAAACACTTGGTATTGAAGATTTAGAAATTGAGGTAGAATACCAAGGACAAACTATAGAAAAATTTGGATTAGATTTTGACGGAACCAACTTTCTACTTACATCAAAACAAACCGATTGCTTAGCAAAAGATGCTTGTGGAATTCCTGCTGAAAAACCAAAATTACAATTCTCACAACTTTCAACTACTAATGATGAGCCTTGCTGTTCACCAGACGGAAACTGTTGTTAAATAGTAACCAAACCTTCAAAAAAATGATAACCACAACATCCTCAACATTTCAAGAAATAGCAAATGTAATTGCTAGTTTAAATCTGCAAACTATTTCTAAAGAACGTCAAGCTGTTTTACAACCTTTAGCAGATTTTATACAAGAAAAAGTAAATACCAAGCAAGAAATTAGATTGCATTTTATTTGTACACATAATTCTAGAAGAAGTCATTTATCACAAGTTTGGGCACAAACTATGGCTAATTATTTTAATATTAAAAATGTGTTTTGTTACTCTGGTGGTACAGAAGCTACCGCATTGTTTCCTATGGTTGCTAATACTTTAGAGCATTCTGGTTTTAAAATACAAACCATTTCTGAAGGAAACAATCCTGTTTACGCTATAAAATATGCAGAAAATGAACATCCTATTATTGGGTTTTCTAAAAAATTAGATCATGATTTTAATCCTAAATCTGCTTTTGCTGCTATCATGACTTGCTCACAAGCAGATGGTGGTTGTCCGTTTATTGCTGGTGCAGAAAAACGTATACCTATTACTTTTGAAGATCCTAAAACTTTTGATAACACACCACAACAAGCCGAAAAATATAACGAAAGAAGCATACAAATTGCAACCGAAATGTTTTACATATTCTCCCAAATTCAATCTTAAAAATGGCTAATAAAAAATTAAGTTTTCTAGATAAAAATTTAACCTTATGGATTTTTATAGCAATGGCTATAGGAGTTTCTATAGGTTATTTCATTCCTAATTTTCCAGAATTTATAAATGCTTTAAGTAGTGGCACCACCAATATACCTATTGCTATAGGTTTAATTTTAATGATGTATCCTCCGCTTGCAAAGGTGAACTATTCCTTATTACCTAAAGTATTTAAAAACACTAAAATACTCTCTATATCACTTATTCTTAACTGGATTATTGGTCCTGTTTTAATGTTTTTTTTAGCCATTACCTTTTTAAGAGATTATCCCGAATATATGGTAGGGCTTATTTTAATAGGTCTTGCACGCTGCATTGCTATGGTTTTAGTATGGAATGATCTTGCAGAGGGAAACAGTGAATATGGAGCAGGTTTAGTAGCCTTAAATAGTATTTTTCAAGTATTTGCATATAGTTTTTATGCTTGGCTTTTTATAACAGTACTTCCTCCCTATTTTGGTTTTGAAGGTGCTATTGTTGACATATCGATAGCAACCATAGCAGAAAGTGTTGCTATTTATTTAGGTATTCCGTTTGCTTTAGGTATACTAAGTCGTGTTATTTTAGTGCCTTTAAAAGGAGAAGAATGGTACACTAAAAAGTTTATACCAACCATTTCGCCTATGACTCTAATTGCGCTTTTATTTACTATAGTAGTAATGTTTTCATTAAAAGGAGAGTTAATTGTAGAAATACCAATGGATGTGGTCATTATTGCTATTCCGTTATTGGTTTATTTTACCCTTATGTTTATTATTGGCTTTTTCTTTACCAAAGCTACTGGAGCCACTTATGATAAAACAGCTTCTGTTGCATTTACAGCTGCAGGAAACAACTTTGAATTAGCTATAGCTGTTGCCATTGCTGTTTTTGGGTTAAATTCCGGACAAGCATTTGCAGGAGTTATTGGGCCATTAGTAGAAGTTCCTGCTTTAATTTTATTGGTTAGAGTTTCCTTTTGGTTACGAAAAAAGTATTTTGTGCATGCCACTAATTAATTGGTATTGTTAGCGAAAATACGAGTACTACTTATGAAAAAAATAAAGGAAGACAATTCTTGCTTCTTGGAAATATTCATTTATAAAAAACGTGTAAATCTATTTATATATCACTTCTTAAAAACATATAAATTATTTGTTGGCTCTGCATTATAAAAAAAATCTTACAGCTATTCTTTTCGGTGTTTTATTTATTAATTTCGTGTTTTAGTACGTAAATAATTTTTACAAATACCTTATCCTAAGTTTTGAAAAATGACACAACACCGAAAAAGAAATAAGAATTTAGGTTTAGCAGAATTAATTGCAATTGCTCTAGGAGGCATGGTTGGTGGTGGTATCTTTACCATACTAGGTATTTCTGTTTCCTTAATAGGAAACCTTACACCAATTGCTATCATTATTGGAGGTTTAATAGCCTCTTTAGCAGCTTATTCCTATGTAAAATTAGGCCTTTATTATAAAGACGAAGGAGCTACTTATTCTTTTTTTAAACAAACCTATCCAGATTCTAATTTTTTGGCTTCAGCCATCGGTTGGTTTATTATTTTTGGTTATATAAGTACCTTGGCTTTATATGCTTATACTTTTTCATCTTACGCTATTAGTAGTAGTGCATTTGCAGATAGTATTTGGGTTAGAAAAAGTGTTGCTTTAGGTGTTATTGCAATATTTACTACAATAAACATTTGGAGTGTTAACGGAATGGGGAAAATTGAAGATTTAATGGTGTATACCAAACTTATTATTTTAACCATTATTTCTGTTGTATTAATAAATCACGGAACAACAGACTTTGGTTCTTTTATAAAGAATATGACTTTAGATTTAGAGCATTCAGGTCTTTTTTCCATCTTAATTGTTGCTTCATTAACCTTTGTTGCATTTGAAGGTTTTCAGCTTGTAATCAACGCTGTTAATGAAATGACAAATCCTGAAAAGAATATTCCAAGAGCTATTTATAGTGCCATTACATTAGCAGTACTGATTTATGTAGTAATTTCAATAGGAGCATTATTTGCTATTCCTACAGAAGAAATTATAAAGAATAAAGAATTTGCACTTGCCTCTGGAGCAGGAAATGTTTTAGGTACACTAGGAACCAACTTAGTAATTGCTGGTGCTATTTTAGCAACAAGTAGCGCGATTAGCGGAACCGTTTTTGGTTCTTCTCGTCAAATGTCTGTTATTGCAAGAGATGGTTATTTTCCGAGCATTCTAGCTATCCGAAAAAATAATAGTCCGCAAAATGCAATAATTGCTATGGCACTAATATCAAGTGTTTTAATTCTTATTGGAGGATTAGAATTAATTCTTGAATTTGGTAGTGTTACCTTTCTATTAGTTTCATTATTAATGGCTATTGCTAATTTTAAAATAAGAAAGAAAACAAACTCTTCAACTTTTGTAACCCTACTTTCTATAATAGGTTTAAGTATTGGTGGAATTTTAATTTTATATTATGAATTGACAAACAACTGGCAACAAATGTTAGCAATTATAATATTATATTTATTTCTTGCTTTTGGAGCCTGGAGATTTTCAAGAAAAAAAGAAAAAAATCATGTTTAATTAAATATTAATAAACTTCTTACAAAAAGAAACAACGTTTGTTACTGTTTCTAAATTAATACTAAAACCAAAAACTTCTTTTTTCAACTAAATCAACACATTGTAAAAAGAAATAGTACCTTTGCACTCGGTTTAAAAAAACACCTTTATTTATGAAACGTATCAACGAATACAAGAAGCTATTTAACGTAGAACAAGAAATGACTTTAAAAAGTTTAAAAACTACGTACAGAAGTTTAGTAAAAGAATGGCATCCTGATAAGTTTCAAGCAGGTGATGACAAAGCTGTAGAAGCAGAACTTATGAGCCGAAAAGTAATTGATGGCTACCACTTTTTAGTAAGTATGGCTCCTGAAACTATTGAGGCTAACAAAGAAGAATATGCTACTACAATTTCTAGTCCTATTGTAGATTGGCAACATAAAGGATTATTATTAGAGGTTACTTTTTTAGATGGTAACACCTATGAGTACTTTGGTGTAAACAAAGGTTTATATATTAAGTTTTCGCAAAGTGATAAACAAAACCGTTTTGGTAAACGTAGTATCTTTAACTCTTTTCCGTACAGAAAAATCAAGAAAAAGGACGTTGTAGCATAAAAGCAAACAACTTTAAATAATTTAAAAAACAAGGCTATTTTATAGACCTTGTTTTTTTATGTCTTTAAATCACATAAAAATACACCATAAAAAAGTGAAAGATTGCACCTGCTAATACAAACAAATGCCAAATAACATGATTGTATGGTATTTTATTAATGGCATAAAAGATAATACCTCCTGTGTATGCCAATCCTCCAGCAAATAAGCATAAAATACCATTATCACCAATAACCTCACTTAAATGGCTAAAGTCAAAAACTACTAACCATCCCATTGCTAAATAAAGTAATACCGAAAAAGCTTCAAAGCGTCCTGTAAAAAATATTTTTAATAGCACACCAAAGGCTGCAATACTCCAAACTGTATAAAACAAAGGCCACCCTAAACTGCTTTGCAAAGAGATTAATAAAATTGGTGTGTAAGTTCCTGCAATTAAAATATAAATACTTATATGATCTACAATTCTAAAATAATGTTTCTGTTTTTCGTTTTGCACATAATGATACAAAGTAGATGCCGCAAATAAAATTATAATAGAAATACCATAAACTACAACGCTAAAAAAACTCCAATCACTTTTATAGCTGTTTTTTAAAATAAGCAAAACAAGTCCTACAATACCAAACAAAACACCAACACTATGTGTCAAGGCATTTAATTTTTCTTCAAAAGGAGTTTGTATATGCATTTATGGTTTGTTTTTAGCAGATAACCATTTATTTGAAAGCGCATAAAAATCAAAATAAATAGCAGGTTCCTGTTTATCTAATACACCATTTTGAAAATTTCGTTGTAATATATCTTCAATAAGGTAATCTTCTTTTTCTTCTTCTGGATTAAACTCACGTTTTAATGAAATATCAAAAACACTTGCTGTGGTATTAAACCAAAAGGCTCGCCAACCACTTCGCAATTCTTTAATTAAATCAAAAGCTGTTTTCCCTGTTTGCCTATGTATCAACTTTACAAGTATTTGCCCTTCGGTTCTTGTTAGTTTTTTTAATTCTTCAGAAAACTCTTCTTCAATATATTTTTGCACACGTTTGGCATAAACTTTCTTTAAGCTATTTCGTTCTAAACCATCCATTCTTTCTTGCATTGTCTCTAGACGCTCTGCTGCAAGTTTGGCATAAGGATATACTTTTATGGTTTTTCGTCTTAAAATTAGATACCTTCTTCTATCTGCTCTACTATCAAATTTTAGTTTATTTAGTAGTATAACTTCTTCTAAATCTATAGCAGATTTTGCAATAGAATCTCCTGCAACTATAATATAATCATAGTCTGTAGTATCTTGTTTTACTTCTTTGGTTTGCCCAAAAAGCAACACCGGAAAAAGTAGTAGTAGTAAGTAACAAATGTACTTCATGTATTTTTAAGTAAAAATAAAATTGTTTCGATTTTTAATTTAAAACACCAAAATCATTCCAAAAATCAATTTTAAACCAAATCCACGCTTTTTTCTTAAATAGTATACTTTAAAGCTGTTTTACAAGCACCAAATATCCATTTCATAGCAATGGAGTAAAATTAATAATTTACGTCTTGTTAAACCCTAAAATAGTATTAATATTATTATTTTAGTGAAAAATTTTACACATGGCAAAAAAGAGCATACTTAATCAAAAGTCTATAGACTTTTTAGAAAAATATTTAAATAATGCAGCTCCAACTGGTTACGAATGGGAAGGACAAAAAATCTGGATGGACTATTTAAAACCTTATGTTGATGAGTTTATTACAGATACCTACGGAACAGCTGTTGGTGTTATTAACCCAAAAGCAAAATACAAAGTAGTAATTGAAGGACATGCTGACGAAATTTCATGGTACGTAAACTATATTAGTGATGACGGATTAATTTACGTGATTAGAAACGGAGGAAGTGACCACCAAATTGCACCTAGTAAAGTTGTAAATATACATACCAAAAACGGTATTGTTAAAGGTGTATTTGGTTGGCCAGCAATACATACAAGAAACAAAGCAAAAGAAGAAGCGCCAAAACCAGACAATATTTTTATTGATTGTGGTTGTGCTACTAAAGAAGAGGTAGAAGCTCTTGGTGTTCATGTTGGTTGTG
Organism: Lacinutrix gracilariae; assembly: GCF_042684485.1. Classification (NCBI taxonomy): domain Bacteria; kingdom Pseudomonadati; phylum Bacteroidota; class Flavobacteriia; order Flavobacteriales; family Flavobacteriaceae; genus Lacinutrix; species Lacinutrix gracilariae. The sequence goes on along the minus strand of NZ_JBHULM010000001.1, from coordinate 348,334 downwards.
TAATTACCTATCCTGATGAATTTCATATTCTTAACAAAGATAAATTTGTTTGTCGTGCCTTAGATAACAGAATGGGTGGATTTATGATTGCTGAAGTGGCACGTTTATTAAAAGAAAACAATAAAACATTGCCTTTTGGTTTATACATTACCAACTCTGTACAAGAAGAAATTGGTTTACGTGGTGCAGAAATGATTACACAAACCATTAAACCTAATGTTGCTATAGTTACAGATGTTACACATGACACTACAACGCCAATGATTGACAAAAAGAAAGAAGGTCATCTTGAACTTGGTAAAGGTCCTGTAGTAGCCTTTGCTCCTGCTGTACAACAAAAATTACGTGATTTAATTACAGATACTGCCGAAGCTAAAGAAATTCCTTTTCAACGTTCTGCTCTTTCAAGAGCTACAGGAACAGATACAGATGCCTTTGCGTATAGCAATGGTGGTGTTGCTTCTGCATTAATATCATTACCTTTACGTTACATGCATACCACTGTAGAAATGGTACATAGAGACGATGTAGAAAATGTGATTAAAATGATTTATGAAACGCTTTTAAATATTGAAGATGGCGAAACATTTTCTTATTTTAAATAATCTAGATTTTACATATAATTAATTAAAAGCCTCTGTAATAAGAGGCTTTTTTATTCTTACCTCTCTCCTATTTAATCTAAGTAAACTTTAGTAGCTTTATACCAATAATTATAAAGCAATTATGCCTTTACAAAACCAAAAACATCTTTTTGATCTTCCGGAAAATATTACATACCTAAATATGGCTTCGCAATCGCCTGCATTTAAAGCAATCTATGAAGCTGGTTTAGAAGGATTAAAGCAAAAAAACAGACCTTATACCATAAAGGGTTCCGATTATTTTGAACCTGTGGTAACCCTTAAAAAACTGTTTGCAGAACTAATTGATGTTAATGATTATAATAGAATCGCTACCATTCCTTCTGCTTCCTACGGAATTGCTACAGTTACCAACAATATTGTTTTAAACAAAGGAGATGAAATTTTAATAATAGAGGAACAGTTCCCGAGTAATTATTATTCTTGGAAAAATCTAGCAGACAACTATAATGCAACTATTAAAACGGTAAGTAAAAAGGAAGGAGAACCATGGAATACCAGTATTTTAAATGCTATAACAGATAAAACAGCTGTGGTTGCTATGGGAAATATACACTGGTCTAACGGAAGCTTATTCCACTTAAAAGCTATTAGTAAAAAAGCAAAACAACATAAGGCGTTACTTATTATTGATGGTAGCCAAAGTATTGGTGCTTTACCTTTTTCGGTGAAAGAAATACAACCAGATGCTCTAATTTGCGCAGGTTACAAGTGGTTATTTGGTCCTTATGGATGTGCTTATGCCTATTATGGTGCATATTTTGATAACGGAAAACCTATTGAAGAAAACTGGTCTAACCGATTAGGTAGCGAAAATTTTGCTGGTTTAACCAATTACCAAAACCAATACAAACCTTTAGCAAATAGATATCAAGTTGGAGAAAGTGGAAACTTTATACATGTAAAAATGCAAATTGCAGCATTAAAACAAGTTCTAGAATGGACACCTAAAGCCATTCAAGAATATTGTAAAACGATTTCTGAAGAAGCTGTATTAGCATTGCAAAAATTAGGTTGCCACATAGAAAAAGACTCCAAAAGAGCACATCACCTCTTCGGTATTAAATTACCAGACCATATAAATCTAGATGACTTAAAAGAAAACATGATAGATAATAATATTTTTGTTTCATTTAGAGGAGATTATATTAGAGTTTCCTGCCACCTATTTAATACAGCTGAAGATTTTAAACCTTTAATTAATTGCTTAAGAAAACATATGTAATTCTTTTATTATGGACGAATTAATAGACATTATTACCAAAGAAGGTAAACCAACAGGTAAACCTGCACCTAAATCTGAAATACACACAAAAGGCTATTACCATAACACCGCACATATTTGGTTTTACACTACAAAAGGAGAAGTTTTATTAGCCCAAAGAGCAGCTACTAAAGTGATTTGCCCTTTACTTTGGGATGTTTCTGTTGCAGGACATGTAGATGCTGGCGAAACCATTACACAAGCAGCAATTAGAGAGGTACAAGAAGAAATAGGGCTTACAATCTATGAAAAAGACTTAGATAAAATTGGTGTTTTTGAATGCTTTCAAAGCTATGCAAACGGTATTATCGATAATGAGTTTCATCATACTTTTATAGCAGCATTGCAAACAGATATTAAAACATTAAATTTTCAAAAAGAAGAAGTAGAAGCTATTAAACTAGTATCCATTTCAGAATTTAAAACACTACTAGAAAATAGCAAAAATAACAATCATTTTATAGCAAGCAATTATACCTATTATATGAAAGTTCTAGATGCTATTGGTTTAAAAACACAATAAGCCTACTATTGTTAAAGAATACCAATACAATGGTATTAATTACTACCAAAATAAAAACCCCACCTTTACGGTTGGGGTTTTATAAATCCTCACGATTGCTTCCTCAAAGTCCCTAATTAACTGATTACATAGACTAAAGATACCCCGTGATTTGTTATACTTTTTGGTTACAAATCGTGATTTATCTAATACAATAATAACTAAGATTTCAATTTTGAATATCTATTAAATTACAAAAACAAAACTAATTCTTAAATAGACAATACCTGTCTGTTTCAAATATTTTAAGGATTAAATATAAAAAAAATCAAATAAATGAAAAGACCTTAGGTACAAGTCTATTGAAGTAATAACACTAATAAAATTAGACGAATTAAAGGCTTATTACAGTGTAAACCATTTACTTGTTTTACATAAATGTACTGGCCATTTTTTGTATTCCATTATCTGCTTTCCTCAAAACGTTTTTAGTTAAAGCAACGTTTATGTTGTATTTGTTGATATTATCAATATTTGCTATCCAATCTTCCATTCTCATTTTACCTTTCGATTGATTGATGGTTCGCAACGTTACCGAAACATTTTCTGGACAGTTTACCACTTCTGCAATTTCTGCATTGGTTAATCGATCTCTATACGCCATAAATACTTCTTCAGAAGAACGTATGTGCTCATAATCATATCTGTCACCACCACGTAAGGTTTCTCCTGTATAGCAATCAGTGTAAAGCGCTATACCATCTCCACCTCTAGCCAAAGCTTCTTGATGCATTTGTGCTTTTACTTTGGTAAAGCGTTGGTCTATTTCTGCGCGATGGTATGGGCGGGTTGGGTTTTGCATTAAAAAATATTTATTGAAAGTTCTTAATAAACTTCTAAAATTAAAATAAAGTTAAATCTTAACAAGGCTATAAATCTCTAAAGTAAAATCATCATCAAAATCTTAATTTAAATTATTTTCCAACTCTTTGTTATAATTTGAAACATTGATTAATTTTATTTTTATTTCTACTGCTTTCACAAACACAGTATTTTTAGTTCCCTATCTCTAGAAAATGAAATATAATATTATAACAGCAACTATAACTCCTATAAATAAACCTTTTGATATTCCTTTTTCCTTTTGATCTTGTATTTCTGAAGTTATATTTAATTTATTAAAATTTTGTTCTCCGTATAACTCTTTGTACATGGAAATATTCTTATTATTCCTCCTGTTTTTTAAAGCAAATAAGTGTACTAGAGGTTTTAAAAATATAAGAAGTAAAGGTGCTAATAAAACAAAAATGTACAATATATCTTGTATATTATTTATTTGAGATAACCAGCTCATTACCATAAAAAATGATCCTAACAAAAATATCACAGCTATAAAGTAATTAATACGATAAAAGATCATACGACCTTCCTTTTTATTACTTTTAAATACATTTTTTATGTGATCATGATCTTCTGTTAAAAATAATTTATCTTCATTTCCTATTAGATAAGCCTTTATCGTTTTGCTTTTGGTTAAAAAATATTTTTTTATAAGTTCTTCTGTAATCATAATTTTAAAATTCTAGTGTACCACCATTTAGTAAATCATCAATATCTTGATTACTCACATCTGTAGCCATATTTGGGTTGTGAAATTCGTTTATTGCATTTGCTAACTTGCCTAAGGACATATCATTAGCATTTTGTTGTAACTCTAAAAAATCTTCTTGATTTTTCTTTATTTCTTCCTTTAAACTTAACAATTTTTCTTCATAATTTTTAAAAAACAAATCTGTTAATTCTTTGTTTTTCTTATGAAGAATACTTGTTTTATTCTTTAAGTCAAAGGTTTTAAGCACATTGGATAAGCAAGACAATGCTGTATCTACCATTAACATTTTACTTTCATCACTAATTTTATCAAAACGATTATCTTTAGTCATTTTACTGAAAAGTACATTAACTATGTACTCATTATTTTCGGCATGATTAATAACTAAATCATCATAAATCTTATGAATGTTTTCAGTTAAAAAGCTTTTGTTGACCGTAGAACTTAAATGATTTAGTTCTGTTTGGGTAATAAGTCTGTTTTCCATATTAAATAAGTTCTTTTGAAATATTTAATTCTAGCACTCCTTTTGAAGAAACAGTAAAATCTTTGATATGAGTAAGTAAATCCTTTAAAATAGTTTTATTCCCTTTTTCTCCGAAAATAGTTCTTATATTTCGTGAATTATTATTTAATTCTTCTAGAATATTTTCTTTTCTCTTTATTAATAAATTCATATCAACAAGATTTTCTGCTTTTAGTTCTACTTCTCTAACAATTTCTTTTTGAGTATTCTCGAAATTATCAATAAAAGGTTTACAGTAGGTATACCAATCAATTAAAGTCTCGTTGTATAAATTAACAGATTTTTTTGGAGATATTATTTTATAGAACAAATTGGGTTTAACCGGTTTTAATGATAATAAAAAGTTGTATTCTACCTTTTGAAAATCAACAACTTCAGTTAGTTGTTGATGTCTTAAATCATTAAAATCAACTTGCTCTTTTTTATCAATTAATTCAAGTTCAATTGTTCGAAATTCTGTCATTAAAAGCTTATTACTATCTCTTAATTCTTTTATTTCATGGTTCGAAATTATTTGTTCATATAAAGGTGAAATATCAACTATCAATTTATTAACTGCTTTCTGAGTAAATAATTTTAATTGCGGAATTAATTTATCTTTTAGTTCTGTATAAAATCTACCTAGTTTTAAAATATCGTTTAAAATTAATTCTACATCTCCTCTCATCCCGTCTTTCATTTTCTCAATGTCTAACTCTATTTGAGCGATTGTTTTATTAGCATCACTTCTTGATTTAATAACAGCCATACCTCCTTCAACTAAAAACCCTATTGCGGCAGATGCTGCAGCTCCTTTTAATTTTGATTTGTCTAATCTTCCTGCATTTGCTAGAGATGAAGTTTTGTTTAAAAAATTATTAAACTCCTTTTTTCCGGACATAGATACCGCAGACATATGTTGTTGATGCGCTTCTTTAAAAATTTCCACATTATCATTTATACTAGAAAAATAAGTATCTAATTTAGCATAACTGTCTTCAAAACTTTCCCAGTTTATTTGAGAAACATCAAATAATTCTGGTTCTGAAGATTTTATTTGATCCCCAAATAAATCAATCAATAGATTTAATAAATCTTCTCTGATTAGTTTTAATTTGTTTCTTGTTTTATCAAAATCATCGACCAAATTTAGATTTATATCTTTAACTTTTTCATGAACTTGAATAATTTTATTGTATTCTTTTTTGATTTCAAATGCATGTTTTTTTGATGCTTCAACTTTAAGACGCCCTGTAATCGACACCTCCTTTTTAGGTTTTAATACGTCAATATTTTGCTGAATAGTTTGAATTTCAAAATTACCATCTACCTCTTTTACCGTTTCTATTTCTTGTTCAATAAGTTTAAAATCATCTAAATCTAAATTTGGATCTTGAATTTCTAATGCTTCTATACGTTGTTCTACTCGATTTGGGTTATATACGCTGTTTTTCCCATCATTATCTAGAATATTATTGATAATAGCCTTTTGAATACTAGAAGAATATGAAGTTTTTAAATAAGCTTCTTTAAGTATTTGTTTTATATAAAGTCCTTCCTTTAGATTTATTTGAAGTTCTTCATTCAAATAATCTAATAGCATTCTTCTATTTATTATTTCTGAATCTACACTTAGTTGTTGCGCTTTTTTTATAACAGCTTCAACTAATTTTGTGTTTATGCCATCTGCATTTTTTTTTATAATTTCTGTATGTGTCATAGTATTTTCAAAATATTCTATCTTTTATTTTTCCTAACACCAACCTTTTTCTTTACACTGAAAATCAAACGAATAACTAATTTTATGATTTATAACCGAATTGAAAATCCAAGGAAATTCACATGAATAATCTAGAATTAGAAATAAACTTAATTACAGTTTTTGTTATAGTTTTTATTTGTATTTAATAGTACTTTTATCATACAGATACATTTTTAAACCGTACTATACTTAAATTCCCTTCAAACTTTAAATCAACGCCAAAGGTTTTGGCTTTTCATAAAGCCTGTTTATATAGTTAGCACTCAACTTTACAAGTACACCCCAAACTAAAAACCTAAAAGAGTTTTTAGAAACAGTTTGTACAAGCTATAACATATAGTAATTATTGGTTGATCTTTATTGTTGTGTTATTGTTCTGTTTTGGTAACTTCATCATATTTTAATTCAACTCTTTTATTTCTTTTTCCATATTCTACAATTACAGAGTTTGAATTTAAACCGATTATTCTACCATCAATAATGTCGCCTTTTCTATTAAAAACAACTTTATCTCCAACTTGTAATTCTATTTTGGCATTTGCATTTGTAATAACATTTACATTTGTTTTTTGAATTCCCCATACATCGCCAACAACCTTTACTTTTTTTCCATTACTTTTTACGTAAATTTTAGCATTTCTTAAAAACTCCCCTTCATGTTCTTTAGTCATATTGTCAACTGCTTGCTCTAAAGCATCTTTTTCAGATTTAGCTACCGATTCTATATCTCTTTCTAGTAAAACATATTGTTCACTATTATCTATGTTTCGGTTACTTATACCTGTTAAATCACCAATTCTAACGTAACTACCACAAGAGGTTAATGAAGCCAATACAATTGCTGTTAAGAGTAAATTTCTGTTTTTCATTTATTTAAATTATTATTTATAAGTTTTTAATTAATGTTGGTAAAAGGTCTGGTATAAATAACACTAGCTTGTTATTTAGCTAATTCTTCTATAAACAAACTCTTTATTGGTAAAATTCTTTAGTAATATTCCTATTGATAAATTACTAAACCATCCTATATTCCAAATACCCTAAACTTAAATAGCCTTCTGGTTTTAAATCTATTCCGTGAACTCTTAAAAAAGCTTTGTGTATTTTATCGACTTCGTCAAAAGGGTTAGAAAACATACTGCTAATCTGTACAGATAGTCCTGCATCCACGTAGTCTCCTTGCACGTTCATAGAACGTTTGGTTTTTACTTCAAATGTTGCCATAATAATTTTTGATTGTTAATTACAAATTAAATCTTCAACAGAAATTTGTTCCCATTTATGAAAATGAACTTCGGAGTCTTCTTTAGAACCCTTACAAGTTAAAGGTGTATTTAGTTGAGAAGTTATCGTGTCATTTTTTTGAACGCCACAGATTTTACATTTGTAGGTTGCCATAATTTAGGTGCTTAAGTGGTTAAGTTTAATTTTGAGATGTAAATCTAAAATTCAAATAGACAAAACCTGTCCGTTTAAAATCTTATTGTAAGAAAAAACAGATAACAACTGTATATCAACAAAATAGATAACCAAAAAGTTTTATAAAGCTTGTAAAAAGGCAGAAGAAAAGAAAAATTAGTATAGAAGAAAAACCACTAATAGTAAGCTAACATAAGCTCTACATGGTGTTTTACATATTCTTTAATATGTAACGGACTAACCACTTTTACCCAAAGATTGTATTTTAATATGTCCATTAAAAACTCATAGTTTGGTTCTACAAACACTTTAATTTCACCCCAAATATCAGGATTAGTATAATCTAAATCCTGTGTTTCTTGTTTTTTAGGTTCAGTTACAATTTCTTGAGAATGATGTAAAGGGTTTGATTTTAAATATTTAAAATGGTGATTGGCTACTTTAATATAAATCCATTCTGGAGTTATGTTCGATTTTAAAATACCTATAGAATTTTTAAAATAAGTTTCTGGATTAAAAACTATTGGATCTTTAACATGTTTCTTAGTAATCTGCAATCTTTTAATTCTCTCGTCTAAACAAAAAGCATACACACCATATTCCTTATTATAAGCCATTAAATACCAAGCCTTATTAATTTCCTTAATATGTAATGGCTGAAAAAAACCTTCTAAAGTTTTAAACCCAAGATCATCATACCATCCGTAATATGTAATTTCTACAAGCGTTTCATGTTCTATTGCTTGTATTAAAGGAACTATATCTACACGTGTACTTAAAGAACTACGCGCTGTTGTTACATGCGTTTTCCAAGCATGTGCATGATGGTGTAAAAGATAAAGTTCTGTTTTTTCATACACTTCTTTTAATACTGGACTTATCTCAAAATCATCTAAATAATATCCATAATTACGCTTGTGCAACACATGTACTTGGTAATAGGATTTTATTTTTTCTAAATCACGTTTAATCGTTTTTCGTGAAGATTGATTCAATTTTTCATACAACAAGTCGTCTATATTATTAAGACGCAATTGATATAGCGCATTTTGTAAATCAAAAAGTGGTACATAGCCATTTTTCTCAATTCCGTAAACTATAGGATTTGAAATTATACGTAATACATAATAACGTCTAAGAAACTCTGGAGTCATATTTAAGATTGTAAAAACGAAAGTAATAATATTCTTTCAAACCTCTAAAAGTAATCCATTTTTATATATTTGATTTTTAAAAATACTTCATGACATCGGTTTTTAGTAAAAAAGATTTTATTGCTACCAAATGGTTTACGCTAGAAAAAATTACACAGCTTATTACTGGTGTTTTTATTGTTCCTCAAATATTTAACACTTTAGGTACCATAGACCTAGGGAAGTTAAAATTTGTAGAATCTGTTTTAGGTATGTTTACTCCTTTATTTTTTTTAGGATTGTCTGCTATTTGCATAAGAGAAATTGTGTATAACCCTAAAAAAAGTTCGCTAATTCTAGCAACCGCTTTTTACCTTAGACTTATTAGTTGGTTGGTACTATTTATAGCCATTTTAATTTATTTTAGTATTGCTAAAAATAGTCCTTTAACTAGTCTGTACCTCATTATTGCTTGTAGTTACTTTTTTAAATTAACCGATATTTTTGAATATTACTTACTAGCTAAAAAATGGACAAAATATATTTTTATTAGTAAAATCATAAGCTTGGCTATTATTGTTTCCTTACAATACTACGGCGTAAAAAAACAGTTAGATGTTTACTACTTTGCCAAACTTATTATACTTGATTTTATAATTCAAGGATGTATTTATAGTCTCATTTTAAAACACAAGAAACAATTTCTGTTTAAACAATGGATCTTTTCTTGGCCTTTAGCAAAATCCTTATTAAAAATGTCTTTTCCTTTAATACTTTCTAATAGTTTAATAATGTTTTATATTACTATTGATGAGTTGTTTTTAAAATATTTTTATGACGATTATGCTAACGGAATTTTTGCAACCGTACAATTTTTAGTCATTGGATTAAGTTGGAATATTGGTTTCTCTATTATCAATGCTTTATATCCTTCTTTAGCCGAATCATTTCAGCAAAACAAAAAGCTATATATCAAAAAAATGAAACAGCTTTTTAAAATCATGTTTGCATTAGGTATTGCTATTGCTGGATTTTACACTTTTTTCGGCAACCTTGTTCTAGACACCTTTTTCACAGCATCTTTTGCAAAAGCTAAAACAGCGTTAATCATTTTCTGTTGGGCTCCTCTATTTGTTTTTTTAGGAATGATTTATGAAAAACACCTAATTAATACTGGTAACTTACAAAAAAACGTATATCGCTTTTTTATTGGCTGTATAGTAAACGTTATTTTATGTTATTTGTTAATTCCTATTTTACACGTTAATGGTGCTGCAATTGCTGTTTTAACTAGCCATTTTATTACAAATATTGCCTATATTTTTATAGATAAACAAAGCAGAAAGCAACTAGTCTCCATTTTTTAATTATTTTTGATATATGTATTTACTCTCCCTTGCAATAGCTCCTGTCTTTTTTATTATACTATACATTTATATTAAAGATAAATACAACAAAGAACCAAAACGCTTACTCTTTTATAACTTTTTACTTGGCGCTATCATTAGCATTATAATTTCTACAATATTATATATTATTTCAGATTTTACCATTCCTATTTCTATACAAGGTAACTCTAGTGTAGTACAACTTTTTATTAAAGCCTTTTTTGTAGTGGCCTTAATTGAAGAGTTTAGCAAATACATTATTGTACGTTACTTTGCACAACCACATAAAGAGTTTAATGAGCAATTTGATGGTATTGTATACGCAGTAATGGTTTCTATGGGTTTTGCTGCTACAGAAAATATTATGTATGTATTACAAGGCGGATTACAAACAGCTGTATTAAGAGCTTTCACAGCAGTTCCAGCGCACGCAACTTTTGCCGTTTTAATGGGTTATTTCATGGGGAAAGCAAAATTTTCAAACCAAAGAACCAAACTGAACCTTTTAGGCCTATTCTTTGCCATTCTTTTTCATGGAGCCTATGACTTCTTCTTGTTTTTAGACTTTATTCCTGGTATTTGGGTTGGTGCATTTATTTCGCTTTTTATAGGACTAATACTTTCTAAAAAAGCCATAAAAAAACACTCTAACAACTCTAAATTTAAAGACTCTTTTACCTTATAATTTATCTTCTAGTTCTTTATATAACGCGATAAGTTTACCGCCTTTATAAAAGCACCATTGCAAGACGTGATGTTGTAGCATAAAACAACTATAACAAATTAGCACAAAACTAATTAATATGCTCTAAGGTTTTCTTTATTATACATATATTTACTTGCATTTAAATGAAACAAAATGAATACATCGTATAAAGTAAAAGTCAACAACACTACAGAAATTGACATTACAGAAAAAGATGCTTTGGCACTTGACGCTATACCAACATCTTCTTCTTCATTTCACGTTTTACAGAACAACAATTCTTATAAAGCAGAAATAAAAGAAGCTAACTTTCTAGATAAAACATATAAAGTAAAAGTTAACAACAACACATACAGCGTTAACATTTACAACAACTTAGACAGCCTAATAAAACAAATGGGATTTGAGGTTGGTGTAGGAAAGAAAGTAAACAATATTAAAGCGCCTATGCCTGGATTAATTTTAGATATTAATGTACAAGTAGGACAAGAAGTAAAAGAAGATGATGCTCTTTTAATATTAGAAGCCATGAAAATGGAAAACGTTTTAACCTCACCTCGAGATGGAATTATAAAATCTATTACTGCTACAAAAGGGGAAGCTGTTGAAAAAAACCAATTATTAATCGAGTTCGAATAAGCGTAAACAAGCATTTTAATATACCAATGTACACCTAAAACTTTGTGTACTCACCTGCTTACAAACAGGGTTATATAAAAAATTTAAAGTATGAAAAAATTACTTATTGCAAACAGAGGAGAAATTGCTATTCGCGTGATGCAAACAGCAAAAAAAATGGGAATTAAAACCGTTGCAGTCTACTCTACTGCAGATAGAAATGCTCCACATGTAAAATATGCAGACGAAGCTGTTTTACTAGGAGAAGCTCCTTCTAACCAATCTTATTTATTAGGAGACAAAATTATTGAGGTAGCTAAAAACCTAGAGGTTGATGCCATTCATCCTGGATATGGCTTTCTTTCTGAAAATTCTGATTTTGCTGAAGCCTGCGAAAAAAACAACATCCTTTTTATTGGTCCTAAATCAAAAGCCATAAAAATCATGGGTAGTAAGCTTGCTGCTAAAGAAGCCGTTAAAGCATACAATATACCAATGGTTCCTGGCACAGACCAAGCAATTACAGACATACCTGAAGCTAAAAAAATTGCCAAAGAAATTGGCTTTCCAATATTAATTAAAGCTTCTGCTGGTGGTGGTGGAAAAGGTATGCGTGTCGTTGAAAAAGAAGCAGATTTCACCTCACAAATGGATAGAGCCATTAGTGAAGCCGTTAATGCTTTTGGCGATGGCTCTGTGTTTATTGAAAAATATGTAGCCTCACCTAGACATATTGAAATACAAATTATGGCAGATACGCATGGTAACGTAGTGCATCTGTTTGAAAGAGAATGTAGCGTACAACGTCGTCATCAAAAAGTAGTAGAAGAAGCTCCTTCTAGCGTTTTAACTCCAGAATTACGCGAGAAAATGGGAGAAGCAGCTATAAAAGTGGCTAAATCTTGTGATTATGTTGGTGCAGGAACTGTAGAGTTTTTACTAGATGAAGCTAAAAACTTCTATTTTTTAGAAATGAATACACGCTTGCAAGTAGAGCATCCTGTTACAGAATTAATCACAAATACAGATTTAGTAGCACTGCAAATTCGTGTTGCAAGAGGGGAAACGCTTCCTATTAAACAAGAAGATTTAAAAATTCATGGTCACGCTTTAGAATTGCGTGTTTATGCCGAAGATCCTTTAAATGATTTTCTTCCTAGCGTTGGTAATTTAGAAGTATACCAATTACCGGAAGGAAAAAATATTCGTGTAGACAATGGTTTTGAAGAAGGAATGGATGTTCCTATTTACTACGATCCAATGCTTTCTAAATTAATTACTTACGGAAGTTCACGTGAAGAGGCTATTCAAGTTATGTTACAAGCCATAAAAGCGTATAAAGTGGAAGGTATTGAAACTACTTTACCTTTCGGAAGCTTTGTTTGCGAACATGAAGCTTTCCGTTCTGGAAATTTTGATACCCATTTTGTAAAAAAATATTATTCGCCAGAAACCTTAAAAAGTAAACAGGAAGAAGAAGCAAAAATAGCAGCACTTATAGCTGTAAAACAATATTTAGAAGATCAAAAAGTATTACGAGTACCTTTAAAATAGTTTGTTGTTTTCCGCATTGTATACACTAAACTTTAGTATACCCAAAAAACAAAACAACAAACAGATTAACAAAAGACAAAATAATGGAATCTAAAATAAAAAACCTCAACCAAAAACTAGCAAAAGCCTATTTAGGTGGTGGACAAGCACGAATAGATAAACAACACGAAAAGAAAAAACTAACAGCAAGAGAACGCGTTATGTATTTACTAGACGAAGGTTCTTTTGAAGAAATTGGTGCACTAGTAACACATAGAACCAAAGACTTTGGCATGGAAAAGCAACAATTTTATGGTGATGGTGTTGTTACTGGTTACGGAACCGTAAATGGTAAATTAATTTACGTTTTTGCTCAAGATTTTACTGTTTTTGGTGGTTCTCTATCAGAAACACATGCAGAGAAAATTTGTAAGGTTATGGATTTAGCTCTTAAAGTTGGTGCGCCAATTATAGGTTTAAATGATTCTGGAGGAGCTAGAATTCAAGAAGGTGTTCGTTCCCTTGGTGGTTATGCAGATATTTTTTACAAAAACGTACAGTCTTCAGGTGTTATTCCGCAAATTTCAGCAATTATGGGTCCTTGTGCTGGAGGAGCTGTTTACTCACCTGCAATGACCGATTTTACCATTATGGTAGAAGATACCAGTTATATGTTTGTAACAGGTCCTAACGTTGTAAAAACAGTAACTAATGAAGAGGTAACTAGCGAAGAACTTGGAGGAGCAAGTACACACTCTACCAAATCTGGAGTTGCTCATAAAACAGCTTCTAATGATATAGAATGTTTAGAAGACATAAAAAAACTACTAAGTTACTTACCACAAAATAACACTGAAACTCCTACTCTTTTACCTTATGAATTGCAAGACGAAGTACGTGATACTTTATCTAGTATAATTCCTGAAAACGCAAGTACACCTTATGATATGCATGCTGTAATTGCAGGTATTATTGATACCGATTCTTTTTATGAAATACATAAAGATCATGCCGAAAATATTGTAGTAGGTTTTGCTCGTTTAGGAGGAAGAAGTATTGGTATTGTTGCCAATCAACCTATGTATTTAGCTGGTGTTTTAGATGTAAACAGTTCTAAAAAAGCAGCGCGTTTTGTTCGTTTTTGTGACGCCTTTAATATTCCTTTACTTACTTTAGAAGATGTACCAGGATTTTTACCAGGAACAGACCAAGAATGGAATGGTATTATTGTTCATGGAGCAAAACTTTTATACGCTTTTAGCGAAGCTACAGTACCTAGAATTACTGTAATTACTCGTAAAGCTTATGGTGGTGCCTATGATGTAATGAACTCCAAACACATTGGCTCTGACATGAATTTTGCTTGGCCAAGTGCAGAAATTGCAGTTATGGGAGCAAAAGGTGCTGCAGAAATTATCTTTAAAAAAGAAATACAAGCAGCCGAAAATAAAGAAGAAAAATGGAAAGAAAAGGAAGCAGAATATGCAGACCTTTTTGCAAATCCGTATAGCGCAGCAGAACGTGGTTTTATAGACGAAGTAATTTTACCTAAAGACACCAGAAGAAAGCTTATAAAAGCCTTTGCAATGCTTGAAAATAAAGAAGTAGTAAAACCAAAGCGTAAGCATGGTAATATTCCTTTATAGATAAATAATATTCCTGTATTTAAATATGGACTACGCTCCTGCCATTAGTAGCATCCTTTCGCCTAAATATCTTTCTGCATTTGTAAAGCAGCAATATCAACTAGATGCTACTACTACTTGTAGCGTTTTAAAAACAGGTGTAAATCACAGCTATTTAATTTCTACTTCAGATAAAAAATATGTTTTAAGAGTGTATTTTTTAGATTGGAGAACCAAAAACGAAATTGCTGAAGAACTAAAGCTCTTAAACCAATTACAAGCTAATGGCATTTCTGTGTCTTTTCCTATTCAAGACAAAAACGCTAATTACATTCAAGAAATAAGTGCTATTGAAGGTAAAAGATATGCTGTTCTTTTTTCTTATGCTGAAGGGAAAACCATACGAAATCCCACTAAAGAAACCTGCTTTACAATTGGTGAAACCATGGCGAAGTTTCATCAATTAACCGTAAACAAAATGGTTAACAGGATTCATTATAACGCAAAAACACTTGTAAGTGAAGCCTATATTTCTGCTACTAAATTCTTTGACAATACAACGGAAGAAATGGCGTATTACCAAAGAGCTGAAGCTATAACTACCTCTGTTTTTAATACGGCAAAAACAGAAGATTTAAGAACAGGAGTTGTGCATTTAGATTTTTGGTATGAAAATATGAAGATTAAAAATGCAGCTAATATTACACTGTTTGATTTTGATAACTGTGGAAACGGTTGGTTATTTCTTGATATCTCCTATTGTTTAATGATACTTTTTAGAAACGAACCTAACAAGGAAGTTTTTAAAGAAAAACAAACCAGTTTTTATCATGGTTATACTTCTGTAAACCCTATTTCTAATGAAGAACTAAGACTAATTCCATATGGAGGTTTGGCCATTTGGTTGCATTATAACGGCATACATATTAAAAGGTTTAATGATTTTTCTAATCCGTTTTTAAGCGATGAGTTTTTAAAATTCTGGATACACACTGTTAAACAATGGATGGAGTTTAATGGTATAAAAATCTAAAAATTAAACGATTATTTTCATTTAAATTTTAGCTTGATAAGTATACAAATCAAAGTATCTTCCTTTGGCTTCAATAAGCGTATCATGATTACCACGTTCTGCAATTTTTCCGTTTTCAATCACAAGAATTTGGTCGGCTTTTCTAATGGTACTTAATCTATGTGCTATAACTATGGTCGTTCTGTTTTTGGTTAATTGTGCTAACGATTTCTGAATTAAAGCTTCGCTTTCTGTATCTAAATTAGAAGTAGCTTCGTCTAGAATAATAATTTTAGGATCTGCTAAAATAGCTCTAGCAATAGCAATACGCTGTCTTTGTCCTCCAGAGAGCTTCACTCCTCTTTCTCCTATTAAAGTTTCTAAGCCATCATCAAAACGATCGGTAAATTCATTTACATATGCCGCTTTAATGGCTGCTTGTACTTGTGCTTCGGAAGCATTTGGTCTAGGAAACATAATATTTTCACGTATGGTACCTTCAAATAAAAACTCATCTTGCAACACAACACCTAAATGTTTTCTGAAGCTATTTAATTTTACATTAGAAAGGTCTTGACCATCAATGGTAATTTCACCAGATTCTGGATTTAAAAAAGTAGCCGACAATCCTGCAATTGTAGATTTACCAGAACCTGAGCTTCCTACCAAAGCAATTACAGAACCTGAAGGTGCTTTAAAATTTATATTATGAAGAACTTGTTTTCCGGCTTCATAAGAAAAACAAACATCATTAAACGCAATATCTCCTTGAATACTTGGCAGTTCTATGGTTCGGTTTTGGTCTTCATCTTCGGCAGCCATATTCATTAGTTCTTCCGTTCGGTCTAATCCTGCTAAAGCTTCGGTTAACTGACTACCAATATTACTCATTTGAATTATTGGTGCAATCATAAAACCTAGAACTAGTGTAAAAAAGAGGAAATCTCCTGTAGTCATTTGGTTTTGCATCATATAATAACCACCAATTCCCATAATTCCTGTAGTAGCAACTCCTATTAAAAAGGTTGAAGAACTAGTCATTAAAGCGGTTGCTGTTAAACTCTTTTTTACATTTTGATAGAGTCTATCTACTCCTTTTTCAAAAATTATATTCTCTTGTTCTTCAGCATTAAAGGCTTTTATAACACGAACTCCAGCAAGCGTTTCTGTTAATCTACCTGTAACTTCGGCATTAATTTTTCCTCTAGTTCTAAAAATAGGACGAATGTACTTGAAAGCTTTTAAAGCTATTATTCCGAAAATAGACAAGGGAACAAACACAAAAAGTGTCATCCAAGGGTTTAGTTTAATTAAAATAATTAAAGATACAATTGCTGTAAAGGTACCTCCTACTAATTGTACTAACCCTGTTCCTATAAGATTTCTAACTCCTTCTACATCTGTCATTATTCTTGAAACTAAAGCACCTGATTTGGTATTATCAAAAAAACGAATAGGAAGAGATAATACTTTCTTTTGCACTTGAGCACGTAACTCAGAAATTAAATATTGTGCTTGTATACTCAATATTTTAGTAAGTAAAAAAGAAGTGACTGCTTGTGCTGTAATAGCCAAAATTACAATAGCAATGAGTGTCCATAGTTTATTAGCATCACCACTTGGCACCACCTCATCTAACAACACCTTACTTTGCCAAGGCAATATTAAACCAGAAATACTTTTTATAACAATGAGTACCAAACCAATAAACACCAATTTACGTCTTGGCCAAATAATGGTTTTAAACGCTTGTTTTAAGGTTACTTTAGGTTTGGTTGTATCTTTAGAATCTGATGTTTTTAAATGTTGCATAGGTATATAAATGAATTGCAAATATACACATCTTAGCCATTGCAAAATTTTGTATCTAGTTTATATAGCAACCTATTTACGCATCCTTTTACTTTCCATTACTTTACAAAAAACTGTTACTTAATAAAAAAAGCCAAAACAGATATCTGTTTTGGCTTTACTATAAAAATTTGTAGCATTTTTATTTAAGTATTTCAGAATAAAATTTGTCTTTCTGTTTTCTAAAATCAATAACCGTTTTTAAATATAAAACTCTAAAATTTTCATGTTTGTTTATGTAGTATAAATCACATTCAAAATTATCACATTCTTTATACTGTACCATAGTACTTTTATAGCTAATTAACTGATTTAAAACCGATTTATTTTTAATAATTAGCTCTAAAAACTGATCTCTAAACGCTCTATTTTTAATAACATTAGAGGCTATTTTTGCTAATCTATCGCTTTCATTAATGATATAGTTAATATGAGACATCCATAAGCGCAATTCTTCAGCAGTTCTTTTCTGAACAATTTGCTCATCGGTATCATGGTTAAAAAATGTATTTAATTCCATTATTATTCAATTTTATAGCTTTTAGCATGCTTTAAATAAAATACAGGTATTTATTTAAATGCTAAAAAGCGGTATTACTATACTTTTTCTGTTTGTTTTACTTCTTTAATCTCTAAAGATTTTACACCACCAGGAAACTCCCAATCTATGACATCTCCTTTTGCATATCCTATAATTGCTAAACCCATAGGAGTTAAAACAGACACCTTTTTATTAGAAAAATTGCTTTCTGTTGGTGTTACTAACTGAAACTCATTTTGCCAACCATCTTTGGTTGCAACAACTACATAAGAGTTAAAACGAATAACATCTTCTGGCAACTCTTCTTCATCTAAAACAATTGCGTTTTTTAATTCTTCATGTAATCTTAAAACAGATTGCTTTCTAACGGTTTCTTTATAACTTTCAGATAGGTTAAGCAACTGTTTTATGGTCACAAACTCCTTTTTTTCTAATACAATACTACCATACTTCATGTTCTATTATTTTAAATTATCAAGGAAAAATTCCTCTTTGTACATATGCTTTTTCAATACGCTCAATAGCTAAAAAATAAGCTGCCGAACGCAAGTCAAATTCTTTATTTTCTGCAGTTTTTAAAACCCTATTAAACACTTCTTTTATTTTTTTATCTAGTTTCATTAAAATTTCATCTAGCTCCCAAAGTTCTCCGTTTCGGTTTTGTAGCCATTCAAAATAACTACCAATAACTCCTCCTGAATTACATAAAATATCAGGAATTACAGTAACTCCTTTTTCTAATAAAATCTTTTCAGCCTCTACTGTTGTTGGTCCGTTTGCACCTTCAGCAATTAAAAAAGCTTTAATATCATTAGCATTGTCTTTAGTAATTTGGTTTCCTAAAGCAGCAGGAATAAAAATATCACAGTCTAAGGCAAAGAAGTCTTCTTTAGCCACAGCTGTAGCATCAGGAAATCCTTGAACACTTCCTTGGTTGTTTTTAATATATTCTAATAGATTTTCAACAGACAGACCTTGACTATTACCTATAGAAGCAAAAGCATCTTGAACACCAACCATTTTTGCGCCTTCTAATTCTAAAAAGTGTGCTGCCCAATAGCCAACATTACCAAAACCTTGTACAATAAAAGTTTTACCCTTTAAATCTACATTTTTGTTTTTCGCCCAATATTTAATAGTTAAAAACACACCAAAACCTGTTGCTCTGTCTCTACCTTCTAATCCTCCTGAACCTACAGGTTTACCTGTAACTACGTGTTGGTTTTTAGAACGCTCTGAAGGTGCTTTTGTAGACATATATGTATCTGCAATCCACGCCATAGTTTGTGCATTTGTATTTACATCTGGAGCAGGAATATCATGTTCTGGTCCAATATTTTCACCTAAAGCGTAGGTAAAACGTCTGGTAATACGTTCTAATTCTGCATTCGAATATTTTTTAGGATCCATTTGGATACCTCCTTTTGCTCCTCCATAAGGCAAACCTGCAAGCGAAGTTTTCCAGGTCATCCACATAGCTAATGCTTTTACAGAATCTATATCAATTGTAGGATGGTAACGCAAGCCTCCTTTGTAAGGACCAAGTGCATTATTGTGTTGTACTCTATAGCCTTTAAAAATTTCTACTTCCCCATTATCCATACGTACTGGAAAATGAATAATTAATTCATTATTGGTTACTTCTAGTATTTTTTTTATGTTAGGATTTAAGTTAACCAAACTTGCTGCAGTGTCAAATTGCTTCATCACATTTGCCAGCATACCTTGCTTTGGTTGCTTTTTCTTTTTTAATTCTTTTGTTAAAGTCATTGTTAGATTTTTTAGATAATTTAAACTGCGTATTCAGTAGCTTGGTACTTTAAAGCAGCGTTACTTTTTCCTTTTTGTGGTTTAAAATTGTTTGCAGTAGTTACTTCAAATTCACTACAAGACCATATAAAGTTTTTATTGGATGTTAAACTACAGTCGTTGTTAAACTTGCAAGTACTGCATAGGCTGTTTTCCATAACACTATTTTTATTTTTAGTTTTACATATTGCAAACCTAAAAGCAAGTGTTATGCCATTAGAAAAAACATTTTAAAAAGAAACCACAAACCCCTTTAACAATAGGTGTTTACAGACTATTATCAAGAATATGGTATCCTGAAGAAGTGTGGTAAAATTACACAACTGTGTAAAAATTACTCGTTTTTTTATAAACCATTACTTTATTTTTTCGCCTAAAGTTTTTCGGTCTATTTGTAAGATTTTAGCAGCTTTTGTTTTATTGTTATTAGTAGCTTTTAGTACCTTAAGTATATACTTTTTTTCTATTTCTTTTAAAGGAAGGAGTTCTTGGTTTTCTTCAGGAAAAACTATGGTATATTTTAAGTGTTCTGGCAAGTCTTCTATAGTAACTTGCTTATCACACATAATTACAGCACGCTGTATAACGTTCTCTAATTCTCTAATATTTCCTGGCCAGTTATAGCGTTTTAAAGCGGTTAGTGCTTCTGGAGTAATTGGTACTAACCTATCTTTAAATTCTACACCATATTTAAATAAAAATTTATTTACTAAAAGCGAAATATCTTCTTTACGCTCATGTAAAGGAGGTACATTAATTTCTACAACGGTTAAACGATAATAAAGATCTTCGCGAAAGCGACCTTTTGCTATTAAACTTTTTAAATCTACATTAGTTGCAGCAATTACACGTACATCTACAGGTTCTACTTTTTGAGAACCTACACGAACTACTTCTTTTTCTTGCAGAACACGCAGTAATCGTAATTGTGTTGCTAAGGAAGCATTGCCTATTTCATCTAAAAAAAGGGTTCCTTTATTAGCTGCTTGAAAAAAACCTTTTCTGTCTTTTTCTGCACCTGTAAAAGCACCTTTGGTATACCCAAACAACTCTGCTTCTAATAGATTTTCAGGTATAGCACCACAATTTACAGCTACAAAAGGAGCTGCTGCATATTTGCCCATATAATGAATAGAACGTGCTACTAATTCTTTTCCTGTACCACTTTCACCTGTTATAAAAACGGTTGCCTTATTGTTTTTTACACGCTCAATAACAGCAGTTACTTTTTGTATTGCTTTAGACTGCCCAATAAGATCACCATAAGCTGTTTTGTCTTTGGTTTTAAAAGCATCTACTTGTCTTCTCTTAGGTTTTTCAAGCAAGGCTTTTACCACTGCGTTTTTTAATTCTTCTTTGGTAAATGGTTTGGTTACATACTCCATAGCTCCAGATTTTAAAGCATCTAAAGCTCCATCTACAGAAGGATATCCTGTTACTACTAGTTTAGGAATACTTGGAAAATGTTCTGTAACATATTTTACCAACTCTAATCCATCTACACCTGGCATTTTTAAATCTGTAATTAATAAATCTATGGATTTATCTTGTAGAATAGCAATGGCTTCTTTTACAGAAATAGCCTTATAAGTATGATAATTTAATGTTTTTAAATGACGTTGAATCAGTTCTAAAATATGAACATCATCATCTACAATTAATATGTTTTCACGATTTAATTCCATGTTTTAATTTTTAGGTAACTGTATTGTAAAAATAGTTCCTTTTGGAGTATTAGGCGTATGTTTTATACTTCCTTTATGACTTTTAACAATACCATGTACAACACTTAAACCTAAACCAGAACCTTCGCCAACAGGTTTTGTGGTATAAAATGGATGAAATACATTTTCACTATTACCTGCTTCTATTCCTTTTCCTTGATCGCTTATTTGTATTTCAATATTTTTTTCGGATTGCTTTACACTTACTTGAATAACGCCATTTTCTGGTGAAAAATAAATAGCATTAATTACTAAGTTAAAAATAACTTGAGTTAATTGAATGGCATCTACACGAAGTGGTATATTACCATCAACTATATGTAATTGACAATCTAAATTCTTTTTTATAAAATTAGGTTTTAGCAAGCTTATTGCATCTTTTACTATAGGTACAATGTTTGTTAATTTCATTTGTTGTGGCATATCACATGAAAAAAACATGAGTTTTTTAACTACTTCTCTAGAGTAAATGGCACTATTTGTAATTTTTTCTAAATCCTTTAAAGCTTCGGTGTTATCTAGAAACTGTTCTTTTAGTAATTCTGAATAGCCTAAAATATTCGCTAGAGGTGTATTCAATTCATGAGCAATACCTGCTGTAATTTCGCCTAAAATAGATAATCGATCTGCTCGTTCTATTTGTCTTCTGGTTATAGCTTCGTTAACAATAATTTGTTTGCGCTCTAATAAATTACCAATCTCTAAAGCTACTTTTTCTAGAAGTTGTTTTTCTTCATTTAAAAAACTATTGGAAGTGTATTTAGATTGTGAATACCCTATTTTTATAGAACCTATTGGTGTATTAAATGTTTTTATAGCCGACCGAATAAACACCTTTTCTACAGGTTCTTTTCCCGTTTTAAACAATTCATTATTAATAAAAATTTCAACGGAAGCATCTTCAGGATAGCGAATGGCTTTTTGTAAACTTATAGCAATTGCTTGTATGGTAGGATTTAAATTATCAAGATCGCAATTTGCAATAAGAGAGCTTATGGTATATAAACAGGTAAGCTCTTTAATTCGCTCTTTTAATTTATCTTCTGCTGTAATTAATGGTGCCATTATACTAATTTACAAAACAAAAATACACATTTAAACGAGCTAACTAAAAATTAGTAATATATTCTATATATACCACTCAAAAGAAGAAAGAGCATCTAATAATTATAAATACAAAAAAAGGGCTTCTTACGAAACCCTCTTTTTTTCCTTACTAACTATTAAAAATTACTTAATAATTACCTTTTGTGAAGACACTGTTTTACCATCTGTCATTCTAATCACATATATTCCTGTTGCTACCTTGCTTACATCCAAAGTATTAAGCCCTGTATTTAATGTTCCTTTTTTAACCAAACCACCAATAACATTATACATTTTATAGTCATAGTTGTTACTAGTATTATTTAATTTGATGTTTAAAACGCCATCTACAACTGGGTTAGGAAAAACTGTAGGAGCAGCTAATTCGCTAGCCTCTACCTCATTTACACCAAGCGTGTTATTAGCGATGCTTATTTCCCATAAACCTCTACCAAAAGTACCTACAACAAGTTTATCTTGTGTGTAATTAATTTCAATATCACTAACTACAACGTTAGGTAAACCTTGTCCTAATTTAGTCCAACTAGCAGTTCCTACTTTATAGTAAACGCCAAGTTCTGTACCTAGAAATAAAATTTCTTGTCCTTGATTTTGCTTTAATACTACTTGTTTAGCAATAATGTTAGGTAAACTTCCAGAAATGTTTGTCCAAGTAGACCCTCCATTTGTAGATTTAAAAACTTTAGAACCATCTACATAACCGTTAACTGTTGCATACACCGTGTTTGTATTATTTTGATCTAACGAAATAGAGTTCATTTTTGCTCCAGCTTCTGGTTGCGTTACGGAACTCCAAGAGCTACCATCGTTACTTGATTTTTTAACAGCATTTTCACCAATTACAAATAAATTATTTCCAAAAGTTTCAATGTATTCAATTGGTCCTGCTCCAGAATTAAGGTTCGTCCAAGTATCTCCTTTATTTATTGATTTATATACATCTGCAAAACCACCATAAAGAGTTGTTGAAGTTGTAGAATGCATTTTTAACGTCCAAACAAAAGGTGCACCAGTCGTTGGCGTAGTTAAACTTGTTCCCCAAACATCTCCTAAAAACCCATTATCTGCTCTTGTTAAACCTCCATTTTGAGAACCTAAATATCTAATTTGCGGATTGGAGTAATCTACTGCTGTACATGTACCATCACCAGCTCCTGCTGTAACCCAAGTTGGAGTACCACTAACCATTTCTAAACTATAACCATCATTATCTTGGTTTCCCATAATCATGTTATCTGTACTTGTTTGCGGTGTTATTGCTACAGAATATAATTGTGTAACTATTACACCATTAGATTTGTATTCCACTGTAGGTTTTTCATCTGCAATATTTGAATATGTTACAAAGTTTAAACCACCATCGTTTACATTCCAAAAAGAATATCCGTTATCTAAAGTACCTATTTCATGAATATCTGCATGTCCATAAGAACCTGCTGAAGTATTATCTTCCCATGCATTGTTTAAAGTAACATACCAACTGTTTCCAAGGTCATCAGAATTAATACCATCAACACCACCACTTATAATTAATCCATCTTTTACAGCGATACATTGATTATAAGAACCTTGTGTATTATAGCCAACTGTTGTGCTACCAACAGCAGTTAACGTTGGTATAGTAGCATTTGGATTGTATGAAGAAACTTGACCGTTTTCTGCTTGTACATAAAATACACCATTTTCATCTGTAGTAGTTCCGTAGCGTGCGCTATTTTCACCTTCTGAAATTAATGCGCTCCAAGTACTTCCGTTATTAGAAGAAAATAATAATCCTCCCCAACTATCTGAACAGATTATATTACTACCATTTCTATGAAACTTACCTAAAACAGCATCATCATAATTATGTGTATACACATTAGTCCATGTTGCACCACCATCTGTAGTTTTTTTAATGTATTTATTAGTCCCTACAATTACCGTGTTTACATCTATAACAATTAAATTAGAGGTAGTTTCTTTCTCATCTAAACTAAACGTAAGATTTGTTGGTTGATACGTTTCACCAAAATCTGTAGATTTATATACACCAATAGAGTTTATATGCTTTGCATCAAAATCTCCAGTAGAGATATAAATAGTTCCAGGGTTATTAATATCTGACGAGCTACTTTTAATATCTGTAACACCAATACCTGCTAGATAATCTAATTTTGGAGACCATGTGTTTCCATTATCTACAGATTTCCAAACACCTCCAACTGGAGCACTTACAAATAGTACATTTTGGTTTGCATCGGTAGCGTGTTCATATCTTAAAAAATTAGTTAAACGACCTAATTGCGGATTGTTAGGATACCCATTAGCGTCTGGTACTTCTTGAGGCCCAATATTAGTCCAACTTTCTTCATTACCAGCAACTCTGCTGTGTGCATTTGTAGTATTTTTTAATTTTCCTTTTCCATCAATAATACCTGCATTATACCAACCTGTAAAATTATTAGGAAAGTTACCATTTACATCTACTCTATCTTTCCAGTAGTATGCCCAACGCTCAAACTGCTTATGTCTTTTTATTTCTGTTTTAGAAGCATTTTTATTGTAAGCACCAAGTTCTTGTCTAACCTGATTTACAATTTCAAAATAATTGCTGCCTTTTTTTGTTGTTGCTGCTTTATAGTCTATAGATTGCGAATAGCACACAATAGTAAAGACCATTAATAAAAGAGTAATTGTTTTTTTCATTTTTTCCATATTAATATTTGAACCATACAAATATCTATAGCCTATACAGACTATAGTAATTTTGCACTACGCACTTACTACGCAGTTCTAAAAAAAGTATATTTTAAATGAAAAAAAAGGTTTAAATAGGTCTTGCAATAATCTATTTAAATGTTGTATTCAAATATTCTACTAACGAAAAATTATTAGTTACTGCATCTATTTTTTTAGAAATTCGGTAACGCTTACTCTCTATTGCTCTAGTTGTAGAATTTAAAAAAGCGGCAATTTCTTTGTTTTTAAAACCTATAAACAGATAATAACAAATAGTAATTTCAGAATCATTTAGTTTAGGATGCAAATTTTTCATTTGCGTAAAAAAGTCAATATTTAATTCGTTTATAAGTTCTAAATAGTTTTCTTCTTTAGCTAAAAACGCGGAAGAATTAAGGTGAATTTTTTTATATAGTTCTTTAATCTTTTCTTTTTGTTCTAAAGAATTGTTTAAGGAAGAAATAGCTTTCACTTCTCTTTTTACTTCACTAATATAATCTTCTAAACCACGAACCTTTACCTTTAACTTTTCGTGATTGGTTTTTAAAAACGAAAACTCTTTATCGCTTTTAGTATATTGAATAATTACCGTTTTTATTTGTTTATACTTCCATATTACTACAAAACTAAAAAGGATTAATAAAGAGATTAAAGCCACTATTACATACCTGTTTAAATGCTTTTTCTTTCTCTCGTGTTCTAATTTTGTTTCTGTTTGAATTAAATCGTTATTAATTTGAATACTTTCGTCTAAAGTTTTACGCATTATCAAAGCTTCAAAATTTCGTAAAGAATCCTTAAAAGTATTTTTTAATTTTAAATCATTAATCAAATCATAATAATCCAGTTGCAATCTAAAATAGTTTCTAGTATCATGATCATTCATTGCACTACGCAAAGCACCAAATTTTTGTAGATATATCTGTAAAGAATCTATTGCTTTATTTTTAAAATGAAAATCAGCTACATCACCATATAAAGTAACCATATGTCTATTAAATAATGGTTGTGATATTGTTTTATTATTTTTTAGATTCTTTAATTTATTAAAATACTTATGTGCATTGTTTAAATCTTCTAATCCTATATAGTTAGTAGTTAGCATAAATAATGCATACATATAATAATATGCATCATCGGTTATGTTTTTATAATATTCTAAATCTTTGAGTATAATAGCATTACTCTTATGGTATTTTTTATTATTTAAAGCAACATAAGCAGGCATTTGCTTCACTTCTGCTAAACCATTAATATTGTTTGATAGTGAATAATATTTTTGAGCTTCATTTAAATAACGGAATGCTAAAACAGAATCTTTTTTCACTAAATAAGTATTATAAAAAAGCTCTAAACTACTCATTCCTGCAACATCATAATTTTCTTCCTTTTTAGCGTATTTTAAAGCTTGCGTAAAATTATGAATTATCAATGCTTGCTCATCTAATCCATCATTAACCAGTCCTTTTAATTGATAATATTCAGCCAAACGACCTTCTATATTTTTCTCAATAGGCTCTGTAATAGAATCTAAATAAATCTTTGCTAGCTTAGGATTTTCATCTATGATAACTGAAGCAGAATCTATATATTTAAAAAACTCATTTCTATTAAATTGTGCAAATGAGCTCAAAAAACTTAAAAAGCATATGAAAGCAAAAAGAAAACCTTTTAGGCAGAAATTAAACATATATAACTTTATTTAATTAAAAATAGAATCTTATTTATCTAGTAATCGTCTGTGATAATTTATTTGTCCTAAATGATAAGATAGATGCATACTAAGGTGTACTAAAAAATACTCCGTAGTCATGGTATCTTCAAAAACACGACGTTTATATTCTTTTTGTAAATCTGCATCTGTTAGTGATGTAATACTTTTGTCTACCACTACAATGGTTTCTTTTATTTGTTCTATCAATTCTGCTTTAGGTACATTTTTAAGCGAAAATTCTAAATCTCGTTTTCTAATATATCCTGTGTTTCCTAAAGCTGCACCAATAAAAGCATTTAAATTTCCTATTAGGTGAAGGCATAAATTTCCAGCAGAATTTTCTATTTGTCCACTCACCTTCCATAAATTACTTTCTTTGGTATATGTTTCTATTTCAGTTATGAGAGCATTTAAGTCTCTTGTATATAGTTTTACTAATGTATTTGTAAGCATAATTAAGATTTTATTAAGATTGCGAGGCTAAAAGTAGTTAATAATTGACTTACTTTTGCAGAATGCAAGAAAACCAATCTGTAAAGTTAGAATTTATAGCCTTAATGGCATCCTTAATGTCTATTGTAGCCTTAGCCATAGATGCTATTTTACCTGCAATGTCTTCTATAGGAATTTCTATTAATAGCCTGGATACTAATAGTAACCAACTACTAATTACTATGATTTTTCTAGGCTTAGGATTTGGACAATTATTATTTGGACCTTTATCTGATAGTTTTGGAAGAAAACCAATAGTTTACCTTGGTTTTACCGTTTTCACCATTGCTAGTATTATATGTGTACTGTCACAAAGTTTAGAATGGATGATTTTTGGAAGAATACTTCAAGGTGTTGGTTTAGCAGCACCTAGAACCATTGCCATTGCTGTAATTAGAGATATGTACAAAGGAGATTATATGGCTAAAATCATGTCTTTTGTGACTACATTTTTTATTCTAGTTCCTGTTATTGCTCCTATGATGGGAAAATTTATTTTAAACCATTACAACTGGAAAGGCATCTTTTATGTACAACTAATTATGGCACTTTTAGTAAGTATCTGGTTTTGGAAAAGACAACCAGAAACGCTAAAACCAGAATACAAAATAAAATTTAGTTCGCACGTGTTTATTGATGGCTTAAAAGAATTAATAAAACATAAAGAAACCATTGGTTTTACTATTATTTCCGGATTTATTTCTGGAGCTTTTATTGTGTATTTAAGTGCATCACAAGTAATTTTTGAAAACCAATATGGTTTAATAAATGAGTTTCCTTACATTTTTGCTGGATTAGCTTCTGGAGTAGGATTGTCTACTTTTTTAAATGGTAGTTTTGTAATGCGTTTAGGTATGTGGCGCTTATCATACATAGCAATTGTAGTATTTAGTTTAAACGCCCTAATTTATGTATTGCTTTTTTGGAATGCTACCACAAATCCTCCTTTAGCTATAATACTTCTATTTATGGCTATTCAGTTTTTTACCATTGGTTTTATTTTTGGAAACCTAAGAGCTATTGCCATGGAGCCTATTGGTCACATCGCAGGAATTGGTGCTGCCATAACCGGATTTATATCTACTATACTAGCTGTACCTATAGCTAATTTTATTGGTAGTTTTGTAAAAGATACTGCTTTACCTCTATTTATTGGCTTTACAGTATTTGGTACACTATCGTTTTTAATTTTTATAAGAATGCGTGTGTTACACAAAAGAAATCTAGCTACTGCTTAGTAATTCTTGAACTTGTTGGTATACATTTAATTAAAGTGAAATAAGTTAAACCATACCAACAATTAAGCACTAAAAGGCTCCTGAGTCTACATCTTTTATAAAACGAATCAATCCTTTAAAAAATACTTTTTGGTCATCAAATTGCGATAAATGGCTTCCGTTTGGGCAAAGTAAAAATCTTCCGTTTTGTACTTCTGTACTTATCCATTTCATGTGCTCAGGATCCATAGTATCATGTGTTGCACCAATAGTTAGTGTTGGTACTGTTATTTTATGTAACTCTGTGGTTACATCCCAATTTTTAAGTGTAGCATCGCCTTTTATACCAAACTCACTTGGTCCTTGCATGGTTACATATACGTCTGGATTTAAATGTTTAAATCCTCTATTAAGTGGTTCTGGCCAATCTGCAACAGGCATTCTAATGACGTGTTCTGTATAATAATTGTTTACTATTAACTCTAAATATCTCTCATTTTCATAATCTTCATTTTCTTCAAATTGCATAATCTCTTTTAACACTTCTGGTTTCATTTTTGGCGCTAACACTTCGTCTGAATACTTTTGATATTCAGGAATAGAAGCCACCATATTAGAGATAATTAAACCTTTTAAATGTTCTTGATATTTTAGTGCATACTCCATTCCTAAAATGCCTCCCCAAGATTGTCCGTAGAGATAAAAATTATCCTTATTTAAACCAAGAGCAATACGTACTTGCTCCACCTCTTCTACAAAACGATCTAAATCCCAAAGTGATAAATCTTTTGGCTGGTCGCTGTAATAAGAACCCAATTGATCATAATAATAGTATTCTATATTTTCCTGCGGAAAGTATCCATCAAAACACTCGTAAATTTCATGTGTCATTCCTGGTCCTCCATGTAATAACAATACTTTAATGGTTGGGTTATTACCAACACGCTTGGTCCAAACTTTAAATTCACCTTTTGGTGTTTTAATAGGAATCATTTTAATTCCTCCTAAAAATTGATCCTCTTTTTGAGGTTCTAAATATTTTTCTGCCGAAATACTTCCTTGTTCTGTCTCTAGACTTTGTTCTTGTGCTTCTTTACAATGCAAACAAAATATAAATAGTAAACTAAGCAATACATGATACGTTTTCATAATAGGTAACTTTAAATCCCTAAGTTAATTAAATTATTTCTTTGTTTAACTATACTAATTTAGCAAATACATGATTATTATGAGAATATTACTGCCTGATTTTCTATAACTTAGAACCATGAAGAATACCATTGCAGAACGTATTTTAGATTTCTTAAAGGGCTATCCTCCTTTTGATGCTTTAACCTACAATCAACTGTTTAGTATTGCATCACAAGTAAAAGTACTTTATGTTGAAAAAGAAGATTTTATTTTTAAGCAAAATGAAGATTTACACGATTCTTTTTACGTTGTAAAAGATGGTGCTATTGGTATATATAGAGGAAATAGTTTGGTAGACGAATGTGATGAAGGAGATATTTTTGGTCTACGTGCCTTAATACGAAAAGACCAGTATTTACTTAACGCCAAAGCTATTGAAGAAAGTATTGTATACAGCATGTCTTCTAAAGTTCTAGAAGAAATTCTTATTACAAACACAAAGGCAAATCGGTTTTTAATTGCCAGTTTTGCTACCAATACTCGTAATCCGTATTCTGAAGAAGACAAAGGAACCCTCTTTGCTAATGAAGATGCATTACTACCAAATACGAATAGTTTTACCGAAGTGCAATCTGCCAACTTCTCTAAAAATCCAATTGTTTGCAAAGCATATACCACCATACAAGAAGCCTCTAAAATAATGAGCGAAAACAAAATTGGCTCTATTATTATTACAGAAAACAAACAACCTATTGGCATTATTACAGACAAAGATTTACGTAATAAAATAGCAACAGGTTTACACGCTATTACAGAAAAAGTAGAAACCATTATGTCTGCTCCTGTAATTACATATGCGCCAACAATTACAGTTGCCGAAGCACAAATAGCCATGCTTAAACATGAAATATCGCATTTATGCATTACTACAGATGGTAGCCCAAATTCTGAACTGATTGGTATATTATCTGAACACGATATTATTGTTATTCATGGTAATAATCCTTCGGTATTAATTAAAGAAATTAAACGCGCAACCTCAGCAGAAACTTTAAAGTATATAAGAGAAAAAGCGCAGGTTTTACTAAATAACTATATAGAACAACATATACCAATTTCATTTATAGCCAACGTTATTTCGGCTATAAACGAAGCCATAACCAAACGCATCATTACTTTAAGCATTACCAAAATGCCTACCAAACCTCCTGTTGCATTTGCTTGGCTAGCTATTGGTAGTCAAGGCAGAAAAGAACAATTATTACTCACAGATCAGGATAATGCATTAGTTTTTGAAGATGTTACAGAAGATCAAAAAGAATCTGTTTCTTCATATTTTATTACACTTGCAAAAGCAATTAACAACCAACTAAATACGGTTGGCTTTGCATTTTGTCCAGCAAACATGATGGCTAGCAATACTAAATGGTGTTTACCTCTTACCGAATGGAAAGCGCAATTTAAAAACTGGATCACACATCCTGATGCCGATAAAATCATGCTTTGTAATATCTTTTTTGATTATGATTTGGTCTACGGAAAACAAGAATTGGTTACAGAAATGTCTACCAGTATTTTCGAGGCTATTGATAGCTATGAGATTTTTTTAAATTTTATGGGTCAAAATGCCATAAAAAATCCTGCTCCTTTAAGTTTTTTTAGAAACTTTTTGGTTGAAGATTCTGGTGAACACAAAGACCAATTTGATATTAAAGCACGTGCTATTATGCCATTAGTTGATGCTGCACGTTTACTCGTACTTTCGCATAATATAAAAGATATTAATAGCACCATAGCACGTTATATTAAGCTAACAGAAATAGAACCGCAAAATAAAGATTTATACTATTCTTGCATTAGCGCATTTAGAATTTTACTGCGCTTTAGAACCCAACAAGGTTTAAAAAATCAAGATTCAGGACGCTTTATAGACCTACAAAGCCTAAGCAAAGCAGACAGGTTAAAACTAAAAGGCTGTTTTAAACCAGTAAAAGAAATACAAGAGCTATTAAAAACACGATTTAAACTTTCACAATTACTATAAAATGGGTTGGTTTACACTCAAGACATATCCAGATTTTTATAACGCTTACGCGGAAAGCTTTAAGCAAAAGAACAAGCACCTAGAAACCACACGTTTTGTGGTGTTTGATACGGAAACTACAGGATTAAACCCTAAAGAAGATTTTATTTTATCTATTGGCACAGTAACTATTCAAAATTTTAATATTCATGTAGCAGATAGCTTAGAATGTTATATACAACAAGAAAATTACAATGCAAAAACAGTAGAGATTCACGGTATTTTAAAAACTGGATCTATTAAAAAGATGGAAGAAACCGAAGCCATAAAACGATTTTTAAAACATATTGAAGGTGCTGTTTTAGTTGCACATCATATTGCCTTTGATGTAGCTATGATAAACCAAGCTTTAAAACGAATGGACTTACCGAAACTAAAAAATAAATTAGTAGATACAGGACAGCTATATAAAAAAACCAAATACGTAAAAGACCACAAGCATTACAGTTTAGATGCACTTTGCAAAAAGTTTCATATTACTATGCACGACAGACATACTGCATCTGGTGATGCTTATTTAACTGCTATTTTGTTTTTAAAATTTGCAGCGTTACTTAAAGCAAAAAAAAATAGACCGTTGCGCTTAAGTGATTTTTAATGCTACAATACTTTTTTAAAACAAAAAACCACGTCATTAAACGTGGTTTTTTGTTTTTATATAAGCAGTTACTTCTTTTATTTATTAGTTGTATTAAGAAGTCGATTTATTTAATTTAATAAAACGCAATTTATCTAACACAATCATAATGCAATAAGTAAAATCTATTTCATGCCATTTTACACCAAAATTTGCGCGTCCGCTATGCGAGTGATGGTTGTTGTGGTAACCTTCTCCCATCATTAAAAAATCAAATGGTAAAAGGTTTTTTGAAGTATCTGAAACTTCAAAGTTTCTATATCCATAAATATGAGCAAACCAGTTAATAATTACACCATGTATTGGCGCCATAAAAAAAGCAACAGGTAATAATAACCATTGCCACCAAGCAGTTGCAAAGGCTATAAAAAACAAGGTGTATAATGCTGCCCAAACCAATCTAGAAGCTCTAGAACTTGCAAATTTATCAAAAGACTCCCATTGCGGAACGTTTTTAGTAAACTTGTCTGCAACTGCAATGCGTTTTTGGTTTATGTCTTGATATATATTTTTGGTTCGCCACATCATAGAAAACACATTAGCATCGTATTTAGGGGAATGTGGATCTTTTTCTGTATCTGCATAGGCATGATGCATTCTGTGCATAACACCATAACCATAGGCACTTAAATAATTAGATCCTTGAAATACCCAAGTTAAAAAAAAGCATACACGCTCTGCCATTTTAGACATGGTAAAGGTTTGATGTGCTGCATAACGATGTAAAAAGAAGGTTTGAAAAAACAAACCTGTGTACCATAAAATGATAACAAAAATTAATATACTCATAGTTTCATTAAAACGCAAAGGTCTTAATAAACGCAACCAATAACAATGAACCTAAGTTAAGAAATACGTTTTCTAATTCTGCTTAAAGCTTGTGCTGTAACACCAATATAAGATGCAATATATTTTAAAGGAACCTCTTTAATAAGATTGGGTCTTTCTGTAAAAAGATTTAGGTAACGCTCTTCTGCTGTTTCGTTTAAAAGAGATTGTTCGCGTTTAGATTTTATAAGAAATAAACGTTCAGAAGATAATCTACCTATTAAATTTCCCATGGCTGTTTTTTCATATACTTCTTGTAAATCTTGGTAGGAAATACTCCAAACAGACATAGTACTTAAGGCTTCTATTTGATATAGAGATGGTTTTCTAGTTAAAAAAGAATCGTAGGCACTTATAAATTCGTTTTTAAAACAAAAACCAAAGGTAATTTCTTTTTCTTTATCTTCTTTAGGAATAAAAAAACGAGCGATACCTTTTTCTATAAAAGATATATGGTTTTCTGTTTCTCCTACTTCTAACAATGTACTCTTTTTTTTAATAATCCTGTTTTCTAATTTAGAAGAAAACAATTGCCAATCTGCATCAGAAACAGGTACCGTTTTTTCAATATATTCTCTAAAATCCATGCCTATTTTTTCTATAAAGCAAAGAAAACAATTTAATTGTATAGTTGTTATAATTTTATAATAAATACAAGGTCATTTGGCATGTTTTTCTATAGAACAATTACTTATCAAAAAAAAACTCCTCCTTGGTATAAGGAGGAGTTTGAATTTCTGTTTCTTTTTACAAAAACAGTAATAAAGGAGATGTTTTATAGTGCATTATCTATAATATCCTGCACACATTCCGGATTTAATAAAGTACTAATATCTCCTAAATTACTAGTGTCTTTTTCTGCTATTTTACGTAAAATACGACGCATAATTTTTCCGCTTCGGGTTTTTGGTAAACCTTCTGTAAACTGAATTTTATCTAGTTTTGCAATAGGTCCTATTTTATCTGAAATTAATTGATTAATCTCTTTTCTAAGGTTATCCTGCTTTCTATATTCTCCAGTATCTTTTAAAGTAATATAACCATACAATGCGCTTCCTTTTACGTCATGAGGGAAACCTACAATAGCACTTTCTGAAATTGCTTGGTGCTCATTAATAGCATCTTCAATTGGTGCTGTTCCTAAGTTATGACCAGAAACAATAATTACATCATCTACTCTACCTGTTATTCTGTAATAACCAACTTCATCACGTAAAGCTCCATCTCCTGTAAAATATTTATTTTCAAAGCTTGAGAAATAAGTGTCTTTATAACGTTGGTGATTTCCCCAAATGGTTCTAGCAATACTAGGCCAAGGAAACTTAACACATAATCGTCCTTCTACTTGATTTCCTTTTAACTCATTGCCATTCTCATCCATTAAACAAGGTTGAATACCAATAAACGGTAAGGTTGCATAGGTTGGTTTTGTTGGTGTTACATACGGAATTGGCGTTATCATAATACCTCCTGTTTCGGTTTGCCACCAGGAATCTATAATCGGACTTTTTCCTTTTCCTACATTATCATTATACCAATGCCAAGCTTCTTCATTAATTGGTTCTCCTACACTACCTAAAACTTTTAAGGAAGATAAATTGTATTTTTCTACTAAATCACCTCCTTGTTTTGCCAAGGCACGAATAGCTGTTGGTGCTGTATAAAACTGATTGACTTTATGCTTTTCAACAATATCCCAAAAACGACCAAAATCTGGATAACTAGGCACACCTTCAAAAAGTACTGTGGTTGCTCCATTACATAAAGGTCCATATACAATATAAGAGTGACCAGTAATCCAACCTATATCTGCAGTACACCAATACACATCATTTTCTCTATATTGAAAAGCATTTTTAAAGGAGTATGCTGTATACACCATATAACCTGCTGTGGTATGCACCATTCCTTTTGGTTTACCTGTAGAACCAGAGGTATATAATATAAATAACGGATCTTCGGCTTGCATTAATTCTGCCTTACATTGGTCTGATGCTGCATCTAATAAAGGTTGTAACCATAGATCACGACCTTCTTTCATTTGTATATCTGAATCAATTCGCTTTGCTACCAATACTGTATTTACACCTTCACAATCCTCTAAGGCTTCATCTACAATTCCTTTTAAATCGATGGTTTTTGAACCACGAAAAGAACCATCTGCTGTAATTACAACTTTACAATCACTATCATTAATTCTTGTTGCTAATGCAGTTGCTGAAAAACCAGCAAAAACTACAGAGTGTATTGCGCCTATTCTAGCACAAGCCAAAACCGAAATAGCTAATTCTGGAATCATAGGTACGTAAATACATACTCGGTCTCCTTTTTTTACACCTTGCTCTTTTAATACATTAGCAAATTTGTTAACTCGATGGTACAATTGCCTGTACGTAATATGCTCTGCTCCTTCATTTGGATCATTAGGCTCAAACAAGATTGCTGTTTTATCACCACGAGTAGCTAAGTGTCTATCTATACAATTTTCGGTAATATTTAATTGGGCTCCTTGAAACCACTTTACTTCTGGTTTAGAAAAATCCCATTCTAAAACTTTATCCCATTTTTTTCGCCATAGAAAATGCTCTTCCGCTATTTCTTCCCAAAAATTTTCTGGATTTCTAACCGATTTTCTATAAACTTGGTAGTATTCTTCTAGGTGTTTTATGTGATAATTACTCATAATTTAATTGTTTAGTTTTTATTAAATAGGCCTTTACTGTGTTAGACCTAATATGCATTATATTTTGTTTTTATTCGATATCCAGATTCTAATAACATAGTAAGCAATACTTAGTTATGAATTCCTATTTTATGGATTTGATAAACGGATTTAATTTCGTCTATTATGGTTACATCATCAATAGTAGATGGTATATTATATTGCTGTTCATCTGCAATATTTCGTAATAATTTACGAAGTGTTTTTCCGCTTCGCGTTTTTGGCAATCGGTTAACTACCAACACCTCTCTAAAGGATGCTACAGCACCTATTTCATTACGTACATCTTGAATGATTTCTTTTTGAATAGTTTCTTGTTTGTCTAGCGCTTCATTAGATTTTAAGACCACTAAACCTAATGGTTTTTGTCCTTTAATTTCGCAATGCACACCAAAAACGGCACATTCTGCTACCTCTTTATGTGACGCTACAATTTCTTCCATTTCAGCAGTAGATAAACGATGTCCTGCAACGTTTATAATATCATCTACACGACCAGTAATAAACACATAATTGTCTTCATCTTTATAGCCTCCATCTCCAGAAAAATAATATCCAGGAAAACGATCTAAATATCCAGATTTAAAACGTTCTGGATTTCCCCAAAGATTCCTTAATGTTCCTGGTGGTAATGGTAATTTAATAGCCACATAACCCTCTACACTAGAACTTACTTGCTCTCCATCTTCATCTAGAATTTGAATATCATAACCACAAACAGGAGTACCTGCAGATCCTGGTCTTATTTCTTGTAAAGTTACACCAACCATATTGGCTATCATAGGCCAACCACTTTCGGTTTGCCACCAATGGTCTATTACAGGAATGTTTAATTGTTCTTCTGTCCAAGTTAATGTGGCAACATCACAACGTTCACCTGCTAAAAACAGATATTTTAAACAGGATAAATCGTATTTTTTAAGAAATTCGCCTTCTGGATCTTCTTTTTTTATAGCTCTAATTGCTGTTGGAGCAGTAAACATTGCTTTTACATGATGTTCACTAATTACGCGCCAAAATGTAGATGCATCTGGAGTACGAATAGGTTTTCCTTCAAACAAAATAGAAGTATTTCTATTTAATAAAGGTCCATAGGTTATAAAACTATGTCCTACAACCCAACCAACATCACTTGCTGCCCAAAACGTTTCCCCTTCATTTACGCCATAAATATATTTCATTGAGAATTTTAAAGCAGTAGCATAACCTCCAGTATCTCTAATAATTCCTTTTGGTGTTCCTGTTGTTCCTGAAGTATACAACACATAAGAAGGATGTGTAGATGCTACAGGAACAGGTTCTACAGAAGGAGATTTATCAACCAATTCGGTATAATTTACATCATACTCTTTTTTAGGAATTTCTACACCTAATTGTCTATCAAAAACAATAACGCGTTCTGGTTTGTTTTTTGCTTTTTCAATAGCTTCATCTACAAAAGGTTTGTAAGGAATAATACGTTTTATTTCTACTCCGTTAGATGCTGTAATAATTACTTTTGGTTTACAATCGTCTATACGAATAGCCAATTCATGAGGTGCAAAACCACCAAACACCACCGAATGTATTACACCAATTCTGGCACAGGCCAACATAGCATATAATGCTTGCGGAATCATTGGCATATAAATAATACAAGTATCTCCTTTTTTTAAACCTAAGCTTTGTAAACCTCCTGCTAGTTTAGAAACCTCGTGGTGTAATTGATTAAAAGTTATATGTTGTTTTCTGTTAGTAACTGGTGAGTCATAGATAATGGCGTTTTGTGCACCAAAACCATCTTTAATATGTTTGTCTATGCACAAATAACTTAAGTTAAGTTCTCCATCTTCAAACCACTGATCATAATTATAAGCATCTTTAGATAAAATGCTTTTGGGTGCTTTAAACCAATCTAATTGCTTTGCTTGTTCACTCCAGAATTTTTCTGGGTGTTCAATACTTTCTTGATAAAAATTTTGATATTTCATGGCTATGCTTTTTTATAATTAAATAAGCCAAACCAATTAGGATTAAGCACTTTTAGCTTGATAAGTGCCCAAATAATAACCACAAAACAAACTCCCATTACTATAGATAATAAAGGGCTTACATTGGTTTTGTTTTCGAATTTAAACCTTAAAAAAAGGGTTCCAATAATATAGATACTAATAATAATATCTGACATTAATGGGTTGATGCGAAATTTCATGTCTTTAAACTTTAATTAAACTTAGTTTGTTTGCACACAAAACCAATTTTAATAAAACTTAAAAAACTATTTCTAAGCTATGAGTTCCAGTATTTCTGAAACTATTTTTTTAACTGAAAAAGGTTTGTTTAAATACTTATCTGCTCCAAGTTTTAAACCCTTTTCTATATCTGAAGCTTTATTTTTAGCAGTTAAAAATACAACTTTGGTATTTTTTAAACTGTCTGTTTTCTTTATCTGTGTCAAGGTTTGGTAACCATCTACATTTGGCATCATAATATCTAACAAAACAACATCTGGTATATGATGTTTTAAAATTTCTAAAGCTTCACTTCCATCTCTTGCAATAAACACTTCAAAATCTTGTTTTTTAAAAGTGTATTCTAACGACATGACAATATTTGGCTCGTCGTCTACAATTAAAATTTTCTTCTTCATACTTTAAGGGAACAATTTACTTAAAAGGGATGGTAAAAACAAGTATAGCGCCTTTTTTTACACCTTTTTCTGCCCAAATTTTTCCTTGGTGTTTTTCTACTATCTGTTTAGTAATTGCTAAACCTAAACCACTACCTGCTGGTTTTCTAGTGTTTTGGTGTTTAGACTGGTAAAATTTATCAAAAATATAATCAAAATCTTCTTCAGGAATCCCTTTACCATTGTCTGTTACAGAGATTTCAACTCTTTCATTTCCTAACTTATAATCTACTATAATTTCACCTGTTTTACTTTCGCAAAATTTAATAGCATTAGACAGTAAATTGGTTAATACTTGAAGAATTCTATCTTCATCATAACTGGTTATAAAACCATGTGTATTCTTATTAATAATTTGCACTTCTTTTTTGGCTGCAATTTGAGAAATACTATTAATAGCTTTTACAATGGTTTTTTGAATATCTTGATATTGTAAATCTAAGTTTAAACGTCCTGTTTCTAGTTTTTCAAAATCTAGAATATTATGAATTAACCTTCCTAAACGATCAGAATCTTGAAGAATATTTTTTAAAAACTGCGCCTTTATGTCTTTTGGCATTTCATCATCTTCATCCATCAATAACTCTGTTGCTGCACGAATACCTGTAATTGGTGTTTTAAGTTCATGTGCAACCGTATCTAAAAACTCATCTTTTTGTTTGTCTTTACTTATTAATTCTTCATTAGCTTCTTTAAGTTTAGAAGAAAGCTGAGTAAGCTCATTAGATTTTTCTAACAGTACTTTATTGCTAACAATGTTTTCTTTAGATTCTTCTAAAATCTTTAAAACCTCTACCAAACTAACACGTTCTTCTTTTACCACACTAGCAATAAGTATTTTAGCCGAAGCAGAACCTATGCTTCCGGTTAGTAGTTTTTCAGAAAAATTAATTAAACGTGCATCTGCCAACTGTGTATCTTTTGGTAGTTTATATTTAGTAAAGAAAATATTTAAGGCACGTGAAGCTCTTTTTTCGCCTAGAAAACGAATCAACACATTTTTAATATCTGCAACATAAGCCTCTCCTTTCCATACCAAAGCACTGTCTTGAAGCCTTGTAAAGTTTCTGCTATCTACAAACATTTCGGCATAATTACGCTCTCTATAATTTCCTTTTGCTAGTAAGGAAACCACCATATACATCATTACATTAAAAGTCATACTCCAGAAAAAAGCATGTGCTGGCGGACTTAAAAAGTCGATACCAAAAAGCGCATAAGGTTTTAAACTAGAAATATTAAACAAACCAAACTGAGTAAAATCATCTGTTCCTGTGTATACACGTAAAGTAAAAGGTAAAACCAAGGTGTAAATTGCAATACAAAACCCTACGAGCGCTCCTATAATAGCTGCTTTTGAAGAACCACGATTCCAATATAAACCAAGAAAAAAGGAAGGAGCTAATTGTGCTATAATTACAAAAGATATTAAACCTATAGAATATAAAGACAACTCTTTAGAGAACAACACATAAAAGAAATACGCAGAAATTATAATTGTAAAAATAGAAATACGACGTATGTTTTTTATGTATTTAGAATTTCTTTCAGGTTGATTTTTTATGAATTTATCTAGAAAACCATAAGGAATAATTAAGTTGTTACTTACCATTGTGGACAATGCTAATGTAGACACAATAACCATAGAGATTACTGCTGAAAAACCTCCTAAAAACACTAGTGTTGCTAAAAAGGAATTATTGTTTTCTAGCGGTAATAACAAGGAATAGTATTCGGCATTTTCAGTACTACCAAAGGTAAGTTTTCCTGCCCAAGCTATAAAAATAACAAACAGGTTAAATAACAATAAGTACAACGGAAACAACCAAATGGCTTTTTTTAAGTGCTTTTCTCTATTGTTCTCTAATACCGAAACTTGAAATTGTCTTGGTAATAAAAAAACAGCCATAAAGGATAAAGAAATTAAATACAACCAATTAAGTCCGTCTTCTACTCCGCTTAAGGTAGTGAGTTGTTTAAAATTTGGAGATACCGAAATTTGATTATAAATATCTGTTGTACCATCAAACAAATAATAGGTAACATATACACCAATAATTAAAAAGAATACCAATTTTAAAACAGACTCAAAAGCTACAGAAGCGATGATTCCTTTATGTTTTTCTGAAGCATCTGTTCTTTGTGTACCAAAAAAAGTAGCAAAAACAGCCAATAGTAAAGCTACATAAAACGTAGAATCGTCTATTACAGTTGTTGAAATATAACTAGAATCATCAGACATGATTTCAAAAGTTTCAGAAACGGCTTTTAGCTGTAAAGAAATGTATGGTAGCGTACCAAAAAGACAAATAATAGTTACTAATGCACCTAAAAACCTATTGTTTCCGTAACGAAGAGATATAAAATCTGCTATGGATGAAATTTTATGCTGTTTAGAAATTCTAATAATTTTTCTGAGCACTACAATCCATAAAGGCACAGCAATTACAGGACCTAAATAAATAGGCAAAAAATTAATTCCTGAGTTTGCTGCTATACCAACACTACCATAGTAGGTCCATGCAGAACAATAAACTGCTAAAGACAAAGTATATACATACGGATTATTTACCCATTTGCTTTGTCTTTTTTTTTCAGCAAGAAATGCAATGTAAAATAACACAGCCAAATAAATTACAATAATGGTGATTAAAGTGTAATTATTCATAATGACGTGTTAATACGATATAACAAATAATGATAGATAATAGCCAAACAGAAAATATTGAAAAATAGAGCGTTGGTATACCAAAAATAGCGCCTTCAAAATTAAAAATTAGAATAAATGGTATATTAAAAATTAGAAATAAAGCTATAGATAACACAACAAGTTTTTGTTCGTGACGTTTTTTCATTTGCTTGGTTTTACTCCTATTTAGGGATTTAATAAAGTTAAAATTTTGCTTTCCTCTTAAAAAAAAAAGAGTCTTTTTTACAGCTTACTAATGAATAAGTATAGTAATAATATTTTACTAATATAAGAAATCAGCACTACAAAATTGTAATGCTGATTTGCTAACTAAGTAAACTAAAATTAAGAGACTATAAATTGTTTAATAACAACTTTTTAATGCTCTGAAGCTTCACCTGCTCCTGAAGGTATTCTTATACTCTCTACCATGTCTTGTACATTTTGAGGTGGTGCTGCTGTCATACGTGAAACCACAAATGAAATTACAATATTTACGCACATTGCTACAGTACCAAATCCTTCTGGTGAAGTACCAAACCACCAATCTGCGCTTGTACCACCGCCAAACATATTCAATTTAAATTTCATCATATAAAACAACATTAATACAATACCAACTACCATTCCTGAAATGGCTCCTTGGCTATTCATACGTTTATCAAAAATTCCTAAAATAATAGCAGGAAAGAAAGATGCTGCTGCAAGACCAAAGGCTAATGCGACGACTGCTGCTACAAATCCTGGTGGATTAATACCAAAGTAACCAGCAATTAATATTGCTACAAAAATGGAAATTCTTGCTGCAGTTAATTCGCCTTTATCCGAAATATCTGGTTTTAATTGTTTTTTAATTAAATCATGAGAAATAGACGTTGAGATTACCAATAACAATCCTGCTGCAGTAGATAATGCTGCTGCTAAACCACCAGCTGCTACCAATGCAATCACCCAATTAGGAAGATTTGCAATTTCTGGATTTGCCAATACCATAATATCTCTATCTACATACAATTCGTTTTCTGCTGTACTAGCATTGGTTATTACACGTTCGCCATGTGCTCCTCTTGCATCTGTATAATTAGGTTTTTTACTAGATAAGGCATTTCCACTTACATATTGAATTTTACCATCTCCATTTTTATCTGCCCAAGCGATTAAACCTGTATTTTCCCAGTTTTTAAACCATTGAGGAATTTCTGTATATTCTTTATTACTTACCGTTTCAATTAAGTTTGTTCTTGAAAACACTGCAATTGCTGGTGCTGTAGTGTATAAAATAGCAATTAAAAACAATGCGTATCCAGCAGATTTACGTGCATCTTTTACTTTTGGTACTGTAAAGAAACGCACAATTACGTGAGGTAATCCTGCTGTTCCTGTCATTAATGCTAAGGTAATTGCAAAAACATCCCAAGTAGATTTTGTTCCGCTTGTATATTCGTTAAAACCGAGTTCGGTATGTAATTTATCTAGTTTATCTAATAAAAACTCACCACCTTCAAGCGTACCTCCCATTCCTATTTGCGGAATGATATTTCCTGTCATTTGCATAGAGATAAAAAATGCAGGAACCATAAAAGCAAAGATTAATACACAGTATTGTGCTACTTGTGTATATGTAATTCCTTTCATACCACCTAATAAGGCAAAAGTTAGTACAACAGTCATCCCGATTATTACACCTAAATTAATGTCTACTTGTAAGAACTGTGAAAACACAATACCTACACCACGCATTTGACCTGCAACATAGGTAAAAGATACAATTAAAGCACAAATTACAGCAACGGTTCTAGCGGTATTTGAGTAATATCTATCGCCAATAAAATCTGGTACAGTAAACTTACCAAACTTACGTAAATAAGGTGCTAATAGTAAGGCTAAAAGCACGTATCCACCTGTCCAACCCATTAAATACACAGAACCATCATAACCTGCAAAGGAGATAATTCCTGCCATACTAATAAAGGAAGCTGCACTCATCCAATCTGCTGCAGTTGCCATACCATTTGCTAAAGGAGAAACACCTCCACCAGCAACATAAAATTCTTTAGTTGAGCCAGCTCTAGCCCAAATTGCGATTCCGAAATATAAGGCAAAAGTAATCCCTACTAATAACCATGTCCAAGTTTGTACACTCATAATATATTTTTGTTTTTTAAGTTTGGATTAAATTTTACATGCTGTGAATAAGAAGTTTATACTTTCCGTTTGGCAATAAAATTTAAAACAAACAATTAAGTTATTCGTTTAGACTACTCGTCGAAACCGTATTTTTTATCTAGTTTATTCATTAATCTTACGTAAACGAAAATGAGAATTACGAATACATATATAGATCCTTGTTGTGCAAACCAGAAACCTAGTTTAAAGCCTCCAAGTCTAATTTCATTTAAAGCCTCTCTAAATAATATGCCACAGCCAAAGGATACTACAAACCAAATGGTTAGCAAAATGATTAAATATTTAAGATTTTCTTTCCAATACGCAGATGCGTGTTCTTGTTTTTCACTCATAGTTATACGTTTTATAGATAAATCATTGCTTGTAGTGAAATAGTATTAGTATCTATAGCACCAAATTGTTGATTATTATATTCTAAAGTTAATTTTGAATTGTGACCATTCATAAAAGCATTAATACCAATACCTAATGTAGACCTGTCGTCACTTACAGCATCATAACTATGTGTACCATAGCTTACATAAGGTTGAAATCTGGTTTTTGTTTTTTCGCCATTAAAGACATAACCTACATGACCATATAGCATACTACCTGTACCATAAGCGCTATACAAGTAATTTTTTCCGTAGTCACTATTTTGATAAACAGCATAAGCAGTAATAGCGCTACCTTTTTCACCTATTGGAGCATCATAAAATGCATCTACAGCAAAAATGGAAACATCTTCCCCTTTTAACTCTGGTGTTAACGCAGTACCTGTATCTATTACAGCTCCTTTAGGATGTAAGAAGAAACCTGCTCCTACATTAAACACTTTTTTAGTACCTAAATAAGTTCCTACTTTATAAGGTAAAAAGTTAGATTCTTGATCTAAAAAATGATAATCAAAATATCCTGCATACGTTTTTCCTGCATCTTTAGAACCTAAAGTAGTGCGACCATTATACACAGCATCTCCTCCTGCAACAGCAGTTCGAGTATCTAAAGAAGAACTAGAAGCATCATTTATAGCAACACGATATTGTAATTTGTTAAAACTACCTTTTGCAAAAACT
This sequence comes from Lacinutrix gracilariae, assembly GCF_042684485.1. NCBI lineage: Bacteria > Pseudomonadati > Bacteroidota > Flavobacteriia > Flavobacteriales > Flavobacteriaceae > Lacinutrix > Lacinutrix gracilariae. Next base: position 303,435 of record NZ_JBHULM010000001.1, on the reverse strand, counting down.
CCTAAATGACGTGCAAATTGATCAGAAAGACCTATAGTAGCCCATGATTGACGATTGTTATCTAATGTCATCATGTTTAAGGTACTTTGATTATTTAATCTTGAAATACCATTAAAATAATGTAAACCACCACCAACAGTATGCTTGTCGGCTACATTATATTGCGCCCAAACATCGTGAAAAAAGAGTTGTGAACCATCTCCTTTTCCTGTAGGACTTAAGGTAGTACTGGTTAAACTGTTTAATCCGAAATGTGTAACAATTAAGAAGTCTTTGTTAATTTGTGCAAACATTAAAACACGAGCACGACGTAAATTAAAATTTAATTTACTGTTTTCGTTTCCGTTAGCATCAAAAGTTTCGTCGGTATTGTAGTTGGCTTGAACTTGTGCCCAAGAAATTAACCGAAGATACTTAGAGCCATCTTCATTAAATTTAAACTTAAGGCCTCCTGTATAGTCAGGAGATCCTTGAGCTCTAATGAATTGAAAGGACAATAAAAAGAGTCCTAGCAACAAAAAGGTTTGTTTTTTCATTGTTAAAAAAGGTTAGTTAGTAATTAATTGGTTTTGTGTGCACTACTAATCTCTTAAAAACAATCTGTTAACAAAAAAATAATATACCTATTTGTTAATTTACTATACTAATCTTTAAAACGCTCCCATTTAATAAGCATAAATTTATCTCCTAACTCTGTAACCACAACACCTGCTCCTTTAATATTTTCTGCATTACTAAAATAAACAGCCAACTCTTTTGCGTTTAAAATTTTATATGTTGGATGGTAATTAGAATTCATTGGACGTTTAATATTGTATTTTTTCACCCAATTCATGATACTAACATGCGAAATACCTAAAATACGCTCAATTTCACGATAGGTTAAACCTTCTAAATACAATTGCAGCGATTTATTCACGTAATAGTCGTCTATCTTCTTACCTATCTTATTTACTGAAAAAAAATAGTTACACTTTTTACACTTATAACGCTGTCTATCATTTACTATTCCACTTTTAATGTAATGATCTGAACCACAATTTGGACATAAATCTATTTTCATATATATCTATTTAGCATAAATATATTAATTTAGCAATAAAATTAAAATGAAATTGTTAAAAATTTAATTATTAGCCATAAAAAAAGCCCTAAAATCAATAATATACATGATTTTTAGAGCTAAAATTATTAAAATGAAAATGCTATATGATTTTCTGAAGTATATTATTCATTAAAAAAAGCTTCTTCTTCTTCGGTTAATAATCTAGAATGAATTAGAAAACGAAGTCCTAAAGGGATTTCTAAAGAAAAACTAGCACCACGACCTTCTGTAACATCTACTGTTAAGTGGGTATGTTTCCAATATTCAAATTGATCTTGATTCATATAAAAATTTACACCATTTAAAGTACCCAAAAGCACATCGCTTTCATCTATATACATTTCTTCTTTTTCTAAAAGCATAGGTGCAGAACCATCACAACATCCTCCACTTTGGTGAAAAATTAATTCGCCATGTTTTTCTTTTAACTGTTCTAATATTTTTTCTGCTGCTTCTGTTATTGCTACTCTTTCCATAATTTAAAGATATTAAAAAAGGCTGAATTGTATGTAATTCAGCCTTTCACGCTATTAATCAATTCTACTAAAAGAAACCTAATTTATTTTTATCATAAGAGATTAGCATGTTTTTAGTTTGACGATAGTAATTAAGCATCATTACATGATTCTCTCTACCAAAACCTGATTTTTTATAACCTCCAAATGGTGCATGTGCTGGATATGAATGGTAGCAGTTCACCCAAACACGTCCTGCTTGTATAGCTCTTGGTATTTGATATAGTTGGTGTGCATCACGTGTCCATACTCCTGCTCCTAAACCGTAAAGTGTATCGTTAGCAATTTCAATAGCTTCGGCTTCATCTTTAAATTTAGTAACACAAGCTACTGGACCAAAAATTTCTTCTTGAAAGACTCTCATTTTGTTATGTCCTTCTAAAATTGTTGGTTTAATATAGAAACCGTTTGCTAAATCTCCTGGTAGTGTATTTGCAGATCCTCCTGTTAGTACTTTAGCACCTTCGTCTTTACCAATTTTAAAGTACGATTGTATTTTTTCATACTGATCATTAGATGCTTGTGCACCAACCATTGTATTTACATCATACGGACTATCTTGAATGATCGCATTGGTTCTTTCAATAACACGCTCCATAAAGGCATCATAAATATCTTCTTGCACTAAAATTCTAGAAGGACAAGTACATACTTCTCCTTGATTGAAAGCAAATAAAACAGCACCTTCAATAGCTTTATCTAAAAACGCATCATCATGATCCATTACCGAATTAAAGAAGACATTTGGTGATTTTCCACCAAGTTCCATAGTAACAGGATTTAAGTTTTTAGAAGCGTATTGCATAATTAACTGTCCTGTAGTAGTTTCTCCTGTAAAGGCTACTTTATCTACTCTCGGGCTTGACGCTAAAGGTTTTCCTGCTTCAGGACCAAAACCATGTACAATATTTACCACTCCAGGAGGAAATACCTCTGCAATTTTTTCCATTAAAAAAGTAGCAGAAGAAGGTGTTTGCTCTGCTGGTTTTAAAACCACGCAATTACCTGTTACTAAAGCTGGAGGTAATTTCCAAGACAACATTAATAATGGAAAATTCCACGGAATAATTTGCCCTACCACACCTAATGGCTCTTTAATATTCATAGACAAAGTATTTTGATCTAGCTCTGTTGCGCTTCCTTCTTCGGAGCGAATACAAGCTGCAAAATAACGCCAATGATCTGCTGCCAAAGGAACATCTGCATTTAAAGTTTCACGAATAGGTTTTCCGTTATCACAGGTTTCAATAAGTGCAAATTCTTCTAAATTAGCTTCTATTATATCTGCTACCTTATTAAGTAAAGTAGCTCTTTCTGTTGCTGAGGTGTTTCCCCAAGCTTCTTTTGCTGCATTTGCCGCATCTAAAGCCAACTCCACATCTTCTTTTTGTGATCGAGGGTATTTAGCAATAAAACTATTATCTATAGGTGAAGTATTATCAAAATATTGACCACCTAAAGGTTCTACAAATTTTCCGTTAATAAAATTGCCATATTTTTCTTTAAACTTAGGTTTTGAATAACTCATAAAATTTCTTGTTAAATTAGTAATTAGATAATTTAATAATCCAAAAAATAGATTATCTTTATTTTTGATAAAGTTATTTTATCATATTCTAATTTTATTGAACATAATTATTATATTCTTGAACATATCTATTATTTGATCTAATACGCATTAAAATTTTGTAATATTGAGTATGAATTCCATTTTAAACAAGCATAGAAACACTAGAAAACTAACTCGTTTAGTAGAGAACAGAACGACATATAATGCAGATTATGCCGAACTTAATATATTTGAAACTCATGCAGTTGCAGAAAAAATATCCTTAACTTTTAGCTTTCCTATTATAGCAAGTATGCTAACCGGAAAGAAAATTATGCATCTTGAAGGCTTTGAATCTTTTGATTTTTTTCCTGGAGAATCTGTAGTCATGCCAACCAATAAGGAAATGGTTATTGATTTTCCTGTGGCAACAAAAGAAAACCCTACACAATGTTTAGCCTTAGGAATAGATACTTCTAAAATTAATGAGGTAGTTGAAAAATTTAACCAGCAAGTAGCCATTGAAAACGAAAACAATAAATGGAGTTTAAACGAAACGAGTTCGCATTTAATAAACAATGCCGATGTTAATCATTTAATTGAAAGATTAACCTACACCTTTACTAATAACAACAAATCTAAAGACGTATTATTAGATTTAATGATACAAGAATTAATAGTTAGGTTACTACAAACAAAAGCAAAATCATTAATAATAAACGATCCGCTTCAAATTTTTAACGATACTAGAATAGGCACTGTTATAAAGTATATAAAGGACAATTTAACCAATAAAGATATTACTGTAGATTTGTTAGCTGAGAAAGCACACATGAGTACTTCTCATTTTCATAAGCAGTTTAAAAACACCTTAGGCATCTCTCCTATTGATTATATTAATTCTGAAAAGATAAAGTTTTCTAAAAAACTTATTAAAGAATCTAAAGACTTTAGAATGTCTGAAATTGCCTTTAAGTCTGGTTTTAATAATACCAGTTACTTTAATAGACAATTTAAAAAGATGGAATTAATGACACCACAACAATTTAAGATGTCTATTAATAAGGCTTAATTTTTTTCCATTCGTTTAAAGTATAACTTCGCCTCTTTCACCACTCTTGGCGCTAAAATTAATGTTGCTGTCATAGTAGGAATTGCCATAAGCGCAAACACAGCATCAATTAAGTTAATCATTAAAGCCAAAGAGGTTGTTGCTCCCAGAATAATACTCAAGATATAGAAGTAGTTATAGTAATGTTTGTTTTTTGCTCCTATTAAAAACGACAAACATTTTCCGCCATAATAGGCATAAGAAAACAACGAAGACACACTAAAAACTACAATACAAATTAGCAATAAATACCTACCATAAAGTGGCATTGCATTACCAAAAGCATTTGCTGTAAGGCTAACACCATTAGCTTCTGTAGTTTGCCATACTCCTGTTACTAAAATAGCCAAAGCAGTAAGTGTACAAACCACTAAGGTATCTATTGCAGGACCTAACATAGCCACTAGACCTTCACGAATAGGCTCATTGGTTTTTGCTGCTCCGTGTGCTAAAGGAGCTGTACCAATTCCTGCTTCATTAGAAAATGCACCACGACGAACACCTAAAATTATTAATCCGCCTAAAAGACCTCCTAAAAAAGCATCGCCTTTATAATTTTGTGCTGCAAAAGCATCTGTAAAAATAAGTTTCAAGTAACTTGGAACCACTTCTGCATTAGCAAATAATATAATAAGAATAAGTACAAAATAAAGCAATACCATACTTGGTACAAGTTTAGATGCTACTTTGCTTATTCGGTTTAATCCTCCTAAAATAACTACCGAAGTTATAGTTACCAAAACAAGACCTATAATTAGGTTAGAGGTGAAATCTACAGCTACACCATTGGGTTTTAAAACAATATCATTAATGGCTTGTGTTAACTGGTTTACGTTAAAAACAGGTAATGCACCAATTAAACCACAGAAACTAAAAAACACTGCTAAAGGCTTCCATTTTTTACCCAAACCTTGGGTTATAAAATACATTGGTCCTCCTTGCGTGTTCCCTTCACTATCCTCACCTCTGTACATAATAGCCAAACTAGAAGTAAAGAATTTTGTTGCCATACCTATAACAGCACTAATCCACATCCAGAAAACAGCTCCTGGACCACCTACAGAAATAGCTACAGCAACTCCTGCTATATTCCCCATTCCTATAGTAGAAGACAATGCTGTTGTAAGCGCTTGAAAATGCGAAATCTCTCCTTTATCCTCAGGATTATCATATTTACCACGAAGTACTTGAATAGCATGTACCAAATAACGAAAGGGTAAAAATCGAGACAAAAACAGAAGATATAAACCACCTCCTATTAATAAAATTAATAATGGAAGACCCCAAACAAAGGAGGCAAAATCTGCTACAAATTTATTCATGAGAAAATAAAGAATTACCTACGAATTAAAACACTAAATATATTACTTTAGCTTTAGTTACTTTATAATTTTCAAAGATACTTAATATTGACCAACCCAAACTCTTCAACCACAAACAGAATATATTTTCTTGATGCAGTACGTGCTTTTGCTATATTAATGATGCTTCAAGGGCATTTTATAGATACACTTTTAAACCCTATATACAAAGACACTAACAACCTAATTTATAACATATGGCATTATTTTAGAGGTATTACTGCTCCTATATTTTTCACCATTTCTGGGTTGGTATTTATGTACCTACTTTTAAAAGCAAAATCAAAAGGCACAGACAATGTAAGAATTAAAAAAGGTGTAGAACGTGGTTTAATGCTTATTGGCATTGGCTATATTTTACGAATACCTTTTTTAGATTGGCTTTATGGTAACTTTAATAGTTATTTTTTAATAATAGATGTATTACAATGTATAGGATTATCTTTACTAATACTTATAACCTTGTACTTATTATTTTTAAAAAACACTCGAATTTTATCTTTCGTATTATTGAGTATTGGCTGTTTTTCTTTTTTGTACAATCCTGCTTATAAAGATGCCTCTTTTAACTTTTTACCGCTATTTTTAGCCAATTATTTTACAAAAGCTAATGGTTCTGTTTTTACTATTTTACCATGGTTTGGTTATGTATCTTATGGAGCTTTTTTAGCTATTATATTTTATAAATATTTGCACAAAAAATATTTTAAACCAATAATAATTAGCTTGTTTTTAGCTATTGGTATTTTTTTAATGGAGTACTCTTCTTGGGCATTAATGCAACTCTACCACTTAACAGAGATACAAATCTTTAAAGATTCTGCGTATTTTAATTATCTGTTTACGCGTTTAGGCAATGTATTGGTGGTATTTAGTTTATTTTATAGTTTAGAAAACTACTTAAAACAAGCCATAATCACTAAAATAGGAGAAAGAACACTCTCTATTTACTTTATTCACTTTGTTATTATCTTTGGAAGCTTTATTGGTATTGGCTTAAAAAACTTTTATTACCACAGTTTAACACCAACACAAGCCATTATTGGTGCGCTTGTATTTATAGTTGTAGTTTGCCTTATTTCATTTCACTATGTAAAAACCAATGCTTTTGTTTATAGACAAATACGTAAGCTTTATTTTAAGCTAAAAGGTTAGTATACATAGAATACAATTAGCAAAATCCTAATTTTAGTAAAAAGGAAGAGGTATGTTTCCTCCTTTTTTGAAGAAATTATAACAACAAAGACATGGTTATATTACATAAATAAAACAAATAAAAAAGCCAGTAATAATTACTGGCTTTTTTTATTTGATTGAAACTATCTTATTGTTTTAAATAGGCTAAAACATTTTTTTCTATACGCTCTTGAATATTAGAAACATCTGCCTTTACAAATTTTTCTCCCATAATTTTTTCATAGAGTTCTATATATCTTTCTGAAACTGTTTCAATGTAAGCATCACTCATTTCTGGAACGGTTTGTCCTTCTAGACCTTGAAAATTATTTTCAATTAACCATTGGCGCACAAACTCTTTAGAAAGTTGTTTTTGTGCTTCGCCATTATCTTGACGTTCTTGATAGCCATCTGCATAAAAGTAACGTGAAGAGTCTGGTGTATGTATTTCATCTATTAAAACAATTTTACCATCTTTAGTTTTACCAAATTCATATTTGGTATCTACTAAAATTAAACCACGAGAAGCAGCTATTTCTGTTCCTCTTTGAAATAGTTTTCTAGTATAATCTTCTAAAACAACATAATCTTCTTCGCTAACAATACCGCGTTTTAAAATGTCTTCACGTGAAATATCTTCATCATGATCTCCCATTTCTGCTTTTGTTGCAGGTGTAATAATTGGTTCTGGAAACTTATCGTTTTCTTTTAAACCTTCTGGCATTGCCACACCACAAAGCATACGTTTTCCGGCTTTATATTCTCTTGCAGCATGACCTGACATATAACCACGTATTACCATTTCTACTTTAAATGGATCGCATAAATGACCAACTGCTACATTAGGATCTGGTGTTGCTGTTAACCAATTTGGCACTAAATCTTCAGTAGCTTTCATCATACTTGTTGCTATTTGGTTAAGTATTTGCCCTTTGTAAGGAATTCCTTTTGGCATTACCACATCAAAAGCAGACAGTCTATCTGTTGCAATCATTACCAATTCTTGGTCGTTAATATTATAAACAGCTCTTACTTTACCCTTGTATAAGCTTTTTTGATTAGGGAAATTAAAGTTGGTATCTGTAATTGTGTTGTTCATTATTTTTTGGTTTGTTTGAAATGCCTAAACAAGTTAAGCATGACATATAACTATTAGTTGTGTTTTTTTTATATTATGTATTCTGCATTATATTACAGAATGACAAAATTAACTTTTTAGTTTGAATTTCTAGCCCTGATTGCAGCGGCATCCTTTTTTTATTTTTCTAAAAAAAGATATAGCGGAAAGCAGGTTCCTAGCTACTAAAAAAATTAAGCTTCTATATTTTCAATTTTTCGGTATGCGGCAATTACTTTCTTTACTAGTTTATGACGAATAACGTCTTTATCATCTAGATAAACCATGCCAATACCATCAACATCTTTAAGTACCAATAAGGCTTCTTTAAGTCCTGAAACCGTACGTCTTGGCAAATCTATTTGACCAGGATCACCTGTTAATAAAAATTTTGCATTTTTACCCATTCTGGTTAAAAACATTTTCATTTGCGCGTGCGTGGTATTTTGGCCTTCGTCTAAAATCACAAAAGCGTTATCTAGAGTACGTCCACGCATAAACGCTAAAGGTGCAATTTGTATGGTTCCGTTTTCTATGTATTGGGCAAGTTTTTCTGGTGCAATCATATCGCGTAATGCATCATAAAGTGGTTGCATGTACGGATCTAATTTTTCTTTTAAATCTCCAGGAAGGAAACCTAGATTTTCACCAGCTTCTACAGCAGGACGTGTTAAAATAATACGTTTTACCTCTTTATTTTTTAGTGCTTGTACAGCTAAAGCAACACCTGTATATGTTTTTCCGGTTCCTGCAGGACCAATGGCAAAAACCATATCATTTTTACGCACTAGCTCTACTAGTTTTCTTTGGTTAGGCGTTTGTGCTTTTACAAGCTTACCATTTACACCATGCACTATTACTTGTCCGCTTTCTTTACTGGTATCATAATCCTCCTTACTTTGGCTAGTTAAAATACGTTCAATCACGTTTTCGTCTAACTTGTTATATTTACCAAAATGCTCCATTAGCATGTAGAGCCTTTTGTCAAATTCTTCTAACAAATCTTCGTCTCCATAGGCTTTAATTTTATTGCCTCTAGCGACAATTTTAAGTTTAGGAAAATACTTTTTTAGGAGTTCTATGTTTCGGTTCTGTGCTCCAAAAAATTCTTTTGGAGTTATTTCTTCAAGTTCAAGTATTAATTCATTCAAAAGCGCATCGATTTAATTATAGTAATCTGTTCAATTTTATTAGATTTGTTTTCCAATTAGAAAGCTAAACAAACTTAATCAATTTTAAGGTGTTTTGTGTTAAAAAAATATCAACAATAATTCATGGCAATAATAACTTTAACAACTGACTTTGGAGAGAAAGATCACTTTGCTGGCGCGATAAAAGGAGCTATTTACAGTGAAATTCCGGATGTTAAAATTGTTGATATCTCACATTCTGTGTCGCCATTTAGTATACCTGAAGCAGCGTATATTATTCAAAATGCATATAGTAGTTTTCCTAAAGGGAGTATTCATTTAATTGGTGTAGATGCCGAAATAAATCCAGAAAACAAACATATTGCTGTAAAGTTAGATGGCCATTATTTTATTTGTGCTAATAATGGAATAATGAGTATGATTTGTGCCGAAATTGCTCCCGAAAAAATTGTAGAAATTAATATACATGATAAAATAGTTACTAGTTTTCCTGTGTTAGATGTGTTTGTAAAAGTTGCTTCGCATATGGCACGTGGTGGTACACTTGAAGTTATTGGTAAGCCAATAACTGAAATTAAACCTATTACCAACATGCATCCTTTTGTTAATGAAGAGAAAACACAAATTATAGGAAGCATTATTTATATTGATAATTACGGAAATGTAGTTACCAATATTAAAAAATCTTTTTTTGAAGAAATACAAAAAGGTCGTGCTTTTGAAATTTTTGCAAGAAACTATAAGTTTAAAACCATTAGCAAAAAATATAGCGATATTGTAAACTTTGATATTCCGGAAGAAAAAAGACACGATATAGGTCAAGAAGTGGTTGTTTTTAACTCTTCTAACTATTTAGAAATTGCATTATATAAAAGCAATACAGAAACTGTTGGTAGCGCATCTACTTTAATGGGCTTAAAACTTAGAGACACTGTAACTATTAATATTAATAAAGTTTAATTTGTTTTCGCTTTTGCGAAAAAAAACAAAATACATTTATGTTTGTACGTATTGTAAAAATGAGTTTTGAACCTTCAAAAATTGAAGTGTTTTTAGAAAACTTTAATGAAAAGAAAGAAAATATACGAAACTTTAAAGGTTGTCGTTTTTTAGAATTATATAGAGATAAACAGCAAGACAATATCTTTTTTACTTACAGTTATTGGGAAACCGAAGCCGATTTAGAAAACTACAGACACTCTACCTTATTTAAAGACGTTTGGTCTAAAACAAAACCTTTGTTTAATGCAAAACCTGAAGCTTGGAGTGTAGATAAAATAACCTCACTTGAGTAAACCCTATTTAGTAAATAAAAATAAAATAGTAGTACCAAACCCAACAACATAAAACGAATACACAAAGCATGTTTGCAATCTTAAAAAAAGAAATAAACTCCTTCTTCGCTTCACCAATTGGTTATTTGGTAATTGCCATTTTTCTGTTATTAAACGGATTATTCCTTTGGTTATTTAAAGGAGAATTCAATATTTTAGATAATGGATTTGCAGATTTATCATCGTTCTTTTTACTTGCACCTTGGATTCTTATTTTTCTTATTCCTGCTGTTACTATGCGTAGTTTTAGCGATGAGAAAAAACAAGGTACACTAGAACTTTTACTCACCAAACCTATTAGTAATATAAACATAGTACTTGGTAAATACTTTGGTGCTTTTGTTTTAATTTTAATTGCTCTTTTACCAACACTGCTTTATGTATACACTGTTTACCTACTAGGTAATCCGTTAGGTAATTTAGATGTTGGTAGCACCTTAGGTTCTTATTTTGGCTTACTTTTTTTAGTAGCTGCCTATACTGCTATTGGTATATTTACATCAAGCATAACAGACAACCAGATTGTAGCTTTTATATCTTCGGTTTTTTTGTGTTTTGTTTTTTATATAGGCTTTCAAGGTTTAGCAGACTTTATGTCTAGTAATTTTGTAGAACAATTAGGTATGAGCACACACTACAAAAGTATGAGTCGTGGTGTTTTAGATACGCGAGATATTATATACTTTTTAAGCGTTACTGCTCTTTTTATTTTCTTTACTGTTAGAAAAATTCAAACAAAATCTTTCATTAAAAAAAATTATGTACTCTTTTTACTTTTCCCTTTAGGTCTTTTTATTTTTAATGCTCTTACTGCTAAAAGTGGTTTATACCAACGTCTAGATTTAACACAAGATAAACGCTATACTATTAGTGACGCAGCTATACAAATTATAGACAAAGTTGCATCTCCTATTTTAATAGATGTATTTTTAGAAGGCGAAGATTTTCCTACGGAATTTAGACGACTACAGTCTGAAACCAAACAATTACTAGAGGAGTTTGAAGCTAAAAACAAAAACATAAAATTTAATTTTATAAATCCTATTGAAGACGAAACTACTCGTGATCGTAACATGCAACAGTTAAGCGATAGAGGTTTAACACCAATGCAATTAACGGTTCAAGAAAGTGGTAAATCTAGCCAAGCAGTAATTTTTCCTTGGGCTTTGGCAAGTCATGATGGTGTAACGGTTAAAATACCATTGGTAAAAAATAAAATTGGAGCTACGCAACAAGAACTTGTAACCAACTCTGTACAACACTTAGAGTATGCTTTTGCAGATGGTTTTAGCAAATTAATAAATCCTAAAAAAAGAAAAGTAGCCATACTTAGAGGTAACAATCAGTTAGAAGATAAGTATATTTTTGATTTTGTAAAAACTATAGGTGATTACTACTTTATAGCACCTTTTACATTAGATAGCGTAGCTAACAATGCTCAAAAAACATTAAAGGCTTTAAACGAATTTGATTTACTTATTTCTGCAAAACCAACAGAAGCCTTTTCTGAAAAAGAAAAATTAGTATTAGATCAATTTACCATGAAAGGCGGAAAAAGCCTTTGGTTGGTTGATGCTGTAGCTGCAGAAAAAGACAGTTTATACAATCCTACAGGAAAAAGCATTACTATACCTAGAGATTTGAATCTTACCGATTTATTTTTTAAATATGGTGTACGTATCAATCCGTATTTAGTTAACGACCTCTACTCTGCTCCTATCACCTTAGCAATTGGCGAAGGTAGCCAGTCTCAATTTCAGCAATTGCCTTGGTACTATTCGCCATTAGTAAATGCAGAAAGTAAACATGCCATTACTAATAATTTAAATTTAGTAAAGTTTGATTTTGCCAACCAAATAGATACTTTAAAAAACAAGGTTTCTAAAACCATACTTTTAAAAAGTTCTGTGCTTACCAAATTAGATGGTACACCACGTGAGGTTAGCTTAGAAATGACACAAAAAGAACCAAACCCACAGGAATACAATAAAGGCCAACAAAACCTTGCTGTGCTTCTAGAAGGTCAATTTACATCTGCTTACCATAACAGAATTAAGCCATTTGCTTTAGAAAACGAACTAAATAGCAGTGTACCAACTAAAATGATTGTTATTGCAGATGGTGATGTTATTAAAAATGATATTACTAGAAACGGACCACAAGAACTTGGTTTTGATAAATGGTCTGGACAAACCTATGGAAACAAAGAATTTCTTTTAAATGCTGTAAATTACTTATTAGACGATGATGGACTTATAAACATTCGTACTAAGGAAATTGCTGTAGCATTTTTAGACCCTAAAAAAGTAGCCGCAAATAAAACCATGTGGCAATTAACAAACATTCTCTTACCCTTAGTTTTATTAGGTGTTTTCGGGTTTGTATTTAATTTTTTAAGAAGAAAAAAATATGCCAAATAACAATCTATTACTGCTTTAAATTTCTTGTTTACCAAGAAAAAGTTGTTAATAAGTTTGTTTCCTTTTTCTCTAGGTTTAAGATATATTTGTATCTATTCAATATTGAATCGAATTAACGTATTATATATGAAATTTATAGTATCAAGTACCTATTTACTTAAACAACTACAAGTTCTTGGAGGTGTAATAAACAGCTCTAATACTTTACCTATTTTAGATAATTTTTTATTCGAATTACAGCAAAACCAACTTATAGTTTCTGCAAGTGATTTAGAAACTACTATGTCTTCTAAATTAGATGTAGAAAGTGATAACGAAGGAAGTGTTGCTGTACCTGCACGTTTACTTTTAGATACTTTAAAAACTTTTCCAGAACAACCTTTAACTTTTGTTGTAGAAGAAAATAACACCATAGAAATTAGCTCTAACCATGGTAAGTATGCCTTAGCATATGCAGATGGCGCAGAATTTCCTAAAGCTGTAGCTCTAGAAAACCCTAGTGCAACAACTATTTCTGGTGATATTTTAGCTACTGCAGTAAGCAAAACTATTTTTGCTGCTGGTAATGATGATTTACGCCCTGTAATGAGTGGTGTATTTTTTCAATTCTCTACAGAAGGCTTAACCTTTGTTGCAACAGATGCACACAAACTAGTTAAGTACACTCGTGAAGACATAAAAGCGAGTCAGGTAGCAGAGTTTATTATGCCTAAAAAACCTTTAAATCTTTTAAAAGGAATTTTAGCCTCTAGTGAAGACGATGTAACTATTGAATATAATGATGCTAATGCAAAGTTTACTTTTGAAAACACAGAGTTAGTATGTAGATTAATTGATGGTAAATATCCTAATTACGAAGCTGTAATACCTAAAGAAAACCCTAATAAATTAAGTATAGACAGAACACAATTTTTAAATTCTGTTCGTCGTGTTAGTATTTTCTCTAACAAAACTACACATCAAATACGTTTAAAGATTGCTGGAGCAGAACTTAATATTTCTGCAGAAGATATTGATTACTCTAACAAAGCAGAAGAGCGTTTAACTTGTGATTACCAAGGAGATGATATGCAAATTGGTTTTAACTCTCGTTTTTTAACCGAAATGTTAAACAACCTTACAAGTGATGAAGTACAATTAGAAATGAGTTTACCAAATAGAGCTGGAATTTTAACTCCTGTAGATGGATTAGACGAAGGAGAACAAGTTACTATGCTTGTTATGCCTGTGATGTTAAATAGCTAGTAAATTCCTGCGAAGGAAGCAATCTATTTACAGAGAACACAAAATATATTATTAAACGAAAGCGCATTCTAAGGGTGCGCTTTTTTTTTGCTTGTAGAACGGATTAATTAAACCTAATAATAGAGATTCCTGCTTTCGCAGGAATTAGGAGTTTACCAAATAGAGCTGGAATTTTAACTCCTGTAGATGGATTAGACGAAGGAGAACAAGTTACTATGCTTGTTATGCCTGTGATGTTAAATAGCTAGTAAATTCCTACGAAGGAAGCAATCTATTTACAGAGAACACAAAATATATTATTAAACGAAAGCGCATTCTAAGGATGCGCTTTTTTTATGCACTATATTTATTATTGCAATTCTACTTTAATTGTAAAATTATCTTATTACTTTTACAAGAAACAATAGCCTATAGATTCCCTTAAATCTGGCAATTACGTTTTAAACTATTAATTAATCTTAAAAAATGAAAAGTAAAATTAAGCTAATCTTACTAGTTATACTTTGTGCTACACAATTTTCTTGTAAAAATGATGATGACAATTCTAGTGTAAATAATGACTTAATTGGTGAATGGCTACGTAGCGATTTTACAACTAATTTTGAATACAAATTATCCTTTAATACAGACAACACAGGATCTATAATCAACCAAGTAACCACCCAAGATGGTATCATTTCTAATATAACCACAATAGATTGGTCTATTACAAATGACTTATTAACTATAACACAAAACGAAATAGAAACATTTACCACATATACATTTACACCTAATGGTAATTTAGTTTTAGCTAATTTTTCAGATTTTGAATTTATAAAACAATAAACTTATTATTAAAAACAAAAAAAGCGCTTATAACATTGTATAAGCGCTTTTATATTTGGGGCACACTTATTTAATTGACATCATCATTTATATAAATAAAACCACCTTCATAAGTTCCTGTAATTTCAGTACCATCATTTCTTGTAAAACTAAGAGCTAAGCTTATAAAATCTACTGTATAATCTATAACAGTAATACTGCCAGAAGTAACTTCTAAATCAGCATTACTTCCACTCTTATAAAATTGACTAAAACCGTTTTCAAATTCAGAATTAATGATATCTCCATTAACAATAAATTCTATATTTGAAATATCATCTAAATCATAGGTTCCTCCAGGTAAAAGATCTGAATGATTAATTCTTGCAGTAAAAAAATCGACATTATTAAGTGTTGTTCCTGAAAAAGAAGCATTAATTTCTGCTTCCGTTTTATTGGTTAAACTTAAAAAAACCGAATTAAATGATGGCTCTACTACTGCTGCTTTCATCTCAAAAGAAGATTCTCCAACTTTAATAAAATTACTTTCTGAAGTATTAGAATCATCATCAGATGAACAAGAAGTTAATAAAATAGTAATCAGTACAAATGTGATTGTTTTTAAATATTTCATAGTTTTTGTTTTGAATAGTTTGTTAAAAAAGCGCCCACAAGAGTGAGCGCTAAATCAAGTTGAAATCGCATCAACTTAGCCCTTAATGAACTTCTGATTAATAGTATTGTTAGACGTTGTTATTTGAATCATGTATAATCCTGAAGGTAATACAGATACATCAATACCGTTTGTTGCTTCAATGGTTTGCTTTATAAGCTGACCATTAATGTTGTAAATAGATATGTTTTCAACTTGCTCTGTAGACTTAATAAATAATCTATCACTTACAGGATTAGGATATAATTTTACTGAATTTGTATTTAAAGAAATATCATCAATTCCTAATGTAGAATTGTACTCGTAAGCTCCTAAATCTATCGTAGTATTAAAAACCCTATCATTACCTGATAAATCTAAATCGCCAAATAAAGCTTCATCGTAGTAAGCGTTATCTCCTTGATCAACAATATAATTTGAAGCTGATGTTGGTTTGTATTCTGCGTCTAAATTTAAATTATCTGTTGCTGGATCTAAAGTGGTTAGGTTAGTCGTTGAAAACGTTCCATAAGTTCCAGCGTTTGAAGGTACTGATGCAATAGTATTTTTAATAAACACATCGTAATGCTCGTCTAATCCATTAGAAATATCTCTAGTTGCTGCTGTACCATTAACAGTATTCTGCCAAAAAATAGTATTATTAATATTAAGGTTTACACTTCCATTACCTGATGCCGTAATAGAATTACCATAAGTACCGTTATAATCATTATTAACAAACGTACTATTATTAATTACAACATCTAAAGTGCTTCCGTTATTCCAATCTTCTCTAAAAATATATAATGCTGAAAGATTAATATCGTTATCTGCCACTAAAACGTTTGCCCAACGTGTAAAAATATAGCCGTTTGTACTATCAGATTGCACATAAACCAATCCCATATTAACAATGGTGTTATTTATAAACTTGGTGTTTTCAATTAGTAATCCTAGATTAAACTTTCTAATTTTAAGTAAATACCCATTAGAATAATTACTTCTGAATACCGAATTTTTAATTTTTAAGTTATTAGCATTTAAATTATTTGGTATAAAAATCACACCGTTTTCTTCTACGCCTCCAGATTGTGAAGTATCGTAAATGTTTTCAAAAATAATACCATCAAAAGTGACGTTGCTTGTTCTTAATTCAAATAATCGTTCTGCATTATCTGTTTTGTTCGATGAGAAATCTCCATCAATATCATCACCATTAATATCACCCGTAAAAATGGTAGCATTTGTAGTATGAATAGCTGTTAAATCTCTATCGGCTAGAGTCGTTTCGGTTCCTGAAAAACCTCCAATAATATCCACTTCATCTGTATTAACAGCTATTGGTGTGTTTTTATCTGCTAATGTATACGTGCCTTTTGCTACCCAAACAGCATCATTTAAATTGGTAAGTGCTAAAGCGTCTGTTACGTTTGTAAAAGCATCTGTCCATGAGCTACCATCGTTGGCACCTGTTGCATTGGCATCTACATAATACACTGAAGGAATACAATTTTCACTATAACTTGTTTGATTATCTTTAGTCCAACCTACAACATACTGACCACTATTTGCTGGTGGCGAAAAGCCTGCATCAACTTGAATACAAGTTAAACTTGGATTACCATAAGCTTTCATCCAGTTTATATTGCTGTTATTACCATTAGCTATATTTAATTGGTATAAAACACCGTTATTATGACATTGTATGTCTGTAATTAGCGTATTGGCACTAATATCTAAAGTTTCAATTTGATTATCAGCACAATGTAAACGTGTTAATGATAAGTTATTACTAACATCTATAGTCGTTAAATTATTTGTGTAACAATCTAAACGTGTTAAATTGGTAAAGGCTTCAATACCTGTTAAATCTGAAATTGACAAACCATTGATAAGAAGCTCTGTTGTAGCTTGTGCTTCAGCCACTGTAATTTCAGTATCATTGTTTAAATTGATACTATTATTGTTTACTAAATAACTTTTAAAGTTAGCATCAGGAATGTTTACAATTTGGTTTAATGCAGCACAGTCTTCACTATAAAATGCTGAGTTACCTTTGGTCCAACCTTGGCTGTATATTCCGGCATCTGCTGGTGGTGTAAAACCAGCATCTATTTGAATGCATGATAAACTATTTCCATAGGCTTTCATATAACTAAAGTTGCTGTTATTACCATTAGCTATATTTAATTCATATAAAACACCATTGTTATGGCATTGAATATCTGTAATTGATGTATTTGCACTAATATCTAGAGTTTCAATTTGATTATCAGCACAGTGTAAACGCGTTAATGCCAAATTATTGCTTACATCTAAAGACGTTAAGTTATTGCTATAACAATCTAATCGTGTAATATTTATAAAAGCTTCAATACCTGTTAAGTCTGTAATTGATAGTCCATTTACCAATAATTCACCCGTAAAAGCTTGCGCTTCGGCAACTGAAATTTCTGAATCATTATTGGTGTTAATAGCTGGATCTGCTAATAAATAGTTTTTAAAATTTGCGTCAGGAATGTTTACGTTTTGGGCAAGAGCCGAAAACATACCTAAACTTAAGCAGGTTGTAAATAAGAGTAGTGTTTTTTTCATTGTTATTAAGATTTAATGATTAATCAACAACAAAAAAACAATGCTTAGAACATATTATAAGTGGGATTTTTCTGAATAGGTTTAATTTCTTTCTGAATGATAGCTTTTTAGCTTAAAAGATAACACTGAAAACACAATCACATAAACGTTTCCTTGATGACTTCTAAAAATTGATCGCGTTTAGATTTGGAAATAGGAATACGTTTCTTGTTTGCCATTAATAAATAATCACCATCGTCTTTTACCAATTCGTCCACATATTTTAGATTGATTAAATACGATCGATGACATTTAAAAAACATGGCATTACGTTCTAGTTGTTCTACAAAATGCTTTAACGGCTTGCAAATGGTTTTTTGTTTACCATCAATAAGTAGCACGTTGGTGTACATACCATCGGCTTCAAAATACACAATGTCATTATGTGATGCAAACATGATCCCTTTAGGGATTTCTAAAGCAATTTTATCTATAGACAGTTGCTTTAACGAATCGCGTAACTTATTTAATTGGTCGTTTAAATTGTTAGCTTTTATCGCTTCTTCGGCTTTTGCTACTGCTTCTTTTAACTCGTTGGTATCTACCGGTTTTAACAGATAATCTACAGCAGATAATTTGAAAGCTTCTATAGCAAATTGATTGTAAGCAGTTACAAAAATGATTTTAAAATCAATTTTACCAGGAAAGTATTCTAAAATATCTAATCCAGATTGGTTTGGCATTTCAATATCTAAAAATACCACATCTGGTTTTGATGCTTTAATTAATTCTACTCCTGAGGCTAAATCTTGTGCTTCTTTAATACTAGTAATACTTGCACAATGCGCTGTTATGAGGTTAGATAATAAATTTCTTGCTCGTTTTTCGTCGTCTATTATAATGGCTTTCATAATCTTATGGTATAGGCATTGTTATAACCACTTTGGTTCCTGAAGGAGTTTGATTTGCATCATATAAATCTTCAATAGCTATGGTTATATCTCGTTTTAATTTATTTTTATAAAGGTGAACGCGTTCTTCATTAGCTTTAGTTGCAAAGGGTTTATGCTGTAAATTAGCACGCTTTATTTTTTCAGATTGTACACGACCAATACCATTATCTTCAATCGTTATTTGTAATTTATTTTGCTCAATTATCTTGGCCTCAACTAGTAGTTTTCTATCGTTTGGCTTGTGTAATAAACCGTGTTTT
The DNA here is from genome assembly GCF_042684485.1 of Lacinutrix gracilariae. NCBI lineage: Bacteria > Pseudomonadati > Bacteroidota > Flavobacteriia > Flavobacteriales > Flavobacteriaceae > Lacinutrix > Lacinutrix gracilariae. The sequence goes on along the minus strand of NZ_JBHULM010000001.1, from coordinate 284,105 downwards.
AAAGCATTTTCTACATAAGGTTGTATAAATAATGAAGGGACTTTTATTTGATTTGTTTTTAAACGTTCATCTATTTTAACGCAGTAATCTAGTTCTTCTTCAAAACGCACCTTTTCTAATTCTAAATACAGTTTTAAAGCATTTAATTCTTGCTGTAGCGTTATTTCGTTTTGCTGACTGTAATCTAAGTAGATTCTTATTAAACGACTAAATTTAACTAAATAAGAACTTGCTAATTCTTTTTCATTAGAAATAATATAATCTTGAATGGAGTTTAAGGCATTAAATATAAAATGCGGATTCATTTGCGAACGTAAATTTTCTAACCGTAAATTGGTTATTTTTTTATCCATTAAAATCTTATCTATTTCTATAATACGTTGGTTTTCTTTTTGTTTTAAACGCCATCTAAAATACAACCAAATCATTGTAATTACAGCCAATAAAATCATGGTGTAAAACCAATAGGTTTGCCAAAAAGGCTTAGTTATAACAAAGGTTATTGGTGTTGCAAAAACAGCATTTGTAGCGCTTACATTTTTAGCCTTAAGTTCAAAAGTATACTTACCATTTGGTAAACTATTAAACTGAACCGATTGTGTATTAGCAGGAATAGATTGCCAACTACTATCTATCTGTTGTACTCGATATTTATAAATTACATTTTGATTGGATTGAAATCCGTTAGAATTAAATCTTAATCCAATTTTATTAAGATGATAAGGTAATTTATAATTGGGTTGCACAATGGTATCTTTATCATTAATACGTACTGCTTCTACCCTAACTTTAGAGGTATTAAATTCTTTAAATAAAACATTGGTTTTTGGTAGTATATAAAACCATTTAGGTAAAGTAACAATGATGTAATCTTGAAGAATTATAAAATTGTTTACTACAGCATTTAAACCATCTTGAGCATTTAACGCTTTTAAATTATTGGTTTTAGTATTATACCTATAAAGTCCTTTTTCTGTAGAGATCCATAAGAAAATACCATCTGATTTTAAGTTACTAATTTCTATTTGTTTTGTAAACTGAAAAGGTGCTTGAAATATTTTTTTGTCTTTATAATATAGTAAGCCATTGTGTTGTGTTGCTAACCATACTGTATTTTCGGTTTTAGCAATAGAGTTTACCAATAGTTTTTTATTGTTAAACTGTATTTCTTTAGAAGAAAAGTTGTTTAAATTATAAGTAAACAACCCGTCAATATAGGCAACAAAAAGCATCTTGTTAGTTACTACAGAAGCTTTTACACGACTAGAACGTATTACTTTTTTTTGAGTTTGAGAAAACGGTTTGTTGTAAATAATACCTTCCTTATAATTTCCGTAAAACAAGGTATTATCATCTATTTTAGAAAATGCTTTTGCTACAGAAAATTTATTAACCGTATCTTTTATTTCATCCTTTGTTAAATCAATTACAAAAGATTCTGAAGCATTAATACTTACTATTAATTGTTGCTTTTTTGCATCATAAAATAAATTTCCTATAATTTTTTTTCCTGGTAGTTGTAGCGTTTTATAAAGTGTAGATGTATTATAAAACAATAATTTACCATTATTAGTTCCTAGTACAAATTGATTATTTGGCAATGTACAAGAGGCTGTTATTTTTGAAGACAAAGTATTTAGTTCTACGCTTCTAATGTTTAAATTTGGAGATACAAACACGCCATTATCTAATGTTGTAAACCAATAATTATTATTAAAATCTCTTATAACATCTGTAATAGATTCCGTTTTAAAAAGCTGCTCTTTAAATAGCAATTTTTCATTAGCATATTGGTAAACAAACACTCCTGAAGTAGTTAAAAACCAATAGTTATTTTCAAACTTTAAAAGATTATAAATAGTTTCGTCTTTTAAATAATCTGGTGTTTTAATTTTTTTTGTGGTATTGCTATCTTTATTAATAAGATAAACAATATTGCCTTGCTGACTTTTATACGTAAAAAAAACATCTTTTTTAAAAGCAAATAATTTAGGAGACTGTATCGTTTGTAGACCTTCTATTTCTAATATTTTCGTTTTTTTTGTACTGTCTAATTTATAAATACAATGTTTTTCTAATGCACCTTCTAAAGTAATAGCAAATACGTAACTAGTCTTGTTATAGCTAGAAGCACTAAGACATATACCTTCAAATGGTTTCGTAATATTTTTACTTATTTTATCAATATCATAAACACCTGTTATAGTAAATAACCGAATGCTATTATTAAAAAACATATACGTTGCTAGTTGTCCTTTCACCAAGTTACTAGCATCATAAAACAGTTTTAATGAATTGTTTTCTACATAAAAAATTTGTCCGTAAATATTATTACACCACAAAACACCATTGCTGTCTAATTTTAATTGAAATAAGGAGTTTGCTTTTTGGTCTGGATGGCTAAAACGTTGGTAAGATTGTCCGTTATAGCGATATAAACCTTTATCTGCTGCTAACCATATGTAGTTTTCTTCATCTTCAAGTACATCATAAAACTCAACATCAGGAAGCTCTGAAACATTTGCCATATGCTCAAAAACAGGGTTTTGTGCTTGTAAAGCAAATGAAAACATTATGGCGAATATGTAGTAAAAATAACGAAACATAACTATCAATTAACAAACTTAATATTAAATCACGAAACCTTATTTATTTTTTTCTGTAAGCAAGTTATTTTCTTCTAAAACAAAAAACGCAACCTTTTCAGGTTGCGTTTTTCTTTATCTAAGTAATTAACTAACTAATAAAATTAAAAGATAAAGGATATGTTGGTGTTTCGCCATTGCTTGCTTTTATAGCATTTACAATAGGAAAAACAATAGCTATAATTCCTAATACAATAAAGCCTAAAATGCCTAAGCCAAATAATAAAATTAATGGCACACAAATAATGCAGTATACAATTAAGCTTAACTGAAAATTAATAATATTTTTACCATGTGCATCCATTTCTTGCACTTTTTCTTTTTGGGTAGCCCAAAGAATAAGTGGTACTATTAAACTACCAAAACCAGTAACTAAAGTAATTAGTTGGCTTAAGTGCGTAATAACTAAAAGTTGTTTGTCTTGTCTCATGATGATTGAATTATTGATTGATATTTATAAGACGCACAAGACAAAAAATTGTTACATAAAACAAGAAAATTATTAATGTGGTAGCTTATCTTTTAATAAACCATATAAAAAAGTACCGAGTATTGCTGAGAGTAAAACAATAATAATTGGTAAATATCCTGCACCTACAAGTACAAATATTGGTCCAGGACAAGCGCCTGCTAGAGCCCAACCTAATCCAAAAAGAATTCCACCAACAATATATCTAGAAAATGATTTTTCTTTAGGAAGAATTACAATTGGCTTACCATCAAAAGACTTGATATTATATCTTTTTATTATTTGTACAAATAAAACACCAAATGCTAAAGCGGTTCCTATTATTCCATACATGTGAAAAGATTCAAAACGAAACATTTCATAAATACGAAACCAAGAAGCAGCTTCTGATTTGTACATAATTACACCAAAGAAAAAACCAATAAGAATATAAACTAAATGCTTCATAACAATACTAAAAGATTAAAGGGAATAATACGTGTATCATAATTAATCCTCCAATAAAGAAGCCAATTACAGCAATTAAAGAAGGCAACTGTAAATTACTTAAGCCAGAAATAGCGTGACCAGAAGTACAACCTCCAGCATAACGAGCTCCAAAACCAATAAGTATACCTCCTACCACTAATATTAAAATAGTTTTAATATCGCTTAACGCGGAAATAGAAAATAACTCTTTAGGTAAATATTCATTATCAGACGAGATATGTAATGAAGCTAATGAATCCTTTGTAGCTTCACTAATAGCTGGAATATCGCCATTAGACAAAAAATTAGCAGCTACAAAACCACCAAGCATTGCTCCTACTACTACAAGTAAATTCCATCGATCTGCTTTCCAATCAAACTGAAAAAAAGAACTCACTTTACCAGCTCCACACACCGAACAAAAAGTCTTTAAGTTTGAAGACATTCCAAATTTTTTCCCCATTAACAAGAGAACAAGCATGGTACATGCTATTAAAAAACCGGATAAATACCAAGGCCAAGGTTGCATTAAAAATTCCATAAACTAATTTTTAATGCAAAAATACATGCTACAAACTAATTTACAGAAATTTTATCCTATTAAATAAATAGGATATACCACAAGCCTTCTTTGCTTATTATTTTATACTACAACCTGAAGCTTCTTTTTTTACACCTAATTTCACCAAAATAGTTTCTAATAAACACCATTTGGTAAAGGCAGACTGAATTAGGTTAACACCAATAAATACAGTAAACCACATCCAATTAGGGTTTACATAAACCGTAAGTACCACACTTAGTAATACCATTGTACCAACGATAACTCGAAAATATGTATTTAACATTTTATTATTTTTTAAGTTTATATAAATTTTTCAATAGGAACCACAACCGCTTTTAAAGGATTATTGGTTTCTAATTTTGCGTTAAATTCTTGTATTAAACCGAATAACGTATCAATATTTTCGGCTTCGGCAAACGAGAAAAACAAACGCGATTCATTACCAAAAGCATCACCAGGAAACCAACTAGAAGCCATGGCTATTGATGGACCATTTTTAAAACCATCAATATCAGAACTACTAAAATTTTGAATATTGGCTTTTTTAAAAAGATTTAAAACCTCTTTTTGAAATGCTTCAACTGCTGTAACTATGACTAATTTCATATTTCTACTTTTTGTTTCCCACAGATTTAACAAAGGCAAGCAGAAAATAAACCTGCTATTAGCTTGCTACATCTGTGAGAAAATTGATTATTTATAGTTCTTTTTTTCTATCATATAGTACACTAACGGAACAACCAATAAGGTTAATACTGTAGACACAATAGTTCCTCCCATTAATGAAATTGCTAATCCTTGAAAAATAGGATCAAATAGTATTACAAATGCTCCAATTACAACCGTTCCTGCTGTTAACAAAATAGGTGTAGTACGCACTGCTCCTGCTTCAATTGCAGCTTGTTTAATAGGTACACCTTCTGCTATTCTTAAATTAATAAAGTCTATTAACAGCACAGAGTTTCTTACCATAATTCCTGCTAAAGCAATCATACCAATAAATGAAGTAGCTGTAAAGAATGCTCCCATAATCCAGTGACCAAGAATAATTCCTATTAAAGACAATGGTATAGCTACCATCATAACAATTGGTGCTTTAAAGTTTTGAAACCATCCTACAATTAAGATATAAATAAGAATAATGGCGCCTAAAAAGGCTATTCCTAAATCTCTAAAAACTTCTAAGGTAATTTGCCATTCTCCATCCCATTTTACGGTATAATCATCTTCAAATTCTGGTTGACCTAAATACATTTCATTAATAGTATAGCCTTTAGGTAATGGTATTTCTTTTAATTTTTCTTCCATTCCTAAAATAGCATAAGCAGGACTTTCTAACTCTCCAGCCATATCTGCCATAACATACACTACTCGTTTTTGGTTTTTACGATAAATACTTTTTGCTGAAGTGGTTTCTGTTATACTTACCAAATCTGCAATAGGAACCATATTACCTTGTTTCGATTTTACTTTTAATTGCGCAATATCAGTAATGGTAGATTTTTCTTTTTCATCTAAAGAAAGCACTAAACCAACTTGGTTTACAGCATCTTCATCATACAAATTAGTAATGGCTCTGTTAGATAAGGCCATATTCATGGTATATGCAATTTGCTGTGGTGCAACGCCATATAACATGGCTTTTTCTTTGTTTATCTCAAATTGGTATTCGGTTTGATCATCTTCAACCATCCAATCAATATCTACCACATCTGCTGTGTTTTTTAAGATATCTTGAACATGATTTGCTACTTTTATTTGCTCGTTATAATCTGGCCCATACACTTCTGCAACAATTGTAGAAAGAACAGGAGGTCCTGGTGGCACCTCTACCAACTTCACATTGGTATGATACTTTTCTGCTATTTTTTGAATATCTGGACGTAATAATTTAGCAATATCATGACTTTGCGCAGAACGTGATTCTTTATCTAATAAATTTACTTGAATATCTGCCATATTAGAGCCTCCACGTAAATCATAATGACGTACCAAACCATTAAATGTAATTGGTGCAGAAGTACCAACATAATTTTGATAATTTACTACTTCTGGTCGCGTAGATAAATATTGTGAAATTTCTTGCGCCACAACACCTGTACGTTCTAGCGTAGTTCCTTCTGGCATATCAATTACAACTTGAAACTCATTCTTATTATCAAAAGGTAACATTTTTACAGCCACAGAATTGGTATAAAACAAGAACATAGTTCCTATAAGAATTACAAAAGTTCCTCCTAAAAACAACCATCGTTTTCCTTTGCTTTCTAAAAGAGGTCTTTCAAACTTGTTATAAACTCTATAAATAAGCGTGTCTTCAACTGCTTTTTCAGGTTTTTCTTCTACTCCTTTTTTATCTTTTTCTCTTAGGAAAATATAGCCTAAATATGGTGTAATGGTTAATGCCACAAAAAGAGATAAAATCATAGCTATAGAAGCTCCTATTGGCATAGGTGCCATATAAGGTCCCATTAATCCAGAAACAAAAGCCATTGGTAAAACCGAAGCTATAACCGTAAATGTTGCTAAAATGGTTGGGTTACCAACTTCATTAATAGCATACAAAGCAGCTTGCTTAAAAGGCAGTCGTTTCATTTTGAAATGCCTATGCATGTTTTCGGCAATAATTATCGAGTCATCTACTACAATTCCGGTTACAAATACTAAAGCAAAAAGAGTAATTCGGTTAAGTGTGTAATCCATCATAAAGTAACTCAACAAGGTCAATGCAAAGGTAATTGGCACTGATAAAAACACGACCAATCCACCACGCCAACCCATAGCTAGCATAACAACAATGGTTACTGCAAAGATAGAACCTATAAGGTGTAGTAATAGTTCTGACACCTTATGCGATGCAGTTTCCCCATAATTTCTTGTGATTTCTACATGTACATCATCTGGAATTAAATTGGTACGTAAATGGTCTACTTTATCTATAATTACTTCTGCTATTTTCATAGCATCAGCACCTTTTCTTTTAGCAACAGAAATAGTAACTGCTGGATATTCCGATTTGTACTCGGCAGATTTTACACTACCTTTTCCAAAACCTAAACTCACGTAGTTTTGTGGTACTTCTGGACCATCAATAATTTTAGCTACTTGTTTTAAATAAATAGGTTGGTTTTGCTGTACACCTACAACTAAATTTTCAACATCTGTTACAGATGCTAAAAAGGTACCTGTATTTACTAAAAACTCGGTATCACTTTTATCAAAACTTCCAGCACTTAATTGGCTATTATTTGCTTTAATCATTTCAGAAACCGACAAGAAATCTAAACCGCTAGCAGCCAATTTATCTTTATCTAAAACCACACGTAATTGACGATCTCTTCCTCCTATTTTATGCGTAATAGCAACGTCGTTTACCTTTTTAATTTCAGCTTCTAACTCTTGTGCCATTTGGCTTAATTGGTAGTCGTTGTAGTTTTCGCTCCACAGCGTTAATCCTAACATTGGCACATCATCAATAGCACGTGTTTTTACTAACGGAAACGTAACACCTGCAGGCATTTGATCCATGTGCTTATTAATTTCGTTGTATAATTTCACAAAACTACGTTCAATATCTTCGCCTACATAAAACTGCACGATAACCATACCTTGCTCTTTCATAGACGTAGAATACACATACTCTACACCTTTAATATTAGAGATTAATTGCTCTAAAGGTTTAATTACTCGCGACTCTACTTCGGTAGGACTTGCACCAGGATAACCAACAAAAATATCAGCCATAGGTACATCAATTTGTGGTTCTTCTTCACGCGGAATTAAAAACGAACTGTACACACCAACAACCATAAACACGATCATTAAAAGCACTGTAAGCTTTGACTGCATAAAGACTTTGGCAATTTTACCTGCGATTCCTTCTTTCATAATTATTACTTTTTTTATTCCATTGACAATGGAAATCTTTATATTTTGGGCGTTTTAACAGGCTATACACTGTATCTTTTTTACCTGTCATTGCGAAGTAAATTTTTATTTGCTGTGGCAATCTCTTAATCGATTGGGAGATTACCACGTCGTTGCACTCCTCGTAATGACAACATATTTGTTAAGTAAAAAAGGATGTCGTTTCTATCCTTAACGCGACTTATTAGTTATTGAATTGTAATTTTGGCACCATTAAACAGTTTTCCTTCGGCAGAAACAATGTAAGCTTCGTCTGCACGTAAACCCGATAATACTTCTACTTGATCACCAAAAGTTCTACCTAAACGCAACCAACGTAATAACGCCGTATTACTTGCACTTACTGTGTACACACCAGATAATTGTCCGTTGGTAACAATAGCATCTGCTGGTATTAAAACCATAGACGATGTTGCTTTACGTTCTATAGGAAATTGCACTGTAGTAAACATGCCTGATAAAATATTAGCATCGGTTTTATCTAATTCTATTTTCACTAAATATTGTCCACCAGTATTTTTGGCAGAAGTACTTACTTCTACCACTTTTCCTTTAATGGTTTGGTTAATGGATTTTACCAAAACGTCTACCAAAACACCGTTTTTTATAGCTGAAATTTCTGTTTCAGGAACCATTGCCATCACTTCAAAATTTCCTGGTTTTTCCATACTTATTAATGACACTCCAGGATTTGCCATATTACCAGCTTCTACATTTTTACTTGTTATTGTTCCGCTAAAAGGCGCAGTAATATTGCTATAGGTAAATTGAGCATTTATTTCGTTTTTCATTTGGTTTGCAGACTCTAAACGCGCTTTAGCCATTTCAAAATTAGCAGTCATATCATCCATTTCTTTTTGTGATGCGCTATTATCTGCAAATAAGTTTTTAAAACGATTATAATCTTTTTGTGCATTATTAAAAGCAGCTGTTGCTTCGGTAATACTTGCGTTTACTTGTGCTCTTTTAGCTTGTAAATCGGCATTATTAATAGATACCAATAATTGTCCTTTACGTACTTTATCACCAACATTTACATACACTTTATTCACATAACCCATCATTCTAGTACTTAAATCAGCACTGTTTGCAGCTTGAATTTTTCCACTAACTGCCAAAAACGGATTATTAGTATTGGCTTCTACCTGACTGGTTTTTACAGTAATTGCTGGTGTATTATCTACAACAGATGTTTTTTCTTTACTACCACAACTTGCTACTAATAGCGCTACAGAAAGTGTTAGGATTGTATATGTTTTTTTCATGGTTATTGTTTTTTATTTAAGACACTTAGACAAGCTTAGTGTGAAACTATTTATACATTTAGACTCTAGAAAACCAAAGCTGTTTCTTGGTTCTAATGCTCTTATTTTTCTTTTATTCTTTAGTTAAAAATTGTAAGTATGCTTGCGCGTAATTATATTCAAAAATGGTTTGATAATACTCTAATTCTTTCTGCGCATATTGGGTTTCTGCCATTAATAAATCGGATGTTTTTTCTAGACCCTCTTTAAATCTATTGGTTCTTATTCGTAAAGATTCTTCCGATTGCTCTAAGGCTAAAGTTGTTAATTTCAACTTATTTTCAGCATCTAAAAAAGCACGCTTCGCTTTGTTTAATTCTAAATTACTTTGTGATACATATTGTGTGTATTCTAGTTTTGATTTTTCAAAGGCTGCTTTACTTTTTTTCGCTTTTCCAAAGCGTTTAGAACCTTGAAAAATATCCCAACTTAATTGTGCTCCAAACAAATATCCATTAGCATCCCCTTGAAAAACTTGATCGTCATACAACTCATAACTACCAAAAGCGTTTAGTCTTGGCAAAAAGGCCATTTTATCTGCTTTATTCATAGCTTCATAAGCATTAGATGCCAATTGCATGGCTTTAATATCTGAACGATTTTTAGAAACCTCTTTATCTTCTATTTGAAGCGTAGCAACCATTAGCGCATCGGTTGGTGTGTATATTACATAAGTGTCATCATTCATTAAAAAAGACAAATAATTGGATGCATTTTGCACATTACTTTTAGCTGCTTGCAACTGGTTTTGCACTTCTGTTACACGTACTTCTACATTTAAAACATCTGCACGTTGTAGGTAACCTTGTTTAAAACTATTATCGGCTAATTTTTTATTGGCATTTGCTGCTTCTAACGCTTTTTCTAAAACCTCTACTGCCTTATAAGCCAATTGTAATTGCATATACGCTTTTTCTACTTCAAAGGCCAAATAATCTTGTGTGCGCGCTGTTTTTAATGACATCGCTTCCATTTTAGATTTGGCAGCCTTACGTTGATATAAACCATCTAAATTTATTAATGGTTGTTGAAACTCAAACTTTGTGGCGTAATTTTCAATTTGCGAAGGATCATTTAATAATGCAGGACTAAAATCATTTTGTGTTAATATTTCTTGGTTTAATTTAGAACCAAAAGCCATTAACGGATTTGTAGTAGCAATTCCTGTATGGCTTGCAGTAATGTTTGGTAAAAACACAGCGTTAGTTTGACTGTAGTCTGCTTTAGCTTGATTGAATTCTTCTTCAGAAATCTTGATACTAGTGTTATTTTCATTCACTTTTGCCAAAACATCCGTTTTAGTAATAGGTACTAAATTTTGTGCTTGCACAGAAATTGTGAAGACAGAAAACAACAATGCTTTATAAATATACTTTTTCATTAATCATTAATTTACTGTACAAATGTACATTAGAAAAACACCGAAGTCAGTAACATAAGTTACCAAGTAAAAATGACATAAAAACAAAGTTGTATTGTTGTTATACTAGTATCACTTACTTTTGTATGCTGTATGGATTCATTAACACAAATAGTATTAGGAGCAGCTGTAGGAGAAGTTGTTTTAGGTAAAAAAGTTGGCAACAAAGCCATGCTTTATGGTGCAATTGCAGGAACCATTCCTGATTTTGATGTATTTGCTTCTTACTTTACAGATACTGTTACCGCACTTTCTATACATAGAGGTTTTACACATTCTATTGTTTTTTCAGTACTTTTTGCGCCCATTTTGGGTTGGTTAGTTTCTAGGTATGAAACCTATAAAAATTTTAAAGATTGGTCCTGGTTATTCTTTTGGGCTTTTGTTACACATCCTATATTAGATGCACATACTACTTGGGGAACACAATTATTTTGGCCTTTAGATTTAAGGTTAGCATTTAAAACTATTTTTGTTATAGACCCTTTATATACATTGCCTTTTTTAGTGTTTTTAATTTTGGCAATGCTACAAAAACGCACTGCACACAAACGTCAATTTTATAACAAGTTAGGTTTAATAATAAGTACCTCTTACTTACTACTAACCTTTCTATTAAAAGGCATTGCATACAGTAAATTTGAAGCTGCTCTAGCAACACAAAATATTGCTTATTTAGATTTAGACACTAGACCTTCGCCTTTAAACACCATACTTTGGAGTGCTAATGTAGAAACAGAAGATGCCTATTTATTAGGAAATTATTCGTTTTTTGATTCGCAACCTATCACTTTTGATAGCTATCCTAAAAACCATGAATTATTAGGAAATCTTACTGAAGAAGAAAGCGTAAAACGTATGATTGCTATTTCTGAAGGTTGGTACACGATTACCCAAAAAAAGGAAACCCTTTATTTTAACGATTTACGATTTGGGCTATTAAGTATAACACCAAAATCTAACAACTTTGTTTTTAAATACAGAATAGATGTAGATGCTTCTGGTAAGCTTACTTTTACAGAAGAACCTAAAAACAATCGGGATGGAAAAAAATTACTAAGCGAATTGTGGCAACGTGTAAAAGGCAATTAACACTAATTGTAATGAAAAAGGCATCTATAAAATTTATAAACGCCTTTTTACCTATCAACCAAAAAAAAACTGATAACCACATCAGCTTACCTTTAAAGTACCTCTATCTCTTCCTGCTACAACAAGCATTATTTTTATACTTAAATAAACTTGAAAAAACAGAATGATAGGATACATTCTTTTAAACCTTTAATATTTTGAAATTCTTTGTATCATAACTATACTTCTACTGTTTTAAAAAACATGTTTATAACAGCATAAAGAAGAACAAAACCATATTTTACAGTACAAAATTAAGGCAATACTTAATACCACTCAGTAACTAATGTTACGCAACGAAAAGAATTATTATTTCAGCTTCTTTTTACAATATTTCTTACATCTTCGTTCTTTGAGTGGCAAAATATCCTTAAATTTAATCCCTTTATTTTTTTAAAATTCACAACAAGACTTCTTTATCATTTTAGGTGTTTTGTAAAGATATAATTCAAATTCTCATGAATATTACAGCTGCATATACAGACCTTTATCAAATTACAATGGCACAAGTTTATTTTGGCACAAAACCCAATGGACGAGCAGTATTCGATTATTATTTTAGACACAATCCTTTTAATAGTGGCTATTCTATTTTTGCTGGACTAGAAGACGTATTAGAAATACTTGAAACTTTAGAGTTTACAGCATCCGATATTTCCTATTTAAAACAAAAAGGATTTGAAAATGACTTTTTAGACTATCTAGAAAACTTTCGTTTTCAAGGAAACATTTATTCTAGTAAAGAAGGTGATGTTGTATTTCCTAACCGACCAATTTTACAAGTAGAAGCCAATATTATAGAAGCGCAAATTATTGAAACGCTTTTACTAAACATTCTTAATTTTCAAACCTTAATTGCTACAAAAGCCAGCAGGATAAAATTTAGCGCTAAAGATGGAATTCTACTAGATATGGGTTTACGTCGTGCACATGCTACAGGTGGTTACTATGCTTCTAGAGCAGCTGCTATTGGTGGTTTTGATAGTACAAGTAATGTTAAAGCTGCCGAAGACTATAATATTTCTTCCTCAGGAACCATGGCACACTCTTTTATACAAAGTTATGAGGATGAATTGCAAGCTTTTAGAGATTTTGCTAAAATGCGACCAGAAAACTGTGTGCTCTTAATTGATACCTACAATACCCTTAAAAGCGGATTGCCTAACGCTATTACAGTTGCCAAAGAAATGGAAAAAAGAGGTGATCAATTGTTAGGCGTACGTTTAGATAGTGGTGATTTAGCCTATTTGTCTAAAAAAACTCGAGCTATACTAGATGCTGCAAATTTAAATGATGTAAAAATTGTAGTATCAAACCAATTAGATGAATATGTAATAAAAAGTTTGAAAGAACAAGGTGCTCCTATTGATATTTATGGTGTTGGTACCAATTTGGTCACAGGAAAACCAGATGCTGCATTAGATGGTGTGTATAAATTAGCCGAATATAATGATACACCAAGAATTAAACTTTCTGAAAATATTATTAAAATATCACTTCCTTTTAAAAAGCAAGTGTACCGAATGATAGACGATAACGGCATGTTTTATGGAGCAGATGCGATAACACTGGCTTCGGAAGAAAAAGTAACACTAATGGAACATCCTTTTGATATTACTAAAAGTTTAGAACTACATGCTTTTAAAAAAGAAGCTTTACTAGAACAAGTGATGAAAAATGGAAAAAGAATAGTTCCTACGCGATCTGTTACTGAAATTTCTGAATTTTCACAATCGCGATTAAAACAGCTTCCTAATGAATATAAACGTTTTCAAAATCCGCATATTTACAAAATAGGACTTAGTTCAGCGCTAAAAAAAGAACGTGACATTTTGATTAAAAAACACAAACATTAAACAAGCGTAACAAATCTACTTCCACTAAAAATCTATTTATGAAAACGCTACTCATCATCGATGTACAAAACGATTTTATGCCCAACGGATCACTTCCTGTTCCTTACGGAAATGAAATTGTACCAAATATAAATGCCATACAAGATAAATTTGATTTGATAGTTGCTACTCAAGATTGGCATCCTAGAGATCATGTAAGTTTTGCCAATAATCATGAAGGCAAATCTAATTTTGATGAAATTAAAATACATGGTGTACCACAAACCTTATGGCCAGATCATTGTGTACAAGGAACCGAAGGTGCAGCGTTTCATCCAGATTTAAATACGAATAAAATAGAAACTATTTTTAGAAAAGGAACCGATAAAACCATAGATAGCTATAGTGCCTTTTATGACAACAGACATTTAAAATCTACAGGGTTGGCTGGTTATTTAAAAGAAAAAGGAACCTCTGCGCTTTATCTATGTGGTTTAGCCGCTGATATTTGTGTGTATTTTTCAGTACGTGACGCTGTTAAAGAAGGCTTTTCTTGTTTTTTTATTGAAGACGCCTCCAAAGCACTGGATACTAAAGCGTTTGAAAAACTTAAAAAAAGTATGGTTGCTATGGGAATTAAAATGGTTACATCAGCAGATATATTGTGAATCTAAAAATAGATTCCTTTTAATATGGTATACTACTGTGTATAAAAAAAGCACTTATAATTGCTTATAAATGCTTTTTCATTAACTAACCAAAAACGAACGATTAAATCAATTTGCTTTTCTTGTGCCTCCATGTCCTCCAGCTACAACAAGCATTATTTTTATACTTAAATAAATAAACTTGAAAAACTGAATGATAGGATTCATCATTTTAAATCTTTGATATTTTGAAATTCTTTGTGTCATGATCTTATGTTTTATAACGTTTTTATTCTGGTATAAGCCACCAAAATGGTTTCATTTTTGCTTTATAAATAAAAGCATAGTGTAAAGCTAATTTTAACCAGTGTCCTGCTAAACCTATTTCACCAAAGGTTTTTCCTAATTGTCTTCCTTGTGTTTTCGGATATTTTTCATAGTCAGGAACAATTGGATACGTAGTAATACTTACTCCGCTTCCTGTAGTCATACCGAAACCTGCAGAAGCAATACAAGCTGCTCCCATATTTCCTAAAGAACCTTTATGGTTTAAAGACTCTTTTCCGCTTTTAATACTATCTATTATATTATCTGCAACCAATTTTGCGGTAATTCCAGAAGGCATTCCTGTACGTGGTGGCGCAGGAGAAATATCTGTACCATTTTTGCTTTTTCGTGGTTTAGAAATAGCGTGAGGAGGTGCAAATGCAATTCCTGGTGCAAAAATATTTTTATAACTAGGGTTTTGATAGGTTTCAGGCCAATCTTTTACCGACCATTTTTCATAAGGTTTTGGTGTATAATCTGCATCTACAACCATAAACCCACGAAACAATTTTTCTGTAATATCGTTTTCATTTTTATCATAAGCTTTAAAACCATGACCCGAAAACGAAGGTATTAACATAGCAAAATCATAATCTTCGGTTTTATATTCTCCTTCTAGGTTTTCATAATGTGCTACACCATCTTCAATTTTATTTACTCCTGCTCCTAGAATCCATTTAATGTCTCTATCTTCAAAGATCATTTCAATCATTTCATGCGATTTCATAGACAAGCTTCCGTAACTTAACAACATACCATCCATCCCGAAATCTCCTAATTGATATTCGTTAGAAATCCATGTTACTTCGGCCATATCACGAACTTTATGTTTACGTAATTCTTGTTCTACATTTAAAATGTATTCAAAAGCAGCACCTTGACAGGTTGATTTTGCGTGTCCTGTACCAATTAAAATTTTGGCCTTTTTACCAGCTTTCATTTGTTCAATTAAAGCACTTAAACCTTGCCAAGCATGATCTGCATGCGTATAAGTACAAACCGAATAGGCTTTATTTTTACCAGGAATTAAACCTTCTGTAGCTTCAAAATTTAATTTTGGTCCTGTAGCATTTATTAAATAATCATAGGTTACTTTTTCTTGTTTTCCTTTATTTTCACCTGTAACATATTCGGATAAAACATACGGTTTTTGTTCTGTTTTATCTCCTTCTGGAAAAAACGAAATTGCTTTAGCTTGCTTAAACTCTATTCCTTTCTTTTTATATAAAGGAGCTAATGGAAATAATATTTTTTCTGATTTCATTCTACCAATTCCTACCCAAATATTAGACGGAATCCATTGGTAATTACTATTAGGTGATACTACAACAACTTCATGTTTTTTTGAAAGTTTTCTACGTAAATGAGTTGCTGCAACGTGACCAGAAATTCCCGCTCCTAAAATGACAATTTTAGACATGATTTTTATTTTTATGTAAAGATAATATCCATGTAAACACTCTACAGTTACTTTTGTTACATTAAGGAAAAATTATAGTTTAATTATTTTTCTCTCAATTTTATTTGCTTTATTTTTTAATATAATTACATACTCTCCAGAAGCCATTTTTGATAAATCTAAAGGAATTGTTTTTAACCCAATAGATTTTTCAATAGTTACAGATTTCACTTTTTTTCCTAAAAGATCATAAACTTCTAATATAGTTTCCTCTGTATTAGGAATAAAAACTTCAATAGAAAAAACACCTTTAGATGGATTTGGATACACTTTTATATTATAGATATTATTTTGATTTAATGCAACTTCATCTATACCTAAAGTAGATTTATTAATAAACACTTTAAAAGCTAAATTACTCGCACTACTCTGTGTACCATTATTAATAAAGAAAATATTTTCTTGTGTACTTTCAATACCTCCAAAAATATATCCAACATGTGTAATACCTTCTTGTAAATTATTGATATCTATTATTTTACCAGTTAAATAATTTGAATTGTTATTTAATGGTATAAATTCTGATCCAGAACCTAAAAATGTTGGCATTTCTATATCTAAACTACTTTCTACCATCGATCCATCACTAAATCTGGAAACTTTACTTATAGTTTTTATAAAAGGCACATTATCATCCTGCACAAGATTATCATTTACGTCTAATTTATATTGACTCATTCCTCCAAAAAAGATGGTATGCATAATATTATTTGTAGCATCATAAATAGGTGTTTTAGCACTATGGTATTGGCTTAAATATTGATTAAAGGTATTATTAACTGTATAACCAGAATCTGTAACATCTACACTATTTAGCCAAGGTAAATTCGCTGTATGCTGAAAAACGCCACTAAACATGGTAAACCCTTGTGTTCCATCTGGAAAAATTTGAGGAGACATATTATAATCTCTTCTATGTAAATTATTCGTATCGTTTTGTGCAGAATAATTAACTATGGAAAGATTTGTACCATCGTCATTGATTTCAAAAGTTCTAATTTCATCTGTATAATTTTGAATAAATCCAGGTCCATTATTTGGTCCCATGGGATTATATCTGCCTTCAAAATATTGTCCACCACACAAATAAAACACATCATTTAATAAGCCTAAATGTCCTCCTGTAACTGCAAAATTTGAATTGGATATTTGTCTAAAAAACGAAACAATACTTGTATTATTTATAACTGCATTTGCTAGACCATCTACGTCTATTGCAGTTAATTTATCATACGTAATATGGTCATTTTGCGTAGCACTATAACCATAACCACCTACAATATATAGTGAATTTCCTCTTTGTGTAAATTCTTGGTTTGTAGCTTGTAATTGTTCAAACATAGAAGTCTGCAATACACTAATAGACGTACTCCAAGTTTGGTTAGCCACTGGATCAATTACATAAACATTTTTATTGTTATCGCTTTCCAGAAACGCTGCAAAAGGTTGTCTTTGGTGTAAACCATCTATTCTTCCTCCTATAACTACCCACATATCATCACTAGTTTTTCCCCAAGAGAAAGAATGGACGTTAGGTGCATTTGTAATTGTTAATGGTTCTATTTGAACTGTGAATTGATCTTGTGCAAATGATGTTATAAATGCTAATATGTAAAGTGGGAGTGTTAAATATTTTTTCATAATGATTTTTAGTAGAAAACCAAAAATAGAGCTAATAAAAATTGAAAAGTGTATCAATTGTTACACTACTTTAATTTGTCTTATTATAACTCCAAACCGCTAAACCATTCATTACAAAAGCATAAAGTGCTGTTTTTAATAGCTGAGGAAGAATATCGTTAAAACCAGAACCTTTAAGCATCACCATACGCATGACTTCTACAAAATACTTTACGGGATTAAATTCTGTAATAATTTGTGCCCATTTTGGCATGCTTTCAATGGGAGTAAACAAACCACTCATTAAAATAAAAATAACCGTAAAAAACCAAGAAATAAACATGGCTTGTTGTTGTGTGTCTGTGAAATTAGAAATAAATAGTCCTATACCTAATACCACCAAAATATAAATAGAGGTGTAAAAATACATGAGCGCTAAGCTACCTAGCATAGGTACATTAAAAATGACTCTTTCCAGAATTAATCCTATCGTTAGTAATCCCATTCCAATAACCCAAAACGGAAAGAGTTTACCTATAATAAACTGTCTTTTTTTAATTGGTGTTACATTAATTTGTTCTAAGGTTCCTATTTCTTTTTCGCGAACAATATTCATTCCAGATAAGAATAAGGTAATCATAGTTACTAGTAAAACTAATATACCAGGAACCATAAAGGTTTTATAATTTAAAGTTTTATTATACCAAAATAATGGAATGCTTTCTATGCTTATTGGCTGAATTTGTTGATCTAAAACTTGCAATGCATCTATTTTTATTTTTTGATTAAAGCGCTGAATAATCTGATTTACATATACATTTTCAACTCCTGCAGCTGCGCCATCAATAGCATTGATAGTTACTCCTAGACTATTATGTTTTTCCTTTTGAAGATCACGTTCAAAATATTGTGGGATTTCTAAAACGACATCTACTTCTCCTTTTAACATTGCTGCGCTTGCTATTGCTTCTGAAGGAAAGTCGGTTAATACATTAAAATATGTAGATGCATTAAATTTTTCTATTAAAGCTCTAGAGCTTGTAGAATGGTCTTTATCGATATAGCCAAATTTAATATTCTTGATTTCAAAAGTGGCTGCATTAGATAATATAACTAATTGCAATAATGGCAAAATAAAAATAATAGGAAGCATCCCTTTATTTCTAAAGATTTGCTTAAACTCTTTTTGTATAATGTATAAGATTGTTTTCATTACTCCAATCTAATTTTATATTTCTTTACACTTAATGCTATAAAAAATACCGTCATCGCTAATAAAATCAAGGTTTCTTTCCATATAAATTGTAATCCTACACCTTTTAGCATAATACCTTTTATGATGATGATAAACCATTTTGCAGGAATGATATTACTAATAATTTGCAATGGTAAAGGCATACTTGAGATTGGAAAAATAAAACCCGAAAGTAAAATTACAGGAAGCATGAGTCCCATTAAAGAAATCATCATAGCTGTTTGTTGTGTAGCTGAAATGGTTGAAATTAAAATACCTAAAGCCAATGCACTAATAATAAAAAGAATACTTTCTAATGCCAATAAAAACAAGCTTCCTTGCACTGGCATATTAAAAATAAAAATACTCAGTAAAACAATAACTACTGCGTTAATAATAGACAGAAAAATATACGGAAACACCTTACCAACTATAACTTGAATTGGTTTTATTGGTGACACTAAGAGGATTTCCATGGTTCCTAATTCCTTTTCTCTTGTAATAGAAATAGAAGTCATCATAGCAGAAACCAACATTAAAATAATAGTCATAACACCAGGAACAAACATATACACACTTTTCAATTCTGGATTATACACCATTCTTGTTTGGGGTACAATTTGATATGCAATGGTAATGTGTTTATTCAAGTCTTTTTGATATTGTTGCAAAATAGCATTTACATAATTACTTATGGTATTAGCTGTATTTGGGTCTGTAGCATCTGTAATAATCTGGATTGTTGCTTGGTTATCTTTAATTAGCTTTTTACTGAAATCTTTTTCAAAATTTAAAACCGCTTTAACTTTTCCTTTTTTGAAAACGGATTCCATATCGGATTCTTTTTCCATAGTTTTTTTAATACTGAAATATTTTGAAGCTTCTATTTTATTGATAATTTCTTCCGTTGTTTCATCTTTAGAATGATCTAAAATGGCAATATCTACATTGTTTATTTCATTAGTAATTGCAAAACCAAAAAGCATAATTTGTGCTATAGGCATTCCGAAGAGAATAAACAACGAGCGTCTATCTCTAAAAATATGATAGAATTCTTTTTTTATGAAGCCTATAAATCTTTTCATCCTCTTGCCAGTTTTAAAAACACATCATTCATATTAGTTACTTGAAACTGTTCTTTCAATTTTTTTGGAGTATCTAAAGCTTCTATTTTTCCGTTTACCATAATGGAGACACGGTCGCAATATTCGGCTTCATCCATATAGTGTGTGGTTACAAAAACGGTTGTTCCTTGATGGGCTGCTTTGTATATCATTTCCCAAAATTGTCGTCTAGTAATAGGATCTACTCCTCCAGTTGGTTCATCTAAAAACACAATTTTTGGATCGTGAATTAAGGATACCGAAAAGGATAGTTTTTGTTTCCAACCTAATGGTAAAGAACCTACTAATTTAGTAGCTACCTTTTCTAGTTTTAACTCTTTTATTAAAAGTGCCGATTTTTCTCTGATTTGCTTTCGCGACAAGCCGTAAATTCCACCAAAAAAGGTAATGTTTTCCTTAACCGTTAAATCGTCATATAAAGCAAATTTCTGACTCATATAACCAATGTTTTTCTTGATATCTTCGGCATTGGTAAACACATCAAATCCTGCTACTTTAGCTGCTCCAGAGCTTGGTTTAGAAATTCCTATCAGCATTTTCATAGCTGTTGTTTTTCCTGCTCCATTTGCTCCTAGAAATCCAAATATTTCTCCTTTTTTAACTTCAAAAGAGATGGCATTTACTGCTGTAAAATCGCCAAATATTTTGGTTAGGTTTTGTGCTTCTATGACGTTTTGGTTTTTCATTATTTAGCTAATTCCATAAAAGTATCCTCAATGGTTGGTTCTGTTTTTTCTATTTCTATATTCCTTAGATTTTTAGATTCTAAATATTTGTATAAATCTGAAGGATTAAAATCTACTCTACTATCTGTATAATGCACAAACTCACCAAAAGGATACACACTATGGTTGTACGTATACGCTTTTAAATTATTAAGTAATTGATAGGTGTTATTTGCACGTACATTATAAATTTGCTTTGGATAATGTTTTACAATAGCTTGAGGTGTATCCATCTGTAAAATTTTCCCGTTTTGAATTAATGCAATTCTATCACACAAAGCAGCTTCATCCATATAAGGTGTAGAAACCAAAATGGTAATACCTTTTTGCTGCAGACGCTTCAACATTTCCCAAAACTCTTTTCTAGAAACGGGATCTACTCCTGTAGTTGGCTCATCTAAAAAAAGCACTTTGGGTTTATGAATTAATGCACAACATAAAGCCAACTTTTGCTTCATTCCTCCAGATAATTTTCCTGCACGTCGATCTTTAAAAGGTTCTATTTGCACATAAATATCTTTTATTAAATCGTAGTTTTCCTTAATGGTTGTTCCGAAAATGGTAGCAAAAAAATTTAAATTTTCTTCCACCGTTAAATCTTGATACAGCGAAAATTTCCCAGGCATATACCCTACACTATTTCTTATCTTTTTATAATCTGCAACCACATCAAAATTGGCAACTGTTGCAAAGCCTTCGTTAGCAATTAAGAGCGTTGTTAAAATTCTAAAAAGCGTTGTTTTTCCTGCACCATCAGGACCAATAAGTCCAAAAAGTTCTCCTTCTTTTACTTCAAAAGAAATGTTTTGTAAGGCTTGTACCTTTTTATACGATTTTGATATGTTAGAAACAGTTATACTCATTATTCTTTACTTATCCATATTTCTGCAGGCATTCCTATTTTTAGGCTTCCATCATTTTTAACATCTACTTTTATAGCATACACTAAGGCAACACGTTCTTCTTTGGTTTGAATTATTTTTGGTGTAAACTCTGCTTCGGAAGCAATCCAACGAACCGTTCCTTGATAGGATTTCATAGCATCTTCATCATCAATTTTCACAGTCACTTCTTGTCCAATTTTAATATTGGCTAATTGTGTTTCGCTAATGTAAACGCGTAATTGCATGGTATTTAAATCGGCAATTTTATACAATGGTTTTCCAAAAGCAGTAATTTCATTAGGTTCTGCGTATTTGGTTAAAACGGTTCCGTTTATAGGATTTACGATTTTACTTTTTTCTATTTGATCTAAAATTTGTTTTACCTGTACATCAATAGATTTTAATTCATTAACCACAGGTGCATTTTGAATTTCTACGCTTCGAATTTGATTTTTAATCACCTCAATTTCACCAGAAATATCATCTAATTGTTTTTGTGTTCCTGCGTTATCTCTTATTAAGTTTACCACTCTTGTTTTATTGGTGTTAGCTGTTTTTAACTTTGAATTTAAAACAGCTATCTGAGACAAAACGCCCTTAGATTTTGAACGAATCACAGCTTTAGAAACCTCTAATTGCTCCCGTTTTAAGGCCAACGGAATGGTATCGATATAACCTACAAACTGTTCTTTTTTAAGTACGTCACCTTCATGCACATTAAACTGCATAAGTTTTCCGTTATTTTCTGCAGAGATGGTAACTTCTGTAGCTTCAAAGTTTCCGTAACCATCTGCTTTTTCATTATCGTTTCCACAGGAAAATAAAGTGAAAGCAATAATGCTTAGTCCTAATATATAGTTATATTTTTTCATCTTTTTTATTGTCCTTTAATACTATTATAATTTGCTTTTGCTAGTTGTAATTGAATTTTATGCATTACCAACGTATTTTCATCTTCATATAAATTGGTTAATTCAGTAATATATGCGGAAGACATAATTACACCATTTTTAAGTTGCGCCTCTGCCGATTTTAAAACTTCTTTTCTTAGGTTGATTATTTCTAAATCGGAACTAATGAAAGCTTCCATTTTAGCAATTTCTTTTTCGTGATTATTTAGTTCTATATTGGTATTTAATTTAAATATTTCGGTTTCTGTATTTATAATATCTTTATTGATAATAAGGGATTCACGTTGTTTTTTATTAGCATTCCAATCGAAAACATTCCAATGAAATGTAACACCAACCGTATAAAATGTTTGAAATGAATTATCTAACATATTCAATCCTGGATTACCATAACCACCTGTAGCAAAACCTAGAAACTTTGGTGCATTTTTCTTTGACAATACACTTTCAGAATTTTCAATTTCTTCTTTTTTAAGCTGAAATAAATCTAATTCAGGTCTACTTAATTCTGTTTCTATATTTGTTTCTATTAGTGGATTTTGAAATAAAGTAGTTGTCGTTATTGGCTGACTTATTAAACTAGAAAGTGTTTGAATTAGTGTTATTCTATTATTTTCTAATTCTTGAAACTGTTGGTTAATTTTTAATAATTCGGCTTCTAAAATTTTATCAGAAGTTGGTAAAATCACACCATATTTAATTCCGGATTGCACTTCTTTCCATTTTGCTTGTAACTGCGTTTGTTTTGCTTCTAATAATAGATGCCTTTCCTGCGACAATAAAACCGAAAAATAGAGTTGGTTAATTTGTTGTTTTAGTGGATACAAACTAACCTCTACTTGTTTTTGTTTTGTTTTTAACTGCGTAGCTTTTAATTGTAATGAAGCGTCTGTTGCACCTCCATTGTAAATAAGTTGATTAACAGAAAGAGTTGCTCGATATTGATCTTTATTTAAAGGATCTATATTTACATTTGGAATAGGAATTTCAATGACATCGGATTGATAGCTAGCTTTAGCATCCAAACTAAATTGCGGTAATTTAGCCTTTGAAATTACTTGATAATCTAATTTAGTTTGTGCATCATACAATTGCTTTTGTTTTGCCAACGGATAATTTTGATTTACTAATTGGTAACATTCTTGCAAAGTAATGCTTTGTTGCGCTGTACTTGATACTGTAAATAAGATGATAAAAATGATGAATACATGTTTCATTTTAAATGTTCTTTATGGAGCTGATAATAAAATTAGCTACTTCGGTTTTACGATCTTCTATTATTTGTTTGAAAGCTTTATCATCTGTATTTGTAAAAGCCATGATTAATGGTTTTGCTACAAAAGGAAAAATATTTAAAGCCATAATATGGATAAACAATTGTTCGGCAGAAATTGGTCTGATACTACCTTTTTTTACTTCTTCATCTACCTGTTTTTTAAATTTATCCAGGTTTGGAAAGCTTGGATTATCCTTTATTTTTAAAATAAAATCTGGATTTCTATTTAATTCTTGTATGATAAAATTTGGCAAATAAGGATGTTTAACAATGAATGTTATATAGTTTGAAGTGAAATTTTTCACCTTTTCTTCAATAGTAGAATCATCATTTAAAATAGCATTTAACTGAGGTGCTAATAATGAAAATGCATTTTTAAAAACAGCTTCAAACAACAACTGTTTACTTCTGTAATAATAGTGAAGCATTGCCTTGTTAATACCTGCTTTATCGGCAATTTCTTGCATACGTGCTCCATTCATTCCTTTAGATTGAAAGATGCTTTTGGCTGCATCTAAAATTTGCTCTTCGGTATTTTCGTCTTTTGCTTTTTTCATAATCAACTATATGGTTTAACCATTTGGTTAATAAATTTACAAAAAATAATCAAACAAAATACTGTTTGATTATTTTTTAATTCATTCGTTAAGTAGTGTACTTTAATTTGTGTGTAATAAATTTAACTACAATAAGTCCTAATATACCTCCTAAAATAGAGACTAGACAATTAATTATAAATAATGCACTGTGAAAGGTTCCATCTTGCATTATAGACCAAGGATCAAAACCCAACCTACCAAAAGATTTTATTAAAAAAATGCTTCCAAATACACCTGTTAATGTGTTTCCTGTAAACCCGAAAGTGTATTTTTTATTAAAATAAGCAAATAGGTTTGCGGCAAAGATTCCTATGAAAATACTAATTAAAGAAATTAATGTTCCTGTCATAATTATACTATTTAATTAATGTTCGCCATAACCAACATCATCCATTTTTCCTTTAAAAACACGATATTGAATTACCATATAAGCAGCTACTAAAACTACTGCAATAGCAAACCAATAAACACCAACCGATAAGCCATATTCATGTGCTGCCACATTATAAACCGTTAAATCTGGATTTATAGCGTTTGTTGAAGGCAATAATTTTGGAAAAATAGAAGCTACTGTAGAGGTTAATCCTCCAAATAAAAACAAGGAAGAAAATAAAAAGCCTAAACCGTGTTTTTTAAAGGTTTTCACTTTAAACAAGCCAAAAATACCTGTAAATGTAATGATTGGAAAAATCCATAACCATGGTGTATTTAAAAAATTATGAAATGGTTGTGGTTCAATAATGTGCCAAACCAAAAGAGAAATAACTACTAAAGCTAACAAAACAATATTTAAACTGAAAACAACGCGTTTTAATTTTTCATTTAAATCGGAATTGGTTTTAAAAATAATCCAATTTGCACCATGAATCGTTAAGGCTACTACACCAATAATTCCTAATAATAAGGTAAACCAATCTATGATTCCTAATTGTTCTGCTTGCGGACTCAAGGTTGGGTTCCAAAGTGGCAAAAAGAAATAATGTGCTTCATGAGTGGAAACACCATTAACTACTCCTCCTAAATTCACACCTCTAACAACATTACCTAAAGCCACACCAAAAAACAATGCTAAAAGTAAACTAGAAATACCAAAGGCTTTATCCCAAATAGATTGCCAAATACTATTATGAATTTGTCCTCTTAACTCTAAGCCAATAGCTCTAAAAATAAGCAACCAAAGAATCATTATTAAGGGTAAATAAAAGCCACTAAAAGAAGAAGCATATAAAGTAGGAAATGCAAAAAACAAAACACCTCCTGCAGCAATTAGCCAAACTTCATTAGCATCCCAAAAAGGACCAATAGCATTGGTGATTGCTTTTTTATCTTTTTCTTTTTTAGCAAAGAATAAATGAATAATTCCTGCACCAAAATCATAACCATCTAAAATTACATAAACAGCTAACATTGTCATTAAAACGATATACCAAAATAATTCCATAATTAGTGTTGATTTAGTTGTGGACCTTTATTAATAATTTTTCCTGCTAGCATTAAAAATAGTAATCCTAACAATAAGTATAAGCCTATAAAACCTAATAGTGTAAACAAGGTATTACCAGAAGATACTGTTGGTGATGCACCATCTGCAGTACGTAGTAAGTTGTAAACTAGCCAAGGCTGTCTTCCTAATTCTGCAGTGTACCAACCTGTTGTATTTGCGATGTAAGGAAATGGTAACATAAACATGAGCGACCATAAAATCCATTTTGTTTTAAAGAGTTTTTTTCTAAATAACTGTACAGAAGCCAATAGCATTAAGCCTATAAAAATAGTACCTAAACCAACCATAATATGATAGGCATAATACAAACCAGGAACATTGGTAGGATGCACACTTTCATCAAATTCATTTAATCCTTTTATTTGCGCATCCCATTTTTGATAGGTTAAAAAACTTAATATATTAGGTACTGCAACTTTATTATCTAATTTTTTCTCTAGCATATTTGGTTGCCCAATAAGTACAATTTCTGAGCCTCCTTCTTCGGTTTCAAAAATCCCTTCCATAGCTGCAAAAGTTGCTGGCTGATGTTTTACTACGTTTTTAGCTGCTAAGTCTCCTGTTGGAAAAGCAACTAATAAACTAGAAATTAATCCGAAGACCACTCCTGTTTTTACAAATAGTTTACCAAATTCATTGTGTTTGTTATTTAATAAATAAAAGGCTCCAATAGCAGCAACTACAAAGGAAGAGGTAACAATAGAAGCAGCTTGATTGTGTAAATATGAAGGTAATAACCAAGGGTTTGAAAATAAAGCGCCAAAATTATTTAATACAAACTTTCCGTTTTCTAAAATCTCATAACCTACAGGATACTGCATCCAAGAGTGTGTTGCTATAATTAAATAACCACTTGCCCAAGAGCCTAAAAAGACGAGAAAACCTGTGAGAAAATGCAGTTTATGTCCTAAGAGTTTTTCACCAAATAAAAAGAGTCCTAAAAAGGACGACTCTAAAAAGAAGGAAAACATTCCTTCCATGGCTAATGTTTGACCAATAATACCTCCTGTAAGTTCAGAAAACTTTGCCCAATTAGTACCAAATTGAAATTCCATTGGAATTCCTGTAACCACACCCATGGCAAAATTGAGAGCAAAAATCTTCATCCAGAACTTTGCTGCATCGTTATATTTTTCTAATTTGGAGTAAAGGAACTTCCCTTTAAAATAGACTATCATTAAAGATAATCCCATAGTTAATTGCGGAAATAAATAATGAAATGTGATAGTAAATGCAAACTGCATTCTATCATAAAAGAGCATGTCTTCCATATTCTTAGTTTTTAGATGGTAAAAATACAAAGCACCTAGAAAATACTATGTAACTTTTATTACAAAAAAAGCCTCTTTCGAGACTTTTTATTTTTCTTATTATTTTACTTTTTTAAGATAGTATCTAAAACAACATCTTTATCTAGTTTTTTAGTACAGAAGAACCAATCTTTACAATCTAGCTCATCTGCAGAAGTCATTCTTTCTTCTGCAACACCACAAGATCCTGCAGGAGATACAATTACATCATCACCAGGATTCCAATCGGCAGGTGTTGCAACGTTGAATTTATCGGATGTTTGCATCGCAATTAAAGCTCTGTACAATTCATCAAAATTACGACCTAAACTTAAAGGATAATAAATTAAAGCTCTTACTATTCCTTTTGGATCTACAAAAAAGACTGCTCTAACGGCTTGTGTTTTACTTTCTCCTGGTTGAATCATACCATATTTTGTAGCAATTTCCATAGAGATATCTTCAATTAAAGGAAACTTAACTTCAATGTCTTTCATGCCATTAAATTCAATTTTGTCTTTAATAGTTCTTAACCAAGCAATGTGGCTGTATAGACCATCAATGGACAATCCTATTAGGCTGCAATTTGCTTTTTCAAATTTTTCTTCTAAATGTGCAAACGTCATAAACTCTGAAGTACAAACAGGAGTAAAATCTGCTGGATGACTAAATAATATAGACCATTTTCCTTTATAATCGGAAGGAAAATTAATTTCACCTTGCGTTGTTGTTGCTGTAAATTCTGGTGCCTTGTCTCCAATTCTTGGTAATGATAATTTTTCTTGTTCTGTATTTTCTAAAGTATTCATAGTGGTATTGTTTTTAATTATTAATAGTATAAAATTACGTTTTTCTCTTTGCTAGGTTTGTAACATTTGTCACTTAAACTATAGACATTTCTTATACTACCATTGGGACTAACAATAATGGATAAAAAAGTCCTAATTAATTCAAAACATGATAAAAATCATCTTTAAAAGAAATGCTATCCCTTATTTTTGTATCCATGAAAACTAGCAAATACATATTCGCAATTAGTTTAACCATTCTATTACTAATTAATAGTACAAGGGTGTCGTTAACCTATGCATATTACAATATGGATACTGTTACTTTTATAGAAACCTTTTGTATAAATCAAGACAAACCAGAATTAAAATGTAATGGTAAATGTCACTTAAAAAAGATTGCAAAAACACAAGATAAAGAGCAAAAAACGCCAGAAAATATTATTGATTTTAAAGTATTCGTTTTTTATACAAACCCAATCGAGGCGTTTGTATTTACTAAAACAACAGACAGTAAAAAACACCATACTATAGCGTATCAAAACCTATATTCGTTTAACAAAATAAACGACTGTTTTCATCCTCCTCAAGTGTAGTTTTATTTAACAAACAGCAGTACTATACACTGCAATCACAAAAATAAAACATAAAAATACTATACATGAAAACATTATATGGTGTGTTATTATGCACACTCATTACAGCTATGTCTTTTGGTCAAGAACAAAACAAAACCAAAAAAGACAGTACAGATAAAAAAATTACCACTTTAGATGAAGTTATTGTTACCGGAAATTTAAAAAAGGATCCTGTGTTAACTGTTGTATCTAATAAATATGAAGAAAAAATTGTACAACCTAAAAACGTTGCCGATTTATTTAATAACATCAATGGTTTTTCGGTGATTAAAAGAGGTAACTACGCCATAGACCCTTCTTTTAGAGCTTCACAATACGAACAATTAAACATTCAATATGATGGAGGAACAAAAGCAATGCATGCTTGCCCAAATAGAATGGATCCTATAACAACCCATATTATTCCTGAAGAAATTTCTAAAATTGAAATTATAAAAGGACCTTATACAGTGCGATATGGAGCAACTTTTGGTGGTATTGTTAATTTAGTAACCCAAAAACCAGATTATGAAGATTATGGTTTACACGGAAAAATTTCTGCTGGATATGAAAGCAACGGAAACTCTTTAGTGAATTTGGCGCAATTACAATACATTCAAGAAAAATATGATATTGTTGCAAATGCTGGTTACAGAGATTTTGGTAATTATGAAGATGGTGATGGTACCGAAATACCATCTTCTTTTAGAAGTACCGATTACGGAATTAAAATGGGTTATAATTTTACAGATAACCAACGTTTACAAGCACACTGGAGACAATCTTTTGGTCGTGATGTACAACATGCTGCATTAGCAATGGATACCGAATATGATAATAGCAGTATTTTGTCTTTAGATTATAAACTAGATAATATTGGAAAAGTAGTAAAATCATTAACCGCTAAAGCCTATTATAGTTATGTAGACCACTTAATGACTAATGACCACAGACCTACATTTATGATGATGGAAGCCTCTTCTGCAGTTGATGCCACAACTATTGGCGGAAAATTAGAACTAAACTGGAAACCTTTAGAAAAATTAAATATTTTTTCTGGTTTAGATGCCATGCATATTGCTAGAGATGGAGGACGAACTAGATTAGTTAAAATGATGAATGGAACTATGCTAGCTACACCTATGACATTTAATGATAAAGTTTGGCAAGATTCTTATATAACAGATTTAGGTGTTTTTACAGAAGCAAAATACAACATTACACCTAAATCTATTATAACTGCAGGTTTGCGTTATGATAATGTTACATCAGACATACAAGATCCTGAAGCCGATTTTGCTGCTATGTATGATTTAGAAAAGCGTACAGAACATAATGTTAGCGGAACCCTTTCTTTAAAAAACAAAGTGTCTAATAATTTTACATTAGAAGCTGCTTATGGTCGTGGTATTCGTTCTGCCAATATGATAGAACGTTTTATTAATCACTTTACGGTTGGTCAAGATCCTTATGAATATGTTGGAAACCCAGATTTAAAAGCAGAAGTAAACAACCAATTTGAAATTGGTTTTAAAGGAAAACAAAATTTAAAAAATGGACTTAATAGATTTACGTATGAAACCTCTTTTTATTATTCCTTTTTTGAAAACTACATTGTTGGTGTAATAGACCCAAGCATAACAAAAAAATTCAATCCTACAACAGATCCTACAAGTGTAAAAGTATTTCAAAATATAGACGAAGCTTATAAAACAGGATTTGAAGCAATGGCACAATTAGACTTTTTACAAGACTATTATTTTAAAACAGAATTTGCTTACGTATATGCAAAAAACAAAGATTTAAAAGAGTCTTTGCCTTTAACACCTCCTTTTAATACTACATTAAGTTTAGGATTTCAAAAAGAAAAATTATGGGGAAGCATACAATACAACGTAGTCTCTAAACAAGAAAATATTTCTGAAAGTTTTGGTGAAACAGAAACCGATGGATACCAAACTTTAGATCTACGTTTTGGCGTAAAACCTATTAAGAATATTACTTTAGGTGTAGCTGTAATTAATGTGTTAGATGAAGCATACAATAACCATTTAAACTTTTCTTTTACAAATCAAGCAGACTTTGAAAGAACACCTATTACAGAACCAGGCCGTAATTTTTCTGCCTTTTTACAATATAAATTTTAAGGCAACACAGCTTGTACCTAATAAAAAAGTAGCGCATATATCTATGCGCTACTTTTTTATTTACAGTATTTTAAGTATAAATTATTATTTATACTTAACCTATTATATTTATCTTTAATAGAAATTATCTTTCTTTAGTTTCATCTTTTTTATTTCTATCACTTGTAGACATAAACTTTATTAAAAAACCAACAAGCGCTAGACAGACCAATCCAAAAATAGCGATCATTATTACTCCGTTATTCCAATTAGATAATGCAATGCTTTGAGATATCATAAATTTTAGTTTTAGTGGTTAAAACACAAAAATACTGTTAATACTCAATTATAAATATGACATTTGTCAGTAAACAAAAAAGCATCTTAAGGGAATTAAGATGCTTTAATTGCTATTAATCAATCATTAAGTTGCAAGAACAACTTGTATTTTTCAAAGGTAAAACATTACTTAAAAGTTATAAGTAACCTAAGTAACACATAGTATAAACTATTAGTTTATGTTTGTTTTATTCTTTTTCTGCATAATAAAAAACAACTCTTTACCTTGTCTTGGTGGTATAGAGTTTTTAGCGTCTTCCATTACTTTTATATGAAAATAAGGTTTAAAATATTCTAAATATTCGTTTTTGCAACCACCAAATGGAGGTTTTGTATCGTTTAAAGGAACATTAAAAAGTAAACCTACAGCTTTACCATTTTGGTGTAATATTTCAAAAACTTTAGTTGCGTAAGCGCGTCTTAAATCTGGATGTATTGCACAGAAAAAAGTTTGTTCAATAATTAAATCGAAACGCATATCTATATAAAAAAAATCATCTTGTATTAGATGTGAAGAAGGAAATGAAGGTACTCTATTTTTAATATTTTGAAGTGCTGTTACAGATAAGTCTACCACATACACATTTTTAAAACCTTTATCATGTAAATATTCTGCTTCATAACTATTACCTCCACCTGGAACTAATATTTTGAGGTTTTTATTAGTTAATTGATCAAAATAGTTTTTTAAAGGAGGTGAAATTTTTCCTAAATCCCAACCAATATTAGATTCTTTATATCTGTTTTCCCAATAATCTTTAGATAAATCCATTAATAAGGAGCAGTTATAACATTCATTAACTCTGCTTTTTGAAGCATACCAGATTGTCTCCATACTTGCTTTCCATTTTTAAATAAAAGCATTGTTGGCACACCTCTTACTTGGTATTTAGCTGCTAGTTCCTGATTTTTATCTACATCAATTTTAATAATAGACACTCTATCTTTTAAGGTGTCTTTAACTTCTTTTAAAATAGGACTCATCATTTTACATGGTCCACACCACTCTGCAAAAAAGTCTACTAATACAGGAGTGTCTTGATTTATTAATTCTGAAAATTTACTCATACCTGACTATTTATTTATCAAAAGTTATACTCCAAATTCCTCTAACCTCATTAACAGTATAACCTGTAGCTTTATCTTGAGGATACAAACTAGTAAGTTTACTTAATGTTGGTTTTTTAATATCTTGTTCTGGTTTACCATGACACTGTAAACACATAGCATTTGTTGTTATAGGGTAATACACATGTACTTTATTGGCCACCTGATCTACTATTGGTTTTGGTTCTATTTTATTTTTTATATCTTTTTTAAACGAATTAATATAGGCTAATTCTTTATTATTTGCTTGATTTTCTTGATTTCTTGGTTTATCAGAAACTCTTTTTATTGTTGCATTATGCACAACAGACATACTATCTGTTAAAGGATACGCCTTTACATTACAAAACTCTAAAGCCTCTAAAGTTCCTTTTTTTTGAATGGTTCCCATTAAGTTTTTACCTAAAACAGCCTTAGTAGATAATGCATATTTTAAACCGCGTTCTGGATAAGGTAAACTATCAAAATTGGTTTGTGCTTGTTGCATCTGCATGCCTTTTGCTTTTTCTTTACCCATTCCCTTACCTTTTCCTTTTCCGTGTCCTTTTCCTTTTTCTTCATTAAAATGGCTTTCAAACCATTCTGGTTGTTCTATTTCATAATCAAACATATACTCTGAAATCTGAAAAATGGTTTCTTCAGGAAATGCTTGTTTTGGCATTACTCCAAAACGTTTTACTGCACCAAACATTTTTGCATCCTCTGCATTTGGGTTTTTAATCCAAGACTGCATGGCTGCTATAAATTGTTCTTTTGTGGTGTTTTTATTAATATAATGTTTTTTAATAGCAATCATTGGCGGACCAATTCTATCTTCTTGGCTAGCAGATGGACTATGACAAGTGTAACAATTGGTTTCCATTAATTTTTTTCCTGGATGCTTCTGGGCTTCCATATTTTTTTCATAAGCTGTATATTCCTTTTTTTTAGAAGTATTACAGCTAAAAATTAAAATAGATAAAAAAGTGAGTACTATTGCTTTTTTCATTGTATGATATTTTATTTAGAAAGCTTACCTGTTGCACAACTAACAAAAGATTTCGCTTTTGAGGTTAATGAATTTGCATCATCTACAGAAGGATAACCTAAAGTTTTTAATTTATCTTTTACAGCTAACGCATCTGCCTCATTAATATAACTAAAAAAAACTTTACTACTATCTACATCTATAGTAATGTCTGCTACGTTTTTAATTTCTGAAAGTTTAGTAGTTATTGTATGTGCACAACCACCACATTTTAAATTTTGTACTATTATTGAAGTTTTCATTTTTAATTTTATTTTATAATTCGGTAAAATGTGTTCGCCTTTCGGCTCGGTTCATTTTAAATTTAATTTTATAATTCGGTAAAATATGTTCGCTATAAAGGTGAAATCCTGTTTTATATAATTTTCATTCCTTTCTATAAAGTTAACCAATTTTAAGACCATAGTAGGTAACTTTTGTTACATAAAAAAGCGCATATTACTAAAGTGTAATATGCGCTTTTCACGAACTAAAAAACTAAGAATTATTTTAATGTTGTAGGACAAACAAAGTCTGTTCTTGGTAAGGATGTATTTTTAATTGCACTATATCCTCCTGCAACATCTATTAAGTTATGTATACCTCTACTTTTTAAAATAGAAGCAGCTATTACAGATCTGTAACCACCTGCACAATGCACATAAAATGGTTTATCTTCTGGAAATTCATTTAAATGGTTATTAATAGAATCTAAGGCTGTGTTTTTTGCTCCATCAATATGCTCTGCGGCAAACTCTCCTTCTTTTCGCACATCAAAAACAACATCTTTATTGTCTTCATAACGTTTTTCAAATTCTTCAGCAGAAATTGAAGTTAAAGTATCATACTCCATTCCTTCTTTTTTCCAAGCGTCAAAACTTCCTTCTAGGTAACCAATAACATTATCAAAACCAACACGAGATAAACGTGTTATTACTTCTTCTTCTCTACCTTTTGGTGCTACTAATAAAATAGGCTGACTTACATCTGCAATTAAAGCACCAACCCAAGGAGCAAAACCACCATCTATTCCTATAAAAATAGAACGAGGAATATGTCCTTTTACAAATTCGTTTTGATGACGAACATCTAAAACAACTGCTTCTGTATCATTTGCAGCAGCTTCAAAATCTTTTGGTGCTAAGGGTTTTTGAGATTTTGTCATTACTTTATCAAAGCTTTCGTAACCTTGAATATTCATCATAACATTTTGAGGAAAATATGCTGGAGGCTCAGACAAACCATCTAATAATTCGGCTATAAATTCCTCTTTAGTCATATCTGCACGTAATGCGTAGTTTACTTCTTTTTGATGCCCTAAAGTATCTGTAGTTTCTTTACTCATGTTTTTACCACAAGCAGAACCTGCGCCATGATTTGGGTATACAATTAAATCATCACTTAAAGGCATTATTTTATTACGAAGAGAATCATACAAATAACCTGCTAATTTTTCTTGTGTTAAGTCTGACGCTATTTTTTGAGCTAAATCTGGACGACCAACATCACCAATAAACAAGGTGTCTCCTGTAACAATACCATGCTCTTTTCCGTTTTGATCTATCAGCAAATAAGTAGTACTTTCCATAGTGTGTCCTGGTGTATGGATGACTTTTATTTTGTAATCACCAACTTCAAATATTTGTCCGTCTTCTGCAATTATAGCATCATAAGAAGGTTTTGCTGTTGGGCCAAATACTATTTGTGCTCCAGATTTTTCTTTTAAATCTAAATGACCTGAAACAAAATCTGCATGAAAATGGGTTTCAAATATGTATTTTATTTTAGCATCATCTAATTTTGCTCTATTAATATAAGGCTGTACTTCTCTTAATGGATCAATAATTGCTGCTTCACCATTACTTTCAATATAATAAGCCGCATGTGCTAAACAACCTGTATAAATTTGCTCTATTTTCATTTTCTAATTCTTTTTAAAATTTGGTAAAATTGTGTTCGCCTTTCGGTTTGTGACATTTTATCTATCTTATTCTTCAAATTTACTAATGTTTTTAAGTTTTTACAGCAACATAAGTTACATAATTAAAAAACTAACTCTTTTAGCACAATATAAACAGACATGGCTAATACAAACCAACCAAAACTCTTTTTTAATTTTTTATTAGATATAAATTTAGAAAAGTAACCACCAACTAAAATACCTATAATTGTTAAAAAGGAAAAGGTTAGTAAAAAATTCCATTCAATATTTAATATTTGTACATCGCCTAAAAAGCCTATTAGCGAATTTAATGCTATAATTATTAAAGAGGTACCTACTGCTTTTTTCATATCTAATCCAGCCCAAAGTACTAAGGCTGGTACATATAAAAAACCTCCTCCTGCTCCTATTAAACCAGTAATAACACCTATAACTACTCCTTGAATAAAAGTTTTATGATAGGGTTGCGACTCTTTACTATGTATATTTTTAGGTTTTGTTTTAATCATAGAAGAGGCAGCTAACAACATGATAGTGGCAAAAAATATCATGATTGCCATTTCTTTAGTTAAAGAAAAGCCTCCTAAGGTAAAAAGTGTTTCTGGAATGGCAGGAACAATAAATCTTCTTGAAATGTATACTGCCAGAAAAGACGGAAATGAAAATGCTAATCCTGTTTTAAAGTCAACTAATCCTTTTTGATTTTTTTGAATAACACCAACCAATGAGGATGAGCCAACAACAAATAAGGAATATGCAGTAGCTATAACCGGGTTATACCCTAAAAAATACACCAATAATGGTACCGTAAGTATAGAGCCTCCTCCTCCAATTAATCCTAATATGGCTCCAATTAAAAAAGCCCCTAAATAAGTTATTATTTGCTGTAAGTCCATTTCAATAATATTAAAAACCAAATGTAGTTTACATATTTAGCTTTTATAGTAACAAAGGTTACATTTTACAAATCAATAACTTTTATATTATTTCTGTGTAATTCAATTTTTCCGTTTAATTCTAGCGTTTTTAATAATCTAGAAATTACCACTCTAGAAGTGTGTAAATCTCTTGCTATTTCTTGATGTGTTACATGAATTACTTCATTATGGTTAACCATTGCTTTATCTTTTAAGTATTTAAACAAACGCTCATCCATCTTTAAAAACGCAATAGTATCAATAGCTTCTAGCAGCTCAGACATACGGCTTTGGTAGCTTTGTAATATAAATTGTTGCCAGGATTTATATTTACCTAACCATTCTTCCATTTTAGAAACTGGTACCATAATTAACTTTGTATCTGTTTCTGCTATCGCTCTAATTTCGCTTTTAGAACTTCCTAAACAACAAGATAAGGTCATGGCACAAGTATCGCCTTGTTCTATAAAATAAAGAATAAGTTCATCTCCATCATCATCTTCTCTTAAAATTTTAATGGCTCCACTAACCAAAAGAGGCATAGACTTTATATAATCTCCTATTTCAATTAATTTGAAGCCTTCTGGTATATCTTTAAACGTACCAACGTTATTAATTTCGTGAAGCAACTCATCTTCAAATAAATAACCATAATGTTGTTGTAATTCTTCTAGCATAATAACATTTTCTCTTCACAAAGTTATATAAATAACTTAAATGTAACACGGAATATGAAAGAAAACAAATTAGCTTTTATATCTTCGCTTTTAAAAATATATTTATAATGGTAAAAGCTGTTTTATTTGATATGGATGGTGTAATTGTAGACACAGAACCTCTACATCACAAAGCATATCATGGCATGTTTAAAGACTATAATTTAGAAGTAAATGATGCTTTATACGAATCTTTTACAGGACAATCTACTATGAATGTTTGCAAGAGATTATGTTCCCATTTTAAATTAGATGTGCATGCAAAAGAACTTGTTGACAGAAAACGATTTCATTTTAAAGATCTTTTTTTTAATGATTCAAGCTTAGATTTAATTGATGGTGTGCATGATATCATTAAAGACTACCACAATAACGGATTAACCTTAGTACTAGCATCTTCGGCATCTATGCTTACTATTAACAATGTGTTTACACGTTTTGATTTAGATCAATACTTTATTGCAAAATTAAGTGGCGCAGATTTGAAAGCATCAAAACCTCATCCTGAAATTTTTATTAAAGCAGCAGAAGCTTCTGGTTATAAAAGAGAAGAATGTATGGTAATTGAAGATTCTACTAACGGAATTAAAGCAGCTTATGATGCAGGAATTTATTGCATTGGCTATGATAGTTTAAACTCTAAAAACCAAGATTACACTTTAGCAAATAAAGTAGTTTCTAATTTTAATGAAATCTCTTTTAAAACGGTTAAAGATTTAGTTTAAATAGTAATTATAACTTCTTATAATTTCAATAAAGACTTTTTTTTATATTTAATAATACTTCCCTTAAGAATAACTATTTCTGCAGAGTGTTTTATAAAAAAAGGGAATATATCAGGAATCTCTTTTTTCTAAAAAAACGAAACACTTAACATAACATACTGTTTACCAAAACAAAAGACTTCACGATTGTAAGGAAATTTTAGCATTTGAACGATTAAATTCTTTAGGAGTAAGATTTCCGTATACATTTGTTTTTCCCTAATTGAATTGAATAGCAAGATATTTTTAACGAATAATAAGTTAACCATAGCATTGTACTTATGGTTGCTTTTACAATTAAACCTATGCTATCATGAAAAAACAATTCGTTTTTTTTACTCTTATTTTAACTATTCTTATACAAAGTACAAATGGTTTTTCTAGAAATATAACTTTTTGTCCTAATCCTAGTATTACTGTAAATGTAGATTCTGGAACTTGTAGTGCTGTTGTAAATTCTATTCTTCCTGTTACTGATATTAGTGGAGGAAGCATGGTGTTAACAACTACATTAGGTAATGGAGACACTTTTCCTGTTGGCACAACTACTGTTACTTACCAAGAGCATGATGCTACAGGTATTGCAACAGGAAATATTTGCACCTTTGATGTTATTGTTGAAGATAATGAAGCTCCTATTCCTGATGTTGCAACTTTAACAGATGTAACTGCTGCATGCGAAGTTAACAGCCTTACACCTCCTACTGCTACAGACAATTGTGGTGGAACAGTTATAATTACAAATGATACTACGCTTCCTATTACAACACAAGGTACAACTCTTGTTACTTGGACTTACAATGATGGAAACGGAAACACCTCTACACAAACACAAAACATTATTATTGATGATGTTACTGCGCCTACTCCTGATGCTGCTACTTTAGCAGATATAACTGCTGCATGTGAAGTTAATAGTCTTACAGCTCCTACTGCTACAGATAATTGTGGTGGAACTGTTACTGTTACAAATGATGCTACGCTTCCTATTACAACACAAGGTACAACTGTTGTTACTTGGACGTATGATGATGGAAACGGAAATACTGCAACACAAACACAAAACATTATTATTGATGATGTTACTGCTCCTATTCCTGATGTTGCAACTTTAACAGATGTAACTGCAGCATGCGAAGTTAATAGCCTTACACCTCCTACTGCTACAGACAATTGTGGTGGAACAGTTATAATTACAAATGATGCTACGCTTCCTATTACAACACAAGGTACAACTCTTGTTACTTGGACTTACGATGATGGAAACGGAAACACCTCTACACAAACACAAAACATTATTATTGATGATGTTACTGCGCCTATTCCTGATACTGCTACTTTAACAGATGTAACTGCAGCATGCGAAGTTAACAACCTTACACCTCCTACTGCTACAGACAATTGTGGTGGAACAGTTATAGTTACAAATGATGCTACGCTTCCTATTACAACACAAGGTACAACTATTGTTACTTGGACTTACGATGATGGAAACGGAAACACCTCTACACAAACACAAAATATTATTATTGATGATGTGACTCCTCCTATTCCTGATGCTGCTACTTTAGCAGATGTAATTGCAGCATGTGAAGTTAATAGTCTTACTGATCCTACTGCTACAGACAATTGTGGTGGAACTGTTACTGTTACAAATGATGCTACGCTTCCTATTACAACACAAGGTACAACCCTTGTTACTTGGACTTACGATGATGGAAACGGAAACACCTCTACACAAACACAAAACATTATTATTGATGATGTTACTGCTCCTATTCCTGATGCTGCTACTTTAGCAGATGTAATTGCAGCATGTGAAGTTAATAGTCTTACTGATCCTACTGCTACAGACAATTGTGGTGGAACTGTTACTGTTATAAATGATGCTACGCTTCCTATTACAACACAAGGTACAACTGTTGTTACTTGGACTTACGATGATGGAAACGGAAATACTGCTACACAAACACAAAATATTATTATTGATGATGTTACTGCTCCTATTCCTGATGTTGCTACTTTAGCAGATGTAACTGCAGCATGCGAAATTAATAGTCTTACATCTCCTACTGCTACAGATAACTGTGGAGGAACAGTTATAGTTACAAATGATGCAACACTTCCTATTACAACACAAGGTACAACTCTTGTTACTTGGACTTACAATGATGGAAACGGAAATACATCTACACAAACACAAAACATTATTATTGATGATGTTACTGCTCCTATTCCTGATACTGCTACTTTAACAGACGTAACTGCAGCATGCGAAGTTAATAGTCTTACACCTCCTACTGCTGCAGATAATTGTGGTGGAACAGTTATAGTTACAAATGATGCTTCGCTTCCTATTACTGCTCAAGGAACAACTATTGTTACTTGGACTTACGATGATGGAAACGGAAATACCGCTACACAAACACAAAATATTATTATTGATGATGTGACTGCTCCTATTCCTGATGCTGCTACTTTAGCAGATATAACTGCAGCATGTGAAGTGACAACATTAACGCCTCCTACTGCTACAGATAATTGTGGTGGAACAATTATAGTTACAAATGATGCAACGCTTCCTATTACAACACAAGGCACAACTGTTGTTACTTGGACTTACGATGATGGAAACGGAAATACCGCTACACAAACACAAAACATTATTATTGATGATGTGACTGCGCCTATTCCTGATGCAGGAACTTTAACAGATGTAACTGCAGCATGTGAAGTGACAACATTAACGCCTCCTACTGCTACAGATAATTGTGGAGGAACTGTTACTGTTACAAATGATGCTACGCTTCCTATTACAACACAAGGCACTACTCTTGTTACTTGGACTTACGATGATGGAAACGGAAACACCTCTACACAAACACAAAACATTATTATTGATGATGTTACTGCTCCTACTCCTGATGCTGCTACTTTAGCAGATGTAACTGCTGCATGTGAAGTAACAACATTAACACCTCCTACTGCTACAGACAATTGTGGTGGAACAGTTATAATTACAAATAATGCTTCGCTTCCTATTACAACACAAGGTACAACTCTTGTTACTTGGACCTACGATGATGGAAACGGAAATACATCTACACAAACACAAAATATTATTATTGATGATGTTACTACTCCTACTCCTGATGCTGCTACTTTAGCAGATATAACTGCTGAATGTGAAGTAACAACATTAACTCCTCCTACTGCTACAGACAATTGCGGTGGAACAGTTATAGTCACAAATGACGCTACGCTTCCTATTACAACACAAGGTACAACTCTTGTTACTTGGACTTACGATGATGGAAACGGAAATACTGCTACACAAACACAAAATATTATTGTTGATGATGTGACTGCGCCTATTCCTGATGCTGCTACTTTAGCACATGTAACTGCAGCATGCGAAGTTAACAGCCTTACACCTCCTACTGCTACAGACAATTGTGGTGGAACAGTTATAATTACAAATGATGCTACGCTTCCTATTACAACACAAGGTACAACTCTTGTTACTTGGACTTACGATGATGGAAACGGAAATACATCTACACAAACACAAAATATTATTATTGATGATATTAGTGCGCCTATTCCTGATGCTGCTACTTTAGCAGACATAACTGCAGCATGCGAAGTTAATAGTCTTACAGCTCCTACTGCTACAGATAATTGTGGTGGAACAGTTATAATTACAAATGATGCTTCGCTTCCTATTACTGCTCAAGGAACAACTATTGTTACTTGGACTTACGATGATGGAAACGGAAACACATCTACACAAACACAAAATATTATTATTGATGATGTGACTGCTCCTACTTTTAACTCTTGTCCTTCCAATCTTTCTAGAAATAATGATATTGGAGCATGTGGAGCAATTGTTAATTACACCATACCAACAGCTACAGATTCTTGTGGAACAACTGTAGTAACTCAAACAGATGTAACAGGATTAACCTCTGGCAGCTTGTTTCCAATAGGAACAACAACTATAGAATATACAGCTGATGATGGCAATGGAAACACGACCATCTGTACTTTTACAATCACGGTTATAGATAATGAATCACCAACAATAACATGTCCTGCAGATATTACAGTAAATGCGGATGCTAATTGCGAAGCAACAATTGTAACTTTAGGAACTCCAACTACTAATGATAATTGTGGAGTGGCAACAGTGACACATGACCTTACTTTACCACTACCCGTAGGGATGCATAATATAACTTGGACAATTACAGATACAGCAGGATTAACTGCTACTTGTATCCAAACCGTTACTGTCCAAGATGCAACACCTCCTGTGATTACTTGTCCAGGAGACATTACAGTAAATGTAGATTCTGGTTCCTGTACAGCATCTGGTGTTAATTTAGGCACACCAACTTTATTTGATAATTGTGGAGCCGTATATACTAATAACGCTCCTACTTTATTTTCCATTGGAGAAACTATTGTAACATGGACAGCTACTGATGGTGCTGGACTAACGGACACTTGTACACAAATTGTTACTGTGGAACCTGTTTTAGTTTGTCAAAATATCACTGTCCAACTAGATAACACTGGAAATGCTACTATTTTACCGGAAGATTTAACTAGTAGCATCACATGTACTTCATTCACGTTAAATGCGTCACAAACTAATTTTGATTGTGGAGATATAGGGGTTAATACAGTTACACTTACAGCTACGGATAATGCTAGTAATACATATTCTTGTAATGCAACAGTTACAATTATTGATTTACCTTCAAATGCAGATATAACCATCTCAACACCTGACACGTCGGTTTGTAGTACTAGTTTTGAAACTTTTACAGCTACTACAACTAATTTTGGTACAGCAACACCAATTTATTATTGGTATGTAGATGGTGTATTAGCACAAGCAACAACATCGAATACCTATACGCCAAGTGGTTTAACTTTTGGTTCCTATACCATTCAGGCTGCAATTGGCCCATGTACTACTAAAGTAGAAAGTAATGAAATTACAATATCAATCTATGATGAAGCGCCAGATGTTCCTGTAATTACAGGTCCTACTGGTTTAGTATGCCCTACAACAACAGTAACATTATCTGTGCCTATTGATCCAAATGTTGAATCCTATAATTGGTCTTTATCAACGGAGCTACAAATAACAACTAATAATGGTAATGAGATTGAAGTTTATATCGATAACACTGTTATAACCGAGACTACATATACAATAGATTTAACCGTTCAAAACCCTTGTGGAACAAACACTTCTAGTTATGAAATTGCTATTAATGATAATAGCGCCAATATTAATGCTGGTCCCGACATTTATTTATGCGCAAGTGACCTAAATAGTAATGGTAGTGCCACGATAACTATGAATGGAGATGCTGATTGGGTACCTCTTTTATTTTGGGGTTGGAATGATAATGGAGCTGGAGGAAATTTTTCGGAAGACGAGTGCCTAATTTGGTTTTTTGGATGCTGGCAAAGTGATCACTCCGTAACAGACACTTACACTTTACCAAATGGAACACAACCTGGAGACGTAATAACTATAACATTAGAAACTTATGGTGAAGAAACAATTACGGAATGTGGTGCACCCGTTTTCGATGAAATGCAAATTCATATTTTAGAGGAGACCGAAGCTGAAATAACTTCTTCAGACACTACAATTTGTGAAGGTGAATCTACTAATATAGTCTTTGAAGGAGTTCCTGGACAGCAAATTGGATTTAGAGCGCGCACTTTAGGAAATAACAATATACCTGGATTTCCCTTTACAACTGCTATAATTGGATCAGATGGAACATACACCTACACGACACCAATTCTAACACAATCAACAGTATACCATTTAAGGCGTGTTAGAATAGACCCAAGTTTAGGTCTAGGAAATCAATGTCAAACAATATATCCATTTGGAAATGAAACGGTAACCATTACGGTGAATGAACCTGCCACTGCTAGTTTATCTTATTCAGCTGGCACTTATTGTGAAAATGATTCCGTTATATCTAGTACGCTTACTGGGACTAATAATTATTCTGGAGGAACCTATAGCAGCTCTCCTATAGGCTTAAGCATTAATAGTTCAAGTGGTGCAATAGATCCTAGCACTAGCACACCTGGAGATTATATAATTACATATACTACTCCTATTACAGACGGTTGTGGTTCTATAACGACCACTTCAAACATTACAATTCAAGAATCTGTAACAGCTAATGCTGGCTCCATAACTATTGATCCTGCTAGTTGTGGTTCTACTTCTATAGCTTTAAACGCTTCCGCTTTTGCAACAGGAATTACTGGAGAATGGTCTGTTACTTCAGGTCCTGCTGGTTATACTTTTTCTAATATAAATGACCCCAATACTCTTTTTACTGGTCAAAGTAATGCAAGTTACACACTACAATGGGTTGCTACCAATACTAATATATGTGGCACATTAAGCGATACTGTATCATTCACTTTGCCTGACAACTGTGGTATACAAATTGATTTTGATGGAACAAATGATCATATTAATTTTAATGATACTTACCCTCTACCTGGAAACTTCAGCATTGAAGCTTGGATAAAACCAAATGCCATAAATGGAGGTATTCAAACCATCTTATCGAAACGTAATGCTAACAATTTTGCAACTGGATACGAT
The DNA here is from genome assembly GCF_042684485.1 of Lacinutrix gracilariae. Lineage (NCBI taxonomy): Bacteria > Pseudomonadati > Bacteroidota > Flavobacteriia > Flavobacteriales > Flavobacteriaceae > Lacinutrix > Lacinutrix gracilariae. The sequence goes on along the minus strand of NZ_JBHULM010000001.1, from coordinate 239,756 downwards.
TTAAGACTGGTTAACAATACCATTTCATTCCACGCAAATGGTTTTAATATTTCTACTAATGGTATTACATCAAATAGATGGTATCATGTAGCTGTTACATACAATGGAACAATTTACACCTTATATGTTGATGGTATTCAAAGAAATAGCTCGGCAGGTCCTACTCCAGCTACCAATAACTTTAATATGTTATTAGGTGCCATGTCTAGATTAAATAATGTTCCTACTAATTATTATAATGGTTGGATGGATGAAATTAGACTTTGGAATACCGATTTAAATGTAACCCAAATTCGTCAAATGATGAATCAAGAAATTGAAAACAATGGCGGACAAGTTCGAGGTGTAGAAGTTCCTTTAAACATTACAGGATTAACATGGAGTAACTTAACGGCTTACTACCAAATGAATCAAAGTACACATATTTCAGGAGGTAACTTAATTGCTAATGTTGGTACTTCTGGAACAATTAGAAACATAACTACTTTACAAGCAGAAACCGCTCCTTTACCTTATGTAACTGCTGCAAACGGAAACTGGAATACGCCAGCTACTTGGCTAAACAATGATGTACAATTATTACCTAATTCTACTGGTATTAATTGGAATATTGTAAGAACACAACACAATGTACATTCTGGTAATAGAGCTACAACAGTTCTTGGTTTATTAGTAGATGCAAACACTTTCACTATTGATAATGATCAATCTTTAACAGTAGACCATTACTTAAACATTGATGGTGTATTAGACTTAGAAGGCGAATCGCAATTACTACAACCTTCAGGAAGTATTGTAGATTATTCAGGACTTGGAAACCTGCATCGCGACCAGCAAGGAACAACTAACATGTTTAATTATAATTATTGGAGTTCTCCTGTAAGTACAAACGGAAACACCTTCCAAATTAATGCTCTTCATGATGGTATTAACCCTGTAAATTGGACAAGTGGAAATAACGCTACAGGTAGTACAAACCCAGTAACAATTAGTAATCGTTGGTTATATTTATATGAAAATCATACTGCAGGAAACTATGCAGATTGGCATGCTATAAACCAAAATTACTCTGTACCTGTAGGTCTAGGTTTTACCATGAAAGGTAGTGGTGTTGGTGATCCAGTTTCAGATATTCAAAATTACACCTTTGTAGGACAACCAAACAACGGAACGATTACAACTCCTGTTACAGGTGGTAATGAAGCATTAATTGGTAATCCATATCCATCTGCAATTAATGCCAATCAATTTATTTTAGATAATGCAGGAAGTATCACAGGTCCTTTATATTTTTGGGAACATTCATTAACAAATTCCTCTCATATTACTATAGATTATGAAGGAGGTTACGCTACCTACTCTTTAGCTGGTGGTGTTGCAGCAACCACACCTCCTGCAGGTTTAACAGGTATTGGAGTTGTTGGTAAAGTTCCAAGACAATATATTGCTGTAGGACAAGGTTTTTATGTTACTGGTGATGCAGATGGAGGCACAATTACTTTTAATAATAACCAACGTACTTTTGTTAAAGAAACTTTGGGTGCTTCTGTTTTTTTAAGAACAGAAAACAACCAAGAACCAACAGATATAATTAAACGAGTACGTTTAAACTTCACTTCTCCAGAAGGCGCTGTTAGACCGTTGTTATTAGCCTTTACGCCAAACAATGAAGCTTCAGATGCTATAGATTATGGTTTTGATGCTAAAAATTCGGATTACTTCCCTAGTGATATGTCCTTTTTAATAGAAAATGAAAAATATATCATACAAGGTGTTGGTGCTTTTGATATTGAAAAAATGTATCCTATAACAATAGACTTAGGAGTTTCCGGAAATATACAAATTGCTTTAGATGACTTAGAAAACTTCGAGGAAGCTATTGATGTTTTTATATATGATGCCTTACTAGGAAGCTATACAGCAATCAATGAAAATAATTATCAAATTACATTAGATGCTGGAAGTCATAACAACAGATACTTTATCGCTTTTAAAGAAGATAATGAACTAAACACTATAGATCAGCAACACAATAACGTTGTTATTAATTACTTAAGTGCAACTAGTGAAATTTATATTAATGTACCAAATACAGTAGACATAAAACAAGTATATTTAGTAAACTTATTAGGGCAAACTGTGAAATCTTGGAATGCTACAAACGCTCCTCTTTCTCAGGAATGTAAACTTCCTGTTAGAAAAATTGCTGAAGGTACTTATATAATAAAAGTAAGAACCTCTAATAATGCCATAATTAATAAAAAAGTTGTGGTGAAACAATAACAATTTCTTTAATACATCTACAAAAAAGGCGATCTAAAAAAGATCGCCTTTTTTATATGCATATAATTTAAAATTTAATTTGTAAGTAAAGTTTTACTTAAATAAAAAATAAGCTTAAAAAACAAATAAAAAGACCGTTCTAATACGTATAAACCTCAAAATAAGTGCGTTTCATCGATTATTTCTGCATTTCATAGTGTGTTTTTCAAAATATTAAATATATTAGCAGTCCCAAATCATATTAATTCATTTAAAACAAAACAAAATGAATAAGCTAACCTACTTATGCCTTATAACCCTGTGTTATAACACACTAACCATTGCCAATCCTTTTTCTAAAAATATAAAAGAAGATTTTACTTTTAACGAAGTGCAACGTGTTAGAATAGATTTTACTATGCCTAACGGTTATATTAAACATTTACTATTAGCATTTACTCCTGATAATACAGCAACAGATGGTGTTGATTATGGTTATGATGCATTAGAAATGAACAATTATCCTGATGATTTAAATTGGATAATTGAAGACCAAAACTATATAATACAAGGTGTTGGCGCTTTTGATAATTTAAAACAATACCCTTTAGGTATGTTTATATCTAATGCTGGTGATATTGCTATTTCTTTAGATGCCTTAGAAAACTTTGATACAGATATTGATGTATATTTATTTGATGCACTAAACAACTCTTATACTTTACTTAATGAAATAGATTTTGAAGAATATGTTTATGAAGGAACACATTTAGATCGTTATTATATTGCTTTTAATAACAATACAGATGGAAGTATAAACAACAGCATATCTGCGCAACTTTCTATTAATGAAAACATAGCTCAAGACACTTCCATTTCATTTTTAAATGAATTAAAAGAAATCTATATAACCTCTAACCAAGAAATATCTAAACTAGAAGTTTATAATTTACTAGGAAAACGCATTCTTTTAAAAGAAAATCTAAACACTAAAATATTAAGATTACCTACAAACTTTACCACTCAAAATTTCGGAATTGTTAGAGTGTATACTAATAAAGGCAACACAAGTAAAAAGCTGTTATTTTATTAATTATAAGCTGTAATTCACAAGTTTTATTTACCAATTTAAAACGTAATTATTCTAAAAAAGTTTCTATTGTAGTTAAAATTTATTTTCTACTTCTGCGGCTTCCAACATTAAATAATGTAAATCTGTGTTTTTTATAAAAGGTTTTAACAGATGACTTCCAGGACCATACATCGCTAATTCTACATAATCGGCAGAATGTTGCATACTTATCCAACCTACAGAATTATGTTGTTTTTGCATCGTTGCTAACAGATTAAAAGGAAGATGCCTAGGATTATATAGACCATTATCGGTTGCTATATTTTTGTAATACTCTAGCAGTTGCTGACACTCGTTGTTGGTGAGCGCTATAGTATTTGCATAATGTATTCTTTCTTTTATTTGAGAAATAGATGTTTCTTTACCAATACCATTTAAAATCCACTCATTGGTATGTTTGTAATTTTGAATAGAATCAAAATTAGTATTAGCATCGCTTCCATATATAACACCAGGATTTGCATTTCCGTGATCTGTGGTAATAATCACTAAAGTTTCTCCATCTTCTTCAGCAAAATCCATAGTTACTTGTATAGCTTCATCATGATCTATTTGATCGTGAAGTAATCCTGCAATATCATTACCATGTGCAGCCCAATCTACTTTACCAGCCTCTACTTGCAATACAAAACCTTTATCATGGTCTTTCATAGCAGCAATTGCTTTTTTTGTCATATCAGCAAGAGTAGGTATTTTTTGAACTAATTCTTTACTATGTTTTCTATCTATAGCATAAGGAAGCGCGTTATCATCAAAAACACCTAGTATAGGTTTATTATTTACAGCAGAAAACATATCCTCCTTTGTACTTACTACCTGATATCCTTTTGATGAAAAAGCCTGATACATGTCTTTTTTATCTTTTCTTTTATCTGAAGAAAAATAATCATCTCCTCCACCCATCATCACATCAAATTTATGTTCTAAATAGTATTCTGCAATATTTTCTTGGGCATTTCTAGATGTAGAATTTACGCAAAAACCTGCAGGTGTAGCATGTGTAATAGGAACAGACGTTACGCATCCTGCCTTTTTTCCTGCTTTTTTAAACTTTTGCCAAATAGGAAGATGTGCTTCGCCGCTTTTACTAACATTTAAAGCGCCATTAGCAATACGCACGCCTCCTCCCCAAGACGAACTCGCTGCTGCAGAATCGGTAACAATGGAACTAGCCGAAGCCATATCCATAAGTGCTCGTTTTACCTTATTGTTTTTATATAGCCCTAACCAATTAGAGCCTTTACCTGTTTTTCTAGAAAGATATAAATCGGTCATATTTAAAGTACCAATACTCATACCATCACTAACAACAATAATAATATTCTTTGCCTTTTTATTTTTATTGGTAGCATCATAATCATGATTACTAGCTAAACTATCTAAAGGATGTAACAAAGTGGTTCCTATAGCAAATAGCGATCCTTTTTTAAAAAAATGTCTTCTGTTCATTTTATATGGTATAATAGTTAATTGGTAAGCTCTACAATACAGTTTTCAATAATAAAATTAAAATGTTCTACATCATCGCTATTTAATCTTAATTTACCGGTTACGCTAACAATAGCGTCCGTTTTAAAATTTGGCGTTTCTTCACATTGAAGTTCTATTACTGTATTTGGCTCACCTTGACCACAAAAGAAACAAGAAGACATTGGAGTTTTAGACAAAATATACACGCCTTGTTCTGGTGCTATATTAAAAAAATAACCTGTAATCTTTATTTGTTTTCCTTCTAAATCCATAACGGAAGGTAAAAACGTAGGATACTTAAAATATTCATCATAATTATGGAAGTATTTTTCGGTGTACTTAACATTCGATAAATCTTCCCAAGTAACCTTTTGTTGACTAAAAGCCAAAGTACTATACAAAAGAATAATAAAAAGCAATACTTTATTTTTCATGACTTAAAATTGTTGAAATATTCATTTTTATGATGGGATATATGGCCAATGAAACAGATAAAACAACCTTAAAAAAGACAAGTATACCTAAGTACACCAACTCCTGGTAAGGTAAATTTACCAGTAAGTTTTGTTGATTGCTTGCAACCATAAAATTAAGAACTATAGCTAATCCTATTTTTACAAATAAATATGCTATAACAAAGGCTAAAAAAGCAATGATTAATCCTTCGTAAAGCACCATTTTTATTAACTGAAAATTGCTAGCTCCATAGGTACGTAAAATGGCCAAATCAAAAGCGCGCTCTTTTACCATTTTATATAAACTTATAAAGATGGTTAAGCCAGACATTACTAAAATTAAATAGGCTATCCATGTAATGGTTTGAAAGCCTACACTTGTATATTCATAGAGTTTATGTAGCTCATACCTTGGTAACGCTGCCAACATATTGGTGCTTTCATTAATTTTTCTAGGAAAGGTTAAAAGAGACCTAGGACTTTTAAAAGTCACCAATAAAGACGTGATTTCCTTATCTGCTTCTATTTCTTTGGCTACTTCATCGTGGTCATGGTGATGATAGTCTGCGTGAGACGTATCTTCAACTTCATGATGGTGTACATCCCAAATACTCTCTAAATTGGTAACAATTAATCGATCTATTACTTTGTGTGTCGGTTTTAAGATGCCGACTATGGTTAATTCATCATTATGAACATCTACACTGTTTTCAATTAAGCCATGCGAACTTAAAAAGGTATCACCAACCTTTAAATTTAAGGTTTTGGCTACAGTAGCTCCCAAAACAACTTCCATAGATTGCTCTACATTACTTCCTGTTTCTAACTCTGCATTATAAATAGACAAAAATGTTTCTGTTGTACCTACAATTCTATATCCTTTATAATTATCTCCGTAGGAAATAGGTACTGCCGACTTAACTCTAGGGTTTTTTATAATGTTTTGTGCTTCAGTATATGAGATATTTCCTGTTGGATTATCTAAATGCAATACAGATGCTAATACCAATTGCAACGGACTTCCTTTGGCACCAATCACCAAACCTATTTTTCCTAAATTGGTTTCTATCTGGTTTTTAAAAGAATATTTTAACTGTTGTATTCCTAAAAGAAGCGTAATACTAAGTGCTAAAACACAAACGCTTAAAAACGTATATAAAGGCTTGCTTTTAATATTTTGCAGACTAATTTTCCAAATATTCATAGCATAATGGTATTTTGGAAATAAGATTTTATTCTGTGATCATGCGTAATTACAATTAAATTAGCTTGGGTTTTAGCTGCTTGTTTTAATAATAATTCTAGAACCATTTTACAGTTGGCATCATCTAAACTAGAGGTAGGTTCATCTGCTAAAATAATTTCTGGTTCATGTATTACTGCTATTGCAATACCTAAACGCTGTAATTGGCCTTCACTTAGTGTTTGTACTTTACTTGTTTTAAAGTCTAACAAATCTAATTCTGCTAGTAAAGCTTCCATTTTATTTAGGTTTACCTTTTTTTTACCAAAATAAAGTCGTGCTTTTAAATTATCTAAAACATTTAATGTTTGAATAGCATGTTTTTTTTGAAATACAAGTCCTATATTTTTTCCTCTAAATCGATCTAAACTACTTTCTCTTAAAACCGTTATATCTTGACTATTAAGAGATACAGTACCAGTACTTGGTTTTAATATTCCTGCTAGAAGATGCAACAATGTGGTTTTACCAATACCAGATTTACCTAAAATAACTAAGTGTTCTTGTTTCTTTAAATCGATATTAGGAAAACGAAACAAATGCTCCGTTTTTTTATATTGAAAAGTAAGATTGCTGCTCTGTAACATGTTAAAATTTATATCTATTTTATCGTACTATAGGCCATTGGTCTTCTTGAGGAAACCTATTGTTTTTCCATAATACAACCTCTTCATCTGTTAACAGGCAAGATTTTAATTGATTCATCATAGCTACTTTATCTATATACTGACCAATAAACACCAGTTCTATTTTTCGGTCACCATAAATTCCATCCCAATTAGATTCAATTTGAGCTTGATTCTCATTAAAAGGCATATAATTTGTACGCTCTGCAAAAGGCATAGATGCCCACCAAACACCAGCAGAATCTGCTTTACAGGAACCTCCTGCAGAGCTCCACAATAATGCTTGACCAGATCTTGAAGCCATCCAAAACAAGCCTTTACTTCTAATAATATTTTGAGGGAAACTGGTATTTAAATAACTTAGAAAACGTTCTGGATGAAAGGGTTTTCTACTTTTAAACACCACCGAACCAATACCATATTCTTCGGTTTCTGGTGTATGCTCGTTTTCTAGTTCTTTAATCCAACCTGCTGAAGCTTCTGCTTTTTCATAATCGAATAATCCTGTATTAATTACAGCATCTATTGCTATTTCAGATTGCTTAGTAAAATGAATATCTGCTTCTGGATTTAAGGAGTGAAGAATACTTTGAAGTTCTTTAAGCTGCTCCTTATTCACTAAATCTGTTTTATTTATAATAATAACATTCGCAAACTCAATTTGATCGGTTAATAAATTAACAATTGTTCTGTCATCACCTTCAATATCTGTAAGTTCTCTTGTTGCTAGATAATCCGCACTTGAAAAATCTTTTAAGAAATTAAAAGCATCCACAACCGTAACCATAGTATCTATATAACTAAATCTACTAAGGTCTATGTTGCCATCTTCACTTTCAAAAGAAAATGTTTGTGCCACAGGAATAGGTTCGCTAATACCTGTACTTTCTATAAGCAAATAATCAAATTTATTTTGTGCTGCAAGTTTTTCAACCTCCACCATTAAATCTTCTCTAAGGGTACAACAAATACAACCGTTAGACATTTCTACTAAAGTTTCTTCGGTTCTAGAAAGTGTACCTTCATTCTCAATAAATTGAGCATCGATATTTACTTCACTCATATCATTAACAATAACTGCTACTTTTAAGCCTTCTTTATTGTGTAAAATATGATTTAACAAAGTGGTTTTTCCTGCTCCTAAAAATCCGCTTAAAACAGTTACTGGTAATTTTCTCATGTACTAAATATGCTTTCTTAATTGTATTTTATATGTTTTTAGTAACTACTCTTTAAAGTGTCTCTTGCGCAACGATATTTAAAAATTCTTGTCGTATAGTATCGTCAGAAAAACGACCTCCATATTCTAAAGTAGTGGTGTAACTAGTTTGATCTTTTATACCTCTAGAAGACACACATAAATGTTTTGCTGTAACTGAAACAATAACATCTTTAGTATCTAAAGCTTCTTGTAAATCATTTAAAATTTGAATAACTAAACGTTCTTGAACCTGTGGTCGTCTTGCATAATAATCTACCAAGCGATTAATTTTAGACAAGCCTACGACTTTATTTTTAGGAATATACCCAACATGCGCATATCCTGTAATTGGTAGAAAATGGTGTTCGCAAGCAGAATTTATAGTGATATGCTGCTCTACTAACATTTTTTTATAACTATACTTATTTTCAAAAACAGAAAGTTTTGGTTTGTTGGCTGGATTTAATCCATAAAACAGCTCTTGCACATACATTTTAGCAAAACGATATGGTGTGCCAGACAAACTATCATCTGTTAAATCTAAGCCCAACTCTTCCATTATTTTTTTAAAATGAAATTGTATATTTTCTATTTTTTCTGCATCTGTTTTTTCAAAAGCATCAGCACGTAATGGTGTTTTAATACTAGTTAAAACATGGTTATCTCCTACAGTAATTATCTCTTTTTTATCCTTCATGTGTACAACATTTATTGGTGTTACATTGGCAATATTTTCTATTATATAAGTGCAATGCAATTAATGCTATTGCTGGTATATACACAGCATATTCTGGTATTGAAAACCAAGTCATTTTTTCGTTGATAATAATAAAAAATAGTAATGCCCAACTCCACCATAAAGCAGGTTTTATCCAAGTACTTGATGTGGTTTGCGTAGAACGATATATGGCAAAAAAAGAAATAACTAGAAAAAAATAATCTATTACACTCCACCATATTGGAGTTTCGCTACAACCTGCAAGCGAGCAACTTTGAACAAGAAATAAAAAAGGTGTAGCAACGCAATGAATAAGACAAAGCCCACTTGCCATAACTCCTATTTCATCTGATTTTTGTTTTGTAAATATCATAATACACATTAATGCAACTGAGTTGCAAATATAGATAAAAAACTTGTTATTGCAACTAGGCTGAGTTATATTTGTAGTATGGGAGTGATAAGAAAAACAAAAGCAGTAGCAGCCTTACTTAAAGAGTTTAATCAAGGACATAAAGCTATTTCTGCTAAACAATTAATAGAGCAACTAGACTCTAAGTTTAATAAAACAACTATTTATCGTGTATTAGATAGATTGGAAGAAGATGGTGTTTTACATTCCTTTTTAGGAAAAGATGGTCTTAAGTGGTATGCAAAATGTGATGGATGTTCTGCTTCACATCATAAAGATGTACATCCGCATTTTCAATGTTTAAAGTGTGGAAAAGTAGATTGTTTATCTATTAATATGCCTATTCCTAACATACCTAACCGAAAGGTTGAAATTTCGCAAATACTAGTACAAGGGCTTTGCGAAGAATGCTTTGAATAAAAAAATGGAATGCTTTCGCTTTAAATAAAGAACAAAACGTTAGCTAAAAATAATACGCATTATATACAAGGGTTTCCCGAATGAAAATGACGTAAACAAAGAATTTTGAACAGGTTTAAGTTTATTTACCAATACAATATTTAACTATCCTTATATCTATTAGCGTTAAGCCGTTTGGGCAACAAATAGGATACAAAAAACACATAAAAAGAGTAAATAAAGAGTAAACATCAATAAATAAAGCAACAAATATAGCATAAAAAAAACCGCTCGATTAGAGCGGTTTCCAAATAAAAACACCAAGCATTAATTAGCTGTACCAGAGCCTAAATAAATACTGTTTGATACTTGACTACCATCAGCAGTAATAAACGCCATAAATAGCTCTACCGTATCACCTGCATAAGTTGTAGGGATTGAAACAATTTGAGAACCTACTGTTCTGTCTGCTCCATTAAGTAAAGAAATAGATTCCTTTTTTGATGGATTGTAAACCAATAACATTGCCTTGTCAGTAGCATTTGCGTTACCTTCAGCAGAGTTATCATCCCACCCAAAAGTTACTTCTCCAGCAGTTGCTAAATCAGTCGTCGGGTTTAACGCACCAGATAAACCTCCGCGACTTACTAAAGCGTTTGGATAGTCAACAACAAAGTTTGGTTCTGTACCTGTAATCGCATTATTCAACACATACGACATTGCAGCATTAAATTCTGTTTTCTTAACAGCTAATCCTTTATACCCTAACTTAATAAAAGGCTTTACAGCCTGTAAAAATTCTAAAGTGGCAGTAAACTTCGTTCTTTGGTTTACTTGACCAACAGTTCTTGGATTGGCTACACTTGAGGGTTTAATTCTAATGTAATCAATTCCTTTCCAGCTTCCACCGATAACGTTTCCAACCTTACCTGAAAGCCCTCCTAAAATACCTTGGGAAATTTTACCCATAACATAAATAATTTAAATGAAACTTGTTTTTCTTCGGACTTGGTACGGACTTAACACGAAGTTGTACCTTCCGATTGAATATATAGCAAATTTTATGCTATTCGTTAGATATGGATTTTGTTGCTTTAGATTGCTTCTTTTTGCATTTTAGAAAATAAACTTTGAATGTATGATACTTTCAAATCTGCCATTTTTGAAATGACTTTTTGAAGTTCGGCTTCTTTTTTACTAATTACTGACACAATATTAATATGCTTTTGCAATTGAAATTCATTATTTATTAATGATGTAAAACTATTTTTTAGAGTATTTCTGCAATCATCTATTGAAATAAACGGAATAACACTTCCTTTTAAATAGTAAGCGTAAAAACCGCCTATTTGTAACATCATAGATAAGTGAAAAAGTGTGTGTTTTACCTCTTCTGTTGTAGTAGTGACAACGAAACAGTTAGCACAGGATTTTAAGAGTGGTTTTCCGCTGTTTAGCCCTTTGTTTAGTATAAAAAAATGAGGGTTTGAGTAAGTTTTTCCTGCTCGATGTGTTTTCAGTTTAAAAGTTGACATAGCTATCCAATTTAAAATTGCTTCGCTACGCTTCGCGCCATTATTTTTTTTGAAAAGAAAAAAGATAGCCATAGTTGTTGTGGCGTGGGTAAGGCTGTCAAGGTTTTTGGATAAAAGTTTTTTGAGTTGAATGTCTAAATCAAAAGAAAAAGGGTCTTGAAAAAAGTTTTATTCAAAACCCGTAGGGCTTGACCTTTATAGCCTTGTGCGGTTGGCAGAGGTAGCCACATATATTTGCTACCTTTTTTTATTTTAATCCTATAAATGCAAATATTACTATTATTATCAATATAACTATTGTGAAAAATTTTGTAGAATAAGAATCGTCTCCTTCAGGATTTTCGATTTTATTACCGTTTTCATCTATATCGTGAGGAAAGAATAAATCAAATAATGATTCAATCAGTTTTTTCATACATTAAATATAACTTTTCTGGGGAATTAACACTTAAAAAAATAGGTTGCATTTTGTTATTGAGTGTTGGATGAAGCGTTTGTATGGGTAGCGTTTTAAATAGTTGTTTGATAAAACAGCATTTAAACAAGCTACTTATACAGGACTTTTAGACAATAGCTTATTGCTTTTTTGAGGCACGATAAAAAGTAATGTGCTATGGCGTAATACTACATATTATAAACCTATTTTTTTATAACCGCTGACTTGGGTGGTTGGGAAAAGTGGTCTTTAATATTTGTTAACGAAATGAAACAAACAAAGACTTGAGGTAAGGAATACTTGGACTTAACGATGGTTTTGTGCAGATGAATGAGATAACTTATATACTAACCTACTTTAAATTACTACTGATTCAATATAGTGCCAAATGTGGTTTTATATTCCAATGTGAGCGTTGGAATAGCGGATATTTTACATAATAGCAGTTATAGCGACGAAAATATAATAACACGCCGTAGGCAACCTCTGAAAGGATTTTTGCTCCTATAACTTCTATTATGTAACATAGCTTGGGATTGGTTTTGTGGCGGAATAGTTGTTTTGAACGTTGGCAATAGCTCTTTGCTTTTTTATTGTACCAATTTATTAAAATGGATACTTTTAAATAAAAAAAGAAATGTGCTATTATAGCGCTGGCTACAAGTATTATGACATAAAACCAATTATGTATTGGCGTGCGGAACAACACAAAAGACAGAGGATTTTGAGGTACGAAAAAACTGGGTTTTGGGTTGTGGGGAATAAAAAAAGAGCCTTCCGAAAAAGACTCTTTCATTATTGCTTAATGGTCGTGATTTGAATGGTCATCACTTTTTTCTTCACCAGATTGATTCATCATCATTTCGTGGTCGTATTTACAGCAACCTGGTAAACCATCATATGCTTCTTCATCACCTGCAATTTTTTCGGTATCATATCCTGAAGCTGCGATTGCTTTATGGATTGCCATTGCATCGGTTTTTGTATCATCAAAAGACACGTCAATCTTCTTTTTATCGACATCCCAATTAGCACTTGCTACGCCTTCAACACCGTTAGCTGCTTCTTCGATAGTGTTTTTACACATTCCGCAATTTCCTCTTACACCAAAAGACAGGTCTGTGATTGCCATATCTTTTGACATTTCAGTAGTTGTGGTTTCTGTTTCTTTTTTGGTTTCGTTTTTACAACTTGTAAAACCTAATGCTGCTATTACAGCTACACTTAAAATTACTTTTTTACTCACGTCGATTACATTTTTGTTTTTGTGTTCGTGATTTTTCTTTGAAAAATTCATTGTTTCAAATTTAATTGTTATTACTTGATTTTTTATTCTATTACTTGTTTTACTTCACCACAGGTTAGCATTGCTTCGCCAAAGTATGGATTGATTACTTTTTCTTCTTTACTCAACCAATATGCACCATTGTTGTTATCTGACATTGGACAAAATTCTACATAGACCTTTTCATTGATACCAAATAGTTGAACAGCATTGATTAGATGTGATGATAAATGTTTAAAATGGTCTCTTTGTGATTTTATATCGGATGTTTCAGAAATTGAGGTTGCAGAAGATTTTATTTCGCCTTCTAATGACATCCAATGGTTATGCGCCTTATTATCTGACAACAATTTCATATCTACTTTGTTCAATTTATTTAATAAAGTTGTTGCGTTTGCTGAAGTACTTTTTGAATCTTCTTTTACTAAAGCATCTTTTAAATTGATATACGCATTGAAAACAGCTTTTAACTGCTCTTGAAATTTCGCTGACACTTTCAAACGCTCATTCATATTAGTGTGGTCACTTTCTTTGTTAGAAGCATTGTTATCCATACCTAAATGACCTTCGTGTCCCGTCATTACTTTACCACCTTCTTTATTCATCATAGACTTTTTGCCTTGTAATTGTGCAGCTGCATCAACCGTAAATGTTCCGTTAGTCACTATTTCATTTCCAGCAAATATACCTTCTACAACTTCATATTCATTACCAATTTGATTGCCTAATTTAATTTCAACCATTTCAAAAATAGGTTGGTCTGGATTTGTTTTGAGGTACACTACAGAACGTTCACCTGTCCACATAACAGCAGATGCAGGAATTGTTAATACTTCGTCATTTTTAGCTGTATTGCCTTCAATATTTGCGGTTACAAACATTCCTGGTTTAAAAACATCATCCTTATTATTTAGTACCACACGCAAGGTTACAGTTCTTGTTTTGTTGTTTAAAACTGGGTCTATAAAATCTACTTTACCTTTAAACTCTTTATTAGGATAAGCATTGGTTGTTATCATCACTTCCTGTCCTTTTTTAAAGCGGTCAATCTGATTTTCATACACATCAAAATTTCCCCAAACCGTGTTTAGATTAGCAATTTTAAGTAAGGGTTGTCCTTGTTTAATGTAATCGCCTTGCTCTACCAATTTTTCTGTGACAGTTCCTGAAACGGTTGCATACACAGGAAAGTTTTCTTTTACTTTTCCTGTTTCTTCAATCTGATTGATTTGATTGTCAGAGAGCTTCCATAATTTCAGTTTATTACGGACTGCTTTGTATAAAGCAGGTTGTGATTCTTTTAAAGATGCTGCAGTAATTAATTCTTGTTGCGCGGCATAGAGTTCTGGCGAATAAATGGTTGCCAATAATTGACTTTTACGAACTTCTTCGCCTGTAAAACTCACATTCAAACGTTCAATTCTTCCAGCGAAATAACTTACCTGTACTGCATTGGCTTCTTCGTTTTCAGCAATTTTACCAGATAATTTGATAGTATTGCCTTCAACATTGCCTTTACCAACAATAGATGTTTGAATATTAGCTAAAGCCATTGCGTTTTCAGTCAATTTGAATTGGTCTGCTAATAAACCATCACTTCCACCATCAGCAGGAATTAAATCCATACCACAAATAGGACAATCGCCTGATTCTGGTTGCATAATTTGTGGATGCATAGAACACGTCCATAGTTGATTAGTTTCTGCAACCGCATCGTGATTATGTTCTGTATCTTTTTTTGATGAACCACCAAAAAGCAACCAACCCAATAACACACCTACTACGAGTATGCCAATATATATGACTATTTTATTATTTTTCATTCTCTAATCGTTTTATCATTGCTTTCATTTCTTCTATTTCTTTACGTTGTGCTTTTATAATGTCTTCTGCTAATTTCTTAACTTCTGGGTCTTGAATATCTGCTCTTTCACTTGTTAAAATAGCGATAGAATGATGTGGTATCATTGCTTTCATCCAAAGGACATCATCAATAATTGGTGCTTGTGTTCTTACCAACCCTAATGCACCTACAAACAGTATAAAACTACCTGCAAGTATTGCGATATTCTTCTTTTTATCATTATACATTTTTCGCATAAAAAACCACATTATTACTGCCATTGTTGAAATTCCTAAACACGTCATATAGAATCGTGTTAAACTAAACCATACGTGGTCTATGGAATAGGTGTTTAAATACATCGTTATGTACATTGCTACAAATGAGCAAGCCAACATTATAAAGAAGGTTTTGTAATTTCCTTTGTTTGAGTGTTCTTTTGGATTTTTCATAATTAATTGATTTTAAAAAATTAACATTAAACTTGCCATAACTATCATTATGGCATTCTCGATAAAAGTAGCTTCTGTCATTGGTAACTTCAGGGCTGTACCTAAACAGGCACATCTGATAGCTTTTTTATCTAAAAGGGTTTTTGTGACTCCTATTGTAGTTAGCCCTAAAACCACAAGTGTTACTATTAAAGCAATGTTCACTTCAAATCGCATTAAGAACATTAAACCTAAAGCTGTTTCAATAAATGGATAAACTTTCCCATAAAAAGGAACACGTTTAGCTAAAGGGTCGTACATACGAAAGGATTCTGGAAAACCTTTTAAATCGAGCATTTTAAAGAAGCTAAATACGATGTAAAACAACCCCATAAAGTCAAGCATAAACGCGTTCCATCTCCAATCTTTATAATGTAATAATATACTTGCTGTTGCGATATAAAAGATGATAAGCAAGAGTGGTTTTAATTGTTGTAACTTGCTTTTTTCTTCTTCCATTGGCATTGCCGACATACTTGAAGATGCAAACACATTCTTCTCATTCTTTTCAGATAAAGTATACTTTTCTGGTAATGCTTTTTGTAGTATATCAGTTGAAATATGTTTATTCATTTTCACTTCTGCCTCACCTTTTTCAAGATTAACAGACACCTCTGATACGTGGTCTATTTCACTTAAATATTTCTCGACGGAAGCCTTACAGTTGTTACAGGTCATTCCTGATATTTTATATGTATGTTTCATTATTACTGTGTTAAATAATTAATAATCGTTGATTGAACATAATAAGTTCTAATTGACTCTATTTGATTGATTTGAAACTTTAGTTGCAACTCTTGAATATCCAAAACATCATTAAAATCAATCGTTCCTGTTTCATAGCTTTTGATTAAAATGTCTTCTGCATCTTTGGCTTGCTGTAGGTTTTTGGTTTGGGTAGCATAACTTATTCTTGCAGAAATGCGTTCGTTATTCGCTTTGTCTAAAAGCGTTTCCAAAGCATTTAAACGTTCCTGTTTTTGGGCAGTAATTTCTTGTTGTTGCAACTCATTTTGCTTGGTTTGGGATTTATATTTCTTATTGAAAATTGGGATAGATACCGAAACCATTGGCATTACAATATCCTTTCCGTTATCACTAAAATCCATATTAGGTCTTTCAGCAACATTGATATAATCTAATCCAAAACCAATCATTGGACTGCTTTCTTTTTGATTTAATAATTCTGATTGCTCTATGGATTGATAGAGCTTATCATATTTTAGTAATTCAGGATGTAATGCTAAATTTTCAGAAGTAATATCAAAGTCTTCTGAAGGTATCATTAAACTATCTACCACATTCACGGTAACATCGTTATCTCTATTCAATAGATTATTGAAGTTAGTTTGTTCTGCTAAAAATTGTTGTTGCAATACATCTTTTAATTGTTGCATTTCGTTTTGGCGCATTTGCAATCGCAACACATCTACTGCGGATGCTTTACCAACCTCAACAGAAGTTAATGCCAACGTCTCATAAGTTTCTAATAGTTTAATGTTTTCAGTTAAGACCTCTTGCTTTGCTTTGTTAGCATATAGATTGTAGTAAGATTGCGATACCGAAGCCATTAGTTTTCGCTTTGCGATAACAATGTCCTCGTATTTAGCATCTGCCAATGAACTTACATAGTTTTCTCTCGATGTAATGGTTCCGAACCACGGTAACATTTGTTTAGCAGATACTTTAAAGCGTTGTGCACCTGTTCTGGTTTCCGGTTCACTTACAAAGTAACCAACACCAAATTCGGTATTAGGAATGGTATTGACTTCGTTTACTTTTTCGGAAGCTCTTTTGTATTGTAACTCAAACTTTTGAATTTCTGGATTGTTTGTTAAGGCTTCATCTATGAGTACTTCTAATTGTTGTGCATTTCCTTTGAGAACAAAGAATAACGAACAAAGAATAAAGACTGTTTTTATGTGTGATTTTATGTGTTTCATTTTACAGTTCTTTTAAGTTGAAATTCGGCTTTCCAGCTATATAATACTGGAACAACAAATAAGGTTATTAAGGCTATAAGCATTCCACCAAAACTTGGTATTGCCATAGGTATCATTATATCGCTTCCTCGACCTGTAGAGGTTAATACTGGTAATAATGCCAAAATTGTAGTAGCTGTAGTCATTAAACACGGTCTGATTCGTTTTTCTCCTGCTTCAACAACTGATGCTCTAATTTCCTTTTTATTATCTGGTGTGTTTCTATCGAAAGTTTGGGTTAAATAGGTTGCCATTACTACACCATCATCGGTTGCTATACCGAAGAGTGCAATAAACCCAACCCAAACTGCAACACTTAAATTGATTGGGTGCATTTGGAATAAATCGCGTAGGTTTTCACCAAAGAAATTGAAGTTTAAAAACCAACCTTGACCATAGAGCCAAATCATTATAAAACCACCTGCAAACGCTACTGCGATACCTGTGAATACCATTAGTGATGTCCCTACAGAACGGAATTGGAAATACAGAATTAAGAAAATGATGGCCAATGCTAAAGGCACAACAACCGACAAAGTTTTTTCTGCTCTTAATTGATTTTCGTAAGTTCCTGTGAATGCATAGTTGATTCCTTTTGGTACAATTAGCTCACCAGAATCTATCTTTTCTTGGATTAGTACTTGTGCATTTTCAACAACGCTTACTTCAGCAAAACCATCCATTTTATCAAATAAGACATAGCCAACTAAAAAGGTGTCTTCACTTTTAATGACTTGTGGACCTTGTTCGTATCTTATAGTTGCCAATTCGCTTAATGGCATAGGACTACCTTTTTCAACTGGCACATAAATCTGTTGTAAGTCGGTTGGGTTTGCTCGTAATTCTCTTGGGTATCGTACTCGTACACCATATCGCTCACGACCTTCTACCGTTTGCGTTAATACCATACCGCCAACTGCTACTTTTAATACATCTTGAACATCTTGTATCGAAATGCCATAACGTGCAATTTTCTCTCTATCAATATCAATTAACAAATAGGGTTTACCAACAATACGGTCTGCAAAAACAGCTTCTTTTTTAACACCTTCAGCTTCCTTGATGATGTTTTCTAATTGCACTCCAAACGCTTCTATTTGCTTTAAGTCTTGACCTTTAACTTTAATTCCCATTGGTGCTCGCATTCCTGTTTGAAGCATTACCAATCGGGTTTCAATAGGTTGTAGTTTTGGTGCAGATGTAACACCTGGTAACTTTGTAACTCTTACGATTTCATTCCAAATATCGTCTGGTGATTCAATTTTTGGTCGCCAATTACGATAGTACTCGCCATCATCATCTTCAATTAATTGAGACCTTTTTATAGTGCTAAAAATGATGTTTTCGGAATTATTAGGATTAGAAACCAAACGACCATCCTTCAATTCAAAGAAGCCATCATCATTTATTTTGTAGCGTTGGCGTACTCCGTTTTCATTCAGCATATATTCTGGTTTATACTGAATCATATTCTCGTACATTGATAGTGGTGCTGGGTCTAAAGCTGATTCTGTTCTTCCTGCCTTACCAACTACGGTTTCAATCTCTGGAATACTGGCGACAGCCATATCCAATTGCTGTAAAACACGCTTGTTTTCTTCTACGCCAGAATGAGGCATCGAGGTTGGCATTAGTAGAAATGAGCCTTCATTTAATGAGGGCATAAACTCTTTGCCTGTATTTTTCATAATGAAAAAACCTGCAATGACAATAGCTGTTGGGACAGACAAAAAGAGCAACTTATTATCTAAACACCACCTTAAAATACGTGTGTAATATTTGATAAATAATGAGAAAACACCTAATAAACCAAAGCAAATAACACTCACAAAAATGAGATTCCAAAAAATGCTTTTATCAACGCCTAACGGTCTCCAATATTCGGCTAACAAGAACACAATAGCTGATACAGAAATGATAATATTAATAAGGTTAGCTTGCTTGTCTTTTATCTTACTTTGAAGATTGAGAAGTGCTGTAATCCCAAACGCAATTAAAATTAACCCTATCCAATATCCATAGACTATGGCTACGATTCCAAATGCTATTAAAACACCATTTAAAACATATTTAAAAGTGCTTTTAATGTTTTTCTTTCTGAATAAAAATGCAGCAAACGGTGGAATTAAAAATAATGCTACGATTATAGAAGCTGTTAGTGCAAAAGTTTTTGTGAAGGCTAATGGTCTGAATAGTTTTCCTTCCGCACCAATCATAGTAAATACAGGAATGAAACTGATAATAGTTGTCATAACTGCGGTTACGATTGCGCCAGACACTTCAGCTGTTGCGTTATAAACTACCGTATTAATGGATTGAGTTCCATCATCTTCATCTAAATGCCGAATAATATTTTCTGATAGTATGACACCAACATCGACCATTGTACCGATAGCAATAGCAATACCTGATAAAGCGACAATGTTGGCATCTACACCAAAGAGTTTCATTGCAATAAATACCATTAAAACTGCAACAGGTAATAGTCCAGAAATTAATACGGAAGCTCGTAGATTAAACACCATAATAATTATTACTAAAATGGTAATCAATATTTCAAGAGTTAAGGCTTCGTTAAGTGTGCCTAATGTTTCTTGTATCAATTCTGTTCTGTCATAAAAAGGCACTATGGTTACTTGTGAGGTTCTACCATCCGCTAATACTTTCGAAGGTAAACCTGCGCTTAACTCGTTAATTTTCTCTTTTACATTATTAATGACTTCCATTGGATTTGCGCCATAACGAGCCACCACAACAGCACCAACAACCTCTGCACCTTCTTTATCTAATAAACCACGTCTTGTTGCAGGACCTAATGAAACTTTACCAATATCCTTTATCCTAATTGAAGTATAATCTTCTGAAGTGACTACTGCATTTTCGATGTCTGAAATGGATTTCACATAACCCAAACCACGAACTAAATATTCGGCTTGGTTAATTTCCAAAGTCTGTGCACCAATATCCTTATTACTTTCCTTAACCGCTTTTACAACGTGATGCAATCCAATATTATACTGACGCATTAGTTCTGGATTTACGTCTACTTGATACTCCTGAACATAGCCACCAATAGAAGCAACCTCTGAAACACCACTTGCAGAGGACAACGCATACTTTACATAGTAATCCTGAATACTGCGTAACTCTTGCAAATCCCAACCACCAGTTACATTTCCGTTTTTGTCACGACCTTCTAAAGTGTACCAAAATATTTGTCCTAATCCTGTTGCATCTGGACCCAAAGCAGGATTAACACCTTCGGGCAATAAACCACTTGGTAAGGAATTAAGTTTTTCGAGAATACGACTTCTACTCCAGTAAAATTCTATGTCTTCTTCAAAAATGATATAGATACTTGAAAAACCGAACATAGAGGAACTACGAATGGTTTTTACACCTGGAATACCGAGTAAAGATGTTGTGAGTGGATAGGTGATTTGGTCTTCTATATCTTGTGGTGAGCGACCATCCCATTTAGTAAAAACGATTTGTTGGTTTTCGCCTATATCTGGTATGGCATCTACAGCAACAGGATTGCTTGGTAAGAAACCTGTATCCCAATTAAAAGGTGCATTAACCGTTCCCCATCCTACAAAAAGGACGAGTAGCAGAACTGCTACGAGTTTGTTTTCTATTAAAAATTTGATGCTTTTATTGAGCATTGGCTTTGATTATTAAACAGTTAGACATTGGTGTTACGACAACACCGAATACAGCAAATTATCCTTACAACATTGCTGTCATAGGATAAAAGAGTCTATTGTTTAAAAATCAAATTAAATAAGTCTCGTCAATCTTGAAGATTTGTTTTATGACGAGTGGTGGTTTGTATTCTTCAAAAGAAGATACATTGTTATCTAAACCTTCAAAAAGGTTAATATAAGTGTAAACAAATGAAGCGACGAATACTTGTTGCTCAAACGTGATTTTGTCAACTTGCAATTGTAATTCGTCTTGACCTTCAATTGCTAATTGTTCATCATCACAACAATTTTTCTTGGTAATAGAACATCCTTCGGTTGAAGGCTTTTCCATTTCCATTCCGCACCCTTTGGCCTTATGAAAAATAGCAGTTTCTACTAAAGTATCTCCGCAATAATGCATATTCACAGTAAATGACATTGTAGAGAATAACACTACAAAAGCCATTACTAAAGACATTATTTTATGGAAAATTTGCTTCATATCTAATTGCAAATGTATAAAAATTTTACAACTATTGATTTTGTTTAACAGAAGTTTAATTGACTAATCTGCTTAATCCCAACTCATTCGTTGTAATCTAACTGCATTTAAAATTGCTAATAATGCTACTCCTACATCTGCAAAAACTGCTTCCCACATTGTAGCTAAACCACCTGCTCCTAAAATTAAGACAATAACTTTAACACCAAATGCTAAAATGATATTCTGCCAAACAATTTTACGTGTAGAACGACTTATTTTAATGGCTCTTACTACTTTTGAAGGTTGGTCTGTTTGAATGATAACATCTGCTGTTTCAATAGCTACATCGCTCCCTAAACCACCCATTGCAATACCAACGTTACTTGCTGCTAAAACTGGTGCGTCATTAATACCATCACCTATAAAAGCTACTTTGTTTACAGGATTTTTCTTTAAAATTTCAACTTCGTTTAATTTATCTTCTGGTAGCAAACCACCTTTAGCATTTTCGATGTTCAACTCTTTAGCGACTTGTTGCGTAATGGAATCTTTATCACCGGAAAGCATCATAATATTTTTAATGCCTACTTTATGTAAATTAGTAATTGTTTTTTTTGCATCTTCCTTTAATTCATCTGCTATTACTACAAAACCTGCAAATTGATTATCGATTGCTACCAACACTATCGATTCTACAATAGATTCCGTTTCCGTTGGAACATTAATATTATTCGCAGTCATTAAGGCTTTATTACCTACTAAAACTGTTTTACCATTTACAATGCCTTTTAAACCTTTACCTGCAACTTCAGAAACGTCTTGTGCTTCAAAATCTTCACCTTCAGCTTTGTACTCTAAAATGGCTTTAGCAATTGGATGCGTGGATTGTTCTTCCATCGCCATTAAGTATTGCATAAATTCGGTTTCATTCCAACCAATTGCTTTTACTTCTTTGATTTTAAAAACACCTTTGGTAACGGTTCCTGTTTTGTCCATTACCAAAGTATTTATCTTGGTCATTGCATCTAAAAATGAAGCACCTTTAAATAAGATTCCATTTTTTGAAGCTGCTCCCAATCCACCGAAATATCCTAATGGAATTGAAATCACTAACGCACAAGGACAAGATATTACCAAGAAAATTAATGCTCTGTATAACCAATCTCTAAACACATAATCATCTACAAAAAAGTAAGGTATAAAAGTAACACCAATAGCTAAAAACACTACAATTGGTGTGTAGATACGAGCAAACTGTCTGATGAATAATTCTGTTTTAGATTTACGTGCTGTTGCATTTTGAACCAAGTCTAATATTCTCGCAATAGAACTGTCTTCAAACTTATTGGTTACCTCAACTTCAATAACGCTTTCCAAATTAATACTACCTGCGTAAACCTTTGCTTCTTTTTGAATGGAATCTGGTTTGCTTTCTCCTGTTAACGCAGCTGTATTTAAAGATGCTTTTTCGGATAATAAAATGCCATCCAATGGAATTTTTTCACCTACACGAATTTGAATTTTCTCTCCAATATTGACAACTTCAGGCGAAACACTTTTATAATCTCCCTCACGAAATACATTGGCTTCTTTAGGTCTAACATCTAATAATGCTTTTATATTTCCTTTTGCACGATTTACAGCAGCACTTTGAAATAATTCGCCTACTGCATAAAATAGCATTACTGCAACACCTTCGGGATATTCACCAATAACAAATGCACCAATGGTTGCTATAGACATTAAAAAGAACTCTGTAAAAACATCACCTTTTTTAATACTAATCCAACCCTCTTTTACAACAGGAAACCCTACAGGAAGATATGCAATACCATACCAAGCAATACGAATCCAATCCTTAAAGAATGAAACATCAAAATAATCTAAACCTATACCAATGATAAGCATTGTAAAACTTATTATTGCAGGCACGTAGGTTTTGAATGCACTTCCATTACCGTGATTATGACCATCATTATGCGTGTGTTGCACTTCTGAATTTGGTTTTAAATCTCTTAAATTGACTTTCTTTTTTTTCATTTAATATCTAATAATTTTTCAATGTCATTGGGAATAGGCATTCGTTTTAATGGTGGCACGTTTGCTCCACCAGTATTACCAAGTGGAACGTGATTTATAAATGATTTCCAGCCACCCACAAGCAACCTAATTATTTGACCTATTACTTCTTTCGTATCTTTTTGTCTAAATCCAAACTTTAGCATAAGCCAATGTGAATAGGTATGTTCTATAGGATAAGATTGTCCTATTATATGACTACGTTCTAAATGATACCAAGCATTACCAAACTGCTTATTTTCTAAACAGAAACTGTATTGTTTTAATTCTTGGTTATACGCCTGTTTTAGATGTTTAGGTATTTTAGTATTAAACTTCATATCCTCTAATTTTGGATAAATGTACTTTAATAGTAAGTGCAATGGAAGTGCAATAATTAGACACTACACTTATCGCAAATACCTTTTACCACCAAATTTACATTCTCTGACACAAAACCATCTGGCACTTTTATTTGAGGTATTTTATGTTCTGTTAAGCAAATGGTTTCATTGCAATTATTACAATGGAAATGTAAGTGCAAATCGGTTTCAATTTCACAATTACATCCCTTTTCACATAATGCATATTTTGTAATCCCTGTACCATCGTCTATTTGATGCACAATAGCCTTTTCTTCAAAGGTTTTAATAGTTCTGTATAAAGTGGTTCTGTCTGCTTTTGAGAAAGCATTTTCAATATCACTTAAAGTAACAGCGACCTCTTTTTCTGTAAGAAACTTATATATAAGCAAACGCATTGCTGTAACACGAATATTTTTTGACTCTAATACTTGTTCTATTGTTTCCATAATTAATGTGCGTGTTCTGCTTCTCCTTTTTTCATTTCTGCGTTAAGATAATAAGCATTGTTATAAGCAAATTTTGTATTACTTTCTATTTTTTCAGTAAATTGAACCGATACCCAATCACCATCTTTAGTGCCTAACACAACTTCGATAGGTTTAAAGCTCCAATCGTCATTTTCTTTTTCTACTGAAAACACATAATATCTTTCGCCTTCTTTTATAATTGCACTTTCTGGTAAAGCTTTTGTTTGGGTATTATCTACTTGAATTTTACCTTGAATATACATACCAGGAATTAAGTTACCTTTTTTGTTTTCTATTTCTGCGTGAACGTGGACTGCTTTTGGGTTGTCCTCAAAGGTTTTGCTTACGGAATAGATTTCTGCGATAAGCTCTGCATCTGGTATGGATTGTACCGTAAAGTTAACTTTCTGACCTTTCTGTACTTTATAAACATCTTTTTCAAAAACCATTAAATCGGCGTGAACGTGATGCGTATTTACAATTTCAAATAATTCGGTTTGTGGCTCTACATATTGACCTGTTTTTACTTCAACTTTTTGCACAAAGCCTTCTATTGGACTTCGCAATGCTATGCGCTGTGCAATTGTTCCATTGCGAACTGATGTAGTGTTAACGTTGAGTATTCTTAATTGCGCTTCTAAACCATTAACCATTGCTTTTGATGCTTGATATTCTGCTTCTGCTTTCTGGAAATTAGCACCAGAACCAACACCAGCATCGTATAATTTTTGTTGACGTTCATAATTTTTCTTTGCAAGCTCGCTATTGCTATAAGCGTTTAAATAATCCGTTTGCGCTTGTATGATATTTGGGTGCGATAGATAAGCCACAACTTGACCTTTATTAACCTTATCACCTTCAATCACTTCAATTGAAACGACATTTGCACCAACAACAGTAGTAATAGCTGCTTCGTTTTGTGGTGGTACTTCTAACGTTCCGTTTGCTTCTACATAGCCGCTCATATTACGTAATGCTAACGTATCTATTTTCATTTTCAATGCATCGAATTGCTGTTGTGAAAGCATTACTTCGTCTTCATTGTGATGCTCTTCGTTAACTTCTGTTTTTTCTTCCTCATCGTGGGAATGACCATCATTCTCGTTATGATTTTCTTTATTTCCGCAAGCTGAAACAAATATGGCTAACACCATTACGGTAAGGATTTTATATATTTTGTTTTTCATTGTCTTATTTATTAAAATATTGTAATTGAAATGTGCTTTCTAAATAGTTTACTAATGCAGTCTGTGCTTCCAGTTCCGATTGAATTGCTTCTTTTATCAACTGCGTAAATGCAGTATAATCAATTTCGCCTTCTCTATATGCCAGTAATGCACCTGTTTTTTGCTCTTTTGTTAATGGTAAAACTTGGTCTTTGTAAAACTCCCAAGATGTTTTCCATTTCATATAATTTTCTTTAGCCTGAACAAACCTTGATTGTACTTCCTGTTTTTTGAACGCTACATTGGTTTCCGCTATTTCTTTATCAATTCTGGCACTTCTAACTTGTGCTTTGCTAGAACCTGATAAAAACGGAACTGAAATTCCTGCTTGATAGGTGTAAAATCCTGAATTGCCATTTACTTTTTGTAAACCACCTTGAAGATTGAACTTTGGCAAATTATCTGCTTTTGCAGCTTTATATTTAGCTTCCGCTTCATCTACAATGTTCTGCGACATACTGTACAATGGATGACTTTCAATACTGAATGTTTCCATATCACTATCTATCGCTACCTCAAATTCATCTGAAACTGTAAAAATTTCTTCTGATACCAACCACAAATTGAATTGCTGTAAGGCAATAAGATAATTACTATAGGCTTGCGCTTTTTTATTCTGAATTTGAAACGCTTGATTTTTTGCTGCCGAATATTCTAATTTAGAAATAGCTTCGACTTCATAATTTAAAGCTACTGCTTGCTCGAATTTGGAATAAATGGAATCCAATTCCTTATACAAATCATAGTTTTGTTTCATTTGATAGCAATTAGACCAAGCTTTTTTAACTTCCAATTCTAATTCCAACTCGGAAAGTTGAAAGGCTTTTTGTTCCAATTGAATGCGTTGTTCTTGTAGCTTCTTTTTAGAACCAATGCCAAATACATCGATATTTGATTGACCAATACCAATGGTTGTATAGATGCCATTTCCATTATCAATTTCTTCTCCACCTGTAAAAATTTGAGTCGTTCCGAAATCATAGGCAGTCGATTTTAATTGTTCTTGTTTTGTAATTTCCAACTGCTTTTGCTTCAATAATGGATAATTACTTTTTGCGAGTTTAACAGCTTCCTGTAATGAAATTTCGGGAATTGTATCATTCAACTCTTGTGCATTACTTTGTGGTGAAAAGCCAAATAGTAATAATACAACTGCTGTTGCTGTTACTAACTTTTTATTTGGCTTAAACGTAAAAGATTTGTTTTCTACCCAATG
This sequence comes from Lacinutrix gracilariae, assembly GCF_042684485.1. Classification (NCBI taxonomy): domain Bacteria; kingdom Pseudomonadati; phylum Bacteroidota; class Flavobacteriia; order Flavobacteriales; family Flavobacteriaceae; genus Lacinutrix; species Lacinutrix gracilariae. The sequence continues at coordinate 212,764 of NZ_JBHULM010000001.1, read as the reverse complement.
ATATAAAATTGGTAAAACAAATAAGGTAAGCAAAGTTGAAGTTAATAATCCACCAATAACAACCGTTGCCAATGGACGTTGTACTTCTGCACCAGCTGATGATGAAATAGCCATTGGTAGAAAGCCTAATACATCTGTAAAAGCAGTTAGCATAATAGGTCTGATTCTTCGTTTAGTACCTTCAACTATTCTATCCTTTAGATTGGTTACACCTTCTTCTTTTAATTCGTTGAGTCCGCTTATCATTACCAAACCATTTAAAACTGCAACACCAAACAGCACAATAAAACCAACACCTGCCGAAATACTAAATGGCATATCACGTAACCACAACGCCACAACACCACCAATAGTTGCCATTGGAATAGCTATGTAAATCATTAAGGTCTGTGGTAAAGATTTTAATGCAAAATATATTAGTATAAATATGAGTAACAATGCAATAGGCACAACGGTTTGTAATCGGTTGCTAGCACGTTCTAAATTTTCAAATGCACCACCATAACGAATAAAATAACCTGATGGTAATTCTAATTGTGCATCTAATTTTGATTTAATTTCAGTTACTAACGATTTTACATCACGTCCTCTAACATTAACACCTACATAGGTTCTTCTATTGGTGTTATCTCTACTGATTTGCATTGGTCCTGCTTTATAGCTTACATCTGCAATTTCACGTAAAGGAATTTGAGCACCCGAAGGTAAATTGATATACAGGTTTTGAACATCTGAAATATCCTTACGGTTTTGATCGCTTAATCGTACTACTAAATCGAAGCGTTTTTCACCTTCAAAAATTACACCTGCTGTACCACCTGCAAATGCAGATTGTACGGTTTGATTAAGCGTATTTATTTGAAGACCATATTGCGCCAATTTATTCCTGTTGTAATTGATTGTCATTTGTGGCAAACCTATTGTGGCTTCCGCTTTCATATCACCAATACCTTCAGTACCTGCGATAATTTTAGATATTTCTTCGGCTTTTTGAGATAGAATATCAATGTCTTCACCATAAAGTTTTATAGCAATATCTTCACGAACACCTTCTAATAACTCGTTAAAACGCATTTCAATAGGTTGTGTAAACTCATAATTAACACCAGGAACCATTTCAACTGCTTCTTTCATTGCTTCAATCAATTCATCTTTTGATTCTATAGTAGTCCATTCACTTTTAGGTTTCAGAATTACAAAAACATCGGCAATATCCATAGGCATCGGGTCGGTTGGAATTTCGGCAACACCAATACGACTCACAATTTTATCAACTTCTGGAAATTTTGCTTTTACTATTTGTTCTATTTTGGTAGTAGTTTCAATAGTTTCTGTAAGTGAACTACCTGGTTTTAAAATAGCGTGAAATGCAATATCACCTTCATCGAGTTGCGGAATGAACTCGCCACCCATTCTTGAAAACATAAAAACGGTTATTCCGAACAACACAACTGCAATACCAATTACCCATTTCCCTTTTCGCAAGGCTCTAACCAATAAAAGTTGGTATTTATCTTCAACCCAATGCACAAATCTATCTCCATAAGATTTTTTATCGTTTTTAGGTGCTCTTAATATTAAAGCTGACATCATTGGCACATAGGTTAAACAAAGTACCATTGCACCAATCATAGCAAAAATAAAGGTCAAAGCCATTGGTTTAAACATCTTTCCTTCAATACCTTGTAAGGCTAAAATGGGTAGAAAAACGATAAGGATAATCAACTGACCGAAGAAGGCAGCATTCATCATCTTTTTTGAAGCATTAGAAGCAACTTTATCTCTTTCTTTAGATGTAAGTTGTTTCTTTTTCAAAACTTGTGATGCTATAAGAAAAACAGTGCTTTCAACAATAATTACAGCACCATCTACAATGATTCCGAAATCAATTGCTCCTAAACTCATTAGGTTTACCCAAACATCAAAAACATTCATTAAAATAAAAGCAAATAATAAGGATAATGGAATAGTAGAGGCAACTATTAAACCTCCTCGCCAATTACCTAATAAAAAGACCAACACAAAAATGACGATTAATGCACCTTCAATAAGGTTAGTTGTTACTGTAGAAGTTGTTTCGCCAATTAATTTACTTCGGTCTAATAATGGTTCAATAATTACGCCTTCTGGTAACGACTTTTCAATTTGAGTCATTCGCTCTTTTACATTGGCAATAACATCATTGGAATTAGCTCCTTTTAGCATCATTACCAATCCACCTACAACTTCTCCTTCACCATCTTGGGTTAATGCACCGTAACGAATTGCAGAGCCAAATTGTACCGTAGCAATATCGCCAATAGTGACAGGTATATTATTAATATTCTTGACAGTGATTTTTTTAATGTCCTCTAAACTTCTCACCAAGCCTTCACCACGAATAAAATTGGCTTGATGGTTCTTTTCAATATATGCACCTCCTGTATTTTGATTATTGGCTTCAAGTGCATTAAACACATCTGTAATGGTAAGGCCAATAGCATTTAAATCGTTTGGGTCAACCGCTACTTCGTATTGTTTTATTTTTCCACCAATAGCGTTTACTTCTACCACACCAGGAACCATTGCCATTTGACGCTGTACAATCCAGTCTTGCATTGAGCGTAAATCTGCAATGTTGTATTTGTCTTTAAACTCTGGTGCAACTTTTAGTGTGTATTGGTAAATCTCTCCTAAACCTGTTGAAATAGGACCCATTGTAGGTTCGCCAAATCCAGCAGGTATTTGCTCTTTGACTTTGTTTAGTTTTTCGGCTACTAATTGGCGAGGTAGATATGTTCCCATATCATCATCAAATACAATAGTAACCACAGATAAGCCAAAACGAGAAATTGACCTTATTTCCTGAACATCAGGAAGATTGCTCATTGCCACTTCAATTGGATAAGTAACAATTTGCTCAATATCTTCAGTACCTAAATTGGGGGATTGTGTTATAACCTGTACTTGGTTATTGGTAATATCTGGAACAGCATCTATTGGCACTTTGGTCATACTCCAAATACCTGTTCCGATTATGGTAAGCGTAAGCAAACCAATAATGAATTTGTTATTGATTGAAAAATCAATGATTTTATTAATCATAGAAAATGTATTAATTCAGTTAAACTATTCGATACAATTCTGATATAAGAAAATAGAATTACACAAAATGAAATGAACCCTTTAGGCTCAAAATTGGATATAGCTATCCATTAAAAAACTGAATTATACTTTAGGTGGCTGGAAAAGTGATTCCAAATATCTGGAAGTGAAGTTTACTTTATGTAAATTATATTGTTTTTTCTCTTCAAACTTAAATCGATTGGTTAAAGCCAAATTATTGTTCGCAATAATTAATACCAAAGGGTGACAACATTGATTATGGGAATGGACTGGTGTATTCTCCTTATCTGGGTTATGATGATGCTCTTCATTTTTAGCATCGCTCTCAATGTAATCTTCAACTACATATTCAAAGAAAGAGTCTCCATAAACTTTATGGTCTTGATAATGGGTAATTACATTTGAAATTTCTTTAATTGGACCACAAAAGTCCATATCTATGCTTATCCCTTGAAAAAAGAATAAAATAGACATTGATATGGAAACAAATATTTTCATATAATTTATACAAATATACAAATTATTGAATGCAATGGTGTTGCAAATAAATTGATTGGTAAATTACAAAAACCATAGAGCATCTTTAGCATCGTCTGGAACGCCATTATTAAAACGCGGTGCTATTTGTGCTACCATTTCAGGATATTTAATTGTGATTGGTACATTTTGTTGTCGAAGTGATTTCCAATACAATCTGCTAAACTGATATACTTGTGTTAATAGTTCTAACACTACGTCTGCATCTTCAAAAGCATCTTCATCTGGACTGCTTACCTTAATTTTTATTGGAAACGGATAACCATCTGTATCTGCATATCTCTGTGAATTAGGGTAACGCGCATTATTAAACAGTAGGAATTGATTTTCGCTAATACGTATGTATGTGCCACTTACAGGCATTAACTTTTTGTTCCAATTAAGGTCGTAAGCAATAATATCTTCTGCTTCTGTTTTATTGATATTTAGAATGTAAAGCGGAATTTTTAACCCTAATGTATGCATCCCTCTAATAATTGGTTTTAGTTCCTCGTAACTCATTTCCTTATAGAAGTGAATGACTACTTTATCTGCTTCTGCAACCGATGTAAAATCTCTAATGGCTTTACATATACTTCCTGCCAATAGGTCTGTTTCGCTTTGGTCAAAATATTCGAACTTTCTAAATAAGCCATTGTTTTGAAAACTAAAGGCACTTGCTATATACCGCCTGTTTTCGCCTTGATTGGTAAATGCACCAACACCAATTACTAATTCTTTTTTATCGGTTACTGCAAGTTTCCAAGGTGCACCACCTAATTTAGCGTGAATAGCCAATGCCATATTTTGTAATGAAAATTGGAAGTTGTATTGATTCTCGATATTGACCACCATTTTTTCATAATCTACCACTTGTGTAACAATGCCTTCATTTAAAAACAGTTCTTTGATTTGAATATAGATTTCGCGGTCTTCGGGATTTTGTGTGAACTTATCGAAAGGACTTAAATAAAAAGCTGCGTAAAGCACATTATCGTGGTCGAAGGTTAAACTCTCTAACTTTTCAACTATTTCTGGTATTGGGTCGTTTTCGTTGGTAAATTCAATGAAGTGTTCTTTGGATGATGATGCTTTAATGTTCACATAGGCTTCTAATCCTTTATAATAATTCTTTTCTGTATTTACACCTTCCTTTAAATTTTGATAGAAAGACAATACCGAATCTTTATGAGAAGTATGGCAAATGAAAAATATCTTGATATTTTGATTGTTTGGACGTCTGTAAGGGTTTAGGATATTCATTGCCTTTTTAGGCACTAAATGGGTTTTCTTGTTACCGTATTGGTCTTTACCAAATTCCAATAAACCTACTTGTGGGTCGATATGGTTGATACGATTGAGTGGCACATCTATAAACGTATCAGTTTTAAATGGAAATATGACTTTAAAATCTTCTTTAAACAGATAGTTGGTTGCAAAATTATTAATAAGTGCTACGTACTTTTGATATTTATTAATTGGTCTTATAGGTTCCTCAATAGGTATATCTAATGCTCGTGCTAATGACAAATTAAAAATTGGGTATGCTTGGTCAAACTGAATAGCATTGTAAAATTCTTGTTTTTCCTCTGTATCGAGGTCCATTTGGTAATTGAACGTTTTTTGACCATATACACAACGTTTTATTAACTCTGAATCCTCTATATCCTTAACCGATGTTGTAAGGACTTTTGAAGTACCATCGTATGATACAATTAACTCTGGTAAGTCTGTGAGTTTTGCAAACTGTATCTTAAATGAAAATTTATAGTAGAGGTTATAGTCTGATGTATTCCCTTTTTTTGAAGGCATCCACACTTGTACATCACCAACGAAGTTTTTTACTACTATATAGTCTTTCGATTTAAAATAGCTTCTTAATTTATGTTTAAGGAATTGCTTATAAATTCTTAATTCTCTACCATCTACTAAATTTAGCTTAATGCTTGGTGCATCTGGTATTTCTGTTGTAAATGTTGTAAATATTTGGTCTTTGTTAGATAAGTCTGCATCTGGAAACACCTCTTTTATCTGCCTTGAAAATTTAGATTTATGGATAGGATGACTACCTTCAATATCCTCTAAAGTTAAATAAATAGTAGGCGCACTATTAGGCCATTTAAAGTTTAGTATGTTGGTTTTGAGGTGTTCTTGCATAAATGAAATTATATTGTAATTTTACATAGAAGGTTGAACTTTATTATTGTTATCAACTAATAAATCTTTGTTTAGTAGTCTATTTACAGACTGCATATCTTGGTATGTAGATTTAGCACGCTCTATTATTTTTTCAATAATTTTATCAGAAACTTCCATTTGTTTCACCAAGCCTAAACCAACCAAATAATCTAATAAAAAGGATATATACAATAGTTCAAACTGTGAAAAAATATTGTTTTTTGTTTTAGTGCGATGTATTAAATAATCTCGATGACGAACAATCTTTGATACATATGTTTTAATATCATCTTCTGGAATATTAGTTATATCGACTAATAATTGCTTTTGTTCTAATAAATCTTTGGCAAAAGATGAGTTCTTAATCTTATTACCAAATTTCAAACTATAAGCTTCGAAAGCTGTATAGGAATTTGTAAATCGCCTACTATGGCTCGTTTTAACCGAGAGTAAATTTTCGATAATAATATCAGCACAATAACCTATGCCTTCATTGTTATACCAATGCTTAATTATATTGGACAAATCATCTTTAATAGTATCATAGTCAAGCGCTATAAAACCAGATATGTTTTCTTTGTTGAAATCATCCTTGTAATATAACGAAGCCCAATTACCACAGCTTAAACATTTAAAATTAAAAGCTTTAAATTGTACAGACTTACCGTATAAAAAATGAAATAATTTTTGAAATGAATTATATAAATCTATACTCTCAAGAATACTCAATTTTTTTTCTGATTTAAAATCGACATATCCAACATTGTCCATTCTAAAAAAGTTGTGGTTAGAAGTATTGGATGTTGATTTTGTGATTTTAATAGATAAGTCTTCAGTAATATTCGTATTGTGGACTACGTCATCCTCTTTTTCAAGTTTGTCTTCTAAAGAATTATACCAATGCATTTTTCTAACCCAACTCACTATTGCTAAATTGTCAATTTGAAATTCATTAATTTTCAAACCTATAGGTTCAATTAAATGATATGCACAAGCAAACGTATATTTAGGCTTATAAGTTTTAGTCTCTACTATTCCATTGCTACTGTTTTTAATCTTGCAGTTTACAAAAGTTAAATAGCCTAAACCTGTAAAAACCCCATAAATTAACTCTATTTGATAGGCAGGTAATCTTTCTGACAAATTGGTCGTTATGTGTACTTCATCATTAATTAACTCTAATACACAAAAGCACTTATTATCCTCTGCAGATTTAAACCATACCTCGCCATAATATTTATTCTCTTTAAACATAAATTACTTTAAATCCTAACCCTTTTTTACAATCTTACTAATTTTTTCTTCAGCTATTTTGAGGATTTCCGTACGCTCCTTTTCATTTTTGAGCATTAGTACAATTTGTTCGGACATCCATAGCTTAATTAATTCGTTTTCGTCTTCTTTTAATGTTTTGGCAAAAGCAACTACTTGTTCGCGTCTTGCCATCCGATTTCCTCGTTCTATTTTACTTAAATAGGCAACATCCATATTTAGGTTTGCAGCCATTTCCCTTAATAGCAAATTGCGTTTTTCACGCAATGAACGTATGTACTCTCCAAACTCCATAATAGAATTATTTAGACTTGTCAAATTTTGTCTAATTTAACAAAAGGAAACCAAAGGAAAGTAAAAAGATATAAACAGTTATTAACAGGTAATGAGGATATTAAGGATTTGAGGAAGTCAATTTAATCATATCCTTAAATCCTTAAAATCCTTAACTATGTCTTTGCAGGATTTGAATAGTTGTTGTGTGCTTCTCTGTATATTAAACCTGCATCAACAAATTTGGTAATATAGCCTTCTGCGGTTTTGTGTGGGATGCTTTGTTTTGTGGCTAAATCTAAATACTCTTGTCTGCTAAATTGCTTTGGCAAACTTTCTAAAAAGCGTTCTTTTCTATTTAAGCGTTTTGTTGCTTTTTGCTCTATTGGTAAATCATTAAATACTTTACTACTGTGTTTTACTAAAATTGAAATTATGGTTAGTGCATTTTCAAAATCTATATCCTCACATTCTTTAGTTGCGTTTACATCACCATCCTCCATAATTCGGAATGCTGTGAATAGCATCATTATCCTAAACGCAATTAAGCCTAATCGCCTTATTGTTGCGATGTACTCTTCGGGTTGTAGGTTGATGTATTTGGTCTGTAAGGATTCAAAGAACGTATTGAATTGCTGTTGTTGGGTTGTGGTTAATCGTATTTCAATCTCTGGGTTGTTTTTTAGCGTTTTGTACAATTCTAAAAACTCACTACCTAATTGGTTATAGTAATCATCTAAACCTAACTTATTACTATTTTGAAATACATTTTTCCAAGTTGGTTTTATATTCATATAGTAAAACATAAAGCGACTAAATAGCCCATTTTCTGCATTGGGTATTAAGGTTGCCACTTGTTTAGGTGTGCCTGATAATACTGTTGACAAGCACGGTTTCTCAATATCTACATATTCTCTATCTGTTCTACGATAATAGCTTATGGTTTCGTGATGAAATGCTTTACGAAATCCATCGGAATAATTGCCATAATCACTTTTAAAGGCTTGTGCTAATGTATCGCCTTCGGTTTCAAAAATTAAACCTCTGCCTTTATTATCAGAAATTAATTGATATACGCCTGTTACACTATTGTTAGCAGGAATGAACAGCATTCGCTCTGGCGGTTTACTCGGTTTTTCCAAGTTTTCATCTTTGCCTTTATTCATATTATAAGTAGCAGTTTCTGCTTGAAATTGCTGCTTTAATACTTTGGCTTGTTCTCGTTTTAATTTATGAACAGGCTCTACCAAATTTTTAATTTGGTTAAGTCTTCCTTTACCTGCAGATGCAGGTGCGGTTACAAATAAATATAAGTTGCTGAATACTCTACGTTGGTCATAGATACCAAAGAGTTTAGGAAAACACGCACTAAATGCTGTTAATGCACCTAACAATAAAATGTCCTTTTCTTCTTGTCCATTAGCAGGATTTACAACTTGTTGTAAAAACTGTGGCAAATTCTCATATACCGTTTCTGGTATTGTAGGCATTGATTGGTTGGCTGTATCGACAACAGTTGCAACGTTTGTTGCAACTTCGTTGTTATACTGTTGTTTAGTCGGTTTGATACCTGACTGATGTGCATAGTGATAAAAGGTAGCAATTGTAATTCCGTGTCCTTTTGCGTTTGAGCATTTATCGAATTGTGCATCACACTCTTTAGCATCGTAACCTGCATAATTTTTACTTATTCGGTGGAAATAATCTCTACCTATTTCTCCATATTCTTCGGCTAAAGCAAAGCCTAAATCTCGCCAAGTGGCATAACTTCCTGTTATGTCTGTACCTGATTGCTCGATTGCTGAAATGTAGGATTCAATGTCGTTATCAGCAACTGCAACAACATTAGTTGTTGCGGTGTTGCTTTTTGGTTTTGTTGGCTCTTTAGGAACTTCTAACCAATCTTTTGGGTTAAATATTTTAGTCATAATGCTTGATGTCTTTTATGTAGAAAGGCTGTTGGGTCGTATGGTAAAAAACACGCTCTGGAAACGTCTTTACCTGACTGGTCAACCTCAATGTTATAATTGTGTTTAATATAATTTGCAACTGCTGTGAAATATTCTGAATGTGTTACTTCTGAAACATCTATTCTAATAATCCATTTTAAACCATCGCCAGATGGTGATATGAATAGCATTTCGGTTTCAAAATATTCATCATTTAAGAGTTGCGTTCTTAACTCTTGTAGATTCTCTAAATGGTCAAAATCAATGGTTAATAAATTAGAATGCTTTAGCAAATTATTATCGCTTCGTTTTTCAAATGTTCCTGAAAGTGTTACGTAATCAAATCGATTCGCTTTAAATTTACGTGCTTCTTTTACATTGGTAATTGCTCTTAATTCTTCAGTAATTTTTTTGTATTTATTACTTGTGATTAATGCAAATACTTGATGCAATCGCAAGGTTTCCGAAGGAAACACATTGCGAACAGGTGCTTTAAAAAAGCTACAGTTGGCATACCAGGTGTCGTCTGGTTCATTCAACCATTCCAATTTGTCTTTTTCCTTGACATCTAAATTAAGATGTAACTCTTGATTTATCTTCTGGTACAAATCTTCTTCATCGGTTATTCTAAAATGATATTGTGCAAAATCGAATACATCACCTTTAAAGGCTTCTAATTCTGTATCTCGATGTGTTGCTATAATACCATCAATATGAATCCGTAAGGTTTCTTTACCACCATTAAAAGGGTTTCGAGTTATCCCACAGTCCCTTCCTTTTACAGAAAGGACTGTTTGATTAGGATAATACTGTCTCAACACATAGGCATAGATTTTTAAACCATAATGTGTTTTGTCTAAAATTGCTTCTCTACTTATTTTCATCTTGCTTGAAATTATGGTTGTAGTAGTTGTCTTGAAGCAATTGCTCTATGTCAGCAACTTTATAGTAAAATTTACCTTTTACTTTGCTGTAAGGCAAAGTGCCATTGGTTCTTAAAGTTTGTAGCGTTCGCTTACTTATATGTAAGGTCTGCAATACATCTTGATTGTCTATCCACGTATCTTTTAATACTTCTGCTCTCGATTGTCGTAACAATTCGATACGTGCTTTAATGTCCTTTATTTCTTGAGAGAGCGTTAAGAGTAAATCGATTATTTCAGTCATAACTTCACCGCTCCTTTCTTAATAAGGTAATCGGCAGCTTGCTGTTCGATTTCGTCTCTTGAGTTCATACGGTTACGCAGTAACCAATGGTCTAACTCTTCTCTTTGAAAATAAATCTTTTTACCATTCGGTTTATAATGTGGAATGGTTCCCGTACTTGTGAGTTTATACAAGTGCGATTGGGATAATTCTAAATACTTGCAAGTTTCATTAAAGTTTAATACTTGCTTTTGCATTGTTTGTTGCTCTAATAAGAGTTTTTCAATGCGGTCTAACTTTTCGATGATATTTGTGTCCATCGTTTATTTTGTTTTAAATAAATGAGGACATCTGGCCAAATGTCATTCTTGGTTTTCAAGAACAGGACAAAGGTTGAAAATTGGCTTCCCGATTTTAGTAAGAGTGTAAAACAAGGGTAAGACAACAGTAAGGTTTCTTACTATTCTTACTGTTTTTTATTGCAGTTGTTGGATGATTTTATCTATTTCTTCCTTTTCTTTTGGATTGTGAATTTTGTTTTTGTGAAGATTATTCGCCTTTAATAGCGTACCTGTTTTAGTAATAAATTTTCCAGAACGTTCTATTGAGGTAGGATTGAAACCATTAAAAAATGGTTTAAGTTTTGTTACAAGGTAACTAAACTGTGTAGTTTCGCATTGAAGATAAATTTGCGATTCTGTATTTGCAAAATCTTTTGCTAATAACAATTGGTGCAAATGTTCAACAGTTGTGCGGTTATCTAACAAATCGATTTTTAGATTTACTTGTTTAAGTACAGTTAGCAAAGTTGAAGTGTCATTACTTTTATATCCAAAAGAAGTCTTGGGTGTTGCTTTCGTTTTTGATGTTTTTTTGGTAGCAACTTTTTTAGTGGTGTTCTTTTCTATTAAGCTAACATCAAAAGTTTCATCATTAAAGTATTTTTCTGCAATTTCAGAAATTGAGAATTTTGTATTTTCCGAAAATTGTCCGTATTGCTCTTGTAGTTCAGCATACAACCTTATTACAGATACTTTTAAGTAGTTTATGATATAATTGTCATCATTATTTAAATCTGTTGTTATACCTCTTTTATTGATATAAGTTGCAATGTCATTTAAGTACTTATCAAATTTATTAAGTAGAATGGTATAGCTGTATTTATTTTCTGGTGTAGTTGCATTTTTCGGAAATTCCTTTACAAATGATGCTACTGTATTTTCTGTTTCATTAATTATTAGCTTTTGATAGTATTCTTTTTTCGCATTTAAAGGCTTTTTAAAGTTTACTTTAAAAACTGCGTTATTAGCTTTTTGGTTCAATTTAAAATCAGACAATAAGTATTTAAAATCCTTTTCCTGTCTATTATCTCTATGTAAGCCATTGGTTATAGAAACCAAACTTGAAAATATACTTCCTTTCATTATAAATCCAGTTGAATACGGTTAGCAGCTTCTTTCTTTTTATCGTCAATTACTTTGGCATATATCTGTGTAGTTCGTAACTCTTTATGACCTAATAATTTTGATACAGTATATATGTCTGTACCCAAAGTTAATTGTAAGGTAGCGTAGGTATGACGCGCACAATGAAACGTAATAGTTTTAGTAATACCTGCCTTCATCATCCATTGTTGTAATTTTAAATTAGACCAGGCACTATAATGTAAGCCATCAAATACTTTATCGTCTGGATTACCTTTTTCTCCTAATAGATTTCTTGCTTGGTCTGATATTGGTAAGGTTTCGACACCTTTAGTTTTCTTTTGTCTAAATCGGATATAATATCCCATTTCTTTTGAGTGCTGGATTTCTGACCATATCAGTTTTTCAATATCTGACCAACGTAATCCGGTTAAAGCTGAAAAAATAAAAGCATTCTTTAAGATAGGCAGTTCACATTCTGTATTAACTGCTTTTTGTAATTCATCAAGCGTTAAAAATTCTCGTTGAGGTTCTCCTTGTTTAAAATACTCTACACCATTTGCAGGATTTACTTTTAAAATTCCATCCTTGACCGCCTGTTTTAATGCCGCTGAAAATTTACCATAATACGAATATTTTGAATTTTGAGACAATTGCTTACCTGCTCTACCTATTGCTTCTTTATCTAAATACTCTTTGAAACGCTCAACAAACGATTTGTCTATATCTTGAAAACTAACATCTGTTGGACAAAACTTTTTTAAATGTTTTAGCATACTATTCCAATTACCATAATTGCCAGAGCTTGTATTTTTCTTTTCTGCTAAAGCTGTGATATAAGTAATAAAACTACCTTTTAGCTTTTCAATATCTTGAAAGCCATAAATACCATTTTGAATTTCTATTTGTCGCTGTGCACATATAGTTTCAGCCAATTGTTTGGTTTTCTTATTAACCTCTCTTTCAGTTTTGGTTTTAGGATTAGGTGTAAGGTATAAGCGTAAGTATTCTGTTTTACGTTTGCCTTTATGATAGTAATCTAAATACAGACTTATTTTGTCGTTCTTCTTGCGTTGTCTTAATGTTACTTTCATAATGGAATTAATTAAAAAGGTTTTCTATTTGCCATCTGGCCACAATACGCTTTCTACCAAAAGGAACTGCTTTTAAACGTCCTTGTTGAATCATTCTTTGAATGGTCCATCTACTCACACCAATAAGCTGTGAGGCTTCTGTAACACTTAAAAAATCCTTGTTATTTACTGCATTAGGATTATGAACCTCAACAACTTGTTTTTGCTGTTGCATATCTTCAGTAAGAGTAGCTTGAATTTTTTCTTTACGTTTGCGTGCCTTATAGGCTCTTTTTGCACAAGTATCACCACAGTATTTAGTAACTGTTGTACGTGCTGTAAATGCATTACCGCAATGCTTACAAGTTTTAGGAATGAATAAATTACTGCTCATAAATGGTGCTTTATGTAGCGTAATGGTGCAACGTGGTGCGTTATGGTGCATCATTTCGCCAATATCTTCGCCAACAGAAATGGGCAACAATTCTATATTTTAGGCAACAGATATACAACAAATTTAATCAAAAAAGAGCAAATAAACAACAAATAAAAGAAGATAAAATACTATAAAGCCAACAATAACAAGGTATTAACAAATAAAAGAAAGTAAGTTACTTTCCAATACAGAAATTAGCAAAAATATTACCTAGTAAATCATCACTTGTAATCTCACCAGTAATCTCACCAAAATGATATAAAGCTTGTCTTATATCAATGGCTAATAAATCTCCAGACAAACCAGACTCTAAACCATACTTTACTTTGGTTACCTCTTCAAAAGCTTTTTGTAGTGCATCATAATGTCTAGAATTAGTTACAATAGTTTCGTTATTACGTAAAGCTCCTGTATTTACAAATCCTAAAAGTTTTTCTTTTAATTCTTCAACTCCTACTCCTGTTTTAGCAGATAATAAATGAAGGTTATCTATAGTGCCTTTTAAAGATTCTACTTCTGTATTCGATAATTTATCTACTTTATTAGCGATTACTACCAATGGCTTTAAAGGATATTTATTCTTAATTTTTTCAATTTCAACAATAAACTTTTCGCTATCGGTTTTAAATTGTTCTGCATCAAATAAATATACAACTACTTGTGCTTGTTCAATTTTTTCAAACGTTTTCTTAATACCAATACTTTCAACAACATCTTTAGTTTCTCTTATTCCTGCGGTATCAATAAACCTAAAACCAATTCCACCAATAACAATTTCGTCTTCAATAGTATCTCTAGTAGTACCAGCTATTTCGCTAACAATAGCACGTTCTTCGTTTAAAAGTGCATTAAGTAATGTAGATTTACCAACATTAGGTTCTCCTACAATAGCAACCGGAATTCCGTTTTTTATCACATTTCCAACAGCAAAACTATCTATCAATCGTTTTAACACAAAAACAATTCTATTTACTAAATCTTTAAATTGCGTTCGGTCTGCAAATTCTACATCTTCTTCAGCAAAATCGAGTTCTAATTCTATTAAAGAAGCAAAGTTTAAAAGTTCTTCACGTAGTTTTGCAATTTCCGAAGAAAAACCTCCACGCATCTGTTGCATAGCAATTTGGTGTGACGCTTCATTATCACTAGCTATTAAATCTGCAACCGCTTCCGCTTGACTTAAATCTAATTTTCCGTTTAAAAAAGCACGTAAGGTAAATTCTCCTGCATTGGCCATTCTGCAACCATTACGCAAAAACAATTGAATAATTTCTTGCTGAATAAATACAGATCCATGACAAGATATTTCTACCACATTTTCACCTGTATACGAATTTGGGTTTTTAAAAACAGAAACCAAAACCTCATCTAAAGTTTTGTTATTTTCTATAATATGACCTAAATGAATAGTATGCGTTTTCTGTTTACTTAAATCTTTGTTATGAATAGATTTAAAAAATGCAGAGCAAATAGTAATTGCCTCAGGTCCAGAAAGTCTTATAACTGCAATAGCTCCTGCTCCTGAAGGAGTTGCTAATGCAACAATTGTATCATTTAATATCATGTTACAAAAGTAAGCAATTGTTAAAATAAAACTAACATATTTACATTTTGAAAATAAATTAGTAATATCTACTATATTTGTGGTAAAAAATAAATTTATGCAACGAATTATATCCTTATTATGTATTTCACTTTTTTTAATTTCTTGTTCTAAAGAAAAATCAGATGGATACGTTATTAACGGAAAATTAGACAATCCTAAGAACAACAGTTTAGTACAGTTATTAAGATCTCAAGGTAGACATAAAGTTGTTATAGATAGCGCACGAGTTGTGGATAACACATTTACCTTAAACGGAAAAGTGGAAAGCTCAGACATGACCTATTTAACTATTGAAGATGTAAAAAGCAGCCTTCCTTTTATTATTGAAAATGAAAATATAGATTTAACGATTTATACAGATAGTATTTACTCTTCTAATATTAATGGAGGAAAACAAAACGATTACTTTAATGAGTACCAAGATTTTGTTAGAACATTACGTAGTAAAAACCAAAAGCTATCTGAAGAATACAAGATTGCTAAACGAAATCAAGACACCGCAAAATTAAGTGAGCTACGTAAGACGTATGAAGGTATTTTAAAAGAAAACGAAGAAAATGATAGTGCATTCATGGCTCAAAATAAAGATGCTACTTTATCTGCATTAATTTTAGAACGTGCTTTATTATCTAACAAAATAGAGTTTGTAAAAGCTAAAGAATTATATTCTAACTTTGACGAAACAACAAAAAACACAAGAGCAGGAAAGGCGGTTTCTAAATTTATTACAGAAAATGAAAAAACTGCTGTAGGTAGTATTGTACCAGATTTTTCTGCACCAAATCCTGAAGGAAAAACAATTTCTTTAAATGATATTAAAGGTAAAGTTACTATTATAGATTTTTGGGCTGCTTGGTGTGGACCATGTAGAAAAGAAAACCCTAATGTGGTAAAAGTATATGAAAAATACCACGAAAAAGGTTTAGAAATTATTGGCGTTTCTTTAGATGGTACACCACAACAAAAAAATGCTAAACAAGCTTGGATAGATGCTATTGAAAAAGATAATTTAAACTGGCATCATGTTTCTAACTTAAAATACTTTAATGATCCTATTGCAAAAGAGTTTAATATCAATGCTATTCCTGCAACTTTTATTATTGATGCAGAAGGTAAAATAATTGCAAAAAACTTAAGAGGTCCTGCTTTAGAAGAAAAAATAGCAGCATTACTAAACTAATACCTACAGAAACTTTGTTTCTAGACCCAATTACACAAAAAAAAAGCTGAATTAATTTTCAGCTTTTTTTTTTATAATTTTATTTCCTCTTTTTTAAATCTTATTCATTCGCTTTAAAACAAACAACAATACAATAGGTATTGCTAACAAACCTATCATTAGCAAGTTTGTTTTAAAAAGCCAAGTAGCCAAAAACAAGGTAATTAAATAACCACCAATGGCACCTCCAAAATGGGCATCATGACCTATATTACCTACTTTATTTTTCATTCCGTAAATTGAGTATAAAAGATACCCAATACCAAACACATAAGCAGGAATTGGTATAGGTACAAAAAACATATACAAACTCATTTCAGGACGTAATAAAATAGCAGAATATAAAATACCTGTTACTGCTCCACTTGCTCCAACAGCACTGTAATGGTATTCGTCTTTATGAAAATATAAAGACAGTAAACTACCAAGTAACAAGCTACCTATATAAACAAATAAAAAACTTAAAGTACCTAAGTCTTGTATAACAATATCGGCAAAAAAGTATAAGGTTAACATGTTAAACAATAAGTGCTGTGTATCTACATGTAAAAAACCAGAACTAAACATTCTAAACTTTTCGCCACGTTTTATACCTCCAACATGAAACTTATATGTATCAAAAAAATTATAATCATTAAACCCTTTGTAAGAGATTAACACATTTGCAACAATAATTACTATTGTTACAATACTTAAATTGCCCATAAATTTGAAACTTTTAAATCAAATATAACATATATTTGCTCTTGCAAATCTAAAATTATTTCATGCAATTTCTTGCTTACATTTTAATTTATCCATTTTTATGGATTATTTCTATTCTTCCGTTTAAAGTATTGTACTTTATTTCAGATATATTATATGTTTTGGTCTATTATGTAATTGGTTACAGAAAGAAAACAGTTATGTATAATTTAAGGCTTGTTTTTCCTGATAAAACCGAAAAAGAGCGCATCACCATTTCTAAAAAGTTCTTCCACCATTTATGTGATATGATTTTAGAATCTATAAAATCATTAACTATTTCTGAAAAAGAAATGAAAAAGCATTTCACTTTTACTAATGTAGAGCTTATTCAGGAGTTAGAAAAAACTGATAAAAACATTGCATTAATGTGTGCGCACTATGCAAATTTTGAATGGATTTTTATATTACAAACCTACGTTAAAAGAAAAGGATATGGTGTATACAAACGCTTAACCAACAAATATTTTGATGCTTTGGTTAAACGTATTAGAGCTAGGTATAATAGCTACTTAATTACTACTAAAGAAACTATTCCTACTTTATTAGAATCTAAAAAAACAGGAGAACTCTCTATTAGCGGATTTGTATCTGACCAATCACCAAAGGCAAAGAAAGCTTTTCATTGGAATGACTTTATGGGCATTAAGGTTCCCGTACATACAGGAGCAGAAATGCTTGCCAAACGTTTAGATATGTCTGTAGTTTTCTTTGGAGTAAAAAAAATAAAACGTGGTTATTATGAAACTTCTTTTAAAACCCTAGCTATAAATGCCAACGACTATAAAGACTATGAAATTACAGATATGTTTTTAAAATTAGTAGAAGAGCAAATACTAGAAGCTCCTGAATATTATTTATGGACACACAAACGCTGGAAACATAAAGACAAAGTTCCAGCTAAATTTCAATAGACCTTGTCTTATATCCCTTAAACAAAAACAGCGTACAATTACCTTAATGCATTGTACGCTGTTTTTTTTATAATGTAAAATCTAACTATTTAGAAACAGCTTCAATTTCATCAATAAAACGGTCTGCTAAAGCATCTGCTATTTCTTGCGATTTTGCTTCGGTATAAATTCTAATAATTGGTTCGGTATTACTTTTACGTAAATGCACCCAATTTTCAGCAAAATCAATTTTTACACCATCAACAGTAGTTATGTTTTCATTGGCGTAACGCGATTCCATCGTTTTTAAAATAGCATCCACATCAATTTGTGGCGTTAATTGTATTTTCTTTTTACTCATAAAGTAACTAGTATACGTTTTTCTCAATGCACTTACTGACATTTCTCTTTCTGCTAAAAGACTTAAAAATAAAGCAACACCAACTAAAGAGTCTCTACCATAATGAGATTCTGGATAAATAATTCCGCCATTACCTTCTCCTCCAATTACTGCATTATTTTTTTTCATAAGCTCCACCACATTTACTTCACCAACAGCACTAGCTTCATAGGTTCCTCCATGTTTTTCGGTAACATCACGCAACGCTCTAGAAGAACTCATATTACTTACTGTACTTCCTGGTGTTTTACTTAAAACGTAATCTGCACAAGCAACCAAAGTATATTCTTCGCCAAACATTTCGCCATTTTCATCCATAAACGCCAATCTATCTACGTCTGGATCTACTACAATACCAAAATCTGCATTCTCTTTAACTACCATTTCAGACAGGTCTGTTAAATGCTCTTTTAAAGGTTCTGGATTGTGCGGAAATTGTCCGTTTGGCTCACAGTACAATTTTACAGCTTGTACACCTAAGCGCTCTAATAGCTCAGGAATAGCAATTCCTCCTGTTGAGTTCACTCCATCAACCACTACTTTTAAATTGGCATCTTTAATCGCTTTAACATCTACCAAGTCTAAATTTAAAACTTCATCAATATGTAAATCTATATATGCTTGGTTTTTTGTTATTTCTCCTAAGTCATCAACTTCGGCAAATTGCATAGTATCTGCTTCTGCAATATTTAAAATTTTCTCTCCTTCTACTCCATTTAAAAATTCGCCTTTAGCATTTAAAAGCTTTAAGGCATTCCATTGTTTTGGGTTATGACTTGCTGTTAAAATAATACCACCATCTGCATGTTCCATTGGTACAGCAATTTCAACCGTTGGTGTTGTAGATAAACCTAAATCTACCACATTAATACCAAGACCTACTAAAGTATTCATTACCAAATTCTGAATCATTTCCCCTGAGATCCTTGCGTCTCTACCAACAACAACCTTATACGTTTCTTTTTGGCGTTGTTCTTTTAACCAAGTACCATATGCTGCTGCAAATTTTACTGCATCTAAAGGTGTTAAATTATCACCTACTTGTCCTCCTATAGTTCCTCTAATTCCAGAAATTGATTTTATTAAAGTCATAATTTTTTTAATGTTTGCAACAAATATAATATTTCAAAACGGGAATCTTATGTTATGAATTTGTAAATTCACAGAATGAATTTTTTAGCACACATTTATCTTTCTGGAAACAATGAATTAATCACTATTGGTAACTTTATTGCTGATGGTATTAGAGGTAAAAGATATCAAGAGTTTCCTAAAGACATACAAATAGGCATTCTATTACATAGAGAAATAGATACCTTTACAGATGCACATAAAACCGTTAGAGAAAGCACCAAGCGTTTGCATAAAAATTACAGCCATTATTCTGGCGTTATAGTAGATATATTATACGATCATTTTCTTGCTAAAAACTGGAGTCAGTATTCTAATGTTCCCTTAGAGGATTACGCCAATAATTTTTACAATTCTTTGCAAGACCATTTTGAAATCTTACCAACAAGAATTCAAAAACTAATGCCTTATATGATAGCAGATAATTGGTTGCTAAGCTATGCAACTATTGAAGGTATTTCTAAGGTTTTAGTCGGAATGAACCGAAGAACAGAAAACCGTTCTAAAATGAATTTAGCTGTAAATGAATTACAAGAATTTTATAATGAATTTGAAGATGAATTTACTCGTTTTTTTGAAGAGCTTACTACTTTTTCAAAAAACAAATTAATAGAATTACAAAACAAACAAAACCTTTAATTTTACATTGCTTGCCTTCTTGCAATTTTAAACAAAACGAAACTATTATGAAAAAATACATTTTATGCTTACTCATAAGTATTGTTTTATGCGCTTGTAAAAAACAAGAAAAAAAGATTACAACAAGTTTAATAACCGAAAAAGCAATGGTGGTTTCTGCTCGTGAAGAAGCTTCAAAAATTGGCTCAGACATAATGAAACAAGGCGGTAATGCTTTTGATGCTATGCTAGCTACAGATCTGGCTTTAGCTGTTGCATATCCTTACGCAGGAAATCTTGGTGGTGGTGGTTTTATGGTCTATCGTTTAGAAAACGGAGAAATTGGTTCTTTAGATTATAGAGAAAAAGCTCCTTTAGCTGCTACAAAAGATATGTATTTAGATTCGCTAGGTAATGTAATCCCTAATCTAAGCACTCGTGGTGCTATGGCTGTTGGTGTACCAGGAACTGTTGCTGGTACTTTTGCGGCACATAAACGTTTTGGTAAACTACCAATTACAACCATCATGAAACCTGTAATAGCACTTGCAAAACAAGGAGTTGTAGTGACCAAAAATCAAGAATTACGTATTGCAGAAAAACAAGAGGATTTTAAAAAAACCAACAAATCTGATTTTTTATTTACTAAAGAATGGAAAGAAAAAGATAGTATAAAATACCCAAACCTAGCAAATACTTTAACCCGAATCATGAAAAATGGTCCTGAAGAATTCTACAAAGGGGAAACTGCAAAAATACTAGCAAAACACATTCAAGATAATGGAGGAATTTTAACCGAAGAAGACCTTGCTAACTACCAACCTAAATGGCGTAAACCTGTTACTTTTTCTTATGATGATTTAAACATTATCTCTATGTCTCCTCCTTCTAGTGGTGGTATTTGTTTAGCTCAAATTATGAAAATGATTGAACCTTATGATTTAGATAAACTAGGACATAATTCTGATAAAGCCATTCAAATTATAACCGAAGCAGAACGTCGTGCATACGCAGACAGAAGTTTTTATTTAGGCGATCCAGATTTTGTTAATGTACCGCAAAAACAATTAATTAGCACCACCTATTTACAAGAAAGAATGCAAGACTTCTCCTTTGAAAAAGCGACTAAATCTGCAGACGTATCTCATGGTAAAGTAGAAATTATGGAAAG
Organism: Lacinutrix gracilariae; assembly: GCF_042684485.1. Classification (NCBI taxonomy): domain Bacteria; kingdom Pseudomonadati; phylum Bacteroidota; class Flavobacteriia; order Flavobacteriales; family Flavobacteriaceae; genus Lacinutrix; species Lacinutrix gracilariae. The sequence goes on along the minus strand of NZ_JBHULM010000001.1, from coordinate 191,610 downwards.
TAATGAAACAACACACTACTCTATTGTAGACCCTTTTGGTAACGCTGTTTCTGTAACCACTACACTAAATTCTGGTTATGGTTCTAAATTGTATTGTAGTGAACTTGGTTTCTTTTTAAATAATGAAATGGATGATTTTTCTAGCAAACCAGGAATACCAAATGTATATGGTTTAGTTGGTGCAGAAGCAAATAGTATTCTGCCAGAAAAACGCATGCTAAGTTCTATGACACCAACTATTGTAGAAAAAAATGGTAAACTATATATGGTTGTTGGTACACCTGGAGGCTCTACTATTATTACTTCGGTAATGCAAACCATTTTAAATGTACATGAATACAAAATGAATATGCAAGAAGCTGTTGATGCACCACGTTTTCACCACCAATGGCTACCAGATGTTATTATGATGGAACCAAATTCTTTTAATAAAACAACCATTCAAAATTTAGAATCTAAAGGCTATACTATTAATGAAAAAGATGCACCTGTTATTGGTAAAGTAGATGCTATTTTAGTTTTAGATAATGGCAAATTAGAAGGTGGAGCAGACAAACGTGGCGATGATGCTGCTTCAGGATTTTAAACAAACCACTAATTTATAGTTGAAAAAACAAACCCTTAAATGAAAAAACAAAAAAAAACAAGCATAAAAAAAATATTTAAAATAATAGCAGGAGTAATCATTTTCTTCACCTTACCAAGCTTTCTGTTTTTTGGATTTTTATATTTTAAATACAACGAAGAATTACCAACAGGAACACCAGGCGAACAAGCAGATGCTTTGGCATACAAAATGCTAGATGCACTAGACCATGAAAAATATAAAGCCACAGATTATATAGAATTTACCTTTAAAAAAAGACACCATTACAAATGGAATAAAAAAGAAAACACTTGTGAAGTCTATTGGAAAAACTACAAAGTACATTTAGATTTAAACAATACTTCTAAAAGTGAAACTTTTGAAGGAGATCAAAAAGTGCAAGGCACACCAGCGAAAGAATTAATAAAAAAAGCAACCGATTACTTTAACAATGATAGCTTTTGGTTAGTAGCTCCTTACAAAGTTTTAGATCCAGGAACAGAACGAAGACTGGTTAAAACAGAAGAAAATAAAGATGCTTTACTAATAACCTATACTTCTGGTGGCTCAACTCCTGGAGATTCATATTTATGGTTGCTAAACGATTCTGGAAAACCTACAAGTTTTAAATTATGGACTTCCATTTTACCAATTGACGGATTAGAAGCTTCTTGGAACGATTGGACAACTACAGAAACAGGTGCTATGCTTCCTACCTTTCATAAACTTTTAGTGCTAGGTTTAGAAATAGAAGACTTAAAGACTTTGCATTTGCAGTAAGCATTATTTTGTGGATTGCGCGCTGTAATCAGATAAAAAATCTTGTTTATAGGTTTCCGCGAAAGCGAAATTTTTGTTTCCTATATATTTTAAAAACCACTTAATAACAATTGTGTAAAACAGATTTGTAGCATCTTTATTTTAATAAAATCCTAACTAATTACCTTTCTTAAAGACAAGTAAAAACTGTATCTTTGCACCTTTGCAAATTTATGTCCAAATTCGAAGAAAATATTGAAGTTCAAGGTGCTCGTGTTCATAATTTAAAGAACATAGACATCTCTATTCCTAGAGAAAAACTAGTGGTTATTACTGGCTTGTCTGGTAGCGGAAAATCCTCACTAGCTTTTGATACCATTTATGCCGAAGGGCAACGTAGATACATTGAAACTTTTTCTGCCTATGCAAGACAATTTCTTGGTGGCTTAGAGCGTCCTGATGTAGATAAAATTGATGGTCTCTCTCCTGTTATTGCTATAGAGCAAAAAACAACTAGTAAGTCACCACGATCAACCGTTGGTACCATTACAGAGATTTATGATTTTTTACGTTTACTTTTTGCTAGAGCTAGTGATGCGTACAGTTATAATACTGGCGAAAAAATGGTAAGCTATAACGATGAGCAAATAAAAGCGTTGATTACAGAAAGTTTTTCTGGAAAACGCATTAATATATTGGCTCCAGTGGTGCGTTCTCGTAAAGGGCATTACAGAGAGTTGTTTGAGCAAATTGCAAAACAAGGCTTTGTAAAAGTAAGAGCTGATGGCGAAATAAAAGACCTTGTAAAGGGAATGAAGCTTGACAGATACAAGAATCATGATATTGAAATTGTAATTGATAGATTGAAGATTGATGCTTCTGTAGATAATGATAAACGCTTAACCGAAACCATAAACACTGCCATGTATCATGGTAATGATGTACTTATGGTTTTAGATCAAGACACCAACGAAACTAGATTTTTTAGTAGAAGTTTAATGTGTCCTAGTTCAGGAATTTCTTATCCTAATCCAGAACCTAATAACTTTTCGTTTAACTCTCCAAAAGGTGCTTGCCCTAAATGTAATGGTATTGGTACCTTGTATCAAGTAAATGAAAATAAAATTATTCCAGACGATTCTATTTCTATTAAAAATGGTGCTCTTGCTCCTCATGGACCAGAAAAAAATTCATGGATTTTTAAACAATTACAATTAATTGCACAACGCTACAACTTTAAATTAAGTGATGCGTATAAAGATATTCCGGAAGAAGCCAAACAAATGATTTTGTATGGTGGAAACGAAAAATTTACTGTAAACAGTAAAACGCTTGGTATAAAAAGAGACTACAAAATAGATTTTGAAGGTGTTGCTAATTTTATAGAAAGCCAATATGCTAACGCAGATTCTACATCGTTAAAACGTTGGGCAAAAGAGTATATGGATAAAGTAGATTGTAATACTTGTCATGGTGCACGTTTACGTCAAGAATCGCTTTACTTTAAAATAAACAACCAAAACATAGCAGAATTAGCCAATAAGGATATTGTTGATTTAGCAGCATGGTTTAAAGATTTACACAAAAGTCTATCTAAAACACAGCTAAAAATTGCCGAAGAAATTATTAAAGAAATTAGAGCTAGATTGCAGTTTTTATTAGATGTTGGTTTAAATTATCTTTCGCTAAACCGAAGCTCTAAAACCCTTTCTGGTGGAGAAGCACAGCGTATTCGTTTAGCTACTCAAATAGGCTCACAATTAGTTGGAGTGCTTTATATTTTAGATGAACCTAGTATTGGTTTACACCAACGTGATAACGAAAAACTAATAAATTCATTAGTAGCATTACGTGATGTTGGTAACTCGGTAATTGTTGTAGAACACGATAAAGACATGATTTTAAGAGCAGATCATGTTATAGATATTGGTCCGCATGCAGGAAAACATGGAGGCGAAATTATTAGCCAAGGTACTCCTCAAGAAGTTTTAAAACACCATACACTCACTGCAGAATACCTAAACGGCACTAAGCAAATTGAAGTGCCTGAAAAACGTAGAGAAGGAAACGGAAAATTCTTAGAACTTAAAGGCTGTACAGGAAACAACTTAAAAAATGTTTCGGTTAAATTTCCTTTAGGAAAAATGATTGGTGTTACAGGAGTTTCTGGTAGCGGAAAATCTACTTTAATTAATGAAACCCTCTATCCTATTCTTAATGCTTATTACTTTAATGGCGTTAAAAAACCAATGCCTTACAAAAGCATAAAAGGTTTAGAGCATATAGATAAAGTAATTGATATAAACCAATCTCCTATTGGTAGAACACCTCGTAGTAATCCTGCTACATACACAGGTACTTTTAGTGAAATACGTAGTTTATTTGCCAAAATACCAGAAGCTATGATTCGTGGTTACAAACCAGGAAGATTTAGTTTTAATGTAAAAGGAGGAAGATGCGAAACCTGTCAAGGTGGTGGTTTACGCGTTATTGAAATGAATTTTTTACCAGACGTTTATGTAGAGTGTGAAACCTGTCAAGGTAAACGTTTTAATCGCGAAACTTTAGAGATTCGTTATAAAGGAAAAAGCATTAGTGATGTATTAAACATGACTATTAATGAAGCCGTTGAATTTTTTGAACACATTCCTAAAATTCATAAAAAATTAAAAACCATAAAAGATGTTGGTTTAGGCTATATCACTTTAGGCCAACAAAGTACTACACTTTCTGGAGGTGAAGCGCAACGTATTAAACTTGCCACAGAATTAAGCAAACGCGATACAGGTAATACTTTTTATATACTTGATGAGCCTACTACAGGATTACATTTTGAAGATATTAGAGTACTAATGATTGTATTAAACAAACTAGCCAATAAAGGAAATACTGTTTTAATTATTGAACACAACCTAGATGTTATTAAAGCCGTAGATCATATTATTGATATTGGTTATGAAGGCGGAAAAAATGGTGGTGAAATTTTAGTAGAAGGAACTCCAGAAAAAGTTGCAAAACATAAAACTAGCTATACAGCCAAGTTTTTAAAGAAAGAATTGAATTAAAAAAATAGTATCTAGTTTTGCTACTGTGCTAAAAAAAGAACTAAATTAGCAAGTTGCTTAAAAAACAAAATACTAAAAATAAATATTAAAATACATGAGAAAAGAACAACATCCAAAAGGATGGAATGAAAAGAAAACAAACGATTCTTGGGCCATTTTTAAAATAATGGGAGAGTTTGTTAATGGTTATGAAAAATTAAGTAAAATTGGTCCTTGTGTATCCATTTTTGGATCTGCAAGAACTAAACCGGAAGATAAATACTATAAACTAACAGAGAAAGTAGCGCATAAAATTGTAGATCATGGTTATGGTGTAATTACTGGTGGAGGACCAGGAATTATGGAAGCTGGTAATAAAGGAGCACATCTTGGAGGTGGTACTTCGGTTGGTTTAAATATTGAATTACCTTTTGAGCAACATGACAACCCTTACATAGATCATGACAAAAGTTTAGATTTTGATTACTTCTTTGTACGTAAAGTAATGTTTGTAAAATACTCGCAAGGTTTTGTAGTAATGCCTGGAGGTTTTGGTACATTAGATGAGTTATTTGAAGCTATTACCTTAATTCAAACAAATAAAATTGAAAAATTTCCAATTATTTTAGTTGGTAGAGAATTCTGGGAAGGTTTATTTGACTGGGTTAAAGCAACTCTATTAGATAAGTTTGGAAATATCAGTGCTAAAGATTTAGATTTAATTCACCTTGTAGATACAGAAGATGAAGTTATAGATATCTTAGATGCTTTCTATAAAGAATATGGCTTTAGCCCTAACTTTTAATTAGTGGTTATTTTAAAATTTAAAAATACACTTAAGAGAAAAGTAAATAACAATAAAAAACTTCTTCTAGTTTTAATAAGTTTACTTAGCATTAAAAGTGTCTTATCACAAGATACTTTTAATGCTATGTTTTATAATTTATTAAATTTCCCTTTACAAACCATTCCTGATAACAGATTAGATTATTTAGGCGTTATTTTAAACAATTACCAACCAGATATTTTTATGGTTTGTGAATTAAATAATGAAACTGGTGCCAATAGCATCCTTAATAAGATGCAGCAAGAAATAAACCCAAACTATGCCATGGCAAATTTTGAGTTAAATACTTCTGATGATGCGCTAGGAAATCAAAACGATTTACAAAACCTGCTTTATTTTGATAGTACCAAGTTTAGCCTACAAAGCCAAACTATAATTACAACCATTTATAGAGACTTTAATCACTATAAGTTAAAACTTAATACTACAGATCAAGATATAAACCCTTTATACCTTGAAGTAATAGTTGGCCATTTAAAAGCTTCAGATGGTGTTGACAACCAAGCACTACGTTTACAAATGGTAAACGATTTAGAAAATTATTTAAACACACTACCACAAGACAGTCATATCTTACTTTCTGGCGATTTAAATTTATATAGAAGTTCTGAGCCTGCTTTTCAAGAATTAATACAAACCGAAAACCACATTACATTTATAGATCCTGCAAATAAAATAGGCTCTTGGCATAACAACACCAACTATCTAGATGTGTTTACACAGTCTACTAGAACTGCAACAGGTTTAGGAGGTGCAACTGGTGGTTTTGATGATAGGTTTGATTTTATATTAACATCCGAAAGCATGAGTAATGCTTCAGGAGAAAATACCGATTTATTTTTTGTTGAAAACTCCTATCAAGTATTTGGTAATAACGCGAATGTTAACTGCTATAATCAAGAAATTAATTCTGCTAGTTGTGCAGAAGACAGCAACCCTAACACCACAGATTATTCGTTAGAAATAAGAGAGTCTTTATATAATTTTAGTGACCACCTTCCTGTTACCTTACAAATACAGACCAATCAGCAATTTTTAAGTATTCCTGAATACACAACATCAAATTATTATGAAATAATTGGCACAAATATTATTTCTAATACCTTAAATTTACAAACTAACAACCAAGAAATCAGTAACAAAAAACTAAATATTTTTAATACTTTAGGACAATTAGTAAAAACAATTCGTTTAAATAATACAAAAACGCATTATATAGACGTTTCTAATTTAAATAATGGTGTATATTACATAGTAACCCCTAATTTTAATAAAGAACCTTTAAAGTTTGTGAAAGTAAATTGATAAATCGCTACCTACTTTTTTTTCTATTCACCTTAGTGAATTTTTTAAGCTTTAGTCAAAATTCCATTGACCTAAAGGCAACTTTTGATGTTACAAGTAAAAAAATTGAAATAGAACAAACTATTCAATACCAAAATACATCTAACAATACTTTACAGTATATTTATTTAACAGATTGGAGCAATAGTTATTCAACAAAAAACACTCCTCTAGCCAAACGTTTTGCCGAAGAATATAAAAATGATTTTCACTTTGCTAAAAACGAAGACAGAGGTTTTACGGTTATTACTTCTTTAAAACAGAACAATAAAGAGGTAAGTCATGAACGACTAAAAAACCAATTAGATATTATAAAAGTAAGACTAAACAAGGCTTTAGCTCCTAACGAAACTTACACACTACACCTAAATTATCTTGTACAAATACCCAACGCTAAATTTACACGCTATGGTATAGACAGCGCTAATAATATAAATTTAAAATATTGGTATATAACTCCTGCTGTTTATGATGGTACTTGGCATTACTTTAGTAACAAAGGTATTGAAGATGCCTACATACCAAAAACAGATCAAAACTTTGAAATTACCTATCCAGAAAGTTACATTTTAACCACAGAACTTGATGAGGTACAAAACACAAAGCACAACAACACCATAACAACTACCTTACAAGGAAAAGATAGAGTTAACACCAAATTATTTCTATTTCAAGAACCGCGTTTTAATACTGTACAAACCGATTATTTTAGTGTTGTATCTAGTATTGGTGACGTAAATTTAACACAAACAGAAAGAGTATTAATTACAGACAAGGTTGCAGGATTTATTACTGAAAATCTTGGCGAATATCCACATGAACGCTTATTAGTATCCAACACAGATTATAAGAAAAAACCTATTTATGGCTTAAACTTATTACCTGACTTTTTTCGTCCATTTCCTGATAGCTTTCAATACGAACTAAAATTATTAAAAACAGCTTTATATAATTATTTAGAAAACACGCTTTTAATAAACCCAAGAAAAGACCAATGGTTAATAGATGGGTTTCAGATATATTTCTTAAAAAAATACGTGAGAGAAAATTATCCAGATATGAAAATCTTTGGAAGCCTTTCTAATATCTGGGGAATTAAATCCTTTCATGCTGCACAACTTAGTTTTAATGATCAGTATAATCTTTTATATATGAATATGGCAAGAGGTAATCAAGACCAACCGCTTACCAAACAAAAAGATTCCTTATTAAAATTCAACAAAAACATAGCAAACCCAAACAAGGCTGCAATAGGTTTAGAGTATTTAAATAGTTATGATGAAAGCATACAACTAAATCAATCTATACAGGAGTTTTTAAACCTTCAAAAACTAAAACCTACCACTACCAAAGATTTTGAAAAATTTATAACAACAAAAGCCTCTAAGGACATTCATTGGTTTTTTAATGAGTATTTAAAAACCTCAAAAAAAATAGACTATAAAATAGAAAAGGTAGAACCTAGCAGAGATTCTGTTAAAGTGGTTATTAAAAACAAAACCAGAACAAGCATGCCTACTTCTTTATTCACCTTAAATAATGATAGTATTACAGGCAAGTACTGGATTAACAATAATGCGCTTTATGATACTATAAAACTACCAAAAAACAAGGCTACAAAAATTGTTCTTAACCAAGATAAGATAACACCAGAACGAAATAACAGAAACAACACAAAGTCACTAACAGCCTCTTTATTAAACAAGCCATTACAAATAAGACTATTAAAAGATGTTGAAGACACTAGGTATAATCAAGTATTAATTATGCCTATTTTAGAGTTTAACAACATCTATGATGGTATTGTAGTTGGTACAAAAGCATACAATAAAACGGTACTTAAAAAAGATTTCACCTACAAAATTGCGCCTCAATATGGTTTAAAATCTAATGCTTTAACGGGTTCTGCTAACCTTGTTTATCATCAATATAATGACAGCAACAGAAATTTATTTAAAATACAATATGTATTAACAGGTAGTTATGATAGTTATGCTCCTGACCTATTTGTAACCTCCATAAAGCCATCTATAACTTTTCATTTTAGAGATACCGAAAATTTACGAGCTAATAAAAGAGGCTATTTAAACCTAAGATATGTAAGTATTAGAAGAGATAAAGACGTTAATAATATTTTATTAGACGAAGCCGAACCTAATTATAATATTTTCAACTTAAGGTATATAAACAAAAATCCAGGTTTAATAGAATTTTCTAGTTGGTTTGCAGATTTTCAAGCATCACAAACTTTCAGTAAAATATCTTTTAATTACGAATACCGAAAATTATACCAAAACAACAGACAGCTTAACGTTAGGTTTTTTGCAGGAGCATTCTTAAAAAACAAAAACCAAGCAAGCAACAATTATTTTAGTTTTGCTCTAGACAGACCTACAGATTATTTATTTGATTATGGCTACTTAGGACGATCGGAAAGTACAGGAATATTTAGTCAAGAATTAATTATTGCCGAAGGTGGTTTTAAATCAAAATTAGAAACTCCCTATGCCAATCAGTGGATGGCAACTACAAACATAAGTACATCGATCTGGCAGTACATTCATGCTTATGGAGATTTAGGTACATTAAAAAACAAAAATGAAAAGGCTAAACTAGTTTATGATTCGGGATTAAGAATAAACTTAGTAGAAGATTATTTTGAAATTTATTTTCCGGTTTACTCTAATCTAGGATGGGAAATTGCACAACCACAGTATAGCCAAAAAATTCGTTTTAAGTTTACTGCAGATATACAATCCTTACTTGGACTGTTTAGAAGACGTTGGTATTAATTATTACTCTTGCTGCTAAAAACCAAAGCACTACCACTTAAATATAAGCTTACTATTTAACGTTTTACACTTGTTACTATTTTAAAATTTATATAAAAAGCATATTTTTTATAGTTAAATAATTTTAAATTTAGACAGAAATTCCATTAAAATATATTCATAAATTTCCCTTATAATTCACTTATATTTTACATTTAACAAAAATACCATGCATATATTAGTAATTTCGTAATATTTTAAGACATTAGTATATTGCAAAAATGCTTTATTTTATGTAAATTTGCAACTTATGAAAGCATCAAAAATGACAACAAATCCAGAAACAATTGAAGACATTTCTTTTAACGATTTTAAAGCTGAAGTTTTAAAAGATTATACTATTGCTGTAACCTCCAGAGAATGCAGTTTATTAGGTCGTCGAGAAGTTCTTACAGGAAAAGCAAAATTTGGAATTTTTGGTGATGGTAAAGAAATACCACAACTAGCTTGGGCAAAAGCCTTTAAAAATGGAGATTTTAGATCTGGTTATTATCGAGATCAAACCTTTATGATGGCTATTGGTGAACTTACCATCGAGCAATTTTTTGCTGGATTGTATGCACATACAGATATTAATAACGACCCAATGTCTGCTGGTAGACAAATGGGAGGACATTTTGCTACGCATAGTTTAGATGAAAACGGAAATTGGAACAACTTAACCAAACAAAAAAATTCTAGTGCAGACATCTCGCCTACTGCAGCACAAATGCCACGATTACTTGGTTTAGCACAAGCGTCAAAAATTTATAAAAATGTTGAAGGTATAGATGCCAACAACTTTTCTGTTAATGGTAATGAAGTAGCTTGGGGAACCATAGGAAACGCAAGTACTAGTGAAGGCCTATTTTTTGAAACCATAAACGCTGCAGGTGTTTTACAAGTACCTATGGTAATAAGTGTTTGGGATGATGAATACGGAATTTCTGTACACGCAAAACACCAAACTACAAAAGAAAACATCTCTGAAATACTAAAAGGATTTCAACGTGTTAAAGGAACCAACGGTTACGAAATTTTAAGAGTGAAAGGTTGGGATTATCCTAACTTAATAGAAACCTACCAAAAAGCAGGTGAAATTGCTAGAAAAAACCATGTTCCTGTTTTAATTCACGTTAATGAATTAACACAACCACAAGGGCACTCTACTTCTGGTTCTCATGAAAGATATAAAGATGCAGAACGCCTAAACTGGGAAGCAGAAAACGACTGTAACCTTAAAATGCGCGAATGGATTATTGCAAATAATTTTGCAACCAAAGAAGAACTTAGAGAAATTGAAAAAAGCATAAAAAAACGTGTTCGTGAAGGTAAAAAAGCTGCATGGTCTGCATACAGCAATCCTATTGCTCAAGAACGCAGTGAACTTATTTCTCTTTTAGAAAACCTTGCTAATACAAGTGCTAACAACGTTTTTATAACTAAACTTAAAAATGATTTAGCCGATATTATAGAGCCTATTAGAAAAGATAACCTTTCTACAGCAAGAAAAGCTTTACGCTACGTTATTAGTGAAAATTCATCAGAAAAAACACAACTTACTAATTGGATTAATAATTATATTAATACCATACAACCTAAATACAGCTCGCATTTACATAGCCATTCTAACCAATCTGCTTTACAAGTAACAGAAGTAAAACCTACCTATGACGCAGATGCTAAAATGGTAGATGCTAGACTAGTAATTAGAGATAATTTTGATGCGCTTTTTAGCAAACACCCAGAAGTTATTATTTTTGGAGAAGATGCAGGACATATTGGAGATGTAAATCAAGGTCTTGAAGGCATGCAAGAAAAATACGGAAAATTCCGTGTTTCTGATACAGGAATTAGAGAAGCTACTATTTTAGGTCAAGGAATTGGGTTATCTATGCGTGGTTTAAGACCAATTGCAGAAATTCAATACCTAGATTATTTACTATATGCCTTACAGATAATTAGTGATGATTTAGCTACTGTACACTATAGAACACATGGTAGACAAAAAGCACCATTAATTATTAGAACACGTGGTCATAGACTAGAAGGTATTTGGCATTCTGGTTCGCAAATGGGTGGAATTATAAACCTTGTTCGTGGTATTCATGTTTTAGTACCAAGAAACATGACCAAAGCGGCTGGTTTTTATAATACCTTACTAGAAAGTGACGAACCTGCTTTAGTTGTTGAATGCTTAAATGGTTACAGACTAAAAGAAAAAATGCCTAACAATATTGGTGCATTTAAAACACCTTTAGGTGTGGTAGAAACAGTAAAAGAAGGAAGTGATATTACTTTAGTTTCTTATGGTTCTACTTTAAATATTGTTGCACAAGTTGCCAAAGAATTAATAGAAGTTGGTATTGATGCAGAAGTTATAGATGTGCAATCTTTACTTCCTTTTGATTTAAACCACGATATTGTAAAAAGCGTTGAAAAAACAAATCGTTTAATAGTTATAGATGAAGATGTTCCTGGTGGAGCTTCTGCTTATATTTTAAACGAAATACTAAATACACAAAATACTTACCAGTTTTTAGATAGTAAACCACTAACATTAACAGCAAAAAGTCATCGTCCTGCTTATGGTACAGATGGTGATTATTTTTCAAAACCTTCTCACGAAGATATTTTTGAAACGGTCTATCAAGTAATGCATGAGGTTAATCCTAATGATTATCCAAAATTAAGATAACTAGTAAGATTTATATACTTTTTAAAAAGCCTTTCAAGAAATACTTGAAAGGTTTTTTTTATATTTATAGTAAATCAAACCTATAACCAATGCTTACCAAAAAAGATAAAGAACAACTTAGAGGAACTATTTTTAGACATTTAGATGGTATAGCAACAGCAACAACAACTTTTGCATTACATAAAAAAGGGGTTTTAGATTTTTTACTACAAAACAAAAAAGCCAATACAACAGATCTTGCTAATACATTTAAAGCAAATGAAGGCTATTTAAACATAGCTTTACGCGTTTTAGCAGCACAAGGTTGGTTGGTTCAAGATATAAATAACACCACCAACATAGTCTCTTATCAAACCAACCAAAATAGCGAAGAAGCATTTAAACTCGCTCCTTTATATGAAGATGCTATTAAGCTTCTCTCCTATTCGGTTAACTTTCCAGAAAAACATGTTAGTGCTGATGCCTTTATAGCTTTAGAACGTATTTTTAAAAATTATGAAAAAAACTTTCATTTAAAAGCAGAAACCCAAGTAGAACAACAAGTACTAAAACATATCGAAGGCTGTATTGTTGCGCCTATAATTGTTATGCTTGGTGTAAATGGCTTATTTCATAAATACTTTATGGAAGCCTCTTTTACAGCAGAAGAATACCATAAAGACCCAGAAAGCTTTAAAAAAATACTAGATTTCTTTTCGTATTTAGGCTGGTTTACTAAAAAGAAAAACACCTATCAATTTACAGATCAAGGATTGTTTTTTGCTAAAAGAGCAAGTGCCTATGGTGTAACCGTTTCTTATTTACCAACCTTCTTACAACTAGACGAATTACTTTTTGGAAACCCATTAGTATTACAAACAGAGTCTCCAGACGAAACCGAAAAACATGTACAAAGAGAAATGAATGTTTGGGGAAGTGGTGGTGCACATTCAACCTACTTTAAAGTTATAGACCAAGTAATTATAAAGCTCTTTAATAAACCTATTGATGAGCAGCCAAAAGGTATTTTAGATATGGGCTGTGGTAATGGTGCTTTTATTAATCATATTTTTGATGTTATAGAACACCAAACCTTACGTGGTAAAATGCTAGAAGAACACCCTTTATTATTAGTTGGTGCAGATTTTAATCAAGCAGCATTAAAAGTAACCAGAGCCAATTTAATTAAAGCCGATATTTGGGCAAAAGTTATTTGGGGAGACATTGGCAGACCAGATTTATTAGCAAAAGACCTTAAAGAAGATTATAATATTGAACTTAAAGATTTACTAAACGTACGTACTTTTTTAGACCATAATAGAATTTGGCAAACACCAAAAACCATTACCAATAAAATAAGTTCTTCTACTGGTGCTTTTTCTAGTAAAGGCAAAAGACTTAGCAATAATTTGGTGGAAGACTCTTTACGTGAACACCTACTAAAATGGAAACCCTATGTTGAAAAATTTGGCTTGTTAATTATAGAATTACACACAATTAATCCTAAATTTACAGCAACTAATATTGGTAAAACTGCTGCTACAGCTTATGATGCTACACATGGTTATAGTGATCAATATATTTTAGAAATAGATGTATTTAATAAAATAGCAACAGAAGTTGGTTTATTACCTGATAAAAATTATTTCTCGAAATTTCCAAATAACAACTTAGCAACAGTAAGTATCAATTTATTAAAAGGTTACCATTAAAATGATAGAAGAAAACAGCTTAACAACAAGAGATTGGTTAGCAATAGAAAGAACCAAATTAGCAAATGAACGTACTTTTTTAGCCTATTTTAGAACTTTTGTTGTCTTTTTAGGAACAGGACTTGCCATTTTAAAATTAGAACTTTTTACAGAATTAGAAACTTTTGGAATTCTATTAGTTGCTACTTCTCCTGTAATACTACTTATTGGTATTATTCGATTATTTCGAGTAAAACAAACCATAAGAAAACACTACAAACTTTAATCTTTGTGCTTTTTACAAAACAAGAATAGTATAATTAGAATAAAAGCTCCTCTTTTAAAAAGGTTTTCGCTTTCGCGGAAATGAAATAAATTTTCAATGAAAACAGCTACAGTAAAACAACTTAAAGACGAACTAAAGCACAACTCTACCGAAGAGTTAATGCACCTTTGTTTGCGTTTATCTCGCTTTAAAAAGGAAAATAAAGAACTACTTACCTATTTACTTTTTGAAGCACATGACGAAGCTGGTTATATTGAAAATGTAAAACAAGAAATAGATTTACAATTTGAAACCATTAATACAGACAGTTATTTTTACATTAAAAAAAGTGTTCGTAAAATATTAAGGCTTATTAAAAAGTATAGCAGATACTCTTTAAAAAAAGAAACAGAAGTAGAATTACTACTCTACTTCTGCCAAAAACTTAAAGATTTTAAACCATCTATAAAAAGAAACGTTACGCTTACTAATATTTACGACAGACAAATAGCTGCTATAAAAAAAATCATCACTGGCTTGCATGAAGACTTACAGTATGATTATACAATGGCTTTAAAGGAGTTAGAAGAATAAACAGTATTACTATCTTATTCGTATTCTAAAAATATTTTCCTCTAGTAACTTTGTTTAAAAATTCAATACGTTAAACCTTCATTTTAAAGCGAAATACTTTCACCAATTTCTAATAACATAAGGTCTTTTCCTTTATTAAAAAACTGTTTTTTTGCAACTTCATGGTCTATTTCTATATAGCCAAAAGTATCAAAATGATAACCTAAAACTTTATCACAATCTACAAAACCACTAGCAAGAATAGCATCCTTAATTCCCATTGTAAAATTGTCTCCAATGGGTAAAATAGCTAAATCTAACTTGGTATGCATTGGTATTAATTTCATATCCATTGTTAAAGCAGTATCTCCAGCTATATAAATGTTTTTATGCTCGCCTTCTAAAACAAAACCTCCTGGTTGTCCTCCATATTTTCCATCAGGAAAAGAAGAAGTATGAATAGCGTTTACGTATTTAAGACTTCCAAAATCAAAATCCCAAGTACCACCATGATTCATTGGGTGGCCTTCTAAACCTAAATTTTGAAAATGCGTAACAATTTCAAAATTAGAAACTATAATAGCTCCAGTACGTTTTGCAATAGCTTCTACATCTAGAATATGATCTTGATGTGCATGTGTTAATAATATATAATCTGCCTTTAGTGTATTTATATCAATATGCGCAGCTTTTGGGTTTCCTGTTATAAATGGATCTACAAGAATCTGTGTATCATCTATTTCAATACCTAAACTAGCGTGACCGTAAAATGTGATTTTCATAATTTATTTTTTAAAAAAGAAAATTACAAAAAAAACTCAGACCTATTGTAGAATTTGTCTGAGTTTTTCAATCCCCAAAATTGAAATTAATACTTAGTATTTTCACTTTACCATGAAGTATCAACAGTATAAATATAAGTGCAATTATTTGATTTACAAATATTTACATGCAAAATTTCTTTTTTTAGCATATTTAACAAGAAACAGATTACAAGATGTATCCTATAGCAAAAAGTATTGCTAATAAAAAGGTACTAAGTGCTACTTTTTTAAGTTCTGGATCTAAGTGAACAGGCTCTGTATTGTTTTGTACTTTTTTTAAGTGAATAAATAAAGGAACAAAAGCTATAAGAAATATTAAATTAAAAATCGAGTTGTAGTATAAAACCACAAAAAGCAATGACAATACCATTGCAGAAAGAATTAAAAAGTAATGGTATTTTTTAGCTTTTACACTTCCTAATTTAACCACCAAAGTATTTTTATTTGCTTTTTTATCTGATGCAATATCTCTCATATTATTAAGATTTAATACTGCAGTGCTTAAAAAGCCTAAGGTGCAAGCTGGTAAGAAAGTAATACTATCTATTTGTTTACTATATAGAAAATAACCTCCTATTACACTTAGTAAGCCAAAAAACAGAAAAACAAAAACGTCTCCTAAACCTCTATAGCCATACGCATTGCTTCCCATAGTATATTTCATTGCTGCATAAATAGAAGCTAAACCTAAAATAAAAAAAACCAATGTATATAGTAAGTGACTAGAACCAAAAGCAGCAACAATTAACCCAAAAGATAAAATAATAGATATAACAATATTAATTTTAATCCCCTTTAGCATTGCTTTCTCAGTAATTTTTCCGCTTTGTAACGCACGTTCAGGACCTATTCTATCTTCGTTATCTGTTCCTTTTACACCATCACCATAATCATTAGCAAAATTTGATAATATTTGAAAACTTATGGTAGTACAAATAGCCAATATAAAAATAGACCAATTAAAAACGTCATTATAAGCTGCTAATGCCGAAGCAACTATAATTCCGGATAAAGAAAGCGGTAAAGTTCGTAACCTTGCAGCTTCTACCCAATATGAAAAAGTACTCATAAATTATGGTATCCACTTTTTAGGAAAGTTAGGCTTACGCTTTTCTAAAAAAGCATCACGACCTTCTTTGGCTTCATCTGTCATATATGCTAAACGAGTAGCCTCACCAGCAAATACTTGTTGACCAACCATACCATCGTCTGTTAAATTCATTGCAAATTTTAACATTTTAATAGAGGTAGGTGATTTTTCTAATATTTCTTGAGCCCAATTGTATGCAGTTTCTTCTAACTCTTCATGAGGAATAACAGCATTTACCATTCCCATCTCATAAGCTTCTTGTGCAGAATAATTTCTTCCTAAGAAAAAGATTTCACGTGCTTTTTTCTGTCCAACCATTTTGGCTAAATAGGCAGAACCATAGCCACCATCAAAACTAGTAACATCTGCATCTGTTTGTTTAAAAATAGCATGCTCTTTACTTGCTAAAGTTAAATCACAAACCACATGTAAACTATGTCCTCCTCCAACTGCCCAACCAGGAACAACTGCAATTACTGCTTTTGGCATAAAGCGAATTAAACGTTGCACTTCTAGAATATTTAATCTGTGGTAACCATCATCACCAACATAACCTTGGTGACCTCTTGCTTTTTGATCTCCACCAGAACAAAAACTCCAGATACCATCTTTTGTTGATGGACCTTCGGCAGATAATAAAACAACACCTATACTAGTATCTTCTCCTGCATCGTAAAATGCATCATATAATTCTTTTGTTGTTTTTGGTCTAAATGCATTTCTTACATTTGGCCTGTTAAAAGCAATTCTTGCAACTCCATTACATTTTTTATAGGTAATGTCTTCGTATTCTTTGGCTGTTACCCAGTTTAATTGACTCATATTTTTTTTTTGGAGAGTAAAAATACTATTTTTTTTTAACACTACTACAACTTAAAAAGTGGCTAAAACATAAATTTTACTATTAAAAAGCTGAAATACAACACATTAAAAATCATTCGAAATTATTAAAAAGCGTATTTTCTTACATTTATCATGTATTTCATCGATTATATTGTACGTTTCATCGTGTATTTAGTTTAAGTGCTTATTCCTAATTAAAAATAATAATCACAGCATCTAATTTTGTGAAGTAATTCAACTTAATTAATGAAATTATCTAATACCAAATACAGTCTATTAATAAAAAACGCTTATACAACAAGTTTTGGCAAAGTATATTGTTGTGATAGGTTTTTTGTAACAGAAATAAATGAAGGTGTTGTTTTTGATATAAACTGCTCTAAAGAATTAGGAGAATTAGTTTACAATTATTACGGACCACATGCCGATTTACATGCAATATCTAATAGAGTTAATAATTATTCTGTTTCACCAACCTATTGGCTTCATTTTTATAAAAACAAAAATGCCAATCAGTTAAAAAGTGTTTCTTTTGTGTATTATAATGAATTAGCATATTTAAATGCTAAACTAGAAAAATCATTTATTAAGTGTAAAACCGAATGTTTTAAAAACTTAGATAGTGCTATAAACAGCATATTAAATATAGATAAAGAAAAATTACCTAATACAATTAATAGCAAGTGTATTAAGCCCCTAATCATAGATAGAACATCCTAAAAAAACATTCATTCTATCTAATTTTAGCTTACTTAGCTTCCCAAATCTACCTACTTACTTTTTAATCTAAAACAGGTTTTACAACAAGTAAATCCCGTCTTCTTTTATTGCTATAAGTTTTTGCTTGTATAGCGTACCTACAGCTTTTTTAAAGCTTTTTTTACTCATTTGCAGCACTTCTTTAATATCTTCAGGTTTTGATTTATCGGTTAGATTTAAAAACCCACTATTATCTTGCAAGTGGTTCATTATTTTATCTGCATTTGGTTCTATATTTCTATAACCTACTTGCCCTAAAATAATATCTATTTTATTTCCTGGTCGTATTTTTTTAACGATACCTTTTAATTTATCACCTACACTTATATCTTGAAAAATATTATCTGTATAAATTAAACCAGCATGTTCTTTATTTATTATTACATTCCATCCAATATCACTAGGATGCGAAGCAATTAAGTCCACCTCATCAAACTCAGAAACTGTTAATTTACTATTGTCTAAAAACTGATTTGTTTTACTAGATGCAACTAGTCTATTACTTTCTTCATCCAGATAACAATACACCAAGTACCAACTTCCTTTTTTCATTTTAAAGGCTTGCTCTTTAAAAGGACAAAATAGTTCTTTTACCATTCCCCAATCTAAAAAAGCACCATGATTAGTTACTTCATTACAGCGTAATAAAGCAAATTCACCACGTTGTATATATGGTTTGTCAGTAACTGCTACTAAACGTTCTTGATTATCTAAATAAACAAACACTTCTAACTTATCCCAAATTTTAAATGCTTCTGGCACATATCTATTTGGTAATAAAACTTCATTATCATCATCATCACTCAAGAATAATCCTGGTTCTGTTTCACGTATTATAGTAAGTGTGTTGTATTTTCCTATTTGTATCATGCTGCAAAAGTAAGAATATTAAAAATTAAAAGTGCTTTTTTTTAATTATGAAATTAGTAGAAAGTAAAAAAGCGCTACTTTTTGGTAGCGCTTCTAAATATTTAGTAAATATTCTATTTGTAAACAGACTCTTTTTTAAAGTGCTGTGTTAATAAATAGTATACCACTGCTCTGTATTTATTTCTATTAGATTTACCGTATTTTTCTATTACAGTATCTATAGCTTTATCTAATTCTTCGCTATCTTCTAAACCTAATTTTTTAATTAAAAAATTATTTTTAACTGTTGCTAATTCTGAGGCGTCAGATCCTGAAACTGTTGCTGCATCTGCGTTATAAATAGATGGACCACAACCAATAGTAACTTTAGTTAATAAATCCATATCTGGTGTAACACCAATTTTATCTTTTAAATCTGCTGCATATTTTACAATTAAATCGTCTCTTTTACTCATTTTTATTATTTTTTTAGTTAATGTTTTTAAAGTTACTTAAAGATAAGAATTTAAGTACAGTACACCTATAAAATAGTAACTAAATACTTTTTTTTAACGATAAAAAGTTAACAATTTCCGACCAACTACTTTAATGCTTTAAAATAATCTAACAAAGTAGTATCATTGCTAGTTCTTGGTGTAAACACTTCTAATATTTTAGGAGTATTAGACGCTAAATAAAAGGACTGTAATGCTTCGTTTAGCGTTTCGTTATTAGATGCTTTTAAATACTCAAAACCATACATAGCACTCAAGTGTTTTACAGATAATTGGTGTTTTGTTTCAAAATAAGTATCAAAATTTTCAGTGTTTTTATCTCCAGGAAGAATTCTAAAAATACCTCCTCCTTGATTGTTAATTACAATAATTCTAAAATGGTTAGGTATGTAATTATTCCAAAGCGCATTACTATCATAAAAGAAGCTTAAATCTCCTGTAATAAATACCGTTTGCGCTGTGTTAGCAACAGCACAACCAACAGCTGTACTTGTACTACCATCAATACCACTAGTACCTCTATTACAAAAAACAGATAGTGTTTTATTAATATTAAACAGCTGCGCATATCGTATAGTAGAGCTATTACTTAATTGTAAAATAGCATGTTCTGGAATAGATTTTAAAATAGCTTGAAACGCTTTTAAGTCTGAAAACGCTAAGCTTTCTAAATATGCTGTATGTTTCTTTTTTCTAGTTTTTTTAATGTTGGTCCAATATGCTTGATAATCGCTTTTTGTAAAATGTTTTACTTCTTGTAAAAACTGTGTAAAAAACTGATTTGGAGAAATTTTAATATGCTCTTTTAAACATAAAAAAGTATCATTAGCTTTTTCTGTACCAATATGCCAATGTTGTTTTGGTTTATACGAACGTAAAAAAGCTTTAATTTTTTTAGACACTATTAATCCTCCAAAAGTCAATAAAATATCAGGCTGTAAGGCCTTAAATTCTTCTGTAGTTAAAGGTGCTATTATTTTATCTATACTGCTAAAAAATTGCGGATGATGCAAATTAGAAGTCGTTTCTGTAAAAACAATAACACTTTCGTCTTTTGCCAATTCATCTAACCATTTTTGCTCTATACTATTTGGAGTATTCACACCAACAAGAATTAGCTTTTTTTTAGCATCATACCAATTAGAAACCAAATTAGAAAGTTGATAATCTTCTAATTTATTAGGTTTTACCTTTACATCTTCTACTTTAACATTTACAGATAATTCTGTAACGGTTTCATATAAAGGCTCATTAAACGGAATATTGATATGAACAGGACCATTTTTATGCATGGCAACATTTAAAGCAGAATTAATTGCTGCTTCGTTTTGCGATTGAATATTTTGTTGTAGTCCTAAAAGCTTTTCTATTTTAGTTTCTAGATTCTTAAAAATTGGAGAATCTTCATGTGCTAGCACGCTACTATCTGCATTAATATCCTGCTTTAAGTTTGCAGAATATAAGATATGATTTTCAAAGACATTTTCTTGGTTAATGGTTTGTCCGTCACCAATACCTATTAAATGCTTAGGTCTATCTGCAGATAAAACTACTAATGGTATATTGCTATAAAAAGCTTCTGCAATGGCAGGATAATAGTTTAATAAAGCACTACCAGAAGAACAAACTACTGCAACTGGTTTTTGTATTTGTTGGGCAATACCTAAAGCAAAAAAAGCAGCACAACGCTCATCTACAACACTGTAACAAGTAAAATAAGCATCATGTGTAAAGCCTATAGTTAAAGGCGCACTCCTACTACCAGGAGAAATTACAATATGTTTAATATGCTTTGCTTTACATAGCTGTATTACGGTTTGTGCTAACGGAATTTTTGGGTATTTCATGCTCGCTTCCCATGAAAATGGGAGTCTTTTTAAAATTAAAAAAAAGTATATACAAAGGTAAGTTTTTGCTAGTAATACACGAACGTATTTGGCAATTTATATATAAGCTAAGCTTTTATTAAAAAGAAAATATTTCGGAAATACCTAATTAGCAATTACTCCACTTTTTGTGCGCATTTACAAAACAGCCTTAATGGTTTGTGTTTTATTAACGGTTTCTTGCCATTCGTTTTCAGCAATAGAATCTTTTGTAATTCCGCCACCAACATAAATTAAAGCTTGTTTATTTTTAAGTTGCATACAGCGTAAGTTTACAAACAAATTTGAAACCGTTTTTACAGATGCATAAGCGTTGTTTTCTACATTACGTCTGTTTGTATTTCTAGATTTTGTTTCTTTTATATTTAACTCGCCCAAAAAACCTGCATAAAAACCTCTTTTATAGTTTTCATTGTTTATTATAAACTGTTTCGCGTTTTCTTTAGGAAATCCGCAAACAGCAGGAGTTGGATGCAAGCTAGAAAGCACCTCTTTAAAAGTAGCATCTTCTTTCTTTAAAGTTCCAGAAATTGCCGTTTTAAGATGCAATAAACTTCCTGCTCTAACGGTTTCTACTTTAGACACATTTATGCTATTTGCAGTAAATTGCAGGCTATTTACCACAAAGTCTGTTACTATTTGTTGCTCTTCTTTTTCTTTGTCTTGCCAAACCACATCTTTGGTTCCTGTGTATATTTGCGTTCCTGCCAAAGCCATAGTACTAAACCTATTGGCTTGTACTTTTAACAAGGTTTCTGGTGTGGCACCTAACCACAAACCTACTTGTGGATGATACCAACAGTACACAAATGCTGTGGCATATTTTTGTAATAAATGTTTAAAAATTTTTAAAGGATTTTCTTCCGAAAGCGCTTGTGCTTCACATCTAGATAGCACTACTTTTTGTAACGCTTTATTATGTATGGCATCTATTCCTTTTTGAACCAATTGGATATGCGCTTCTTTTTCTTTTGGTGTAGCACTATTTTCAGCAGCAGATTTTTCTTCTTCATCTGTAAAAATAAAATCACTGCTAATCATTTCTGAATTAGCTACAGGAAGATAAACCGCTTGTTCTTTGGCATCAAAAGGCGAAAAAACAAATCCGCTTTCTGAGTAATCCTCTATAACATGTAGTTTTTCATCCTTTTGAAGCATAGCATGTACCTCTAGCCTATTTGGTTTTCTGTACACCACAAATGGCAATGCCCTATTAAAGTGCTGTTGTATTTTTTCAAAAAAATGGGTAGAATGCATTACTTCTTTTTAGGCAATGAAATAGTAGATAATTTACAAATAGAAATTAAATTATCATGATCATCAGTAATTCTAATATCTAGTAATTGTGTGGTTCTACCTTTGTGTAAAAAAGTAGCTTTTGCATACACAAAACCTTCGGTAACACTTTTTAAATGGTTTGCAGTAATTTCTAAACCACGAACAAATTTATTTTCGGTATCTATAAAAATATGCGATGCAAAACTACCAACACTTTCTGCTAAAGCTGCAGTTGCACCACCATGCAAAACTCCGTCTGGCTGATATACTCTAGAATCTACAGGCATTCTGGCAACTAAAAAATCTTCGCCATAATCTACCATTTCAATATTTAACGTTTCCATTAAGGTATTTTTACTAGCCTTATTTGCTTGTGCTAAAACGCTTTCTTTAGTTAATTGCATATAAATAATGTATTTTTATTGTCGGATTGTAAAAGTACAAAATGAATTTAGAAGAAAAAGAAATTTCATACACAACTACCAACAGTTATGCTACTTTAAACACATTAAGCGACAAAACCAAAAATGTTTGGTTTGTATGTCACGGAATGGGTTATTTAAGCAGGTATTTTTTAAGGTATTTTGAAGGATTAAACAAAGACGAAAACTATATTATTGCTCCACAAGCACAGAGCAAATATTATAGTACACCAAAATTTAAGCATGTTGGAGCAAGTTGGCTAACCAAAGAAAATACAGCAACAGAAACCGAAAATGTAATGCGTAATTTTGACGCTGTTTTAGCTGCCGAAGCCTTACCTGAAAACATAAACCTTATTGTTTTAGGATACTCACAAGGGGTTAGTGTGGCTACGCGATTTGTTGCAAGACGAAAGCTTTCTTGCGCACAATTAATATTGCATTCTGGAAGTATACCTAAAGAATTAAAACCAGAAGACTTTAGCTTTTTAAAGGCAAAAGTAACTATGATTTATGGTACAGAAGACGAATATTTAAACGACGAACGCATTGCTTACGAAACCAATAGAGCTAAAGAATTATTTAAAGAGCACTTACATATTATTCCTTTTAAAGGGAAGCATGTAGTAAACGTAGTATTAATAAATAAATTAGTATAAATGCAAATACCTCATCTTGAAAACGAATATGTAAAACTTTCGCTCTTAGACCTGAGTAACTACAAACATTTAGCTGCAATTGCAGAAGAAAAGGATTTAATATACTACTCGCCTAGCGCTATTTCGCCTCCTGAAAAATTAAAAGAATATGTACAACTTGCTGTTGATGCTTACTACCACAAAACAGCAATTCCGTTTCTTATTTACAATAAGAAAAAACAAGCATATGCAGGCTGCACACGATTTGGATTAATAAACCATAAAAATAAAGTACTATACATTGGTTGGACATGGATTAGCAAAGATTTTCAAGGTTCTGGATTAAATACACAAGTAAAATTCTTAATGCTACAATATGCTTTTGAAACATTACAATTTGACAAAGTAGCATTTAAAGTAGACGAACGTAATTTAAGATCTAGAAAAGCCATAGAAAAAATTGGAGGTACTTTTGAAGGTCTTTTACGTAAAGACACACGTATGCGTGATGGCTTTAAACGAAACACTTGTTATTATGGTATTTTAAAAGAAGAATGGCCAGAAATAAAGAAAACTATTTTTAATGGTTTTTAAATAATGTACTATTTAGATTAAGCCTTTTTCTTTTTATAATTTCTACCATACCATAATAGCACACCTGTTATAGGTAATGTTGCTACAATTAAACTCACTAAAAAAGCAATTATTTTACCAACAATACCACCAATAGCACCAATATGAATGTCATAATTCATTCGTAAAACTTTATCTGCAAATTTGGCATCTTTGTATTTACCAAAAATTGCAGGTGTTTCTATTTCTTCTAAAGTATTCTGATCAAAAAAACGATAATCAGAATCATAATAAAGTCCTTTGGTGTTAGAAATCTCTACATAAACACTCGTGCTATCACTTTCAGGATAATGTAACTCGTAACTTTCTGCATGAGGAGCTTCTTTTTTTAACTTCGTGATTAAATTATCCATTGGTAATACAGCATAAGCATCTTTTGGAGTTTCGCTTACATTTTCAGGAATAATAAAAGCAGGCACTTTGTCTCCTCCTGTAGATACATATACTACATATTTTAACCAATCGTAAGAAATAACAGATCCTGTAAAAGCTATTATTAAAGCTAACCAACAAATATAAAAGCCTATAACAGTATGTAAATCGAAGTTTTTACGTTTCCATCGTGTGGTAGATTTCCAATCAAAAGTAACGCGTTGTTTTAAATTTTTTCTCTTTTTAGGCCACCATAAAACAATACCAGAAATAATAATAAAAAGAAAAATTAAAATAGAAATACGTACTACCTGTTCACCAATACTTTTTGGCAACCACATACGCATGTGTCCTTTTAAAATAAAGGCAAAGAAACCAGACATATGATTGTCTACTTGAATTATCTCTCCTGAATACGGATTTAAAAATACACTTTGGTAAAATTCTGGTTCTGCATCATAAAAAATAACTTCTACTGCAGCATCATTAGAGTTTTTAAATAATGTACCATGAATAGAATTATCAGGAAAAACGGTTTGAGCTATTTCTCTGGCTTCCGTTGGTGTAAGAATAGCAGTTTCTTGTGGTGTTACTGTTTTATAATCATCATACAGACTTTCAATTTCATCTCTAAAAGCCCAACAACAACCTGTTATTGCTACAACAAAAACAACAATTCCTGTGGTTAGACCAAGAATTTTATGCAATACTAGAATTTTTTTCCTCATTATTTTTTAAAATAAATACTGTCTAGAACATAAAACCATAACTAATTTTACATTCCAGACAGGATAATTATATACTATATTTATAGATAACGTGCTTTTTAAAACTTATAACTAAAAGTACCTAAAAACGTTCTTGTTTGTTGTGGTGTTACTGTACTCCAACCAGAATAATACGTTTCATCTGTTAGATTATTTGCTTTAACTCCTATTCTAAATCTATCTGTATCATAATAAGCAGATGCATTAAAAATAGTATAAGAAGGAATATAAAAACTTCCTGTTACTGCTTTGTAATCTACCATAGTATCATACTCTGATTGACCATTAAAACCAGCTCCTACACCAAAGTTTCCTAAGAACTTATAATCTGCCCAAAAGTTATAAGTAAATTCTGGTCCTGATTCACCATATCTGTTACCTTCTAAAAAGGTTGCAGAAGGAGAATTTGTAATTTCAGAATCATTATAACTAAAACCAGTATGAATATTTAAACCTTCAATTAGGTTTGCATTTACTTCTAATTCTACACCTTTACTATTAACTTCTACATCTTGTGTTTGTGTTGCCCAGTAGTACTTGTTATCTACATTTATATTATAAAAACTTAATGTAGTTTCTAGTTTACTGTCTAATAAATTTGTTTTTACACCAAATTCAAATTGGTTTGCTTGTTCTACATCATAAGACTGTAAAGACACATCTCCTGTTGTAAAGTCTGTGATGTATTGCGGATTAACATAAGAGAAACCATTTTGGTAATTAGCAAATACAGAAACCTTATCTAAAATGGGTTGGTAAACAACACCAAATTTTGGAGAAAAAGTAGACTCAGTATATTCTGTATCATCATCTGTGTTGGTATTTCTATCACCTTGGTAGTCAAATCTATCATAACGCACACTTCCCATTACAGATAAAGAAGGTAATATTTTAATAACATCAGAAACATAAGCACCAAGTACATTTTGACGCACATCACTATCAACAAAACCTAAACCAGAAAGCGCAGCATTTAAATTGTCTGCATTAATTTCTGGCTCACCATAAATTAAATCTCCATTTAAGTTTATAGTATGTAAATATCCCCAATTAGAGCTATTGTCTATAATTTTAGAGTCTAAGTAATCAAAACCAACTAATAATTTATTTTCTAATCCTGCAATTTTAAAGGTACCTGTAAAATTTTGTTGTAGGTTAACCGTTTTGGTTCTAGCATTTGTATCTTGTGCATATAGGCTAAAATTTTCTGTTCCTACAGGAGCATTAGGATCTGAATAATCTGCAGCATTCCATAAATACGTATAAAAACCTAAAGACTTAGCTAAACCACCAGCAATAAGTGTTTGAGAAGACCAGTTATCTGAAATTTTCCAAGCCACTTCACCACGATAGTTTTGCGTTACATTATCTATAGTTACATCATCATTTGTAAAAGATAAGTTGGTATCATAGTTTAAATCTTCAATAGAGTCAAAAGCTAATGGTCCATATCTATTTAAGAATAGAAATGTTTCATTGGTTTGCTCATTAGCAGAAGCTTCATAAGAGAAATTAAACGTTAGGTTATTGTTTAATTTATAGGAAATAGATGGAGCTATAAATACCGATTTTTTAAAACCAGCATCTTGAAAACTATCTTCTTGTTGAAAACCTCCATTTAATCGTAATGAAAACTTATCATTAGCAGCAACATTTACATCTACATTTAATTTTGCAAAATCATTAGTTCCGCCAGAAACTAAAATTTCACCACCTGTTGTATTGTATGGCTTTTTAGTAATAATATTTATTAATCCACCATAAGATGTAACTGTACTACCAAATAAAGTACCAGAAGGACCTTTAATAACTTCTACTCTTTCTACGTTTGAAGGATTTATAAATCCGTTAGTAATACCAGCAACACCATTAACTAATTGTGGTTGTACCGAAAAACCTCTACTAGAATAATATCCTGCTCCATCACCACTTCTTCCTGTAGAAGACCATAATTTACTAATACCTGAAGCATTTTTTAATGCATCTTCAAAGGTATTCACCGATTGTGAAATCATTAATTGATTAGTAATAGTATTATATACCTGAGAGTTTTCAATGTTTTTTAAAGGCATTTTAGAAACATAAGCTGTTCTCTTTCTTGAGAATTTATTTCTACGATTACCTTCTAAAACAACTTCTCCTAAAATTTCATTCCCTTCAAAAAGGGTAATATTTCCTAGTTCTAAAGTTTGGTTGTTAGTTATTGTTGCTTGTACTTCTTTGGTTTTAAACCCTAAGTAAGATATAGAAATTACATAATCTCCATTTTGAAGTTTATTAATTTCAAACTTTCCGTTTTCATCGGTTTGTGATCCTTTAGAAGTGTTTTTTAGTAACACATTAACTCCTAATAAAGGTGTTTGGTTATTATCTGTAACTGTTCCAGATATGCTTGCGTTTTGTGAAAACGCTACGCTTGTTAGCAAGAAAAAAGCTAAAAATGGTATAATACTTTTCATTAATTCTTATTTAGACTATTTTTAAATAAGCGCAAAAATATATATGTATTACAAAACGACCAAACTATTTATAACAATTCTAAATAAAATTTTTAAAAAGATGGATTACATTTTTATTACAGAGGCTTTTAGGTAAAATTACAAGTAGATATTTAATAGCAATAGCTAAATATTACTGCATCAAAAACAAAAACCCTTGAATAGCATCAAGGGTTTTTAGTATAAATAAGCCTAATTGTTTTATATTTTATTTCCTGTTATTTCTCTTCCTCCTTGTAAAAGGGTTACACTTTCTACCTCTCCTACTGCATTGGTATTAAAGGTTAATTGCGCTTCTACAACTTTTAAATAAAATACGTTATCTGATTTTGGAAAAATGAGAAAAACCGGTTGTCCTGTTGCTTGTGTTTTAAGTTGGTTTCCTTCTTTAAAAACTTCAATTATAAAATCTGGCATTAATTGGTATTTACCAACATAGCTTTGTAAAATTTCATCTGCTACTACAACTTCTTTAACCAAATTAGAAACATCTGCACCTAGCTTTTTTAAATTAGTAATTCCGTTTTGGTTATTTGGGTTTATTTCTACAGATTTTTGATAGTTTACAATTGCTTGTTCGTTGTTTCCTTGAATCATTAATGCTTCGGCATAACTATCATATGCATTAGAAGATGTAGGGAAAGCATCTACAATAAGTTTAAAAACGCTTACAGCTTCATCTACTTTTTCTGTTTGCAATAATTTATAACCAATAGCATTCATTTCTCTTTCTCTTAATGTATAATCGCTAGACGTTTTAATGGTATTAAAATAGGTTATTCCTGATTCTATTCCGTTAGCTTCTATTTCTTTATACAAAGCAGTTGCTACAGATTGCTTAGGAAAACTATAAGCTTTGTTATACAAAATACCACGAATAGCTTTGGTCATTTCGTTAAGAGGTGCTCCTCCTGTATTGTTTAATAATACAATTAGAGACTTATCTTTTGGAGCTCTACTTATTAAGGTGTTAAAACCATTAATTCCGCCACCATGACTCATGGTTTCTATTTTAGTATTAGAATCCCCAATACTGGAGTTTCCTATAGACCAGCCATAACCATAATGACTATTTCCTGTTGTAATATGCTTACCAAAATATAGATCCATAAATTCTTTAGAAACTAATGTATTGGTATATAAGGCTTGATCCCAAAGGTATAAATCTTCTACTGTAGCATATAAAGATCCTGCTGCATAAGGAATAGACAGATCTAGATACGCAGCATTTTTAAAATCTCCTGCTTGTTGCTCATAGCCAGTAGCTCTGTTTTTTAAAATAGTTTCATGATGGTCATACCCAGAATCTTTCATATTTAAAGGAGTGAATATTTTTTCATGCAACATTTGCTCGTAGCTTTTTCCTGAAATTTTTTCGATTAAAACACCTAACAGAAAATAGCCAGAATTACTATAGCTAAATTTTTCTCCAGGAGTAAACTCTAATTCCATTGTAGAAAATTCTTTAATAAACTCTGTTGGTGTGTATGGATTTCTGCTTTTATCTTTAAAAAAGTTTGGAAAAGAAGTGTAATTAGGTATTCCGGAAGTATGCGTTAATAAATGATGTGTTGTAATAATATCTCCTGTTTCTTTTGGATATTCTGGTAGGTAAGTACTTATTGGAGCCTGCAAGTCTATTTTACCTGCTTCTGCTAATTGAAGAATTAGCATTCCTGTAAATTGTTTGGTAATAGAACCTAACCTGTGCTTGGTATTTGCTGCATTAGGAATATTCCATTCCATATTGGCATAACCAAAGCCTTTTTTATAAAGAACTTTACCGTTTTCGGCAATTAAAACAGAACCATTAAAATAATTGTATGCTGTATAGGTATTAATTAATTTGGTGATTTGTGCTTCTTTTACTTGACTAAAACTAAGGTTAAAAAAAAATAATAATGCGAATAAGAGAATTGCATTGGTTTTACTGAAATGAAATTTGATTTGCTGTTTCATAAGTTTTTGATTTTGATTGATTGAAAATAAGACGATCAATAGCATTATAAGTTACAATAAAACGAACACTTTTTTTTACAATCAAAAATATAAACCACTAAAAAACAATATGTTTAAACAAAAAAAAAGGTTTCCTTTTTAAAGAAAACCTTTTTAATATAATAATTAAACTACTCTATTTATTAAGTAGTTAGCTTTGCAACAATCTCTTTAATTGGTAAAATTTCTTTAGTATGCTCAATACTTGGTCCTGCAACCCAAACGGTTTTATAAGTAGCTTGTGTTGCTGCTTTAGTTGTGGCATTCATACCAATTGAAAAACGAATCATTTTCACCCATTTTTTCAGTTTTTTATGCTTATTTAAAACAGATTCTAACCACGTTTCTTTTGTTCCTATTTTTTGAACATAAGGTGTATTTATTACAGTACAAGGTGTACCAGAAATACGTTGGGTCATAATAATATCTTCTGCTCCATAATCTACACAAGCTTGTTTATATTCTTGTGTAACTCCAGCTTCAACAGAAGCAATAAACGGACTACCAACCGAAACTCCTTCTGCTCCATAACTTAGCATTTTATCAATATCTGCTTTACAACCAACTCCTCCTGCAGAAATTACAGGAATACTTAAGGCTTTACTTAATTGGCTTGTTAACTCTTCTGGAGAAAGGTTTCCTCTATGTCCTCCTGCTTCATTATTTACAGCAATTGCTGCATCTGCTCCTAAGCTTTCCACTTTTTTGGCAAAACGTAAATCGGTTACATCACAAAAAACTTTAATACCAACTGCATGTGCTTTGTTTATGGTTTCTTCTGGACTACCAAGTGAGGTAATAATAAAGTCACATCCTTCTTCACAAAGCACTCTTAATTGCTCTTTGTATTTTATATTCGATTTGTTTACAATTAAATTAAACCCAAAAGATCCTCCTTCTACTTTTGCAGCTTTTAATTCTTTAATAGCTACTCTTAACTCATCTAAGGTTCTATAATTAAGCGCAGGAATACAGCCTGCAATTCCTCCTTTCATTGCTTCTATTACCATTGCAGTATTAGAAACTAAAAACATTGGAGCTTGAATAATTGGATATTTTATATTTAAAAGTTGTGTAAGTTTGGTTTCCATAGTAATATCACATCAAAATGCGAATTTTTTAATTAAACTAAAATTGACTACTTATTAATAGTGTTTTACAAATATAAGAAAATTTACTATGCGTGCATAGTTTTTTATTTATAGTAGTTAAATTACTTAGATGCCACAAAGATTACATTCCTAGTTATTTCCTTTATAATAAAGAGGCATAATACTTCTATACAAAGCTTCATTTTTTGTGACAAACCAGCTTGGCAGGATGCTATTAATTACTTTTTAGCTTTTAATACATTCTCACTGCTATTAATTCATTGCAAAATAAATAGCACATATAATTATAAAAAAAACGCAACCAAGTTAATGATTGCGTTTTTTATGTATTTAAGTTTCAACTTTTAAGATCCCAAAATAGATTTGGGATAAGCGATTCGCACCAGTTTCTAAAAAAGAAACTCGGCTCTCTGAGATACTCACCTGCGTGAGCATAAGCGATTCGCACCAGTTTCTAAAAAAGAAACTCGGCTCTCTGCTTACTTCACTTCTTCAAAGTCTACGTCTTCAACGTCACTTCCTTCGTTAGCATCTGTTCCAGCGTTTGCATCAGGACCTGGTGCTTCACCACCTTGTGCTTCTGCTTGTGCTTTGTACATTTCTTCGCTAGCTACTTTCCAAGCTTCGTTAATTTTATCTAAAGCAGGAGTAATTACTTCTAAATCTTTAGTTTCGTATGCTTTTTTAAGTTCTTCTAAAGCTGCTTCAATAGGTTGTTTTTTATCATCAGATAATTTATCACCAAATTCTTTTAATTGTTTTTCCGTTTGGAAAATCATAGAATCCGCTTCATTTAATTTTTGAGCGCTTTCTGCTGCTTTTGCATCTGCTTCTGCATTTGCTTCTGCGTCTGCTTTCATTTTTTGAATTTCTTCTTCTGTTAATCCTGAAGAAGCTTCAATTCTGATATCTTGTGTTTTGTTTGTAGCTTTATCTGTTGCAGAAACTTTAATAATTCCGTTTGCATCAATATCAAAAGTTACTTCAATTTGAGGAACACCACGTTGTGCTGGTGGAATACCATCTAAGTGAAAACGTCCAATTGTTTTATTATCTGCAGCCATAGAACGTTCCCCTTGTAAAACATGAATTTCTACTGAAGGTTGGTTATCTGCTGCTGTAGAGAATACTTGACTTTTCTTAGTAGGAATAGTTGTATTTGCCTCAATAAGTTTTGTCATTACATTACCCATTGTTTCAATACCAAGAGATAAAGGTGTTACATCTAAAAGTAATACATCTTTAACATCTCCTGTTAATACTCCACCTTGAATTCCTGCTCCTAAAGAAACAACCTCATCTGGGTTTACTCCTTTACTTGGTGCTTTACCAAAGAATTTTTCAACAGCTTGTTGTACTGCTGGAATACGTGTTGAACCACCAACAAGAATAACTTCGTCGATATCTGATTTTGATAAACCTGCAGATTTTAATGCAGATTGACATGGCTCAATAGTACGTTTTACTAAATCGTCAATTAATTGCTCAAATTTAGCTTTAGTTAAAGTACGTACTAAGTGTTTTGGTCCGCTAGCTGTAGCTGTAACGTAAGGTAAATTAATTTCGGTTTGTGCAGAAGATGATAATTCAATCTTTGCTTTTTCTGCAGCTTCTTTAATACGTTGTAAAGCCATTGGGTCTTTACGTAAGTCAATACTTTCTTCAGCATTAAACTCATCTGCTAACCAATCGATAATTTTTTGATCTACATCATCACCACCTAAGTGTGTATCTCCATCTGTAGAAAGTACTTCAAATACACCATCTCCTAATTCTAGGATAGATACATCATGTGTTCCTCCACCAAAATCAAATACTACTATTTTTTGGTCTGTTCCTTTTTTATCCATACCATAAGCTAAAGCTGCTGCTGTTGGCTCATTGATAATTCTACGTACTTTTAAACCAGCAATTTCACCAGCTTCTTTAGTAGCTTGACGTTGTGCATCATTAAAATATGCAGGAACTGTAATTACTGCTTCACTTACATCTTGTCCTAAATAATCTTCAGCAGTTTTCTTCATTTTTTGAAGAATCATTGCAGATAATTCTTGAGGTGTATATAAACGACCATCAATATCTACTCTAGGAGTATCATTATCTCCTTTTACCACTTTATATGGTACTCTTTCTGCTTCTTTTTTAGATTCAGAATATTTATTACCCATAAAACGTTTAATAGAATAAACGGTGTTTATTGGGTTTGTAACTGCTTGACGTTTTGCTGGATCTCCAACTTTAATTTCGCCTCCTTCTACAAAAGCGATAACAGAAGGTGTTGTACGCTTACCTTCTGCGTTTGGGATTACAACTGCTTCATTACCTTCCATTACAGAAACGCAAGAGTTGGTTGTACCTAAATCGATTCCAATAATCTTACTCATAATATTTCTAATTTATTTATTTCATTTCCGTTTGCACGAAAACCTCAGTGTTGATATTTATTTTTTTTGTTCGGTATCTATAAGTCAATGATTATGCCAATACAAAATGACTGACACGATGTCATAAAATTGTTAAATCTTATATTTTATTCCTTTTTAACAATGAATATTAAAAGTGATTTGTAACTTTAAACAAAAAAATTATGAAAAAAATCTTATCTGCTGTATTTGTATTCACCTTATTATTAAGCTCTTGTCAAGGAGAAGACGGGATTGACGGCCAAGATGGTGGACTTTTTGTTGCCAGTGCTTTTGAAATAGAAATTGATTTTAACGCTGCCAATAATTATGAATACTTTGAAGATTATGGGTTTTATGTCTATCCTTCTGATGTGACATTAGTGTATATTCTATGGGAAACTGCTAACGGACAAGATGTATGGCGATTAATGCCACAACAAGTTACTTTTGATGAAGGTACTACTTATGAAAGTGAATTAACTTACAATTACGATTTTACACAAAACGATGTTAGATTCTTTTTAGACGGAACTGTAGACTTAAGTACTATAGGATCTGCATGGACACAAAATCAAGTATTTCGTGTAGTTGTAGTTCCTGCAGAAAATGTTGATGCTGTGGACACTTCGAGTATAGAAGATGTAATGGAAGCTAATAGAATTGAAGCTTTTGAAAAAAAATAATATTCTTTCATTACAAAATGTATATTTACGCCAACTTTAAAAGGTTTTTGTAAATGGAGTGTATTTCGATTTTTGATATGTTAAAAATAGGTGTTGGTCCTTCTAGTTCCCACACTTTAGGTCCTTGGCGTGCTGCAGAACGATGGATTAAAGAACTAAAATTAAACAATACGTTTGATAAAGTAGAAGCTATTCATGTAGACTTATATGGTTCTTTATCGCTTACAGGAAAAGGGCATGCAACCGACTATGCCGTAATGCTTGGTTTGTGTGGTTGCGATCCAGAATATGTTGCTACAGACACAATACCTATCATTATTTCAAACATTAAAAGCACAAATACATTAACTTTTAACAATGAAAAAATTGTTAATTTCAATCCCGAAACAGATATTGTTTTTAATAGAAAGTTCTTACCATTTCATTCTAACGGAATGCGATTTACTGCAACAATAAACGGTAAAAAGAAAAAATCTACCTTCTACTCTATTGGTGGTGGTTTTGTGGTTAAAGAAGAACGTAAAAACTCTAAACGTAACTTTGAAATAAAATGTTCTTTTCCGTATCCTATTGAAAAAGGTACAGAACTTTTACAATTTTGTAAAGATTTAAACTTACCTATATCTGAAGTAGTTTATGAAAACGAAAAATCTATTCGAGAAGAACCAGAAATAGATATAGAATTACAACGTATTTGGGACACCATGTTAGAGTGTATGTATATTGGCTGTCATACCGAAGGTAACCTTCCTGGAGGCTTAAACGTAAGACGTCGTGCTTATGACATGCACCAAACATTAAAAGGTGAAACACCTTATACCAATCCTGTTGAATGGATTTATGCCATAAGAAATACCGAAGTTAAATTTAGACAAATCTTAAAATGGGTTAGCTGTTTTGCTTTAGCTGTAAACGAAGTAAATGCCTCTTTAGGTCGTGTAGTTACTGCACCTACTAACGGAAGTGCTGGTGTTATCCCAGCCGTTTTAATGTACTATTTAGTAATTGAAAACCATGACGGAAACTTTGAAGACATTAAAAAATTCTTATTAGTAGCTGGTGAAATAGGAAGCATCTTTAAAAAAGGTGCCACCATTAGTGCTGCCATGGGAGGATGCCAAGCTGAAATTGGTGTAAGTTCTGCAATGGCTGCTGGTGCCTTAACCGAACTACTTGGTGGTACTCCAGAGCAGGTTTTAATAGCAGCAGAAATTGCTATGGAACATCATCTTGGACTTACTTGTGATCCTATTGGTGGATTAGTACAAATACCTTGTATAGAACGTAATGCCATGGGAGCCATTAAGGCTATTAATGCTGCCGAATTAGCTTTAGATACTAA
Organism: Lacinutrix gracilariae; assembly: GCF_042684485.1. Classification (NCBI taxonomy): domain Bacteria; kingdom Pseudomonadati; phylum Bacteroidota; class Flavobacteriia; order Flavobacteriales; family Flavobacteriaceae; genus Lacinutrix; species Lacinutrix gracilariae. The sequence continues at coordinate 156,100 of NZ_JBHULM010000001.1, read as the reverse complement.
CCCTGAAAATGCAAAAGTACCTTTAGATAAAGTAGTAAATACCATGTGGGAAACTGCAAAAGACATGAACACGAAATACAAAGAAACTAGTGAAGGTGGTTTAGCTATTGGTGTAAACCTGACAGATTGTTAAAACTAGCAGGCATGACGACGCTATTAAAACACTTTTTTCTCAGCAAACTAACATATTGTGACTCCTTTTGTTAAGTATATAACTCTTGCCATATTCCTTGTTTTTATACTAAAAAAATTAAAGATTACTATTTTAAGACCTCTTTTCAAGAAAAGTTTAACAGTATACACATATTTTAGTACATTTACATTCTATCAAATTATATAAAAAAACAGATGTCTGTAGCAAAAAAAGAATACAAAAGAGTAACCGTAAAATCTCTAGTAGAAATGAAATCTAATGGAGAAAAAATATCAATGCTTACAGCCTATGATTATACCATGGCTAAAATTGTAGATGGCGCAGGAATTGATGTAATACTTGTTGGTGACTCTGCAAGTAATGTAATGGCTGGACATGAAACCACACTACCAATTACTTTAGACCAAATGATATATCATGCATCTTCTGTAATTAGAGCCATAGATAGAGCTTTAGTTGTGGTAGATTTACCTTTTGGTAGTTACCAAAGTGATCCAAAAGAGGCCTTACGTTCTGCCATAAGAATTATGAAAGAATCTGGTGGTCATGCTGTAAAAATGGAAGGTGGTAAAGAAGTTAAAGATTCTATAAAAAGAATATTACATGCAGGAATTCCTGTTATGGGACATTTAGGACTAACGCCACAATCTATCTATAAATTTGGAACATATACTGTTAGAGCTAAAGAAGAACAAGAAGCGAAACAATTAAAAGACGACGCTTTAATGCTTGAAAAAGCAGGATGTTTTGCTATAGTACTGGAGAAAATACCTGCAAAATTAGCACAAGAAGTTGCAGAGAGTGTTTCTATTCCTGTAATTGGTATTGGAGCAGGAAATGGCGTAGATGGCCAAGTACTGGTAACACATGATATGCTAGGAATGACGCATGAATTTAATCCGCGTTTTTTACGTAGATATATGAACTTATATGAAGAAATGACTACTGCATTTACACAATATGGAGAAGATGTAAAAAGTGGTGATTTTCCTAATGATGAAGAGCAGTATTAATTTCGATTATTAGATTGTTAGATTGTTAGATTGTTAGATTGTTAGATTGTTAGAACTTAACAATAAAAGAACTTAATTCAGATAAAACGAACCAAATGCATCGATTTAAGGATTTAGAAGTATGGAAAAAAAGCAGATTGTTTTGTTCTGAAATTTATTCTATAACCTCTAAGTTTCCTGAAACTGAAAAATTTGGACTAACTAATCAATTACGAAGAGCAGCTGTTTCAATTCCTTCAAATATTGCTGAAGGTTCTTCGAGACATTCTAATAAAGACTTTATAAGATTTTTACAAATGACTTTAGGATCTGCTTATGAGATTGAAACACAGTTATTAATTGCCTATGATTTAAAATTTATAAATCAAAAAGAGCTAGATTCGCTTTTAAAAAATTTAGATTCTATTATTAAAATGACCTCTAAATTTAAATCTACTCTCCAATAAATCCAAAAATCGAACAATCGAGTGAACAAAAATTCCAAAACTCTTTCTAATAAAAACAACCTTCAAGTAATTTACGAAGACAATCATATTATTGTTGTAAATAAACGTGCAGGAGATATTGTACAAGGTGACAAAACTGGTGACAAACCATTAAGTGATGTTGTTAAAGAATACATTAAAGACAAATACAACAAACCTGGTAATGTATATTTAGGAACTGTACATCGATTAGATAGACCAACTACAGGATTAGTTATTTTTTCAAAAACAAGCAAAGCTTTGCCAAGGCTAAATAAACTTTTTGTTTCTAAAGATATTAGTAAAACCTATTGGGCTATTGTTAAAAACCAACCTCCTAAAACACAAGACACCTTAATTAATTGGTTGAAAAAGAATCCTAAAAACAATAAATCTACTGCATATATTAAAGAAGTAGATGGAAGTAAAAAAGCGATACTTCATTATAAAACACTTAAAAAACTAGACAACTATTATTTATTAGAAATTAATTTAGAAACCGGAAGACACCACCAAATACGTTCGCAATTATCGAGTATTGGTTGCTCTATAAAAGGAGATTTAAAATATGGGTTTGATAGAAGTAATAAAGATGCAAGTATACATTTACATGCAAGACAAATTACTTTTACACATCCTGTTTCTAACGAAGATTTAAACATAACAGCTCCATTACCTAAAGATGCCATTTGGGATGCTTGCGTATAAAAACTATTGGTTTAATGGATAATCGATGGTTAGATTAACCCCTTCTCCTATTTTTGAAAATAAGTTAAACTGTGCATGAATTAAGGCTGCTCTACTCTTCATATTTAAAAGTCCGGCTCCCTTTGCTACAGTTTCTACATCAAACCCTTTACCATCATCACTAGCCTGAATTTGTAAATTTTTGTCGTTGTAATCTAAAAGGACCTTTAAGTTCTGGGCTTCCGAGTATTTTACAGCATTAGATAAAAATTCTTGAAGAATTCTAAAAATAATTATTTCATGTTTCTTGTTTGTTATTGGAATTGTTTTTCCTTTTACAATCAATTCTGCACTATTAAATTTCATTCGTTTTAATCGATCTAATTCGTTAGAAATCGATTTTTCAAAACCATTATTTAAAATAACTTCATTATTTAATGATTTAGATAGCGAACGCACTTCCTTTAAACTATCTCTAACTATATTTGTGGTTTCTTTTATACTACCTTTAATTTCCGGAGAAACTTGCGTACCTAAAATACTTAACTGCATACTTGCTACAGATAAAAGCTGCCCAACATTATCGTGTAACTCCCAACCAATACTTTTTAAGGTTTGCTCTTGTATTTCTGCTTGGGTTCTAGATATTTCTTCATCAAATGCTTTTTGTAATTTAATTTTATCTAGCAATAATTTATTTTTCCTTTTCTGAAAAACAATAAAAAATATAATAATTAAAGTACAAACTATAAGAAGCACACCAATCATATAGACTAGTAAATATCTTTCGGCCGCAGTAGAAACGGGACCTTTCTCTTGTAAGGCAATTAATAAGCTATTAGTCATATTCTGGTTTTGAAACAATTAATCCTACGGCATACGTTATATACATAAATGAAATAACAAATAAATTAATAATACCTCGAAGGTATACATAATCCATATCTATTATTCTATAATACTGTTCATAGAATACTAAAGGTGTTTTAACTAACCAAAAAAGTAAAATAACACAGCTTATATAGAAATTTAAGGACTTATAAAAAGTCAAGATCTTTTCACTTTGTAATATTTCCATAAAATAATAAAAAGAACATTGTAATATAATTAATGCGCCAAGAATAGAAATGGAAGGAATAGAGGTTACAAAAAAATTAGGTAAGGTTAATAAAATAATTAATACGGAAGCGACAATAAATAAAATCAATGAAATTCTTAATATTTTTTTTTGTGTATTATTCTTCAAAATTTTCAAATAATACCAACCAAAAAAAGATACAGCACCAATTTTCCAAGTAATGGTACCAAACCAGTAGTTTCTTTCTAATAAGGTTCCTAAAAGAAAACTAAAAGCCCCACCTTCTTTTACAAGCCAAGTATATCTACCAATAATTACAATAAAAACGACATAGACTAAAAAGTAAATGAAATATTTAGCAGCTGTATGTTTGTACTTAGAATAAAGTAATAAACCAATTACAGCTGCTAAAATTTCTAAACCTAAAAGACAAAGTGAAGCATATTTTAATAAAAATTCACTCAAAACATTATATAAAATTTATTGTGGATAAGTAGCAGCTGGTGGGTCACCAAAGATTCCATCATTCAAGCCATTTGCTCCAGGAATATCTCCGTTACCTGGAGGTGCAGAAAGTACTTTTCCTTCAGATAGCGAAAGACTACCAGTTGGAACCATAAATACGGTTGTATAACCATTACTTTCATGAGCACCCAAATATACACGTATTCCGTTCATGTCATACCCTAACTCTTTACTTTGTTTTTTAGCAGAACTAATAAAACCTTCCATGTCTTCTATAGACCACCAAGCAGATCGGTTGTCTGGCCTTCCAACAATAGAGTCACTAATTAAATCATGTCTTGAATCGTAAGCATTATCTAATGCCTTCGCTTGTTCTGGTGTAATAATTCCTTTTGGTGTAGTCATTGGTGTTCCTAATTTAATATTATCAGCACTATAAAAATAGCAAATCAAAAATCCGATAACAACACCAAGTAATAGTAAAAATAATTTTTTCATAAAATAAAGTTATTTATTAATAGCTGCATAAAGGTAAGAAAATTAATATAGCAAAGTCACTTTTAAAACTTTTCCTACAACAAAGCACAACTATAATTTTCTTTCACTACTAAAATTAACCTAACCAACCTTCTCTATCTAAACTTCGGTATTGTATTGCTTCACTTATATGCGAACCTTTTATTGCTGGTTCGTTCTCTAAATCTGCTATAGTTCTTGATACTTTTAAAATGCGATCATACGCTCTTGCGGAAAGATTTAATCGCTCCATGGCTGTTTTTAATAACGCCTTAGAAGCATTGTCTAAAACGCAATATTTTCTAATTTGTTTGGTATTCATTTGCGCATTATAATGTACAGTTTCTGAGTCTTGAAAGCGTTCTGTTTGTAATTCTCTTGCCTTGGTAACACGTTTTCTAATTTCAACAGAACTTTCGCCTTTACGTTCTTCTGAAAGTTTTTCAAAAGGAACAGGAGTTACTTCTATATGAATATCTATTCTATCTAATAAAGGTCCAGAAACCTTACTTAAATAACGCTGCATTTCTGCAGGACTAGAAGTTATAGGTGCATCAGGATCATTAAAATAACCACTTGGACTAGGATTCATACTTGCCACCAACATAAAAGATGATGGATAAGTTACTGTAAATTTTGCTCTAGAAATAGTTACCTCTCTGTCTTCTAAAGGTTGACGCATTACTTCTAGAACTTCTCGTTTAAATTCTGGTAGTTCATCTAAAAACAAAACACCATTATGCGATAAGGAAATTTCACCAGGTTGCGGATAACTACCTCCTCCAACAAGTGCGACGTTTGATATGGTGTGATGAGGCGAACGAAAAGGACGCTGCGCCATAATACCTGTATTTGCCTTTACTCTACCAACCACACTATGAATTTTTGTAGTTTCTAATGCTTCATGAATAGTCATAGGAGGTAAAATACTAGGTAAACGTTTAGCCAACATGGTTTTTCCTGCTCCTGGAGGCCCAATTAATATAATATTATGTCCTCCTGCTGCTGCAATTTCCATACAGCGTTTTATAGATTCTTGTCCTTTAACATCACTAAAATCAAACTCTGGAAATTCTAGATTTTTTTCAAATTCTTTTTTAGTATCTATAATGGTTTGCTCTAAAGCTTCGTCTTTATCAAAAAAATCAATTACTTGTTTTATATTTTCTACTCCATAAACTTCTAAATCGTCAACTATAGCAGCTTCTTTCGCATTTACTAAAGGTAGAATAAAACCTTTATAACCTTCTTCTTTTGCTTTAATAGCTATTGGTAAAGCGCCTTTTATAGGTTGTAAACTTCCGTCTAAAGAAAGTTCTCCCATAATTAAAAAATCTTCTAAATTTTTAGCTTGAATTTGTTTGGTAGCAACAAGAATACCTATGGCTAATGTTAAATCGTATGCGCTTCCCTCCTTACGCAAATCTGCAGGAGACATGTTGATAATTATCTTTTTTCCAGGAATTTTATAACCATTATTTTGTAAGGCTGCAGCAATTCTAAAATTACTTTCTTTAATAGCATTATCTGGAAGACCAACTAAATGATACCCTATTCCGGAATCGACATTTACCTCTACTGTAATTGTGGTTGCCTCAACACCAAAGACTGCGCTACCAAAAACTTTTTTAAGCATAAACTATTGATTTGCTTAAATATATAAAAAATAATAAACTTATAGTTGCTTGATAAATTCTAAAGCACGTAACTCATTATAGTAGTATTTTCCTTTTGAAACAAACCCTACATGACCACCATAATTAGGCATCTCTAAATGTATATTTTTGTTATTTTTTGCTTCTTTAATAGGATAGCATTCTGGGGATAAGAAAGAATCATTTAACGCATTAATAATTAGCGTTGGCACATTTATATTAGGTAAAAACTGAAGACTGCTGGATTTGGTATAATACTCTTTTGCATCTTTAAAACCATGTGCTTTTGAGGTGTAAATAGCATCAAAATCTTTTAATAGTTTAATAGAACGTATTTCTTTTTCAGAAATATTTTCGGGAAACTGAAGTAATTTTGGTTTTAACTTTTCTACCAAATGCTTTTTAAATCTTATAGCATAAGGTTTGTTCTTTAGTTTGTGTAATTCGTTTGCAGAACCTTCTAAAAAACAAGGAACAGAAACTGCTATTACACCTTTTATTTGTTCTGGTAGTTCTTGATTTTCACCAACATATTTTAAGGTCATATTTCCGCCAAGACTAAAACCATTTATATATATTTCGGTATAGTTTTTATTATCTAAAATATGAGTAATTACTTCTTCTAAATCTTCCGTTGCTCCAGAATGGTAACTTCTATATTTAATATTTGGTTCTCCGCTACAGCCTCTAAAATTCACACATACTGCATCTACACCATTTTCATTAAATAGTTTTGCAGGACCAGTAACATAAGGTCGTTGTGCATTGCCTTCAAGACCATGTAAAAGAATAATTAGCTTATTCGATTTTTGTTTTGCAAAACTCCAATCTAAGTCTAAAAAATCGCCATCAGAAAGCGTAATACGCTCTCGTTTCTGTTCTAGTGTTACTTTACGTATTAGTCCTGAATATATGGTTGCAATATTTCCATTTCTAAAAAAAATGGATGGCTTGTATGTAGTATTTAGTATTGGCATTACACTTCTAAACTTGTAAATTTAAACTCTTTTCCACTAAACAACCCTTTATCACTAAGTTTTAAATCTGGTATTACTAGCAAAGCCATAAAAGATAAAGTCATGTATGGTGCATGCAAAGTGCTTCCTAATTGTTTCGCCATTTTATCAAGCGCTGCGTAGTCTTTACCAATAGTTTCTCCATCTTGATCGCTCATGATTCCTGCTACTGGAAGTGCAACTATTTTTTCTTCGGAATTGTTAATAGCACAAATACCTCCTTTATTTTCTATGATTAGATTTACCGCTTTACAGATAGCTTCGTCTGAAACTCCAACAGCAATTATATTGTGGGAATCATGACCAACAGAACTTGCAATAGCTCCTTCTTTTAGTCCGAAATTTTTAATAAATGCAATAGCAGGAGCATCGTTATTATAACGATTTACCACAGTCATTTTCAAGATATCTCTTGTGGTATTAGATACTAGATTTCCGTTTTCTATAGTTGCTTCTTCAATAAGCTCATTAGTTACTAATTGTCCTTCTAAAGCTTCAATAACTCTAATTTTTTCTGCGGAAGAATCAAATTTAAAATCGGAGACTTTTTTCTTTTCGGTATGGAAATTGTTTAAATTTTTAAAAGCGACATCTTTAATATTCACCTTACCAAAATCATACACCAATTCGCCATTTATATAGGTTTGAAGCGTTTTAAAATTGGTTAAATCTTCTACTACAATGCAATCTGCTGCATCACCAACTTGCAGTAAGCCAACCTCTAGATTATAATGTTTTACAGGATTGATACATGCAGCTTGCAATACCTTAAATACATCCACACCTTTAGCAATTGCTCTAGCACATAATGCATTAATATGCGAAATAATTAAATCGTCTGGATGCTTATCATCACTACAAAACATCATGTTTTCAAAATGCTCTGGCATTAAACCGATTAAGGCTTCAAAGTTTTTGGCTGCACTACCTTCACGAATTAAAATTTTCATTCCTTTTTGCAGTTTTTCTAAACCTTCGTCATAGGTAAAACACTCATGATCTGTAGAAATTCCTGCTGCAATATACTTGGTTATATCTTTTCCTCTAACACCTGGAGCATGACCATCTACAGGTTTATTATTTTCTTTTGCGTGTGCTATCTTTTTCAGCACTTCTTCATCATCAAATAAAACGCCAGGATAATTCATCATTTCGGCTAGATATTTAATATCAGGATTTTCCATTAGTGTTTTTATACCTTCCGAATCTATAATTGCTCCAGCAGATTCAAAACTAGTTGCAGGAACACAACTAGGAGCGCCAAAATTAAATTTTAACGGTACTTTTTTTCCGTTTTCAATCATGAATTCTACACCAGGAACACCTAATACATTTGCTATTTCATGCGGATCGGAAACAGTAGCTACTGTTCCATGCTGTACTGCTAGTTTTGCAAACTCACTAGGTACTAACATAGAACTTTCAATATGTATATGCGCATCTACAAAACCAGGAAGAATATACTGGTCAACATCATGTTCTTTTTCAATAATAGATTCTATTTTACCATCTGTAATAGTAACTTCTCCTTTATAAATTCTCTTGTTTGATATGTCTACTATGTTTGCTTGCAATTTCATATTTATTCCTTTCCTCTTATTTATTGTATGTAATATTAAACAAAAAAAAGCTTCCAATGAAACGGAAGCTTTTATTATTAGATATTACTTTAAGTTTATTTATTACTTCTTAAAATTCTCTACTCCCTTTACCAACCAATCATAATATTCATCTGCATTTGGTGTGTATGCTGTGGTATGGTTTAGTAACTCCATATCGTGATTTAATAACACATAAAATGGTTGCGAGTTATTCTGGAAGTTTAGCGTTTGCAAAGTTGCCCATTTATCGCCAATAGTCTTAATATTTTTAATACTTCCGTTGTGTTTTAAGAATTGAAATTGTTGCTCTTTTTCTAATTCTTTTCTATCATCAACGTATAAAGAAATAATAACATATTCATCATTTAATACATTATAAATCTTGTCTTTACTCCAAACTTGTTCTTCCATTTTTCTACAGTTTACACAAGCCCAACCAGTAAAATCTAGCATGATTGGTTTGTTTTGTGCTTTTGCTGCAGCAACACCTTCATCTAAATCTTTATAGCAATTAAGACCTAAAGGACAGTCGGATTCTTTTTCATATAAACTATAAGGTAAAGGTGGCGGAAAACCACTTAACATCTTTAAGTTAGCGTGTTCTGTATTGGTTAAACCAGGAATTAAATACACTACAAAGGCACCAACTAAAACGGCAAATGAAATTCTACCAAAGCTTAATTTTTTAAGCGGACTGTCATGCGGAAATTTAATTTTTCCTAAAAGATATAGTAACAAACCAATACCTAAAACAATCCAAATACCAATAAACACTTCTCGTTTTAAAAGTCCCCAATGTTTTACTAAATCTGCGTTAGATAAGAATTTAAACGCCATTCCTAATTCTAAGAAACCTAGAACTACTTTCACTGTATTTAACCATCCTCCAGATTTTGGTAATGCATTTAACCATTTTGGAAACATAGCAAATAAGGTAAAAGGTAAAGCTAATGCTAAACCAAAACCAGACATTCCCATAGTTAATTGCATGGCTCCTCCATCACTAGTTAGTGATCCTGCTAGTAAAGATCCTAAAATAGGACCTGTACATGAAAAGGATACAATAGCAAGTGTTAATGCCATAAAGAAAATACCGATAATACCACCAACATTAGAGGCAGAATCCATTTTATTTCCCCAAGAAGCAGGTAAGGTAATTTCGTAGTAACCAAAGAAAGAGAATGCAAAAAATGCAAGTATGATAAAAAAGATAATATTTAACCAAACGTTAGTTGAAATGGTATTTAATATCTCTGGATTTAAGGAATCTAAAAAGTGGAAAGGTAAACTTAAAAGCACGTAAATGATAAGAATAAACAATCCGTAAAGCATAGCATTTGCCAATCCTTTTTGTGAATTGCTAGCACTTTTTGTAAAAAAGGAAACCGTTAACGGAATCATAGGGAATACACATGGTGTTAATAAAGCGATTAAACCACCAAGAAAACCAAGAATAAAAATACCAAGGTTTGTTTTTTCTTTAACCTCTTCTTTTTCATATTTATCCCAACCAGTTATGTTTAGTTGTAGTTTATCAGACAGCTCTTTACTTTTAGCATCTACAGTTGCAGAAGCTGCTGTATTTGCAGCACCTGAATTGCTTAAATTAAAGTTTAGCACTTCGCTTTCAAAAATACATTTTTCGTCATCACACGCTTGAAAATATACTTCTGTAGCAATAGTGGTGACTTCTGGATTTATAAGTTCTACCTTTTGCGTAAATGATGCAGTACCATCAAAATAGGTTAAATCCATTTGAAAAACCTTATCAAACTTAGTAATACTTTGGCTTTCTAAAGCTTTACCAACACGCTTATAGTCTTTTGTTTGTGCTATAGAATCGAATAAAAACTCGGTTGGCAAAGCACCTCCTTCAGGAAGATGTTGTGAGTATAAATGCCAATGTTCTTCTATTTCTGCTTTAAAAATAAGGTTGTATTCTGTTTCTGAAAGTTTTTCAACTTCTGTAGACCATTTTACGGGTTGCAATTGCGAAAAAGAAGTACTGATGGAAAAAAGAGTAATAACTACTAATAAAAACTGCTTCATTATTGTAATGTGATTTTTAATATGTTTTTTGTTTTTTCTGTGACTTTATAACGATTGTCACCACGTTTATTGATAAGCCAAACTACATCTTCACCTGAACACAAAACTAAGGCTTTTTCTTTATCTAGTAAGGAGTATTTTTCATCTTTAAAAAACTTACTCAGTTTCTTTTTTCCTTGCATGCCTAAAGGGTAAAAATAGTCTCCTTTTTCCCATTTTCTTATGGTTAACGGAAACTTTAACAAATCTTTATCTATGTATAATGTAGACTTGTTAGACTCTTCTATTTGTTGTGTGGTTTTAAAAGATAATACTCCAAAAGGTATTTCTATACTTTTTACATCTTCAGCTATAGAAATAGATACTTCGCTAGTACTATTAATAGCATTACTAACTCCTGTTACCAACAAATAATCTCTGTCTTTTACTAGTCTGTGTGTAGCTGAAAACACTTGTTTTCCGGATTGTGCATCTAATAAATTATATACATCTTTCCATGCTGTAAAATTAAAATCTTTCAGCAATTCAAAAACATAGGCATTAGTATTAGGTAGCTCTTGTAGCTTTTTAATATTTAATTTAATTACAGCATCTTCTATAGAAACGACTTCTTTATATATTCTTTTTACAGCATCTTTAATAATACTTTTAGAGTATTTTAAATTGCTTTGTGTAGTTTCAAAATTATGAAGTAATTCGGTATTCATTTCCTTTAACACAGGAATGACGTCATGACGTAATTTATTTCTTAAATATTTGGTAGATGCATTACTACTATCTTCACGCCATTTAAAGTTATTGGCTTTGGCAAAACTTACAATTTCTTCTCTTGAAAATTTCAACAAAGGTCTTACAATGTTGTCGTTTACTTCTGGAATTCCTGTAAGTCCGTCTAAACCTGTTCCACGCGAAAGATTTATTAAAAACGTTTCTAGATTATCATCTGCATGATGTGCTGTTAAAATATAATCGAATTGCTTTTGCGTGCATAATACATCAAACCAACTATACCTTAAATCTCTTGCTGCCATTTGCGTAGAAATTTTTAGTTTTTCGGCTACAGCATTGGTATCAAAACTTTTAATAAAAACTTCTACTTGTAAGTCTTTTGCTAGTTGTTCTACAAAATCTTGATCTGCATCGCTTTCTTTTCCGCGTAAATTAAAATTACAATGCGCCAATGCAAAATCAAACTTTGCTTGTTTACACAAATGTGCCAAGATTACAGAATCTATTCCTCCAGAAATGGTAACAAGAAGCTTTCCTTTGCTTAAAAAAGGTAGGTTTTGGTTAATGTGTTTTTGGAACTTATGGAACAAAATATTATTTATTTAATGCATTAAACATCTATTTAATTTGTAGAGATTTTTGGTTGCAGAAGTTAATCCTACAATTTCTTCTTCAAGAAATTGTATTAAAAACCGATAACTAAGCTTAAACATGCTTGCTAACTTTTTCCAAACAATAAAATCTCTATAACTTTTCATGTATCAAATTTAAGCATTTAACTGTATACTTTTATATTTTTAATTATGCCTTATAACTAGTGTATTTTAACTCTCTAACACTTCACGCATTGCTTTAGCTTTTACCAAACATTCTTCATACTCATTTAAAGGTTTGCTCTTTGCTGTTATTGCGCCTCCAACAGAATACGAAACATATTTATTGGTTGCATTATATAATATACTACGAATAACCACATTAAAATCGAAATTACCTTTGGGTGAAAAATAACCTACTGCTCCAGAATACACGCCTCGTTTAGTTTCTTCTAAATCTTCAATAATTTGCATAGCTGAAACTTTTGGTGCTCCTGTCATGCTTCCCATAGGGAAAGTTGTTTCTATAATATCTACAGGATGTATCGATTTTTTAACTTTTGAAACGACTGTTGATATCATTTGATGCACCTGATCAAAAGAATATATTTTGCATAATTCTTTAACTTTTACGCTTCCTTTATTTGCTGTTTTAGACAAGTCGTTTCTAACTAAATCTACAATCATGATATTTTCGCTTCGCTCTTTATCATCGTGTTTTAGTTGGTATTTTAAAGCTTGATCTTCGTGATGATTTGTACTTCGCTTTGCGGTACCTTTTATGGGTTGCGAAACAATTTTATTCCCTTTCTTTTGTATATAGCGTTCTGGCGAAGCAGACAATACATATTTATCATTTAGTTTTAAAAAACTAGCAAAAGGTGCTTGCGAAATTTTGTTGAGCTTGCTGTAGGTTTCTAACGGATTAATCGTTGTTTCTTCGGCATAAAACTCTTGACAAAAATTAGCTTCGTAAATATCACCTCTATGAATGTGTGCTAGCATTTTATCTAGCTTACTAAAGTATTCGTCTTTATGAATACGAAGTTTTATTTTTATTGGGTTTTCTGAAACTTTATCACTAATTTTTAACTGGTGATTTTCTATCTTCTCGATATCTATTAAGTCGGTTTCTAGCTCATCATCAACCGCTTTTAGGTATTTAATTTTTACAGTATTTCCTTTTATTAAAAAGAGTTTTTTAGGTTGAAAAAAACACAAATCAGGAAACGCTAAACCATCCAAATTATTAGAGTTTAATTGCTCTACATCATTTTTAAGATCATAGGTAATATAGCCAAAAATCCAATCGTTAGTAATGCTTTGGTATTCTTTTAATTTTGCAAAACCGTTGGTATAATCGGTTTGTATACTTGTAAAGGCGTCTACTGCCAAAACAGCATCATACCTCGTGTATTTAGATTGGTGCTTGTTAGAGTCTAACCAAACTACTTCATGAAACTGCTGGCTCCAAACCAATAGTTGGTTTTTAAAAGCTTGAATAGACTTAGGTGTATGTGTAGCTGTTGTTCTCAATGAAAAAAATTACGCGTAAAGTTAATGAGAATAGTTAAAAAATAATATCTTTTACCTGTTAGATTAAATCCTTATTTTAGATGTATCAGATATTCAATGAATTAGTAAAAGTTACAGTGCAAAAAAATGGTGCAGAACTTTGCGGAATTTCTTCGGTAAAAAACAATACACAATTTATGTGGCATGCAGATCCATCTATTTGGGGAAGCTTTGCTCCTAACCTTTTTCCTGTAATTGGCGCTTTAAAAGACAATACCTATATTTTTGAAAATAAAACCTACCACATGCCTAAACATGGGTTTATTAGACATAATACAGATATTGCAGTAGTAAATAAAACCGAAAACAGTATAACTTTTAAGCTTACTTACAACCAAGAGTTATTAAAAATATATCCTTTTAAATGCAGCTATCAAATAAGTTATACGCTAGAAAACAACCTTTTAATTGTTAATCATGAAATTATAAATCTAGATGAAAAACCAATGTATTTTAACCTTGGTGGTCATCCTGCTTTTAAATGTCCTGTGTATACAGATGAAAAATACACCGACTATTCTTTAGTTTTTGAACAGCCAGAAACATCTGAAACCTATTTATTAAATACTACAAATGGTTTACTAACAGACCAAACAAAACCTGTATTTAACACACCAAACAAAATAGACTTACACTATAATTTGTTTGATAATGACGCACTTATCTTTAAAGATTTAAAATCAAGAAAAGTTACGCTAACCAGCAAAACCAAAGGAGCAGTAATAACGGTTACACACACTCATTTTCCGCATTTAGGTATTTGGGCAAAACCTCATGCCAACTATGTTTGTATAGAACCTTGGATAGGATATGCAGATCTAGAAACTACAAACCAAGAGATTACAAGCAAAGAAGGAATTATAAAATTAGCGCCAAACAGTAATTTTAAAGCTAGTTATTGTATTGAAATACATAAAGCGCATTTAGTGTAATTAATATATAAGTAGTAGCTTTGCAGCATATAACAAAACCATGAGTACTTTTCAAGATTTAAACTTAAATACACCTTTATATAACGCTTTAAACGATTTAGGGTTTACTACACCAACACCTATACAAGCAGAAGCCTTTAACGTGGTTGCTAGCGGAAAAGATATGGTTGGTATTGCACAAACAGGAACAGGTAAGACTTTTGCTTACATGCTACCTATTTTAAAAAACCTTAAATTTTCTAAACAAGAAAATCCTAGAGTTTTAATTTTAGTACCAACAAGAGAGCTTGTAGTACAAGTGGTTGATGAAATTGAAAAACTTTCAAAATATATAAACAATCGTGTTTTAGGTGTTTATGGAGGAACTAATATTAACACACAAAAGCAAGCTATTGCTCAAGGAATTGATATTTTAGTTGCTACTCCTGGTAGAATGTATGACTTGGCTTTAACTAGAGTTTTACAGTTAAAATCTATTCAAAAACTAGTAATTGATGAAGTAGATGTAATGCTAGACCTTGGTTTTAGACATCAATTAATTAATATATTTGACATCCTGCCAGAAAAAAGACAGAACATCATGTTTTCTGCAACTATGACTCAAGATGTTAGTGAATTGATTAATGATTTCTTTACGAATCCTGAACGCGTATCTATTGCTGTTTCTGGTACTCCTTTAGATAATATTGCGCAAACAAAATATACAGTTCCTAATTTTTATACCAAGCTTAATTTATTAAAGCATTTACTACAAGATACAGAAGCCTATAATAAAGTTTTAATTTTTGTAGCTTATAAAAAAATGGCAGATAGACTATTTGAAGCTTTAGATCAAGAGTTTCATGAAGAGCTTTGTGTGATACACTCTAACAAAACACAAAACTACAGATTGCGTAGTATTGAGCAATTTAGAGAAGGTGTAAATAGAATTTTAGTAGCTACAGATGTTATGGCTCGTGGATTAGATATTGATAACGTAAGCCATGTTATTAATTTTGACACACCTGACTTTGCAGAAAACTATATGCACAGAATTGGTAGAACAGGACGTGCAGAACGCGAAGGACAATCCATTATATTTTCTACAGAAAAAGAACAAGAAGCTTTACAAAATATTGAAAGCTTAATGCAAATGGAAATTCCGTTACTTCCTATTCCTGACGAAGTACAAATCTCTGATGAGTTAATAGAAGAAGAAAGACCACAAATAAAAGAGCGTAACAATCCGAACAAACGATTAAAAGACGAAGATGCTCCTGGTCCTGCTTTTCATGAAAAATCGGCAAAAAACTCTAAAGAAAACTTAGGAGGTTCCTACAAATTTAAAATTGCTGCTAAATATAAAAAGCCAAAAACACGAGGCGATAAAAATTATAACAAACGCAATAAGAAGAAGTAGTGTTCTGTGTTCAGTGTACTTAAAAATTATGTAACTCATCGAAAAAAAACCAATTACAGAATAAACAATTATTTTTTTCGTTAGATTTATTGAAGTACTCAAAACAAACTGACGATGTCTACTGCTATTTTTAACTTACTTCCTAATTTAAAACCGTTTCATCACGATACGCATTATCAAGACCTTTTTTTAAATCAAAATTGGGTTTTAGTAAATGGTATCAATAACAAAAAAGCTGTTTATGTTTTTAAAGACGAAAACAAGCTTCATATTTCGCAAAACGAAATCACTACCGAAACATCGTGGTCTATTGAAGCTAAAAATACTTTTTTAATTGAAACGGAAGACGGAAAAACCTCTGTAAAAGCATATTTTAAAGATGACGACATTTTAGTACTTAACAGACTAAAAACAGATGATTGTGCTGTATTTATAAACGAAGACAGTTATTCTAGCGCTTTAAACACCTTTGAAGATGTGCAACAATTTTTACATAATAAATACAAAGAAAAAGTAAACCACTTAATTGCTGTACACGAGTTTTATTATATAGAAAAAGCAGAAGAATTTGGACCTTTTACTGTTGAAGAACTTGCCGAAAAAGTAGATTCTGAAACCATTAGTGCTTACTGTTTTGTTAGAGATGTTAATGAACCTAATTACAACAAACGCTTACGTATTAAAGATTTACTAATAGAGTTATAGCTTTTTTGCCCTAAGTGTTTCTATTCGTTTTTTATGAAAATCACTTCCGCTGATTTCAAAAGCTTTGCTCGCTAATTTTATTGCATTATCATAGTCTTTTTGGGATTCATAATATTCGGAAAAGGAATCACAGGCATTCGCACTTTCCGGATAGTACGCAATTGCTAATTCGAAGTACATCTTTGCTTTTTCGGGTTGATTCATTTCCATATTCATATAACCAGACATGTTTAAAAGGTCTTCGGGATATGGCGCTTCCAAATAACCAAAATGCTCTTTCAGCTTATTTTCCCTATATTTTATAATGCGGAATAACTCTTCTTTAGAAGTATCAAAATCGTTTATTTGATCTGTATTTTCCATCTGAAACCATTCAAAAACAGCTAATAAACCATCCATTATAGAAGGCAAAGGTATGGTTCCATGTAAATCCTTAGGATAAAATTGCCAGGTATAATCCAATCCGTTTTCTTTATTTTTCTTAATCCAATTAGAAAATGAAATATTAGCTCGAGGAAAAGCGGTAAAGTCGCTGGTGTCTTGCATTACATTATCGAATGTGATTTCCAAATTTTGCATGTGTAATTGTCCGCTTAAAGACATATACAAGGCTTTATTTTTCAAATAATTCGATGCAAAAACGTCTTTGGCGCGTTTCAAAATTATTTCATTATCCCAATCTAAACTGGGATCCACACACACATAATTCGCAAATAATGCTGGTGTATGCAATAGCGAATAGATGGCAAATAAACCGCCATACGAATGCCCGATTATTGTTCTATAATTAGTCACAGGATACTTGCTTTCTACATACGGAATAAGTTCTTTGCTAATAAATGTTAAGAATTTATCTGCTTCACCATTTTCTTCATTAAAAGGCATTCCATATTTGGTACTAATTTTTGAAGGTGTTAAATCTCGTGTTCTATTCTCGGCATTTGAAATACCTACCAATACCATTTCTGGCATAAAACCACCACTATAATATTCTAGAACATTGCGTACTGTTGGCAAAAATACTTCGCCATCTATAATATAAGCTACGGGATATTTTTGATTTGGATTCACCCCGTAACTTTCTGGTAATTGCACATAAATAGATCGCGTTTCCTTCAGTGTTTTAGAGTAAATACTATCTAAGGTACTTTCTTGAAATATAAATCGGCTTTCTTGCGCATGTGCTGTTAATTGGCTCAGCACAAAGAGAATAATATATAAAGCTATTCGCATTTTGATGGATGTTTGGATGAATGTTAGACGATAACAATAATTTACATTTATAAGATTATTCTTTTTGCAATGCTCTTAAAACAAGAATTCCTATTCTCGCAATAATAAAAGTAAACAAGCCAAAAACTGCTGTTAGCAAAGAGACTTTTAGTCCGCCAGCAAAAACCGAAGGATCAGGATCTCCCATAGCTTCTACAGAATCGAAAGCTGAAATTAAACCTATTACAGAAGCAAAAAAACCAATTACTAAACCTAGAAGACTACTGTCTGTTGCTAGTTTTATCATTTTTTTGGAAACAACACTTTTCTTTTTTAAATTAAGAAAACCTTTAATTAAAAAGAAAATAGAAAGTAGTAAACAGATTAGAATTAAAGACATCATAAAGGATCCTCCTTCTTGAAAACGATCGGCAAATTGCAAGGCTAAAAATTTCATAAGTATTGGTTTTAGAATTAAATATAGAACAAACATAATTTAGTTTCTTCGTTTGATAATTAAAATGCGATGGATTACCAATTTAACATCGGAATTAACCTCCATGTTAAAACAAGTACTAAATCTGTTATTCGTCTACAAAAAATATAATCGTACAAAAAATATAGTATTATTGTAAATTACTGATTCTCGATACAAATTTCTTGTTTAAAAAAACATAAAATTCACTCGAATTGACAAAATGTAAACCAAAAAGACAACGGAGAAATTAAATCAATAGATGTTTACCAAAAAAGCCATTTTAAATAAAATAGGACAAATAATACTTCATCTTATTTTCTGGGGTGTTGTGCTCTTGTTTTTTACTTATTTTTTTGGTGTTGGTAGCAAAAACTATGAAGAGACCTTAACGTTTTCGTTATTTCTATTGCCAATAACAATAGCAACAACCTATGTTTCTATCTATAAACTAATCCCAGATTACCTAGTCACCAAACGGTACTTTAGGTTCATTCTATACAGCGTATACACGATAATTATTTCGGGATATTTAATTATGGTTTCCGTTTTTTTTAGTCTGATATATATATCCAATTTTAAATATGCAGATATGAATCCTTTAACTAGGAATATCATTTTAATTACCACAGCAGTTTACATAGTAGTTGTTTTGGTTAGCGCTTTTAAATTATTAAAATTGAATTTGAAAAATGCCGAAAAAACAAAAGCTTTAGAAACTAAATTTCTTGACAGTCAGCTAAAATTAAAAGAACAAGAATTGCACTATTTAAAAATGCAGATTCATCCACATTTTTTATTTAACACCTTAAATACCATGTATGGTTTTGCTTTAAAAAAAGCAGATGAAACGCCAGAAATGATATTAAAACTTTCCAATTTATTAGATTACTTACTGTATCAAGTAGATAAACCTTTTGTGCTTTTAGCAGATGAAATTAATCATATAAAAGATTATATCGCTTTAGAAAAAATGCGTTTTAATAACACCTTAGATATTACTTTTAATAGCGAAGGCATTAACGAAACTACAAAAATAGCACCCATGCTTTTGCTTCCGTTTATAGAAAACAGTTTTAAACATGGAAGTATAAAAAATGGCATTCTAAAAATTGAAATTGATTTAGCTACCACTCCAGAGAACATTCTATTTTCCATTAAAAATACAAGCGCTACTCTCGATAAAGCGAATAAAGGCATCGGTTTGCAGAACATAAAAAAAAGGTTAGATTTACTCTATAAGAATAAGTACGACTTAAAAATTGATGTTTCAGAAAACCATTTTAAAGTAGCTTTAAAACTAAATACCGACTAATTGCAAGATCAAAATTACATAAACTGCCTGATTGTAGATGACGAAGCTATCGCTCGAGAAATTATTGCTACGCATCTTTCTAAAATCGACAATATAAACGTTATCGCAAGTTGCAGTAATGCGATGGAAGCTTTTAATACCATTAGTAATCATACCATCGATTTGGTTTTTCTGGATATTAATATGCCTGAGATTTCTGGAATCTCTTTTGCAAAATCGATAAACAAAGACATTAAAATTATTTTCACCACGGCCTATAGAGATTATGCGGTTGAAGGATTTGAGTTGCAGGCTGTAGACTACCTCTTAAAGCCAATTCCGTTTGAACGATTATTAAAAGCAGTAAACACGTATTTTGAAGTTTATAGTAAGGCAAAAGCAGAGTCTCCAAAAGAAATAGAAACAGTAGATTTCATGTTTGTACGCTCTGAAAGACGTATGCTAAAAGTAGATTTTGAGGCAATTTTATATATTGAAAGTTATAGCGATTATATAAAAATTCATTTAGCAAATGAAACTATAGTTACTCGTGAAACCATTAGTGCTATTGAAGCAAAGTTACCTTCCAACAAGTTTTTAAGAATACACAGATCGTTTATAATTTCTTTGCAAAGCATCACCTCCTTTACCAATGAGCATGTTACTATAAAAGAAAAAGCCTTACCAATAAGCAGAAGCTATAAAAAGGAGGTTTTAGCGTTATTGGAAAAATACTAGAAAAATAAAAACGACCAACTTAAATTACTTTTTGTAATCAAGTTGGTCGTTTTCTATAATGAGATTCCTGCTTTCGCAAGAACTTGTGTTAGATATGTAAAGCTCTATTATCTGTTGCAGCAAGAGCTGCTTCTTTAATAGCTTCTGTAAATGTTGGGTGTGCATGAGACATACGTGATACATCTTCTGCAGATGCTCTATACTCCATAGCAACAACTGCTTCTGCAATCATATCTGCTGCACGAGCACCAACCATGTGTACTCCTAAAATTTCATCAGTAGTTTTATCTGCAAGAATTTTTACAAATCCGTCTAAATCCATACTTGCTCTACTTCTACCTAAAGCACGCATAGGAAATTGTCCTGTTTTATAAGCAACTCCTGCTTCTTTTAACTGCTCTTCTGTTTTACCAACAGAAGCAACTTCTGGCCATGTATAAACAACACCAGGAATTAAGTTATAATCTATATGTGGTTTTTGACCTGCTAAAGTTTCGGCAACAAAAACACCTTCTTCTTCAGATTTATGTGCAAGCATTGCTCCTTTAATAACATCACCAATAGCGTAAATATTAGATGCGCTAGTTTGTAAATGCTCGTTTACTTCTACTTTACCTCTTTCTGTTAATTTTACTCCTGCAGCTTCTAAATTTAAACCTTCTGTATATGCATGACGACCAACAGAAACTAATACATAATCTCCTGTAAAGGTTACTTCTTCTCCTTTTTTATTGTCTGCTTTTACAATCACTTCATCACCAACACGCTCTACAGATTTTACTTTGTGAGAGGTATTGATTTTAAATTTCTGTTTCTTTAAAACTTTATTTAATTCTTTAGAAACTCCAGAATCCATTGTTGGTAAAATTCTATCCATAAATTCTACAACAGAAACTTCTGCACCAAGTCTTTTATATACTTGACCAAGCTCTAAACCAATAACTCCACCACCAATAACAATTAAATGCTTAGGGATTTCTTTAAGTTTTAAAGCTTCAGTAGAAGTAATTACACGTTCTTTATCTAATTTGATAAATGGTAATGTAGATGGTTTAGATCCTGTAGCAATAATGGTGTTTTTTGCTTCAATTTCTGTAGTTTCTTCTCCTGAAATTAAAATATGAGTAGCATCTTTAAAGCTTCCTAAACCTTGATACACATCAATGTTATTTTTTTTCATTAAAAAATCAATTCCACCAGTGGTTTGGTCTACAACAGATTGCTTTCTAGCTATCATCTGCTCTAAATTTACTTTAATATCACCAGGAATATCAATACCATGTTCTTCAAAATGTTTAACAGCATCTTCGTAGTGATGCGAAGAATCTAAAAGTGCTTTACTAGGTATACAACCAACATTTAAACAAGTTCCTCCTAGTGTAGAATATTTTTCAATAATAGCAGTTTTCATGCCTAATTGTGCGCAACGTATTGCTGCTACGTATCCTCCAGGTCCTGAACCTATTATTGCTACATCGTATGACTTCATATTTTTATTTTTCTAAATTAAAAAAGATGCTTTACCAACCTAAGTGTGACAAAGCGTTAAAATTGTAAAACAAAAGTACAACATTGATTTATGAATTGCGAATTACAATTCATGAAATTTGTAAGAATAATTTAAATTAGAAGAAAAAAAAGCCTATTCGTAATATTTCAAAACTAGTAGCTTTTTGAAACGGAATAGGCTAGTATATAACTGATTAATAGCTATACAAATAACTAACTTTTTTTAAATACACACAATACTCAATTTGAGTAATTTTTAAAAAACTTTTAAATTAAATTTTTATTGGTTTTTAACATTCCTAACAATTCTCCTGTAGAAGAAATATTTAATTTTTTAAGAATGTTTCTTCTATGTGTATCTACAGTATGGGAACTAATACTTAGTTTTTCTGAAATTTCTTTACTTGTATTATTTAACACCAATAAGCGTACAACGTCACGCTCTCTATTACTTAAACCTCCTTCTAATAATTTTTGCGAATGGTTATTAAAATAAATGGTTTCATATTCGTTTTTATTATTTAGCAATTTTGCCGAAGCTGTTATCTGCATTTTAATATTAGGATCTAAAACAGTGTAATGTGCTAAGCCTATAATAGGTTTCATTTCTGAATTAAAAGCTATAGGTGTTGTATTTTGAATAATATTTACATAATCTCCGTTGGCATTTTTAAACCTATAGTTCCAGGTGTAATTTGCTTTTTGTCTTTCTTCTGCATTTATTCCACCAATGGTAAACTCCATTAAACTATTTAAAGCACTTAGCCACACATCAATATCATCTGGATGAATTCTACTCCAAAAATAACGCATTCCTTTTGCCTTTAATTCATTAGCATCAATACCTATACAAGAATTAAAATTCTTACTGATATACTCAAAAGTAAGATCTTGTGTATTTGTAATACAAAAGAAGGTTGAGCTATACGGAAGGTAAAAATCTAAATCTATAATTTTTTGAATATGCGTCTCTAAGGAAGGACAATCATAAGACTCAAAAATAGATTTATAAAGTTTTTTTATTTTGGAATATTTCATAAAACAATTTATTGCAACAAACGTATTTGCAGCAATTTATGAATTTATTTTTAAGTAGGAAAACCTAACATTTCTCCCATTCCTACAGTAAACAACCAACAGCCATAAATAGCATGCTCAATGGTTACTAAAATAGTTGATCTTGACTTGTTATAAGTAAATGCAAATAACAAACCACCAAGAAAAGTTAATATAATTACCAAGCCGTTTTTAAAAAACAGATGAGCCATAGCAAAAACAATAGCGTTTATTAGTATTAGCCCATTAGTATTGTAGAATAAATTTTTATAACGTTGAAAATAAAAAGTTCGATATACCAATTCTTGCGGATACACAGAAAAAATGCTGTAAGCAAACAAAATTGCCAACCACAAAAGAGGTTTTTGTAGCACCACACTAAAAAGACTTTCTTTGCTTGTAAACCACACAAAAAGTATGGTTAACAATGCTATAAGTAGCATTTTTAAAAGGGTCATTTTCCAAAAACGCATCCAGTTCAGGTTTTCGCTTATTTTAAACTTATTCTTTTCTACTTTAAGTAAAAAATAAACGACATAAACAAAACCAAGCAAGCCTAATGTTAGCTTTATTATAAAAGAATAATTAAATACAAAACTTACAGGAAGGATTATAAAAAGGATTAAGAATTCTATATATCTATAAATGTTGGCTAGCATAATTAAATATACAAAAATTACTGCTACAGATAACAATTAGAAATATTAGCTTAAAGCAAAAAAAACCTATGGCATGTTTTTGTTTGCTATAGCTTGTAAAATAAAGTCTAATTCTGGATCCTTATTTTGTTTTCTGTCTTGAATAGTTGGCAAAACTTTGTAATCTGGTTTTACACCATAACCAGCTGGCTCTTGCTTAAAAGGTGTTTCTATCTGCATTAAACCAATTCTTATTTTTAATTTGGTTTCAGGCAATTCATATATTTTAAAAATTCCAGCTACTGTAGAGTTATATGCTCCTCCTGTTTCTTCACCAACAAAAACAGCTCTTTTATTTGCTTGTAATTGGTTAGACAATATAGAAGATGCAGAAAAAGAATGTCCATTAATTAGCACATAAACGTCTCCTTTAAAACTATTACTTTTAGGTGTTGTTTCTTTTATTTGTTTAAAGTTATAGTACAACTTGCCATTCTCTTTTTTGGTTTTAATCAAGTTATGCGTAGCAATTATTGGCGAAAATACACCAAGAAAAATTTTAAATCCTGTAGATGTTGTATTAGACATAAATGCCTTTAAATAAGGAATTCTAGTGTTTACTTCTGCTGGCTCTAGAAATTGAAATGGTTTTTCTGCTAAGTACGAATACAACTCTGTTATTTCGGCAAGACTTCCTCCTCCATTATTTCTTAAATCAAGGATTAAATTTTCGGTTTTTGAAGAATCTATTTTCTTAAAAACTTCTTCATAAAAGGTTTTATATTTTCCGCCCATAAAGCCTCTTATTTTCATGTAGGCAACAGTACTGTCTTTTCCTATAAATTCTATATTTCTAGTATATTCCTTCCTAGACTTATTATAACCATATAGTTGATTATGCTTTCGTTTTACTTTTGCTTTTTGTTTGTTTTCCTTACGTTCTGCTTTTGTTAGCTTAACTTTCGCCTCCTTTTTTAACGTATCACTTACTATAGTGTCATTCTTTTTTTTATCCTTATTTACATACTTAAACGCTCTATTAAATATAGAGTCTTCCTTTTTAAAAGTAACGTGTAAGCTATCTATAAAATATTTATCGCTATTGTAATAAGAAGCAAATCTCTTTCCTAAAACTCTATCATATAATGTAGTATTATATCCATCTGAAGTTATTAAGTTTTTGTATTTATTTATAATATCTGTAATAGAATCCTCTTCTATTTTAACAACTTCACTTCCTATAAGAAAAGAGTCTTTAGACCTTGTATTAATTACTAGTAAGGTATCTTGTAAATAATCAAAATCTAAATTATTAAACGTAAATTCTTTTTTAGTATATGCTTTATATTCCTTTCTTGTAAAATGTTTTTTTGGAGCAAATACACTAATATGGCCTTGTTTAATAGCGCCAATAACCGGATAAATTTTAGCGTAAAACTGATAACTTGTAAGTGGCTTATCTATACTTTTTTTTAGACTATCAAATTTATAATCTAAACGTTCTTCACTAATGTATAAATTAAGATTAGGATGTAATTTTTTAAGCTGTGTATATGCTTTATCTACGTCTTTATGCAAAGACTCTACACTGTGTAAAGATTGTATTTGTTGATTAAATTTTTCTGCACTAGAGCAAGAAGTAATAAGTATTGCTATTATTAAAAGAAAGAAACAATTTTTCATTAAAAATAAGGTAAGGTTTTCATTTGGTTTTAAATATAGTGTAATTTTAAATTGAACTCCTTTACTTTCAGGTTTTTTAATAAAAAACACTTTAAATTTTTATACTTTTAAATTTACACATTTATTGCTGTTGTGTGCTTTACTTGATTAATTACAAACATACTATGCGTACTACCAATATGATTAATTTTTGTTAATCTATTAACCATAAATTCTCTAAAAGCTTCCATATCTTTCACCAATACTTTTAAAAGATAATCATAGTCACCACTAATGTGGTAGCACTCTAAAACTTCTTGTAAACTAGTAACTTCCTTTTCAAATTTTATTACATATTCTTGTGTATGCTGTACAAGCTTAACATGGCAAAAAGCAACAAAAGACTTATTTACTTTTTCTTTATTCACCAAAGCCACGTACTTATTTATTACACCTTGATTTTCTAGCTTTTTAATTCTTTCATAAACTGCTGTAACAGAAAGATTAAGCTTATTAGACAACTCTTTATTGGTTTGTTTACTATCTTGTTGTAAAAGCTGAATTAGTTTTTGGTCTATTGCATCAAAAGTCATTTCGAAAAATTTTCAGTAAAAACAGAAATAATTCTATTTAAAATTAATATTAAACTACTAATATAATAATTAATAGATTTAAAATCTAAATAACACAACATCTATTGATTATTAATCTAAATAAATAGAATTTTACAACTATATTAACTAAATCAATTCTTTATTATGGCTTTTAAACCAGCAAACAACATACAAGACTTACAATATTTTGGAGAATTTGGAGGTGTAAACCCATCTATTTCAGACTCCTCAACCTATACTTTTTTATCAGCAAAAACAATGTTTGATACTTTTGAAGGTAATGCAGATGGATGTTATTTATACTCACGCCACTCTACACCTTCAAATCTTTATTTAGGAGAAGCACTTGCTGCTATGGAAGGTACAGAAACAGCCAACGTTACTGCATCTGGAATGGGAGCTATTACACCTGTTATTATGCAATTATGTGGTTCTGGAGATCATATTGTTTCTAGCAGAACTATTTATGGAGGAACCTACGCTTTTTTAAAAAACTTTACACCTCGTTTTAATATTGCAACTACTTTTGTTGATATTACCAAACTAGATGTGGTGGAAGCTGCTATAACACCAAACACAAAAATAATTTACTGTGAGTCTGTAAGTAACCCTTTATTAGAAGTTGCAGATATTGCAGGATTAGCCAAATTAGCTAAAAAACACAACCTTAAATTGGTTGTTGATAATACATTTTCTCCATTATCCATTTCACCAGCTGCATTAGGTGCAGATGTTGTAATACACAGCTTAACAAAATTCATCAACGGTTCTAGTGATACTGTTGGTGGCGTTGTTTGTGGTACACAAGAATTTATTGATAATTTACGCAATGTAAATGATGGTGCATGTATGCTTTTAGGAAGTACTATGGATAGCCTACGTGCTGCTTCTGTTTTAAAAAACCTAAGAACACTTCATATAAGAATGCAACAACATAGTTTTAATGCAAGCTATTTAGCCGAAAAATTTGAAGGTTTAGGGTTAAAAACAGTATATCCAGGTTTGTCCTCACATCCTTCGCATGCTTTATTTAAATCTATGATGAATGATAAATATGGTTTTGGCGGAATGCTTACCATTGATGTTGGCTCACTAGATAAAGCCAATGCCTTAATGGAAATGATGCAAGAAAAAAATCTTGGTTATTTAGCGGTAAGCTTAGGTTTTTATAAAACGCTATTCTCTGCTCCTGGAAGCTCTACTTCTTCAGAAATTCCGGAAGAAGAGCAAAAAGAAATGGGATTAAGTGATGGGCTAATTCGTTTTTCTATAGGATTAGATGCAGACATAGAACGTACATTTAATAACATGAAAGCTTGCATGTTAGCCTTACATATTATTTAATTCTAAAATTATACTTTAAGATAAAATAAAGGTTTGAAGAAATTCAAGCCTTTTTTTGCATTTGCATACTTTATCGTAAAATCGTAACATTACACTTCTTAAACTAATAATATACATGCACAAAGACGATAATCTTTCCGAAATTAATATTCAAGACCAAAAAATAATGGAAAACAAAGAGCTTAATATATGGGAAGCTCTTATACCTGTTGTAATATTAATGAGTTTATTAGCTTACAATATCTTTTTTGCAGAAGGAGAAATGTTTGGAGAATACTCCAATCAAATTATTTTATTAATTGGTGGCTTTGCTGCTTTTATTGATGGATTATATAACAAAGTTTCGCCTTTAGTAATGGTAAAAGAAATTGCAGAAAACCTTAAAAGTGTCTTTGTTCCTATCATGATTCTTTTTCTTGTTGGTGCATTAGCAGGAACTTGGCTTATTAGTGGTGTCATTCCTGCCATGGTGTATTATGGTTTACAAGTATTAAGTCCTGCTATATTCTTACCAGCTTCGGTAATTATTTGTGCTATTATTTCTATTGCAACTGGTAGTAGTTGGACCACCTCTGCAACCGTTGGTATAGCATTAATTGGTATTGGTTCTGCCTTAGGTATAAACCCAGGAATGATTGCAGGTGCTGTAATTTCTGGAGCATATTTTGGTGATAAAATGTCTCCGCTTAGTGATACCACAAACCTTGCTCCTGCTATGGCTGGAACAGATTTGTTTACGCACATTAAATATATGACCATGACCACAGTACCTACACTTATAATAACCTTGATTGCTTTTTCTATTATGAGTGCTAATACAGAAACAACAGGAAATGCAGATATCACTGGATTATTAACGAGTATAAAGGCTACTTTTAACATTACACCTCTTTTATTTATTGTACCTGTAACCGTTGTTGCTTTAATACTATTAAAAACAAAACCTTTAGTAGCTTTAACTTCAGGTGTACTACTAGCAGCTGTTTTTGCTTTTATTTTTCAAGCAGATGTGCTTAATGCATTATCCGATTCTAATATGTCTGCAGTTATAAATGCTATTTTTACAGACACACAAATTACTACAGATAATGAAAAATTAAACGATTTATTTAGTGCTGGCGGAATGCAAGGTATGGTTTGGACCATCTTATTAATTTGCTGTGCCATGATATTTGGAGGTATTATGGATGCTATTGGTGCCTTATCAAGAATAACTAAAGAACTTTTAAAACTTGCAAACTCTGTATTTGGCTTATTTGCTAGTACAGTAATTAGCTGTTTAGGATTAAATGCCATAGCTTCCGATCAATATTTAGCTATTGTTATTCCTGGAAAAATGTTTAAAAAAGCGTATGAAGACAAAGGTTTGGCTCCAGAAAACTTAAGTAGAACCTTAGAAGATTCTGGTACTGTAACCTCTGTACTTATTCCTTGGAATACCTGTGGAGCATACCAATCTAGTGTTCTAGGTGTTGGAGTTGGTGAGTATTTTGTCTACGCAATATTTAACTGGCTTAGTCCTTTTACAACTTTATTTTTTGCTGCGCTTAACCTTAAAATAAGACAACTTAAAACTAAATAACTGTAAATTATCACATTTACATTTTACTATAATAAAAATTTATAGCCTAATAAGATTTTAAAATTTTATTAGGCTTGTTTTTTTATGCTTCAACTGTATCTTTGTCTACTGAAAAAACAATGTATTAATTAAAAAATTTTTATAGAAATGGCTATAGTAGGAAAACAATTTCCAGATTTAAATGTAGACGCAATGAACGAAATGGGAGACACTTTTAAAGTGAACGTTCTTGAAGAAGCAAAAAACAACAAGAAAAAAGTATTATTATTCTGGTACCCAAAAGATTTTACTTTTGTTTGCCCAACAGAATTACATGCTTTTGAAGCTGCTAAAGCAGAATTTGAAAAAAGAAACACAATTGTTATTGGTGCTTCTTGTGATACTCCAGAAGTACACTTTGCATGGTTAAACACACCAAAAGACAATGGAGGAATTGAAGGTGTTACTTACCCAATTTTAGCAGACTCTAACCGTAACCTTGCTTCTACTTTAGGTATTTTAGATATCACTAATGAAAAATATAACGAAGAAACAGGAGTTGTAACTGTTGAAGGTGACAATGTAACCTATAGAGCTACTTACGTAATTGATGAGGATGGCATTGTACAACACGAAGGTGTAAACAACATGCCTATTGGTAGAAACGTAAATGAGTTTTTACGTATTATCGATGCTTTAACTCACGTACAAGAAAAAGGAGAAGTTTGTCCAGCAAACTGGGAAGAAGGAAAAGACGCAATGTCTGCTGATGCTAAAGCAACTGCAGCTTACTTAGCAACTCACTAAAAAACACAAATATTATGGTACAAGAATTAAGTCAAGATAACTTAAATGAAATTATTACTGCTAACAAAACCGTTGTTGTACAATATTCTGCAACTTGGTGTGGTAACTGTCGTATAATGAAACCAAAGGTTAAAAAATTAGCTGGAGAGTTAGAAGATATTACGTTTGTTATCGCTGACGCGGAAAAATTTCCGGAATCAAGAAAATTAGCTACAGTAGATAATTTACCAACGTTTGCCACTTTTAAAGACGGAAAATTTGTAAATCAAACACAGACAAACAAATTTGATGTTTTAAAAGAATTAGTTGACGAAGTAGCATAATATTAAAACACATTTCTGTCTTGGCAGAAATAAAAAATAAAACTATTTATGAAATTACCTGTAATAAAACACCTAACACAATTTATTGAAGACAATGATGAAGACTATATTGTTGAAACCATTGAAACTTTAGAAGCCTTAACCGAAGTTCCTTCATTAAAAGATGAAGAACTAGACGTTATTGGAGAGCTAATCTCTAATATGTATGGCGCTATTGAAGTAAATAAAATGATTAAAGATGGTGCCTCTAAAAAAGATGCAGCAAATAACTTTATGAAACGTGTTTTAGGTTCTATTGATAAATAGAAAATTGAAAAAGAAAAATTAGTATTTAAAACCACTTTGCACTTGCAAAGTGGTTTTTTTTGTTAAAAACAATTGGTTAACCAATTATTTTTCTAACTTAGTTAAAGCATTATCATTGTATTTCTACAATAATCCACTCTAATGCAAAAACTTATTACAAACAAAAACTAACTAATAATGACTAAACAACCTATTACAGCACTAGCAACATGTGTGCTACTAAGTATTTTTACAACATTAAATAGTTGTAAGAAAGAAACCAAACCAGCAGAAACAGCCAAAGAAGTAACTACAGAAAAAAAAGTGTACGCAAGTGATGTGATTCCGTTTTTTGATGATTGGAAATTAATTCTTGGAGATGGCTCCAACGCAGGAATTGCTAATAATTTTGAAAACAAAGATTTCTTTTATACTGTAAATGAAAACAACACCAATTGGGTAGTTTTTAAAGCTCCTAACGGAGGAGACACACACGGAACCTCTAACAATACTAGAACCGAATTAGCGCAAATAAAAAAATGGTACCCAAAAACAGCTAATGATAAATTAACAGCAACACTTAAGGTTATGAATGTTTCTGCTACAGGTGATGCTCGTGTAGCTGCAACACACGCTGTGGTTGTAGGACAAATTCATAGTGCAGATGCCTTTGAGAACGAACCACTTAAAATATTTTACAAAAAGTTTCCAGGACACACCAAAGGATCTGTATTCTGGCATTATGAAATAAATACAGCAGGAGATGATAATTCTAAAAGATGGGACTATTCTTCTGCAGTTTGGGGAAACGACTTTTCTGTAGTTGGCACAGAAGAAAACACCTATCCAGAAGAACCTAAAGATGGTATTGCTTTAGGCGAAGAATTTAGCTATGAAGTAGTAGTTAAAGATGGTATGATGCACTTAACCTTTACTAGTGAAGGTCATGAAACAAAAACCTTTACCAAAAACCTTATAGCTTCTGAATATGCTACAAAAGCAGACATACCTGAGCAAACAAAAAAATTATTTGTACCAATTGGTCAAGATGGTGTAGAACGCAAAGAAGCATACACAGGTGAAGGCTGTTTCTTTAAGCTTGGTGCTTACAACCAAACCAACGGAAAATCACCAGAAGTAAACAAAAATTGGTGTTCTGGAGCAGAAACACATAATGGAGATATACAAAAACAATATGCAGATGGTAACTATGCCGAAGTTTGGTTTAAAACCGCAAGCATAAGCGTAAGTGATGCTGCTGTATCTAATGAAGAATACTTCTCTAAAAACGATTAAAAAAAACTGTAATTAAACCAATTACAATAAATATTTACCTAAAACCACTATACATTAACATAGTGGTTTTTTGTTGGCAAATGCCCTTGAAATTATAAGATTTTTCCACTATATTCGTTTAACCACATATTAAAAATAGCAACATTAATAGGTAACAATACAAACAACACAATCATTAAACACAAAAAACAATGAAAAAAGTACTATTCTTAACAGGAGATTTTACAGAAGATTATGAAACTATGGTTCCTTTTCAAATGCTTGAAATGGTAGGCTATGAAGTGCATACCGTTTGTCCAGACAAAAAGAAAGGAGACAGCATTAAAACTGCAATCCATGATTTTGAAGGAGACCAAACGTACACCGAAAAACCAGGACATAATTTTGTATTAAATTACAGTTTTGATTCTGTAGAAGTAACAGATTATGACGGTTTAGTTATTGCTGGAGGACGCGCTCCTGAATATTTAAGATTAAATAAAAAAGTAATTGAAATAGTTCAGCATTTTTTTGAAGCAGATAAGCCTGTGGCAGCTATTTGTCACGGAATTCAAATACTAACAGCTGCAGATGTTGTAAAAGGAAAAAAACTTACTGCATATCCTGCTGTAGGACCAGAAGTTACCTTAGCAGGTGGCCATTTTCAAGACATTCCTGCAGATGGCGTGTTTGTAGATGGTAACCTTGTTACCTCTCCTGCTTGGCCTGCACACCCAAGTTTTATAAGAGAATTTTTAAAAATTATGGGAGCAACTATTTCAATATAACACTCTAACTCCTTCTTTATTAACCTGTTTTATATGTTATAAAGAAAAAATAAAATTGGTAAAACCACTTTGCTACAGCTTAGTGGTTTTTTTATGCTTTACATGCACTTATAATTATATTGTATTGTTATGTGTCATACTTCTTGTACTGCTTAGCGAAGCAGACAAAAAATTAAACGTAAAAAAACACAAACATCTTTATTGTCTAAAAACAGAAGGACTTACTCCTATATGCTTTTTAAAAAACCTAGAAAAACTACTCATAGAATCAAAACCTAATATAAAAGCCAATTCTTTGATGGTAATTTCACTTCTAACGAGTCTTCGTTTTGCTTCGGTAATTTGTCTTTGCTGAATAATTTGTTTTGCCGTTAGGTTTAGTTTTTCTTTTAAAATTTGATTTAATCGTTTACTACTAATACCTATTTTGTCTGCATAAAAACTAGTGTTTGTTTTTTCTAAAAAATGAATTTCCATTAACTCTAGAAACATAAACACTCTTTTTTGACTTAAATCTTGTTTTAAAAAGCTATTATTTTGAAACCTTATTAAATGTAGCAACAACACCTTAAGCAAACTTTTAAGCATTATATAAGATACAGCATCACTATAATATTCCTTTTTAAGCAAATCATTAATTTTAAGTATTTGCTCCTTTTCGGTTTGT
Source organism: Lacinutrix gracilariae (assembly GCF_042684485.1). Classification (NCBI taxonomy): domain Bacteria; kingdom Pseudomonadati; phylum Bacteroidota; class Flavobacteriia; order Flavobacteriales; family Flavobacteriaceae; genus Lacinutrix; species Lacinutrix gracilariae. The sequence goes on along the minus strand of NZ_JBHULM010000001.1, from coordinate 123,221 downwards.
TGTGTTAATACAAATTGAGGAAATTTATTAAAAAGTGACATTACATCTAATACATATTCAATATCATCTTCATCAATAAGATCACGCTCAAAAAGAAGTAAAAGACCTGCTTTTTCCTTAAATACTTCGTTTTTAAAAACTTCATTTAAAGGCTTAAAATAAATGGTTAAATTGTTTTCAGAATTACTTTCAAAATAAATTCCCATAGAATTTCCCGAAAGCGACTCTAAATCACTGTCAAATGTTTCTATAATTTGAATTTTATTCTTCCAACTTGTTATGCTCATCTACTTATAAATATCTTTCAAAAATAGGAAGAATTTATCAAATTTAGTTTTTCGATAATTTTTCAAACATAAAATAAATTACACAAGCAATAATAAAAGCTAAAACTACTGCAATGCCATAAATTGCAGTATAATTATCGGTAAAATACTCAATAAATGTAGAAAGAAACTGACCACCAAAAACACCCATAGAAAACAACCCTAAGTTTTTCCCTTGGTTATGCAACGTGCTTGCTTCAAGAATCATATGATTTAAGACAGGAATAGTAAACCCAAAACCTATACCTATAAAAATTGTTGCTAGCACTAAAAAAGGTACGCTTATGGATGCTGCCAACACCAAATAACCTAACATAAAAAATAAAAACCCAAAAACAACTGTTTTACCTGCTCCAAATGTTTTTACCATTTTAGGCATTTGACTTGCAGTTATTATAGCTATTAACGAAATAAAAGCCATTAAATAACCGGTTTCAGATTTACTAAAATGAAATGATTCTGGTAGATATAAAGGCAAAGTAACAAAGCCTACAAAAAATAACATCATTGCTAAAAGTGATGACACAAAAATGAGTTTAACTTTAAATTTACTTTTACTTTCTTTTGTTTCTGTATTATCCTTATTTTCTATTCTACCCTTAGGTTTTGGTAGTATGGTAGCCACTAAAAACAAACACAGCAAAGCAATAAGGTAAATGTAAAAAGGAAATTGCCAATCCATTTCGCCTAAAACACCTCCTATAGCTAAAAATAAAACACCTCCAAACTCTATAGACATTCCTTGCCAAGCTATCATTTTCATTCTTGACTCTCCGCTAAAAAAATCTGCTATATATGCCGTTACAGATACTTGTACTGCTACTGTTGCAGCACCTAACAATATTCTATCTATAATTAACAGATAATCATTGGTAATAAATGCACCAAAAAAACCTAAAAAAGCATATGGTACAAGTCCTAAACTTAACAGCTTAAGGATTCCTAATTTATTTAAAAGTTTACCAACCAAAGGCGCAAAAAGAACCACACCTAAAGATGGTAATGTAATAAGCCAACTAGCCGAAAAACCTAAGTTTTTGTGTTCTACAATTCCTGATAAAGAAGGAGCAATAACAGCACCTACCATTATGGTTAAGCTACTAACAAATAGCAAGGTGAAAATTCCGAAGTTTGATATTTTATCCATGCAGCAAAATTCTAACTATTCAATTAGAAAAGGTTTACCACTTTTCTAATTTACTATACAAAAATGGAAATGTCATCAAATAAGCCACGCTATACAGCTGTTGGCATACATCACAAACTTTCTTTATCAATTCAATATTGTAAAAAATTAAAAACTAATAGTTATATAAGTAAGAATTGGAAGTTTATAAACCAGAATAAAACACATGTCCATAAACTTGAATTAATCTTGTTTAAAACAAATTACACTCCTTTTAAATAAGTAGTACTTGTATCAAATAAAACGGAGTTTAAAGAAAGCTTTTACAAGTTAACCCTAAACTCCGTTTTTATTATGCGCGTTTTTTTATTTTAAAAGCGCTACAATTTCTGTAAAGCCTTTATTTTCTGCATAGTCTAAAGCCATTTTTCCTTCATTATCTTTAATAGTAGCATCTGCTTGATGCGCTAATAACAATTCTACAATAGCAACTTTATTGTATTGCGTAGCAAATGCCAACGCTGTAGTACCATTATTATTCACCGCATTTAAATCTGCTCCGTTTTCAATTAAATATTTTGCAAAAGCCACGTTTCCTTTAAAACTTACACCAATTAAAGCAGTGTTTCCAGAAGCATCTTTATCGTTTATTGGTGCTTGGTTTTCTATTAATATTTTGGTAGCAGCTTCGTTATCAAAATAAGTTGCCAAAATTAATGGTGTAAAACCACGTTGGTCTTTTGCTTCGGCTAATCTTGGGTTTTCTGATAATAAGGCTTTTAAAACAGCATGATTTTGGTTGCGTATACTTTCAAAAACAGCATCTATATTTTCCATTTCTTTTTCTTTTATAATTTTTTTTTCATAAAAAAGGAATGAACTTTATAAATCCATTCCTTTTTAATTACTTTCCTTTTTTCTATTTTATATCAAAACGATTAGCGTTCATCATTTTTGTCCAAACAGCAACAAAGTCTTTTACAAATTTTTCTTTGTTGTCATCTTGTGCATATACTTCTGCATAAGAGCGTAAAATAGAGTTAGAACCAAATACTAAATCTATACGAGTTGCTGTAAATTTAACTTCTCCTGTTTTACGGTTTTTAATTTCATAAATACCGTTTTCTAGAGATTTCCATTCGTAAATCATATCGGTAAGATTTACAAAGAAATCATTAGTTAATGCTCCTTCATTTTCTGTAAACACACCATGTTTTGTTCCTCCATAATTGGTTCCCATAACACGCATTCCTCCTACTAAAACAGTCATTTCTGCTGCTGTTAAACCAAGTAGCTGTGTTTTGTCTAGTAACATTTCTTCCGGACTAACTACATATTCTTTTTTCTGGAAGTTTCTATAACCATCTGCAAGAGGCTCTAAAGACTCAAAAGACTCTACATCTGTCATTTCTTGTGTAGCATCTCCTCTACCTGGAGCAAAAGGTACGCTTACACTTAACCCTGCATTTTTAATGGCTTTTTCTACACCAACATTACCTGCTAATACAATAGTATCTGCAACGCTAATACCAAATTCTGCCGCAATAGGTTCTAACACAGACAATACTTTTTGTAATTGTTCTGGCTCATTAGCTTGCCAGTTTTTTTGAGGTTCTAAACGAATACGTGCTCCGTTTGTACCACCTCTAAAATCAGATCCTCTATAAGTTCTAGCACTATCCCAAGCAGTAGAAACCAGTTCTGCAATAGATAAATTAGTACTTGCAATTTTATTTTTTACAGCATCTACATTATAATCTGTATTTCCTTTAGCTACTGGATCTTGCCAAATTAAATCTTCTTGCGGTACATCTGGGCCAAACCAACGGTCTTTTGGTCCCATATCACGATGTGTTAGTTTAAACCAAGCACGTGCAAAAGCATCAGAAAAAGCATCAAAATCATTTTTAAATTTTAATGAAATCTCTTTATAAATAGGATCCATTTTCATAGCCATATCTGCATCTGTCATCATAGGATTATAACGTGTAGTTAAATCTTCAACATCTACAGGCATATCTTCTTCTTTAATACTTACAGGTTCCCATTGCAAGGCTCCTGCAGGACTTTTACGTAATTCCCACTCGTGATTAAAAAGCATTTCAAAAAAGCCATTATCCCATTTTGTTGGGTGTGTTGTCCAAGCTCCTTCTAATCCACTAGTTACAGTATCTCTACCTATACCAGATTTTGTAGGATTAGACCATCCTAAACCTTGTTCTTCTACTCCTGCACTTTCAGGTTCAGGACCTAAAATACTAGCATCACCATTTCCGTGTGCTTTACCAACTGTATGTCCTCCAGCAGTTAAAGCAACCGTTTCCTCGTCATTCATAGCCATTCTCTTAAACGTCTCTCTTACTTGTAGAGCCGTTTTTAAAGGATCTGGCTTACCATTAACACCTTCTGGATTTACATATATTAATCCCATTTGTACAGCTGCTAAAGGATTTTCCATGGTAGCAGGATTTTCAACATTAGCATAACGCTCATCACTTGGTGCTAACCATTCTTTTTCTGCTCCCCAATACACATCTTTTTCTGGATGCCATATATCTTGTCGACCAAATGCAAAACCATAGGTTTTTAATCCCATACTTTCATAAGCAATTGTTCCTGCAAGAATAATAAGGTCTGCCCAACTTACTTTGTTTCCATATTTTTTCTTGATTGGCCAAAGCAAACGTCTTGCTTTATCTAAACTTACATTATCAGGCCAAGAGTTTAAAGGAGCAAAACGTTGGTTCCCTGTTCCTCCTCCTCCACGTCCATCTGGTAATCTATAAGAACCTGCTGCATGCCAAGCCATTCTAATCATTAATCCTCCATAGTGTCCCCAATCTGCAGGCCACCAATCTTGAGAATCTGTCATAAACTCATGAAGATCTTTTTTAAGAGCATCCACATCTAGTTTTTTTAATTCTTCATGATAATCAAAATCTGCTCCTAACGGATTTGTTTTTGTATCGTGTTGGTGTAAAATATCTAAGTTTAGTGTATTTGGCCACCAATCTGTTACTGTTTTTTCTGTGGTAGTAATTGCTCCTTGCATAAAAGGGCATTGACTAATATCTCCATTATTGTTATGATCCATTTTTATATCGTTTTTAAGTTCGTTTAATTTTTGATAAAAGTAATTCTAAAGCAAATCTTACATGTATAAATAAAATTGATTGTTTTTATTTTACCATAAGATTTAACTATCATCCATACTTAAAGTTAAACAAAGAGATTTATTAAAACAAAATTAAAAGGCATATCCAGAAAGAATTAACCTGAAAGAAACATACATTACCAAGCTAAAAATAAACATCTTAGCTAAAAAGAAAATTCACTTATATATTAGAGAGACTAACTAACCAAAAAACAAATAACAAGTACAAATAAGCATATAACAGTGCTAAGCATGGAAAACTAAAAATGCAAAAAAAAAGCAAACAAGTAGTTTTAACATCTAATTATTCTTAATTTTATACATTAATTAAAACATATAACTATGGCAACAGTAACCTTAAAAGGAAACCCAATAAATACTTCAGGAGAATTACCAAAAGTAGGAAGCAAAGCACCTGACTTTAGCTTAACAACAACAGATTTAGGTACTAAATCACTATCTGACTTTGCAGGAAGCAAAGTGGTTTTAAACATTTTTCCTAGTATAGACACTGGAACTTGCGCACAATCTGTAAGAACCTTTAACGAAAAAGCAAGTAGCTTAGAAAACACTAAAGTGTTATGTATTTCGCACGATTTACCATTTGCACAAGCACGTTTTTGTGGTGCAGAAGGTTTAGAAAATGTAATAAACCTTTCTGATTATAAAGATGGAAGCTTTGGAAAAGCATACGGTTTAAACTTTACCACTGGACCTTTAGAGGCTTTACATTCACGTAGTGTTGTTGTAATAGATGAAGAAGGAACGGTTACCTATACAGAGCAAGTACAAGAAACCACCGAAGAGCCAAATTACGAAGCTGCACTTAAAGCTTTATAATGCATAAAAAAGATTCCTTTTTAATAAATAGGCTCAAAAGTATAAAGTATGCTTTTAAAGGAGCCTATTTATTAATCACAACAGAAAGCAGTATTAAAATTCAATTTTGTATTGGCATTATCATGACCATACTTGGGTTTTACTACCAGCTTTCTGCTATGGAATGGATTGTTCAAATTTTATGTATCTCTATTATCATGGCTATAGAAGGTATAAATACTGCCATTGAAGAAATAGCAGATTTTATACACCCAGAACACCATACCAAAATTGGCCTTATTAAAGACCTTGCAGCTGGAGCTGTCTTTATTTTTGCCATTGCAGCCTCTATAATTGGTTGTATTATATATTTTCCAAAGATGTTTTAATAAACAACCTTTATATTAGTAAAAACATTGTTTACAATTTTTTAGAATAAAGTTTCGTTACCATTTGTAATTTGTATTTTTGCTTTTAAAAAATTTATAAAAAATACCTAAACCTAGATTCTAATACAATTAGAAATTAAAGATTTTCACTAATGTGGAAAATAAATATGGCCAAAAAGAAAACGAAAACAACATCAAAAAAAACAAAATCAATTAAAGCGCCAAGTTTTAATTTTAAGCTAACTAGCCAACAAAAGCTAGTTGTAGGAAGCCTATTTATTATACTTGGGTTATTACTTTTTATATCCTTATTATCTTTCTTTTTTACAGGAAAAGCAGACCAAAGCACATTAACCGAATTTGCTTCAAGAAACGTAAAACCTCAGAACTGGTTAAGCAAAACTGGTGCTTGGTTAAGTGACTTTTTTATACAACGTGGTTTTGGTATTTCGTCTTTTATATTTTCTGGTTTAATCTTTCTTTCTGGTGTTTATGTTTTACTTAGCTTAAAAAAAGAAAAACTACGTAAACATTGGTTTTGGGGAACATTAATTATTATATGGCTATCTATATTCTTTGGTTTTTTTGCTGATAAAAACGACTTATTAGGTGGTGTCATTGGCTTTGAAATAAATTCTTTTCTACAAGATTATATTGGTAAAGTAGGAACTATATTATTACTCCTTTTTGGACTAATAACCTATTTAGCAATTCGTTTTGAAATGACTGTAGAAACCTTTAAAAATATCTTTAAAAAGGCTAAAAAAGGAATTAACGAAGAAATTGACGATATAAAAGAAGAATTTACTCCAATAGATAACGACTTAACTGCAGAAGCAGAAGAGATTAAAGCAGCACATCAAGTTAACACTCCAAAAGAAGAACCTGTTGTTGTTAAGCAAGAACTAAAACCAGAAATAAAACCGAAAACAAAAACCACAAATACAACCGATGACTTTAAAATAGAAGTCGCTAAAGAAGAGGAAGAAGTTGTGGAAGAAGAAGCCCTTGCTATTGAAGTTGAAAAAGTAGCAGAAGAAATCTCTGAAACAGATAATCTTTCTAACAAACTAGTAGAAGATTTTGGTTTGTTTGATCCTACTTTAGAGTTAGGTAATTACCAATTCCCACCTTTAGATTTATTAAAAAAATACAATAACGAAGGTATTTCTATAAACCAAGAAGAGCTAGAAGAAAACAAAAACAGAATTGTTGAAACCTTAAACAATTATAAAATTGGTATTGCAAGCATAAAAGCTACTATTGGTCCTACAGTTACACTATATGAAATTGTACCAGAAGCAGGAGTGCGTATTTCTAAAATTAAAAATTTAGAAGATGATATTGCCTTATCGCTTTCGGCATTAGGTATTCGTATTATTGCACCAATTCCTGGAAAAGGAACTATTGGTATTGAGGTACCTAATAAAAGTTCAACCATTGTTTCTATGCGTTCTGTAATTGCATCGCAAAAGTTTCAAAAATCTGAAATGCAATTACCTATTGCTTTTGGTAAAACCATTAGCAACGAAACCTTTGTGGTAGATTTAGCTAAAATGCCTCATATGCTTATGGCTGGTGCAACAGGACAAGGTAAATCTGTTGGTTTAAATGCTGTACTAACTTCACTACTCTACAAAAAACATCCTGCAGAAGTAAAGTTTGTATTGGTAGATCCTAAAAAAGTAGAGCTTACTCTATTTAATAAAATAGAGCGTCATTATTTAGCAAAACTACCAGACGAAGCAGAAGCAATTATTACAGACAACACCAAAGTAATTAATACGCTTAATTCGCTTTGTATAGAAATGGATAATCGTTATGAAATGCTTAAAAATGCATTATGTCGTAACATTGTAGAATACAACAACAAATTTAAAGCTAGAAAACTAAACCCTAATGATGGTCATGCCTTTTTACCATACATTGTTTTAGTGGTAGATGAGTTTGCAGATTTAATTATGACTGCTGGTAAAGAAGTAGAAACACCAGTTGCACGTTTAGCACAATTAGCGCGTGCCATTGGTATACATTTAATTATTGCAACACAAAGACCTTCTGTAAATGTAATTACAGGTATTATTAAGGCCAATTTCCCTGCTCGTATTGCTTTTAGAGTAACAAGTAAAATAGATTCTAGAACTATTTTAGATGGTTCTGGAGCAGACCAACTTATTGGTCGTGGAGATATGTTATACACGCAAGGAAATGATCTAGTACGTATACAGTGTGCTTTTGTAGATACACCAGAAGTTGAAAAAATAGTAGATTTTATTGGTGCTCAAAAAGCATATCCTGAAGCACATTTACTTCCAGAGTATGTTGGTGAAGAAAGTGGCACAAGTCTTGATATAGATATTAGTGATAGAGATAAACTATTTAGAGAAGCTGCAGAAATAATTGTTACCGCACAACAAGGATCTGCATCTTTACTACAACGTAAGCTAAAACTAGGTTACAATCGTGCAGGAAGACTAATTGATCAATTAGAGGCTGCAGGAATTGTTGGTGGCTTTGAAGGTAGTAAAGCAAGACAAGTTCTTGTTCCCGATTTAGTAGCTCTTGACCAATTATTAGCAAACGAAAGTATTTAACCCAAAAAAACAAACAACATTTCTACTCCTTAAATTTCAGGACAAGGAAACAAAAAAAATTATTCATGAAGAAGTTAATTTTCATATTTACCATTTTATTAAGCATTTCAAGCTTTGCACAAGAAGACGCTAAAAAATTATTAGATGAAGTTTCTCAAAAAGTAAAAAGCTATGACAATATTTCTATAGATTTTAAGTACATGCTACACAATACTGCAGAAAATATTAAGCAAGAAACTCGTGGTGATGTGGTGATGCAAGGTGAAAAATTTAAACTTAACATTCTTGGTATTACCAGAATTTATGATGGTAAAACCTTATATAGCATCAGTCCAGAAGACGAACAAGTAACAATCTCTTCAGAAAGTATGGAAGACGAAGGTAGTATCACACCAAGTAAAATGCTTTCTTTTTACGAAGAAGGTTTTACGTATAAAATGGATATTGTTCAAAATGTACAAGGAAGAAAAATACAATACGTACAGTTAATTCCTATAGACTCTAATTCTGAAATTAAATCGGTGCTTTTAGGAATAGATGCCCAAACAAAACACATTTATAATTTAATTGAAACAGGAAAAAACGGAACAAAAACTACTTTAACTGTTAATTCTTTTCAAACTAATGAGACTTTATCAAAAAGCTTATTTACCTTTGACAAAAGTAAGTTTAAAGACTACTACATAGAAAAATTAGATTAATAAAAAACAAGTTATCTTGGCATTGCGTTATGTATTCCGCTAGTTTAAATAACACGATTACCTTTTAACAAAACAATAAGCTACAAATATTAAAGTGTGAAAATTCTAGATAGATACATTTTAAAAACGTACCTAAAAACCTTTATCAGCGTGTTTTTAATACTCATGCTGATTTTTGTTTTACAAACCATTTGGCTATTTATAAAAGAATTAGCTGGTAAAGACTTAGACCTAGTTGTAGTTTTAAAGTTCTTACTATACTATTCCCCAAAGTTAATTCCGTTAGTTTTACCACTAACCATCTTATTAGCTTCTATTATGGTATTTGGTAATTTTGCCGAAAACTATGAGTTTGCTGCCATGAAATCTACAGGTATTTCATTACAACGTGCCATGGCTGGACTAGGTATTTTTATTGGTATACTTGGTATTACCACCTTCTTTTTTAGTAATAGTGTAATACCTTGGGGAGAATACAATTCATACAATTTACGTAACAACATAAAAAAATTAAAACCTGCAATGGCTATTGCTGAAGGTCAATTTAATGATGTTGGTAATATTAATATTAAAGTTGAAGAAAAAAGTGGTTTAAATGGTAAAGACCTAAAAGGTGTTGTTATTCATGAAAAAAGCAACAGCTCTAGAGGAAATAAAAACTATAGAACCATTGTTTCTAAAACTGGGGAACTTGTAGGTGATAAAAACTCTAGTGTATTAAAACTTATATTACATGATGGGTATTTTTATGACGATACACCTCCTAAAGAATATAAAGCAAGAGAAAAACACCCATTAGTTAAAAGTTCTTTTAAAACATACACCTTTAACTTAGATTTATCTGAAGAAAACAGTCAAGATCTAGACGCAAAAAACATTTCAGACAAATACAGCATGCTTAATATTAGCGACTTAAATTACACTATAGACTCCCTTGCTGTAGAAAGCAAAAAAGAATATGATGTTTTTTCTGAAAATTTATACAACAGATCACAAATTGAAGTATTAGACAATGGTTTAAGAGTAAAAACAGACACTACTTTTACTGGTGATATTTTAGATTTATTTAATACTAAAAAGAAAATTCAATTAATAGATTTAGCTATAAACACTACTAATAGCACAAGACAAGTAATAACTACAAAAGAAAAACTTTTAAAAAATAAACAAACCAACTACAACAAACATATAGTAGCTCTACATGAAAAGTTTGCTTTAGGTTTTGCTTGTATTATTTTATTTTTTGTTGGTGCTCCTCTTGGCGCTTTAATTAGAAAAGGAGGTATTGGCTTACCAATGGTAATTGCTATTTTATTGTTTTTAACCTATCACTTTATAGGTATTTTTGCTAAAAACAGTGCTAGTAACGGAAGTGTAAACCCTGTTATTGCACCTTGGATTTCTACTATAATCATGCTTCCTTTAGGTATCTTTTTAACCCGAAGAGCTACAGCAGATAGAGGTTTATTTGAATTTGATCATATTATTGAGCCTCTAAAAAAACTACTTAAAATTAAAACGAAATCGGATACTGTAATAACAAACACAGAATCAGAAGAAACCATTGATGAAACTGTAGTACAAATTGAAAATATAGAGCAAGCAAAATCTATATACAAAGACTATAGTTTTCATTCAAAAACCGCATTAATTTTTTATATAACAGGATTAATTTTAACTATTTTATTCTTTGTATTTAATAACAATAAACTTCCTAATTTTGCATCAGCAGCAATAGAATTAAGTATTATTTCATTGGTAATGTTGCTTATTTACTATATAAAATCCGTTTTAAACTTAGGTGCACTTTATGCATTAGTAGATGAAAAAACAAATTCAAAAAACCCAATATTACTTGTATTAGGTTATGTTATTTATCCGCTAACACATTTTTTAAAACAAAATAAAATTAAGGAAGACTTTCCTAATACATTAAAATAAGAATACCTTTGCATCATGATAACACCAACAGAAGAAAGCAATAAAAAAGAGTATACTCTAGATACTATTGAAGCAGCCATAGCCGATATTAAAAACGGTAAAGTTATTATTGTTGTAGATGATGAAGATAGAGAAAACGAAGGCGATTTTATTGCAGCAGCAGAAAAAGTAACTCCAGAGATGATTAATTTCATGGCTACACATGGTCGTGGATTAATTTGCGCACCACTTACCGAAGATAGATGTGAAGAGTTAGATTTAAATTTAATGGTACAAAACAACACTGTTTTGCACCATACACCATTTACAGTATCTGTAGATTTAATAGGACATGGTTGTACCACAGGAATTTCGGTTCACGATAGAGCTAAAACCATTGCATCTTTAGTTAAGGAAGACACTAAACCACATGATTTAGGTCGTCCTGGACATATATTTCCTTTACGTGCAAAAAATGGAGGCGTATTACGTAGAACAGGACACACCGAAGCTTCTGTAGATTTAGCACGTTTAGCTGGTTTAAAACCTGCTGGAATTTTAGTAGAAATTTTAAATGAAGACGGAACCATGGCACGTTTACCTCAATTGGTAAAAGTTGCTAAAAAATTCGACTTAAAAATTATTTCTATTGAAGATTTAGTTGCTTATCGTATGGAGCACGATTCTTTAATAGAGAAAAAAGAAGACTTTAATATTGAAACGCGCTTTGGAAACTTCCGTTTAAGAGCATACCATCAAACTACAAACGATCAAATTCATATTGCACTAACCAAAGGAAGTTGGTCTGCAAACGAAACCGTTTTAACACGTGTAAACGCTACGCTTGTAAACAATGATATTCTTGGTACTTTAACCAATAATGCAGATAAAAAACTAGACGACATGTTTAAGGTGATTAATGATGCAGGTAAAGGAGCTGTTATCTTTATCAATCAGCAATCACAGTCTATGAATCTTTTAAAACGTTTAAACATTTTAAAAGAAACACAAACTGAAGGACAAATAGTAAAAGCTCCTCGTATTGAAATGGATAGTAAAGATTTTGGTATTGGCGCACAAATACTACATGACTTAAACATACATAAACTAAAATTAATATCTAACTCACAACAAAGTAAACGTGTTGGTATGATTGGTTATGGTTTAGAAATTGTAGAGTATGTAAAGTACTAAGCTATTTTACCATAAACACTTTAAAAAGCCCTTTACTTTTAGTATTTGGCACTTCTGAAATAAACGCATATTTACCTGGCTGCAAGTAGTCTACATGAAAATAACCTGTACTACCTGCAGCCATATCGTTTACTCCTCCTAAAAACGTAACACCTTTTGGTACTGGTGTAATTAAACCTTTAGGATCTGACCAATCCATCCAAGCTTCTACATGGTCTTCATTAGCATCTGGATCTAGTTTCACCAGATTAACATCATGCCAGATAAAGTTTTCATGGGCTTTTTGGTCTTTTACAAAAACCGAAAAAATGTGTTTTCCTTTTTTTATCTCTGTGTCATAAGTAATACCTGTTTCTCCTGAAAGTGTAATGTTTACAGTAGCTTCTGGTGGCACTACACCACTATCTTCTTTTGTAACAATAATAGGTTTTGCCATTCCCATTAAGGTATGAAACATGCCGTTTGGCATTTTCACATAACATTCCATAATGTAATAACCAGGTTTTAAATAAAGCGTAGAAACAGCAGTATGATGTGGTGCCACTAAACCAGAACCTCCAGAAAAAACAATATCAAAATACCAAGCAGGAAGTTTATTAAATGCTGCAAAACCAGCTTCGGGTTTTCCTTTGTTAATTAAATCCATGCCTTCAGAAAAAACAGGAGCTACATCTGCTAAAGTATTTTGAACCGTTATTCCTTCTGGATATTTATCAAGAAGAAAAAAATGCGTTTCATTCGATAAATTTTGATACCTAAAGGTATTCCATCCAGACGAAATAGTATCTACGCTTTGAAACTCCATACTTCTAGTAACAATATCTATAACATTTTCTGACGCTTTGTTCGTCTCTTCTACTTGTGCTAAAAGTTCTCCTTTATTTTCTACCTGCTTTTCCTTTTTACAATTAAAAAGAAATAGCATACATACGCTAAATACTATAAAAGAATTCGTTTTCATTTCTATAAATTTTAATTAGTTAAAAAAAGAGGAATGTTGTTTATGTATACACATTCCTCTTAAAGATTATTTTATTTTCAGAGCACAACAAAAAGTTTGTGGTTTTCTAAGTATTACTGTTCTTGTGTAACCGAAAAACTATATGGTGTGGTCCAATGTTCTGGATTTCCTTCACCATCTGCAACAATATCAGGAACTCCTGCTCCTCGTAAACGATGTGCTTCTAAAAGGTAAGTTCCAGGTTCTAAAACATTATTTGTTTCAATATAATAAGTACTTCCTGGCGCATGTGCTTCTCCTGAAATTTGAACAGTATTTACAGGAATACTACTAATGTTGCCATTGGTATTTTTAAAAAATCTAAAATGCATATGAATATCATTAGGACAGCTATTTAAGGTCGCTCTGATTTTTGTTGGTTCTGTAATGGTTACTTTATACCAATCATAGGTTTGATCTTCATAAATCCCTGTATTTCCTTCGACAAAGCCAGCAACACCATAGGCAGAAATATTTTGATTTTTTGGAATTGCTTTAGCTTGTTCAAAAGTATCATTTGGCTCATAACAATCCATAATTCCTGAATACGTCCAACTAATGGTATAGTCCCAAGGATATTCATCACTTGGTGCATTATCACAATCTGTAGTTTCTCCAGAAAATAATGTTCCAGGATGCCCTATAAAACGATAGGTTCTAGACGATGTTTGATTAGACCCTGTTGCAATACCTGTAGCCAAAGCACTTCCTGCAAAAAGGTTTAAACAAGGAGATACAGGACTATCTGTTTGTACACTAATATTTACAATACCTCCTCCATAATCAGAACTAGGAACAGACATTATAGAAAATGCATCTACTTCATTTACCATACTCCAATCGGATTGAAAATTGCCATCAAAAACTGCCGGATCGTAAGGCACACAATCGTGTGGTTCTGCACTAGTATATTGACGTACCCATTTTTGAATATTTCCTGCTCCTGATGAGGCTATAGAAATTCTTAAGGTATCATCTATATTTAATTCCATTTCTGCGGCATAATAATTAGCATCACTTCCTAACTCTAAATAATCATAAACGCCATTGTTTTGAGCTAAAATATCTTTCCATTTTATGGCTCCTACAGCAAAGCCAGATTGTAAAGGTTCTACAACCTGTCCTGCATCATCGATTACATTAATTTTCATACCATCATTAACAGGATTATTACTTTCTACCCTATACCATTCCCCTTGTATGGCACTTAAATTATTTTCTTGTGGTTCATTATTCACCTCGTCATCATTAGAGGTACAAGACATTACTATAAGAAGTATAAAAATGACTTTAAAAAAAACAGTTGATTTTAATTTAGTTTTCATAATTTTTTAGATTTTAATAATTTGACTACTTCTATGTAAGTAGTTTATATTATGGATTAATAATTCACGTTAATTTTTCCTGAAATAGGAAAAAGATTCCCTCGCTCCATCATACCGCATCCTTCTCCTTCAAAAGTCATTTGCAGTTTGCTATTGGTTATTTTCTTTATTTCAATAATTCCTTTTTTAAAAAGAATTCGTTTATTCATTCTTTTTACATTTCTATTAGCTATAAAAAAATTAAGGTCTGCTTATATTTTAGGAGTATTAGATTCTGGAATTTTATAAGTAGCTTTTTCACTACTTAATAAATCTAAATCTGTAAGGTTAACATTAAGTTGCATAGGATTTTTGTCTTCCCAAAACAGAAGAAAAATAGAGTCTTTTTTAAAGACCGACTTTATAGGAGGCTCTAAGTTATTTTGTTCTATGGTATACACCTTTCCTTCCATAAAAACAGTAACAGCAGGCTCGTTTAAAGAACTCCTATTCTGTGCTATTTCATTATCTTCTTGTTGTTTACAACAACAAAAAACACACATTATCACGAAGTAGAAAATGATGTTCATTTTATTATTTATAGCTAAGCATTTCATCTTATTTATGGATTTTTATAGATTTAATTACCTTGTTTTTTAACAGAATATTTAATTGGTATGTTCCTTTTTTAAGATGATCAATACTCAAGTAAATTTTACGTGCTTTAACATTGTTGTTTGCTTGACCTTCCATTAATCATTCTTTTAAGAGTGATAAAAGTATATAGAAGTTTTTCCTTTAAATACTAGATATGTTTCAAAGGATATAAGATATGTTTCACGTACTAAACAAAAGGCTAGCTATAAGGTTTTAGACTGAAACTCATTAGGTGTGCAATGGTAAATTTCTTTAAAATACTTAATAAAATAGGAAGATGTATTAAAGCCTACTAGATAGGCAATTTCTGAAATAGTAGCATCTGATTTTTGAAGTAACTCTTTGGCCAGTTTTAATCGTTGCGAACGTATAAACGCACTAGTAGTTCTATTAGTAATAGCCTTTCTTTTTCTTATGTAGTTGTGCAAGACTAATGTGCATCCTATTTATTCCATCCACTTCTAGTAACAGTCCATAAATAATCTGTACTATCTTGTGCAATACTAGAAACCCTTTTTTGTTAAAGGCTGTTTTATTTAAACATCTAAAAGTAACCTGCTTAGAATTGATAGATATCGCTTCTATTTCTTTACTTTGGAAAACACACTTTTCACAGAAAAAGAATAAAACCAATCTTAATATGCATACATAACTTATAATAATTCATTGTTTTAGTACAGTTACTAAAGTTTATGTAAGCTAACATAAACAACCAACTTAGTTATGTTCATTTTACCCTAAAATAATTGAAAAAAAAGGAGAACGAACCTTTAACAGCGCATCCTCCTTAAACTTTAATTAATAGCTTCTTTATAGATTTATTCAATCACAATCTTTTTGGTTATTTGCCCTTTATCTGTAAACACTTTTACAATGTAGATACCTACTGGTAACTGACTAACATTTATCTTATTGCTACTTATATTTTGCTTTACTTTTTTACCTAAAACATCAAATACCTCCACTTGTTTAATAGTATGTTTTGTAGCGATATTTAAATAATCTGACGCTGGATTAGGATAAACCTGTATCGAGTTATCTTCTAATTGGACAGTTTCTGTGCTTAAAGTTTCAAAATTAAAACTCTCTAATCCCGATACAAATCCACTAAAATAATTTTGTGTTGTTGTACCATCTATGTTTGAATTGTAAAAACTATCTAAGGCACCCGCAGTATTTATGGCAATAATTTCAGTATTATATAAAAGACGCATTTCGCCAGTAGTTGGCATATTACTTATTGAAAAACTAACCAGGTCTATTTGTTCTCCACTAGTATGAGCCAGGATGGTTTGTCCTGGAGGGCAATTTAAGAGATTACCATCTTCGGTACCATCTCCACCAAGAGTAATAAGGGTTTCTGCCGTTAACCTATTAATGCTCCAGGCTCTACCGCTTAACAACCCTGTTATATCTGAAACATCGGAAGTTCCAGCAGGAAGCATTAGTGTAAAACCAACATCAGAAACATCAGTATTTCCTGAAGAATCAAAATTTGGTATGGCAACTACTTTAAAGTTGTTATTAGAAACATGTATCAGTCCAAACTCATAATTCTGCTGAGAGAAAGTAAGAATGCTGAATAAAAAAAATGTTAAAAT
The DNA here is from genome assembly GCF_042684485.1 of Lacinutrix gracilariae. Lineage (NCBI taxonomy): Bacteria > Pseudomonadati > Bacteroidota > Flavobacteriia > Flavobacteriales > Flavobacteriaceae > Lacinutrix > Lacinutrix gracilariae. The sequence goes on along the minus strand of NZ_JBHULM010000001.1, from coordinate 106,436 downwards.
AAAATAATTTGTTTTCATAATAGATATATTTTCTGTTCGTGATTATTTAATTATTAAAAAATGCTATTCCGGTACTGTGGTATTAATTGTATAGGTTGCAAAATTTAGGACGTTAGCTGGATGTGCCAGAACATTATCTTTAAGGATATTACTATCATTGTTCTCGCCTGAAAATTTACCAATGCCATTCATGTTTACATCAATATCTAAATAACCTGAAGCGCTATAAGTAATAAAGTTTAAAACGTTGGAAGGATCTGCAAGTACAGCATCTTTTATAATATTAGAACCATTAAGAGCTCCTGAGAATCGTACTTGTCCTGTATGATTTGTATCTCCAGCCCAAAGAGCTGTATCTCCAGAACCTAAAACAACTTGAGCATTGGAACCATAAGTTGAAAAACCTGAATTTGTAAAATCTACAACTGTTGCTGTATCTTCTTTTAAAGCAATAGTTGACGCACTCATGGCTCCTATATGATTCCTGTGTTTTACAACCACGTAATAATTGGTTGGTCCAGCTGTCATTATCACATCTGAAACACCATCTAAGCCAACCACATCGCCATCGCGTTGCAATAAAGCCGATTTACCATTAATACGTTTTGTGTTATCGTTGGCTGCTCGTAATTCAATCCAAACCCAATCTACAATGGCATCATTTCCTGTAACAGAAAATACAGCTGCATTGCACGTAGCTGCATCGGCATAAGGACTTGTGGTTGGTAAGAAACTGTTCATTCTTAAGTCATCATTCATCAATCCTGCTGAAGCTGGATTTAATGATGGTCCTTGCAAGAAGAATTTTGGGTCTATCTTGATTTTCATTGGGCCATTAATAAAGCCTTCAGAAACAGAAACTGCTCCTGTGCTTAATTCTTGAACATTCACTTCGCCAATAGTATAAAGTATTTCTATACCACCAGCTGTTGCACTAGCTCCTCCACTATCGATACTAAATTTTTCGATAGTTTGCCCATAACTTACGAATGTTAGTAACAAGCTTATTAAAAATGTGAGTTTTAGTTTCATAATGTTATTGTTTTTCAAGTAATGATTGTACCAATATCTTTAATTCATCAATTTGTTTTTGTTGATATTCTATTATGGTTTGTTGTTCTTGTATCGCTTTAATTGCAATCACGCTGAAACCTCCATAGTCAATTCCATATAAATCATCTGCTTCAGAATAATGTACCACTTCAGGAAATATTTCTTGAACTTCTTGAGCAATAAAACCCAATGCTTGCTTTCTACTTTCATCACTTTTATACACATAGGTTGTAGGTCGTAACAAATCAACTTTTCTAAGCATTGAAGGTATTTCTTGAATCTCATTTTTTAAACGTACATCAGAAGATACTACATATGCACCTGTACTTACATTGATAAACCCTTTTAATGTACCTCCATAATGAAAACGCAAAGAATAACCATGGGTAATATCCCAGTCAGCATTCACACTTCCATCATCAAACCGTAAACCTGTACCAACAGTTTGGCTTTGTTGAAAAATATGTAATTTTCCAGTAGGATAACCATCAACACCTAATTTGGTGAATTTTGCTGAACCATCACTATTTACTGCAGCAACAATGGCAGTACCATTCTGCATTTCAATAAATTGAGAATTTGATGTAGAACCTGATGGCACTATAAGTTCTAATAAATCTTTACCTGTAGGATGATCTTGACTTTCAATACGAACCGTATTTGCACTTCCTGTTGTTTGAAGTATTGATACTGGATTTACTGGTGTGCTTATACCAAATCCAACGTTTCCAACGCCAGTAGTTAATGCTGCTTTACCTGAAGAAGATGTATAAAAATGACCACCAACACCTCCTCCAATAGCATAGCCCTGAATACCAACTCCTGTTGCAGATTCAGAAATTCCTTGTACGCCTGCAAAGAAACCATTCACAGAAACACCATAAACACCGTGTGCATTTGTAGAGTAACCAAGTACACCAGCCCTATTTGCCGGAATGGTAGCTCCATCCGTACCAGTAGAACCGACAATGCCATACGTGCCGTTTGTAAAATTATTATGTACTTGAAAGGCAGCACCAGAATAAGCTGTATCACCATAATAGGGTAATTCAATAGTGCTTGCAGACATAGCATAGGGAACTGATTTAAAAGCGCTGGTACCCATATCTACTAAACCAGGACCAGTATTTACCTGAACGTTTAAAAAGTGGTTATTACTGCTCCAGTCAATGTCTGAAAATATTCCTGAAATTGGTGTCCCTTCTCCAATGTTGACAATAATAATACCGTTATCATTGGTAGTAGGTGTATGGGTTTCCGTATATACGTTTGTTTGAGCTACTCCTTGTAATATTGAAAATTCAATAACAATTAAATCGTTAGCAACAATGTTACCTAGGTCGTCTTTAATAACTGCTTTGTAATTAATGCCGTTTTGGGCAAACCCAAAACAGGTTATACACATGAATAATAAAAATGTTAGTTTTGATTTCATAATATTGTGTTTATCCTTTAATAGTTTTATTATCAAAATGTTAACATCATTAAAAAAAATAATTTAACAACTCTTCGATATCAAATATATCTTTAGTGTTTCTAAGCTTATATAACTATTGTAACAAATGATATAACACTTGTTACAATGATGCAATTATTGGTTATTTGCATTCAGAATAGCTTCAATTTGATTTAATCTTAGGTTAAATTGTTGTGACTCCACTTCCTTTAATTCTAATTCCTGCGCCTGCGTTTATTTGCACATTTATAAAGTGGTTGTCTGTTCGCCAATCTATATCTGTAAATACATCACTTGTAGTGCCTTCGCCTATATTTACAATAATGAGACCGTTAACATCGGTCGTTGGCGTATGGGTTTCTTGATACACATTAGTCATACCAACTCCTTGTAAAATTTGAAATTGAACGACTATCAAATCATTAGCTACAACATTACCTAGATCATCTTTAATAACTGCTTTGTAATTAATGCCGTTTTGGGCATAAGTTGATAAAGTGATACAGAAAACTATAAAGTGTAATACTTTTATCATAATTGATTTCCACTTATTAAACTGATAATTAATAACATATAAAAACCTTTTAGTCTATCTTTTAAAATTGTATAGTTGGTATAGAATAGTATATAGTTGGTCTCTTTTTAATTAAAATTCTATACATTACATAGATTATATAAAACATAACGACTTTTATATGAGCAACCGATTAGATTATACTTTGCTAAATTTTTAATATTATAGGTATAGTTATACCGTTATTAATTCATGCTTATTAAAAATAGTTAGTTGTATTTGAGTAATGTTATTTATACCAAACCAACGGTTATAACTCGCATTTTAAAAATTGTTAATTTTTAATTATCTAAATTATTTCTATTGTTTGTCATTCTTCGATAATACGTTCTTTTCTAGCTCTGCAAGATGTGATTTAATCGTACTTAATTCTTTCTTCAACAACTCATTTTCATCCTTTAACATTTGTATCATATGGCTTACTTCTTCACTTTCTCTATAAGCCGACTTAGAAGTTGTGGTATTGTCTAGTCGTTTTATTCCGGTAGATGTATTTCCATAAAAATGATCCTGATAATAATAAATGGTTCCTACCGGCTTAGTAACAGCATTTTCAGTAGCAAGAGTAATTGATCCATTGACTTTTAAGTTATCATTTTCAACAACCAAAGCGTCAGTATACACATCACCCACATTAAGATTCCATGTAGAATCAGCTTCTTTATAAAAGCTGTAAGCTTTAGGCGCTCCATTTATGGCATACCCATAAAAAGGGGAAGAATAACCACTTCCATCCATATCAACATACATCCCTCCAAAACCATTGAAGCTATTACTTTTTAAAGTTAAATCTGTATTCGGATTTATTTGGTTTTCTGTATTAATTAAAAGTTTATTGTAAATTAAAGTATTTTCACTATTCACTTTGATTTTATCTCCATCTACATTTAATATCCAAGAACTCAAAAAATCATGATAATAATGCCAAGCTTTAGATGTATTTCCTACGGCATAACCATAAAATGGAGAGGCATTATTGACACCCAAAGAATTCACATACATACCTCCATACCCTTCATTAGCTTGCGTCAAAGTAAAAGATGCAGATCCAATCTGAGAACCAATATGATTAAGGCTTAAATTACCTGTGATATTAACATCGCCATTAAGAGTGAGTTTATCCGTATTAAAATCACCATATATTAAAGGATTATTTGTATCTGTGTTGTCGATATATAATTTATCACTACCCGTTTCATTAAATCCTGCTCGATATCCAAGAGCAACATTTCCTTCACCAGCAATATTTGATGCTAGTGCTTGATAGCCTAAACCAATATTTCTATTTGACGTGGCATTATCATTTATACCAGCTTCTAAACCTAAAAACAAAGAAGAGTCATCAGACTTTCCGTCTAATAAATCGTCTATTTTATTAGCTGCATTTGCTGCACTTAAAGCATAAGGCACTGCCATAAATTGAGTGGTTCCTAAATCTACAATGCCAGAGCCTGTATCGATTTGGACATTTAAAAAATGGTCGTCTACGCCCCAATTTATATCTGTAAATACATCAGAAGAAGTGCCTTCACCAATATTAACAATTATGACACCATTTGCATCTGTAGTTGGTGCATGGGTTTCTTGGTACACAGTGATTTGTGACACACCTTGTAAGATGGCAAACTGCACAGTGACTTGTTGATTCGCAATTACGTTTCCTAAATTGTCTTTAATTACAGCTTTGTAATTCATGGCACTTTGACCATAACCAACTAATGCTATAAATAAAATCGAAAATGTTATAATATATCTTTTCATAATTTTAGTTTTTATAGGTACCACACATGCAAGGATATTGGTTTCCCGGTGACACGTTGTTATTTACTCTTAAGTATGTATTTGATGGATTGTCTCCAATGGTTTCTTCTGGTATATAATTGGCTTCAATAATGATTTCACCTGTTGTTCCTCTATGGGTAGCTCCTATGTTATGATTTAAACCAAATGCATTATTTTGATGAGGAAGAACCATCGTAGAACTTAACGTATTGTAAGTTATTGGAGTTATTGCCCAAAAATCTACACCATCAATACTATTTACATTATTGACATCCCAATTTCCCAACACGATGGCTTGTGTTATTTGTTCTAAAGTAAAAGCTCTCACATTAGGATCATTAGGATAAGAAGCCTCACACATTTCTTGTGCTGCTTGCCAACCAAACTTACCATTAAACTGAAAACGTGCGCTGCTGGTTATACTGCTCCTTCCCAGGATATAAGGTTCTGGTATTATAGTAATACGAGTCGCCATATTAGCGTTTGTAGCATGTTTTGAATACGGAACAGACATAAACGGAGTCGTTCCTAAATCTACGAGGTCTGAACCTGTATTAATTTGAACATTTAAATAATGGTTGTCGCTTCCCCAATCTATATCTTCATATACTCCGCTATCTACTGATCCTTCTCCAATATTAACAATGACAATACCATTGGAATCTGTACTTATTGTGTGGGTTTCCTGATAGACCTCGGTCATACCTGCCCCTTTTAGAATTTGAAATTGTACTGCTACCAAGTCGTTGGCTACTACATTACCACCTCCATCCTTAATGAGTGCTTTGTAGTTAATGCCTTGTTGGGCAAAGCACGATAATGTAATAAAAAGGCCTATAATTAATGTTGCTGTTGATTTCATAATATTAGATTTTAAATTGAGCATACATTATCTATTCTGTATAAATTACTTTAATTCCTTTAATACCTTGTTCGCCCCAATCTGCAGCCTCAGCTGTGGTGATTGTAAAAAAGTACATGTAATCAGATAAAATTGTTAAAGGTGTGGAATGAGTCAATTCTTGATTTGAGTTCGAATTATCCGTAGTTAATGTGAAAATTGGAACATATATGTTGGTTGTTAGTCTTGTAGCAGTTAATGAAAATTGAAGATTTGTAAATTCATTATCATATAAAAAAGCGCTTATTTGATTAACAGTAGAACCGACGGGTAGCGTCAATGGTGCCATATACATAGCATCATCATGAAGAGTAAATAGCAAACCATTATGTATTATATGATAACGATCAGTAGCGGGAAGATCCGGTCCTCCGGCTAATGGTCTGGGAACAGGGTGATAATTGCCACTAGGTTGAAAAGCCATACTTGGAATGACAATTTCTTTAGTTCTTTTAGAATATTTTGCCTCTGTATATTCTTTCGTAACCAACACTTTGCTACTAGCAGATTCAATATTAGCAATATCCATTGATGGAGTCGTGGCAACACCAGAAACTGAAACATCACCTCCAAAATTCGTAGAGCCACCTGTTTGTTGTATATATAAAGCTGACGAATCTGTATTATTTCGTGCAATTATTTCATTATTGTCAAACACCAAGTTCAATCCAGGTTCATTACCTAAAACCATATATCCCGAACCATTACTATTGCTCGCATCACTCCCACCAGAAATTTGCAATTTTGTATTGGGTGTAGTAGTTCCAATTCCTACATTTTCATTTTGAGCAATGGTAAGACTTGGTCGGTCATTCGTCCCTATAAGTAAAGCATCCTGACTATACATTCTAGTAATTCCGGCTCCTCCTCCACCAGTTGCAACTCCAATGCGGAAATTAGAAGTAGCATTTCCAATTCTCAAATCTCCAGGATTACCAGCATCTAAATTCCAATCTCCTCCACGAACATCTAATTGAGCCTCTGGGTTGGCAACTCCTATTCCGACATCGTTATTTATAACATGTATACCTTCTTCATTTTTTAACCAAGGATTGTCTCTACTACTTAATGCATAAGGCACAGCCATAAATTGCGTGGTTCCTAAATCTACCAAACCAGCTCCGGAGTCAATTTGCACGTTAAGCCAGTGCTCATCAGTTCCCCAGGCTATAGCTGTGAATACATCAGTTGTTGTGCCTTCTCCAATATTAACAATTATGACACCATTTGCATCTGTAGTTGGTGCATGTGTTTCTTGATACACATTTGTTGCTCCTTCTAAAATGGTAAATTGAACTGTGACACTTTGATTAGCAATTACATTACCTAAATCATCTTTTATAATGGCTTTATAATTAATTCCTTGTTGGGCATAAGTGGATAGCGCGATACAGAAAGCGAATAAGAATATAACTTTTTTCATAATCAAATATTATTTATTAAACTAACAATCAGCAGCTTAGGAAAATCAAGTAGTCTGCTTCTTAAAATGATATAGTTGCTACACAATAGTATATACTTGGCCTCTTTTTAATAAAAATTAGAAATCTATACACTACATAGCTTGTATAATCGTAACCTACTTTACGACTTTATTTTTGAGTAAGATTTCTAATCCTTATGGTCCATTTTTAAGAGGGTTGATGTAGAATAAATTTTGTCTTCCGCATCTATTTTTGTGCTATTCCATTGCTATTCATATGGAATTAATTTACAGACAAGTAAAGCTAGACATAGGAATTCTGTTTGAATACAAGATATGTTTCAAAGCATATAAAATATGTTTCAAATAGAATAAAACCCCTATTTTATTTCGGAGTTTGAAAGGAATTCATTTGGAGTACAACCATAAACCTCTTTAAAACATTTATTGAAGTATGATGGTGAATTATAACCAACTTGGTATGCAATTTCTGCTATTGTGGCATCACTCTTTTTTAAAAGTTGCGTTGCCAATTTTAATCGCTGAGAATGTATAAACTCGCTTGTAGACATTTCAGTAATTGCTTTTAATTTTCGGTGAAGTTGTGTTCTACTAATTTGCATATGCTTACTAAAAGCCTCACTATTAAACTCTGGATTGGTGATGTGTTTATTTAAAACCGATTGCAGTCTATTTAGAAAATCACTTTCTGTAGAAGTAATTGCTAATTCTGGATTAATTTGAAACGTTTTACTAAAATGCTTTTTAATTTTCTGTCTGTTTTCAATCAGTTTTTCAACTCTAATTTTAAGTTTTTCGCTAGAAAAAGGTTTCGTAACGTAAGCATCTGCTCCTGTTTTAATTCCTTCAATCTCATTTTCTTCCCCAACTTTTGCTGTTAACAAAATTATTGGAATATGGCTAGTAAGTTGGTTGGTTTTAATATTATAACATAAAGCAATTCCATCTTGTACTGGCATCATAATATCGCTAATAATTAAATCGGGAAGTTTAGATAGTGCTTTTTCCTCTCCTATTTTTCCATTTTCAGCTTCTATAATTTGATATTCATCTTTAAAAGTTGAAACGATAAAAGATCGAATATCTGCATCGTCTTCAACAATTAGCAGAATTGGTTTATGCGTAATTGTAACTTCTTTTTCTTCAGCGTTTTCCAATTGTTTCACTTCAACGACTTCTGAAATTAAATCTTCATCATTAAATGCAGATTTGCTAATTGGAAGTGATATTGTAAATTGAATTTTATCATCCTCAATATTGTTAGCTATGATGGTTCCTTTAGATAGAGCTACCAGATCTCGAACTAATGCTAAACCAACACCTACACCTTCTGATAATTTATCATTTTGATAAAAACGTTGAAATAATTTACTTAAATCGGTTTTACTTACTTGCTCCGTTTCGTTAATTATAGAAACAATAAGCATATTGTCTTGCCTAATAGCATCAAACTTAATATCACTTTTATTTGGTGCGTATTTTACTGCATTAGACAAGATATTTGTAACCACTTTTTCTATGACATCTTTATCAAACCAAACTGCTTCTAAATTTTCTATTCTAGCGTTTATTTTTATTTCCTTATTTTCAGCTTTATATTGAAAAGCACTAACAATTTGTTGCAATAAAACCCCTAAATTATCTTGAGATACTTTTAGCTTTATCTGTCCAGAGTCTAACATAGACAAATCTAACATCTGATCTACAAGCTTTAAAAGTCTATTGGCATTTTGTTTAACAAGAGACAACTCGTTTTTATCTCTTTTAGTAAGTTCTGGTTTTGCTAATTGGTTCTCAATAGGACCCAAAATTAGTGTTAGTGGTGTTCTAAATTCATGAGAAATATTGGTGTATAGCTTGGTTTTTAATTCATCTAATTTTTTTAAACGCTGTATTTTTTCATGCTCTAAATGCAGTTGATTTTTAATATGCCAACGCCATTTTAGGTAATTATAAAGACTTAAAACAAGAATTACCCCTAACAATACGTAGATTAATTTAGCTAAATTATTAGCATACCATGGCTCTAAAATAGTAAAGGAATACGTGGCTGGTGTGTTGTTCCATACACCATCGTAATTACTTGAAATAACCTGAAACTGGTAATGGTTTGGAGGTAAATTAGTATAATGTGCTACATTATTGTTTCCTGCAGAAATCCATTGTTCATCATTATTAATTAATCGGTATTTATATTGGTTTCTTTCGGGTTGTGAAAAATGTAAAGAGGAAAAGGTAAAGGTTATGGTATTTTCGTTGTATTTTAATTCTAAATGCTTGTTTAATTTTCTTTTTTTATTAAAAACCTCAAAATTTGTAATGACTGTTTTAGGTTCTGTAGGATTAAATTCTAATTGGTTTGGATTAAACCAGTTCAAACCTTCTAAACCTCCAAAATATAAGGTACCATTAGCATCTTTAAAATAGGCACCTGTATTAAATTCAAAAGCTTGTAAGCCGTCGTAATTACTATAATTTTCTAAAGAAACCTCTTGATTTTCCATATGGAATTTTGAAATTCCTTTATTAGAACTCAACCATAAATTCCCTTGGTTATCTGGTAATATTCCGTAAATAACATTATTAGGTAGGCCTTGTTCTTTGTTATATACAGTGACTTTTTTTGAAGAAATCTGATACTTAATTAAACCATTTCCATTAGTTCCTATCCAAAGATTATTCGTATTAAAATACAATGACTTAATAGGGTTTAAAACAAGTTTAATATCTTCTATCTCCTCTGTTTTAGTATCCAATTTAAATACGCCTGCGTCTTCTGTACCAATCCAAAAGGTATCTAAATCTCCTTTTTCAATGGTACGAATGTTATTTGATGTTAAATTTGAATTTTTCTGATTGAACTGTTTTACAATTCCTTGTTCTGTATCAAATAAAATAAGGCCATTATTTCTAGTACACAACCACAATCTGTTTTTGGAAGCTTTATATATTTTCCAGATGGTAAACGATGCAGTTTCTGAAAAAGAAATTATGTTTCCTGTTCTGGTTAATTTTTGAAGTCCGTGTGTTTGATGACCAATCCATAAATCGGTATTATAATACAACAAACTCATAATCCTGTTTCCTTTTAAGTTTGAATTATCAGCTGTTAGTGTAAAAAATTCTTGTTTTTTGGTATTAACCTTAGTAAGCCCTTTCCCTGAAGTTCCTAGCCAGATATCCTCATTATTAACAGCAATAGCACGAATTACATCTACATGAACATTTTTAGGGATTTGATTATTAGTAAGCACATAAAACTTCACCAAGTATTCATCAAAATAGCTCAATCCTGCACCATCTGTCCCAAGCCATATAGTTCCTGTAAAATCTTGAAACAAACACAAAACATCATTATAATGTAGCGCATATGGATCGTATTTATTAGCTAAAAAGTGCTGAATGTTTTTTTGATTAAAGTCAATAATATAAAGTCCTTGTCCGTAGGTAGCTACCCATAATTTTTGATATTTATCAACTAACAAATCCTGTATCATTAGGTTGGCTGGTAAATCATCGCCTAAAAAGCCTTTAAACTGTTTAAAAGTAGGGTCTGTCTGGTTCTTAATAAATAAACCATCGCTAAAACTGCCTAAATAAAGGGTACCATTTATTGATGAAACCAAAGCACTAAAATTAGAGTCTTCAAAACCAGAAATTTGTTCAAAATGGTATGCATCCCCTTCCATTTTTAAAACGCCTTTAGAAGTTGCTGCCAATTGATGGTTTTTATATTGAATAATATCGTAAGTCTCTACCGATTTATCTTTTGTATGGAGTATTTGAGTAGTATCTTTTGTTTGGTTACTAATTTTAAATATCCCACTACCGTAGGTGCCTATATAATAATCTAAATTTTTATTTTGAAAAACAACACTGGAATTTTTAAACCTATTAAACATTTTAAAACTATCAGTTGTACTCTCATATTTTTGAAGAATTCCAGAATTACTTATTACCCAAAGTGTTCCATATTTATCCGTGTAAATTTTCCCTAACTTACTAAAAGTAGCTCGTGTAACATCTTCAAACTGAATATCATAATGCGTAAACTCTCTACCATCATATTTATTCAAGCCATCTTGTGTTGCAAACCACATAAAACCCAAACTATCTTGAGCGATACTTACAACGCTATTTTGAGAGAGTCCTTGGGAAACGGTTAATTCCCTAAAAGCAACCTGCTTATTGCTTTGTGAAAAAGCAACAATAGGGTAAAGAAAAAACAAAATTAACCTTAAGCATCTCATACTCACGCATTAAACACTTAATATAGTAAAATATTTTATTATTTATTAATAACGGAAGTAATAGCTGCAACCATTTTTTCGGCACGAAGTTTCACTTCTTCTTCTGTCCAAGATAATTTTATTAAACAAGATATATTTCTAGCAATAAAATCGTCGGACACTGAATAATCGGCAGCTTCTAAGTATTTCAATCCTTTTTTTACTTCTTCAGGAATAGGATACAGCGTTTTTAAATATAAAAGGAAGACGCACTATTTTCACACCATAAATGCTACGTATTAAAGCAAAAAAACATACCTAAAAAACAAAAAAAGGAAGCTGTTTAGCTTCCTTTTTATACTACTTAAACTTAGCTTTATTTAAAGCCTATCAATTCGTTTTCTGCATCTAAAATAGTTTTTACAAACGTTTTAAAAGCCTCATAATCTTCTGGATGTATAGGTTTTAATGAAGGAATAGCATGAATATTTACATGTAACACATTATTTTTTTCTAAGGTATACGTTATTTCATAAACATGCTCTTTAAAAGAAAGCTTATGGTTTTGTGGAATTTCAATAAAGGACTTTTCTTCATCAATAGTAATGGTATACGCTGTTTTGTACTCGTCTACATTTTCATAATCTGCATAATTAATAGGATAGTTTCTAGTTTCATGACTAATAATTCCGCTAGTATAAGGATTTGCTACTATTGGCAATTGTATAATTTGAATAGATCCTATTTTTTTAATTTTATTAGTAATAGTAATATCTGCAATGTAATTTACAGCTTTAGCATCTGCTACTCTTTTTACACTTGTAAGGTTGTTTAGTACAAAGTCCTCTTCTATTCTTGCATTATAATCATCATAAATAGAATTTTTAAGCACTTCTTGGTTTGGTTCAGCAAAAAGGCTTTCGTAATACGATGCTACATGACCTGTAAACTCTGTATCTACAACTAATTTTAAGTTTTCTGGAGTCACTTTTACATCTACTTTATTAGAAAAAACAGCAGGAGTTCTTTGTACATCTTTTAACTGAAACAATTCATATTTTTTAGTAGTATTAGTAGTTTCATAAGGTATCTCTAATCCTGTTGCTAGATATAAAGAACGTGGTAACGCCTTAAAAGGCATGTATTTATCTGTTAATTCTAGAAATTGATCTTTACCATCTAGTTTTACTTTTGCAATACAATGGTTAAAATCTTGACTAGGTAATACTAAAGATTGCTCACCATAATCTGAAGTTAAAATAAGCACCAAATTAGCATCTAAATCTGCCATTCTTGCTAATGTAACAAACAGCGTAGAAAAATCTTTACAATCTCCTAAAGCTGTATTAATAGTTTTTGAAGGTTTTTGTGGCACATAACCACTTTGTCTAAAACTCACATAACTATAGGTAAAATTGCCTGTTATATACTTATAAATAGTTTCTGCTCTTTCTGTTTCGCTTAGTGTTTTATAACCATTAGGAAAAAGCGTATCAAAAACTTTTTGCACTGTAGCGTTAATTTCTATTCTAGAACGTACAAGGTCTGAATACCACACCGCAATATCATTCCAGCTACCAATAGTACTAATATGAATACCTCTTGCTACATCTACAGTAGCTGGCATATAATTTTCGTCTTGTGATAAACCTGCACTATCGTTTAAATTCCATGTATATAACGTATAGTCCTCTACTTCTTTGGTACTAAAATCTAAAGTTCCATTAATTACTTGTTGATTAAAGTTTAAGGATTTTGGCACTAGTATTTGTACGCTAGATTGTTTTATAGGATGAAAACTATCCATTTGAAAATAGTCTACATAGTCTTTATAAAACCTTCCTACGTTAGAAAATGTATTTTGATAGTCTAAATGAATAACATCTCCTACAGTTAAACCGTTAAAAACCAAACTAGAGCCACTTCTATCTGCAGGAACTACACTACCATTATCTTTAACAATTTCAGATTTACTAATATTATAATCACCAGAAAGGCCTAAATTATATTCTTTAAAACGCTCTACACCACTATCTGAAGTAATTTCATACACTAGAACAAATCTATATTTACCTCCACCTTCTTCATACAACTCAATATTACCATCATCTAGCAATACATTATAACCATAATTGTTTGAAGGTATTACTCCTTTATTATCTGCAATAAATTGGTATACTTTTTCTGGAATTAAATCATCAATTCTATTTTTTTCTTCTTTTAAATCGCTGATTTTTTTACGTAAGCTAGTATGTGCACTATTGTATTTTAACGACGCTTCATAGGCAGCAATAGCTTCTTTCTTTTTATTTAATTGCAGCAATGCATCCCCTTTATACTCTAGCATTGTAAAAGAATGCGGGAAATTATTTAAGCCTTCTGCTATATACGCAATAGACTCTTTGTACTTATCATAGCTTTGTAGCTTTTCTATAATTGTTTGTAAGTAGTAGTTGTCGTTTTTTAAATTGTCATAATCTTGATACAACACGTTAATAGCATCTTCTTTTCTTCCTTTTTTATCGTAATAATAAGAAAGTGATTTTGATGCTTGCGTAATAGAATAGTTTTTATTTATGTCTTCTAATATTTTTATGGTTGTATCATCATCATCATAAAGAGCAGCATACAAAGGAGCGTAACGCAAAAGTAGTCTTGTATTTCCTTTAGCTTCATCAATTAAATCGTCTAAATTCTTTTTCAGTCCTTTTTTGTTTTCTTTTCTAGCATTTAGGTAGAAATCTGCAGTAAGATTAAAAAGGTTTAAATCTACAGAGTTTTTAAATTTATTTAAGAAGGTTTCAAACTCACTCATTGTCATTCTACTTAAAGCATCTGTATCAATAATTTTTAATACCAATGGTAAATAGTAGTCTTCATCATCCCTTTCCATGTTTTCGGTAATCTCATTAATAGAGGTATAATCTTCTTCTACACCATAAATTTCAATAAGAATTTTACGAATTAAAGAACTTTTAGGATATTTTTCAGCCCAAGGCATTAGTACCTCTTTAGCTTCTTTATACTTTTCATTTCTTAAATAAGTACTGATTAAACAATAGTCATAAAAGAAATTATTAGGATTTTCTTCTTTCTTTTTTATGAAAAAATCTTCAAAAGAATTGGTTAGTACTTCCGGATTAATTTGTGCTAAAGTACTTTTATTATATGCTTTATATTCTGAAGAATAGGTAAACCCTTCCACAGCTTTATCGTTTTCCATAACCGAAACCATAAAGTAGCTAACTGCAGAATTTTCAGCATTTTTAATTAGCAATCTATTTTCTCCAGCAGGAACAGTTATATGAACTTGATAAGCATCTAACTCTGTAGTTTGGTCTTCTGCGTTTTCATAAACAAGAACATCATTTAACCATACTTTAAAAGCCGAACCATTACCAATACGCAATAACACACGTTTTTCTTGTGCTGCATGTATAAAGGTTTGTGCATAATGTACTCCTGCACCAAACTCTGCGTGGTTTGTAAAAAACTGATAAGGTTCTTTTTCTGTATTTGCGGTATACCAATTTACAAATCCGTTACTTCCAGCATCAAAAGGAGTTTCACTTTGTGCTATTTTTTCTGGGTCGTAAATTTTATCTAAACCACTATCATTTAAATTTTCAAAAACACCACAATATTGCCAATTAGTAATGGCATTAATTTTATTATTTAGTTCAAAATAAGCATCCCAATCTCCTTGGTGTCTTTTTACTACAGCATTAAGATAATGCATAGCATCTTTAATACTTCTGTTTTTTAAATTGCTTGCATATACCTGCTCTATATTACTTATGTTTTTTGGGCTAAAACCTGTTTCTAGGTACGCATCAAAAACAAAAGGCTCATTCCAGAATGCGTATAAATAATTTTCAAATTCTGGTTGTTTTAAAAAAGCACTTAAAAAAGCCTTATTTGCAGTAAGTTTTCCTTGTTCTACACGTAAGAGCTCATTTAAAGCTAGCGTTTCTATGCTAGATTTTACATTTATTTTTTTTAATTGGCTGGCAGCTTCTGCACGCTTATTACTAAGTAATAAGTCCCAAAACTTGTCTTGTTTATTTTGAGAAAAGGTAGAAAAAACGCATAAAAATAATAAGGTAATTGTAAAAAGTACTTTTTTCATATTTGGGGTTTTATAGTATAGATTTAATAGCTGCAACCATTTTTTCTGCTCGCATTTTCACTTCTTCTTCTGTCCACGAAAGTTTTATTAAACAAGAAATATTTTTAGCAATTAATGCATCTGATTTTGAATAGTCTGCTGTTTCTAAATATTTTAGTCCATTTTTTACTTCTTGAGAAACAGGATACAGTGTTTTTAAATCTTTAAGATGTTGCCATTTTCTTATATAATGCCATTGGTTGTCATAGTAATGAAAACAAGCATCAATACCATTTTCTTTTAATGCTGCTGAAGCTTTTCTGGTAGTTTCTAGATCTGGTAAAAAGAAACTTAAAAACGAATAGCTTTCTACACCACCATCTGGAACAGTTCTAAAAGTAATTTCTGGTATTTGCGCTAAAGCATCACGAAGTATGGTATAGTTTTTCTTTTGAATAGCAACAAACTCATCTAATCTATTGATTTGTGCTAAACCAACAGCAGCATGTAGCTCAGAAATTCTAAAGTTATATCCTAAAAAAGGGTGCGTTTCTGCTCCTCTATCGTTTCCTTTATGGTCATGTCCATGATCACTATAATGATCTGCATGCATGGCGTATTTAGGATTATTAGTAAGCACTGCACCACCTTCACCTGCAGTAATTATTTTTACAAAATCTAAAGATAGGCAACCAAAATCACCAATACTACCAAGAGGTTTTCCTTTATAGGTAGCACCTGTTGCTTGTGACGAATCTTCAATTAAAATTAAATCGTTAGCATTACAAATATCTTTTAAAGCATCTAAATTAGCCATACTACCACACATATGAACAGGCATGATTGCTTTTGTATTTGGAGTAATAGCTTTTTTTACAGCCTCTGGGTTTAGGGTAAGTGTATCATCTATATCTACCAAAACCGGAACAGCACCAAGCATCATAATAGCTTCAAAACTTGCAACAAATGTAAAAGTAGGCATAATTACCTCATCTCCTGCTCCAATTCCTGCTGCAGCTAATGCAATAGAAACAGCAGCTGTACCACTAGAAACTAATTGCGCGTGTTGTACTTGAAGTTTATCTTGTAAGGCTTGCTCTAGCTCTTTGGCTTTCCAATGTCCATTTCGCATGGCATCAAAACCATAGCGCATAAGTACTCCGCTTTCTAGTACATCATTTACTTCTTTACGTTCTTTATCTCCAAAGAGTTCAAATCCAGGCATATTTCAATAGGGTTAGTTTTCAAATTTACAATTAATCTTACGAATAAAAAAAGCGTCAAAACCAATAGTTTTGACGCTTTTACATACTATTTATTTTATTAATAATTCTCTAATATAGAATCTATAAAAGCATAATGTCTATCGGTTTCACGTAAAAAGGTATATCCAGAAAGTTCTGCTATGACTTTTCCTTTTTCGTTAAGCGCTACTAAATTAGGGTAGCCTCCTTTTTTATTATACTTTTTTACTAATGTTTTATTTTTTTCTTTTTGTTCTACCGAAATGACATCTATTCGTCTTGGAATATCTACCATTAAAAGCACCATACTTTTGGCTTTTTCTTCAAACTTTAGCGTATTAAAAAAATCTTCTTTTAACATTTTACAAGGTGAGCACCAATCACTACCTGTAAAATACATTAAAATAGGTTTTTTTTCTTTTGATGAAATAGATTTTGCTTCCTCTATATCTGTTAACCAATTAAGGTTAGAAACCTCTTCTTCTTGAGAAAAAACGCTACTTGCTATAGCAAAAGCGAATATAAAAATTAGGTTTTTCATTATTTTGTATGCTATTGTGAATTATACAAATGTATTTATTTTTTTAATAGAACAACAATCTTGCCAGTTTATTACTTGTGCATAATTACAGATTCTGCCATCTCTTTTCTTACTTTTTTTAAATCGGCAAACATGTCGTCTTTTGCTCTATAACCAATAGGCATAATTAACACCGATTTTAAGCCTTTTTCTTTTAAATGTAAAACCTCATCATATTTTGCAGCATCAAATCCTTCCATAGGGCAAGCATCAATACCTTCCACAGCACAAACAGTCATTAAGTTTCCTAGTGCTAAATATGCTTGATTGGTAGCCCAAACTTCAATGTCTTTTTGCGATTTATTTTCAAAATCTTCAATTAAAAAATTCTCAAATGGTTTAAGAATATCTTTTGGGGTTTTTCTAATAGCATATACGCGATCAAAATATTCTTTTACAAAATGTTTATTAATTTCAGTTTGAATACAAAATACCAAGAGGTGTGATGCTTGCCCTACTTGCTTTTGATTCATAGCATGAAGGGTTAACTCTTGTTGCAATTCTTTATTTTGAATAACCATTAATTTAATGGGTTGTAACCCATAAGAAGTGGCTGTTAAATTAAATGCCTCTGTTAATGTTTGTATTTTATCTTCGGTAAGAATAGTTGTGCTATCAAACAATTTGGTAGCATAACGCCAATTCAATTTTTCTATTATTTTCAACTTCCTTTATTTATATCTGCAAAGATACATTTTTGAGAGGACTCTCTTTTAAGCTTCTAAGTAAATCTCATTCGTTTTTCTGTACTCCGAAGGTCTTTTTCCTAGAACCTTAGCAAAGGTATTGCTAAATGTTGGTAAGCTACTATAGCCAACCATACTTGCTATTTCAGAAATATTGTAATCTGAATTCATTAAATACTCTAGAGATTTAAAAATTCGTAATTGGGTATAATACTTAATAAATGACATGCCTAAATCTTTTTTAAACAAACGATATAAGGATTTATCTGTCATACTAAAATTAGATGCTAGTTTAGGTAGTAAATGTTCTTTATGAATATTATCTGTGAGGTATTTTATTATTTGTATTAATCTACCATCTGTAGGATGTGGCAATTCTAAATGTAAAGATTTTGAAACGGTTTGCTCTAAAAGCGCTTTAAAAGCATAGACAATAGCATATTTATTTCTTTGAGATTTTGTTATATCTCCATTCCAGTTTTTAGTGTATAACAACATTTCTATTAATAAGTTATTAATAGGATAAATACCTTCTTTTTTATAGAACCCAGAAGCATTTACAATCATAGGAAAATATAAATTTTTCATTATCACTTTTGGAGAACTTGGGTAAATAGCATGCCTTACTCCTGGAGGAATCCACATATAATGTCTTGCAGGTAAATAATACATTCTAGTATCTGTTTTAACGTGTACTACACCACCTTCGGTATATAGAAATTGTCCTTTGTCATGACTATGAGGCTCAACAAATGTTTCTCCTCTTAAATTATGGTAGCAAAAAATACTTTGCGGATTCTTATCTACTTCGGTTAAATAATACTTACTATTCATTATATTTATAAGGATAATATTCAATGCACTAAATTAATAAAATATTGTCTTATTTTAATAAATAGACATTAAATATCTTGCATAAATTGCCAATCTATTTTATTAATAACACAATTAGACTGCAAATTTTAATGAAATAGAAAAATTTTTAACCCTAATATTACTAAATAGATATTCATATGCACAGAATTAAATACGCTCCTTATAAAGATAAAGTACAGTCTGCAGAAAAAGCCTCTTTACTTATTAAAAATCATCATATTTTAGGTGTAAGTGGTTTCACAAAAGCAGGAGACAGTAAAGCTGTATTGCCTAAAGTAGCAGAAAGAGCGCTGCATGAAGAATTAAAAGTAACCGTATTAAGTGGAGCTTCTTTAGGGTATGATACAGATGCTAACTTGGCAAAAAATGGAGCATTACAAAAAAGAATGCCATTTCAAGCAGATGCTACCTTAAGAAAAAGCATTAATAATCATGAGGTATTATATGTAGATCAACATTTAGGACAAACGGCAGATATGCTACAAAAAATTGATAGCTTTAAAATTGATGTTGCTATTATTGAAGCGGTATCTATTACAGAAGATGGTTATATTGTACCTACTACTTCTGTTGGAAACTCTCCTATTTTTGTAGAAAAAGCCGATAAAGTAATCATAGAAGTAAATACAAGTTTCCCTGAGAGTCTTGCAGGAATTCATGATATTAAGCTATTAAAAAAACAACCACATAGAGAAATTATTCCAATATTAAACTCTGACACTAGAATAGGAGATTCTTTTATAAAAGTGAATCCGGAAAAAGTAGCAGCTATTGTTTATACCGAAATACCAGATAGTCCAGCTGTTATTTCTGCTCCAGATGAAAAAACGGAAGCGATTTCAAAACACATTCTTAGCTTTTTAGAAAAGGAAGTGGATGAAGGAAGACTAACGGAGTCTCTTTTACCTTTACAAGCAGGAATAGGAAAAACAGCAAATGCTATTTTATCTGGTTTTACCAATAGTAGATTTAAAAACCTAACCATGTACTCTGAAGTATTGCAAGACAGTACTTTTGATCTTATTGACTCCGGAAAACTATTATTTGCTTCGGCATCTTCTATAACAGTTACCCAATCCTGCTCGGATAAGATTTTTAATGATTTTGAAAAATACAAGAGCAAATTACTATTAAGACCACAAAACATTAGTAATGCAGCAGAAGTTATTAGTCGTTTAGGAGTTATTGGTATTAATACTGCTATTGAGTTTGATATTTATGGTAATGTGAACTCTACGCATATCACAGGAACAAAGATGATGAATGGTATTGGAGGTTCTGGTGATTTTGCAAGAAACGGATATTTAAGCATTTTTGCTTGTCCGTCTATGTCTAAAGAAGGTCGTATTTCGCATATTGTACCTATGGTATCACATACAGACCATACAGAGCATGATGTAGATGTTTTAGTTACTGAACAAGGTTTAGCAGACATTAGAGGATTAGCTCCTGTAGAAAGAGCTAGAGTGATTATTAAAAACTGTGTACACCCTGACTATAGAGAACAACTACTTCAGTATTTTGAAGAAGCATACCAATTAGGAGGACATACACCACATATTCTTAAAAATGCTTTTAGCTGGCATGAGGAATTTAAGGCACACGGAACAATGAAAATGGAAACATTTGCAAATACGACTGTTTAAATTGAAAAAATAAAAACGTGCTAATCAAGGCTTTAAAAATAAAATAAAAATAATCTGATATTTTTTTTCAAAAATCATTTTTTTTTAAAGAATTGTTTATATATTTGCACTCGCATTTGGGGAATACCCGATGAGGCACTCAAGGAGAAATGGCAGAGTGGTCGAATGCGGCAGTCTTGAAAACTGTTGAGGGTCACACCTCCGGGGGTTCGAATCCCTCTTTCTCCGCAAAACCCTTATAATCTTTAGATTGTAAGGGTTTCTTTTTTTTATATAAAGCGGAATCCTTTCTTTACTATTTACATACCTGAAAATTTATAGGATAAAAACCGGAAGTATATATAGAATATCCATCCATATGATTGCTTTGTTTGGTGTTTTAAAAACAAATGATGTGCTACGCAGTTCTTGACACAAAACCCTTTGATTGCGCTTAGCACAAACTACCAAAGAGTCAAAATGATATATTAGGAGTTACTCATGGTTTCTTATTGTTTAAATAGGAATTCGTGAATGCTACGCATTTACCAAAGTACCATTCGCTACTACATTAAGTTTTGAAGTGTTAATGGAGTGTGTTTTTTCAATCCTTGATTTTCTTTTTAACATGGATTAGTGCTCACTATTTCTGAAAATAGTTGGTTTTGACCTTGTCGGATTGGCAAGTGCGATGGCGGCTTGAGCTTATATATTAAAATATTTCAAATTTTAATGCACCAATTCTCGTTGCGTTCCTACTCTAAAACAACGTTCTTCTCCTAGAAATAATGGATTACCATGTTTTTCTGACCAAAAGCCTTCTAAAACATCTTTTGTTATGCATTTATACACTACTACTCCTTTATATGTTTTATCGTCGTCGCCTTGATAATTAAAATTAATCACCAAAATATTATCTTTAAAAAAACCAGTACCTAACTGTTCTTGACTATTATTAATAAGCCATTTTGCTCGTATTCTTCGTTGCTCATTTAAGGTTAATTCTAATACACCTTTGTAAGCGATGCCGTTTTCATCTTGATTGCTTCCAATAACATTGTAAGTACCTGGTAATTCGTTTATGGTCATATGTTTTTTAGTCTATATCCTTTATAAGTTAGTCTTACTAAGTATCTCTAGCCAAAAGTAATTAATCTGTGTAATCTTACCAACCCCAAAAAAAACAACGATAGTACTAAAAACAAATCGCTTCACACCACTTGTATAACGTGATATGAAGCGATGCCGCCTTCCTAATAAAATTGCTAATTGCTGACTTATTTTTCTACAAAATCAGCATCGGTTAGGGTTTTCATAAAAGCGACTATACTTTCTTGTTCTGCTTTACTTAAATCTAATGCATCAAAGGGTAAGGTTTGAAATTCTTCATGAATGCCAATTCCTTTTCCTCCGCCACGATTATAAAAATCGACCACCTCCTCTAAGGTGTCATACACGCCATTATGCATGTAAGGTCCGGTAACCTCACTATTTCTAACTGTAGGGGTTTTAAAAAAGTGTTTTCTTTGAAAGGTTTTGAAAACATTATAACGTCCTAAATCATCACTAATCATTGCGTTTATAGTATCCTTTTTCTCAGGTACTCCAAGCAACTCTACTTCGGTATCATTATAATGTGGTGGAACCGTACCATTAAATAAAGGCGGAAAGTGACAAGTAGCACAAGCTGCCTTACCCATAAATAAATTAAAACCTTGCTTTTCTTCAGCAGTTAAAGACGTCTCGACACCTTGGATATTTCTATCCAATTTGGAGTTGAAAGCATTTAAACTACGCACATAACTTGCAATGGCATGTCTGATATTAAAATCCATACGTTTGCTGCCATATAAACTGTCTATCGCTGTTTTGTATGCAGGATTCTTTAAAACACGTCCAACGATAGAATCCATTGGTAAATTAAATTCATTATGATTTTCAGCGACACCTACAACCTGCCCTTCTAAACTTCCTGCGCGTCCGTCCATAAAAAAGGACTGCTGATAGGCACTATAAGTTAGTGTTGGTGAATTTCTAACTTGTCTTGCATCAAAAGTCTTTCTACCATCTGTAAATGCCTTTGCTTCTAAATGGCAACTAGCGCAAGCCATATCCTTATTCCTGGATAATGATTTGTCATTAAATAGCGCTTTCCCAAAAGCTTCTTTCTGTTTTAGATGAAGTGTATCACTCTTATAGTCTGAAAAATAGAGAACATTAAGTGTATTGGCTCCAAAAAAAGAGGTCGCTGTATTAGAAACAGCCATTTCAAAAGGAAAATTCACCTTCCAATCTTCCTGAGTTTTTACCAATAATTTTAATTGCGGATCGGTGTAATTTTTAATAAAACTATAACGATCAAAAGTATCAAAATCGGCATTTAGAGCCGCAATTCCGTTTTTAAAGGACGCTCTTAAATCTTCATAAATTTGTACTGTACGAAACTTATCCTTACATAGCTCTAGTAAGGTTATAAGGGTTTGTGTGGTATATCGACTTTCGGTTAATGCTTGTCCTAAAACAGGAGAATCGAACCCTGTAATACCTGTTGCTGCCGTTCTAAGGATTTGATCTCTAATCAACCAAATAAGATGATAATCTTTCAACTGAACGTGTGTATTACTTTGCAACAACTTTAAACGATTTGAAGTAACTGTTATAGCATTCTGCAATACCTCAGCACCTCCTTCATCCTCATGTAACAACTCTTCAATGACCTGAAAACCAAATGGGTTTCTAATTTTCACATCTGTTAAGTCTTCTTCCTGAACTTGTAAGATGTTTGGAGCGTTCAAGGATTTAAAATTGTTTTTATCTATAGCAGCCATTATAGGCTCCATGGTTTTAAAGTGTTTGCGTGCTTTTTTATAAAAAGCGATGCGCTCTTCGGCTTTTTGAAACGTTGAAATGGAATCTAAAAATGCAATACACTGTTCTAATTCTGAAAGATAAAACGAAGCTATTTTTTCATTAGTTGTATCCTTATTTACAGGTTCCATCTGCTTTTTACACGATACCGTAATGAAAAGCAAAAGACATATACTAAATGTATATGCCTTTGCTTTCACAAATATGTTCTTATTCATGCTGTTATCTTATTATCTATCTAAACCTTTAATAAGGTAAAGTATGGAACCTTCTTTAGTATTAGACAAGTTAGGGTTTGCTAATGGATCTGTAAAAGATGTTCCGTCAGCAGGTTCCCAGCCATGGTTTTGTGTCATCACTAAGAAGGTATTCTCTCCATTGTTTACCACGTCGGTAACATCAATCATCCCTGTAATCTCCCAAGTTCTTGATGTTGAACCATAACCTAAGCTTTCTGCTCTAGCTTGGTCTGCTTCTAAAACTGTTTTTAATTCTCCTGTATTTAAGTTGTACTGGTAAAGCTTAGCGTAACCATTAACTGAAGTATCTAAATATCCGTTAGGATCTTCTTGAATGTAGGCATAGTTTTCAGTCACTAAAATATTATCTGGAGAATGGAATCCTTCTGCTACACCACCAACAATATCTCCATCTAAAACACAAGTAATGGTTGCTGGACCTGTTGGATCAGTTTCATTTAAGGTTACTTTATACACACGACCTAAAGCAGACCCTTTTCCTGCTAAACTTGCAGAGATACGACCTGTTACACAGAAATAGATTTCTCTTTGGTTGGCTGCAGAACCTCTTCTCCAATCGATATCTTCTAATCTAGAGAATCCCATAACACCTTTGGTTTTTGCTTCTGCATCTAAAGCGTTTATTTCGGTTTCATCTAACTGCACAAATTCTGCACTGTAAGACATTCCTTCTTGCATATCCATTTCAAAATCAACACCTGGAGTTGTCACTTTTAATCCGTATAACTGACCTCCATACAGATCACCACGATTACCAACATACATTCCTAATTGACCAGAAGGCACCGAGTTGTCAGCATGATCATCACCAATAAACACCACTGTTTTATCTGGATAAGCGTCTTTTCCGATAGGAACTGCATTTTCTGTAGACCATTGTCCCATAGCAGCTAAGGTTTCTCCTGTACTCGCATCGTCAGCACTTTTATAAGGATCGGTTACAAACACCCCTTTAGAGGCTCCACCCCATTCACCACCAGAAAGGTATAATGGTCCGAATCCATGTTCTTCTGGAGTTACTAAAGTTCCTGAACACATTGCTGTTTCAGCCGTTGCTGTAGCGTTTAAGATATACTCACCGCTATAAGGTCTTAAGTTTTCGTTTAATAAAATTCTAGCAATAGAATAATCGGCTTCAATATTATTAATTAAAGTAAATGTGTTATCGCCATTATTAATTAATCCAGCGCCATCTGCCATAGACCCATAAATAAAGTTAGGCGTATTAGGAATGATATCTTCTGAACTTAAAAGAGTTGAAATTCTTAGGTTAATAAACTGATCGGTAACTTTAAGGAAAGCAGGTGTATTTGATGCCGATAAGTAATCGGAAATAGAATTTCCGTCTGCTCCGTCTACACCATCAATGCCGTCTTTTCCGTCTTCAACATCACAGCTCACAACAAGCGCAGCTGATGCTGAGATAACAAATGCTAATAAAAATAGTTTAATAATTTTGTTCATAGTTTAAGTATTTTTTAGTGGTTATAATCTGACCACAAAACTACTTTCAGTCTGCTACAAACATGTTAATTAATAAAAACCGTTTTATTAAGTTAGCGCTAACTTACCGTTAACTATATTACTGTAGTATTACCACCACCTAGAATTTTAAACCCTAATGTTATGTGAAAATTAAGGGTTGAGCACATTGCTTGGGTTTAATTCTTATGGTTAGGAAACTATAATGGAATCTAGAGATAGACTAGATATGGTTAGTTAAAATTCTATAGTTAAAGTATAAAATTTCAACGGACCTCTCTTACTATATTACACACTAATTCTAATATGCCTTTGTTTTTTATCCTATTTTAATTGTAAACTATTTAAATAAAATGAGAAAACTGCATTTTAAAAAATATCTTCTTCCTTTTCTCTTTTTGTCAATGTTTGTTCTTTAGTTTCTTCTTTCTTTAAATCCTCTTTATCTGTATCAGAACTTGCTGGTCTAGCTCTTGTTGATGCCCAATCTCTTAATCCGTCAATTTTATTTTTCATTGTAATAGCAAGAGGAACAATTGCTTTTGCAGATTCAATTAGGTGTGATAATTTAATTGCTGGTTCTTCATTGTTTTCAATATATGCCTTAAACATTGCTTCTTTTACAGTTTCTTCAATTTCAGCTCCATTGAAATATTTAGATTCATCAATTATTGGATTGTAGTCGGTTATATTTGATTGATTATTTTTCTTTAGATGAATTTCAAATATATTTTTCCTTTCTTTTTTTGTTGGTAAGTCTATAAAAAAGATTTCATCAAAACGACCTTTTCTTAAAAGTTCAGGTGGAAGATTACTTATATTATTCGCAGTTGCAACAACAAAAACTGGTTTCGTTTTTTCTTGCATCCAAGTTAAAATGGTTGAAAATACTCTTGAATTTGTGCCTCCATCTTTTTCTCCACCTCCAGCACTTAGACCTTTTTCAATTTCATCTATCCACAAAACACAAGGTGCAATTGCTTCTGCTGTCATTATTGCATTTCTTATATTGTTTTCACTACTACCAACTTCTGATTGAAATACTTTACCTATGTCCAATTTTAATAATGGTTGATTCCATTCTGTTGCAATTGCCTTTGCTGTTAAACTTTTACCAGTTCCAGGAACACCTAAAAGCAACATTCCTTTTGGTTCTTTTAAACCAAATACTTTCGCTTTTCTTTCAAATGCTTTACTTCTTTGTTTCAGCCAAACTTTTAAACTATCTAAACCACCAACGCTTGAATCTAAATTTTCTGTTGTATGATAATAATCTAGAATACCACTTTTCTTGATTATCTGTTCTTTTTCACTTGCAATAATTCTAATGGCATCTTTACTATTTAAGCCAACTTTTTCTTTTGCTAAACGAAAAGCCAAATCAGCTTCAACATCTGTTAATCCAGCACCTGCGTCAAGAATTAGATTTTTTAAATCATCATTTACAACTTCACCTTTTGTTATTACATTCAACCTTTTTTCTAAATCATTTTTATCTGGTAAAGGCATATTTAGAACTGTCACATACTTTTCTAGTTCAATAGGCAATTTAAAAAATGGCGATAATAACAATAAGTGTTTGTTTAAGACTTTAAAATATTGTGTAAGCTTTCTTAATTGAACCACAAATTTTTCATCTCGAAATTGTTTATGTGCATCTTCAATAATAAAAATCTCTTTTGATTCTTGGTTCTCATTATTACCTTTTAATAAAAATTCAAGAAAAGAATCAGGATTTTTAGTTTCGCCATTATTTGGATGTTTCTCAACTTTATCTAATTTATTTGAGTTTTCATCTTTATTATGAATTTGTAATCCATCAACAATATCCCAAGTGCTAAATGTATATCCTTTTCTAAATGCTGTACTTCTAACTTTTTGAATTATGCGTCCATATTCTGGTGATGCAAGATAAATTAGAGGATAATTTGCGTCAAGCATATATTTTAAATCGTCAAATGATTTTTCCATTGTTTTAATTTTTTGCTATGATTTTATTTGAAGCACTACAGTAAGACTTGTTTTTATATCTTACAGGTATTTCTTTTCTTTTTATTTCTATTCCTTCTCTTCTAGTATTTCCAAATGACTTTTCTATTCCTTCCATTGCTTTATCTGCTAATTCGTGAACATCATATGGAATGTAGTTTGAATCAGAAATAATAGTACCATCTTTTAGAATTGAAAATTCTATTTCAGTTCGTTTTTCATCCTCATTTTCTAGTTTAGAATAACCAACCATAAAAAACTTCTCTTTCACTTCTTCATTTGGTTCAAAGTCATAGTCCTTTTTTAGAGAGAACCCAACACTTTCAAATTCAGTAAGAATCGTCTTTTTTGCGTATTCGACATTCAATGTAAAAAACTCACTCTGTAATTCTTTAACTAATTCTTTTCCGTTTTTTAAGTAATAACTGTTATAAGTTACTGTACCGTTTTTAATTTTTATAGCATATTCTCCGTGAAGCTTTGTATTAGGTATTTTAGTAACAATAACTTCGTTATCACTTTTAATTTCATATTCCCAGTTAAATTTCTTAACTGCCTCAATAAAAACCTCTGTTTTAAATACTTGAGGATTTTTCAGGAAAGTGGATGTTTCAAAACAAGACATATTATCGTTTTTTTATATGGTTTAACTTTCTTTTTGATAAACTTTTTTTACTCAAGGACAATAACCTCGACAATTCTTCAATGTTTTTTGCCGGTATTCCTTCAATTTCTGCCTTTAGCATTAATCCTTTATCCTTTGTTAAAATTATCGGATTTTTTCTCTTGTACTTAAGCGCAACAGACAAGATTTTATTGTCTGGTGAATCTTCGTCATAATCATTAGATAGGTTTGAGGTATTACTCTCTTCGAAATATATATATTTATCCTTTTGATGTTTAAGTATTTCCTTAATTGCTTGTTGAGCTTTATCTTTAATTTTATAATCTCTCTTTTTATTATCAAGTTCGTCAATAACTTTTTTAGAAAAGACAATATTTTGAAGTGGACCTATTACATCTATAATTTTAGGTTCTTCAATTAGAATATTTGTATCAATAATTATTGATTTTCTCTTTTTTATCAGTTCAAACTCTTTCTCTTTAAGTAAAAACTTCTTTTCAACTTCTAAAAATAAACTTGTTTCTTGTTCTTCAAATTTTTCTTTCTCTTTATTTATTTTTGATTTTAAAGTTTTAAATTTCCTTTCATCAGACAAGTCTAAACTTTTAAGCTCTTCCAACATTGAATCAATAAAAGATTGTACTTTTTCTTTCCTAGCTTTTTCAACAGCAATTAATAATGAACTTTTAGTCACTTTAATTTCATTTAAAATTGACTTGTATTTAGAAACATTATAAAAAGGTTTCATTTTATAATCAATCGCTTCAATTTCTTGAATAGTACAATCTGATAAATTATTATTACTAACTTTTTCTGAAATAACAGAATTTATTTCCCCTATTAAACCCTGTACATATTCATCTGCAAAATCTAATTTAAAATCTTTATTATCATTTGTTAGGTCAAACCCTGAATGTTTATTAACAAGATGACAACTAATTGATTTACTATTTATTTCTAAAGGAAAAGTTTCTTTTTTGTATATAAATGTTTTGTTTGAATTTTCAGTAATTACATTAAACTCATCTATATTGCCAATTATTAAATATGCATTTAAAGTTTCCGAAACTTCACTTCTAAACGCTTCTAATTCAGTTTCTAAATCATCATTAATAGGAAGATAGATGAAAAGGTATTTATCTTTTATATTGTTAATAGTTTTAGTTAATGTTTCAATTAATAAACCTGAGACCTTATTAAACATCAACCAAACTTCATTTTCTGAATTTTTGATAATTGTATCTAATCTATCAATAAACATAAAAGGCTCGATAAATTTTAGTTGATTGATGTTATTAGCGATTTCTTCTGAAATATTTTTATCCTCAGCTATTATCCTTTCAATTTCTTTTTGAGATTTAATTAATTCTTCTCTGTATAAAAAATCATCAGAAGTTGGATTTTGATAAAAAGTATATTTTTGTAAAACTTGAAAAAATAAATTGTCTGCCTTTTCTTTATTTTTTCTTAAATATATAGAAAAATAGTCATTGATTGTTTTTGAATATTCATCATAAACAAAAGTTTTGTATTTTCCTGAAATTGTATCCACTAAAAAGACTGCATATAAAGTAGCTGATTTATGTTCTTTTTCTAATAGAACAGAATCCTTAAAAGAATTCATTTTTTCAACATTATAGATTTCAGGGATTTGATTTTCTGAAAATGATTTTAATAGTTGTTCATCTTCATAATTAATGCTAGAATTAATTGAATTCTCTTCGGCATTAACACTTTTCAAAAACTCAAAATTATCTTTTGCTTTTGAATGGTCATTATTTGTATTATCAAAATATAACTCAAATCTTTTATTTGTATGTACTCTGAATTTTTTACCTTTTTGAAAATATTCTTTTCCAATATCAGTTAATTGGCAATAAGAATAAAAACTATCTCCTGTCGTTATCATTTCAAATTCCTCTAGGCTTTGAAGTGCTTCCTTTAATATTTCATATTCAGCGAAATCTTTATATTTATTTTGAGTTGGATTATCTATTACATTGAAACCTAAAATTTCGCCAATTTTCTCTATACTCAAAGCTCTTTCAATATTTAGTAGGCCACAAATAGTTTTATCAAATAATGTGAATTCAACTGCTTCTGTACAAGTTGCAGCATACTTTGCTTTTGTAAAAAACCATTCAAAAGGTTGATACCCAAGATATATTTCTGTTAGTTTTTTATCTTGTTCTATAGCTTTAAATATGTTGTAGTCTAAATTATTCATCATCACCAAATTCTTTTTTTAAGGTTTTGAAATCAACAACAATTCCTTCATCGTTTATAGTGTCAATTACATTTTTATAAATTTGGTTTCCATTTTTATCTTTAAATCTGTAAAACATATTTTTATTTCCAACGACTATTAATAATCGTTTGGCTCTTGATAGTGCTACATTTAATCGTTTAGGTGATTTAGCAAAACCAACATCTTTATTCGTTTTTATTATTCCGTTTTCTATCTTTTTATCACTCCTTACTGTTGAAACAATAATGATATTTCTTTCCATACCTTGAAACTTATCGACTGTATTTAAACGAACTGGTATATCATATTTATTTCTTGCTTTTAAGGCGACTTCTTTCAGTTTTGATACTTGATGTCCGTAAAAACTAATTACACCAATTTCTTGTTCTTCGTGAGCTTTATTTTGGTCGTTACTGTTTTGCCAATGTTTCATATATTCTTCAAAACCATTTGATTTTTTAAGAAGTTTTATGACTAGTTCAACAGCTTCAATTTCATAATTATTTATTCTCGATGTTCCGCTTAATTCTTCTGGTTCATCTACATTAACCCAAATAGTATGAATATCTGGATTAATAAATTTATTAAGTAAAAATCCGTGATGTCTAGAAAATGGATTATTTAGATTTGGGTCATTTGCATTTTCCTTTAAAGGTTTTCCAGGTTCCAAACCACCTTCATCCAAGTAAAATTGTTTAATTACATTGTTGATTTTTGGATGCATTCTATATTGTTCATTAAATGTAGATTTAATGGTTGGTGAAACTTTAGGATGCATTATTAATCTTTCAAATTGAGAAGTTTCTACAAAGTCCTTATTAATTTCTGATGCTAATTCTTTAGCTTCATTTGTTTCAAGTGATTCTAATGTTTCTTTGAAAGTCTTATCGTGAAGCATTGGTGGTAATTGTCTATGGTCACCAATGATAATATTTTTACGTCCAAAACACATTGGTAATAATAATTCTGGTGGTGTCGCTTTACTTGCTTCATCTGTTATTACCGTATCAAATTCAATAGGTTTAATTACCTCTAATAAATTTATTCCTTTATACCAACCGTTAAAATCACTATGCTTTTTACTTAAATACTTAGCACTTTTGTATAACTCACCTGAATCAAAATCTCCTTCATAATCATTGAAAATTCGTTGATAATCTGCTCCAAAATTTGGACTTCCTGCGGAACTACTTGTGCTACCAATAACATTCGCATATTTAAAGTATTTATCTTTAAATACCGTTTTCATTTCTTTGTCTGGTTGCGCCATTTCAAAAGCCCAATCTTTCATAATATCACTATATTTTGGATTAGACTGTTGAGAATTGTCCGCAATTCTTCGCATCCATAATTGTACAGCATTATGGTAAAAATCTTCTTCAACTATTTCAACATCATCTTCCTCTAAAACTTCATTTTCATAATTATCATCCGTTTCAAATTTTTCATCAACCCATTTCTCTATGCGTTCCCTTGCATATTTTTTTCCTTCTTCTTCAAATTTACCAACTTTACCAAAACGTATCGGTTTTACTAGTGTATGATTTTTGTTTAGTAATTTTTCTAATGCGTTATCTACAGCAAGGTTTGTTTCAGAAGTCAAAAGAATTTTTTGCTCCTGATTAACTCTTACCATTTGCCAAATCATTTCTGCAATTACTGTTGTTTTACCAGTTCCTGGTGGACCTTGAAGAAATGCTAAATCTGTACAGTTTAAAGCAGATAGAACCGCTTTCCTTTGAGAATCGTTTAAAATTAGTAATTCGTGTCTTTTTAATTCATTCCATTCTTCCCCATCTTTAGAGAGGTTTTTATAAATTTCTTCAGCCTTTGAACTATCAAAAATAAAATCCTTGATTTTTTCGTTTACTGGTTTTAAGTCTAATCCACCTTTTGGATTAGTAATTTTATTCATTGCTTCATTTAGCCAAGATATTTTAGCTTTGTCTCCTCTTAAATTTGGTGTTACAAATTTTATTTTAGGTTCTTCTTCTATAAATTTTAAAAACCTTTTTGTCTGAGCTTTATCATTAGGCCCATGATAAGGCAGATTAAATATATAATTATTATAATCAGAATATTTTCCGTTTAGGTTACCAATAGCAACAAACCTTTCTTTATAATCAAATTTTTCTCCTTTGTCTATAGTAAACTCAGACCCTGAAATTTGTTTTGTTTTATCTAAGAACTCTTCTTTTTTAGACTTTTTGGCTATTATGTCAATTTTTACTTTGAATTTAAAATTGTCATCCAAAGGTGATTTTACAATATGGAAGTTCCCAAGGTTTTTTACTTTATAAAATCGTTCATTTAGTTCCTTAAAGTTTGTAAAATCGAATGCAATAGTTTTTTGAGATTCGCTAATATTAGTATCGAAATCTAAGGAATAGCATTCTCGTTTTATCTTAGTCCAAAATTCACCTGAAAACTTAGAAGAATTAAACGTTTGTAATTTTTTTAAAGTTGATGTTCTAAAGTTTAGATATACTTTAGACTTCACATTTTTTTTATTGAAAATTTTACACAATTCATCATATCTAATTTTTAAAGTAGTTAAATCTTTGCTTGAGTAATAGAATGTGTTTTGGTTTAATTTTCCTAACTGATTGTTAGTTAGTTTAATTTGGTTGTCTAGTTTAATGTTCTTGGGCCAATTAATTTCAAATTCTGCTCCGTAATTATTTAAGTAGAATTCTTCTAAAAACATTTTATCAATAACTTCTCTTTTTTGAGATAAATTATTTATGTAAACATTTATGGTGTCGCTATTATTTGAAACTATAAAACGATTGTTAAACGTTTCACTAATTTTATTTGATATTGAAAAAGGCGAGATTTTTATAACACAACCAATTTGTTTATTCCTTTCGAGTATGGTTGTAAAATCTTTTTGTATAACTCTATCTAATACATCGTTAATATCTTTAAACCTCAAAAACAGACTTCCATCAGGATTTATTCGTTCGTTTAAATTGAAAGGTTCTTCTGAAATAACCTTTTCAATATTCTTAAATTCTGGGTTTTCTTCCTGTTTTAATTTAACTCGAAATTGATAACGTGACTCATTAAACTGTATAGGCTGATCATAGTTTACAATTTCTATAGGTTGAGAATTTTTATTAAGAATAAGCTGTTGTGCTTCAATCCATTTATCCCAAATTTCTTGCTGATTTTCAATTTCTGATTTTGGAGAAATTTCAAGATTGCATATTTTATTATATAAATCTTCTAACTCTCTAGGCGAGCGATATGGTGTTTTGAAGTCTATTAGTTTTATAACACAATCTTCGACTACAGTATATTCATCTGAATTGAGTTGTTGAATGTCTACTATTACATTTTTTGAGTTTCGATTTATAATTGTTTTATAATCGAAAGTTTGCTCTTGCCATGTTAAAACTAATTCTATTTGCTTCTTTTCAATTTGAAAAGTTACTTTATGCTCGTCTTCATTTTTCTTTTGAAAGAAGCATTTTATTGATTTGTTTTCAATCCATCTTTTTAATTCTTCAAAGCTGCCATTATTTTGTTTATCAAGAGTACTTACTGCTTTATTTTCGAATCTTATTATTAGTTCTATAGGTTCGTCATCGAAAATATCTTCATTGTGGTATGCCATTATTCTCTTTTTAATTATTTATAATTATTTCCCTACACTAGCCATACGCTTCATAGTATCAAAAAACGCGATTTTAAAGGCATCATCTTTAGCATACAATCTATATAAATCTAGCTCCTGTTTGCGTTGCTTAGACATGACCTCATCAAGAATTTTCTGAAAGGCTAAATTCTTATTTTGCTCATCACTATTTTCTACTACTTTTTGTAGAAAGTCTGGATGCGCTTGTATCGATTTCGTTAAACTAATAAACTTTACACGTTGGTCTTCTGGTGTAACTTCCCAGTTCTGAAACCACTTTTCGTTAAAACTCTGAATAATTAAATCTAAAGGGTCTTTATCTTCATCTGTACCATGGGCACCTCTAGGATTTGGATTTTGAGGGTCAAGTTCACTATCCGAATCGTCTAAGCCTATAGTCTCATTTAAACGCACACGTTCTAAACCATAGGTAGACAAATCGACCGAACTTAAAAGTTCATCCA
Source organism: Lacinutrix gracilariae (assembly GCF_042684485.1). Lineage (NCBI taxonomy): Bacteria > Pseudomonadati > Bacteroidota > Flavobacteriia > Flavobacteriales > Flavobacteriaceae > Lacinutrix > Lacinutrix gracilariae. The sequence continues at coordinate 72,302 of NZ_JBHULM010000001.1, read as the reverse complement.
AAGCATCTATTTCTGGATTTTTTATAGGTAATTTAGGAATTAAGAATTTTAAAAACCAATATAGTTTTTCCCATTGCAGCATTTCAAAGGGCATAATCGATGCCATTTGTCCATATATTTTTACAAATTGCTTTGCTTTAATCTTAAAGTCTGCTTTATCATCATCTTCTAATTCTAGTTCATGGATAAAACGCTCTGCTGCATGTTCTATAATCGGACTTAATACTTGTGCGTCCTCTTTATTAAAAAACTTAATGTTAAAATCTTCTACTTCATTCCATTCATAAACACCAACATCATCCAATACTTCTTTTAATTCATGTAATACATTAACATCTGTAGCTTCACTTAAAGATGTGGCTGTATAAAAAGGATCAAATGATGCTTTAATGTCTGTAGACGAATTAAAAAAGTCTAACACAAAAACATCTTCTGTTTTCTTTCCTAGTTTGGTTGCTGCCCTGTTTAATCGTGATAATGCTTGCACTGCTAAAACGCCTTGCAATTTTTTATCTACATACATGGCACAGAGTTTTGGTTGATCAAAACCAGTTAAGTACTTATTTGCGACTACTAGTATTCTGTACTCGTCTTCATCAAACTTAATGCGTGTGTCTTTTTCTGCAAAGCCATTTATTTCGGCTTCTGTGTATTCTATACCATCGACTTCTTTAGTTCCAGAAAAGGCAATGGCTATTTTAAATGGACGTCCTTTGTCCTTTAAAATAGTTTGTAAGGCTTTATAATAGCGAATAGCAGATTCAATACTTTGGGTAACCACCATGGCTTTCGCCTTTCCCTTAAGTTTTTTCTGATTGACAATTTTAGGAATAAAATGATCTAGTATTATTTCTGCTTTGGTATTAATAGTCTGTTGATGCTGTTCTACATAAGCACGTAATTTTTTTTGTGCTTTTGAAGAATCAAATAACGGATTCTCTTCAATAGATTTTTCTATTTCGTAATAGCTTTTTAAGGTGGTGTAATTTGCTAACACATCTAAAATGAAGCCTTCTTCAATAGCCTGTTTCATAGAGTATAAATGAAACGGTTTAAAACTACCATCGGCTTGTTGTACTCCAAATTTTTCTAATGTAATGGTTTTTGGTGTGGCTGTAAACGCCATATAACTAGCGTTACCACGCATTTTACGTGATTGCATCGCTTGTACTATTTTATCTTGAGCATCAACCTCTTCCTCCTGATTAAACTGCTGTCCCATGGCTCTATTCATGTTATCATGTGCAGAACCACTTTGGCTAGAGTGTGCTTCATCAATAATCACCGCAAATCGCTTATCACTTAAATCTGAGATATCTTTAACCATAAATGGAAACTTCTGAATGGTTGTAATAATAATTTTCTTCCCTTGTTCTAGGTTCTCTCTTAATTCCTTAGATGAATGAGCTGGTGCAATAATATTTTTAACTTCCGAAAAATCTGCAATATTATCACGTATTTGCTTGTCTAACAAACGTCTGTCGGTAACTACAATCACAGAATCAAATAAAGGTCTTTCTACATCTTTTATTCCTGGTACATTACTATTTTCTGGATAGGTTTCTATGAGTTGATAGGCTGCCCAAGTAATAGAATTAGATTTACCTGAACCTGCAGAATGCTGAATTAAATAAGTTTGTCCAACACCTTTTTTACTTGCATCTTCTATTATTTTACGTACCACATCCATTTGGTGGTATCTTGGAAAAAATAAAGTCTTAGCTTGTAAAGGATCTTTCTTTTTACCATCCAAACGCACAAAATGCTGAATAATATTTGCTAAACTTTCTCTAGTAAAAACCTCGTTCCATAAATAGTTTGTTCTGTGGCCTATTTCTCCTTTTTGTAGTTCAGGATTCCCTTTACCATGTTTATTTCCTTTGTTAAAGGGTAAGAAAAACGTGCTTTTACCATTTAGCTTGGTGGTCATATACGCTTCGTCTGTGTCTACAGCAAAGTGTACCACACAACGTGCAAACTGTAATAAAGGTTGTTTGGTATCGCGTTGGGTTTTATATTGGTGTTGCCCATGCACTCTGGCATTTTGACCTGTCCATGCATTTTTAAGTTCCATGGTTACAATAGGCAAACCGTTAATAAACAATACTATGTCTATTTCTTCTCTTGGGTTGTCTATGCTATAACGCAATTGTCTGGTTTCGCTAAAACGATTTTTAGCAAAGTTATCTTTTACTTTTTGGCTACTACTTGCCAATGGTAATTGATAAAACAAGGTAAAATGCGCATCGTCTACTTGTAAGCCTTTTTTAAGCAGATACAGAATCCCATATTTTTTAACCAAACGCTCGTAACGATTTAGAATTTTTAATTTCCAGTCGCTTTGCTTTTGTAGCTTTTCTAGTTCTTCTTTTTGGGTACTTTCTAAAAAGTCCCAAAAGAACTGCTCATCTATAGCAAATTGCGCATTAAAGTTAGAAGGTTGCCCAATGTAATAACCTTTTCCTGTTCTATATACTTCTACATTTTCGTTTACAGCATCTACAGACATACCATCCTTTTTAAGGTCTTCTATGCAAGTTCCTGTTAAAGTTCTTTCTATGGCTGCTTCTAAAGCTTGTTCGTTGGTTTGGCTATGCATCTGAATTATTATTTATTTTACTTAAGTCTCGACTCAATGAATCAATATTGAATTTCTTAAATTTATATCTTACATAATTAGATAACATTTGTTCATGGGTTGATAGGATTATCTGTCTATCTGAAAAATCATTTCTTAATAGCTCAACAAATCCAGCGGTATTAATATCATCCATTGTTTGAACCGGATCATCAATTAGCAGTAATTTACTTTTTGAATACTTTTTATTTAAAGCGAGTGTAAATGATAAAACAAGTGCTGATAACTGACCTGTACTCATTGAAAAAATAGCATCATAAGTTTTAGAAGGTGAAGACACAAATTTTATTTTATCTCTTCTATCAATTATAAACAATCCCAAACCTCCTTGAAAATCTTGAACAATTCTACCAGAATATATATGGAATAGCAATTCTATATCCTTTATTAACTGACTACTATATTTACTAAGAGATTCATTTAAAACATCTATAATTGCTTTTATTTGAACTTGATAATCAGATAATTTTTTGTTTTTTTTATTTAGAATAATTAACTCTTCTTTTTTCTCTCCAAGTAATTTATTCTGATAAATTGAATATTGCCATTCAATGTATTTTCTTTTACTTTTCAAGTCATCTAAACTTATTTCTTGAAGAAGTTTTTGATTTGAAGAAAAGAAATCCCCGAAAATATCGCTAAAATAATAATCAATGTTTTCTTGATTATATTTTAGTTTTTGATTCTCAATTATACTTTCAAAAGTCTCAAAACCAAAAATATTTTCTTTTATTTCAATTGAAATACTTTCAGAATAATCAATGCCAAGGCTTTCTAATTTATCTTCAATTCTATCAAGTTTTCTATTCGCTTCAATTTCAAAAAAGTCTGATTTAAAATATTCTGGATTATAAACAAAATCTTTGGTAAACTTATCAAATTCGGCAAACAAACTGTTTTTGACAAAAGTCAAAAAGGTTTTAGTAGCATCAACAAGCTTTTGATCTAGATTTTTATTTAATAATTCAATTTCTGTTCTTTGTGCTTCTATATTTCTAATTAGTTCTTCACTAGAATTATAATCATTGCCACATAATGGACAAATACCATTATTATTATTTAGCTTTTTATGATAATCAACCAAGTGTAATTTTAAAGCATCTCTAGATGATAAGATTCTTGAATATATTTTTTCAGCTGAATTAGAATTCTTTATATCCATAGTTAATTCATCCAACATATGCTGATATTTAACTATCACCTCATTATCCCTATATTTATCAAGAATAATATCAGGCATATTGAAATCATTTTCAATTATCTCATCGATTTCAAATTCTTCGAATAACTTTTTAAAATCAATAACATCATTTAGAAAATCAGCCTCCTCTTCTATATTTTCTTCTTCTTTCCTAAAATTTTGATAATAGTAGAATTTTTGTAAAATATCCTCATTATCTAAAAGACTATCAATTCTATTATTATGAAGATAATTTATAAAATCTCTTTTATTTATTATTAGGCTTTTTAGTTGTTGAAAAGTATTATCGTCATCATTAAATAATTGATTATAGCTAATTCTGTTAAAATCAATTTTCTCTTTATCCCATTCAAAATCCTTATCTACAAACATTTTTTTGAATGAAATAGAATCTGCTTTTTTTAAAGATTCTTTGATTTTACTAATAGACTCATCAAGTGACTGGATTTGTGATTGTAAACCATACTCTCCTTTCAATTGTTTTTCAATAGCTTGATTTAAGTTTGAATATTTATCTATTTTCACATTAAAATCATGCGTATTAAACAGATAGCCTATATTTTGCTTCTTTTCTTGTTCTTTAGATTTTAAATAATGAAAAGTATCCTCTTGTTCTACATAATTAATAAATTCGAAATCTTGCTTATAATTTAAACCCAGCATTTCTTCAAGAAAGTTATCGTTAACTTCTTTTGAATCATCGATAACATCTTCAAAATTATTTAAGCGATACAATATAAAATGGTTAAAATTTATTACGGGCTCTAATGCTTGAGCATTTTTTACAGCAATAAAATAATCTACATCATCAAAACTAAATTGTAATTTTAAAATAATTGTACCATCTGCACCTTCTGCATTATATAGTGGGTTTTCATTTCTTTTTTCTCTACCATCTATTAAATGGTCTAATCTCTTATAGCGTTTTATTTGATTTGTAAATAACAATTCAATAGCATCATAAATAGTCGTTTTACCAAATCCATTGGGACCATCAAAAACAATTAGGCTTTTGTCTTCAAAATTAAAAGTTTCTTCCTTGTAAACTTTGAAGTTTTTTATATAGAGTTTTTTTATTTTAATTCCCATTTTCTGTCTTGTTATCTAATAGTTCAATTAATTCATCTATATCAAGACTATCTAAGTTAGAGAACATATCCTTTTCATGTTGTTTTTCAATAAACGCACTATATTCTAACAATCCTTTTTCTACTAAAGTTTTTTCTGCTTCTTCAAATAGATTTTCTAACGTTTGATTAACTTCTACATTGATTTTAATAAAAGGTAATTTATGTGCAAGGTTATACAATAAATGTCTCCAAGTAGGTTCTAAATAGTTGTTCTTATATTCATTAAAAACACTTTCATTTACAATTAACTCTAATATCTTTTCTGGATTACCATTTTCTGTTTGTTCTAAAAGTTGCTTTAAAATATGTGATGTGAACAATAACACATATTTTTTAAACTGAAAAGGGTCTTCTTCTATTGATAAAATTTCTTTTTTTTGAATTTCATTTTTATCGTTATTCGCTAAAACTAATAATGACGTGTTTTTATCAAACTCCTTGGTAACTATGTGCTCTTTACATTTTTCAAACCATTCATCTTGTAATTCTATAACTTTAGATAAATCACTTTGCTCTACAACCAACCAATAATATTTCCTGTCATCATTCGAAATATATAAGTCTCCAAACTCTAATTCGATTAATTGAAAATTATGTAGATTAAATAATATTTTGATTAAATCTCTCATTTAATTTGTTTTTTAGCGTTTTCTAAAGTTGTCAATGAAACATTAGACCATTTCGTTACATTATTAACATTATTTATATTTTCTTCATCTACATCTTCAACTTGAGTTTGGTGATTAAGCACCTTTTCAATTGACTCAACTTCTATTGACGAGGTTATCAGTTTATCACTTTCATATGGTACTTCTATATCAACCTCATTAATGTTATCGTAAATTTTTCTACAAACACTTTTTATTCTAGCATTTGAGCTATTTATAGCTGTAGCTGTATAAGTTAATCTATCATTCCCTATCCATGTTAGATTATTACCAATTTTACCTTTAGACTCTACGAGTTGATGTAATGCTTGTAAAAAAGCATCCCTAAACTCTTCGCTATCAATGTTATTGTTTTTAAAATCTAATATTGAATTTAATTTAACCTCTCTATGAGGTAATATAGATTGAATAAATTTTACAAGTGATTTATCATCTAAACCATTAATCTGGATTAAATAATTAGCTAATTTTGTTTTCTCTGCTTCAGTCACTTCTCCTTCCTCTTCAATATCATGACAAAACTCTAAATAATAATGATTTATGATGTTTTTTGTAAGAAAAAGAAAATAATCTTTATTTAAAATTGTTGTAGGGTCACTTACTAATTTGTCTTTAAAATTTTCAAGAGGAATTATAAAATAATAAGCACCCTCAGATATTGTTAACCCGTTACATGTGTGATTATTTGCATGTATTTCAATTATTTGAGAACAGATAAGAGACTCTAAGCCATTACGTAAAGCAGATATATTCTCTACATTATTATAATGTGCTAATTGATTATTATTTAAATATAAGGCTATCTGTTCTTCACAAAGACTATTTATATCTTTTAACTGACAGAAAGAACTACCGCCATAATTATAAATATTTATTGTGGGATGAATAGCTTTAATTTGTGCATCGGTTTTTTCGTTTTGAGTAGAAACATGAAAATACGCTCCATTACATGGAAAAGTTATTAACCTCTGTTCTAATTTATCAAAAGCATCTTTATACGCTGAGTATAAATTACTCTTCATAGCTTTAACTTGATGTAAAGTTATTGGGTTTATGTCTGCATCAACTATTGCAAAATCTTCTAACGAATCTAATTGTAAAGAATAATCTAGAGCGTTAGCATCTGTGTTTAATAATTTTAATACGTGATACAATGCTACTTTTCCTTGATATATAAAACCACTCCAAGTAGCTGCTGCTGTATGTATGTCATTTGGGTCTATTAATTGTTTCATTCTTCTATTTTTAACAAACCCTAACCTTACCAGTTACAACCCCATTTATTAAACTACTCTTATACTCTTTTAACTTGGCTATTTCTTGCTGTTTTAAGCCAATAGCAGTTTCTATTTTTTTTGAAGCAGTTTCTATATAGGCCGAAATTTCTTTTTGTTCTGAAAGTGGAGGCAGAGCAATAGGTAATTGTTTTACTAAATCTGTATTTAAATTTGGTTGTGTTGCACCTTGATTCATCTCTTCCCTTAACCTTTTGGTCTGTGAGGCAAAATAATAGTAGAGAAAGATTTTATCAATCAAATCTTCCCTTAAATCCAAAAATGCTAATACACCATCATTGATACAGCCAGAAATTTTCAATATTTTAGGAACACCTAAAGTTGCTCCGCTATTGGATAAAACGAAAGTTCCTTTTAAAATATATCTGCTTTGCTTTTTACCAGCATTAGTTAAAAAATTTACAGCTTCATTTAAATATATATTATCATCTTTAGTAATATCTCCAACAGCTAACCAAGGAACATCTTTCCCGTCAAAATACATTGGATGTCCAGCAGGTCTTGGTGAAGCACCTCTTATGATTCTAGAAATATATCCGTTTTTACTCACCTCCCAATGCTCAGGAATCTCACCAATCCACTCCACACCAGAATCTTTCAATGGTATACTATCATCTAAACCACGTGTGACTGCTTTGTGTATTAAAATTTGTTTGCGTTCTTTTAGTAAGTTTATTTGTTGCTCTTTAATAGCAATGGCTTCGTCTATTTTGGTGGTTTTATCGTCTAAAAATTGGGCTATTTTGGTTTGTTCTAGAAGTGGTGGAAGTATAGATAGTATATTAAAAAAATCATCCGTATATAATCTTAACCTACTTTCAATAACTCCAGAAGAGTTTCGTTTAAATTCTGCTTTATAAAGTTCTGTTCTTAATAAATAATGAAAATATCTATTATGGTTTTCTCCATAAATTCTATAAATAGAATATGCAGGACTTGTAATTCCATCAAAAGGCGAAAACCCTAAACTTCCATTCCAAGCAAGCATAATATTACTTACTAAATCTCCTTTTTTTACTTTTTTATACCCTTCTAAAGTCAATGCATTTGTTAACATTCCACCAGCTTCAACTTTGTCACTTTTATTAGTTACTCCAGTGTATTGGGAAACAGAAAGTAAATCTTCATCTCCATCATCACTCCTCTCATTTATTTCATTAAAAAGGTATTTTATTCTTCTTAATTCCCAATGCTCAGGAATCTCCCCTAACCATTCTACGCCAGAATCTTTATAACTGTCGTAACGTTGTATTTTATTTTCCACTTCTACCATTACACCAAGTTTAAAATGTCTGCAATTAACCCTTCGCTTTGTTGTTCTAGTTCTAGAATATCTTTAGTCACAGCCTCTATGTTACGTAGCGGTGTATGCTTGTAAAAGTATTTGTTAAAGCTAATTTCGTAACCAATTTTGGTAGCGTCTAGGTTTATCCACGCTTCGGGTACGTGTGGTTGTACTTCGCGTTTAAAGTAACTGTGTATGTTATCTTTTAGTGGTACATTTTCGGTGTCTCGTAGGTCGCTTTCGGTTTCGTAAATGATATATTCGTCTTTTTTGAGAGACTTTAGAGTTTTTAGAGATTCTTCGCTTTGCTCTGAATGACAATCTTGTTCTGAATGGCAACCATAATATCCAAAGTCTGCTAAGTCTTTTTCTTCGCAGTCTAAATGTGCTAGTAGTTTTGCCAATTTATCACTAGAGAGTTTTTCTACTTTTTTAATGACTTTATCAGCTTCGGCATCATACCAACTTACGGCATTTAAAATGGCTTTTTTATCGCTTGCAGAAAGGTCTAGCTTTTGGGCTTTGACTTCGGCATCTACTTCGGCTTTAAAATTGTTAAAATTGGTGTACAGTTTATCTCCAAATACATTTTGTAAGGCTTTGGCGTTGGTTACTAAACGCAAGTGCTTAGTCCAAGTCGCTGGTTTACATAATTTGGTTTTATTGGCAGACGATAGATTGAGCTCGTTTTTTTCGCACCATGCTAATAATTCGGCTTCGTGCTGTTTAATGTTGGTATAAATACTTTCTCCAAAAGTTTCAAATGCATATTGCATAGGTTCTTGTAACACTCTGTCGTAACGCAAGGCTTCTATACGCTCGTTGGTAAATTGTGCTTTTAGGCGTTTTGGTCGTTCTATGGTTGCTTTGTAATAGCCAAAATCTGCATTATCAAACACCTGTGCAGCAATGCCTTGCTCGCCTTCGCGTTCTGCAACGCTCATGTTGGTGTAGGTGTTTACAATTTCTGTAATGTGTTCTGGTGTAAACTCGCAGTTTTTGTTTCCTAAGTTTTTACGCAGTTTGCGGTACAGTTGTCCAGCATCTATCAATTGCACTTTACCTTTACGATTAGCAGCTTTGTTGTTGCTTAAAATCCAGATATAGGTGGTAATGCCTGTATTGTAAAACAGGTTGTTTGGTAATTGCACAATGGCTTCTAACCAATCGTTTTCTATAATGTGCCTACGTATATTGCTTTCGCCACCTCCTGCATCTCCTGTAAAAAGGCTACTACCATTATGTACCGAAGCAATACGTGTACCTGTTGGGCTTTGCGATAAGGCTTTCATTTTATCGACCATTTCCATTAAAAACAGCAATTGCCCATCGCTTGAACGCGGAATAGCATCTACCTCTTCTGCCACATCCCAATAGTTTTTTAAGCTGATTTTAAAACGTGGATCTATAACATCTTTACCATCCTTAATATATTTTTGCTCACTAGACCAAGATTTTCCGTATGGTGGATTGGAAAGCATAAAATCGAAAGACTTGCCAGCAAACTCATCTGTAGATAAGGTAGAACCCACTCTGATGTTTTCAGGGTTATTTCCTTTAATCATCATATCACTCTTACAAATAGCGTAGGTTTCGTCGTTGATTTCCTTTCCATACAAATAGACATCTCCTGTTGCGCGAATTTCACCTTCTTCATCTTTAATGAAGTTTTGAGACTCGGTAAGCATTCCACCAGAACCACAAGCAGGATCGTAAATAGTCATTACTGGTGGTAAGTTGTCTTTTATAGGATCGAAAATAATGTGCGTCATTAAATCAATCACTTCACGTGGTGTAAAGTGTTCTCCTGCTTCTTCGTTGTTTTCTTCGTTAAATTTTCTAATAAGTTCTTCAAATACATAACCCATTCCTAAATTAGAAAGCGCAGGTAATTTTCTGCCTTCTGGATCTTCTTTTTCAAAAGGGGTTAAGTTGATGTAAGACGATGTGAATTTCTCCAAAACATCTAACAATACATCTTTGTTTGCCATATGACGCACTTGACTGCGTAGTTTGAATTTTTCGATGATTTCCTTTACATTCGGACTAAAACCGTTTAGGTAATCTTCAAAATTGGCTTGTAATATTTGTTGGCTATTGGTAGCGGTATCTTTTAGTTTTTGAAGCGTCCAGGTACTTACGTTGTAAAAAACGTAACCCGAAGCTTCACGTAATCCTGTTTCGTCCCATTCGGTAAAACCAGCTTCGTCACGTTGAAAGGCTAATTCTTCTAAAACGGCGTCTTTTGTTGGTTCTAAAAGGGCGTCTAAACGACGTAAAACAATCATTGGTAAAATAACGTCTCGGTATTTACCACGTACGTAAACATCTCTAAGGCAGTCGTCTGCAATAGACCAAATGAAGGAAACTAATTTATTGTGTGCGGATTTATTCATCTATAAATACATGTCTGTTTTATTTGTTATAAAAAATGCTATGCTAGTAATTATTAGGGAGAAGCTAAATATATAACCTTTTTAAAAATTACACATATATTCCTACAAAAAAAATTAAAGACTCCCTCCTTAAAAAAGGATATTAAAATACCGTAAGTTTTTGTTTAAAACACGTCTAAATATGTATCTTTAAAAGCATTTAAACATTAAAAAGAAAGGTATTATTTATGCTTACTTGGAAACATATTATAGATTATACGGTTAACGGAAACCCTACTCCAGATAAACGCGTAGAAAAAACAGAAAAAGAGTGGCAAGCACTACTTACGCCTGAACAATTTAGAGTCACCAGACAAAAAGGAACCGAAGCTCCACATAGTGGCGCGCTTTGTAGTATTTATGACGAAGGACAATACAATTGTGTTTGCTGTAATACGCCATTGTTTGACTCTAGTATAAAATTTAGTTCTGGATCTGGTTGGCCAAGCTTTACACAACCTATACACGAAAATGCCATACAGTATAAAAAAGACACTTCTTTTGGTATGGTTCGCGTAGAAGTTATGTGTAATACCTGTGATGCGCATTTAGGACATATTTTTCCTGATGGTCCAGAACCTAGTGGCTTGCGTTATTGTATAAACTCTGCATCGATGCAATTGAATACCGAGACTAGTAATGAATAAAGATTTACAATTAGCAACTGTTGGTGGTGGCTGCTTTTGGTGTACCGAAGCTGTATTTCAAGAAGTAAAAGGCGTAGAAAAAGTAATTTCTGGCTATGCTGGCGGAACGGTTCCTGGGCACCCAACCTATAGAGAAATATGCTCTGGCTTAACAGGCCATGCCGAAGTGGTACAAATTACCTTTGATGCCAATGTGATTTCTTACCAAGACATTCTGGCTATTTTTATGACCACACATGATCCTACTACTTTAAATCGTCAAGGCGCAGATAGAGGCACGCAATATCGTTCGGTCATTTTTTACCACAACCAATCACAAAAGGAAATTGCAGAAACCGTTGTTAAAGAAATTGCTGTTTATTACAACAATCCTATTGTTACCCAAATAAGCGCGCTACCTATTTTTTACGAAGCAGATGCCACACATCAAGACTTTTACAAAAACAATCCAGAACAAGGTTATTGTAGTTTTGTAATTGATCCTAAATTAGCTACATTAAGAAAACTACATGCTAATAAATTAAAATAAGCATGATTGTTTTACTAGTAGGCTTAATCTAAGAAAAAAAATGAAACTTGATATAAAAGACCGATTTCGTGTAGAATTACCAGCAGATCCTATTCTTGTAAATACAAGAAGACAGGTAGAAAAAGCTTGTTTTTCTTACGCTACACCAAAACAAACCGCAAAACCAGAATTATTGCATGTATCGCCAGAAATGCTAGATGCTATTGGCCTCACTAAAGAAGATGCTAAAAGTGATACGTTTTTACAGGTATTTACTGGTAATGCCATTTTACCAAATACCAAACCATACGCTATGTGCTATGGAGGACATCAATTTGGTAATTGGGCAGGACAATTGGGCGATGGTCGTGCTATTAATTTAGCCGAAGTAGCACACCAAAACAAACACTGGACCATACAATTAAAAGGTGCTGGCGAAACGCCATATTCTCGTACTGCAGATGGTTTGGCTGTGCTACGCTCTTCTGTTCGTGAGTATTTATGTAGCGAAGCCATGTATCATTTAGGCGTACCTACCACCAGAGCATTATCTTTAGCATTATCTGGAGATCAAGTATTACGCGATATGATGTATGATGGCAATGCTGCGTATGAAAAAGGCGCTATTGTTTCTCGTGTTGCTCCTAGTTTTTTACGCTTTGGTAACTATCAAATATTTGCAGCAAGACAGGACACAAAAACCTTAAAAACACTAGTAAACTATACTATAAAACATCATTTTTCGCATTTAGGAAAACCCTCTAAAGAAACGTATTTACAGTTTTTTGAAGCCGTTTTAAACAACACCTTAGAGATGCTTATTCATTGGCAACGAGTTGGTTTTGTACATGGCGTAATGAACACAGACAACATGTCTATTCTTGGGCTCACCATAGATTATGGTCCTTATGGCTGGTTAGAAGGCTATGATGCTAACTGGACGCCAAATACCACAGATAAACAGTTTAAACGCTATCGTTTTGGTGCGCAATTAGAAATTGGTTTATGGAATTTATTGCAACTTGCCAATGCATTATACCCTTTAATAGAAGAAGCAAAAGGATTAGAAAACATACTAAACACGTATAACGAAAAGGCTGCAGACCAATATATAGCCATGATGCGAAGCAAACTAGGTTTGCTTTTAGAAGATGAAAAAGATGTAGCTCTCATTTTTTCTCTAGAAGAAATTTTACAGCTAACAGAAACCGATATGACCATCTTTTTTAGAAATTTAAGTAATTTTTCTACGGAAACCCCTTCGGAAGGATTACAAATTATAGAAGATGCTTTTTATGTTCCTACGGAAGTTTCCGAAGACATAAAAGAAAAGTGGAACTCTTGGTTTACAGACTATGCTGCTCGTTTACAACAAGAAGGTATTTCAGCCGAAGAGCGAAAGCAAAAAATGAATCTGGTAAACCCTAAATACGTACTTCGTAATTATATGGCACAATTAGCAATAGACGATGCCAACAAAGGAGATTACAAATTAATAGACACATTATTTCAACTACTAAAAAAACCGTATGACGAGCAACCAGAAAATCAAAAATGGTTTGCTAAACGTCCGGAATGGGCAAGACATAAAGCGGGTTGCTCTATGTTATCCTGTAGTTCATAATACTTTTAATACAACAAACACACCAATAGCCTACAGTTTATACTAAAGGCATTTATAACACTAAAAACACATACAATGTTAGGACTTGGTACTGCAGCATTAGGAAGACCACAATACATCAACATACGAAAGGATAAAAATTCACACTCTGATTTAGCATCTTTTAAACAAGAAAGTTTTAAGGTATTAGAAGAAGCCTACCAATTAGGTGTTCGGTATTTTGATACTGCTCCTGGTTACGGATTAGCAGAAGATTTATTACTAGAATGGTTACAAACCAAACAAGATCCAAGCCTACAAATAGCCACAAAATGGGGTTATACTTACGTAGCTAATTTTGATGCCAAGGCAAAAGTGCATGAAGTAAAAGAACACAGTATTGCAAAGCTAAAAGAACAATGGCAAGTATCTAAGGCATTTCTTCCGCATTTAAAAATATATCAAATACATTCCGCTACATTAGAAACAGGTGTTTTAAATAATGCCGAGGTTTTACAGCAATTGGCGTTTTTAAAAAAGGAACACGGATTACATATAGGAATTACCACCACAGGAAGCAACCAATTAGAAGTACTTAAAAAAGCGATAGATGTTTCGGTAGAAGGAGAACCTCTGTTTGATGGTTTTCAGATTACCTATAATATTTTAGATCAAAGCTTAGAAAGCATAGCGAATACACTAGAAAAACAAAACAAGAAAATTATTATTAAAGAAGCTGTAGCCAATGGTAGAATTTTTAGAAACAGCAACTATTCTCACTACACTGCACTATACGATCCTTTAGAAACTTTAGCTGCAAAATACCAGGTTGGCGTAGACGCAATAGCCTTAAAATTTTGTCAGCAAAACATTAAAAACAGTTTGGTTTTAAGTGGTGCATCTACAGTAGCACAATTAAAACAAAACCTTCAAGCGACAAAAATCACCTTATCTGAAGAAGAAATAAATCTACTTAAAAGCTTTAAAACAGACCCAAACTATTATTGGCAAGAAAGAAAAGAATTGACTTGGAACTAAACACTTATTAACTATTTATGATTAAAATAGCATTTGGAGGAGGATGTCATTGGTGTACCGAAGCTGTGTTTCAATCGTTAAAAGGTGTAGAAAAAGTAGCACAAGGTTTTGTGGCTTCTACAGGTGAAAACACGAGTTTTTCTGAAGCGGTTCTTCTGCATTTTAATCCGGAAGAAATCTCCTTAAAAATACTCACCGAAATACATTTGCTAACTCATAAAAGTACTAGCAATCATTCTATGCGTGAAAAATACCGTTCGGCAATTTACACGTTTTCTAAAGCTCAAAAAGAAGAAGCACTTGCTTTAATTACAAGTTTTCAACTAGACTTCAACAACAAGCTTATTACGCAGGTATTGCCTTTTAAAGCGTTTCAAGCTTCGCGTGAAGCCATTCAAAATTACTATTTAAAAAATCCAGAAAAACCATTCTGTAAACAGTATATTCATCCTAAACTAGAATTACTTTCTAAACAATATGCCAAGCATATAAAGTAATAAACAGTCTTGGCCTATATCTTATTCTTGTATTTCATAATGCAGAAAAAAGAAATTCAATAGGAAATTATATCCTTTCTTTTAAAATAAAACAACCAAAAAGCTGTTAAGGTATTAGCTTCGGCATAATTAATGATACAATCTTGTATATTTGAAAAAATTTATAATTTATGAAAAGAATATTCGCACTCCTTTTGCTTACCATAAGTGCAACATCACTTGCGCAAAACAACGCTTTTCAAGCTGGTGAAAAACTAAGTTTCACTGCATCTTACAACATGTCTGGTTTACTAACAGACCTTGCAGAGGTACGCATGGAAACTAGTGAGGTAAAAACCTCTAAGTCTACCTTACTACGTCTTAAATGTACTGCCACCACTTACAGCAAATGGGATAATTTTTTTAAAATACGCGATATTTATGAAAGCTATGTAAACCCTAAAACGCTAACTCCTTATTTATACCAAAGAGATATTGATGAAGGAGGACATTATAAATTTGTAAAATACACGTTTAACCATAAAACCAATACTGTAAAAAGTTTAAGAAGACAAAAAAGTAAAAATTTTGAATCTGGTTTTTGGGATAGAAATGATGTCGTCAATATTAATTACGGAACAAAAGATTTAGTGACTACCATTTACCATATTAGAAATTTAGACATACATAAAGCACCAGTAGGAGCTTCTGATTCTTTTACGGTATTATTTGATAATAAAGAAAGAAAAGTCTCTTTTACCCTTTTAGGAAAAGAAACCATAAGCACAAATATTGGTAGCAAAGAATGCTACAAACTAGCTATTAGTATTAATGGTAGTGATATTTTAAAAGGAAACAATGACAACATTCTTTGGTTAACCGCAGATGCAAACAAAATACCTGTTTATGCAAAATTTAGAGTTGCTGTTGGTAACGGAGAACTTAAAATAAAATCTGCTACAGGCTTAAAAAACTAATATAATTATGAGAAAACTATTTATAACCCTTGGTATTATAGCTGCTGTAATTGCAGTAATTTTATCTGCTTTACCACTTTTTAACGTAGCCATTATTCCTGCTATTGCAGCCTTAGTATTTGGTTTTATTGCTTTTTACTTATCTAAAAAAGAAAACGAATCTAAAAAAGCAGTACAGTTAATCTTTTTATTATCTATTATTTCTTTAGGCTTAACCACCTATAAATCTATTTTTAATAAAACCGAAGTTGGAGATACTAAAGCACTAGAATTACGTGTACAAGAAGCAGAAGATAATGCTATTGAAGAGTTAGAAGGCTTAGATTTATCAGAATAAAAAAAGACTTTTTTTTAATATATGAAACGCTTAAAAAATGGTGCTTTAATGAAAATCTATTTGCTACTATTTGCCTTTATTTTATTAGGCGCTTGTAAAAAAAACAAAAACACAACTAGCAAACAACAAGAACAAATACATCTTGTAGACACTAGTTTGGTAAAAAAATATAGCGCAAGTATTACTGCTGGTTCTTTAAAAGAAAACCTTTATCAGTTTGCTTCTCCAGATTACGCAGGTCGAGCAACAGGAGAAGAAGGTCAAAAAAAAGCAGTTCATTTTTTAGCCGATTTTTACAAGTCTAATGGTACCGCATCGCCTATGGCAGACAGCAGCTATTTTCAAAGCATTCCTGAAACTTTTTTACCAGAAGGCATACAAGCTTCAGAAAACGTGTTAGCGTATATTAAAGGAAGTGAAAAACCAGAAGAAGTACTTATTATTTCTGGGCATTTAGATCACTTAGGTGTTAAAGACAAAGATATTTATTTTGGTGCAGATGATAACGGTTCTGGTACTGTGGCTATATTAGAAATAGCTAAAGCATTTAAAGCAGCCCAAGACCAAGGAGTTTCTCCTAAAAGAAGCATTTTATTCTTACACCTTACCGCAGAAGAAATAGGACTTCAAGGCTCTTTGTATTACACAAAAAATCCGGTATTTAAACTAGAAAACACCATTGCAAATCTTAATATAGATATGATAGGCCGTGTAGATAATTATCATACAAAAAACCCTAACTACCTCTATATTATTGGTGCAGACCGATTAAGTAAAGAATTGCATTACATTAACGAAAAAGTAAACCAAAACAGCACTAATTTACTTCTAGACTATAAGTATAACGAAGAAGAGGACAGCAATAGGTATTACTACCGAAGCGACCACTATAACTTTGCGAAACATAATATTCCAGTAATCTTTTATTTTAACGGAACGCATAAAGACTACCACAAACCTACAGACACTCCTGAGAAAATAAATTATGCGCTTTTAGAGAAAAGAACCAAGCTTATTTTTGGTACTGCTTGGCAACTTGCCAATCAAGAAAACAGGCTTATACTAAATGACAAAGACTAATTTTAGTTGTTAAAATTTATATAAAGCCTTTCTTTATAATATCTATTATTCCGCTTTTTTGTAATATAGTAGATTACATATTTTAGCAAACAAACAAAACCAACTTATTTTAATAAAAACGAAATCTTATGAAAAAATTGTTTTTACTTTTTAGTGTATCTACAATGCTTTTTTCTTGTGGTACATCACAAAACCAAACAGCAACAAAAGACACTAAAAGCGCAACAGTTACTACCTATGCCAACAGCATTACTTCAGCAGAACTAAAAGAAGCGCTTTACACCTATGCTTCTGATGAGTTTGAAGGAAGAAACACTGGAGCACCAGGACAAAAGAAAGCGGTAGAATATTTAAAAAACCACTATGTAAGCTTAGGAGTTCCTTCAGCATTACCAAATAATGATTACTTTCAAGAAGTACCTTTACAAACCTTAAAAATACCTAGCATTCAGCTTCATGTTAATGGTACACCATTTACTGCATTAGAAGATTTTGTATCTGTAACTACTAGTCCTGATGGCACTTTTAAAGCCTCAGATATTGTATATGCTAGTTATGGTATAGAAGATGAAAACTATTCTAATTACAAAGACTTAGACGTAACCGGAAAAATAGTTTTAATAAAAGCAGGCGAACCTAAAAATGCAGATGGCACATACACCTTGACTGGAACAGAAACAGCTTCAAAATGGTCGCATTTTAGACAAGAATATGTTGCCAAAAGAGATCTAGCAAAAGATAAAGGAGCCAAAGCCGTTTTGTTTTATAATCCTGAAAATTTCAACTCTGTAGTACGCCGTTATGGTAGTTCTAGCGGAAGAATGAATTTACAAGAAAAAGCAGATGATTTCTATTATTTTATAATCAACACTACACTTGCAAAAGCACTACATAGTGGTATTGAAAACCAAGACAACACACAAACACTAGCAAGCTCAATTGCTATAGATTATAAAAACGATGTTACCGAATTTGCATCAGAAAACGTAGTCGCTATAATTAAAGGAAGTGAAAAACCAGAAGAGTACATTGTAGTATCTGCGCATTTAGATCACGAAGGAATTAAAAATGGCGAAATATATAATGGTGCAGATGATGATGGTTCTGGTACTGTAGCCATGTTAGAAATAGCAGAAGCTTTTCAAGAAGCAGTAAAAAACGGTCAAGGACCAAAACGCTCTATCGTATTTTTACACGTTACAGGAGAAGAAAAAGGCCTATTAGGTTCTAGATACTATACAGACGTAGACCCTATTTTTCCGTTAGCAAATACCGTTGCAGATCTTAATATAGATATGATTGGACGTACAGATCCTAAACGTGAAAAAACCAACAGAAACTACCTATATTTAATTGGTAGCGATAAATTAAGTACCGAATTACACAACATTTCAGAAGAAATGAACAACAAATACTGTAATATAGATTTAGACTATACTTTTAACGCAGACAACGACCCAAATCGTTTTTATTACAGAAGTGACCACTACAACTTTGCAAAAAACAACATTCCTGTAATCTTTTATTTTAATGGTACACATGCAGATTACCACAAGCCAAGTGACACACCAGACAAAATACAATATGATTTATTAGAAAACAGAACCCGTTTAATTTTTTACACTGCTTGGGAACTTGCCAATCGTGAAAATAGAATAATAGTAGATAAAGCAAATTAGTATTTGGGCGTTACCCAAGGGTCGCGCTATCCACTATATCTTTTTACAAAAAAGTAAAAAGGATGCCGTTACTATCGCTAACGCATAAAAAAAGAGTTATAAAATGCTATTTTATAACTCTTTTTTTATTTCCTATTATTAGGTATTTTATATCTAAAAACGCATTGCCAAACCAATTCCGCTACCATTGGCAATCATTTTATATTCCGGTTTAAATTCATAAAAAGAGGTGGCATTTAAAGTTGCATTATACAAGTCTACCGCTTTTTCTGCATTCTTTTTAGCACTGCTTCCAATAGGAATTGCAACAATAGCCAAACCAGCTCCTATTCCTGCAAGCACCCAATTAGGATCTCCTCCACTAATAGCCTCTCCTATTGGCCATCCTATTAAAGCACCACCAGAAAAACTAATAACTGTAGCAAAAACGCCTTTTGTTTTAGACATTTTTACCAAATGTAAAACTTCAGGATTAGGTGCTACTTTTTCAATCAAGGCATTAAGTGGTATTTTATTTCCATCTTCATAAAACGTATATCCAGTAAATGAATGTTTTTTAAACGTTAATTCTTGTGCATTACAAAAGGAAACCATAAAAAGGGTTAAAAGCAGGCATACTGTTATTTTATTCATTACTTATACATTTTAAAAGTTAATACTAAAGGAATCTATTGAAACAAAAAAAGCTCCTCTTAAAAAAGAGGAGCTTTTGCTTTTGGGTGGGAGACGGGATTCGAACCCGCGACCCTCGGTACCACAAACCGATGCTCTAACCAGCTGAGCTACAACCACCATATTACTAATTTTAATCCACTTAAAAAGTTTCTTAAAAAAGAGTTTCTAAATATAAACTTTAAAAGCTCTGTAATACATTCTTTGTGAATGCGAGTGCAAATGTAAATCTTTTAGTAGTTACTGCAAAGATTTTTTTGCAAAATTTTTCACTTTAAATCAAATAAACTAGAAACTGCCGCGTAACGCTCTGTTGTATAACCTTCTGCGTGTTTTACTCCTATTAACCTTCCTAGGTCTCTAGCTCTATAATCTACACTATCGGTAAAGTTTTTACTAGAAATAGGTGTTTCAGGCTCCTTACTTTTGGCGTCAAAAAACTGTGTGCTATAAGCTAAAACAGATTCCATTTTAGTATCTATATATCCTGAAATGTCTACTACAAAATCAGGTTCTATATTTTTCCATTGTATATAATGGTACACCTGTTTTGGTCTCCATTGTTTTTGTAGCTTCCCTTCTACTTCGGTTTCAATTTTAATCAATCCGCTTAAAAAACAAGCATCACTAACCAATTTACTCCCTTTACCATGATCTATATGTCTGTCATCAATAGCATTACAAAGCACAATTTCTGGTTGGTACTTACGTATCATTTTAATAATCTCCAGTTGGTGTTGCTTGTTGTTTATAAAAAAACCATCCGCAAAACCAAGGTTTTCACGTACGCTCACGCCTAAAATTTTAGCTGCATTAGTGGCTTCTTGTTTTCTAGTAGCTGCAGTACCACGAGTTCCTAATTCTCCTCGTGTTAAATCTATAATTCCAACTGTTTTTCCGTTTTTAATCTCTTTTGCAATTGTTCCGCCACAACCTAATTCTACATCATCTGGATGTGCACCAAAAGCTAATATATCTAGTTTCATATACTTTTATTCGTTTTCTGAACTCCAAAAATATTAAAAAGATAATAGATAATCCCTTTCTTTTTAACTATCCATCATTTAGAGACATAAAAATAACGATATTACTAAAAACAAGTACATGAAATTTTTAAATATACAAAACGTAAAAAGTATGATATTAGTCATAAAATTTCAATCCTAAGGCTACTATCTTTATGCTATAACAATAACACAATCAACCTTTTAGTTTTATGACTATAATGCTAACCATCCTTATTATAACCATCCTTTTATTTATATGGGGAAAATTTACACCAGATATTATTGCTTTAATGTCTATGTTAAGTTTATTCGTTTTTGGCATTTTAAACCTATCAGAAACCCTAAGTGGTTTTAGCAATCCAACTGTTATTATGATTGCTGCCTTATTTATTATAGGTGAAGGATTATCACAAACAGGTTGGACTGCATTGGCTGGCGAAAAGTTTATAAAAATGGCTGGCAAGAGCAAAACAAAGCTTTTATTATTAACCACCTTTGGTTCTGGAATACTTTCAGGATTTGTAAGTAACACTGGTACTGTAGCCACATTAATGCCTGTAACTATAGCCTCTGCATGGACTATTAACACATTACCTTCTAAATTATTAATGCCTGTGGCCTTTGGCTCTAATACTGGTGGTTTATTAACCTTAACAGGAACACCTCCAAATATTATAGTTAATAATACCATGTTAGAAAGCGGACTTGAAGGTTTTTCGTTTTTTGAGTTTGGCCTTATAGGTTTGCCTTTATTATTATTAACACTGTTATACTTTAAATTTATTGGACATAAACTTTTACCCGAAAACAAAACAAATAACAAGCCTGTAGATATTAGTAAAACCTTACATGCTTGGATTGAAGCCTATCAAGTAGATGGCGAGTATTACAGGTTACGAGTACGCTCTGTATCTCCACTATTAAACACAAAATTAGGAGATTGGGATTTTGAAAAAAATCATGGTGTTTCTATACTTCGTATAAAAAGAAGACATCCTAATCGTTTAAAAGGAAAGACGCCTTTTATTGAACTCCCTACAGAGGATACCGAATTTTTATATCACGATATTATTACAGTTAAAGGAGAAACACAAGCTATTAATGTATTAATGATTAAGTTACGTTTAGGGCTTTTACCATTAGAGCCTTTGGCTAATGAACTACGAAACAATTTAATAAACAGAGAGGTTGGTATGACCGAAATATTGGTAACACCACAATCTTCTCTAGTAGGAAAACAAATAAAATCTATTCCATTTTTTAATAGATATAATGTACAATTAATGGCAGCTGCACGTAACTCAAAACCTTTAACCAAAAGAGAAATTACTATTAAAGCAGGAGATGCTTTTTTAATTCGAGGCGAATGGAGCGCGATTGACAATTTAAAAAAACACCATGAACATCTTGTTATTTGCGGAAGCCCAGAAGGTATGGCTAAAACAGTAACCAATATTACTAGTAAGTCTTATATTGCTTTGCTTTCCTTAGTATTAATGATTATTTTATTGGTCTTTAAAATAGTTCCAGGAGCTATAGCTGCCTTAATTTCTGCAGGTATTATCTTAATTACAGGATGTGTACCTATGGAAAAAGCATATAAAGGCATTAGTTGGATTAGCGTTGTCATGATTGCAGCAATGATACCTATGGGAATTGCGCTACAAAAAACAGGAGCAGCAAGCCTAATAGCAAACGCTCTGGTTACTACTTTAGGCAACTTACATCCTATAGTATTATTAGCTGGTATCTTTTTATTAACCACATCCTTTAGTCAGGTAATTAATAACTCAGCTACTGCAGTACTTATGGCACCAATAGTAATAATTGCAGCTAACACGCTACATCTTTCTGCTGCTCCTTTTATGATTGTTGTTGCTATTAGTGCATCTACAGCATTTTTAACACCAGTTGGCACTACAACAAATGCCATGGTAATGACTGCTGGAGGCTACAAATTTATAGACTACCTAAAGGTAGGAGCTCCATTGCTACTACTCTTTTTAATAACCTCTTTAATATTAGTGCCATTATTTTGGCCCTTTTAAAATTTTAACACTATTAATCTTATTAGAAACAAGCACTTATGAAAACCAGAGATCTTACAAAGTACGGAATACAAGATGCAAATGCACATTGGAATCTTTCTCCTGAAAAATTGCAAGCAATTACAATTGAAAAAGGAATGGGAAAAGAAACCCTTAATGGCACTTTAGCTGTAAATACAGGAAAATACACAGGACGTTCGCCGCAAGACCGTTTTATTGTTAAGGATGCATACACCAAAGACCTTGTTTGGTGGGGAAAAACAAACAAAGCAATAACTCCTGAAAATTTTGATGTCCTTCAAGCAGAAATCACTAAATACCTGAGTGGAAAAGAAATTTATGTAAGAGATGCCTATGTATGTGCTGATCCAGATTATAAAACCAATGTAAGAACTGTAACAGAATACCCTTGGTCAAACATGTTTACATTTAACATGTTTTTACGTAGTGAAGCTTCTGAATTAGAAAATTTTAAAGAAGACTGGTTAGTACTTTGCGCTCCTGGATACGAGGCCAAAGACCCTAAGGCTGTAGGTTTAAGACAAGGAAATTTTTCTGTACTTAACTTTTCTAAAAAAATAGCTTTAATAGGAGGCTCTGCCTATACTGGAGAAATTAAAAAAGGGATTTTCTCCTCATTAAACTTTATTCTACCTGTTGAAAAAGAAGTTTTACCAATGCACTGCTCTGCTAATGTTGGCGAAAAAGGAGATACTGCTATTTTCTTTGGCTTATCAGGAACCGGAAAAACCACATTATCTGCAGACCCTAAACGTAAACTTATTGGTGATGATGAACATGGTTGGACAGCAGACAACAACATCTTTAATTTTGAAGGCGGTTGCTATGCAAAAGTTATAGATCTTTCTGAAGAAAAAGAACCAGACATTTTTAATGCTATAAAACCAGGAGCTATTCTTGAAAATGTGGTTTTTAAAGAAAATGGAGAAGTAGATTATATGGATAGTAGTATTACGCAAAACACACGTGTAAGTTACCCTATTTATCATATTAATAATATTAAAGAACCATCTTACGCTAAAAACCCAACAAATATATTTTTCTTAACAGCAGATGCTTTTGGCGTATTACCTCCTGTTTCTAAATTAACTCCAGGACAAGCAGCTTACCATTTTATCTCTGGTTACACTGCAAAAGTTGCAGGAACAGAAGCAGGTATTACAGAACCTGTACCTTCTTTTTCTGCTTGCTTTGGAGAACCTTTTATGCCTTTACACCCAACAGTATATGCCGAAATGCTTAGCAAGAAAATGCAAGATGCTGGCGTTAATGTTTGGCTGATAAACACTGGCTGGAGTGGAGGTCCTTATGGCATTGGCTCAAGAATTAAACTAAAATATACCAGAGCAATGATTACCTCTATTTTAGACGGAGCATTAAATGACGTAGCTTATGAGCAACACCCAATATTTGGTTTATTTATGCCTAAAACCTGCCCTAATGTTCCTGAAGAATTATTAGATCCTATAAACACTTGGGAAAACAAAGGAGCTTACATTAGTAAATCTATTCAATTAGCACATTCATTTCATTTAAACTTTGAAAAATTTGCTAGTGAAGCCTCTGAACAAATAATTGAAGGAGGACCATTAATTGATGAACACCATAAATTAACAGATCATGTTTAATACTTTTTAAGATTAAAAAAAGCCCTTAAATGGGCTTTTTTTATTATTGATTTTATCTATGAAAACAACAACATTCCTAGTACTTATAGCTTTATTATTTCAAACAAATCTCTTTGCTCAAAAAACTGCCGAAGACTACTTAGGTGCTTGGTATACACTAGGAATTAACCATAGATTTACAGAAAAATTTAGCATCACACCTTATGCAGAATTACATAATTATGAATTAACATCAAATTACAATGTCACTTTTGCTAGTCTTAACTTTAATTATCATTTTAAACCAAAACAGACCTTAAGTATAGCTTATGCTTTTTTAGATATTGATAGCGTTTTTGGTGATGATAATTTGTTCAATACAAAAGAAAACAGGATTTATGAGCAATATAATTACAAACATAAACTTGGCGCCTTTAGTGCACAGCATAGGTTTAGATTAGAGCAACGCTTTCTGCAATTTGCTCACAGCAATACTATGCAAAATAGGTTACGCTATAGATTTAGCTTAAAGTACACGCTTAATAAATGGATTTCTTTAAATATAAAAGACGAACCTTTTATCCATTTTCAAGATCAAGTTTTTCATGAAAATCGTTTTTTTATTGGTATTGGTTACCAACCATTTAAAAACGTACAATTAAATGTAGATTATTTTAAACAACATATTAATAAAAAGAATTTAAATAGAATCCAGATAGGTATTAGCATGCAAACAGATTTTAGAAAAACAAATACAGCAAAACCTAAAGGCTAATTCTTGTTTTTATTTCTAAAACAAATTAAGCCTTCCAATCTTTTTGTTCTGCAGCTGTTAAAAAAGTCCAAGCCACTACTCTACTAATCTTATTACCTTGTTGCATAGCAATTACCTTTACATGAGTTGCTCCAAGTTTTTTAAGTGATTTTTGCATAGATTTTACAAGGTCTTTATTAGACACTAAACTTGTAAACCAAAAGCAATTCTTTTTATACAAAGAACTCTCATACAAATAACTGTGTAAAAAAGCCTTTTCGCCACCCGGAAACCAAAGTTCACTTGCTGTGCCGCTAAAATTTCTAACTGCTTCTTCTGTTTCCTTGCCTAAACCTTTTAACTTACGTTGTGTTGCCGCAAGCGCATCTTGTTGATTTTTATAAAACGGAGGATTACAAATACTTACTGCAAATGCATCTGAAGGCTGTATAATACCTTCTAAAATTTTAGATTTATCTTTTTGCAATCGTAAAGAAATAGCATCATGCAAAGCATTGTTATTAATAATTTTCTGTGCATTTTGCAACGCTTTTTCTTCTACATCTGTTGCTACAAAATGCCAATGATATTGTGAAACACCAAGTAAAGGATAAATACAAGTTGCTCCTGTACCAATGTCTAAAACTTGAATTTTATTTTTAAAGGTATCAGGTTTTAACAGCTCTGCTATATGATGTATATAATCTACGCGACCAGGAATTGGAGGACACAAATGCGCATCATCAAACTCCCAATAATCGATAGCATAATATGTTTTTAGTAATGCCTTATTTAGCATTTTTACCGCTTGCGGATTTGCAAAATCAATGGTCTGTGTTTGATATGCATTTGTAAAAACAAAAGGAGCTAATTCTGGTAATTCTTTTAGTAAAATTTCAAAATCATAACCTTTTACATGCTTGTTGTTTTTATGCATGAAGAACCTGTTTTAAAGCTTGCTCAATATCTTCTATCAAATCTGTTTTAGATTCTATACCAACCGAAAAACGAATCAAACCATCTTTTATTCCTTGCTCTTCTCTCGCTTCAGCAGTTAATAAAGAATGTGATGTTTTAGAAGGCAATAACATGGTACTTTCAATTCCTGCTAAACTCATAGAAGGTTTTATAAGTTGTAATGCTTTTAAAAATAAAGCGGCATCTATATTTTCTTTTAATTCAAAAGACAGCATAGCACCATAGCCTTTCATTTGTTTTTTTGCTAGTTCATGGTTTTCATGACTTTTTAAACCAGGATAATATACTTTTTCTACTGCTGAATGTGTATTTAAAAACTTGGCTAATTTTTTTGCATTACGTTGTTGTGCTTTTACTCTAATTGCTAAAGTTTTCATACTTCGTTCTAGCAACCAAACAGTATAATCACTTAAACTACCTCCAAAAGCAATTCCTGTTTTCCAGATAGTATCTATATACTCTTGTGTTGTAGCAACGGCTCCTGCACAAATATCACTATGACCACCAAAATATTTAGTAGCACTATGTAATACAATATCGATACCAAAATCTACGGGATTTTGTACAATAGGACTTGCAAAAGTATTATCTATAACAGACACTATATTTTCTGATTTTGCAAGTGTAGCAACAGCTTCAATATCTACTAATTTTAATAAGGGATTAGAAGGTGTTTCAATATATATAAGTTTGGTATTTGGTTGTATACACGCTTTGAATGAAGAAATTTCTAAATCTTTAGTAAACGTAAATGCTATATTATAATCTTCAAAATGTTTTTCAATAAGATTACGTGTTCCGCCATAAATATCATTTTGCACCACGACATGATCTCCAGCTTTTAAAAAAGCGAATAAAACAGTACTAATTGCAGCCATACCAGATCCAAAAATCATAGCAGCTTCAGCGTGCTCTAAAGCAGCTATTTTTTTTGCTAAATATTCTTGATTTGGTGTATTAAAATATCTTGGATAACGTTTAACATCTACATCCATAAATTCATAAGAAGAAGACATATACATTGGAGAAACAGCTCCTTTAAACTGTAAGTCTGGTGTTTCGCCAACATGCGTACAAATAGTGTTTATACCTAGTTTTTTATTTTTCATAATAACCTTACTTTTTTATGTTATAAAGTTATATAAAAATAATAGTATACCACTAAGGATATAGCATACATCACAGAAAAAAATTACTGTAGTGCTACTTTACTCTGTTCCTGAATTTTTAGCACGCTGTATAATTTCTTTTAAACGTTCTTTACGCAATGCTTTTTCAGCTTTTTGCTTGTTCACTTTTCTTGCAATTAGCTTCGAGTGCTTTGCTTTGTTTTTAGTATTCTTTTGTCCTTTAGGCTTTGGCATAAGTAATGTAAATAATGTTAAATGCTTACTTCAAGGTAATGGTTACAATATACATTTCAATTAAAACCATATTACATAAAAGTTTTTGTCACCATACAAAAGTAATCTAAAAAAAGTGTTGCATGCTGCAAGCAAAACAAAAAAATCACAACTAACTAACTTACAGTTATTTAACTTTTTTTTGTTCAATTATTTTTTTATATTTGGTCTGCAATAATAAATCTCTAAAATGCATTTTATTAAATATCCCTTTTATTATTTTGTAAATACATACGCTATAGATGGCAGTTTTTTTTTAAAATGAAATACAAAACATACATTTTTATAGAACGAATTAAAACACGTAGACATACTACTTAAATAGATGCATAGTATAACCATATAATAGCATAGTATTAATAGCCAAAATAATTAGAGAGTAACTAGTTTGCTTTCTAATTATTTTTAATTTGCGAACATGCAGCAAATAAAACATCAACATTTTATATTACACAAACCTTATGGTTATTTAAGCCAGTTAATAAACAACCAAAATAAACGAAGAAACAAACGCTTATTAGGAGAGCTATTTGATTTTCCGGAAGGCACAATGGCTATTGGTAGGTTAGATGAAAACTCAGAAGGCTTACTATTTTTAACCACAGACGGAAAGGTTAGCGAAACCATACGTAGTGCTAAAGTAGAAAAAGAATATTATGCACAAGTAGACGGAATAATAACTGCAGATGCCATTGAACAACTACAAAATGGAGTAGAAATTAGTGTAAACGGATCAAAGTATGTTACAAAACCTTGTGCAGCAAAAAGTATAGAAAACGTAAGTGCTTTTCCTTTTGCAAACCGTAAAGTTAGAGATGCACGTCACGGACCAACCTCTTGGGTTTCAATTACGCTAACCGAAGGAAAGTTTAGACAAGTTAGAAAAATGACTGCAGCTGTTGGTTTTCCTACTTTAAGATTGGTTCGCGTACGCATAGCAAACGTTTTATTAACACAAGAAACCGGAAGCATAGAAAAAGTAAATAGTTTTTTTAATTAAAAGCGAAATAAAGGTAAGAATTTTAATACTTTTACGGTTATAAGCTATTATGAATCTGTACACATCCAAATATTTAACCATACAAAACCGTGAGCCTATTCTTGCCCAGAAATGGACAGGCCAGCAACTTAATGCTACTATTTTTAAACAGGAAATGTTAGCGTTTCAAAAAATATTTGAAATTGTTAAACCTAAATGTTTACTATGGAACCACGAGCACTTTAACTATAAAGTACCTGAAGAGCTTTATGGATGGATAGATATTAATATTTCTAGAAAACAAATACCTCTAGGACTTGTAAATATAGCCTTTACAGTATCTAAAGACGCTTTAACGCATCTTTCTGTAACAGAATCTATGGAGAACAACCCAAACCAGTTGCAGCCTAAATATTTTCTATTTGAAGAAGAAGCAGAAAAATACTTGCTTTCTGACTTAGAACATAAAATGAATACTAAAACAACATCTACCAATAGCGAAAATCCGTTTATATCTCTAGATATTGCTTTTAACGATTTACCACTTACTAAAGGAGCTATTAAAAATTTAAAAGATGAGTTATTATTTGCTAAAATTAATAAAGAAAAATTTGAAAGCCTAACACAAAGAGAGTTAGATGTGTTTAAACAAATTGTACTAGGCAAATCCAACAAAGAAACCGCAAGCATACTTTTTATTTCGAGCAAAACTGTAGCTACACACCGAAAACACATTATAAAAAAGCTAAACCTACATTCTTTTTACGACTGGTTTATGTATGCAAAAGCATTTAACGTCATTTAAATATACTCACTTTAGGGTATTTTGTATTAAAATATTTACATTTATATTTGTGTTACTTGCTAATAGTCAGACTTCTATTTTTAGAGTTTAATTATGTTATATTAGGGAAAATGTTATATATAGCTATTAATCAAGTAAAATAATAAACTGTCATTAGTATATACTTTTGGCAGTTTTTTTTGTTTAGTATATGGCTTTCTAGTTCTCCCCTAATTGTTTTATTTTTTAAAATTTGCTTAACTGATTTATTTTTAATATATTACTTGTTATGACAACAGCAGATAAACAAAACAATTTAGAATTTATTAAAGAAAGTATTTCTTATTTAGAAAACAAGGGCTTTGCTAATATTAAGGCAGATATTGAAGGATATGAAACTCCAAAATCTTACTTAAAAAAAGGAAAAGGCGAAGAAGCATCAATCACTCCAGACATTGTTGCAGAAAAAGCAGGTAGAAAACACTATTTTGAAATTGGTTTAAAAAGTGAACAACCTACACTTTTAAAATCTAAATGGCGTTTTTTAGATGTTTTAACTAGAATGAAAGATCATCGATTTAAAGTGATTACGCGTCGTGGCCACTACAAGTTTACACAAGATATGCTTGATGATCTTAATTTAGATAAAGAGCCTATTAAACTCTCTTAATTTTTAGTACTTTTTAATAATGTATTTTGCTCCTCCATTAAATCGGTAAGCTTTACTAAAAGCTCAATATCTTTTGGAGTAGCAACAGTTACGTCTTTTTCGTCATGCGATTTTTTACGCAAACGATTCATTGCTTTTACCACCAAAAACACGGTTAACCCTACAATTAAAAAATCAAGAGAAGCTTCAAAAAAAGCGCCATATTCTAATTCTACTGCTTTAGTTGTTATTACGCCTTCACTATTTGCAACAGCGTCACGTAATACTACTTTTTTATCTTGAAAATTTAATCCGTCGGTCATTAAAGACAAAGGAGGCATCATTATTTTTTTTACAAGTACATCAATCACCTTATTAAAAGAGGCACCAATAATAATACCTATTGCCATATCCATCATATTTCCTTTTACGGCAAACTCTTTAAACTCCTTTAAAAATTTCATATTAGCTTATATTTATATTACAAATATATTTGTTTGCATTAATAACCAATATATTTTATTGAAATAATGTAAACCTCAGCTAAATAAATAAAATTCAAGTACTAACAAGAAGTAAGTATAATAGAAATAAAGCGATATACTGCACCACCACTAGTTACAAATAGCAACTAGTAGCCTTAAAAAAACGCTTACTAAATGGTTTACTTTTTATAAAACTTAGCGTATTTTCTGTAGGAAAAGAAACCTA
Source organism: Lacinutrix gracilariae (assembly GCF_042684485.1). Taxonomy (NCBI): domain Bacteria; kingdom Pseudomonadati; phylum Bacteroidota; class Flavobacteriia; order Flavobacteriales; family Flavobacteriaceae; genus Lacinutrix; species Lacinutrix gracilariae. The sequence goes on along the minus strand of NZ_JBHULM010000001.1, from coordinate 41,692 downwards.
GTATGGCAACAATTGCACAAGAAATACCAATAATTTTAACACTCATTACTTGATCTCCACTTGCATAAGAGTGCAATCCTGCTAAATAAAAGTTTACTCCAAAATAGGTCATCATAATACTTGCAAAAGCAATGATAGACATTAAGTTAAAACCAAATCTACCACGAAGTCCTGGAACCAAACGCATGTGAATTACAAAAGCATATACCATAATACTAATTAATGCCCAAGTTTCTTTAGGATCCCAACCCCAATATCTTCCCCAACTTTCATTAGCCCACATACCACCAAGAAAGTTTCCTATGGTTAGCATAATTAAACCAACAGTTAAAGCCATTTCATTAATAATGGTTAGCTCTTTTATGTTAAGCAACATTTTATCTTTGTTCTTATCTGTAGTAGCAATCATTAATATAAGAGAAACTGCTCCTAGAATCATTCCTAGAACAAATGGTCCGTAACTAGCAACAATTATAGATACATGAATCATTAACCAATAACTATTTAACACTGGTTGTAGATTAGCAATTGCAGGATCTAACCAGTTTTGATGAGCAAAGAATAAAATAATAGATGCTACAAAGGCTGTAGATGCAATAGTTAAATCACTTTTTCTACCAAAATATAAACCAAACAACATGGCAGACCAAGCTACATATAACATGGTTTCATAAGTATCACTCCAAGGAGCATGGCCAGAAATATACCAACGAGTTATTAAACCAATAGTATGTGCAATAAATAAAGCTATAATTAGCCATTTACCAATTTTTACAGCAAGGTCTATACCTTTACTATTACTTCTTAATATTTGTGTAATTAAAAACACAAACATTATAAAACCTGCTAATAAATAATATCTATGTAATGTTTTAAAGATATTGTATTTATTGTAGTTTATTTCAGCACTTATTTTGTTTTCACTAAGCATAATATCACCTCCATATTTATGCTGTGTTTTATTAAAAGATTCTAATAGTTTTTCGGCTTCAGAAAAATCTCCTGTTTGTTTTGCTTTATTTAATGTAAACAAATACGCTGAAAATCCTGAATTAATAAAGTTTCCGTAAAGAGAATCTGTAATCTTTTCTTTATATCCTTCTTTTCTATACTCAAAAGGAGAAATCCATTTATTATTTTCATCTTCTGGTATAGGAAATATTTTTAACGTTAAACCTTCAATAGCATTAGACAATAACGTAGCACGTTGGTCTGCCAATTTTAGTTCTTTTTGGTAACCATTTGGAGATTTCGTTTTGTATGCATCTTCTAAATAAGGGTTAAGCTTATAGCTTAGGTTTTCATCAAAGAAATCTACTATAGTTGCATACTTTTTGTCTTTAGGAATACCCAATATGGTTTTAAGCGAATCTGTTTGCATTGGCTTTAGGTATATAATAGGTACGTTATACCAAAGCAACGGACTTTCACTAATAGAAAGTAGTATTTGATTAGGAGTTAATCCTGCGTAAGTTTCTTTATGGTGTATTTTTCTAACAAGTTCTGATGCATACGTATTCATTGGCATCATACGTCCGCTTAAATCTTGAATTACCAATCTACCAAATTTATCTGCATGCGCTTTAGGTGTAGCATTAGCAATTAAAATAGAATCTATTTGTGCTGGTGTTGGTTGTTGGTGTTGTTCTTCTTGTGCAAAAGTTTGCATGGTTAAACACACTAAAATTAAAGAAAGCGTTTTAGATTTCTTAGCTTTAATTTTTTCTAAATGTCTTCGTAAATCTGAAAATCTTGTTCCTTTTGCTAACATAATTGCAATCATACCAAAGAAAAGCATAAAATACCCAAAATAAGTAATCCACGTTCCCCAGAAATCATGATTTACAGAAAGAATGGTTCCTTTTTCATCTGGATCAAAATTAGATTGAAAAAACTTATAACCTCCATGGTTTAATATATTGTTCATGTAAATTCTATAATCAAAATCGCCATTTTCTTCATCAAAAACGGTTACTTCACTTGCGTAAGAAGAATAACTTCTTTCTGTACCAGGATAACGCTCTGCAATAAAATCGTTAAGTTTAATTTGAAAAGGAAGTTCTAAAACTTTAGCTCCATAACGAAAAGCAAAATCTAAGCCTCCAATATTTACTTGCTTAAATGCATTGTTTTTGTATGGTCCACCAAGCAATCCTACTTTTTTAGTTTCGCTATTAGCGGTAACTTTTAAAACAAGACCATCTTCGTCTCCTTTAAACATTTCCGACTTTTTCACAATATCAAATTCTCCTTTCACCACTGGCTTAGGAAAAACCATTTGCATGTTACCAATAACATAACGCGAACGTAAAATTAATGGTTGTAAACTGTCTTTCACTAACTTTCCTGATGCCATGGTAGCCATGGTAAGATATTCCCCTTCAAAAGGAGAATAAATGTTTAACTTATCTCCTTCTTGGGTAATATTTATAGCTCCTTCGGTTGGTTTATTTAATGCTATTAGTACATTATGAATACTTTGTACTTCGCCAGATTTTAAAAAGTGGTTATGCGGCCCATCACTTCCTGCTTCTACTATTTTCAGGTATTCTTCTCCATTTTCGCTAGGAATAATATCCTCTTCTGCTCCACCAATAAATTTCTCTAACTCTATACTAACTGGTTGGTTATTATAATTGGTATGTACTTCAAAATTATTTTCTAAACGTGGTGAAAAATCTACTTGACGTTCTACAGGTAATCGTTGTGGTACGCCATTAATTTCATAATCTCCATCAATATAAGTCGTTATATATGTTTTTTGTGATAAGAACTGACTTTCGGTAGCACCTTCACGAATAGGCATCATTCCTTCATAACTTACATAACGCGTAATAAAAGCACCAATAAATATAAAAAGGAAAGCTAGATGCAGTATTAGCGTAGCCCATTTTTCTTTTTTATATAATCGGTATCTAAATATATTTCCTGCAAAATTGATTACAAAAAACAACATGATTCCTTCAAACCACCAAGTGTTATAAATTAAATTTCTACTGTATGGTGTAGGAGATGTATCCATTCCTGCATCCATAAAAGTACCAACAGCCATTGCTGTTGCAAATAAAACAAAAAGTAATGCGGTTAGTCTGGTTGAAAACAGAATATTGGAGAGTTTCTTTAGCATAATAACAAGCTTATTTTTAGCTCGTGCAAATTTAAGGATTTTTGTTTGTTAATAACTGTTAAAATGCAAAAAGAGTTTCATGATTTTATAGAGAAAGATGCCTTAACTAAGAGAATAGATTATTAAAAACAGGATAGCATAAGTGCAACCAAAAATCTATAAACCATAAATGTAATTTATAAGAAAAAATAAAAAAGCCAATAAGACTACACAAAACAAACTGTTCACTAGGTATTTAGCTTTTTTGGCGAGCTTCAAAAATATTCATATACATAAAGGTGCCCATTTTTCTGGCTCTTCGTTTGGCATTCTCAGTAACTTCACCCGAAAATAATTCATCTAAGGTTTGATACCATAAATTCAACCATATACCAAAGTGCAAATTGTCTATGCTATGGTTAAATTTTTTATCTACTTTAATATGTGCTTCTAGCGGATTTCCTTTATATTTTTTTTCTAGTTTTCTGGTCATAAATAAACTCGTTTCCCAAAAGGTCGTTAAGTGCTCTAAATGTGCATCCCAATCTGTAATCGTTTCGTTAAAAAAAGGACCTAGCGTTTTTTCTGCACGCACTTTTTTATAAAAAGCACTAACTAACAAAAAAATATCTTCTCTGGTATTTATATCTGATTTATTCATGTATTCGAAATTAAGTCTTTATTTTGAATAAAGGAATTAAAAATTCTTAATTAGTAATTGATTATTCTTATTATTTTAGCAAAATGATTAATGTAGTATTACTTGGTGCAGGAAATGTAGCCACACACCTATTTAAAGCGTTTACAAATACCGAAGCAGTTACTGTTAAACAATGGTATAATAGAAACTTAAAAACCATTGCAGAATACAAAAACAAGGTTGCAATTACCGATAATTTAGAAGATTTAGTAGAAGCCGATATTTATATTTTGGCGGTTAGTGATGATGCCATTGCAGACTTATCTGAAAAACTTCCGTTTACCAACCGACTTGTTGTGCACACTTCTGGAAGTGTAAGCTTATATGCTATTGATAAAAAACACAAACGCGGTGTATTTTATCCTTTACAAACTTTTAGCAAAGGTGCTTCTGTAGATTTTTCTAAGGTACCTTTATGTATTGAAGCGCATAAAGTAAAAGAAGACTTTTCTATTTTAAAAGAATTAGCAGAAGCTATAGGTAGCCAACCGCATAAAGTAAATAGCGACCAACGTGCTGCACTACATTTAGCTGCTGTTTTTGTAAATAATTTTACCAATCAGATATACAGAATTGCTCATGAAATTACAGAATCTGAAGGTGCAGAATTTGATATTTTAAAACCTTTAATTCAAGAAACTGCTAGAAAACTAGATGATCTTTCTCCTTTTCTTGCACAAACTGGTCCTGCTAAAAGAAACGATAAGAAAACCATAAAAAAACATCTAAACGCCTTAACCAATGCGCACCATAAAGATGTTTATGAACTACTAACCCAATCTATACAAAAAACACATAGTCCTTTTGTTAACCCAAAAGCGAAGCCCAACAAATAATAATATAATGGAAGAAAAAAGCTATAAAGAATACTTAAACCAAATCACTACATTTATTTTTGATGTAGATGGAGTACTTACAGACGGAACAGTAACTGTTACTACTTCTGGCGAAATGTTAAGAACCATGAGCATTAAAGATGGTTACGCTTTAAAAACAGCTATAGACAAAGGATATCATGTTTGTATTATTTCTGGAGGAAGCAATGAAGGTGTACGCAAACGTCTAGAAGGTTTAGGCATTACAGACATTTACCTTGGTGCACATAACAAAATAGACCAACTTCATACCTATCTTGAACAAGAAGGCTTACAACTTGAAAATGCTTTATATATGGGAGACGACATACCTGATTTTCCGGTTATGAAATTGGTTGGTATGCCTTGTTGTCCGCAAGATGCTGTACCAGAAATCAAAGGAATTTCTAAATATGTATCGCATAAAAATGGTGGTAAAGGTGCTGCACGTGATGTTATAGAACAAGTACTTAAAGTACAAGGAAAATGGAATGGTAGCTTTGATGCTAAATATGATTAGTATTCAGTAAGCAGTGAGCAGTGTTCGGTTGGCAGTTTATATACCTATGAAATATTTGTATCTAGATTGCCATTTTTAATTATTCATTTTTAATTACTCTTTTTAATTTTTACTTAAAATAATGCAAAGCATTCTAAAACTAATCCGTTGGAAAAACCTTTTACTAATTGCACTAGTTCAAGTTTTAATTAAATACGCACTGTTTGAACCTTTTGGCATTTCGTTAACATTAAACGGTTATGGCATTTCTATTTTAATTCTAGCTACGCTATGTTTGGCAGCAGCAGGAAATATTATAAATGATATTTATGATACAGAAACAGATACTGTAAACAAACCTAATCGTGTAATTGTTGGCGTATCTATTTCAGAAAAAAAGGCATACAGGCTTTTTTTTATATTTAATATTATTGGTGTTGCGCTAGGTTTTTATTTATCGCACGCTGTTGGCAAAAGTCCGTTTTTTACTCTTTTTGTTATCATTTCTGCATTGCTATATATTTACGCTTCGTATTTAAAGCAACTGCCTTTTATTGGTAATATTGTCATTTCTTGTTTAGTCGCTTTAAGCTTGATTATTGTTGGTATATTTGATCTTCTTCCTGCCATAAACACCGCAAACAAAGAAACCCAATTAACCTTTTTTAAAATTGTAGTAGACTATGCTCTTTTTGCTTTTATAATAAATCTTGTACGCGAAATGATAAAAGACATGGAAGACATAGAAGGTGATTACAAAGCACAAATAAACACCTTACCTATTGCCATTGGTAGAAGCAGAACAAAAAATATTATTTTCATCATTTCTATACTGCCAATACTAGCCGTTGTATTTTATACTACTACGTATTTATACAAACAAGAGCTTGTTGTAGGGTACTTTTTACTATGTATACTAGCTCCTCTTATTTATACAAGCATAAAAATATTTATTGCAGAAACAAAAAAAGACTACACGCATATTAGTTTAATATTAAAACTAGTCATGCTTTTTGGTATGCTTTCTATGTCTCTTTATCCTTTAATTTTAAAATAATGCTGAAAGAAAAACTAAAAAATTACAATCTTATTTTAGCTTCTGCATCACCAAGAAGACAACAGTTTTTTAAAGATTTAGACTTAGATTTTCAAATTCAACTAAAACCTGTAGTTGAAGAATATCCTGAACGTTTACGTCATTTTGAAATTACAGATTATTTAGCACAGCTTAAATCACTTCCTTTTAAAGACAATTTAAAAGACAAAGATATTTTAGTAACTAGTGATACTATTGTTTGGCACAATGAAAAAGCACTAGGAAAACCTAGAGATAAAGACGAAGCGTTTAAAACACTACAAAGCTTAAGCAACGCAACACATGAAGTTATAACTTCGGTTTGTTTTACTACTAAAACTTCAGAAAAAACAGTGAGCGCTGTCACCAAAGTAACTTTTAAAGCTCTAACAGAAAAAGAAATACACTATTATATAGACACCTTTAAACCTTATGATAAAGCTGGTGCTTATGGTATTCAAGAATGGATTGGCCTTATAGCTATAACTAAAATTGAAGGCTCATACTACAATGTTGTAGGTTTGCCTGTGCATTTAGTATATGATACGCTATTAGAAATAGTGAACTAACTCCTTGTTTTTGTAATTAATAACTTTTTCTCTTTTATCTTTGTTATTTAGCAAAGCATATGAAAAATCTACTACATATACACCAAGAAGCACTTATTAACTCCTTAATAGTGATAGCTATCTTTTTTGTTATCTGGATGCTCCAAAAGGTATCTATTAGAAAAATTGGAAGAAAATCTGGAATAAACGAAGCTAGAATTCAATTAATCATCAGATATTCATCGGTTAGCTTATTTTTAATTTTAAGTTTAATTTTAGCCTTTATTTTTGGAGCGCAATTTAAAGACCTTGCATTGGTTTTTTCTTCTGTTTTTGCCGTTATAGGTATAGCGTTATTTGCTATTTGGTCTATACTAAGTAATATTACTTCTGGTGTAATTATGTTTTTTTCTTTTCCTTATAAAGTAGGTGATAAAATACAAATTCACGATAAAGATTTTCCTATAGAAGCCATTATTGAAGACATTAGAGCTTTTCAATTACACCTTAGGAAAAACAATGGCGATTTAGTAACCTACCCAAACAACCTTATTTTACAAAAAGCAGTTACACTTGTAAAAAAAGACGCTATTGAAGATTTTGAACATGGCGCAGACTTGCTATAAAACCCCTTAAAGTTTCGTTAAATAAAAATTAAAACAAACCTCAAGGCTGCTTTCTTTTTTATATTTGGATATTAAACAATCTGAAACTATGCGAAAGCTACTACCCTTTTTTTTTATTCTACTTTTTTCCTTTACTAGCCTACAAGCCCAACAACCCAAAAAACCAAATGCCTCTCAGATTTTTGAGTCTTTAAAAAAACTTAATTTTCTAGGCTCTGTATTATATGTTGCTGCGCATCCAGATGATGAAAACACCAGACTCATCTCTTACCTGTCTAATCAAGTAAAAGCACGTACAGCATACCTTTCGCTTACACGTGGTGATGGAGGACAAAACCTAATTGGCCCAGAAATTAGAGAACTTCTTGGTGTAATAAGAACGCAAGAACTTCTTACTGCAAGAAATATTGATGGTGGTGAACAACGCTTTACTAGAGCTAATGATTTTGGTTATTCTAAACATCCAGATGAAACATTAGCAATATGGAACAAAGAAGAAGTATTAAGCGATGTAGTTTTAGCTATAAGACAATTTAAACCAGATGTAATCATCAATCGTTTTGACCACAGAAGTCCAGGTACCACACATGGCCACCACACTAGTTCTGCTATGTTAAGTTTAGAAGCTTTTGATCTTACCAACAATAAAAATGCTTATCCAGACCAACTACAAAACACTAGTTTATGGCAAGCAAAACGCGTATTTTTTAATACTTCCTGGTGGTTTTATGGTAGCCAAGAAAAATTTGAAAAAGCAGATAAAAGCAAACTTTTACATTTTGATATTGGTACCTACTATCCTTCAATAGGATTGAGTAATACCGAAATTGCTTCGCTAAGTAGAAGCCAACACAAATCACAAGGTTTTGGTAACACAGGAACTCGTGGTAGCCAAATGGAATATATAGAATTGATTAAAGGTGAAATGCCTTCAGATAAATCGAATATTTTTGAGGGAATTGACACCTCTTGGAATCGTATTGCTGGCGGAAAAGAAATAGGAAACATTTTATACCAAGTAGAAAAAGATTTTGATTTTACCAATCCTGCTGCTTCTATTCCTGAATTATTAAAAGCCTACACGTTAATTGAAAAACTAGAAGATGCACATTGGAGAACAATTAAGTCTGAAGAAATTAAAAACCTTATCTATAATTGCTCAGGTTTATATTTAGAAGCTGTAGCAGAAACCAATCATGCAACAGATAACGAAGAGGTAAAAATTAACATAGAAGCAATTAACAGAAGCAACGCCAATATTACCTTAAACAGCTACTCTATTCTTCATGACACAACACCTACTGCTGTAGCAATGCATTTAAAACCTAATGAAAAACAAGAACTAGAAGATAACTTACCAATACAAGCTAATCAAGAACCAACAACACCTTATTGGTTAACAAAAAAAGGAACGCTTGGTATGTATCAAGTAGACGATAAAAGTTTAATTGGTAAACCCGAAACACCTCGATATTTTAATGTAACTTTTAATTTAAACATTCAAAACGTTTCTATAAGCTACACCAAACCTATTGTTTACAAAACCAATGATCCTGTAAAAGGAGAAGTTTACAAACCTTTTGAAATTATTCCTGAAGCTTCGGTTAAAATTGCTGAAAAAGTAATCATTTTTGAAAATGATGCTCCAAAGGAAATTCCTGTGGTTGTAAAAGCAGGAAAAGATAAGCTAGAAGGATTTCTTGAAATAGAGCATCCTGAAGGATGGAGTATTTTTCCTAAAAAGCAAAAAATTTCTATAGCTAATAAAGGACAAGAACAAACCTTAGTATTTACTATTATTCCTCCTAAAAATCAAAATGAAGGATTTATAACTCCTAAGCTTCATATTAGCGATAAAACATTCACCAAAGAACTTATTGAAATTGACTATAACCACATTCCGTTTCAAACGGTTTTACTTCCTAGCGAAAGCAAAGTGGTTCGTTTAGACATCCAAAAAAGAGGACAAAATATTGCTTATATTGAAGGTGCAGGAGATGTGGTTCCTGAAAGCTTACAACAAATAGGTTACCATGTAGTTACCTTAAAACCAGAAGCTATTAATGCAGATACCTTAAGCCAATTTGATGCTGTAGTGGTTGGTATTCGTGCCTATAACACAGTGGAAGCATTAAAGTTTAAACAGCAAATTTTATTTGATTTTGTAGCTAATGGCGGAAACATGATTGTACAATACAACACCAACCGAAGATTAAAAACAGAGCAACTTGCGCCTTACTCGTTAGAACTTTCTAGAGATAGAGTAACCAATGAAAATGCTAAAGTAACTTTACTAAAACCAGATCATGAGTTGCTTAATTTTCCGAATAAAATAACCCAAAAAGATTTTGAAGGATGGACGCAAGAACGCGGTTTATATTTTCCAAACAAATGGTCTAAAGCCTTCACTCCTATTCTATCTATGCACGACAAAGGAGAGTCTGCTAAAAAAGGAAGTTTACTAGTTGCAAAACATGGTAAAGGATATTATATATACACAGGATTAAGTTTCTTTAGAGAGTTTCCTGCAGGAGTTTCTGGAGCATATAGATTATTTGCTAATATGCTAAGTATTGGTAAAGACAATATAAACACAGAAAACACTGTAAAACAGTAAACAAGCACAAGTTTACACATACTGTTTACCAACACATTAAAACCAACAACCAATGAAGCAACCAAAATATAAATGGAATAACATGTACACACTAGTACTTGTTGCCAACGCAGTCTATATCCTTGCTTTTTACTTTATAACCAAAGCGCTTTAAAATATGCAAACATTAGATTGGATTGTGCTTATTAGCACCTTATTACTTATTGTTGTTTATGGTACATGGCAAACACGCGGAAGTAAAAATGTACAAGATTATTTAAAAGGTGGAAATTCCTCTAAATGGTGGACTATTGGTTTATCTGTAATGGCAACACAAGCAAGTGCTATTACTTTTCTTTCTACTCCTGGACAAGCATTTAATGACGGAATGGGTTTTGTGCAATTCTATTTTGGTTTACCCATAGCCATGGTAGTAATTTGCATGGTTTTTATTCCGCTATATCACAAACTAAAAGTGTATACAGCCTATGAGTTTTTAGAAACCAGATTCGATTTAAAAACAAGAACGCTAACTGCAATTTTATTTTTAATACAACGTGGCTTAGCTGCTGGTATTACCATATTTGCTCCTGCCATTATACTTTCGGCTGTACTAGGTTGGAACTTGTTATTACTAAACATCATTATTGGTGTATTGGTTATTATTTACACCGTTTCTGGTGGTACACGTGCTGTAAACGTGACACAAAAACACCAAATGGTAGTGATTTTTACAGGAATGATTATTGCTTTTATTTTAATAATAAACAAACTTCCTGCAGACATTACATTTTCTAAAGCATTACATATTGCTGGTGCTAGCGGAAAAATGGAAGTGCTAGACTTTTCTTTTAACCTAAATAACAGATACACCTTTTGGTCTGGTATTATTGGCGGAACTTTTTTAATGCTTTCTTATTTTGGTACAGATCAAAGTCAAGTACAACGTTACCTTTCTGGTAAATCTTTAAAAGAAATGCAATTAGGACTCCTTTTTAATGGTTTATTAAAAGTACCTATGCAATTTTTTATTTTACTAGTAGGTGTAATGGTTTTTGTGTTTTATCAGTTTAATCCAGCTCCTGTAAATTTTAATCCTACAGCAACAGCCTTGGTTTTAAATTCGGAATACGCTTCAGAATACCAAACGCTTCAACAGGAACAAGAAAAAATATTTGATACCAAGCAAAGCATCATTAATAATTATACTACTTCTGAAACTGAAGAGCTAAAAAACGAAATTCATTTAGCCAATCAAGCTAATGATGCCATTAGAAACGATGCAAAGCTACTAATTGAAAAAGCAGGAGAAGCAGCGCAAATAAAAGTAGAAAGTAATGATAAAGATTACGTATTCATTCACTTTATATTAAACAACTTACCAAGAGGATTAATTGGTTTATTATTGGCTGTAATTTTAAGTGCAGCTATGTCTAGTACATCTAGTGAGCTTAATGCCTTAGCAAGCACCACAACTATAGATTTATACAAGCGTAATACTAGTGAAAAAACAGACGAAGAAATGGTAAAAACCTCTAGATGGTTTACCCTTGCTTGGGGAATTATAGCCATTGCTGTTGCCTGTATAGCCAATCTAGCTGAAAATTTAATTCAGCTAGTAAATATTATTGGCTCTATTTTTTATGGTAATGTTTTAGGAATTTTTCTCCTTGCCTTTTTCTTTAAAAGCGTTAAAGCAAATGCTGTATTTGTAGCTGCTTTAATTACACAAATGCTAGTAATAGGTTTATTTTTATTAAATCAATATGAACTTATAAACCTTCCGTTTTTATGGCTAAATTTTGTAGGTTGCTTATTAGTTATGACTATTGCTTTGCTTATTTCTTTTAAAGATTTAAGAAACAAAAGCATACTAGCATTAACCGTAATAGCTCTTGCTTTATGTAGTTTTGGTTATGTGGTAATGCTCTAACTTACAAAATCTTGTAAATTAATATCATTAATTCCACCATGTGAAGCATGAGTAATTACATTACCATTTTTTATAACTAGTAATTGTGGAGACTCATGCATGACCATAAACTCAACTCCTACCTCATCAGAAACCGATCTGTAATTTAACAAATCAAGGTAATATAAATCTAAGTCTGCTTCAGTTAAATCATACATAGCAACAAATTGATTCATTACCATTCTACTAATCCCGCAACGTGTAGAGTGCTTAAAAATCACCTGTGTTTTGGTATTCGATTTTTGTGCTATAGTTGCTAATTGGCTAGTTTCGGTTAAAGGTATCCAAGGCAACACTTTTTCTTCTTTAGGCTCTTTTGAACCTCCAAATATCTTGTTTAATAAACTCATTTTTTGTATCTTTTTAATTAAGTCGATGTAATACGATAAACTTACAAACTGACTAAAAGTCACTCGTTCATAAGCTATTTCAGACATTTTGTCTTCTAATTAGTATTGGTAAGATTGTTGTCTTAAGCTATTCAGAAAACAAAAATAATACTATATAATTCTTGATAAATATCGGAATTTATAGAAACTATAAAACACAACAACCTATGAATTTTAACAATTATACAATTAAATCACAAGAAGCCATACAAAAGGCGCAACAAATCGCGCAAAGCTATGGACACCAACAAATTGAAAACGAACATATTTTTAAAGCAATTTTTGATGTAGATGAAAATGTTTTACCATTTCTTTTAAAAAAATTAAATGTAAACGTTACTATTTTACAACAAATACTAGATAAAGAATTAGAAAGTTTCCCTAAAGTTTCTGGTGGTGATATTATGGCGTCTCGTGAAGCAGGAAAAATGCTAAACGAAGCATCTATCATTGCAAAAAAAATGAATGACGATTATGTTTCTTTAGAACATTTAATACTTGCTATTTTTAAATCGAAAAGCAAAATTGCTCAAATTTTAAAAGATCAAAGTGTAACCGAAAAAGGATTGCAAGCAGCTATTGAAGAACTAAGAAAAGGAGATCGAGTAACTTCACAAAGTCAAGAAGAAACATATAACTCTTTAAATAAATACGCTAAAAATTTAAATCAATTAGCCAAAGACGGAAAATTAGATCCTGTAATTGGTCGTGATGAAGAAATACGTAGAATCCTTCAAATTTTATCTCGTAGAACAAAAAACAACCCAATTTTAGTTGGAGAGCCAGGAACTGGTAAAACAGCCATTGCAGAAGGTTTAGCACACAGAATTGTAGATGGAGATGTTCCTGAAAATTTAGTAGACAAGCAAATTTTTGCCCTAGATATGGGAGCGTTAATTGCTGGAGCTAAATTTAAAGGAGAGTTTGAAGAAAGACTAAAAGCAGTTATTAAAGAAGTCACAGAAAGTGATGGAGACATTGTTCTATTTATTGATGAGATACACACGCTTGTAGGAGCTGGTGGTGGTCAAGGAGCCATGGATGCTGCCAATATTTTAAAACCTGCATTAGCTCGTGGTGAGTTACGTGCCATTGGTGCAACCACTTTAGATGAGTACCAAAAATACTTTGAAAAAGACAAAGCTTTAGAGCGTCGTTTTCAAAAGGTAATGGTGAATGAGCCTGATACAGAAAGTGCTATTTCTATTTTAAGAGGAATTAAAGAAAAGTATGAAACACACCATAAAGTACGTATTAAAGACGAAGCAATTATTGGTGCTGTAGAACTTTCTGAAAGATATATTACCAATCGTTTTTTACCAGACAAAGCCATTGATTTAATGGATGAGGCTGCATCAAAACTACGCATGGAAATCAATTCTAAACCTGAAGAACTTGATGTTTTAGATAGAAAAATCATGCAGTTAGAAATTGAAATTGAAGCGATAAAACGTGAAAAAGACGAAGTAAAACTAAAAGCACTACGTGCTGATTTAGCAAACCTAAAAGAAGAACGCAATGAAATTTTTGCCAAATGGAAAAGCGAAAAAGAAGTTGTAGACAATATACAGACTGCAAAATCTGATATTGAAGAATTTAAGCTAGAAGCAGAACGTGCAGAGCGTGAAGGAGACTATGGTAAAGTAGCAGAAATACGCTACGGAAAAATTAAAGATGCTCAAGAACGCTTAGAAAAATTGCAAAAAGAATTGCAAGAAAACCAAAGCGAAAGTTCTTTAATAAAAGAAGAAGTTACATATGAAGATATTGCCGATGTGGTTGCAAAATGGACAGGAATTCCTGTTTCAAAAATGCTGCAAAGTGACAGAGAAAAACTTTTAAAACTAGAAGACGAATTACATAAACGTGTGGTTGGTCAAGAAGAAGCTATTGTTGCAGTTAGTGATGCCGTTAGACGTAGTAGAGCTGGTTTACAAAACCCACAAAAACCAATAGGAACCTTTTTATTTCTTGGTACTACTGGTGTTGGTAAAACAGAGTTAGCTAAAGCCTTAGCAGAATATCTTTTTGATGATGAAAACGCCATGACTAGAATAGACATGAGTGAATACCAAGAACGTCATGCAGTTAGTAGACTAGTTGGTGCACCTCCAGGATATGTTGGTTATGATGAAGGAGGACAACTTACAGAAGCAGTACGTAGAAAACCTTACTCTGTAGTACTTTTAGACGAAATTGAAAAAGCGCATCCAGATACCTTTAATATTTTATTACAAGTATTAGATGAAGGTAGATTAACAGATAACAAAGGTCGTGTAGCAGATTTTAAAAACGCTATAATTATCATGACCTCAAACATGGGAAGCGATATTATACAACAACGTTTTGAAGCTACTAAAGATATAGATTCTGCAATTGAAGCTGCTAAAGTAGATGTTTTAGCTTTATTAAAACAAAACGTAAGACCTGAGTTTTTAAACCGAATAGATGATACTATTATGTTTACACCTTTAAGCAAAGAAAACATTGTAGACATTGTTGGTTTACAGTTAAAATCTATTACTAAAATGGTTGCTCAACAAGGTATTACTTTTGATGCTACTTCAGAAGCAGTACAGTATTTAGCAGACAAAGGTTACAACCCTGAATATGGTGCAAGACCTGTAAAACGTGTTATACAAAAAGAAGTATTAAATGCTTTAAGTAAAGAAATACTTGCAGGAACTGTAACTACAGATAGTATTATTCTGTTAGATGCTTTTGATGGTAAACTAGTTTTTAGAAACCAAAATAGTTTGGTTAGCGAAGAAGTATAAAATAAAACATGCTTATATAGAAACACCTCTATATAGCATAAATCATAAAGTATTGTTAACGTAAAATAACTCAAAAGTTTATACGTTTTTATATTAAGTTGGTTAGTTAGTTAAAAAACAGCGTAAGTCTTAAAATTTAAGATGCACGCTGTTTTTTTGTTGTATCTATTTATAGAAAACGATTAATCTACCATTAAACGTTTAGAAGCTATTTTTTTCCCATCCACATAAAGTGTATAAAAATAAACAGCAGATTGCATATTGTCTTTGGTTAATGTAACAGAACCATCACCAAATTGAGTAATAGATATATCATATTTTTTAGTTTTTTCATAATTTAAATTGATTAGCAATTTCAAGGTAGAGCAAAAAGGAATAAGCAACAAAAAAAAACAAAAGGTCAATCGTTAAAAAGCGCAATATCATCTTTCAAATAACCAATTGACTCCCAATACACTAAATCAACATCAAAACGTTTAGACCAAAAAAAAAGGTCGCTAAAAGCGACCTTTGCATTTAAATGTATTAAAAACTAAAACAGTTTGTAACCAATACCAATACCTGCAATAAAAGGATCAATATCAACATCAGCACCAACAGTAGCTCCTAATGCAGTAGTAGCATCAACAGTAACATCTGTGTTTAACAATAGATATTTTGCATCTATGTTAATAAACCATTTGTCTGTAATATCAAAATCAAATCCTAATTGAAAAGCAAAACCAAAAGCATTATCATATTCTACCTCATCTGCTACAGGACCTGAATTTGCATCATAAAACAATGTATAATTAACACCTGCTCCAACATATGGATGTACCATTTCACTATTAAAATGATATTGTAAAGTTAAGGTTGGAGGCAATAATCTTACATCTCCTAACGGAATATCTCCAGCAGCAGTAGCTACTGCTTTTACATCGTGTTGTGTAGTTGCTAAAATTAATTCTGCCGCTATGTTTTTAGTAAAAAAATAGGTTAAATCTAATTCTGGCACATAGTCATTAGCAATAGTTACATTTCCACCAATAGCGTCTATTGTTGCAGACTCATTAGGTACTACAGCTAAAGCTCTTACTCTTAATTGAAACTTAGTAAAACTTGCATCTTCTACAGTAGTACTTTCTTGTGCGTTGGCAGCATTAAAAGCAAAAGTTGCTAATAAAGCTAATATAAATAATTTTTTCATAATTAATTGGGTTTAAATTTTAAACAAAATTAACAGTGAAAAAAGCCATAAAAGATGATAAAAATCATAGGTTGAAATTTTATTTTTTAGGCTTATATTATTTTAGAATAATACCTAAAAACCCATCTTCGTTTAAAAAAAATGAAGTAATTTTATTGATAATTTTTGATTTAAAATGAAATTAAACAAATACATAGATCACACGCTTTTAAAAGCTACAGCAACAAATGTTGATATCATTAAAACCTGTAAAGAAGCCATAACACATGATTTCTTTTCGGTTTGTGTAAACTCTTGCCATGTTGCTTTAGTAAAAGAGCAACTAAAAAACTCAGAGGTTAAAGTATGTAGTGTTATTGGTTTTCCTTTAGGAGCCATGAGTACTAAGGCTAAAGTTGCAGAAACCAAACAAGCATTACAAGATGGTGCAGATGAAATTGATATGGTTTTAAATATTGGTTATTTAAAAAGCAATGCATTTGAATTGGTTACTGAAGATATTGCTTTGGTAAAAAAGGAAATGCCCAACCATACTTTAAAAGTAATTTTAGAAACCTGTTATTTAGATGCTGAAGAAATAAAAAAAGCAAGTGCCTTAGCGATACAAGCTGGAGCAGATTTTATTAAAACGTCTACAGGCTTTGGTACAGGAGGAGCAACTATGGAAGATGTAAAACTCATGCAATCGGTTATTGCCAATGGCAAAACTAAAATAAAAGCTTCTGGAGGAATTAGAGATACAAAAACAGCTTTAGCATACATTAATCTTGGTGTAGATAGAATTGGAACCTCAAACGGTATTGCTATTGTTACAGGAATCCATACTGAAGAAGACAACTATTAACAACAAGAACTAGACATTTAATATTAAGTATATATACCAAAACAAATGAGCATACATATTGGAGCCAACAAAGGCGATATTGCAGAAACTATATTATTACCAGGAGATCCTTTACGCGCAAAATGGATTGCCGAAACTTTTTTTGAAAACCCTGTTTGCTTTAATGAAGTTAGAGGCATGCTTGGTTATACAGGAACCTATCAAGGAAAACGCATTTCTGTAATGGGAACAGGAATGGGAGTACCAAGTATTTCTATTTATGCACATGAATTAATTACACAGTTTGATGTAAAAAACCTTATACGTGTAGGTAGCGCAGGTTCTTACCAAGAACATATAAAAATTAGAGATGTAGTATTAGCAATGGCTGCCTCTTCTAACTCTGGATTAAATGAGCAGCGTTTTGGTGGTGCTGATTATGCTCCTACTGCAAATTTTGAACTTTTTAATAAAGCTATTGAAGCTGCAAAAGAAAAAAATATTCCTATTAAAGCTGGAAATATTTTTACTAGTGATGAGTTTTATGCAGATGATTTTGAATCGTATAAAAAGTGGAGCAAATTTGGTGTGCTTTGTGTAGAAATGGAAACCGCAGGCTTATATACTGTTGCTGCAAAACACAATGTAAATGCGCTTACCATTCTTACTATTTCAGACTCATTAGTAACAGGAGAAAAAACAACAAGTAAAGAAAGAGAAACTACTTTTAAAGACATGATAGAAATTGCTATAGAAATTGCCTAATTGCTTGTTTTACCAAACGCAACTATATTTATTTTACCTGTATATCTTTTAATTCTATTTTAGAAAGTAGTTGTAATTTACCATTTTCAAAAGCCTTATCCATTTCTAAAAGGCTAAGGTTTTTGTCTGTTGGTTTATAATTATTATAATCTACAAAACGCAATCCGTTAACCGTTTGCACAATATAGGCTTCGCGAAAACGCATACCTATACCAGATGCTTCTTGATAAGAATAAGCTAAATAATCTACTGTATAGCTTTCTTTATTTACCCAGTACACAAACACATCATCAAAATCTTCTCCTCCTCCATCTTCTTGAAAGGTTACTTTAATTTTATGGTAATTTTTTCCGTGAATAGCTACCTCTTCAAGTTTTGTTTTTACAACTGCTTTATCATTTAATCCGTAAGGCAATAAAGCAAAATAATGTACCGAATTTACAGAAGCCGCATACTTTACTGCCATACTATCTGCTACAGAAACTTCGGCATGATCTACATATCTTTTAAATCCTTTATTATTTAAAACATCACGAATTACAGTAACCGAATCTTGAAACTCACGTTCATATTGGTATATTTCGTTTTTTCTAACAGAAGTATACTTGATACCTCTAAAATTAAAATGTATTTCTGCATCTGTATATTTTTTTCCGCCAGCCACAGTAATAGCCTTATTTATAATAGCATCTGCTGTTTCGGTTTTTTCTGTATTACAAGCTATAAACAGAAAACTAATTACAATTAGAAGGAGTAACTTTTGCATGAAATAATTTTTTATTTAGGTTGTCGGAAAATTAATCAATTAATAACATTTTAGTACTTAATTTAATTGTGTAATTTTGGCAAACATGCAAAACACTGTAAACATAAGAAACAAAAAGGCCAAATTCGAGTATGAGATACTAGATAAGTATACTGCTGGCATTGTTTTAACTGGAACCGAAATAAAATCTATTAGAGATAGTAAAGCTTCTATTGCTGAAAGTTTTTGTGAGTTTAATGAGCAAAACGAATTGTTTGTAATAAACATGACCATTCAAGAATATGTCTATGGTAATTATTACAACCACAGACCAAAGGCAGAACGCAAGTTATTATTAAACAAACGCGAATTAAAAAAACTAGCTAAAGACGTTAACACAAAAGGATTAACAATTGTTCCGTTGCGATTATTTATAAATGAAAAAGGATTAGCTAAACTGGTTATTGCTCTTGCTAAAGGAAAAAAACTTTATGACAAAAGAGAAACTATAAAAGACAGAGATAACAAGCGTAACTTAGACAGGATTAAAAAGAATTTTTAATTTATAAACAGGTAGATTTTAAAACAGAAGAATACTAAGTATACTTCTGTTTTATTAAGTTTATATGTTCTTCTGTTTTTACCAACAGACTACCTACTAATTTTTATCTTCTAATAAAGGCACAAAACGAAACTCGCCAAATTCGTATTTTTCAAATTCCTTTTCTCCTTTTCTTATAAACAGCGTCATTGTTTGCACATCATTACCAACAGGAATCACTAAGCGTCCTCCAATAGCCAACTGACTTAATAAAGGCTTTGGCACAAAAGGAGCTCCAGCAGTTACAATAATACTAGCAAAAGGCGCTTCTTCTTTTAAACCCTTATAACCATCACCAAAAATGAGTTTTTTAGGTCTATATCCTAATTTAGGCAAAAACTTACTTGTTTTTTTAAAGAGCTCTTGTTGTCTTTCAATACTATATACTTTTGCTCCTAACTCACATAAAACAGCTGTTTGGTAACCACTTCCTGTTCCTATTTCTAAAACTTTATCAGAAGGTTTTACTTGTAATAATTCAGATTGAAAAGCAACAGTATAAGGTTGCGAAATAGTTTGATCTGCTGCAATAGGAAATGCTTTATCTTGATACGCATGATCTAAAAAGCTTGAATCCATGAACAAATGTCTTGGTATTTTTCTAATTGCTGCTAGAACTTGTTTATCTTGTATTCCCTTGATAACTAGAACATCTACTAGTTTTTGTCTTAATCCTTGGTGTTTAAAAGTATCTTTCAAAAATGAGTTAGTTTAGAATGCTAAAATTAAACAAACATTTTTAAGACAAGTAAAAAAACGGCAAAAAAAAAGCATCAAATTATAACCACTTGATGCTTCGTATTTTATTAAATGAAGGATTAATTAGATACAATTATTTTAAATGTAGTAACATCTTTTTTACCAACCAAGGCAATCATTTCTTTGGCTTTTTCAAGAGATGTAGCGTAACCTGAAGCTTTTCCGTAGTTACTTTCTACTTCCCATAAATACATATCTTTTTTATAGCTATTCTTATAAGAATGCAACTTTTCTTGTAAATATTTTTTTTGTATTTCTTGATTTCCGTTACTTGCTGAAATAGTAGTGGCAATAAAAAATACTGCGCTTAATGTTAGGATTAATTTTTTCATGATATTATAGAATTAAAGTGAAACAAAATGTGCTCTTATAAGTAGTACATTATATTTACGAAGCGCTCATTAACAATAGATTTCGTACAATTCACAAACTTGCGTTAAAAACGCGTTAAGAGAATCTTAAAAGGAATTCCTTTAAAAAGTTCCCTAATAAATAACAATAAAAAAATTAAAAATCTTATTTTTGTTAAAAACGTAAAAGTATGCTAAAAGCAGGTGTTCTTGGTGCTGGTCATCTAGGGAAAATTCATTTAAGATTACTTAATCAATCTGAAAAATATAACCTCGTTGGTTTCTATGATGCTAACGAAGAAAACGCAAAAAAAGTAGCTGAAGAATTTGGCTACACTTATTTTAACTCTATTGAAAAACTTATAGAAGCTGTAGATGTTGTAGACATTGTAACGCCTACGCTTTCGCACTACGACTGTGCTAGACAAGCCATAGCAAAAGGCAAACATATTTTTATTGAAAAACCAATAACCAATACTGTTGAAGAAGCCGAAACCATAAGAACCTTAGTTGCAGAACATGGTGTTAAAGGGCAAGTTGGTCATGTAGAACGCTTTAATCCTGCTTTTATAGCAGTTAAAGATATGTTAGACAAGCCAATGTTTATAGAAACACATAGACTTGCAGAATTTAATCCTCGTGGTACAGATGTTCCTGTGGTTTTAGATTTAATGATTCACGATATAGACATTATTTTAAGCGTTGTACAATCTAAAGTAAAGCATGTTAGCGCAAGTGGTGTATCTGTAATTAGTGATACGCCAGATATAGCCAATGCACGAATAGAATTTGTAAACGGTTGTGTTGCTAACTTAACAGCAAGTAGAATTTCTTTAAAAAACATGCGAAAATCACGTTTCTTTCAACGTGATGCCTATGTGTCTGTTGATTTCTTAGAAAAGAAATGTGAGGTTGTTAAAATGAAAGACGCTCCTGAAAACCCTGGAGACTTTGATATGATTTTACAAAACGCAGAAGGCGTTAAAAAACAAATCTATTTTGACAATCCTGAAATAGCAGGAAACAACGCTATTCTTGACGAGTTAGAGTCTTTTGCAAAAGCCATTAATACCAACACCAAACCAATAGTTACACTTCACGATGGTACAGAAGCCTTACGTGTTGCCAATATGATTATTGATCAGTTTTAAACAATAATCACAACGTTTGCTCTTCGCTTCTACTATAGAAGAAAACCAATTTTGATTTCGTTAGTAAAAGAAATCAAAAAAAAGAAGAGTGTATAATTAAAGATAAATAGTTTTCCATTTTTATGGAAATAAAAAAACAACAGGTTTTCGCTTTCGCGGAAAAGAAAAATATATTTTTTATGAAAAACATAGCAGTAATTGGAGCAGGAACCATGGGAAATGGTATTGCACATACCTTTGCTCAATCTGGATTTAATGTACAACTAATAGATATTAGCGAAGCTTCTTTAGAAAGAGGAATAGCCACCATTTCTAAAAACTTAGACAGAATGGTTGCTAAAGAAAAAATTACCGAAGCTGACAAAGCAAATACCTTAGGAAACATTACTACATTTACTAACATAGAAGAAGGTGTTAAAAATGTAGAACTGGTTGTAGAAGCTGCTACAGAAAATGTAGAATTAAAACTTAATATTTTTAAGCAATTAGATAAAGCTTGTGCTGCAGATACTATTTTAGCATCTAATACCTCTTCTATTTCTATTACACAAATAGCAGCAGTAACCAACAGACCAGAAAAGGTAATTGGTATGCATTTTATGAATCCTGTACCAATCATGAAATTGGTAGAAATTATTAGAGGTTACAATACAAGTGATGCAGTTACCAATACCATCATGGCGCTTTCTAAAGAATTAGGAAAAACACCAACCGAAGTAAATGACTACCCAGGATTTGTTGCTAACCGTATTTTAATGCCTATGCTAAACGAGGCTATTGAAACTTTATACAATGGTGTTGCTGGTGTTCAAGAAATTGATACCGTTATGAAATTAGGTATGGCGCATCCTATGGGTCCATTACAATTAGCCGATTTTATTGGATTAGATATTTGTCTTTCTATATTAAATGTAATGTATGACGGATTTAAAAACCCAAAATACGCTCCTTGTCCTTTATTAGTAAACATGGTAAGAGCAGGAAAACTAGGTGTAAAATCTGGTGAAGGTTTTTATGATTACTCTGAAAGCAAAAAAGCTGAGAAAGTTTCGAAGCAGTTTGTTAAGTAAAATAGTGGTCAGTGGTCAGTGGTCAGTGGTCAGTAAGTTTTAAAGAATAAAGGTTTATTGAAAATTAAAAGATGTTAAGGTTTCAAGATTTATTGGCTTATAAAAAAGGATTTGCGTTAGCAATGAATATTTATAACCTTTCAAAATCTTTTCCAAAAGAGGAAACATATTCGTTAACAGATCAAGTTAGAAGATCTTCAAGAAGTGTATGTGCAAATCTAGCGGAAGCCTATAGAAAAAGGCGTTACCCAAAACATTTTATTAGCAAACTTTCAGATAGTGATGCAGAGAATTCTGAAACACAAACATGGCTAGAGTTTTCATTTGCTTGTGCATATATTGACCAAGAAACTTTTGATGATTTAACAGCAAAAAGTATTGAAGTCGGTAAATTAATTAACTATATGATTCAAAATCCAAATAAATTTGGTTCGAAGTAACAAACTATTGTTTACTGACCACTGAATACTGATGACTACATTTTATGCCAAAAATAATTCCGTTTAAAGCAGTACGTCCAACAAGAGACAAAGTAAGTTTAGTAGCCTCACGCTCCTACCAAACTTACACACAAGCTGAACGTGAAGCACGACTAGACTACAACCCTTTTTCCTTTTTGCATATTGTAAATCCTGGTTATAAATACGCGCATGAAATTACTGGCGAAGAACGCTATACGCTAGTAAAAAACAGGTATTTAGAATTTAAAGAAGACCATATTTTTGTTCAAGACAAAAAACCTAGTTACTACATTTATAAAATTGTAGATAGAGAAAAGCAAGTTTTTCATGGTATTGTAGCTGCTGCTAGTGCAGAAGATTATGAAAAAGACATCATAAAAAAACACGAAGACACTCTAGAAAATAGAGAAACTGTTTTTAAAGATTATTTAAAAACAGTTGGTTTTAACGCAGAGCCTGTACTACTAACCTATCCTGACAATACCATTATTGCTTCTATTTTAAAAAACACTGAAAAGGAACGTGCAGAATTTGAATTTACTACCACGTATAGAGACACGCATTACCTTTGGAAAATACAAGACGAAGCAACCATTAAAACCATTGCCGAAGAATTTAATAAAATGAAAACCATTTATATAGCAGATGGGCATCATCGTTCTTCTTCTTCCTATTTGTTGTGTAAAGATTTAAAAAAGAACAACCCTAAACACAATGGCACAGAGCCTTATAACTTTTTTATGAGTTTTTTAATTCCAGAATCCGAATTGCGAATTCATGAATTTAATCGCTTAATAAAAGATTTAAACGGTTTAAGCAAAGAAGCTTTTTTAATTAAATTAGACACTGTTTTTAGAATAGAAAACAGAGGAGAAATACCATATAAACCAAGCAAAAAACATCATTTTAGCATGTATTTAGATGGCGAGTTTTATTCCTTATATTTACGAAAAACCCGTTATACATTTAAAAATGCACTAGATGCTCTTGATGCGCAGTTATTGTACACTACTATTTTACAACCTATTTTAGGAATTAACGATTTAAGAAACGACAACCGAATTAAATATCTTAACGGAAAAAAAGATATTATAAATTTAAAAAGCATGATAGATAGTGGTGAATATGCTGTAGGTTTCGGAATGGTTCCTGTTAACATTAATGAAATGAAAAAAATTGCTGACGACGGATTAAAAATGCCTCCAAAAAGCACATACATTGAACCAAAACTACGAAGCGGAGTAACCATTTATGAATTTTAAACTAAAGGCTATAGCTAAAAGTAAATAAGGTAGTACTTGCCATTTTAAGAAACATCTAGCTGTCTATAAAAAAGAAACAAACCAATGAGCATAACAAAAAACCTGCAAGACATACAAGAACAACTACCAGAAAACGTAACCCTTGTTGCTGTTTCTAAAACCAAACCTGTTAGCGATATCATGCAAGCCTACAAAGCTGGACAACGCATATTTGGCGAAAACAAGATTCAGGATATGGTAGATAAGTATGAAGAAATGCCAAAAGACATTCAATGGCATATGATAGGTCATGTACAACGCAATAAAGTAAAATATATAGCAAGTTTTGTGACTTTAATTCATGGTGTAGAAAATTTTAAAACGCTAAAAGAAATAAACAAACAAGCTGCAAAACACGATCGAATAATTGATTGTTTGTTACAAATTAAAATTGCTTCAGAAGACACTAAATTTGGAATGTCTGCCAATGAAGCTTCCGAGATTTTACAATCAGAAGCCTTTTCAGAATTAAAAAATGTGAATGTGGTTGGTGTTATGGGAATGGCTACTTTTACAGAAGATCAAGAACAAATTAAAAGAGAATTTAGCTTTTTAAAAAATACTTTTGAAGACTTAAAATCACAGCAAACTACAAATAGCAACCTACAAGTAATTAGTATGGGAATGAGTGGTGATTTTAAATTAGCAATACAATGTGGTAGCACTATGGTTCGCGTTGGAAGTAGTATCTTTGGTGTTAGAGGTTAAAGAAACAAATTATTGAATTTCATTTATGTACCACACCACGTATATAAAAAGGAACACCTATAAAACTTTAACTTTTTCTAATAAAGAACCAATAAAAATGTTAGTTTAGACAATTAAAACTAGAAAAGCGAAAACAAATTCACGTTTAGTTTTAACTATAAATTTTTAACTGTATTGTACACAATAGTAGACATAGAAACCACTGGAGGTAAATATAATGAAGAAGGCATCACAGAAATTGCTATTTATAAATATGATGGTCATGAAGTAGTAGACCAATTTATAAGCCTAATTAATCCAGAACGAGAAATACAACCATTTGTAGTTAACCTAACTGGAATAAACAGTAACATGCTACGCAATGCTCCTAAGTTTTATGAAGTAGCAAAACGCATAGTAGAAATTACTGAAGACACCATTCTTGTTGCGCACAATGCAAAATTTGATTATCGTATTTTACGAACAGAATTTAGAAGACTAGGCTTTGAGTTTAAACGTAAAACTTTGTGTACTGTAGAGCTTTCTAAAGATTTAATTCCAGATCAACCTTCCTACAGTTTAGGTAAACTTACTAGAGCCTTAGGTATTCCTGTTGCAGACAGACATAGAGCTGCAGGAGATGCTTTTGCTACTGTAAAGCTCTTTAAAATGTTATTAGATAAAGACTTGAAAAAAAACATTATTCAAGAATCTATAAAACAAGAGCCTAAAAACCAAGTAGAGTCTAAACTATTAAATATTATTGAGAGCTTGCCAGCCATTACTGGAGTATATTATATGCACAAAGCAGATGGTGAAATTATTTATATTGGTAAAAGTAAAAACATAAGAAAACGCATTAATCAGCATTTTACAAGTACCACGCATAAGTCTAAAAAAATGCAACTACAAGTTACTGCAGTAACCTATGAAGCTTGTGGTAGTGAACTTGTTGCTTTATTAAAAGAAAGCGAAGCTATTAAACAAAACAAACCTATTTACAACAGAGCCTTAAGAAAAACCGTTTTCACGCATGGCTTGTATAGTTTTACAGACAAAAATGGCTATATCCATTTAAAAATTGAAAAAGTGGATGGTAAAAAGAAACCTATAACCACTTTTAGCAATAGACAAAGCGCTAGAAGCTTTATGTTTAATCGCGTAGAAGAATACAATCTATGCCAAAAACTTACAGGTTTATACGATACAAAAACAAGTTGTTTTAATTATACGGTAAAATCTTGCGAAGGTGCTTGTGTACTAGAAGAACCTGCAGAAAGCTACAACCAACGCGTACAACAACTTATAGACAAAAACTCCTTTATTAATGAAAACATGGTTATTATTGACAGAGGGCGTGAGGTAGATGAGCGTGCTGCAATACTCATTCAAAATGGAGTTTTTAAAGGTATTGGTTTTTATAATTTAAACTATCAAATAAATAACATTGAAGTGTTGCAATCTATAATTACGCCAATGCAAAATAACAAAGACACGCAACACATTATAAAAACCTATTTAAGACGCAATAAAAAACTAAAGGTCATAAATCTAGATTAAATGATAAAAAACTACCTACTGCTTTTATTTCTATTTACATCAATACTTACCTCACAAGCACAACAATTTAATTCTAACAATATTTCTATTTCTAGAAGCGACCTAGAAACTAATGTTTATGAAAAAGACTCTACTGCTAATGCTCTAGTTTTGTATGAATATGGTAAGAGCTATGTTAATAACCAGTCTTTTAAATTAACCCATGAGTTTAAACAAAAACTAAAAATACTAAACAGAAAAGGTTTTGACCAAGCAACCATTTTAGTCTATCTCTATAACTCTAAAAACAAAAAAGAAAAAATTAGTAATATAAATGCTACCACGCATAATTTAATAGATGGTAGAATTACTAGAACCAAACTTAAAGAAAGCGAGATTTATACAGAAAAGTATAACGAAAACTACACGCTTGTAAAGTTTACATTGCCCAATATTCAAGAAGGTTCTGTTATTACGTATAGCTACAGAGTAACCTTACCTTTTGTTTACAAATACAAAAGTTGGGAGTTTCAAGGAGATATTCCTAAATTATATAGCGAATACAACACGAGCATTCCTGGTAACTACAACTATAACATTAAACTGGTTGGTAAAAACCAATTATTTAAAAATGAGGCAGAAGTAAAAAAATCGTGCTTAGAGGTTGGTCTTGGTGGCTCTGCAGATTGTACAGAATCTATTTATGTCATGAAAGATATTCCTGCTTTTATTGAGGAAGACTATATGACTACTAGAGATAATTACTTATCTAGAATAGAATATGAATTAAAGGTCTTTCAAGGTTTTGATGGTGTCATTGATAATATTACAAAAACTTGGGAAACCACAGATAAAGAGATTAAAGCAAACAACAGCATTGGTAAACAATTAAATAAAAACATAAAAAAAGAAGCTCTTTTATCGCAATCTACTTTAAATGAAAAAGATGCCTTAAAAAAAGCAGAACTTATTTATAAAAACATACAAGAAAATTACACTTGGAATGGCAACTATCAAATTTTTAAAGATGTTTCTGTAAAAGACTTGATAGACAAAAAATCTGGTAGTGTCTCTGAAATAAATATACTATTACACAACCTACTTAATGCATCTGGTATTGCTGTAAAACCTATTCTGCTTTCTACAAGAAATAATGGTTTACCTACAACTATTTACCCTGTAATTTCTGATTTTAATTACCTAGTAGTACAAGCAACTATAGACAACAAAACTTATTTATTAGATGCTACAAACAAATACTTACACTTTGGGCAACTTCCTTTTAAATGCTTAAACCAATACGGAAGACTTTTAGATTTTAAAAATGGTAGTGAATGGATAGATATTAACAGTTCTGTAGTATCTAACACCAGATACAAGGTCGATCTTGTTTTAGATAAAGATGAAAATATAAACGGAAAGGTGGACTTTACTACTGCAGGATATCATGCATTACCCGAAAAAGAATCCTATTTTTCTAATGCTTCGCAACATGAAAATTACTTAACAGAAAATAATGAAAACATTACCATTTCTGATTATGCTGCCGAAACCCAAGAAATAAATAGTTTAGACTTTAAAGAACATTTTAATATAAACTATACCACAGAAAAAATTGGCGACTTTTTATATGTAAATCCTTTTCTGTTTACATTTTTTGAAGAAAACCCATTTAAACTTCAAGAACGATCTTATCCAATAGATTTTGGCTACAAAAGTGGTTTTATGTATTACTACAAAATACATATAGATGATGCGTTTGAAATTATAGAAACACCAAAAAGCATTAACCTAAATTTACCCGATAACGCAGGAAAACTGCTATGCACCACTTCGGTTAAAAACAATGAAATTGTTGTATTTTTTAAACTAAGCTTTAACAAAGAAATATATGTAAAAGAATATTATCCGTATATGAAAGAATTAATGAATCATGTTGTTAATTTGCAAAAAAACACTACTATAGTGTTAAAAAGAAAGTAATTAAACTCTTTTCACTATTTTTGATACATGCCTGAAGCAAAACCAAAATCTAACTGGAAACTTAAAGTTCATGAAGTTATTTATGAAGCAGATACTCCTGCAGGTAAGTTTTTTGACATTGTTTTACTAATAGCCATTATAGCTAGTATATTATTGGTTATGCTAGAGAGTATAGAATCTTTAGACAGTAAATACCATACCTTCTTTAATGTTTCAGAATGGGTAATCACCATCTTATTCTCAATAGAATATATTTTACGTATTATTTCTGTTAAACAACCACTTAAATATGTAACTAGTTTTTATGGTATTATAGACTTACTTTCTACCATACCTAAATACTTATCCTTAATTTTTGTAGGTACACATGCCTTAGTTGCTTTTAGAGCTATTAGGCTGTTACGTATTTTTAGAGTTTTAAAACTGGTACGTTTTTTATCTGCATCTAACCATTTAGTTTCTGCACTAAGAGCAAGTAGAGCCAAAATATCTGTCTTTATGCTTGCCGTACTTATTATCACGATTATTTTAGGGACAGTTATGTACCTAATAGAAGGTAAAGAACACGGTTTTGACAATATACCAAAAAGTGTTTATTGGTGTATAGTAACGCTTACTACAGTAGGATTTGGAGACATAACACCACAAACACCACTAGGTCAAATTATAGCTTCGTTGATTATGATTATGGGTTATGGTATTATAGCTGTACCAACAGGAATTGTTACCGCAGAATATTCTAAAAAGGAAAAAGAAACAGAAAATGAGGATGCGCATGCTATTTCACCTTTACCAAAACATCCTGATGAAATAGATGTTAATTCACAAACTTGCTCTAATTGTTTAAACACAAAACATAAAGACAAAGCCAAATATTGTGATCAATGTGGTTACAAATTATAAATAGAATAATAGATTCCTAAAACCAAAAGCTATTACCACTACAAACAACACCAAGTATTTACTTTCTATTGTTGGTCCTACAGCCATAGGAAAAACATCGTTAAGCATTAAACTTGCCAATTATTTTAATACCGAAATAATTTCAGCAGATTCTAGGCAGTTCTTTAAAGAAATGCAAATTGGTACTGCTGCTCCTACTCCATCAGAATTGGCGGCAGCACCACATCATTTTATTCATCATAAATCTATTGAAGAAACGTATAATGTTGGTGCTTTTGAAAAAGATGCTCTAAAAAAACTAAATACGCTATTTAAAACACATGACGTTGTTATTATGGTTGGTGGCTCTGGCTTGTATGTAGATGCGGTTACAAAGGGATTAGATCACTTTCCTGATGTAGATAAAAGCATTAGAGAAAAACTAAATGCTCAACTAGAAAACGAAGGTCTAGAGGTACTTCAAAACATACTAAAAGTATTAGACGAAGAAACCTATAATACTATTGCTTTAAAAAATCCGCAACGTGTTATTCGCGCATTAGAGATTTGTATTGGTACCCAAAAGCCATATTCTTCGTTTTTAAATAAAAACAAAAACAACAGACCGTTTACAACCATTACTATAGGCTTAACTGCAGAGCGTGAAATTATTTATAACAGAATAAATAAGCGTGTAGACATCATGATGCAAGAAGGTTTACTAGACGAAGTACAAAAGCTACTTCCTTATAAAAATTTAAACGCTTTAAATACAGTTGGTTATAAAGAAATATTTAATTATTTTAGTAAAGAATGGACTTTAGATTTTGCTATTAGCGAAATAAAAAAGAATTCTAGAAGATTTGCTAAACGACAGCTTACTTGGTTTAAAAGAAATGAAAACACCTTGTGGTTTGATTATTTAACAGATTTAGAAACAATACTAAAAAAAATAAACCATGAAATTAATAAAGAGTAATACATACCTACTTTTAGTTTTTATTTCTTTTATCTTTTTTTCTTGTACTAAAAAAGACACAAAAAACCCTCTTATTAATTACGAAGCACAAAACGAGCTGCTTTTTATTGAAACCATGCAAACACACTTAGATGCTGTTAGCAATAAAGATTTAACCACATTAAAAAGCACATTGTCTCCTAACGGAAACATGCAACTCATTCTACCCAAAACCGAAATTACCAATACAGTTGACGAATTTATAAAATATCATAAAAACTGGTTTGCTATAGAAACTCCTTGGACTTTTGATACCAAAATATTAGATACTAAAATTGGAAAAGAATTTGGAATTGCAATAACCGAAATAACTTACAAAGAGCCAGATCGTGATGGCAAACCTTACTTTAATAGAATGTATGTAAGTTATGCTCTTCAAAAAATAGATAATACATGGTATGTAATTAAAGATCATGCAAGTTCTATAGAAAAATCTACAGACAAACCATAAAAAAGAGCAAGTTCTACTAACGCTAGCATTGGTTAATTAGAGTAAATCTATAGGCATAAACACGTCTTAAAACAAAAAAAGAAATTGACTTTATAAAAAAAAACTACAGAAGATTTATAATAATCAATTGGCTGTAATGTAAAACAACATTCAAGAAAACAAACAAAATGACACAATCTGAACTCATAATTTTAAACTTTACAGAGATTAGGAGAAGAAGTATAAAACTCTGGAATGGACTCCCTGAGGAATATTACAATTGGAAACCTGACGAAAAAGCAATGTCTGCCATAGAAATGATTAGACATGTTTTGGAAGCCGATTATGGGTGGAATATAATAATCAATAAAGGGAATATGACCAATTATCAAACACCATGGCAAAACAGGCCATTTATTAGTGTTTCTGACGAACTTGAATTTGCTAAACCTTATAGGAATACTTTTTTAGAAAGCGTTCGTCAATTTTCGGATAGAGAATTAAACGAAACAGAAATCATTCACCCAGGAAATGGAGAGAAAAAAAATCTCAGAAAATATTTATTACGAATTGGGTATCATGAATCTGTGCACGCTGGACATTTCCTTTCCTATTTAAGAGCAATGAAGATTGATCGTCCAGAGATATGGGATTAGAGAATAAAAAAAAACACCCAACAATAGATATATACTAAAAAGGAATTGTTTTTAAACATAAAAATTCCAGATGCATTGGTTACACCAAATACAACTGGAATTTTATCAACACTAACTATTACTATTAAGCTTCTGTATTAACAACTAATCTAAAGCCTTCGCCATGAATATTAAGTATTTCTACTTTATCATCTAGCTTTAAATATTTACGTAGTTTAGCAATATACACATCCATACTTCTAGAGGTGAAATAATTATCATCTCTCCATATTTTTGTTAATGCTAATTCTCTAGGCATTAAATCATTTTCATGTAATGCCAATAAACGTAGAAGTTCATTTTCTTTAGGCGATAATTTTACCTGATTTCCATCTTTATACGTTAAAAAACGCAGTTTAGAGTTTAAATCAAATCCGCCAATTTTAAATTCAAATTGCTTACTATCTGCAACAGAATCAGATGCTTTACGTTGTATAATAGCTTTAATTTTCATTAATAGCACTTCGCTATCAAATGGTTTATTTAAATAATCATCTGCACCTACTTTATACCCTTTAAGCACATCTTCTTTCATTGCTTTTGCAGTTAAGAAAATAATAGGCACTTCTGCATTTTTTTCGCGTATTTCTTTTGCTAATGTAAAGCCATCTTTATAAGGCATCATTACGTCTAAGATACATAAATCAAAATCGTCTTTTTTAAATTTTTCAAAGCCTTCCATACCATTTTTGGCATGTGTAACTTCGTAATCATTCATCATTAAATAATCTTTTAAAACGGTTCCAAAATTTGGGTCGTCTTCTACTAATAATATCCTTTTTTGTTGTTCATTCATAGCTTTATGATATTAGTGGAAGTCTTATTGTAAAAGTACTTCCTTTTTCTTTTTCACTTTCTACAGATATATAACCTTGATGGTCTTCTACCATTCTTTTTACATAAGCAAGTCCTAAACCATGGCCTTTTACGTTATGTATATTTCCTGTGTGTTCTCTATAAAATTTTTCAAAAACACGTTTTTGAGCTACTTTGCTCATACCACTTCCGTGGTCTTTTATTTTTAATAAAATATTTTCTCCTACATTTTCTGTAGATACTTCTATTTCTGGTGCTCCTGGAGAATACTTAATGGCATTATCCAGAATATTTACTATAACATTAGTAAAATGAGTATCATTTGCTAAGACCGAAGTTTTCTCTGCACTTAAATTTGTTTTTAAGTATCCCTTCTTATCTTCAATAATTAACTCTACATGTGTCATCGCATCTTCTATTAGGTCGTGCAAGTCTACATTTTCCTTACTAATATTTAATTCATTTTTTTCAAGTTTAGATATTCTAAGCACATTTTCCACCTGTGCATGCATGCGTTTGTTCTCTTCTTTTATCATATTAAGATAACGCAACACCTTGGTTTTATCTTCTATAATTTTAGGGTTTTTAATAGCGTCTAAAGCCAGGTTAATAGTAGCAATAGGAGTTTTAAACTCATGCGTCATATTGTTAATAAAATCTGTTTTAATTTCAGAGATTTTACGTTGCTTAAAAAGCTGTAATAAAGCACTTGCATATGCTAAAATTATAATGGAAGTAAATACCACAGATAATAGCATCATGGTAATTATAGACGACCAAATAAATTTATTGTGTTCTGGAAAATTGACGAGTAACCTATAATTATTCGCGTTTAATTCGTTTTCAAAAATAGGAACACTAAAGGTGGATGCATTTTGTAACTCAAAAGATTCACTTTGCACTTTTGTTGCTAGATCATTATCATAAATTGCAAATTGAAAATCGATATTAATATTATCTTCATTTAGCTGTTTTTTTAATAATCTATTAATTTCTTTGCTTAAAACTCTTTGATGAATAGGCAATCTACTTGCCATGATTCTAAACGATTTTTCGAAATTAATTTTTTCTGCTTCTGTAAGTCTTCCGGAGTTAGAAATACTTAAAACAGGATTCATATTTAACTCTTTAGAACCTGTTGAATTAGTGTATATCTTTGTTTCAGAATTGCTTAATATTTTCTGAATATTTATGCTGTCTCTATCTAAACCTATATCAAAGAACGCTGAAGACAAGGTGTAATTTTCTTCAAAAATGCCACTTTTATACACTATTGTCTCATTAGTGTTTTGATTTTGCTGTACTATAAATAAGTTTTTTATGGCAACCGTATCTGCTTGCTTTTGCTGTTCTGCAAGCTGTTGATACATGGTATAATACTTATCTAGCTCTTTATTTTCTATTGCTGCAGTAGTATAAGTTAATGCTTTTTTTACATTAAAGTTAAACTGCTCTTTTTTATTATCTACAGAGTTTTTTATGTAATATGCTTGTACAGAAATAATTCCTATAAGCGATAAACTCATTAAAATAATTAGTAAGACGAATAGTTTTTTGCTCATCTGGTCAAAATTAACATTTTAACATTTAGCTATTATAGCTTTTAACCTTACATTAACAAAAATGTTAAAATTATAGACTTGCTATATCCTCAAGTATACTATTATGCGTTTTCTGCACCTGAACTATGGTGTCTTCTAGAATATCATTATAAATAACAAATTGCGAGCGTTCTATTTTTTTTTGGTCTGGCCATTGGTTATTCATAATTGCTTCAATTTTAGCAACTGTAGTAACATCTCTTTTTAATAAACGTTCTTTTCTGGTTTCTATTGCTGCGGTTACTGTTATAACATAATCGCATTGCTTGTAACTTCCGTTTTCAAACAAGATGGCTACTTCTTTAATAATATATGGTGCGTCTTGTTTTTTTAACCAGTTTTTAAAATGATCTGCTACTTTAGGATGCACAATAGCATTCATTTTTTGCAAAAGCGCTTCGTTATTAAAAATAAGTTTTGCTAAATATGGCCTGTTTAATTCTTGGTCTTTATACGCTTCTTCACCAAAAAGTGCTACCAATTCTCTTTGAATAGTTTTAGAGCTATTCATGAGTTTTTTAGCTTCGTCATCTGCTATATAAATAGGTACACCAAGTTTACTAAACTCTTTTGCTACTGTAGTTTTTCCACTTCCTATTCCTCCTGTAAGACCTACTATTTTCATATGCTATTATTTAAATACGTTGGTATAATATAAGAAACGTATCTCTTTTTTTCTAGTCTTATTATGGTTTATTCTGTGATAATAAACTCTACAAACTCTTGTTTAATTTTGAAGTATTTTGCTGTTTCTGGCATTTTTTCAAGCTCAGGAACTAATCTTGTTTGCCCTTTAACTAGTTTACTATAATCACAAACCACTTTAAAATCTTTTGGTTTAATGCTATTAAAGTTAGCCAAACTGGTATAATAAGAAACGTTTACTTTTTTAGGAAAGTATTTTAAATGCACACCTATTGGTACATTTATAATATGCACAGTAATAGGTAAGGTCCCTTCTGTATATTTTTCTACTTGGACTTTAAAACCAACTTTTTTAACAGAGAACTTTAAATCTTTTTGAAATTTTTGAATTTTTAAATTTGCGGTTTTAGATATGTTTTGCTTTACGTTGTTTAAAACAACAGTATCGGTTTCTATTTCATCAATAGTATCTAAAATAGCTTTAGCTCCTATAATTTTAACCGAATCTGGCTCTACCTTAATAGCTCCTGTTACATTATATCCTGGACTATAACTAATTTTAGAGAGCAGCTTTACAGGAACTTTTTTAACCGCATTTACATCATAAGCAAACCACAAACTATCTGGTACAATATTTACTAATTCTATGTTTTTACTAAACTGGCTATGCAAATTAGCAAAGGCTTTATTTTTATTCCACACATAAGCAGAATCTGTTTTATCAATATTTTTAGCAAAATCTATATTTATTTCTGGCTTTGCAAAATGGTACTGTAATAAATTAAAACCAAAGGTTTTTAAGGTAATTTCTAATACTTGACTAGTATCATTTAATATTACCTCTTCTTCAGGCACATGTATTTTATTAATAGTAAAAACAAAGGTATTGGTATAACTTTTAGATAGTTTAGTAAGTAATAAAATGATAAATGCTAGCGCTAAAAACAATAAAAATATATTTATTTTTTTTGTTTTTACAAATGATAAGATTTCAGATTTAATTTTATTTATCATTAATTTTTAAAAAATAATTCTGGAAATTGTACTTCTGGATTTTTATTTAAAAACCCTACTACTATTGTTGCTTTTAAAAAACCATAACCATACCCAAAAAACTGAATACAAATTGCAAACATAGCCTGTATTGCTATACCTATATTTTTTGTTTTTAATATAGCTAAAACAAATGCTAAAACAAAGTACAAAGCATATACATATAATAGTATTTTAAAATTAAACAAAGTTAAAAGTATAGCTAAAATAAGTCCTAAACTAAAAAGACTAGGAAACCAATAGGTTATTTTTTTTGTTTGTGGATGCCAAGAATTAAGTATAGGTCTTACCATACCAAATTTAAAAACTTGTTTGTAAAATTTTGACCAAGAAATTCTTCTTTTATGATATACAAATGCTTTAGGTATAAGCTTTGTTTTATAGCCTAGGTTCCATAATCGAATAGATAAATCTGGATCTTCACCAGGATGTATACTACCAAAACCTTTTGTTTTTAAAAATGCTTCTTTAGAAATACCCATATTAAAGCTTCTTGGCTGAAAGGTATTTACGCTATTTTTATTTCCTCTAATACCTCCTGTAGTTATAAAAGAAGTCATGGCAAAATTTATAGCTTTTTGAAGGTTTGTAAAAGATTTATCTGCAGCATCAGGACCACCAAAACAATCTACATATTCCTTTTCTAAACTATTAACAACTTCCTCTAAATAATTAGCAGGTAAAATGCAATCGCTATCTAGAATAATAAAGTAGTTTCCGGTTGCTTGTTGCATACCAAAGTTTCTAGAGTCACCAGGTCCTGAATTTGGTTTATAGTAATATGCAATATTAAGTTGGTCTTTATACGCACTTACAACCTCTTTTGCGCTTATTGTAGAGCCATCTTCAACAATAACAATTTGATACTTTAGCGTTGTATTTAGCCCTGTAAAGCTATGTAGTAACTCTTCTATTTCTTGAGGTCTGTTATATACTGGTATGATGAATGAAAATTCTAATTGCATAACACAAATGTAGGTGTTACACATAAAAAAAGCCACCTAAAAGGTGGCTTTTTACAATTATTAAAAGAGTGATTATTTCTTAATTACTTTTACTGTTTCTGTTGCGTCACCAATAGTTACTTTAACAAAGTAAGCACCAGCTTGTAAAGCAGACATATTAACCTCTGTATTTACTGCATTAGGCGCAGTACGTAATACTTCTTGCCCTAACATATTGTAAACAGCTATGTTTTCTATATCTTTTTGTGCTTTTAAAGTTAAGTTATCATTCACTGGATTTGGATAGTAATTGAATGACTCAAAAGTATTATCAGCTACACTAAGAGATGTTGGTGACCATGCACAAATGCTAAATTCATCTTCATCATAACCATATTCCCAAACTCTTACATATATAACATCTCCTTCAGTTAAACCTACTAACTCAATCATTGAGTAAAGTCCATCACCACCATCATCATTACAGTCAATTTCCACTAAGGCACCTACTGTACCTGAATAAACAGCCATAACAGAATCGCCAAAAACAGAACCGTCTACAGAAGATATTTCAATATTTACCTCTCCCGTTACAGGAACTGTTACACTAAACCATACATCTGTACCAGGAGTAGAACCACAATCAGCATCTGCTTCAATAGAAGTTGTAGCTCCTGCTGTAGAAGCAGTAACTTGTGTTTCGCAAAGTGTATCTCCAACAGAAAGAGCGATAGCTCCTGAAGCATCATCATTTGCAGGAGCAGGTGTCATAGTTGTAAAAGAATAAGGTCCTGTCCAATCACTAGCATCTCCACCACAATCAGCTTGCACATAGTACTCATAAGTTGTAGAAGGTGTTAATGCTGTTAGAGATAAAGGATTACTAGTAGCACCTGTAATCAATGTACCTGTACCTTGCGTTAATGGAGCTACTCCCCATTCAATATTCCACATTGTAGCAGTTCCATTTTCAACCCAACTAAGGTCTGCTGTTGTTTCTGCAACATTTGTAGCTGTTAAACCTGTTGGAAATGGGCATGTTGGTAATTCTGTAAATGCTACATTATCAATAGCTATATCTCCTGCATAAGAATCTGCTCTAGTAGCTCTAAATGTAATACTAACAGTTTGCCCTGCATACGAAGACAAATCAATTACAGCTAAATCCCATGGAGTTACTGCATCTGCTTGTTGCTCTCCACTTAAAGACCATACATTAGTAGTACCATTTACAAGTACATCTAATGTTCCTATAGCACTACCATACATATGGTAATTAAACATTAATGTTGGCGTTGCAAGAGCTGCTAAATCTACTAAAGGAGATACTAAGTCTGTAACATCTCCAGCACTTCCACTCGTTGCTTCTACATAGAAATAATTTCCTGTAGTAATCGATGGGTCTGGACCCGTTGAACCTGAACCTACATCTGTCCCTGGAGCAGATTCCCAGTAGTATGATCCACCCGTTGCAGACCAGCAGTTTTCCTCTACGAAAGCAGAAGTTTGCGTTGTAAAAGTTTCAAAATCTTCAATATACTCTGCAGTAATTGCATCACATTCTGTAGTAAAAGTAAAAGGACCAACCCATTCTGAAGTACCATCAACACCACAATCTGCTCTTACATAAAAATCATATGCCGTTACAGCTGTTAGTGACATTGCTGTATACGGGTTTGTAACTCCATTTGCAGTTGGATTTCCTGTAGCTGTTGCACCACTATCCACTATTTCAATATCCCATGCAGTAGCAGTTCCATTTTCTGTCCAACTTAAATCTGCTGTTGTATCTGTTATATTACCAGCTGTTAACATACTAGGGTCTAAACACGCTGGCGGAGTTTGAGATGCAATTGTAGGAGAACCTATACACCATCCCCATTTCCAAGCATCATCATCGTCATACGAAAAGCGATATTGAAAGCCTGATAATTGTGTTGCTGTATATCCTGAAATATCAAAAACAGCACTTGTATACGCTTCTACATTTGCACAAGTTTGAAAATCTGTGTTTGTAGAGTTTCCAGTAAACGTTTCTAATACAGACCAAGTCATTGCATCTGCATCATACACCTCGATTGCCAAAACTTCTCCGGTTAATGCTCTATAAACAATATCTCCACTAACAGTAATCCATGTTTCTCCTGCATCACGTGCAGCAGTTAAATCAATAATTGGTGATGTAAGCTGAAGATCATCATTAGACGATGAGCCTGCAGCATCATCATCAAAACTAAATGTTGCATCTCCTACTGTAGGGTCTGATAATAATGCACTAACATTATAGGTTCCTGTAAGTGTCCAATCTGAATTAGGCCAAGAAGCACCTTGGTTCAGTGTTTGCGCATAAGAACTCAAAGCTGAAGCTAAAATGCTGAAAATTAAAAATAGGGTAGTTTTTTTCATGTTTAATCAATTTTTATTAGGGAATTATTAATATAAACGCTAAAACTAATAATAATAATTAAAGTAAAATGTTAAAATTACATATTATAGATAAAAAAATGTAAAATACCGATAAAGCGTTATATTTAGCATAATACCACGTTTTATCAAAAGAAAAACATAAAGCAATGACAAACAACTCGTTAGCTTTACTAAAGTCAGTTTAAGATTACATTTTTAGTAAAAGGTTTAAATAATTACAAAATATTAGGTGTAAAAAAAAAGCCACCTAAAAGGTGGCTTTTTACTATTATGAATAAGAGTTATTATTTCTTAATTACTTTTACTGTTTCTGTTGCGTTACCAATAGTTACTTTAACAAAGTAAGCACCTGCTTGTAAAGCAGACATATTAACCTCTGTATTTACCGCATTAGGAGCAGTACGTAATACTTCTTGCCCTAACATATTATACACAGCTATATTTTCAATATCTTTTTGAGCAGTTAACGTTAAGTTATTATTTACCGGATTTGGAAAATAACTAAACAAATCATTGAAAGCTATATCTTGCACAGATAATGGCTCACAACCAATCATAGCTTCCCATCCAGCCAATTGAGTTGTACCATCAGAAGTAAAAGTAAAGGTTAAACAACCTGAAGCATCAGAAGATGTTATTACTTCTCCTGTTAAATCTGCTGTACCATCATTAACTCCTTGCCAACAAAAACCTTCAGTTCCAGCACCTAAACCTAAACTTGCTGGAGTAATTGGTGTAGCTGTTTCATCTGCACCATCATAAATAAATAAACTATCCCAACAGGTATCCTCAGCACGACCTTCTACTAGAAAACTTGTAAAAGCGACACTTACTGCATCACCAGAAGCATCAGGACAAATAGTTATTGTATAATTTTCATTATTAGAATAGCTTGAAGCTGATCCACCAGTATCGTAGAAGTTACCTCCACACTCTGGTGGTGCCGTAGTTGTAGTAAAACTAAAAGGACCAGCCCAAGCACTTGTATCTCCACCACCACAGNCATCTACACCATCGGTTATAGACACCCATTTTTCACTTGTATAACTACCTCCTGAGGTAGTAATATTAATTATGGATTGTGCATTAGCTTGCAAAAAAAAGGCAAACATTGCAAAAAATAATAAAGTAGTTTTTTTCATGTAAAATTAATTTTTATTAAAATATTATTAATGTAATGTCTAAAACTATTAATAATAATTAAAGTAAAAAGCAAAAAGAATACATAATAGACAAAACACATAAAACACCGATAAACTGCTTTTTTTACTATAAAAACATGTTTTTTGTAAGAAAAAAAACCTAAATAAATGATATTCAACCTACTAGAGAGAATAAAATCAATTTTACATTACATCGTAGTAAAATAATTATATAATTACAAAATATTAAGCATAAAAAAAGCCACCTAAAAAGGTGGCTTTTAAAATATTTAAAAAGAGCTAAAAAATTAGTTCTTAATTACTTTTACTGTTTTTGTTGCGTTACCAATAGTCACTTTAACAAAGTAAGCACCTGCTTGTAAGTTAGACATATCAACATCTGTATTTACCGCATTAGGAGCAGTACGTAGAACTTCTTGCCCTAACATATTATAAATAGCTATGTTATTAATCTCTTTAGCACCTCTTAAAGACAATACATTATTTACAGGATTAGGAAAATAAGTAAATCCTGTTAACCCATAATCTTCTAAACTTAATGGAGTACATGCTACAGTTGCTTCCCATCCTTCTCTAGTAAGTGAGCTATCTGAAGTAAATACAAAAGTTAAACACCCTGACCCATCTGTAGATGTAATGGTCATTCCTTGTAAATCACCAGTACCTGAAGGAGTTGCATCATCTCTATCCCAACACCAAATATCTCCTGTAGTAGGACTAATGATTGGATATGTATTATCTGGACCATCATAAATGGTTAGACCATCCCAACAATCCGTACTACCATTATTTTCTGTACTAAAGAATGTAAAGGTTACATTTACAGCATCACCTGGTACGTCTGGACAAATTGTTGTAGTTTCATTTGTGCTACTAGCATAATCTGAACTCACTCCACCGTTATCATAGAAATTACCACCACAAGCTGGAGGAGGAGGTGATGTTGTAAAACTAAAAGGACCAGCCCAAGCACTTGTTTCTCCACCACAATCTGCTTGCACATAATATTCATATTCTGTATCAGCTGTTAAACCGGTTAAAGCATGAGGATTGGTAGTAGTACCCATTACCATGGTACCTGCTCCTTGAGTTAATGGAGCAGTTCCCCATTCTATATTCCAAGTAGTAGCACCTCCTTCTTCCGTCCATGTTAAATCTGCTGTAGTTTCTGCAATATTTGATACTGTTAGCCCGGAAGGAACTGGACATGAAGGCGTTGGCTTAATACAAAATTCTAATACACCTTCATCATTACTACTGTAATCCCAATATCTTAAATACACTGTTGTTCCAGGAGTTAATCCATCAAATGTTTTTTCTGATCCAGAGCTATTACAAACTACAGGATCTAAAGGCGTTAAAGCACCACAAGAACCTGTGTATACCTCAACAATAGAACTATATCCAGGAGTCACAATATCATCATAAATAAATCCTCCTGACGCAGGTACA